>NZ_JAFBDK010000006.1 GCF_016908195.1 Jeotgalibacillus terrae
ACTCAAGAGAATAACGTTTATAAGACATAGAAAAGCTCCCCCCTAGGCAAACAGATTTTTGTTTTTAATCTGTCTACTTAGAGGGGAGCATATCATATGCACCGGACCTGTTCCGTATGTAAGATGTGGTAAATCCCAATTGTGCCGTTCGATGTAGGAATCTATCGTTTTGAACCCGCTCTCAGCAGGTGGGTGTCCTATTTTCAACTTTATGCTTCCCCGCAAAGGGCGTGCAAGCGGTTGAAAAACGTGAACTCCCGGATATTGAAGTGTTCGGTCAAAACTGATGGATATTAAAACGTACACATCAGGACTTACCTTGTGAAATCATCATAGCATACGGAAAATCAAAAAACAATTATTTAGATGAAAAATTATAGATTTTTCTGAAGATTCAGTGATAGCTTCAATTCATTCAATTGTGCTTCACTTACTTCTCCAGGTGCATCAGTCAGCACACAGCTCGCACTCGCTGTTTTAGGGAATGCAATCGTGTCACGAAGGTTCGTGCTGCCTGCAAGCAGCATCACAAGACGGTCAAGCCCAAGTGCAATTCCGCCGTGTGGAGGCGTACCGTACTCAAATGCTTCTAGAAGGAAGCCAAACTGATCAATTGCCTCTTCTTTTGAAAAACCGAGAACTTCAAACATCTTTTCCTGAATCTCGCGCTCGAAAATACGGAGTGATCCACCGCCAAGCTCATAACCATTCAGTACGATGTCATACGCCTGCGCTCTGACAGCACCCGGGTCTGTTTCAAGAAGGGGCAGATCTTCTCTCACAGGCATTGTAAACGGATGGTGTGCTGCGAAATAACGGCCTTCTTCTTCATCATACTCAAGCAGCGGCCAGTCAGTCACCCAAAGGAAGTTAAATGCTGATTCATCAATCAGATCAAGCTCCTTACCAAGCTTTGAACGGAGCGCACCCAGCGCATCAGCGACAACTGATTTTTTATCAGCTACAAAAAGTAGTAAGTCTCCTGCCTCAGAACCTGCAGCTTCAGTTAATTGTGCCTGTTCTTCTTCATTGAAGAATTTCGCAATTGGTCCGGCAAAGCCTTCTTCAGTTACCTTCAGCCACGCAAGCCCTTTTGCACCGTAGCGTCCGGCAAACTCTCCAAGTGCGTCAATATCTTTACGAGAGTACTGATCTGCCGCCTGTTTTGCGTTAATCAGTTTCACCTGGCCGCCACCTGCAACTGCACCACTGAATACTTTAAAGCCTGAGTTTTCAACGATAGCAGATACGTCAGTCAATTCCATGCCAAAACGTGTATCAGGCTTATCTGAGCCAAAGCGCTCCATTGCATCAGTGTACGTCATACGCGGGATCGGCAGCTGAATTTCAAGTCCCTTTACATCCTTCATCATCTGATATAGCATCTGCTCGTTCATTGTCATAATCTCTTCCTGGCTCATAAAGCTTGTCTCAATATCAATCTGAGTGAACTCAGGCTGTCTGTCAGCACGAAGGTCCTCATCACGGAAACAGCGCGCAATCTGATAATAGCGGTCAAACCCGCCAACCATTAACAGCTGTTTGAAAAGCTGTGGTGACTGAGGAAGGGCGTAAAATTCACCTTCATGTACACGGCTCGGCACAAGGTAGTCACGGGCACCTTCTGGCGTACTCTTTGTCAGCATTGGTGTTTCAACTTCAATGAACTGCTCGTCATCAAGGAAACGGCGGACAGACTTTGTAATGCTGTGACGCATTTTGAATGTATTCGCCATTACAGGACGGCGCAGGTCAAGATAACGGTGCTTCAGGCGGATCTCTTCTGCTGTCTCCGCTTTGTCTTCAATTGCAAACGGCGGTGTTTTTGCACTGCTCAGTACAGTCACTGCTTCAGCCTGCACTTCAATTGATCCAGTCGCAAGGTTCGGGTTAACAGTTCCTTCTCCTCTTGCCTGCACTGTTCCTTCGATACTTAATACATATTCACTGCGAATCGCTTCTGCTGTTTCAAGCGCCTCTTTTGATGTGTCAGGACTGAAGACAACCTGAACAATGCCTGATCGGTCACGCAGATCAACAAAAATCAACCCACCAAGGTCACGTCTTTTCTGAACCCAGCCTTTTAAAGTAATTTTCTCTCCGATTGCGGCTTCCGGTACTTCACCGCAGTAAAATGAACGTCCAAACATATGAATTCCTCCCTAAGCTTTCTCTATATATTTAATAATGTCTTCAAATGGTACTTCTTCCTGTGAACCGCTATCCATGTTTTTCACTGATGCCTTACCTGCAGTAAGCTCATCTTCACCGATGATGACAACATTAGCAGCATGAATCCGGTCAGCGGCTTTAAACTGCCCCTTCATTTTACGGTTCAGATAATCAAGTTCAGCACTCAGACCCTTTTTGCGTGCTTCATATGTCAGAGAGACTGCCTTTTCTTTTGCAGCTTCTCCCATTGCTACGAAGTAACAGTCAACTTTCTCATTAATCGGCAATGAGACACCTTCAGCTTCAAGCGCCGCCATCAGTCTTTCAATACTGAGCGCAAAACCGATACCCGGTGATGCAGGTCCACCGATCTCTTCAGTCAGCCCGTTATAACGGCCGCCCCCGCAAAGTGTTGTGATGGCCCCAAAGCCTTCAGCATCACTCATGATTTCAAAAGCAGTGTGGTTATAGTAATCAAGACCGCGAACCAGATTAGGATCAAGTTCATAGCTGATGCCCATCACATCAAGGTAACGCTTCACTTTATCAAAGTAGTTCTTTGATTCTTCATTCAGATAATCCTTCAGTGAAGGCGCGCTTTCAATCAGTTCGTGTCCTCTGTCTTTCTTACAGTCAAGGATTCTGAGCGGGTTCTTATCCAGACGGACCTGACAATCAGAACAGAACTCATCAATTCTTGGACTGAAATGCTCGATTAAAGCATTTTTGTGAGCGATCCGGCTCTCAGTATCACCAAGGCTGTTCAGTACCAGCTTAACTTTCTTTAATCCAAGACGGCTGTACAGCTCCATTGCCAGTGAGATCACTTCTGCATCAATCGCAGGGTCATCACTGCCAATCGCTTCTACACCAAACTGAACGAACTGACGGAATCTGCCAGCCTGCGGTCTTTCATAGCGGAACATCGGCCCTGTGTAAAAAAGTTTTACCGGCTGGATCGCCTGACCGTGCATCTTATGCTGAACATATGAGCGAACAACGCTTGCTGTTCCTTCAGGGCGGAGTGTCAGATTTCTGTCACCACGGTCTTTAAATGTGTACATTTCTTTTTGCACAATATCCGTTGTATCGCCTACGCCTCTTTCAAACAGTTCAGTGTGTTCAAATACAGGTGTCCGGATTTCCTTGTACTGATACTGCCGGCACAACTCAGCAGCTGTCTGCTCGATAAACTGCCAGTGTTCAGATACCCCGGGTAAAATATCCTGTGTGCCTCTTGGTATATTAATTGTCACGATTACTCCTCCTTCAACTCAACTCGAATCCGACGCAGCTGCTAAAATTAGACAGCAAAAAAATCCCGTCCCTTGTTCGAAAACAAGGGACGGGATTTTCCGCGGTGCCACCCTAATTGAAGCCTTAAGCTTCCACTTTAAGCAGTTAACGCCTGCTGACGTTTTTCCCTACTCGTGTTTCAGGAAAAAACCTACAGAGTGTTCATTCAACAGGGCGATCTGTAAGTCTGCTTTCAGCCTGGGGCAGACTCTCTCTGTGCATTCGTGATCCTGTTTACTGTTCTCTATCATCGGTATTCGTTCATATAATGTAATCAATCATAATCACCAGAGGCGGACTTGTCAAGAGGACGGTAAAAATGAATTGCTATCTGTTAAAGCGGGCTGTTCATTTCCGCTCCAATTATCACGTGAACCAAAATCATCAATCACTTTCACATAACAAGCAATTCAAAATTACTAATGACGGTGGAATGGTTTTTACTATATGATGTTAGTAAGAATATGTTGGGGTGATTTGATTGAAACTGCTGCCAGTGATAATATCAATATTTTTAGTAACTGCCCTGCTGCCTGAAGCACAGGTGCATGCAGAAGGAATTGTCGAAACTGCTCACGACAATACGCTGATCAGGGAAGGTCCCGGACTGTCCTACCCTGCTGTTACTTCAGCAGATGAAGGGGACCGGTTCACAGAACTACAGCGTGTCAGCGGATGGGTTCAAGTTTCTCTTGCAGAAGGATCAGGCTGGATTGCTGACTGGCTTTTGACAGAAACTGAAACTTCAACCGAACCTTCTGATAGCGAAAGCGCTGCTGAACCCGCATCTGATAACAATAATGGGACGATTTTAGTGGATAGGTTAAACGTCAGAGATGATTTTTCTTCTGAAGGTAATGTGATCGGCACATTAAACACCGGAGATCAGGTCACAATCAGTGATGAAAAGTATGGCTGGCTGAATATCTCGACTGGTACTTTAACCGGATGGGTCAGCTCCGATTATGTGGAATATAATATTTTTTCCGCAGTTGAGTCCTCAGATACACTGACTGACGACATACATATTACAGTAAATGGTTTGCAGGTGCGTGCTGAACCTGATCGAAACGGTGAGATTATCGGTACTGTAAATTTATACGATTCTTTTACTGTCGAAGAAGAATCTGAAGGCTGGCTGATGATTGAATTTGAAGATGGTCAGACCGGTTGGATTGCAGAATGGTTTACTGAACGCGGCTTACATCCGGGCAGCGCGGGTTCCGGTGACCTGGATGGACAAGTCACAATTCTATACAACGGTTCAAATATAAGGATGGAACCCTCTACCGATGCAGCTGTGCTCTACAAAGCAGGAGCAGGTGAATCACTTGAGGTTACAGGAGAAACCGGAGACTGGTATGAAGTCCTGATACCTGGCGGTGAACGCGGTTATATTGCTAATTGGATTGTGTCAGCAGAAGATGGAACCTCGCCTGAAGAAGAATTAAATGATGAACCGGTTGAATCGATTTCAGATGCTACAATTGTAATCGATGCAGGGCATGGCGGACGTGACGGTGGTGCAATCGGTGCAGCAGGCACACTTGAGAAATCACTAACCATCAGAACTGCCGAAGCCCTGTATCATATGCTATCAAGTACTGGCGCGAACGTCATTATGACCCGTGAAGACGACCGTCATGTAGACCTTCACAGCCGGGTTGCTGTATCCAAAGACCATGGTGCTGACGCATTTATCTCACTGCATTATGATGCGATCAATGACCGGAGCGTGAAAGGATTTACTACTTATTTTTACGGAGGACCGGATGAGGCACTCGCCGATTCTGTTCACAGCGGGCTTAGTGACAGCATGACGATTAAAAACCGCGGAATGCATCACGGAAACTTTCTTGTGTTAAGAGATAATTCTGCTCCTTCAGTACTGATTGAATTAGGCTTTATCAGTAACCCTTCAGAAGAAGCATCAGTAAATAATGAGCGTTTCAGAGAAATCGCAGCGACCGGTATTTATAACGGACTGACTGACTATTTTTCTGGCGGGAATTAAAAAA
This sequence comes from Jeotgalibacillus terrae, assembly GCF_016908195.1. GTDB lineage: Bacteria > Bacillota > Bacilli > Bacillales > Jeotgalibacillaceae > Jeotgalibacillus > Jeotgalibacillus terrae. Next base: position 5,487 of record NZ_JAFBDK010000006.1, read on the forward strand.
TCCGGGACATCTTTTTCAGATGTCCCGGATTTTTCAGGTTTCTACGATCAGCGTGACCGGACCGTCATTGACAAGTGAAACGTCCATCATCGCGCCAAACACGCCCGTTTCCACCTTCAGACCTTTATCTTTTAATAAATCATTGAACTTTTCATACAGCGGCTCTGCGTAGTCAGGTTTTGCTGCGTTCATGAAGTTTGGTCTTCTGCCTTTTTTTGTATCGCCATAAAGGGTAAATTGGGAGATGGATAAAATTTCTCCTCCCTGATCGAGAACAGAATGATTCATTTTCCCGTCGCTATCTTCAAAGATACGCAGATTGGCAATTTTCTCAGCAACATATTCGCAGTCAGATTCATGATCGTCCTGACTGATGCCTACTAACAGCACCAGCCCGCTGCTGATTTCTCCTTCAACCTGGCCTTCTACCGTTACTTTTGCTTCTTTACTTCGCTGAACAACTACTTTCAAAGTGATGATCCTCCCTGGCTAGTTTACAATTCTCTGTACAGCGTAAATGTCAGGAATCTGCTTAATCCGGTCTACAACCCTTTGAAGGTGAGTCACATTCTGAATCATAATTGACATATTGATCGTTGCCATTTTATTGCGGTCACTTCTCCCGCTGACAGCTGAGATATTTGTTTTCGTCTCATTGACTGCCTGGAGCACTTCATTCAGAAGGCCTCTTCTGTCATAACCGGAAATTTCTATATCAACGTTATATTCTTTCTTATTTTCAGTTGTGCCTTCCCATTCAACCGGAATGAGTCTGGCTTCAGAATCACCCTGTATATTAGGGCAGTCGCTTCTGTGAACAGATACACCGCGCCCTCTTGTAATAAAACCGATGATTTCATCACCCGGTACGGGGCTGCAGCATTTAGACAGTCTGACTAATAAATTATCAATGCCCTTGACCGTTACGCCCGCATCTTTTTTCTTTTTAACAGAAGGCGGCTTAATGTCAGCCATCGCTTTTTCAAGCGTGTCTTCCTCATCGCGAAGCTTTCTCAGTCTGTCAGTCAGACGGTTTGCGATCTGTGCGCCGGTAATGCCGCCGTAGCCGACTGCAGCGTATAAATCATCCTCACTTGAGAAGTTATACTTTTCATAAACCCGCTTCATATTTTCTTCAGTCAGTACGTCTTTTGGAGAGAAATCAAGCGCTCGGATTTCTCTGTCTACAGACTCCCTGCCCTTATCAACATTTTCATCACGTCTCTGCTTTTTGAAAAACGCTTTAATTTTATTTTTCGCCTGTGATGTCTGAGCAAGCTTCAGCCAGTCCTGACTGGGACCATATGAGTGCTTGGATGTCATAATTTCAATAATATCGCCCGTTTTCAGCGGCGAGTCGAGCGGTACCATTTTCCCATTCACTTTTGCACCAATGGTTTTGTTTCCGATCTCTGAGTGAACGCGATAGGCAAAATCAATCGGCACTGAACCTGCCGGCAGCTCCATCACATCACCTTTAGGCGTAAAAACATATACCATATCAGAAAACAGATCGAATTTAAGTGCATCCATAAATTCTTCTGCATCTGAAGAATCCTGCTGGAACTCAAGGATTTCCCTGAACCAGGTCAGCTTCTTTTCAATCGTCTGTTTGCTGTCTTCATTAATGACTGTCCCTTCTTTATAAGCCCAGTGTGCAGCTACACCATATTCAGCAATACGGTGCATGTCAGCAGTTCTGATCTGAACTTCAAGCGGATCCCCTTTAGGGCCGATAACAGTTGTGTGAAGAGACTGGTACATGTTCGGTTTTGGCATTGCGATATAATCTTTGAATCTACCTGGCATCGGCTTCCAGCATGTATGAATAATGCCAAGCACCGCGTAGCAATCTTTAATACTGTCCACGATTACGCGCACAGCAAGCAGATCATAGATCTCATTAAACTGTTTATTCTGAACAGCCATTTTTTTATAAATCGAATAAATATGCTTTGGTCTGCCAACAATATCTACATCAATCCCAACATCTTTTACCTGCTGCTGGATTTCTGTAATAACCTCATCCACATATTCTTCACGTTCATTACGCTTTTTTTTCATCAGGTTAACGATCCGGTAGTATTGCTGCGGATTCAGGTACCTAAGTGATGTATCTTCAAGTTCCCATTTAATGGTTGATATACCGAGTCTGTGTGCGAGTGGAGCGAAAATCTCCAGCGTTTCATTTGAAATCCGGATTTGTTTTTCTACTGGCATATGCTTCAAAGTTCTCATATTATGAAGGCGGTCAGCAAGCTTGATCAGGATCACTCTGATATCCTGCGCCATTGCGATAAACATTTTACGATGGTTTTCAGCCTGCTGCTCTTCCTTGGATTTATATTTAATTTTACCGAGCTTTGTGACGCCGTCCACCAGCATGGCAACTTCTTCATTGAACTTTTCTGTCAGATCTTCATAAGTAAAAATTGTATCTTCAATTACATCATGAAGAAACCCTGCTGCAACGGTTGACGGGTCCATTTGAAGTTCAGCCAGAATGCCTGCAACCTGGACAGGGTGGATGATATAAGGCTCACCTGATTTTCGGAACTGTTCTTTATGAGCTTCTTCAGCCAGCTGGTAGGCTTTCTTCACAAAATCCACCTGACTTTTATTCATATAACTTGCGGTAATCCCGAACACTTCTTCAACGGTAAGCACCCGATCATTTGCCATACGATTTATCACCTTTATCATGTTTAGTAGTTTTGAGTATTGTTTCTATTATTAATAAAAAATCAATTTATGTAAAGCCATTAGCGATAATTCATTCATTCAGAAAGAAATATATGAAAAAGAGCCCTGTATCAAGGACTCTTTAAGCAATTATACATTAAAATTCCATCAGGCGCAGCATGTCATATCCATTCAGCTTCTCACGGCCGTCTAAATATGAGAGTTCGATCAGGAATGCACACCCTGCTACAACGCCGCCAAGCTCTTCTACAAGCTTGATTGTCGCTTCAATCGTACCGCCTGTAGCAAGCAGGTCATCAGTAATCAGTACGCGCTGTCCCGGCTTAATTGCATCTTTATGAATCGTCAGAACATCTTTACCATATTCTAATCCATAATCAACTTTAACCGTTTCACGCGGAAGTTTACCTTCTTTTCTTACTGGAGCAAATCCTACTTTCAGTGCATAAGCAACCGGACAGCCGATAATAAATCCGCGCGCCTCAGGTCCCACGACCAGGTCAATGTGCTTTTCCTTAGCATATTCTACAATTTGATCTGTAGCGTAGCTGTAAGCTTCACCATTATCCATTAATGTCGTGATATCCTTAAAACGCACGCCTTCTTTCGGCCAGTCTTCTACAATTGTCACGTATTGCTTTAAATCCATACCTTTTCCTCCTCAGGTTGCGCCCAACCGGAACGCTCTTCAAACCATTTTTTCAATTCATGAAATGATGAATATAATAATTCCTGCTCAAGCTCAGCAAGCCGCTTTTTCGCTTCATAGGCAGGGGACTCTGACAGGTCACGTTTCTGTAATTGCTCATTAAGCGAAATGAATCCATCGTTTATTGTAACAAAATCAAGCTCAAAAAACACCTTTGTCATAAAATTAATTGTGTCTAATGACCAACCTTTGTGAGATGCAAGTGCCTGTCCATGCTGTGCCATATGAAATGTTTTTCTTTTTTTCAAAAAAGCAAAGAACCATGCAAAATCCTCACGCTTGGGAATTGAACTGAAGAATTGCGGGTCCTCCAGATAAAAGTGGGCATATATTCTGGATGGGGCAGCATCCTTCAGTAATGCTTCAAGCAACTTTGCATCCTCAGGAAGGTCCAGCAGCACCACAGATCTGCCATCAGTATTTAACTCATTTGCTTCCTCTACTGTACTGATCAGTTTTACATCATGCGCACTCAGCACCTGGTTAAACCGTTCAAATGCCTTTTCCTGATATGCGACCACAATTGAATCTGCCGGGATCGTAGGCACCCACCTTGCCGGTTGTGCGATACCACGAATGTCAAAAAGCTGCCATTCCTTGACCCTGAAGTCACGGACGAATAACTGCGGTTTTTTGATGTTATTCCATTCATTGATCGAAAGTTCACCTATTAAATCAAGTTTGGCAATTGGTGAAATCTGATCTGCTATTTCTCCCATTCCAAATGCAATCGCATCAAGGGTCTGGTCACCATGTTTTACTGACAGCTTAAGATGATTTTGTCCTGAACCGATTTTTCTGATTGAAGCAATATCAGTCTGCTCAATCAACACTTTTGGTTTAGGGTTTTTCATGCCAAACGGTGCAAGCATTTGCAGCTGCATAATTGCATCCAGATCAATCTCCTCGATCGACGCCTTCACATCAATTCCTGTCACCGGTATAAAGTCTTCATCTTTCATTTTTTCAGCCTGCTGATTCAGGTTCGCTCTTAATTCATTAATATCATCAATTTGAAGTGTCATCCCTGCTGCCATCGGGTGTCCACCAAAGTGCGGAAGTATTTCGCGGTTTTCTGATAGTTCTTTGAACATATTAAACCCTTCAATGCTTCTCGCAGATCCTTTTGCAGTCCCCTTTTCCGGATCTTCACACAGAATGATAACCGGTCTGTAGAACTTTTCTACAAGCTTTGATGCCACAATGCCCACGACACCAGGATTCCAGCCGGTTTTTGAGATGATCAGTACCCGATCATTTTTATATTGCGATTGTGCAATCTCCATGGCTTCTTTTGCAATATCCGCAACAATTGCCTGGCGCTCTTTATTCAGCGCATCGATTTCAACCGCAAGCCCCTCTGCTGCCTGCGTGTCATCTGTCATGAGCAGATCAACTGCCGGAGCAGCATCAGAAAGCCTGCCTACTGCATTTAAGCGGGGACCAATCGCAAAGCCGACTGTCTCTTCATCCGCTTCACTGAGTGTAGCACCTGATTTTTTAAGCAGGGCGTGAAGACCTTTACGTTCAGTTGCACGAAGCTGTTTCAGTCCTTTTTGAACGAGCAGCCGGTTTTCACCAGTTAATGGCACCAGGTCAGCAATCGTACCAATCGCTACAAGGTCAAGCAGCTCTTCAGGAACCTCTTTTAAAAGCGCGTGTGCGAGTTTGAATGCCACCCCTACTCCGGCAAGCTCTCTGAACGGATAAGTTCCGTTCTCTAAATTAGGATGTATAATCGCGTATGCATCGGGAAGTTCCGGTCCGGCTTCATGGTGGTCAGTAATAATCAGGTCTACTCCCAGTTCCTTGAGTAATCCAGCTTCACTGACACCTGAAATACCATTATCCACTGTGATGATCAGACTGTACCCTTTTTCAGCAGCTTTTTGAAAAGCTTCTTTGTTTGGGCCGTAGCCTTCAGTAAAACGGTTCGGTATATAAAAATCAGATTCTGCACCCATTGCCTGAAGTGCACTTAACATCACTGATGTACTGGTAACTCCGTCAGCATCGTAATCGCCATAAATCAGAATGGATTCACGGTTATTTACAGCGCGGCTAATCCGCTCCACAGCCTTTTCCATATCGTCGAAAAGAAATGGATCGTGGAATTCTTTTTTGCCTGTATGTAAAAAATCAGCTGCTTCTTCAGCACTGGTCATGCCTCTTTGTACGAGTAATTTTGCAATAAAAAGCGGAATGTTAAGTTCAGCTGCAAGCTTTTCATTTTCAGCCGCGCTGCTTTCCCTAACATTCCATCTTGTTTTAGACGTTAACATAATTTCACCTCTTCAGATGTTTTCATTATACATGAGCAAGTGTCATGATTCAATGAACCAAAAAGGTGATGGTGATTTATTCAGCTGCGGAATCACCTGATGAATCAGGTGCAGTTTTACGGTATTCCTGCCTGCTTGGCAATTCACCTGTATTTGCTTTCTGAGCTTCAGTCAACTGCTCATTCAACTGCTTATTTTCTGCTTCAAGCTGCTTTACTTTTCTCTGAGCAATAAATAACCGGAACAAACCGACAGATCCCATAATGATACCACCCATTAAAACTGATCCCAGTATCACAAGAATCAGCGGCAGCTCTGCTTCAGAGAATCCGAAATTCACTGTTACAGGATCAACATTGATCACCGCAAAAATCGCTACAATAAGTGCAAAAACAATTCCTAAAATTAATGTCCATTGAAATTTCACCTGTGTGACCTCCTTTTTTAATGGGTTTACCCTTTTTAACGGAGGTTTACTCCTTCGTGGGTGTACACAGTGGGGACAGAGGTGAAATTATCATCACTATTAAAAAAGCTATGTTAAAGTTTAGTGTTGTTTTGGCACAGCTGATGATTGGAGCATAAGGGGGCGACTCCTGCGGAAAAACGATCGTGAAAGACCCCGGAAGGCAGCGGTTTTCTGCCTGAGGAGGCTTGAGCGTTCGTCCGCGGCAAGCGTCCCCCTGAAGCGGAAATCAACAGCCAAATTTAACAAAGCCATTAAAAAAAACGGAACAGCATTACCTGTTCCGGTTCTCACATTATACGACTGGTTCGTCAGTCCATTCTTTTTTCTCTTTATACGTAATTAATACGCCTTTCTTTTTCAGCTGGCGCTTTTTCAGCACATACCACAGTTGTGCTGCGATAAATACTGATGAGTACGTTCCTGCGATTAGGCCGACAAGAAGGGCAATCGAGAAGTTCAGGATAGAAGTTGCACCGAATATAATCAGTGCAACTACTACAAGTACAACAGTCAGCACTGTATTAATTGAACGACCAAGCGTTTGTCTGAGTGATTTATTCACAATCAGCGCAAGCTCTTCCTTCGTCTCAATCCGCTTCATTTTACGCATATTTTCCCTGATCCGGTCAAACGTTACGATTGTATCATTTATGGAGTAACCCACGACTGTTAGAACTGCTGCGATAAATGTAATATCAACTTCAAGTCTTGTAAGACTGAAGATCGCAATAATAAAGAACGCATCATGGACAAGTGCCACAATTGATGCAGCAGCCATTTGCCATTCGAATCTTAGTGCAACATAGAGAATAATACCGATCGATGCAATGGCAAGAGCCTTCATGGCATTTTCAGCAAGCTCTTCACCAATAACCGGATTTACAGTAGATATATTAGGATCCGATCCGTATTCTTCTGAAAAGTAAGTTCTTAATTCAGCAATTTCATCCTGACTAAGCGGCTCCGCAAAACGTGCAACCCCGATTTCCTGATTTTCACCGGAGATTACTACGTTGGAAGCTTCGTAACCTGCTTCTTCAAGATCGTCGGCAAACGATTCATTTGTCAGCGGTGTATCAGAAAGCACTTCCATTCGGGTACCGGCTGTAAAATCAATGCCGAGATTCAATCTGAACGTCAGCAGTACTGCAAGTCCTGCAACGAGTAAAATTGCTGAAAGAATAAAGAATTTCTTCCGGATTTTCACAAAGTCAAAGCGGTCAAATTTTGTAGGAAGATCGAGTGAATCAGGTTCTTCCTCCTCGTTATATTCCAGGATCTCGGATTTCTTAACGCCAAACCATCCTTTACGCTGATCAAGGAATTTACTTCTCACCCACAGGCTCATAAAGAGTCTTGTACCAAATACGGCTGTAATGAAGCTTGTCACAATACTGATTAAGAGCATTGTTGCAAAGCCTTTTACAGAACTTGTTCCAAAAGTAAATAGGACAATACCGGCAAGCATAGTGGTAACGTTCGCATCCACAATTGTCAGCAGTGATGAACTGCTTCCTTTTTTCCAGGCTTCACGAACTGATCTGCCGACTCTTAATTCCTCTTTCATCCGCTCATAAGTGATGATATTGGCGTCAATCGCCATACCAACACCAAGAATAAGTGCTGCAATACCAGGGAGTGTCAGCACACCATTCAGCCAGTCAAAAATCAGCAGAATCAGATAAATATATACTGAAAGCGTAACAACCCCGATGAATCCAGGGAAGCGGTAGTAGGCAATCATAAACAGGAAGATCAGCGCGACGCCGACAATACCTGCTAAAATCGTCTGTTCCATTGCCATCAGACCGAATGAGGCACCAACTGAAGTGGAGTAAACCTCTTCAAGTTCAACCGGCAATGAACCTGCATTTAACAGGTTAGCAAGGTTGTTTGCTTCTTCAAGTGTGAAATTACCTGTAATGGTTACAGTATCAGTATTCAATACCTGACTGACATTTGGCGCAGAGATAAATTTCGGATCTTCTTTTGTTACTTCCTCTGCGTAAGAATCTCCTTCTTCATAATCAAGCCAGATCACCAGCTGATTTTGAGGAGCCATCGCGAGAATTTCTTCAGTAATCTGTCCAAACTGATCTGCGTCCTTCAGTTGAACCTGGACAATTGGCGCATTGGTATCAGGGTCAAACGTCTGTGTAGCTCCGCCCTCAACCAGGTCAGCTCCTGTCATTTTTATTTCATCATTCACATCACGGAATGTCAGATTTGCTTCAGTTGAAAGAATCTCTCTTGCCTGATTCTGATCTTCAACGCCTGCGAGCTGGACACGGATTCTGTTCCCGTCTTCAACCTGAATGACAGGCTCACTTACACCGAGTACGTTCACTCGGCGGTCAAGTGCTTCAGCTGTATCTGAGACTACTTCCGGAGTGATCTCCTGACCTTCTTCAGCCCGGTTTACTTCGTATAGAACTTCAAATCCGCCTTGAAGATCCAGACCAAGTTTGATGTTATTTAAAATCGTATTGGATGTCAGTCCAATCGTGCCGCCTATTAGAATGACTAATAGAAAAAATGCGACAATCCTGCTGCGTTTAATCATTATGTAAAAATCCTCCTCATATATATAGTTTCAAGATGTAAAAAACTATATATAAACTTCCCGTGTGTTGTAACAGGTCTGTAATTGTACTGAAATTTCAGCAACAGACTTATTATGTATTACTTCCCTATTGGTGTCAACGCACTCTCTGATATTGTCAGTTAATGTTCATCATTCGGGTTTCCGTGAAGCAGCAGATTTAATTCTTCATCTTCTAATCCTGTTCTGCCGGCTGTCAGCTTATACTCTTCATTAGTCATAAAATTCATATAGTCTCCTGCTTTCACCTGGAGAATCTCCTGTACAACTTTGTGGAGTCTGAAGCTTTCGGTTTCTCTTTTCCATTTTTTCCGAGTCAGGTAACGCCATATGTTTTCAGGCGTTGCAGTGTCGTATCCATAGAGCCTGAGTTCCTGCGCCTTGCTAATCAAAGCAGGGCCGACCACAGGAAAAGCTTCTTCATAACTGGTATGCTGGTTCATTCTTACACCCCTTTCGAATTTAATGGCATAGCGGCACTTTGTTCATGCATATGATTGATTGTATCTAAAATAAGCGTGTTTGAGAAGATGGAGGATTAAGTGTCTAAGCTGATTAAAGGTACTTTACTGCTGATGGCTGCTGCGTTAGTGACCAAAATTCTAGGCTTTGTACATAGGATTATACTGGCAGACCTTGCCGGTGAAGAAGGCGTAGGACTTTATATGATGACTTTCCCTGCGCTCGTACTCGCCATTACGGTGACCCAGATCGGACTCCCGATTGCGATTTCAAAATATGTTTCTGAAGCTACTGCCAACCGGAATGAACGTGAGATCCGTAACATTTTATCTGTATCACTCTGGATCACGGGTACTTTAGCGATGATCCTTACACCAATCCTGTTTTTTTCAGCACCATATATATCGACTTCTCTTTTAAATGATGAAAGAACGCTTATTCCGTTTATTGCTGTACTTCCTGTCATACCAATTGCCGCATTTTCAGCGGTTGTCCGCGGATATTTTATGGGGAGGCAGCAGATGGGGGTTACTGCTGTCGGTTCGGTTTTAGAACAGGCAGTCAGAATTGTGCTGCTGATGGCAGCTATCGGCTTTTTGAGTTCAAAAGGAGCGGCATATGCAGCAGGCGGCGCGATGCTTGCAGCTGTTGCAGGGGAATTATGTTCACTTCTTTTTTTACTTGTCATGTTTAAAATAAGAAATCAAAAAAATGTTAAAAAAGCTGACCAGTCATTCCGTTATACTGCAGGAAAACTTCTTAATATTGCGCTGCCAAGCGCCGGAAGCAGATTTGCTGGTTCTGTCGCATGGTTTCTTGAACCTGTTATCGTTATGAAATGTCTGGTTTTTACCGGGATGGCAGCGACTGCTGTTACTGCAGATTATGGTCTGCTGACGGGCTTTATACTCCCTGTGCTGCTGCTGCCTTCTTTTATAACAGTGTCTCTCAGTATGGCACTGGTTCCTTCAATCAGTGAAGCCAGAGCGTTGTCTCAGGATCGAATCGTGCTATACAGAATCAAACAGGCGCTACGGCTTTCAGCGGTTACAGGAACTTTGTGCTGCCTGCTGCTATTTCTAGAAGGAAAAACAATTTTAGTTCTGTTATACGGTTCAGACAAAGGTATTGAGTTACTGAAACTGATGTCGCTGTTTTTCATCTTTTATTATTACCAGGGACCCCTTCATGCGGTACTACAGGCTTTTGAAGCTGCAGGCAAAGCAATGTTGAACAGTATCACTGGATCTGTTATCAAGCTGTCAGCAATGGCAGGTCTGATGCTTTATCTGGAGAGTATTACTGGCGCAGCAATTGGACTTGTGATCGGCACAGCTGCTGTCACTTTTATGCATTTTCACACAGTCAGGAAATTGTGTCATATGAAGCTTCCAGTCGGTCAATATGCGGCAATATGTCTTGTTACAGCGTGCTGCTGGCTGATACATACCGGTATTGCAACGATGGATGCGCCGGTCAGAATTTTGATTATCATCATCATTTATATGTTCCTGGCATCCAGGGTTCAGCTAATACAACGTGAAGACTGGTCGTTCTTAAACACGTTTAAGAAGAACTGATATACCATTCTCCGTCTTCATACGTACAGAAGAATATTGTTTTTAATTGTTCATAGCCCTGCTTTTTCATTTCACTTCTCAGCCAATTTTCATCTTTACCTATTAGTGCAAGGTGCCTGCTCTGAATTCTTCCGTCCATGACCAGAGGGAGTGACAGTTGTCCGGCACTGCGCTCTTTTCTAAGTACGGATAAAGTGCCGGATGGTTCGAGGATTGCAAATGAAACCTCCTGAATGTCGAACACTTCCTTCTCTCTCAGCTGCTGCATCAGATCATCCATATTATAGCGGTTTTTTCTCATTTCATTGATGACTATTTCCCCATTGTGAATGAGTATGGAGGGCCTTCCGTCCATCAGATCCCTGAATTTTTTCGATTTCAGTGAGAACCAGGATAAAAGTATCTGCAGAAGCATTAATAAAATCATCGGGAATATAGCCTGCATCAAGCTTAGTTCCGTGTCTTCTATTGCAAAAGCAGCCATTTCTGCAATCATCATAAAGACTATCAGGTCAAGAAGGCTCAGTTCTCCAATCTCCCTTTTACCCATAACACGGAATATGACCAGGATCAGCAAATACAGGGTAACAGCCCTGAAGCCAATCAGACTGTACATCTCTAACATGTGCACACCACCTTCACTCAAATAGTGTGTGCGAAAAAATGATTTCAATTACTCAAGATTTATATGGAGGGGATCTTTTATGATTGTGTGGAAAAAAACTGCAGGAGGGATTGCAGCAGCTGTCGTCATTTTTTTTTTAATTGCCGCTGTTTATTCGGCTGTTGCAGCAACTCTGCTGCATTTTACTGATCTGTCTGAGCTTTCAATGGAAAAGTGGAACGGAATGACCGGAGCAGCCGCTGTTTTAATTGGCAGTATGGCCGGAAGCGCCTATGCAGGTCAAAAAGGAATGTACATTGGATGTCTGACTGCCGGAATCGTTATTTCCATCTCTCTATTGTTTAATCATACACCCTTTGAGTGGTCACAGCTGATCCATTATGGACTCTTTCTAGCATGTGGTCTTACAGGAGGGATTATCGGAGTAAATTTCAGAGGTGCAAGAGAAAAATAAAAAAGCTGCGGCTGCAGCTTTTTTTATTGACTATTACATTGCTGAATCTTTTTCCACTACTTCACGGACTGCATTTCGGTCATAAGTCAACCGGCTTCCATCTCCACACTTAACGACAACCTGACCTTCATCAAGTGCATCAATAATTCCGTGAAGACCGCCAATCGTGACGATTTTATCACCTTTACTTAAGCTGCTTTGCATTTCCATTACTTTTTTCTGACGCTTCTGCTGAGGACGGATTAAGAAAAGGTACATTAAACCGAACATCAGAATCAGTGGCAGTAAAGTTACGATCATATCCATAACGCTAAACTCCCCCTTTCTTTCATATATCTATTAAAAGTTTTTTGCATTCGGCTGGTTGAAACCGTACTGTTCAAAAAACTCTTCACGAAAGTCTCCCAGTCTGTCTTCTTTAATTGCCTGGCGGACATTCCCCATTAAGTTTATCAGAAAATGCAGGTTATGATAAGTCGTAAGTCTAATTCCGAACGTTTCTTCACATTTAATCAGGTGTCTGATATACGCTCTTGAATAATTCTTACAGACATGGCAATCACAGTTAGGATCAATCGGTGAAAAATCACGCGCATATTTCGCATTTTTCACAACGAGTCTTCCTTCGCTCGTCATCAGTGTACCGTTTCTTGCAATACGTGTAGGCAGTACGCAGTCGAACATATCAATACCGCGCATCGCACCGTCAATCAGTGAGTCAGGCGATCCGACGCCCATTAAATAACGCGGTTTGTCTTCTGGCAGCCACGGTGTTGTGAATTCCAGCACGCGGTTCATAACATCTTTAGGCTCACCTACTGACAGACCTCCAACCGCATAACCCGGAAAGTCCATTGAAACAAGATCTTTGGCACTCTGACGGCGCAGGTGTTCATACTCTCCACCCTGAACGATCCCAAAAAGTCCCTGGTCCTCAGGACGATTATGAGCTTGCAGGCAGCGCTCTGCCCATCTGGTCGTACGTTCAACTGAATCTTTCATATACTTTTCTTCAGCAGGATAAGGCGGACACTCATCAAACGCCATCATAATATCAGAACCAAGCGCATTCTGGATCTCCATCGCTTTTTCAGGACTTAAAAACAGCTTGTCCCCATTAATATGATTCCTGAAATGAACGCCTTCTTCCTGGATGTTACGGAACTTACTTAATGAAAACACCTGAAAGCCGCCTGAATCTGTTAAGATTGGACGGTCCCAGTTCATAAATTTATGCAGGCCGCCTGCTTCTTTAATAATATCGTGACCCGGGCGAAGCCACAGATGATACGTATTACTCAGGATGATCCCTGCATTTAGTTCCTTCAGATCTTCAGGAGACATTGTTTTTACTGTAGCCATCGTACCAACAGGCATAAATGTCGGTGTCTCAAATGACCCGTGCGGTGTATGGACAATCCCAAGTCTCGCTCCTGTTTGTTTACATGTTTTTATATGTTCATATCTGATTGCACTCAAAGATGTTTCCCCTCTCTATTTGATCAGCATGGCATCGCCAAAGCTGAAAAACCTGTACTTTTCCTCTACTGCTGCACGGTAAGCAGCAAGCGTGTTTTCCCTGCCTGCCATGGCACTGACAAGCATGATCAGCGTGGACTTTGGCAAATGGAAGTTTGTCAGCAGCACATCTGACGCTTTAAATGTGTATCCCGGGTAAATAAAAATATCTGTCCAGCCTGACTGAGGTTTAAAAGTTCCTTGTTCATCAGCGATCGTCTCAAGTGTCCTTGTTGACGTTGTGCCGACTGTGATGATCCGTCCCCCGTTTTCACGCGTACGATTCAACAGCTCCGCATTTTCTTGAGACAGCTGATAATATTCGCTATGCATATCATGCTCTTCAATAGAATCCACAGAAACAGGTCTGAATGTACCAAGTCCTACGTGCAGCGTGATAAAAGCAATGTTAACACCTCTTGATCTGATCTCATCAAGAATTTCCTCTGTAAAATGCAGACCGGCAGTCGGTGCTGCTGCTGAGCCACGTTCTTTGGCAAATACAGTCTGATAGCGGTCTTTATCGTCAAGTTTCTCCTTGATATAAGGAGGGAGCGGCATATCTCCAAGCTGATCAAGCAGCTCATAAAAGATGCCATCATATTTAAATTCAAGAATACGTGCACCCTGATCGCCTGTTTCAATACATTCAGCCGTCAGCAGACCGTCACCAAACGTAATGACTGTTCCAGGCTTTATTCTCTTTGCAGGCTTAACGAGAGTTTCCCATGTATCCCCTTCAATCTGCTTCAGTAAAAGAACCTCAATGGCTGCACCTGTTTCTGTTTTTTCCCCAATCAGTCTTGCCGGCAGTACTTTTGTGTCATTAAGTACAAGGCAGTCTCTTTCATGGAGATAATCAAGTATATGGGTAAACGATTGATGCTCCACTTTACCCGTTTTTTTATCAAGCACCATCAGTCTGCTTGATGTACGATCTTCAAGCGGAACCTGAGCGATCAGTTCCTCAGGAAGTTCAAAATCAAAATCATTAATATTCATCTGTCTGCAACTCCTTACCTGAACCTTCCGATTAAAAAGAAGATCCCTGTCAAAATTAAACTGATTAAAATCGATGTGACGATTGGAAAATAAAATGTCATATTTTCTTTTTTAATCACTATATCTCCCGGCAGCCTGCCAGCTTTTATAAACTGCAGTAGAAATCCAGCTACCAGCAATGCAGCCCCTGCAATCATCAGCATTTTTGGCAGCGTCATTCCGGTACCTCCAGATTAAAATGTTCATAAACAAGGTGTGTGGCAATTCTTCCGCGCGGAGTACGCTGTAAAAATCCAATTTGCAGGAGATAGGGTTCATAGACATCCTCTATTGTAGATGATTCTTCCCCAATACTTGCTGCAATGGTATCAAGACCAACAGGACCTCCTCTGAAGCGTTCGATAATTCCTCTTAACAGCTTATGATCTATATGGTCAAGACCAAGCTGATCAACCTGCAGCAATTCAAGTGAAGCCTGCGCGATCGGAAGGGTAATGTCCCCATTTCCTTTCACCTGTGCATAATCTCGCACTCTTCTCAGCAGGCGGTTTGCGATACGCGGTGTTCCCCTTGATCTGCGTGCGATTTCAGCAGCTCCTGAATCATCAATTTCTGTATTGAATATATCAGCTGAACGGTTAACAATCTCCTGCAGCTGTTCTATATTATAATACTCCAGTCTGCTAAGCACGCCGAACCTGTCTCTTAATGGAGCTGAGATTGCGCCTGCACGGGTAGTCGCTCCTACTAAAGTGAACGGAGGCAGGTCAAGTCTTACTGACCTTGCACTAGGGCCGGTCCCGATCACAATATCAAGACAGAAATCCTCCATTGCAGGATATAAAACTTCTTCAATCGCTCTTGGCAGACGGTGAATTTCATCAATAAACAGTACATCACCCGGCTCGAGTGCTGTCAGAATCGCGGCAAGATCACCTGCTCTTTCAATCGCAGGCCCTGCTGTTGTTCTGAGGTTAACACCCATTTCATTTGCAATGACGGCAGCAAGCGTCGTCTTACCCAGACCAGGGGGACCATACAGAAGAACATGGTCAAGGGTCTCCTGACGGTTTTTAGCTGCTTCAATATAGATTGATAAATTCTTTTTCACTTGATCCTGACCGATATACGTCTCTAACAGCTGAGGTCTGATCGTCTGTTCCAGTGACTCATCTTCTATATTTGCTTCCCCTGATAATATCCGCTCTTCCATCTAATCCCTCCTTACTTCAGCTTCAGCATCAGCTGAAGACCTTTTTTAATATACTGATCTGTCGTTAACGATTCTTTTTGTAAGACAGGTCTGATTTTTTTCACTTCACGCTCTGAATACCCCAGCGCCTGCAGTGCCATAACTGCTTCATCAAGCGCTGAATCATCCAGTCCCTTTTCTTTTGCGGGATCTGTGAAAAGGTTAGGGAAATAATCCGGCACCACATCCTGCAGTTTTCCTTTCAGGTCAAGAATAATTTGTCTGGCTGTTTTTTTTCCTACTCCAGGGAACTTTACAAGCAGTGTCTCATTCTCTTCTTCAATCGCCTGGATGACCTGTTCAGGTGCACCGGACGCAAGGATGGCAAGTGCCCCTTTAGGACCGATTCCTGACACATTTAAAAGTTTCGTAAACAGCAATTTCTCTTCCATAGAGGGAAAGCCGAACAGTGTGAGCTGGTCTTCCCTGACGTGCTGATACGTAAAAACCTGCACAGTTTCACCCTGTTTTGAAGACATCACAAAAGGATTAGGCATAAAAATTTTATAGCCTAACCCGTGATGATCAGAAACGATATACTCTGTTGAAATATATGTAATTTCACCTTTTATATATTCATACATATTGAACTCTTCCTTTCAATGCAACCTTCATTGTAACACAGTTTCAGCGGATCTAGTGTCTGACATTTTTACAACACCGGGTCCTGATGTGCGGTTGGTTATATGAAACATCTGTTCTATTTTATCATGTAGCCTGTGGTATTTCAGCAAAAGAAAAAAACAGCCGCACAGGCTGTTTACTGAACTTCTGCATATCCGCTCCATTCTAAAAGTGGAGACAGTTTTTCGGTTCTGGTTCTGAGAGTGATTTCTTCTTTATTCATATCAATGATTTGCCAGTCACGGTATTGTGAAAAGAAGTCTTCCATTGCTTCGTACGACTCTTTTCTTTTTTCAAATGATTTTTCACCATCTCCGTAGACGGTCTCTATTGATAATGTCAGTGTGAGCGCTGATGCTTGAGTGGTAAAGCATGCAGACAGGGTAAAAATGAATAAGATGAACAATGTTTTAACCATTCGATCCTCTCCTTAATCGCTTATTAAGGTTAGGATTTGATTAATAACTATTTTTATTCGTCTTTAGAACGGTCCTCGGTAAGGGTGTGGCTGATGACACGGGCAGCAGCAGTGGGGCATCGGGTGACACCACGGCTCCATCATATGATGTTCCGGAGCCGGCATCATCATTTGCGGCATTTGCTGCATTTGAGGCATCGGGTACATCTGTTGCATTTGAGGCATTTGCTGCATATGCGGCATAAAATTCATTTGTGGCATTACCTGCTGAGCAGGAGGTGTTTTTTTACAGGTGCAATATTTTTGTTCAGGTTCTTTCCACATTTTAATGGGTTCTGCTTTAGGCATTTTTGGGGGCTCCTCCATTTTTGGTGCTGTCTGCATTTTAGGTACTTCCTGCATTTTTGGCATTTCAGGCATTTTTGGTATTTCCGGCATTTTAACAGCTTTTGGCATGACCATGTTCTTATAAGGCATTTCAAAATCTTCCGGGAGAAGCGGATAAGCAGGTTTATTATTGGCATATGGGTGCATGTATTCTTCTTTTTCAACTGCTTTGCCGGCTGGTATTTTAATTTTCATGCCGGGCATGATCATATCAGGATCTGCTAATTGTGTATTCACTGCCTTCAGTTCCTCAAAAGACACCTGGTAATTTTTCGCAATTGTCCAGAGGGTATCACCTTTTTGCACTACGTGAATTTTCATCTTGCCACCTCCATCATTCATTCTATATATCCTATGAAGTAAATGGATTTATGATACAATACTTTCAGAATGATCGATGAAAGAAGGGTAATCTATGCCAAGTGACCGCCAGAAAATCGGAGAAGCGAGAAGAGAAAAAATTTTACATACACTCAGACAATCTGTTGGACCAATTACGGGCCGTGCGCTCGCTGCAGAGATGAATGTGAGCAGACAGGTAATTGTCAGTGATATCAACTTACTGAAAGCTGGTAATGAGCCGATCCTGGCAACGAGCCAGGGCTATTTATATATGCCTGCACAGCCAGCGAGCAGAGTTTCAAGGTTAATGGTATGCAGACATACAGCCGAACAGACAGAAGAAGAATTATTACTGATTGTCAAACACGGCGGAATCGTAAAAAATGTGATGATCGAACACCCTGTGTACGGGGAAATGACTGCCTCACTGATGCTGCATAACGCAACTGAGGTCAGACGATTTATCAATGAGCTTTCTTCTTCTGATTCGACTCTTCTTTCAGTGCTGACTGATGGGGTTCATATGCATGAGGTGGAAGCTGAACATAATGCTGTGTTAGATCGTATTGTAGAGGAATTGAAGCAGGCCGGGATTTTGTATCAGGAATAAAAGAGGCTGAGACGAATTTTCGTCTCGGCCTTTTTCTTTGGTAAACGGTTCACTGCGCTGCAGGGGGCGCTTTCCGCTCCGTTACCCTCAAATTTACTTAGCACCAACAATCTTCATAACTTTATTGTGCAGGTTCAAGCAAATGTTTCTTATAGCTGCCGAGTATTTTTACGGTACAGCCGAGTGCTTCGAGTTCTTCTATGGCACCCTGCATGAGTACCCCTTCAACCGGTTTTTCCACATCGATAATAAAAAAGTAATTGCCAAGACCTGTTTTAAGCGGTCTTGATTCAATTTTACTCAGGCTGAGCTGACGCCATGAGAAAGCAGATAGCACCTGGTGAAGTGCCCCGGCTCTGTCATCAGATGGCAGTGTGATCATCAGAGTGGATTTCTCAGCGTCACGTTCAAATGGCAGCAGTTCTGTGTCTTTTTCACTCGTTAACACAACGAATCTCGTATGGTTAAAATGAAAATCATGAATATTCTTTTCGACTACAGTTAAACCATATGTATCAGCAGCCAGCGCATTGCCGATTGCAGCGATATTTTCTTCCGGATGCTCACTCGTATATTTTGCCGCGGCAGAAGTTGACGTCGAAGGTTCAAGCGTCACGCCTCTGAAGCGGTAGTATAAATATTTGTGGCACTGTGCAAGTGCATGGGAGTGAGACATAATTTTTTCGACATCCTGAAAACGTGCAGCGTTTTCCGGATGGACCATAAGATGCTGCTCAATCGGTGAAATTAATTCGGCAGTAATGTGAAGGTCGACATCATGAAATAAATAATCAATGGTAATAGGTACAGAACCCTCAAGTGCATTTTCCAAGGGAACAACTGCACGCTCCACTTTGTTTTCAGCGAGCGCTTCCAGACAATCAGGAATTGTCGGAAATGCAATATATTCTTCATTATTAAATATACTCTTCACCGCATGATGGGTGAAGGAAGCTTCCGGTCCCAGATAACCGATTTTCATTTACTCACCTTCTTTATTTAATCAGGCACCAGAGCCCAGTACTTCGACTTTTTCAACAAACTCAAGTTTTTTAAATCTGTTGAGCATTTCATCGAGTGGCACGTTCATATCAGTCACATTTAATGATAACGTGACATTTGCGCGTCCCTGCAGGGGGATTGTCTGATGAATCGTCAGAATGTTGCCTCCACAGGAAGCCACCAGCCCAAGCAGCTGGGATAAGGTGCCTGAGCGGTCTTCGAGGTGGAAAAAGAGTGTGATGATTTTTTCTTTCACAACTGTATGAAATGGGAATACAGTATCTCTGTATTTGTAAAATGCACTTCGGCTTAAGTCAACGGAACGCACAGCTTCCCAGACTGATCCTGCATGTCCTCTTTCAAGCAGCTGCTTCGCTTCAAGCGTTTTTTGCATCGCTTCAGGAAGCACATCTTCTCTTACCAGATAGAATTTCTCATTTAGATCCTTTTTTGGCACCTTATACCCTCCCGCTTTACTCTACGAAATCAAATTCAAATTCAATTATCTTCACTGTATCACCGTTTTTCGCACCTTTTTGACGAAGTGCCTCATCAATACCCATTGCACGCATCTGACGTGCAAAACGTCTGATTGATTCTTCACGGCTGAAGTCAGTCATCTTGAAGAGTCTTTCAAGTGAATCACCCGTGATCACAAAACTGCCATCCGGATCACGAGTGATCTCGAACTTCTCTGCTTCTTCGTGCTTATAAAGTACACGGTTAACCGTTTCATCTTTTTCAGCTTCATTCAGCGGGAATTCAGGTGTAGATTCTACAAGATCAGCAACTGTATAAAGCAGTTCCTTCAGACCCTGTCTTGAAATAGCTGATACAGGGAACACCTTTACGTCATCCCCAACCTGCTCTTTGAACTTTTTCAGATTCTCTTCCGAATCCGGCATATCCATCTTGTTTGCAACAACGACCTGAGGACGCTCTGTCAGACGCAGATTGTATTCCTTCAGTTCATTATTGATTGTAAGGTAATCCTCATAAGGATCACGGCCTTCGAGTGCAGACATATCCACAACGTGTACAATGACACGAGTACGTTCAATATGTCTAAGGAACTGATGGCCAAGTCCTACACCTTCATGAGCCCCTTCAATCAGTCCCGGAAGGTCAGCCATAACAAAAGTTCTGTTATCTTCTGTTTCAACCATTCCAAGGTTTGGCGCGATTGTTGTGAAGTGGTATTCAGCGATCTTTGGTTTTGCAGCTGATACAACTGAAAGAAGCGTTGATTTCCCTACACTTGGGAATCCGACAAGTCCTACATCAGCAAGCAGCTTTAATTCCATAATGATATTTTTTTCCTGACCCGGCTCCCCTTTTTCAGATAATTCCGGTGCAGGGTTTGCAGGGGTAGCAAAGCGTGAGTTTCCTCTGCCTCCGCGTCCGCCTTTAGCGATTACTGCCTGCTGACCGTGTTCAGTCAGGTCTGCAATAATTTCCCCTGATGCTTCATCTTTCACAACGGTGCCAGGCGGTACTTTTACAATCATATCTGAAGCGCCACGGCCGTGCTGGTTTTTTGACATACCGTTTTCACCTTTAGGCGCTTTAAAGTGACGCTGATAGCGGAAATCCATCAGCGTTCTTAATCCTTCTTCTACCAGGAAAATAACATTGGCACCCTGACCGCCGTCTCCGCCGGCAGGTCCGCCTTTTGGTACATATTTTTCTCTGCGGAAAGCGACCATACCATCTCCGCCATCTCCGCCTTTTACATATATCTTGACCTGATCTACAAACATAATTGTGGATCCTCCTATTGTTAAACTTTCACCCTTGGTACAGGATAATCAAAAGTCAGCTTTATTGAAAAGGATGCGCTTGAATCACAAGTCCATTCAACGAGTGCTTCTTTTGGTTCCTGTATAATATCTTCCGGAGATGACTGGAGAGGCTCTCCTTCATATTCAACAACAATTGAAAAGCTTTCATCATGCTGTTCAAATAAAAAGTACAGCTCCTGATCTGATGGTGTATTTAATGCTTTATCCACCACAGCAGCAGTTTTTCTTGCCCAGTTAAGGAGCAGTGAATCATATGCTTCCGGAATCTTCATACGTTCTGTAAACTCATAACCGAGCTTTAATGGCCCGGGGCGATACCAGTTATAAGTCAGCAGCCATTCAGAGAAACTTGGTGTACCAAGTGAAGTAAGTAGTGCTTCCTGTCTTGACTCAATCACCATTTCATCAATCATCTGTGCTGCTCTTTCTATATTAGACAGCTCAAGATTGCCTTTGATCATCTGCAGTTTGTTCATCCAGTCATGTCTGCAGTGCTGCAGCAATTCGAGCTTCAGTTTTGATTCTATCATAGGCCCCTCCTAAAGAGTTTCACTTACCCTCTAGTATATCAAAGAGCGCGCTTATGCTGAACATAAAAAGAAACTCTGGCTGTTTATAACCAGAGTTTCTTAAGAAATTAAGCTTCTTGTGCAGCTGGGTATACGCTGACCTTTTTCTTGTCACGGCCCATACGCTCAAAGCGTACTACGCCGTCAGCTTTTGCGAATAGAGTATCATCTCCACCGCGGCCTACGTTTTCTCCAGGATAAATCTTAGTTCCACGCTGACGGTAAAGGATTGATCCGCCTGTAACGAACTGGCCATCCGCACGCTTAGCGCCTAGACGCTTAGAGATTGAATCACGACCGTTCTTAGTTGAACCTACTCCCTTTTTCGAAGCGAAAAATTGAAGATCTAATCTTAGCATGGTTTTCCACCTCCTACTTTTTGAAGGTTATTTTAATGTATTGCCCGTATTCCTGTTCAATTGTCTGCAAAGAGACAATCATGCTTTCCATAATCAACTGGGTACGGCTGCCTGCTTCACCAGCGTCAGCCGGAAACTCAACTCTGAGATATCCGCCATCATCTCCCTGGTCAATAACCGGCTCTGTCTCAGTAAGAGAAAGAACAGCGTTTACTGCGCCAAAGGAAACGGCTGATGCACCGGCACAGACTAAGTCTTTGCCATGCTCTGCATAATCAGCGTGCCCTTCCATCTGAAAAGCTCTTATCAAACCGTTCGGCTCTTTTTCGATGATAACCTGTATCATAAAATAGTTCCTATTAAGCGTTGATCTTGCCGATTACAACTTTAGTGTAAGGCTGACGGTGACCAAGCTTACGGTGTTGATTCTTCTTCGGCTTGTATTTGAATACAGTGATCTTTTTAGCGCGACCCTGTTTTTCAACTTTACCTGTAACTGTAGCGCCGTCTACTAACGGGCTGCCTACCTTTACATTATCTCCGCCTACGAAAAGAACTTTGTCAAACGTAATTTCTTCGCCTGCTTCAGCGTTAAGCTTTTCGATGTAGACCTCCTGGCCTTCAACTACTTTCATCTGCTTTCCGCCTGTTTCAATAATTGCGTACATTCCAATGCACCTCCTCAATTTCACTCAGACTCGCCATATACCAGGTGACTTTTCAGTGCTTAATAACCTGTTATGAGCGGTTGTAGCACGGGTGCTACAAACAGTAACATATGAATGTTATCACACAGAGATTATCAGTGTCAATGACATTCTATATATTATCTGATTTGATAATAAGAATGCGGGTGGTCAATTTCAATTAATGTGATTGGAATCTTCAATTCGTCTTCAATCCATTTAATAAATGCAGGATCCTGCCTGATCAGTTCGTGAAGATCTTTTGTCATACCGATCTCAGCGCGCTGCAGACTTCTTCTTTTTTCAAGCAGGTCTTTTTCAAGTTCAAGCAGCCTGCTTTCAGGTGAGAGAACATGTCCTTTCCCTGCACATACCGGACATGGAACAGTATAAGCAGCTTCATAAGAGGCCTTCGTTTTCTTTCTCGTTAACTGATAGAGTCCAAGTTCAGTAAAGCCTGCAGGATGAACATGCTTTTGATCGAGTTTTGCTTCCTGTCTGATCAGCCGGTCTATATCGACGCGGTCTGTCGGATTCGTCATATTGATAAAATCAATTAAAATAATGCCGTGTAAGTCTCTGATTCTCATTTGTCTGAGAGATTCAGCAGCTGCTTTCATATTAATATCTTTTGCTGCAGCCTGATGCTGTTTGGCACCTGCCTGCTTTGAAGAATTAACATCAATCACTGTCAGCGCCTCAAGTGAATCTATAACAATCTGACTTCCTCCGTCAAGCCATACAGACTTTCTGGTCATGATATGATGAATGTCTTCTTTTATATAGAATCTGAATAGATCCTCATCACCATGATGAAGGGTCACACTCACGTCCAGTTTTAAAGCTGAGGCGAAATTTTTAAGGTCGGCTGACATGTCAGCTGTGTCTGTCACGATCTCATCAGGTGTCTGGTTGACAATGGCTTCTTTCACTTCTTCTGTAAATGGTTCAGCACTTTTTAACAGGTACTGACCTTTACGCTTGTGAAAAGACTGATTGAGCTGTTGGAAGTTTTGCTGCAGGTCATGCAATTCTTCTGAGAGGTCTTCATCACTTGCAGATGCAGCATCTGTTCTAATCAGTAGACCTTCTGCGCTGCCGGCAGCCCTTTCTCCCCATTGCTGAAGCCTGCTTTTCTGATGACTGCTTATTTTTTTGGAAAGCCTGAGTATATTGGTGAATGGAAAATAGACCATATACTTACCCTGAAACTCAAGATCAGCAGTAAGTACAGGTCCCTTGGACGCTTCTTCATCTTTTTTCACCTGCACAGGCATTCTCATCCCCTGATGAACATTCCCGTATTGCGCCGGAATCGATTTTAACGGCAGATACCCTTTTGGACCATGATCGAACTGAACAAAAGCTGCCTGCAGTGATGGTTTGATACTGGCAATGGTTCCGCTGTAAATGTTGCCTACTTTCGTTTCTGCAAACGGTGGGTACAGTTCAATCCTGTCGATTCCCTGATCAGTCAGGATTGCCCACTTTTTTTCACGTGTTTTATAACTGATAATCATTCGTTTCAATTGTGCACCTTCTTATTTGTCCGCAGTTAGTCATGTGCGGAAAAGTATCGTTTTATTATCATATCATCACTGAGCGTTCCAATCACCTTTTCGTTTTCTGTAATGAGAAACTGCTGTTTTTTTCCTTTTACCATTCTGTTGACCAGTGAATGGAGTGAATCCGTTGCAGGGGCATACTCAATTTTCCTTTCTGAATGCTGCACTTTCCATTTTTCAAGTAGGAACTGTTTAAAAAGAAAATGCCGGGTTGCATATAATTGCCACGTACTGAACCCTGCATAAACAAGCAGCAGCAGCCATTGCAATTGAAGCTGCCAGACACTCGCTATCATAAGTGTAAGGAGTGTACATGTACTGAAGGTGATAAGTAAATAGAGGCTCTTTTTAAAAGGAAAAAACAGATTGATGATACAGCTGAGTATTCTTCCGCCGTCAAGCGGCCAGACTGGTAGCAGATTGAAGAATAGAAGCTGCAGGTTGAGGTGAATCAGCTCTTCTGTATAGGCAAATGGCAGATGGCTGTATATTAGACAAATATGCACCAGCAGATGAAAAAATGGACCACTCAGCGCAACGACTGCTTCTTCAGTTACAGGCTTGTTCAATATCCCTTTTACTTCAAGATGCCCGCCAAAAGGCAGCAGCGTAAGACTTTTCACCTGCCATTTGAAAAAAACAGCCGCTATTCCATGAGCGGCTTCATGGGCAAGTACCAGTATGAAAAGTATAAAAAATGAATGAAATTGACCGGATATAAAAGAAGCTGCCGCCATTATCCAGAAAAATGGATGGATGGCCACCTTGCCTTTAATCAGCATCATTCATTTCACGGGAAAAAGCTTTCAAATTAAATGGTGTGTCCTCAGGCTTCAGCATAAACCGGTAACTCTTCCCCGGCACATACCCGATCTGTTCACCTGCATTCACCAGATCAAACGTTTTTACCTGATCAGCGACAACAGACCGATAGACAGTTTTTTTGCGGTCAGGGTGCTGAAGTACGATCATATTCTCCCCATCAGTCTGACCGGCAAATAACACGATGCCACTCCTCGGGGCAAATATAGGTTCGCCTGCAACTGATAAAATAGCTGTTTCTGTCCCTTCAAGTGCTTCCTGAGTAAAGTTGGCAGACACAGGCACAACAGTTTTATCATCTGTTTCGATCCCGCTCACAAATCCAAGCTGCGTGCCAAATGCGTCATAATGGGAGGCGAATTCAAACGATGTATGGATCGTCCGCTGCAGATCAACAAGTTGTTCAAGTGACCATAAATCATCTTCACTTGCGGTGAAACAGATAATCAGCAGACCCGCAAGAATGGATTTCACTAAGAGCTTTTCTGATAGCCGGCTGACGGTACTCGGTTTCTTGAACAGGGTCATGCCTGTACACTCCCTCATTCAGTTTTATTCATTGTATGAAAAAAACCGGCAGCTCATGCACTGCCGGCTGTTTTACTTCTTGCCGAGAATTTTAAATATTTTCTTCATCAGTGAAGGTTTCTCATCTGATAGAGACATCAGCGGAATCGACTCACCAAGAATTCTTCTTGCGATGTTCCGGTAAGCAATAGAAGCCTTACTGTCCGGATTCATCGTGATCGGTTCCCCTTTATTAGAGGCAGTAATGACCAGGTCATCATCAATGACAATACCAAGAAGATCAATTGAAAGATGAGTGGTTACTTCATCAATGTCAAGCATGTCTCCTGATTCCATCAGATGATTTCTGATCCGGTTGATGATCAATACAGGCGGCTCATCCGTTTCCTGCTCAAGCAGCCCGACGATTCTGTCTGCATCACGTACCGCAGATCGTTCAGGCGTAGTGACGACGATTGCACGGTCCGCCCCTGCAATAGCATTTTTATACCCCTGCTCAATTCCTGCTGGACAGTCAATCAATATGTAATCGTAGTCCTGTTTCAGCTGTCCCACAAGCTCTTTCATCTGTTCAGGATTGACTGCTGACTTGTCACTGGTCTGAGCTGCCGGGAGCAGATACAACAGGCCTTCAAAACGCTTGTCTTTCACAAGTGCCTGATTCGGTTTACATCTTCCTTCTACTACATCCACAAGATCATAAATAATTCTGTTATCCAAACCGAGAATCACATCCAGGTTACGCAGGCCGATATCAGTATCGATTAAGCATACTTTTTTCCCCTGCATCGCGATTGCTGTACCTAGATTAGCGGTTGTCGTGGTCTTCCCGACTCCGCCTTTACCCGATGTAATGACAATTGCTTCGCCCACTGCTACCTTCCTCCTTCAATCTTCGTTATGCTTGGACGGATTCTTCTTAAAACCTGCAAGCGGTCAACAACAATCTGATTGCTGCTGTCTATGTAAGCACATTCCATTTCATGAGGATCGTCATCATGATCCGGTGCACGATTCAGTTTTGAGGCAATACGAAGCTGTGCCGGCAGCATCTGGGAGGCAACAATGACTGCCTCTTCTTTACCGTAACAGCCTGCATGCGCAATGCCTCTTAGCGTGCCTAAAATATAAATGTTTCCTCCGGCCATAATCATGCCGCCGGGATTCACATCTCCAACAAGCAGGAAATCACCTTCAACTTCAATCACCTGTCCGGATCTGACAATACCGGTCATTGAAGACATCTCTTTTTCTCTTATTCTCTGCTCAGCATCTTCAACCGTGATCACATTACTCGTTATTTCATCGACAAGAAGGCTCTTCTGCTGATGAACAATCTGTCTGACTTCTTCTTTTTGATCTTCAGTTAAAAAACGGTTTCCCGCTTCAATTCTTGCCTTTACCGCCTGTCCGTCAGCAGGAGCCTTATACTGAACTGAAAGTTTTTCAATCAGCTCTTCTTTCAGTTCCTCATAACCGCACTGGTCATTCAGTTTAAGAATGAAGCCGTCTTTTGTTCCTTTAATCATTACGTTTTGCGCAACCACGTATTTCACCCCAAACCTTTGCGTATTAATCCTCCAGCTGTCTGAATCTGACTGCTGACATCCATTGCTTAAAAGGATAGGCAGCGATCAGAATAAAAGCAGCATTAAATAATAAAGTTGAATACAGTCTATGGTTTAAAAATGTCTGTACATTCATATCTGCAATGCCAATCAGGAGATAAAACTGGTAAACAATCCACTCTACCAGCGCAATCATAATCAGTGTCACGAGACCGTTGATGACGATATTCTGGTAGATCAGCCTGAATATCAATGCTGAAATATAAATTAACAGTGGAAACAAAAACATATAAATCCCCAAAACACCTGTAAAGAAAACATCATACATTAACCCGAATACAAAAGCGTATATATAGGAGGTATTCCGATTATAATAAAAACTCAAAAACAGCAGGAATACCACCAGAAAGTGCGGAACCAGCAGCCTTGTATCACCGGCTACTTCTAAGGGTGAAAATGTGGCAAAAATACTTTCACTGTAAAAGACGACGATGCCGATTAACGGAAGAACGAATCGGATCATTCTTCATCCTCCTCAGCTTCCGCTTCAATCTCATCAGCTCCGACAGCGGTTCTTTCAAGTACCATCACATGTTCAATATCATAAAGGTTCGCAGCCGGATCCACATATGCCGTCTGGGTCAATCCGTATTCATCTGAAGATACTTCAGTTACTTCCCCAATTAACAGACCCTTGGGAAAAACGCCGCCAAGCCCTGATGTAATCACTTTGGAGCCGACTTCTATCGGAACATCAAACGGGATTTTCTTCACCATCAGTTCTCCACGCTCTGTATCATAACCTTCTACGAGCCCATAAATATTCTCTTCTTCTGCCTGGAAAAGTGCTGAGACTCTGTTTACAGAATTTCTGGCACTCAGCAATTCAACTGTTGAGGTGAACTGGCCTGTATCTTTTACTCTGCCAATCATTCCACCTGCTGTCTGAACAGCCATATCAGCCTCAATCCCATTAACCTGACCCTTATCAATGATAATCGTATCCTGCCACTGTTCAGGGTTACGGGCAATAACAGTCGCGTTGGTTGTACTGTAATCCCGGATGTCCCCTTCAACATTCGTCTGTTCTCTTAAGGCTTCATTATCTCTTGTCAGATCAGTCACCTGCGTTTGCAACAGTGCCAGTTCTTCAAGTCTGGTCTTCAGCTTTTTATTTTCATTGTACGTATTCAAAAGATCCTGCACACTGTCAAAACCGCCCTGAACAAAACTCGCAGGCTTTGAAGCTATGTTTTGTCCAAAACCGACAATATCTTTAATAAACTGTTCCGGAAGAGAAATATTATCTCTTTCCCTCAGTGAAAAACCAATTAATGCAACAAGCAGTATAATACTGACGAGCAGCACAATCAGCCTTTTATTCCTAAAAAATGAAGGCATTTTCTGCACACTCCAATTACCTGTTTTTCCGGTTATTTCTGTTTCTTAAAGTAATCAATATTATCTAAAGCTTTACCTGTACCAATTGCTACACAATCAAGCGGTTCTTCTGCAATATGAACAGGCATCGATGTTTCAGCTGTCATCAGTTGATCAAGTCCCTGAAGCAGTGCACCTCCACCTGTTAAAACGATACCACGGTCCATAATATCTGCTGACAGTTCCGGCGGGGTATGTTCAAGCGTACTCTTTACTGATTCAATAATGTTAGCTACGGTATCAGCCAACGCGATCTGAATTTCTTTTTGAGTAATCTCGATCGTTTTAGGTAGTCCGGTTAACAAATCCCGTCCTCTGATCTCCATTTTCACATCAGTATCAGCTGCAACAGCTGACCCGATTTCCATCTTTACTGCTTCAGCAGTACGTTCACCAATCATCAGATTGTATTGTTTTCTGATATACGAAACGATTGCGTCATCCATTTCATCACCGGCAACGCGGATCGACTGGCTTGTCACAATGCCTCCAAGTGAAATGACAGCAACTTCAGTTGTGCCTCCGCCAATATCAACAACCATACTGCCAGTAGGCTCCCAAACCGGAAGACCTGCACCGATCGCTGCTGCAAACGGCTCTTCAATCGGAAACGCATCTTTAGCGCCTGCCTGTCTTGCTGCATCAATCACTGCACGTCTTTCAACTGACGTAATTCCTGATGGCACACAAACCATCACGTAAGGTTTTCTCGAAAATGATCCTGTCTTCAGTGCCTGATTCATATAATACTTCATCATAGTTGACGTTGTTTCAAAGTCAGCAATCACACCGTCTTTCATAGGACGGAGCGCTACAATGTTCCCAGGCGTTCTGCCGATCATATTTCTCGCTTCATTACCGACTGCCACAATATCTCTTGTATCCTGTCTGAGTGCTACAACTGAAGGTTCTCTGACAACGATCCCCTTCCCTTTTATGTAAACAAGTGTGTTAGCAGTTCCCAAATCAATTCCTATATCTTTCGTTCCAAACATGGAGTATCTCCCTTTCTCATTCCACTAATAACCTTTTTCAGGCCGGTCAAAAACCATAGCTTTAATTATAGCTTACACGCGTCTGTTTTAACAACGTTACATATACCCTTTTTCCTTCAAACTTACATACTTCTTCTCACCAATGATTAAATGATCAAGCACTTCGATCCCGATCATCTTCCCGCACTCTACTAATCTTCTTGTCACATCAATATCTTCTTTTGAAGGCGCAGGGTCCCCGCTCGGGTGGTTATGAGCACAGATAATGGATGCGGCAGAGCGCTTAAAAGCCTCCTTGAAAACCTCTCTGGGATGCACGATTGAAGAATTTAATGACCCGATAAAAATGGTCTGCTGGTGGATAATCTGATTCTTGGTGTTGAGGTAGAGGGCAACGAAATGTTCCTGAGTGAGAAAACGGAGTTCATCCATTAAAAAAGAGGCTCCGTCTTCCGGTGAACGAATTGTGAACCTGTCTTCAAAAGTAATGTTTGCAATCCGTCGTCCCACTTCCACAGCAGCGAGCACCTGAACTGCTTTTGCATCACCAATTCCCTTGATAGAGGTCAGTTCATCATAAGAGGCTTCTTTTAAAGATCTCAGTCCATTAAATTCCTGGAGCAATTTGTTCGCGAGGTTAATGACAGATTCATCTTTTGAACCTGTGCGAAGTAAAATAGCAATCAATTCCTGATTGGATAGACTCTGAGGGCCCTGCTTAATAAACCGTTCCCTCGGTCTATCCTCATCATGGTAATCTCTGATCATCAATGTTTTTTGCGGAATCAGCATCGTTCTCCTCCTTATAAGTCGAAAAACAGCTAAGTCAGCAGGGCAAGTTCTCTATTTAGACGGGATAACGGCAGGCCGACTACAGCATAATAATCACCGGTGATGCTTTTAACAAAAAGCGATCCGCCTGACTGAATACCGTAAGCCCCTGCTTTATCAAACGGGTCAGCAGTCCCAATATAGTCGCTGATTTCTTTTTCTGAAAGCTCCCAGAACGTCACGTCTGTTTTTTCAACAAAAGAAGTTTTTACACTGTTTTTTATCAGCACGACCCCTGTATAAACCGTATGGGTTTTCCCGGATAAACGGCTGAGCATGTCCCGTGCTTCCTCAGCTGATTTCGGTTTACCTAAAATCTGTTCATAAAACACAACTGTATCGCTGCCGATCACAATTGAATCAGGTAATTGCTTCGCAACTTCTGCCGCTTTCCCTTCTGCAATTTTCAGGACAGCTGTTTCAGGATTCTGATCAGTAATGGTGGATTCATCAAATGTGGAAGGATGGACAGTAAAAGGGTATGGAAGCATATTCATCAGTTCTTTTCGACGCGGAGATTGTGAAGCAAGAATAATAGTCATGATTTACACCTCAGTAAAATGATAATAGGGAGACTGTTACAGTATAACATATCTTCCCTATTATCAATGAGGTTTGTCAGGTGGAGGGCGAGTTATTTTTTATCTGCATAAGCAATACAAGACTTTCTAAAAAAGCTGTGTCCTTGTCAGATTCAATGATTTCCTGATAAAAACCTTTTAGCGAGTCGTTTTCAGGCTCAACTTCCGGCAGGTTAAAGTCAGATCCGGACTCTTGTAGTTTTGTTTCAATAGATGTGAGTAGAGCCTTAAACCACTGCTGATCTTTTTCGCTTAAAGTGATTTCAACCGGCTCTGTTGAAACTGATTTGACGTATACATCAACCGGTGAGGAGCTTCCCTGCTCTTTTGCTGCTGCTTCAGACGCTGCAGCACCAATCCACAGCTGATTCATTTCATCCTGTGAAACCAGTACATGCGGAGTGCCTGCAGGAAGAGTTGAGATGAAACTGTCAGCCGCTTCCTTTGTACTGAACGCCCCTGCCTGCTGAACCCAGAAAGTCATCGGTTCGATTGTAAAAGGGCTTGTCTCTTCAGACGGTTCAGCGAGCAGCGGCTTAGTGGGTTTTTCGATAAATAAGTTCAGGATGAACCCGAACAGGATTGCACAGATCACGCCTGATAACACAGGAAGTAAAATCAGCCTTCCCGGGTGCTTCTGATCATATTTAACGGGAAATTGAACTACTCTTCCGTCTTTATTCTTCGTGGCCGTCTCCTGTTTCATTTCAGCAGCTCCTTCTATCTGTTGGATAGTTTGAGACTAGCATGAGACAGAAAAAAAAGAACAAGACATTTGTCGTCCTGTTCACGGGATATTCTGACATATTAATCATGATTTGTGTACTTAATAAAGAGTAGGTGATTTCCGCTGCAGGGGGACGCTTTCCGCATGAGCCGTCTTTTGGCTCCGGTTCAATCAGCCCTCCTCAGGCTTCGCCTTGCGGGGTCTCAGCTGTCACGCTTCTCCTGCTGGAGTCACCCCCTTCCGCTCCAATCACCTATTGCAGTTAAAAAATAAGGGTATGTAATATTATGGTCAAAAAAACACACTCAGATACGCATTGATCAGTTGGTCACCCCAGAAGTAGGCAATCAGGGCGCCGGCTGCGATTGAGGGACCGAATGGGATCGGTTCTTTTCTGGATTTCTTTTTAACATAAATCGCAATAAGACCTGCTGCAGTTCCGATAAAGGTGGCGATAAAAAAAGATAATAACGTCAGCTTTACACCGAGTACGAGTCCGATGACTGCATAAAGTTTAATATCCCCTCCACCCATTCCACCTCTTGATACGATGGCAATTAAGAGAAGCAGCACAAAGCCCGCAGCTGCGCCGAGGATTGCATCCCACCAGGGGTTAAGCGGAACAAAAATCCGTAAAGGAATCAGAATCGCTCCAAAAAACAACAGAATTCTGTCGGGTATAATCATATATTCAATATCTGACACAGTAACAGTGATTAATAGTGAGACAAAAATCAGGCTGATGATTAATTCGCCTGAAAAACCAAATATGTAAAAACTTAATCCGAATAGCAGACCTGTTGCCGCTTCAATGACCGGATAGACTACAGGGATTTTAAGACCGCAGCTTTTACATTTTCCTTTTAATAGAAAATATGACAAAACAGGAATCAGCTCACTCCACTTCAACCTGTGTCCGCACTTTGGACAGGCAGACCCCGGAGAGACAATTGACTTTTTTTCAGGAACCCGCAGCCCCACCACATTATAAAAAGAACCGAAAATAGATCCGTATAACACAAATAAACCTGTGAAAAACATGGACATGAAAATAGACTCCTTTTAATATGGCGTAATGCTATCCCTTGATAACTGATCAAAAGATGACGGTTCTTCTGCATCACCAGTACCGCAGATTTTGTAATTTTCAGCGTACAGACAAACTGAGACCGGTTCTATCCCGGAGAACACAATGTAACTAAGGTTTTCTTCAGAAAACATATTACCGGTAAAAGGATCCTGCATTTTTTCAACGAGACCTTTATTCAAAAGCTCCTGATACGTCACCTGATCAACAGGCGTCTCATCAATACGATGATAAAGTGCGTATTTTCTCGCTGCTTCTTTCATTGTATAGGCACTCGCTATAAAAGCATCCTGCTTCGCTTTTGAAATCGTCGTCTGCATCATCAGCACTCCGATCGACAGCAGTATCCCGAGAATAACG
Source organism: Jeotgalibacillus terrae (assembly GCF_016908195.1). GTDB lineage: Bacteria > Bacillota > Bacilli > Bacillales > Jeotgalibacillaceae > Jeotgalibacillus > Jeotgalibacillus terrae. The sequence continues at coordinate 38,448 of NZ_JAFBDK010000006.1, forward strand.
AGTACAGCAAGCAGCTCAATCATTGTAAATCCGCGCTCACCCTTAGACCGTTTCACTCTTCATCTTCCTCATCAAGATCAGGAAATTGAGAAAGCGGGTTATTTTTATCAGCTGGCGGCGGTGCACTGATAAGCGGCAATTCTCTGATCAGTTCTTCTAATTCAGGATAATAAAATGCTGCGACAGACAGCGTATAGACGAGCGGCTCGGACAAATCGTTCACTGAGATCTGCTCACTGTCATCTGAAAAGCTGACCTGTTCGACTTCCATAATCCGGTTTGATTCCTCTAATACGTCTAAGAACTGCTGCATTTCAAAGTAACTGTCTGATGTGACTGATAAATTCATCAATACTTTATAAAGACCAGACGGTGCCTGGATATCTGCAGGGACCGGGTCAGTTTCAACGACAACTTCTTCAGTTCCTTCATTCACTGCAGCATTTCCTTCTGAAGGTGTGTCAAGCGGATTTTCCATCTGCTCCGGTGCTTCCTCCACTTCATTTAACGACGTCACTTCAGCTTCTGTAATAGACACAGAACCAATCAGGCTTCCTGATACAAGTTCTGCTTTTTCAAGCTCAAGTATCAGCTGATCAACAAGCGGCTTCACAGGAATCTGCTTTTGAAGCTCTGCACTTGTTTCAAGTGAAACATCCGGCTGGTCATTTCTGCTGAGCAGCATTGCTTCAATTAGTTGCTCCTCTGTTTCAAGCTGCTGCTCTTTCAGCTCCACCTCAGCATTCAGGGGATAAATGAGTGAAAAATATAGCAGTACGGGAAGCATCACTGCTGCCACACCTAAAACAATCGTCACGATCGACGTTCTGTTTAATCTGTTATTCAACCTCATTCTCCTCTCTTACTAACTGCTGGTTCAGCATAATTGTGTATTGCGCAATGTATCTTGGCAGCAGATTCTCTGAAGCTTCTTCAAGTGCATCCACCTCTTCAGCTACAATACTTTGCAGTGAAACTTCCGACACTTTTTCTGACTGCTCGAGCTGATGAAGATAAAAAGCTGCCTCTCTGCTCATATCAAACTGTACAGTAAGTGTAATTAAACCTGTATCTGTATACTGAAAAGATTCGAAAAATCCTCTCTCAGGAAGTAATTCCGTAAAATGATTCAGCACCTCAACTGTTGGTATCGGATACTCTTCCATAAAAGCAATAGCTGATTCAAGTCGGTCTATATCCCCTGTAGACTGATTATTCATATTCTGCTGTTCAAGCAGCAGCTTTTCCTGTTCAGCCTGCTCAAGCTGTGATTCAATTCGGGCAAGTTCTTCATTCTTTGACCATTGAATAACAAAAATTGAAGCGGTGAGCAATATAAATGCTGCTAAAATTGGCAGGATAAATACTTTGCGGAAACGCTGCTTTTTTTGTTTTTTTGGCAGTAAGTTAATTGAAATCTGATTCATCGCAGTCCCTCTTTTAACGCAAGTCCAATTGCCACTTCAAACCCTTCAGTACCTGTTTCCAGCAGATGCTCAAATTCTCTCGTTTTTGCTGGCTTTTCAATTTTTAATGACACGACATCTGAAAGTCCCTGATGGAATGTTTCGATTTGGGGATGATCACCGCTTAAGTACACTTTGCCGATCTCACCGTCATCCTGCAAAACAGAATAACGGTAAAACCTCATAATCTTTTCGATTTCGCTGTAAAGCTCCTCAAACTCAATCTCTTCTAGTGCGATCGGCCTCATAAATAAAGGAAACCCTTCGTGGAAAACAGAAATCGTCAGCTGATTCTGTTCCATATGTAAAAACATTAAATGATCTGTTTCGTCAAGGTTGCCTGTGTAGCTGTAATATCTATAAAGGGCAAGCGGTGTAATATCAGCAGTTAATGGTTCAAGATGCACTTTTTCAAGCAAATCCCTGTAGCTGCTGACAATATCAACCGGTGATGCAAAAATAACAATCTGCTTCGCATCCTCCGAAGGCAATTTAACAAAATCAAAGACAGGATCCTCAAACGGAATCTGAATCCTGCTGCCAAGTTCCATATATAAATAACCGTGAATTTCCTGATCAGAAAGCGCTTCTTTTAATTCAACCTGTCTGACAATGACATATGGATCAGGAACGGTGAACTGAACTTTTTTACCTTTAATCTTCCAGTCACGCACACACTGTTCCATAATCGCTTCAAGCGTTTCAAGGTCTTCAATCCTGCCCCGCTCTATAACACCTTCAGGCAGCTCATAATACTGAACCTGTCTGATATCAAGCGGCTCAAGTGATTTCAACTCCACCATGCGGATCGCTTCTTCTGAAAACACAATATGTATAATTTGGTTCGAACGGCTTAATAAAGACTGTATCATTCAACTAACCCTTTCCTAGCTGCGCTCAGCAATCAATGAGTATTGGCCTATGTAAAAATAGGATAATCCTATTATAACGTATTCAGAACTTTTGGATAGTAAAAAAACAAGCCCGGGGGCTTGTTTTTTAGTCATTTACTACTGCATCACGATTTAATGCTGTTTCAGCTACATGGCTATCTGCAGCAGCTCCATCAGCCGGATCTTCAACGTCTCTTTCATCACCGTCTAAATAGACTGTATAGGTTAGCTGATTACCATTATCCGCTGCCACTATTACTGAAGAAGTATCTCTATCATAAGTAGTATTATCGCCATCCGGATCTTCTAATGTTTCAATATAACCATCTGTTTCCAAATCATCAAGTGAAATCGTAACAGTATTACCTGAATCCGGAACCAGATTATTGTCACCAGCTACAGCAATCTTCGCTGAACTAATCATCTGTTGCGCATTCGCAACATGAGCGTCTTGTCGAGTATTATCAATAATCCCGCCAATCGCTGGAATCGCAATAGCAGCGATGATTCCCAGGATTACAACGACTGCGAGCAATTCGATCAGTGTAAGACCGCGCTCATTTTTTACGATAGACTTTAATTTTCTGAACATGTTTGTACCCCCATTTAATAATAAGATTATTCCTGTCTTTTATACTACTACATAACTGTATGAAAAATACAGTATAAAATAACTAAAATGTGCTTAATATTGCTGTACGTCATTAAAGATTTCAAACATTGGTACCATGATTGCAGTTACGATTGTTCCAACAATCGCTGCAAGAAACACGATCATCAGTGGTTCTATCAAAGATTTCAGCTGTTCTGTTGCATGATCAACTTCTTTTTCATAGAAATCAGCTACTTTCCCTAACATAGAGTCTAATGAACCAGTCTGTTCACCAATTTGTATCATTTGTGAAATCAGAGGAGGAAAGGCCCAGTGATTTTTCATCGGTTCAGTCAGTGAATTTCCCCGTTCAAGTGATTCTCTCGATTCCCTTATCACTTTTGCGATGACTTCATTTTCAACAATTGTCTCTGAAATCGCCATTGCCTGCAGAATCGGCACTGAACTTGAAAATAGCGAACTTAACGTTCTTGTCATTCTTGCGAGTATCGCTTTTTGAATCATTTTTCCGAACAAAGGAATCTTCAGCACAACATAATCAAACTGATATTTTGTTTTCGGATGCTTTTTCAGTGCTACAAGTCCAGCGAAGACTGCAGCCAGCATAAGAATGACGATGTACCACCAGTCCACCATAAAGTCACTGGCATTTAGAACAAATTGTGTGATGAGCGGCAACTCACCGCCAAAATCAGCGAACATATTCACAAAAGTCGGAACAACAGACGTTAATAGAAACACCACTACTCCAAAAGCAACAATTGCAACGACAATCGGATAAGACAATGCAGACCTGATTTTCTGTCGCGTGCTGTACTGCTTCTCATAATGGTCCCCAAGCCGCTCGAGTGTCTCATCCAGATTTCCTGTCGCTTCCCCGGACCTCAGCATATTGATAAAGAACGGTTCGAATATCCGGTTAAATTTTGCAAGTGATTCTGACAGTGTATTACCTTCACGCAGTTCCGCCTCAACGGACATCAGTGCTTTTCGCAGCGCTTTACTTTCTGTCTGTTTAGCCAGTACAGCTGTTGAGTCGACCACTGTTACGCCGGCTTTCAGCAGTGTTGAAAACTGGCGCACAAAAATAACCAGATGCTGAAGCTTAACAGGATTCCCGATTGCGATATCTTTTGTTAACAGGGTTTCCTGCTGCTCTTCGATATCTGTGACGCGGATACCGTCAGAGGCAAGCTGCTGGATCGCTTCTTTTCTCGTCACAGCAGAGATGATACCTTTTTTTAAACCGCTTTTCGTTCTGCCCTCATATTTATACCGTGCCATGACAGACTCTCCTTACATATAAGGCTTCGCTGTTTCCTGCGAAATCATATTTTTATCGTACAGTTCCCTGACTGCTGACTGAATCAGCTGCATACCCTGTGCCATGGACGTCTGGATCACTGATGGCAGCTGGTGAACTTTTTCAGTTCTGATCAGGTTTGCAACAGCCGGGTTATTTGTCATAATCTCTACAGCTGCAACACGCCCCTTTTTATCTTTTAAAGGCAGCAGGCGCTGTGAGATCACGCCTTTTAAGACGCTTGCAAGCTGCAGTCTGATCTGCGGCTGCTGTTCAGGCGGAAATACATCAATGATCCGCTCAACAGTTGATGCAGCGCTTGACGTATGAAGCGTTGCAAAGACAAGGTGTCCGGTTTCAGCAGCTGTGATTGCTGTCTGAATCGTTTCCAGGTCTCTCATTTCACCAACGAGGATAATATCCGGGTCCTGTCTTAGTGCACTTCTGAGTCCATTGGCGAATGTTTTTGTATCATAGCCGACTTCCCGCTGGTCAATGATACAGCCATCGTGGCTGTGCAGATATTCAATCGGGTCCTCAAGCGTGATAATATGTTTTTTCTCTGTCTGATTAATATGCTGAATCATTGACGCGAGTGTTGTTGATTTACCGCTTCCGGTAGGGCCTGTCACAAGAACCAGTCCCTGATGGTAATGGGAAATCTCTTCAAGCACAGGTGGAAGCTGCAGGCTTTTCAATGATGGAATAGATGTTGGGATCACCCTGATTGCAAGTGACATACAATTCCGCTGATGATACACATTCACACGGAATCTAGACACCCCTGGCAGACCATAAGAGAAATCAAGTTCACCTTTCTCTCTTAAATGATCCCATTTCCCTTCAGGAATAATTGCTTCTGCCATTTTCTCAGTATGATTCATTTTTAGCTTATCTTTACCAAGCCTCTTCAGACTGCCGTCAATTCTGAGTACTGGCGGCGATCCGACTGACAGGTGCATATCAGACGCGCCGAGTTCGAATGCGGTTTTCAGTAAATAGTGAATTTCCTCTTTCATGTGTACAGCTCCTATTCTATTGCCACACGCATTATCTCTTCTGTTGTTGTGATGCCCTGCTTAACTTTCAGCAGTCCGTCATCAATTAAAAAGATCGTTTTGTTTTTAATCGCCACTTCTCTAAGCTTCGCAAAAGATTCACGGTTTAAGATAATATTTCTCATTGTTTCATCAATCATAAGCACCTCATGAATGGCAATCCGTCCTTTATATCCGGTCATATTGCAGGACGTACATCCACGGCCTTTATAAACAGTTTCAATTTTAATACCACGCTTTGCAAAAATCTCTTTTTCACTGACTGATGCTTCGTGTTTTTCCGCACAGTCACGGCACACTTTCCGCACGAGACGCTGGGCCACTACACCGCTTAATGAAGATGCAATCAGGAATGGTTCTACCCCCATATCAAACAGCCTTGTCACCGTACTAAGTGAATCATTCGTGTGGATGGTACTGAGGACGAGGTGTCCGGTCAACGATGCCCTGATCGCAACTTCAGCCGTTTCCTGGTCACGGATTTCCCCGACCATGATAATGTTCGGATCCTGACGGAGGATCGCTCTCAGTCCTTTGGCAAAAGTAAGTCCGACGTTTGAATTCACCTGAATCTGGTTAATTCCTTCAAGCTGATACTCAACCGGATCTTCAACGGTAATAATATTCACGTCTTCACTGTTCAGCTTGTTTAATGCTGCATACAGTGTTGATGATTTACCTGAACCCGTAGGCCCGGTAATCAGTACAATCCCTGTCGGCTTTTCAATCATCGACTGAAAACGCTGCAGGTTCAACCTGTTAAATCCAAGCGTCTGGATATCATTCAGCGAACTGCTCAGATCAAGAATACGCAGCACGATTTTTTCACCGTAAACGGTTGGAAGCGTTGAGACACGCAAGTCAATTGGTTTGTAATCAACATTAATCTTAATTCTGCCATCCTGCGGAATCCGTTGTTCTGTGATATCAATATTGGCCAGAATTTTAATACGGGCTGTCAGCATCGCCTGGATATGCTTTGGCAGCACACGTTCAGTACGTAGAACGCCGTCTACACGGATTCTGACCAGCACTTTCGTTTCCTGGGGATCAATATGGATATCACTCGCCCGCTGAGAAGAGGCAGCTGATAAAAGCTGATTAACAAGCCTGATAATTGGAGACTCCATATCGGTTAGTTCCTGAGCAGAAACTTCCTGTGTCTCCTCAATTTTGAGCTCTTCAAAGCCTTCTTCTGTCTCGTAATACTTATTAATTGAACGGATAATATCATCTTTTGTAGAAATAACCGGCCTTATATCAAAGCCGGTTGATAATCTCAGATCTTCAATTGTATAAAAGTCCATCGGATCATTCATTGCAACGTACAGCTTATCTCCTTCTTTTTTCAAAGGGATAATGAGCTTGCGCTGTGCCTCGTCTTTTGGAATCAGCGTAAAAAGATTTGTATCAAACGGATATCTGTAAAGGCTGACCCGCTCTATACCAAGCTGTACTTCAAGTACTTCGATCAGCTGCTGTTCAGTGATATACCCTCTTTCAAGAAGTGCATCACCAAGTTTTAAATGCTGTTGTTTTTCAGCCAGTGTTTTCTCCAGCTGTTCCTGGGACAGGACACCTGCCTCAATCAGCATATCACCCAGCCGCTTTTTTGGTTGAACTGCCATCAGCCTTCCCCCTTGCTATTACTTAGGGTTTTGTTCCCCTTTTTCAGTTTCATTTTGATCATTTTCTTTTCTGCCGGACTGTCCGTCACTACCAGAATTGTTTTCGCCGGACGAGTCATTTCCTTCTGAGTTGTCACCTTCAGCATTTCCACCTGAAGAGCCAGTTTCATTTGAACCGGATCCGTCAGAGCTGCTTTCACCAGAGTTATTTCCTGAATTGTTTCCGTTATTATCGTTATCATCAGTTCCATTTGAACCCTGATCGTCATTACCAGCCGGGTTGCTTCCATCTTCAGACTGGTCATCTTCTGCCAGCTGTTCAGGCGTTTCAAGACTGCTGACTTCTACGCGGTGAACCGGCGGATAAAAATCTTCATAGAGAAATTCTCTCTCTAATTCATAGGAATCAGCATCAAACGTCACCCGCTCTACAGGAATCAGTTGACCGTCCACGCCATTTTCAGTTACTTCAACTGCTCCATCAGCAACAAACGGACTGTACTGACGGACTGTTCTAAATGGCAGGACATCCGTTTCACTGATCTCTGCCTGATAGGTAAACGGCTGTTCAGGCCCTGTAATTCTGACATAGAGTGTTCCCTGAATGGACTCAGCGCTGATTGTAAATTCAGATTGAGTGGCATTCATCACTTTATAATCATTACCGCTCGCTGACGTGACTCTTGCCTCTTTACCTTCTGTCGCATATTCAGGCAGACGCGTACTGATATGACGCTCTGCAATGGTTAGCGGCGTATCAAGTACGGCAGTATGGACAACAGTTGCAATTTTTGAGAGTTCTTCATCCGTAATCTCGTAATCTTCCACTGATTCAATCACCTGGTTTGATAGATTCAGTACAGAATAATACTGCCCGGGTGAGAGCGTGACTGATTCATGGGCAAATAAATAGTTCTGCTGTCCTGCAGTTACTGTGAATGTTCCGGCTGCTTCAGCGATTAACGTTTCACCTGTTCCGGATGACAGCAGTGATTCAAGTTCAATCGGGTCATCTGCTGCTGGCTGTAAGTAAGCGATCCGGCTTTCTATCTCACTCTGTACTTTTATCGGATCAAGCACATCTGATTCAGGTAAGCCGAAATCCCTGCTGAGCAGCGTTATGACATCCCCCATTTTCACATTCAGCGGTACTGGATTCGATAATCCGGATTCTGCTGTCTGTACAGCTTCTGAAGGAAAAAATTCTATTAATTCAGGGCTGAGAACAGATTGTTCATCACCATACGCCACAGCCAGATCTGACTGCTGCTTCCAGTTCAGTATATCTTCTATTACAGCAGCTTCTGCCTCTTCAGTTGTGAGGCCCGCCACATTTGTTCTACCAATCATTGTCCCTTCAGTGAACACTTCCTCACCTGATGTTGTTCCCGGAAGAAGTGCCGGTCCTGCCTGCGTGGCACCGGCAATGATCACAAATGATAGCAGCATAACTGCCAGCATTTTTAACGCCACGTTCTGACTCATTGGATGCACCAACTTTCATTATTCAACCGAAGTTGCAAGCTTAGCAAATGTAGAAGGCCCTCTTTGTTTCGTCATTTCAATCTGATCTTCAGTCAGCACTTCACCTGCTGAGAGTATTTTTTCACCGCTGTAATCAGTCACATCATTCTTTAACGTTTTTCCAACTAGCATAGACATCTGCTTTTCTTTTAACTGGTCAACTTTTGACGTTTCTTCTTCAGGTTCAGCGTTTACAACTTCAATTGAATCTCTGATCGCGTTCAGTGCTTCTTCTTCAAGCACGATAATATCTTTTCCGTATGTGATCACGAACTCAGCATCAATAAAACCACTTTGATCAGTTGCATCAATATTAAGTGTTTCAATTGATCCTGATTCTTCACTAAAATAATACTCTTTAATTTCACCGGCTAATTGCCCTTTTTTCGTAATGGCTTTTGTATCAGCTACAGAAATTTTTCTATTCAGGAGCTGATTCGCAATCGGGATTTCATTCAGGTCAATGACAGCACCGCTGTTTTCAACAGTGATCGCATATCCGCCCAGGCCGATTATCTTTTTAAAAGGGATGGCTCTGACACTTGTCTGCCAGTCTTCGTGTTCGATCGCAATAAAATCCACTGATCTTTTTTCAGGATTTACAACAATTGATTTTACTGTCCCAATCTCTGTACCGTCTGTAATTGAAATAACCGGCAGGCCTATAAGTTCTGTACTGTTTTTCATCATTTCCCACACCTATTCTTTTTTAGTTTTATCATTTAGCTTTGTAAAAGTTGGCTGTTGATTTCCGCTGCAGCTGTTCTGAAACTGCATTTATCTTTAATAAATAATTTAAGAAAGCATCCGTCGCAATTCGTTCATTTCGCTTCTGATCAGTTCGTGATCAAATTTGTCTGTCACTTCGTTACTTAAAGCCAGCACTTCCGGAATCTGATCCTGGAGAATCATCTGTTCAATTAAAATCCGGTAAAGGGCGAATTGCTGTGAAAGATCATCAGTGAGGTGTAACGTTTCACGTATTTCATCTTCCAGTGTTTTTATATCCGACCCGTGATAGGATTCAAATTCTGATGTGATGAGGTTAAAGATCTGTTCATCCACCACAGCCGGCTGAGGAGACTCAGGTAGTTCAATTTCATCAGCCGCACTTGTAACATCCTCAATCGATTCAGATGAGAATTGATCTTCCGGAATTGAGAAGTCCATTACATCAGCAGACGCTATGACAGTTGCCGGATCAGGCTCTTCGTCTGTGAAAGAGTCCTCAGTTTCTTTTTGCTCTTCGTCTGATGAAGGCTCTTCTTCCTCCAGATCTTCATCTAACAGAAGTTCCTCAAAGTCTACTGCATCAATTTGTTGATCAGATAAAGCTGTATTCTCTTCCGTTGTTTTTTCTTCAGTGTCCTCTTGATCTTCATCTGAATCATCTTCAAGTGTCAGATTACTGAAAAGAGGCGTTTCATCTTCTGATTCTTCCGGCTCTGGTATATCGTCATGTAAATCGCTGTTTTCTTCAGGCTTTTCAACCTTTACATTTTCAGGGGCTGCAATATCTGTATCATATACTGCAGCACTTTCAAGCCACGACCGGTCCATATCTAACACTTCTTCTGCCTCAGACGATTCTTCTTCTGGGTCATCGATGTCTTCATCAGGTGGCTGTAACTCTTCTAATTCCTCATCTGAGAGCATGAAATGATTGCGTGATTCAAGCAGTTCTTCCACATCATCTGATTCGAGTACCTCTGGTGTGTCTGACGCTTCAGTGTTTATATCCTGTTCAGACACTTCAGTCAATTCATCTGCTGAAAGTGTATCTTCCGCTTCTTCATCAGGCATTGGCTCTTCTGTTTCATCCATCCACTGTTCAGTATGTATAATTGTATCGGATGATTCGTCTATTTCTTCCTGAGCCGATTGACCTGTCATATCATCATTATGTAATGTGTCTTTGGTGTTTTCGGCTTCAATATCTTCATCGTCAGGTTCAACTGGTTCAAGGACAAAAGATTCACCTTTCTTTTGCAAAATAATCGTACTAATCAATATTAATCCGATTCCTGCAAGTAATGCTGTCCAGATATCCAGCACATTCTGAAGTAAAATAAAGAGTAATGCTGCTGTGAATGCGATTCCCACCATCAAAAACGTTCCCCGGGTAGAGAAACCGAGCGGGAGAAAATATAGTACTGGAATCACGATCAGCATTCCAATGATGGCAAAAATGTAAGTTGCCATTACTTCACTCCTAATCACTTGAATTAGTACATATGATATATACGTTTCTTATTGTATAATAAAACTATCTAAATTGAAAGAAGTGAAAAAGCATGTCTTTTTACATACTTCATAATAAAAAAGCATTTACTTTAGTTGAGGTTTTAGCCTCTATCACGCTTTTAAATATCATTATCTTTTCACTTCTGACTTTCTTTTTGAATTCCTACAACTATACATTTGCGAACCAGGATCAGACAGTCGGCAGTAATGTCGCACGAAATACTGTTACCTATATAGAAAGTCAGGATTTTTTACGGTTTCAGGATTACCTAAATGCAGCAGGGAATACTCGTACATTGACATCAGATGATTGTACCGCAACGGTTTCAGGCGACAGTCTTTTTGAAGAAACTGAAGCATGTCTTGCCGTGTTCGAACCTGTCATTAATAATCAGTCGTATACTGCTGAGGTGGAGCTTTCATTTTACTCAGCTGATACTGTGCAACAGACAGAAGCATTAAAAAATGAAATGATCCAGATTGAAGCAACGGTTGTATGGGAACGAAAGAGAAATGATGAAGCGACAGTCAGGGGTGTACTGCGCCGTGAATAAATTGAATGAAGATGGCATGACGATGATCGAAGTGTTAGCCGGCGTTGCTGTTGCTGCGATTTTCAGCGCGTCGATCTACGGGGTATTTATTTCAGGACTTTCCCTTTATGAAAAAACGTCATCACTGGGTCAGGCACGTGATGAAACAGATTATATTGCGACGATGATTATGAATGAATTGTATACTCAAAAGCCCGATTTTGTCAGACCGTTTGAAGGAGATGGCAGATCCGGAGTGATGCTGACACGTTTTTCTGAAAAAGAAGTTGAAAACTACCTGATTGAGCAGCCCGACACATCAGATGACACCTATATCTATATTGAACAGAATAGAATCGTTTTTGATACGATAACCGCCGGAGAGAAAGCTGCAGGCAGTCCAGCCGCTGGCGACTCACCTGATCTGGTCTTAACAGGAGAATCAATTGTGTTACAGCCGGCAGACAGCTTTATCCGGATGAAGTGCCAGACCGCATGCCCGGAAGGACTTCCAACCGGAATTATTGAATTGAATCTGTCTATCCTGCCTGCAAACACACGGGTAGCAGAAGAAATGGAACCTATCCAGTTGAGATCGGATTTTGGGTATTAAGGGGTGAAGATTGTGAAGAATGAATCCGGCTATACACTGTTGACTGTCATGCTGATCGTGCTCGTGTTTACGACACTTGGAGCTGTTTTACTGACTGTAACAGTTGGCAGCACTCAGCGAACTGAACTGAGAGAGGACACGATTGTAGAGGATTCTGATGCAATCAGAGCGATTGAGCAGGGGACGGCTATTTTAAAATATCAGATACAAAACAATGAATTTTCATCTCCCGGCTCCATTTATCAAGGTGAACTTGATAATGTGATCAGTTCACTTACTTCAGAAGGATTGAATATCAGTATTACAGATAAGTCAGCTGATTATGATATCAATCTCACTAATGATTATACACGGGTGTATGAAATAAGAAGCAACGGTTATAACGATGACTATGCAAAACTCGTTTATATTACCGCTATGCCCAGCTTCTTAAAATATGCAGCAGGCGCACGCGACGAATTAAGTCTTCACGGCGGGATGTATATTGACGGTGATATTTATGCAAATAATCAACTGAATATATCGAATGAGGCAAAATATATATTTGAAGGCAGCTTGAATACTGTGAAAAATGACTTTCCGACTGTTTCGGAGCGGTCAAGTCTGATTCTAGAAGATACTGCTATTGCAACAAGTTGTGATCACAGGAGTGCACCGGGATGTTTCGATGTGAATGCTGGAATGTTTTCTAAATCTGTGCACTGGCAACAGCGCTCTCTTGAGGATTTACTGGCAGGCTCGTTCAGCTATCAATCGCCTGTTCAGGGAGAGGCCACTGATTATATCGATGTCAGACTGATTCCTACTGTCACAACGAAAATGAAGGAATTGGATCCTTCTTTCGACGATGCTGACACTGAAGCGGTTGCAGCTGGGAGTTCTGTATTAACAGTTAGAGGCTATGATAATGCGGAGCAATATGAAAATGCACTTTCTTCAGATACAGTATTACACGAAGAAAATGTCATCACTTCTCTGCAGCCTGACAGAAATCATTTATTTATCTCAGATGCTTTCCTGAATACGTCATCGCTTTCTGTTAACCCTGATAAATGGGTGGTCGTGATGGGTGATCTTGTATTAGAAAGTGCAGCCGGAGAAATTGCAGATATCAGCTCAAACATGATTGTATTCGGAGACGTGATTCTGCGCGGAGATCTGGCGATGGATTCTGTTGTATACGCACTTGGAAATACAACTGTTTTTAATGCGAATATTAAAAGACCTCCAGGCGGTGGAGAACTCATTTTGATGAGCAGAGGAAAGCTTGATATTGCGTTGCTGAACTCTTTCAGTAACCCGGCTGATTTTACGGAGTTCCCTAATCAGTTAAATGCTTTTTTATATACTGATGAAAATGCTGAAATTTATTCAGTGGGATCATATGTATATATTGATGGTGGCGTATTCAGTAAGGGGTCACTCGAATTTAACAGTTTCCGCGGGGATACTGCTGAGGGTGCTGATGAGATTATTTTTACAGCTTCAAATGAAGATAGTGATGCTTTTGAAAAATCCAGGCTTTACGTAAGAAATAATCAGAGGTTATTCCTTGATAAGCTTCAGGCCCTTCCTGCAGTTGAAAGGCTTGATGTCATTGAAGACGCTTATCGGAAAGTGAGCAGTAATGAATAGTAAAAGCAGCGGAGGCTCCGCTGCTTTTTTAATACTGATTTAGTAATGTATTAATTTCTTCGTTATCATAATTGGCCGCAATATCTGCTGCTGTTTCTCCATTACTGTTCTTAATGTCTGTGTCTGCTCCAATTGTAAGGAGGGCTTGAGCCGCTTCTGTAAAACCGTAGTCAACTGCAAACATAAGAGGCGTCCAGCCGTTTTCATTCTGCCAGTTCATATTATCAGTTTCTGCAAAAAATCTGATCCAACCGGGATTGTTTGATTTCACTGCCACAGTCATCGGGTTATCACCATTCGAGTTAACTTTCCCTCCTGAATAAGAAGTGGCTTCAGTGACAAATGACACAGCGTCGTATGGATACCTTGCAGCTGTATGAAACAGTGTATCACCTGAAATATTGATCACTTCAGACTCAACGCCCTCCTCTGCCAGCCAGTTAAATAGTTTTTCGTCCCGCATTCTCACTGCTTCAAATAAGAGTGTCTCATCCTGATCATTCAGTTCATATATCAAACTTTCATCACGATCATGCATATCCTGAAGGAGTAAAAGCATTTGTTCGTTGATGCCCGACTCATCGATTGCCGGATCAATCATGGAACGTGCGGTCAGCCATGCGTCATCCGGTGCAGGATCAGCACCTTCAGCCAGCAATAGCTGGGCAATTCCCGGCTGCACGAAGGTAATGGCAGTCTGTAATGCCGTTAATCCCTGATCACTCTGAACATTCACATCCTGTCCTTCATCTATCAGATCAGTAATCGACTCCGTGTTACCATCAGCAATAGCTTCAAATAACGCTGCGCTGTCAACCTCTCCCGGCCTGTTCATCAGATAAACAGTTATGAACATAACGATCAGCAGGATCACAACCAGCACAATCGTCCATTTTTTCTTCATTGTCATACCCCCTGCATGTCATAAAAAAGAAAAGGCTGATTGCTCAGCCTTTTAATATCTGTCTCCGTCATCAAGATCTTCAACATTTTCACCATCGATGACGATTACCTTGATGGTATCTGTGAAAGTCTCTCCACTGTCTGTAGTAACTGTTACACGGACAATATTATTCCTGCCCGTACGTTCACCTTTAACATCGCCAGTGTTAAAAAGCGTAATAGATGGATTAGCATTTCCTGGTGTAACGTCTGAATACACAATACTTGCTATATCCGTTGCATCAGAAGGTGTAAGCTCGAGTTCTGAAGACAATGGATAAGTGTCACCCTTATTAATCGTTACAGAATCTTTACCAAAAGCTGCGTCAGTCAATGGAGAGGTGACATTGACTGTTACTTCATCTCTCACACCATTTGGAGCCTGGATATAAATAACGGCTGTTCCTGCACCAACACCTCTGATGACACCAGGTGATACGACTTCAACAATGGATGAATCCCCCGAAGTCCATGTAAGAGTTTCAACGTCAGCATATTCAGGTTCAACTGATACGGTAAATGAATCGAACTGATCAAACTTTTCGATTGTAATCTCACCAGGCTCTACATTCAGGGCAGTGATTTCCTTGGTCTTCACCTGAATAATGGCTTCAGCTGTTACTTCAGTGCCATTTGCGTTAATGCCACGCGCGACAGCTTTTGTCGTACCCGGCTGTAGTCCGGTTACGGTGCGTGTCGCTGTATTAACTGAAGCGACATCATTATTTTCAAGTGTGATCTCAATACTTCCTGATGCATCAGCTGGATTTACTGTCAGCGGCAGTTCAGCTGTTTCGCCAACATAAACTTCCACGTTTTCGAGTTCAATCGATTCAATCGGCACTCTGACAGCGACGTTAGATGTTTTCGTAATGACATTTCCAAATACGTCTGTCACCGTTACTGTAATCACTGCTTCTCCGTTACCGATCGCTTTTATAATACCGTCCTGTGTAACTGTGATGACCCCTGGATCTGAAGTGGACCATTCGATACTTTCCACTTCCGCTTCTTCAGGTCCATAGCTGAAGTCGCCTGAAGCAACTAGATTTCTCTCCAGCCCTTTATCGAGTGCCATTGATTCTGTTAAGTTCACTTCCAATAGCGGATAACCTGCAACAAAATCAATTCTGTTAAAGTTTTCGGTGAATGTTCCGGCATAATTTTCTTTTTTGTTATTTCCATTGTTTTCTTTACCGTAAACCTGATCATAAGTTAATGACGAATCAGCAAGGGAATAATTACCCCCGCGGGTTGCAATAATCCCGATTGTAAAACTTACAGGATCCGCGCCACGCCATCCACCATTCTGGGCATCATCAAAATCTTTTGTATAAGCGATTTCAGGAATTGTCCCTGTAACTGTATAACCGGATTCAAGACTTCCACTCTTTGTAAAACCTTCAGGGAGATTACTAATTTCAACATTGGGTGGAAATACTTCTCTAAATGCTATATTTTCCAGGCTGATTGATTGTTTTCCAGCAAGCTCGCTTCTTCTGACCGGCTTAGGGTCAAGTGTATAGTTCAGCTGAATTAAATCTTTATTGACTTCATACAACTGTTTAACAGGTTGAATGGTTCTGGATAGTTCAAGCAGATTTTCAGTTTCAAATACACTCACAGTTCGCTCTTCTACTGTTTCCGCACCTTTTTCATCTGTTGCGACAATTCTGATGACAACTTCCCCTTCTTCTTCCATCCCATGTTCGAGCTGAAGGTTGATCGTCTCACCGTTTCTTGAATTTTCTTTGTGATGAACAAGTGTATCATTTACATACACTTTGACATCATTGGTTTTAGCAGAGAGGTCATAGTCCTCAACTGTAAAACTTACCGGGATTGTCTGATTAATTGGGAATACTTCTTCATTCTCCGGTGTAATGACGGTGATTTCAGGAGCGTGGTTAGCGCCAAAGAACGCACGGTACATTGTATTAACAAATAATCGCTGTTCAGCATCCGGGAAATTAGTTGATGTATGTCCTGTACCGGAATACGTAATATTTCCTTTTGAATATGTGTAGTAGTGGTTCCAGCTGTCATTCACATCACGATTACTACCAATAATGTTATACCATGGGATCACATTTTCATCTTCAAGATCCAGCGTGTAATACTGGTTATGTGTAGTAGCAATTGCTACATTCTCCGGAAGATCGAATGGAAATGAAGTCATTAATCCCTCATTTACTTTTTTAGTGCTTCTTGATGTATTAGGAGCTCCGTTTCCTAAGTTTGTCTCAGGCGCCTTCTGGCCAGTAGCATCCATAAAGTTATTAACCCATACATTATTATTGTTAAAAATCGTATCATGAGTAAACATTACACTTTGCTGAGACTCTATAAAACTTTTTAATGAATTTACTGCGCCCTGGCTAAGATTAGCGTAGTTATACGTATCAGAAAAACCAAATATAACCATGTCGTACTTGCCATTGATGACTTCATGAGAACTTTGATTATTTTGGCCAGAGGAACCGCGGCTGCTATTAAACACATCAAATCCTGTTACATCGATATTAATGTTATATTGGCCATTTTGGGTTAAGTAGTTTTGTTTCATATTGTTTGCTTTTTGAAGAGAACTGTTACTGTTCCTGTAAACTTGTAAGACATTAATTTCAACAGGCTTATCTTCGAATAAAAACTCACCTGTTTCATAATTACTCAGCACATAGTCATTGTGTGATTGAACAAGTTCAAGCTTCCACATACGAGGCCCTGAAAATCCGAATGGCAATTTATAATTCAGCTGAGGATTTTTACTATTCACATCTATTTCTTTTACTACCTCTTCTGCATCAAAACGATCGTTAAAGTCCTGATCAATATATAACCTGAGTTTCATTCGGCTAAATGACTGATTATGGATATTTACTTTATAGTTGATTTCATCACCAGGTTTATACGCATTGGAATAAGATGAGTTCCAACCTGAAGGCTTAGAAGTCACTTCAAATGAAGGTTTTTTAGAAAACTTATCATTCATAAATGTTTTGTAAGCATTATTAAATGACAGTCCATCAGTAATAGTTTCCGGGCAATACCAGCCGTACCACCAAGACCAATTACATCCCCTTAAATCGACCTGGCTTTCGCCACCATAATAAACTGCTGCATCAGCTGATATATTATTAAATTTCTGCTCAAGCACCCCACCATTATCCATGCTGATTTCATGTATAAAAACGGGTTGATTTTTATTAATAAACTGATTAATAATCTGCTCTGCTTTAAGATTTGTGATATCATTTTGCACTTCTGAGGTATTATGGTTACGCCCCATTACACCCTGGGTGGAATAATTGCCCTGGCCAATAATAATGCCATCATATTTACCATCTAATGCTTTCCTATCTGCTACAAATCTTTTCATAGACATTGTATCTACTTTTACGTTGTATTGATTTACACCACTAAAATCAGGGTTTTGAGTATTACCATCAACCGTAATCTCCAAAAAGAGCAGATCATTTGCAGAATTGCTCTCCGCACTCACCGTATTCAAAAAGTGGGCGCTGTAAGGCACCCATATTAATACAAGCGTTAACAGGATATATCCCAGTTTCCTCACAACAGCCCACTCCTTTATAACTAATACTATATAATCATTTTAACACATTATTTTAAAAATCCTACTTTTAACTTACATCCCCCGCATATTGATTATTTATTACTTCGAATAGACCGCTACTTTATTCCGGCCTTTTTGTTTTGCACCGATATAAAGTGCCCTGTCTGCATTTCTCAGCAGGTTCTTTGAAGAATCTGTATCTTCCGGCGAAGACGCAACACCGATACTCACGGTCAGGTTCACATGAATGATCTCTCTCGATGTGCTCAGATCATGCTGAATCTCAAACAGATGTGACTCCACGGCTATCCTGATTTTTTCACCGAGCTTTTGCGCCTGGGCTTTTGTTTTGTCGCTGAGCAGAAGAACGAACTCTTCTCCGCCATATCTTGCAATCAGCGCGTCCCTTCCAGCTGTTTCAATTAACAGACCTGCCAGTTCTTTCAGCAGATCATTCCCGCTCTCATGACCGTATGTATCATTGACTCTCTTAAAGTGATCGATATCAAGCAAAATGAGTGAGAGTGCATTCAGGTGCCCTTTTTCAAGGCTGCCGAATTCCTTTTCAAGCTGCTCACTGAAATATCTGAAGTTATATAACCCTGTTAAGGCACAGCGCTCACTTCTTTTCACATTCCGCTGATAGTTTCTTGCATTCTGCATGGCAATTGCAAGATAGGAACACAGAATCTCTAATATCGCAATCAAATGAGTACCAAACGCATTTTTCTTTTTGGAAGCAGCAAGCAAAACAGCTACTGTTTTTTTATTTCTTTGAATCGGTACACAGATAATACTCTCAATATCAGAAGGGATGTAACCTTCCATCTCCTCAAGCCATTCTGATTTTTTATTGTAGAGCTTTGCTTCACCGGTTTCCCATACTTTCCCTGAGATCCCTTCACCTTTACGGATTGGAGACAAATTGTTTGATTCCACCTGACCGTTTTCAATTCTTCTCAGCAGTGACATATTTTCTTCTTTCGTATTAACATCAAGTATATATGTATAATCTGTCGGCATCAGCTCACCCAGCTTAGAAGTAAACAGATCCAGTACTTCAGTTACATTCAGGCGTTCAGCAAGCTGATGACCAATTTTTGCCGATTTCGCCAGGTCATTATTAACACGTTCAGATGTATTATAAAGTCTTAAAATAATAGTTATAGCTAAAAACGGTACCCCTAATAAAATCGTTGCCGCTGATCCAATATCAGCCAGCAGATAATAAAGCGCGAGGCCAAATGGCATACTGAGCATCGTAGAGATATAGTCCATTCTGATATCACCGCTGAAAAATGGATATCTGTTTCCGATTAAACGGTTAAACATATACAGGTAAATATGATTAGCGAATATATGGATAAATATATAAGCACCTGCTGCGAACATCAGTGGCCAGAAGCCGTCTTCTGTTGTAACTCCCGTAACCCTGTAAACAAGTCCCGCCAGCAGACTGATCAGCATAAACATTGTTGAATTCAAAGGAAAACGATAAGCCGTTTTATAAGTAATCCGTGATTTGATCAATAATGGAATCAGTACAATCTGCATTAAAATTAATTCATAAAATAAACCATATGTTAAAAATGCGGCAAGATTAATCCAGTGAATAATAAAGATTGTTGAGTGATCTACTTTAAAAGGGAGGTAACCTGAAATAACTGCCAGCAGGATCAGAGATACGACAATCCGCCAGTCTAGATCAGGAAGCGGAGTAATCTGAAATGCCATATATACACCGGCTGGAAACGTAATCAGCCATATAATCCATAATGCCCATTTTACAGAAATAGACACTTCTTTCATCTTACCTCACCTCTTTTTTGTATGATAATAGACTCATTCAGCAATAATCATACCAAATTATTTTCAACTCGTCACATAATATTTAACAAATGTAAATATTCTATTAATTATTGTTTACTTCTTAGTCTCAGCTTTTAATAAGCGTTTCACGTCTTTATAGATCCCGGATAAGAAGTATAGCGAGCCCGTAATCATATAAAGTGCATCCTCTGATTGATTGAGCTCAGTCATCCAATCGGCGTTTTCAACTGCCTGTTTATTATGATGATTACTCAACTCATAAAGCGACTCTGCCTTTGCTGCCCTTGGAAAATCAAAAGATGTAAAGGTAATCTGATCAGCGTGTTGATCGAGTTTACTAATCATATTTGTCAGGTCTTTATCTGACACAGCTGCAAAAATAAAATGCACGTATTTTTCAGGGTACTTTTCATGAATTGTCTGCATCATCGTGTCGATGCCTTCAGGGTTATGAGCGCCATCCATGATTACAAGAGGGTTTTCACCGACCTTCTCAAACCGCCCCGGCCAGTATGCCTTTTCAATACCTTTACGAATGATATTATCTTCGAGCTCCGGCTCTGCCAGCTTCGCAATCGCTACAGCAAGAGAAGCATTTTCAACCTGATGAGCACCACTCATCGATATTTTTAAGTGAAGATATTCATTATATGTGAACAATTCACCTTCACTGTCAGTCTTTTCATGAACTGCGTGAAACTGTTCACCGAGCTCAAAGACAGGAGCCTTCATTATTTCAGCCTGAGTTAAAATAACTTCGCGGGCTCCATCATGCTTAACGTTAAACACCAGCGGAATCCCTGCTTTTATAATCCCTGCTTTTTCAAATGCAATCTCTTCATAAGAATGTCCGAGAATATTAACATGATCCAGTCCGATTGATGTAATGCAGGTGCAAATCGGGTTTACGATATTTGTAGAGTCAAACCTTCCGCCAAGCCCCACCTCAATCAGCACATAATCCTTCTGCTTCACTTCGCCAAAGTAATAAAACATCATGGCTGTAATCACTTCAAATTCAGTCGGTCCGCCAAGCTCATGATCTTCAAGTTCATCTGCGAGCGGTTTGATTATATTTACAAGTGAAGTCCAGTCTTCTTCAGAAGCAGGCTTTCCATTAACAGAAATCCTTTCGTTAAATACTTCAAAATAAGGTGATGTGAATGTACCAACCGTATATCCAGCCTCTTCTAAAATATTTCTTAAGAAACTGAGCGTTGAACCTTTACCGTTTGTTCCGCCTATATGAACTGCATTAATGTTCAAATGTGGATTCCCAAGCCGCTCCATCATCCATTCCATCCGCTCAAGTCCGGGCTTGATCCCAAGTCTGAGTCTTCCATGGATCCAGCTTACTGCTTCTTCAAAAGTCTCAATCATATCAAGTTCACTCCTTAAAAAAGCGGACAGACAGTTACGTCTATCCGCCCGATATAGTTATACTGTACGCAGCTCTTCAATACGCGCTTTTACAGCATCCTGTTTTGACTGGTAGTCTTTTTGTTTTGCTCGTTCTTCTTCTACAACAGCTTCAGGTGCCTTGCTTACAAAGCGCTCGTTGCCTAGTTTCTTTTCCACTCTTTCAACTTCTTTTGTCCACTTATCAAGTTCTTTTTCAAGACGATCAATCTCTTCGTCAATATTAATTAAACCTTCAAGCGGCAAAATTAATTCTGCATTAGTCACAACTGAAGTCATCGCTTTTTCAGGCGCTTTTACTTCTGTTCCGATTGTCAGGTTTTCAGGATTACAGAATTTATCAAGATAAGCTTCATTTTTCTGTAGGCGCTCTGCTGTCTGGTCATTCGCTGCACGGATCAGCAAGCTGACTTTTTTACTCATTGGCGTATTTACTTCAGCACGGATATTACGTACAGAACGAATAATTTCTATGAGCAGTTTCATCTCTTCTTCCGCTTCACGGTCAATTTGGGATTCATTCACCTCAGGCCATGCTGCTTCTGTAATAGACTTGCCCTGGTGAGGCAGGTTCTGCCAGATCTCTTCAGTAATAAACGGCATGAATGGGTGGAGCAGACGCATTGTCTGATCCAGAACGTGAGCAAGAATTGAGCGCGTTGTCTTCTTCGCTTCCGCGTCTTCCCCATTTAGCGGCAGCTTCGCCATTTCAATATACCAGCTGCAGAAATCATCCCAGATAAAGTTATACAGCGTACGGCCGACTTCACCGAATTCATAGCGCTCAGCGAGACTCGTGACGTTTTCAACTGTATCATTCAAACGGGTCAGAATCCATTTGTCAGCAACAGATTTCTTTCCGCTGAGATCAATCTCTTCATATGTGAGACCGTCCATATTCATCAGTGCAAACCTTGAAGCATTCCAGATCTTATTAGCAAAGTTCCAGATCGATTCAACGCGTTCCATTGAGAAACGAAGATCCTGACCAGGTGAAGAACCGGTTGTCAGGACGTAGCGCAGTGAGTCAGCCCCATACTGTTCAATCACATCCATAGGGTCAATCCCGTTACCGAGAGACTTAGACATCTTACGACCTTCTGCATCACGTACAAGACCATGAATTAATACATCCTTAAATGGACGCTGCCCTGTAAATTCAACACCCTGGAAGATCATGCGTGACACCCAGAACGCAATGATATCGTACCCTGTTACAAGTGCTGATGTTGGATAATAACGTTTGAAGTCAGCTGATGCCTCGTCCGGCCAGCCCATTGTTGAGAACGGCCATAGCGCTGAAGAAAACCATGTATCGAGTACATCTTCATCCTGATTCCAGTTCTCAATGTCTTCAGGTGCCTCTTCTCCAACATAAAGCTCTCCGGTTTCCTTATGGTACCACGCTGGAATTCTGTGTCCCCACCAGAGCTGTCTTGAAATACACCAGTCTCTGATATTTTCCATCCATCTCATATACGTATTTTCAAAGCGGTTTGGAATAAAATTAACTTTATCTTCAGTTTCCTGAATATCCATTGCCTGTTTCGCAAGCGGCTCCATTTTCACAAACCACTGTGTTGATAAATAAGGTTCTACAACCGCACCGCTTCGCTCTGAATGTCCAACTGAGTGAAGATGTTCTTCAATTTCAAACAGTACGCCGTCTTCCTGAAGATCTTTGACGATCTGCTTTCTGCACTCAAAACGGTCCATACCCTGATATTTATCTGCATTATCATTCATCGAACCGTCCTCATTCATCACAAGTACGCGTTCGAGATTGTGACGATTACCGATTTCAAAGTCATTTGGATCGTGAGCAGGTGTAATCTTCACAGCACCTGAACCAAACTCCATATCAACATAGTCATCAGCAACGATTTTGATTTCACGGCCAACGATTGGCAGCTTCACCGTTTTGCCGATCAGATGCTGATAACGCTCATCGTCAGGATGAACAGCTACTGCTGTATCACCGAGCATTGTCTCAGGACGTGTTGTTGCAATTTCAATATGTCCACTGCCATCAGTAAGTGGATATCTCATATGATAAAAAGCACCCTGCACGTCTTTATGAATCACTTCAATATCTGATAAAGCTGTTTTTGTTGCAGGGTCCCAGTTAATGATATACTCCCCGCGGTAGATCAGCCCTTTATTATAAAGGTCGATAAATACTTTCTGTACAGCTTTTGAAAGACCATCATCAAGTGTAAATCGTTCACGGCTGTAATCAAGACCGAGTCCAAGCTTTGACCATTGCTCTCTGATATGTTCAGCGTACTCTTCTTTCCATTTCCATGATTCTTCAAGAAAGGCTTCGCGGCCCATTTCATAGCGGGATTTACCCTGTTCACGCAGCTTCTGGTCAACTTTTGCCTGCGTAGCAATTCCGGCGTGGTCCATACCCGGCAGCCATAGTACGTCATAGCCCTGCATCCTCTTCATACGTGTCAGGATATCCTGCAGTGCTGTATCCCACGCGTGTCCAAGATGTAGTTTACCTGTTACGTTTGGCGGCGGGATTACGATGGTATAAGGGTCTTTGCTCTCATCGCTTGTTGCTTCAAATACTTTTTCTTTCAGCCACCATTCGTAGCGGCCTTCTTCTATCGCCTTCGGATCATACTTTGTCGGCATTGATGTTTCATTCATATGATTACCTCCATATATAGGAATTTTAACAACAAAAAAATCCCTCTCGTCGTAAAAGGACGAAGGGATTTGATTCGCGGTACCACCTTTTTACACAGACTGGTGTCTGTGCACTTAATTAAGATAACGGCTTCTAACCGGCACGGGCTACTGAAATTTCACCAGTACTGCTTACAGGCGACTTCTGCAGGGTCTGTTCTGGAAATTCTCTCACCAAATGAATTTCTTCTCTGAAGAATGACAAACTGCGTACTACTCCTGATCAATGCATCTGTTTTATATCATCTATCATAATCAAAATCAGCCTGTTTAGTCAATAAAAATCGCAAAAAACACCACTGTGCATATGATAACAGTACGCATACATGAAAGGAGTCTGTTATGGGTAAAAGAATGCTCCCAAAACCCAAACCGCCATGGTGGAAAAAATGCCGCTGCTATTTGCAGACAATTATTATTCCAATTTGTATTTTTCAGGCTGTCCTGCTTTTACTAATACCATCCACGATCGACGTGCTGATCTTAGGAATTCTGATCGGCATTGCCTGTGTGCTTCACTTTGAATGGATCTGAGGGGCGGGAATCCAGATCAGTTCTCCTCTGTTGAATGGCCTTCTCGATTCAAACTGGTTGCTTTTCATCAGCTGAAGCATCGGTACCCCATAGCGCTCAGCAACCATTTCAGGTGTTTCATCCTGCTGGGCGATATGTATTTTAATGATGGTCCGATTTTCTTCAAGCGTCTGAATGAAACGGGCAAACGTATCTTCATCATGTTTCTTATATTCATCATCTTCCTCTTCTTCACGTTCTTCTATCTGTTCCGTCTCTTCCGGCACTGATTCCTCCTGTGCTGCAGGTTCCGCGCGTGCCTCAACTGCCTCCTGCTTATCCGGCAGTTCAGTTATTTCTTCCTGTACCTCTTCATCAGTCAGGGCAGGCTCTTCGGTTTCAGCTTCCTGCGGTTCCTCTGTCATTAGTTCGGTCAGACCCTCTCCTGACCATTCTTCAGGCTGGTTCGGCAGCAATCTGGCTTCTTCTCGCTTCGGCTCAGATATCCCCTCAATCATAATATCTGCAGTTACCTGCAGCACACCTGGTTCCGGAAGCTCATAGTCAACATGATCAATATACACTTCCACATCCTGCTTTCTTTCCACCCTTGCTGAAGAAATGGAGATCGATAATGGGAAGTGATGTTCAAAAAACACAAGCTCTTCCATAACAGTCGATTCCTGCACTTCAGGATATTCATAGTCGCGCGTTCCTTCAACTGTTAAATAACTGCCTTCGCCTGCTAAATGCAGGGTTCCTTCCACTACGACCTGATCAGCGTGTTCTGTTATTGACACGCTCGGTTCGAATGAGAGCGTACGCAGCTCACTCAGAATATGTTCCCCTTTAAAAACGATGTTCTCCTGAAGTTGATATACTGTGTTTTTTGTCATTGGTGCCTCCTTTAGATCATTGCTCTTACAGCTTATGAATGAAAAGAGGCCTGTATGATATAAAAAGCAGGACAGTAGATATACAATCCACTGCCCTGCTTTTTAAAATTATAGCTCTGTTGAAGATGGCTGTTGATTTCCGCTGCAGGGGGAACGCTTTCCGCAGGGCGTGCGGTGAGCCTCCTCGGCTTCGCCTGTGGGGTCTCACCTGTCACGCTTCTCCTGCTGGAGTCGTCCCCCTTCCGCTCCAATCACCAGCTGTGCTAAAACAACATTGGGCTTTAATATAGCCAAAATTATTATGATCTTTTTGATGCGATTTCTTTGAATGATGCTTCGACTGCTTTTAGTGTACGGTCAAGCTCTGCTTCACCATGCACAGTTGAGAGGAACCAGCCTTCGAACTGTGACGGTGGAAGGAAGACGCCGTTTTCTGCCATCAGTCTGTAGAACTCACCGAACAGTTCAAGGTCAGACGTTTTTGCTTTATCAAAGTTTGTTACTTTCTCATTTGTGAAGAAAAAGCCCAGCATTGACCCTGCACGGTTCACGCTGTGAGGGATATCATACTTTTTGGCAAGTTCAGCAAAACCGGCCTCAAGCTTATCTCCATATTCAACAAATCCGTGATAGCTTTCTTCAGTCAGCTGGGACAGTGTAGCATAGCCTGCAGCCATCGCGAGCGGGTTACCTGAAAGTGTCCCTGCCTGATAGATTGGCCCTGCCGGTGCAATGTGCTCCATAATATCCTTACGACCGCCAAATGCGCCAACCGGAAGACCGCCACCGATCACTTTTCCAAGACAAGTCAGGTCGGGTGTTACATCAAGGTGTCCCTGAGCGCAATGATAGCCTACGCGGAACCCTGTCATTACTTCATCAAAAATCAGCAGTGAGCCGTGATCAGTCGTCAGTTTTCTCAGTTCTTCCATAAAACCTTCAACCGGTGGCACAACGCCCATATTACCGGCAACAGGTTCAACGATGACACCTGCAATTTCGCTGCCGTATTCTTTAAATACATACTGAATGGATTCAAAGTCATTATAAGGAACCGTAATCGTATTTTGTGCTACACTCGCAGGAACGCCGGGTGAATCAGGCAGTCCAAGTGTTGCAACACCTGAACCTGCTTTAATCAGAAGACTGTCGCCATGACCGTGATAGCAGCCTTCAAATTTAACGATTTTGTCACGCCCCGTGAAACCTCTTGCCAGTCTGAGCGCACTCATGGTTGCCTCTGTACCTGAAGAAACCATTCTCACTTTTTCAATCGATGGTACGCGTTCGATGACCAGCTCTGCCAGCTTATTCTCAGCAAGACTTGGTGCCCCGAAGCTCGTGCCACTTTCTGCAGTCTTTTTAATTTCTTCAATGACATGATCATCTGCATGCCCTAAAATAAGAGGTCCCCATGACAGGACATAATCAATATATTCATTACCGTCAATATCGTAAATCTTAGATCCTTTCCCTTTTTCCATAAAAATAGGATCCATATTCACGGATTTAAATGCACGGACAGGACTGTTGACTCCTCCTGGCATTAATTCAGATGCTGTTTTAAATGCTTCCTGTGACTTTTCATATGAACGCATGATATCGCTCCTTTGTGTTTATTGATCTTTCAGCCAGCGTGAAGCTTCCTTCGCGTGGTACGTAATAATCAGATCTGCACCGGCACGCTTCATGCTTGTCAGTTTTTCAAGAATAACTTCCTGCTCGTTAATCCAGCCGTTTGCTGCAGCTGCTTTTATCATTGAGTATTCACCACTCACGTTATAAGCAACAACAGGAAGTGTGTGACGATCTTTGACTTCTCTCATAATATCGAGGTATGAAAGTGCAGGTTTTACAATCAGGAAATCTGCTCCTTCATTTACATCAGAGTCTGCTTCACGGAGTGCCTCAAGTCTGTTGGCAGGATCCATCTGATAAGTTTTACGGTCGCCAAACTGAGGCGAGCTGTGCGCTGCATCTCTGAAAGGTCCGTAAAAGCTTGAAGAATATTTAACCGCATAACTCATAATTGGCACATCATGATAGCCTGCTTCATCAAGACCATAGCGGATTGCAGCGACAAAGCCATCCATCATATTTGATGGTGCAATAATATCAGCCCCCGCTTTTGCCTGACTGACAGCCGTTTTTGCAAGCAGATCAAGTGTAGGATCATTCAGCACTTTACCATCTTCAATTACGCCGCAGTGACCGTGGTCAGTATATTGGCACAAACACGTATCTGCTACCACAACCATTTCAGACGCTTCCTTTTTAATCAGTCTGGTCGCCTGCTGTACAATCCCTTCTTCTGCATAGGCCTGAGAGCCGACTGCGTCTTTCTCTTTTGGCACACCAAAAAGGATGACAGACTTGATACCAAGAGATTGACATTCATTAATCTCATCCATCACACCATCAAGTGATACGTGGAAGACACCCGGCATTGAAGGAACTTCACGGTGAATGTTTTCTCCTTCCACAACAAAAAGCGGATAGATAAAATCTTCCGGACGAAGCCATGTTTCACGAACCATTGCACGCAGCGCGTCAGATCCTCTCAGTCTGCGGTGCCGGTCAAATAATAAGTCTTTCATATTTATTACCTCCTGATTGCTTATAAACTTATATTTATTACTTTAGAGTCATAGCAATTTCTTCAATCATCGCTTCCATTGTATATTCTGAAGGTTCTATATGTACAGGCAGAGACATCTCTATTACTGCCTCTGACGTTGTCGGTCCGATACTGGCAATTTTAATGAGTCCCTGCCTGATACTTGAGATCAGCTGATGATCTGCTTTTACAGTTTCATAAAAACGTACTGCAGCAGATGGAGAGAACAGCGTGATCACATCAGCTCCTCTGAAACTGTCGATCAGACCTTCAGATTTTTCAGGAACAGTATTTTCATAAACCGTCCAGCTGATGCATTCATGTCCCTTCTCACGTAGGAATTTAGCGATCTCTCCGCGCGAAAGGTTGCCCTGTGGAAAAAGAACAGGGCCTGTGACGTGCTTGTTAAAATCACTTTTGAAGCTCGCAGCAGAATATAATGGAGGAATATAATGAACCTGCATCCCCTCATTTTTCAATGCTTCAGCAGTTTTTATACCGACTGCCGCAATATTTTTGCGAGTCAGAATATGCGTCAGACCTGCATCCTCTATTAATCTGCAGAAGTAGTAAACACCATTTTTACTAGTGAAAATGATCCAGTCTGCCTGCTCAAATTGGACTTTTTTATATTCATCAAGCTGAACGTTTGAAGCGCCAATTTTAATCATAGGAGCGATGACAGCAATGCCGCCTTTTTGTTCGATCAACAGACGATCCTGCTCAGAGGATTCTTCATCTCTGGTCAGCACAACCCTTATCCCTTTAAGGGAAGTCATGTCACTGACCTTCCTGTTCTTCTTTAACCTGATCAATTAAAGCTTTGGCACCCTGCTCTGTCAGGATTTCTGCTGCTTTCAGACCTACTTCTATAGGGTCATTACCATTAATTACTTCTTTATATACTTTCTTGCCATCAGGTGAAGCAACCAGTGCAGTCAGAGATACGCCATCCTCAATCTGTGTTGCAAACCCTGCAATCGGCACCTGGCATCCACCCTCCATTTTATGAAGGAACGTTCGTTCAGCTGTAACAGTCAGTGCTGTTTCCTGATCAGTAAAGCGGTTCAGCAGTTCTCTCAGCTCTGTGTCACTCTCACGGCACTCAATTGATAATGCGCCCTGACCAATCGCAGGCAGGCAGTCTTCCGGAGAAAGAAATTCAGATACAACATCCTTTGACCAGCCCATTCTTGAAAGACCGGCTGCTGCTAAAATAATGGCATCAAAGTTTTCAGTTTCAAGTTTCTTTAACCGTGTATCAATATTCCCGCGGATCCATTCCACTTTCAAGTCCGGTCGCACCGCAAGAATCTGTGCACCGCGTCTCAGACTGCTGGTACCAACAATTGACCCTGCAGGCAGCTCAGCAAGCGTTTCTTTATTTTTTGAAATGAGTGCATCTCTCGGATCTTCGCGTTCAGGAATACTGCCGATTACAAGTCCATCCGGCAGTTCAGCCGGCATATCTTTCATGCTGTGGACAGCCATATCGATCTCTCCATCTATCATTGCCTGTTCGATTTCTTTTACAAACAGACCCTTGCCTCCCACTTTAGAAAGCTTCACATTCTGAATCTGATCACCTTTTGTGACAATTTCCTTAATTTCAAATTCAGTACCCGGCTCAATCGCCTTAAGCTGCTCAATCACCCATTTTGTCTGTGTAATCGCAAGCTTACTTCTACGTGATCCTACAATAAATTTCCTCATTATCAAAAGCCTCCATTGAATCGTTATTTAGACTGACCAGAAGTGGAAAGAAGATAATCTGCTTCCAAGCAGGAAGTTTATCAGCAGACAGCCAAAAGCTACTGCATTAAACAGTGCAAGTGATTTCCCTGACTGCCCCTTTCCAAATCTTCTGTATAAAAAAACACCATATATGGCTAATAACAGGAATGACCCTGAAATCTTAATGTCATACCATAACACAGTCGGCAGAGACACAATCGCCCACTGTACACCCAGAATTAAACTGAGTAACAGCATCGGAAAACCGATACTGTTCAAAATGACTGATCCTTTTTCCAGCTTCGCCAAATCAGTGATCCGTTGAATCTTCTGACCCCATTTTTTCTGTTTTAACAACCTGTATTGAAGTAAATACAAGATGGAGAAAACAACAGATACAGAAAAAGCAGCATAGGATACGATAGCCATTGTAATGTGAACAAGCAGCAGTTCGGACATCAGCCTTTCAGCTGCTGCTTCTGTGCTTGCCTGTATCGGAGCAAACGTATGAATCGCCATAAAAGTAAATCCGATCACATTGACAAAGAAAACGGTAAAATCCACTCTCATTAAGCGGTTAAGTGCAAGAGAAAGAGTCAGTAATACCCAGGCATAAAAATAAATGCCTTCAAACAGCGTTAAAACCGGGAATCTTCCAGTTCTGAACATGTAGAGAAATAAAAAAATTGTTTGAAGAACCCAAACAATTGATAAAAGCCAGAAGGCAACGCGGTTCGCCTTCTGGTCTTTTTGAACATAATCCATAAAATATAATAGCACGCTGATTGCATAGAGGATAATCATGACTTCATGAAGCCGTGTCATTGACAATTCAAACATGTGTAATCCTCCCAATCAACTTTGCAGAGAAAGCTGAGGCTTTACATTCACTGTTTCAGCAGTTTTTATTTCCTGACGTTCCGTTTCCTGTGTCAGATTGAAAATCTGTTTGAACAGTTCAAGTTTTTCATCACCATCCGGCAGTGCTGCCAGTTCTTTTGCCTGCAAAATCGGATCTTTTAATAGTTGATTAATAATGCTCTTTGTATGCTTATTCAGCACTTTACGTTCACGGTCTGTGAGGCTTGGCATTTTACGTTCAATGCTTTCCATCGTTTCCGCCTGAATAGCAAGCGCCTTTTCACGAAGTTCTGAAATTACCGGTACGACACCAAGCATATTCAGCCATTCTTTAAATGCAACGATTGATTCTTCCACCATCAGGCCAATTGCTTCTGCAGCCTGTTTACGTTCTTCAAGATTAGCCTGTACAATGCCTTCAAGATCATCGATATCATACAAAAAGACGTTATCAAGTTCATTAATCGCAGGATCAAGATCTCTTGGTACTGCAATGTCTACCATGAAGAAAGGACGGCCTTTGCGCATTCTTTCCACATCTGTCATCATCTCTTTACTGATGAGTGCTTCCTGAGCACCTGTTGATGTAATCAGAATATCTGCTTCAATCAGTGCACACTGAAGCTCTCTCAGTTCTTTAGCGCTCCCTGAGAACTTGTCAGCAAGTGCTTCAGCCTTTTCAAAAGTACGGTTAATTACGGTTACTTTAGTAGCACCGCTCCCCTGAAGGTTCTGAATAGCCAATTCGCCCATTTTCCCGGCACCGAGAATAAGTACATGTTTTTTATTTAAATCTCCGAATATCTTCTTAGCAAGCTCAACAGCTGCATAAGATACTGATACTGCATTTGATGCGATATCAGTTTCAGAGTGTGCTTTCTTTGCTAATGTAACAGCCTGCTTGAAAAGCTCATTGAAAACAGTTCCTGTCGTACCGTTTTCCTGACCTGTAAAGAAGCTTTTCCGGACCTGTCCAAGGATCTGGGTTTCCCCGACAATCATTGAGTCAAGGCCACAGCTTACTTTGAACAGATGCTCCATTGCACCGTCTTTTTCATACATGAATAGATAAGGACTGAATTCGTCCTTGTCCAGATTGAACCAGTCAGCTAGAAATTGTTTTATATAATAACGACCTGTGTGAAGCTGATCTACTACTGCATATATCTCAGTACGGTTGCATGTCGAAACGATGACATTCTCCAGAATGCTCTTTCTGCCCTGAAGTTCTGTCATTGCTTTACTAAGATCCGCTTCCTGAAAAGAAAGACGCTCTCTCATCTCTACAGGGGCCGTTTTGTAATTCAAACCTACCACTAAAATGTGCATGTGCTGAATGACACCCCCACGAATTAATCATTACTCCCATTATAACATGTTTGCGGACATGGCCTAATGGTAAATGTGAACAACCCTTGAAACGTACTGACACAGTTACTGGTTGTCCCAGTTCGCACCACTGCATCACGTTTACATCTGAACTAAGGTTACCAAACCACCCGGGCGTTTTCAACAGTTCCGCTCAATATCAGAACCTTCTGTGAAAACGTTTTACTAATAACATGTTTCACTACTTTTGTCGTTGGTAAACCCAACTTAAAAATAAAAGATTGTTTTAAAAACGGTTGCTTGACTAATCGGTCCACTACGCTGCAGGCGGTGCTTTCCGGACGGCGGTCGCCGAGCCTCCTCAGCTTCGCTTGCGGGGTCTCGGCTACCCCGCTAATCGTCCCGGAGTCACCGCCTTCCGCTCCGTTGCCCTCAGTTTGGTAAACTTAAGGTTGATACGAATTTGAACAGTTGAGAACCCTTTAAGACTCATAGCACATTTGCAGAAAGCGTTCCCTCCCTAAAGCGGAAATCAACAGCCATCTTTAACAGAGACAATTAAAAAAACACACTGACAAAATCAGTGTGCTTTTGGGTAAGTCTATCATTCTGCTATTCTTTCATTTTTCTTTCGATAAAATGCCATGCCTGGTCTTTGCCGAGGCCTGTTTCTGAGGAGAACATGATAAGTTCGTCTCCTTCAGCGATTTCAAGCACCTTTCGTGTAACGCTTAAGTGCTTTTGCCATTTGCCTTTAGGAATTTTATCAGCTTTGGTGGCAACGATTAAGCATGGAATATCAAAGTGCTTAAGAAAGTCGTACATCATGATATCATCTTTGGTAGGGGGATGTCTGAGATCGACAATCATAATGACAGCTTTCAGCGGTGCTCTGTCAGTCATATATGTTTCGATCATCTTACCCCAGGCTGCACGTTCAGTTTTAGATACTTTGGCATATCCATACCCCGGAACATCCACGAAGTATAGTGCTTCATTCAATAAATAAAAGTTCAGTGTCTGGGTCTTACCAGGCTTTGAAGAAATGCGGGCCAGTGCTTTCCTGTTAATCATCTTATTAATAAATGATGATTTCCCGACATTTGATCTGCCCGCTAATGCAAACTCGGGCAGACCCCCCTCAGGATATTGTTCAGGCTTTACAGCACTGATCACGATTTCTGATTGTGTAATTTTCATTCTTTCTCACCTACTAATGCAACTTCAAGCACTTCATCTACATGTGACACCGGTATAAACGTCAGTTCATTACGTACGCTTTCCGGAATATCGTCAATGTCACGCTCGTTCTCTTTTGGAATAATAATGGTTGTCAGTCCCGCTCTGTGCGCACTGAGGGATTTTTCTTTCAGTCCGCCAATCGGCAGTACTCTTCCTCTTAGTGTCACTTCACCGGTCATACCGACTTCTTTTTTGATTTTGCGGTCCGTCAGTGCAGATACAAGCGCAGTTACAATTGTAATACCGGCAGACGGCCCATCTTTTGGCACTGCACCTTCAGGAACGTGGATATGAATATCATGTTTTTCATGAAAGTCTTCTTCTAAGTTCAGCTGTTCTGCACGGGATCTGACAAATGAAAAGGCAGTCTGGGCAGATTCTTTCATCACATCGCCAAGCTTACCGGTCAGCACAAGTTTCCCTTTACCTGGAGATAGTGAGACCTCAATTTGAAGTGTATCTCCTCCAACAGTCGTATAGGCAAGACCAGTTGCTACGCCAATCTGATCTTCAACTTCAGCCTGTCCATAACGGAACTTCTTCTTGCCAAGAAGATCAGAAAGGCTTTTTGACGTAACTATGACCTTTTTCTTCTCTTCTCCAACAATCATTTTGGCAGCTTTTCTGCATACTGTAGCAAGCTGTCGTTCAAGACTTCTTACACCGGCTTCACGCGTGTGGTAGCGGACAATATCCTTGATGGCTTCATCACGCACCTGAACCTGGGACTTCGATAAGCCATTTTCTTCGATTTGCTTTGGAAGCAGATGATTTTTGGCTATATTAATTTTTTCAATCTCTGTGTATCCAGCAATTGTAATGATCTCCATACGGTCACGCAGAGGACCCGGGATCGTTGCCAGGTTATTGGCAGTTGCAATGAACATTACTTTGGACAGATCATATGGCTCTTCAATGAAGTGATCACTGAATGAGTTGTTCTGTTCAGGGTCAAGCACTTCAAGCATTGCTGAAGATGGATCCCCTCTGAAGTCATTAGACATTTTATCAATTTCATCAAGAAGGAACACAGGGTTCACAGTACCCGCTTTTTTCATTCCCTGAATAATACGCCCAGGCATTGCCCCCACATACGTTCTACGGTGTCCGCGGATTTCAGATTCATCTCTGACACCACCAAGTGATGCTCTGACAAATTTTCTGCCGACTGATTCAGCAATTGAACGTGCAAGGCTTGTTTTACCTACTCCAGGTGGTCCGGCAAGACAGAGAATCGGACCCTTTAATGACTTTGTCAGCTGTTGAACGGCCAGATATTCAAGCACACGCTCTTTTACTTTTTCAAGTCCGTAATGGTCACGATCAAGGATCTTTTCAGCCTTTTTAATATCCAGGTCATCTTTAGTTGACTGGCTCCACGGAACGGTAATAAGCCATTCGATGTAATTGCGGATCACTGAGCTTTCTGCTGAGGTAGCAGGTACTTTTTCATAGCGGTCAAGCTCTTTACGTGCAATCTTCTCTATAGATTCAGGCATCTTTGCCTGACGAATTCTTTTTGCCAGGTCAGAAATTTCACCGGTTTTTCCATCTTTATCCCCGAGTTCTTTCTGAATCGCTTTCATCTGTTCACGCAGATAATATTCTTTTTGCGTTCTTTCCATAGACTTTTTCACACGCTGACCGATCTTCTTTTCAAGACTCAGTACTTCTTTTTCGTTGTTGATTGTCTCGATCAGTCGTGTCATACGTTTTTTGATATCAGTTGTATCAAGTACTTCCTGCTTCATTTTTAACTTTAATGGCAGGTGGGAAGCTACAATATCTGCAAGACGGCCGGGTTCTTCGATATCAAGTACTGTGTTAAGTGTCTCTTTAGAAACTTTCTTTGATAACGCAATGTACTGTTCAAAGTAATCCGTTAATGTACGCATCAGCGCTTCATATTCAGGGGTTTTTTCAGGATCATCCGGCAGAGATTCAACTGTTACTGTAAAGAAAGGCTCACTTTCTTCAAAAGAAGTAATTCTTCCGCGCTCAATCCCTTCAACAAGTACACGGATTGTACCGTTAGGAAGTTTCAGCATTTGCTTTACTTTTGTCAGCGTACCCATTTCAGCCAGGTCATCCTGCTCAGGCTGATCGATGGCCATATCTTTTTGTGTGGATAAAAAGATCATATGGTCTTCCATCATTGCTTTTTCAAGCGCCTGAATAGACCTTTCACGGCCAACGTCAATATGAAGTACCATTGTCGGATACACGAGTAAACCGCGCAGCGGCAGCAGTGGTAAGGTTTGTGTAGTTGATTTCGCCATATGTAACACCTCCAGGTTGTATCTGTTAGCTTCTGTTATACTTTACCCTTTCAACAAGCAAAACATCCGGGCAAAGCGAAGAAAAAAGCTGACTCTATATGATGAGCCAGCTTTTGTCTTAGACTTTAAGCAGATGTCTTTTCTTCATCATCCAGATTAATTTCAGAACCATCTTCTCTCAGCAGAACAGGACGTTCCGTCTGATCAACAGCTCCAGGTGTGATAATGCACTTTTTAATTTCTTCTCTGGAAGGAAGATCAAACATGACATCAAGCATCAGGTTTTCAATAATAGAACGAAGTCCTCGTGCACCGGTTTTTCGTTCAATTGCTTTTTTAGAGATTTCACGCAGTGCTTCTTCCTCAAATTCAAGTTCAACATCATCAAGCTCAAGCATTTTCTGATATTGTTTGACTAAGGCGTTTTTAGGCTGAGTCAAAATTGAGATCAGCGCCTCTTCATCCAGCGTTTCAAGTGTTGCTGTCACTGGCAGACGGCCGATAAATTCAGGGATCAGACCGAATTTCAGTAGATCCTCAGGTACCAGCTTAGCAAGCAGTTCACGTTCAGTCAGGTCACCTTTTGATTCTCCAGAGCCGAAGCCGATTACCTTCTGGCCAAGTCGGCGTTTGATAATCTGGTCCACACCGTCGAATGCCCCGCCAACAATGAACAGGATATTCGTTGTATCGATTTGAATAAACTCCTGGTGTGGATGCTTCCTTCCACCCTGTGGAGGCACACTTGCAGTCGTACCTTCAAGAATTTTCAGCAATGCCTGCTGAACACCTTCACCTGAAACGTCACGTGTAATTGACGGGTTTTCAGATTTACGGGCTACTTTATCGATTTCATCGATATAGATAATTCCCTTTTCAGCGCGTTCAACATCGTAATCAGCAGCCTGAATCAGTTTCAGAAGAATGTTTTCAACATCTTCCCCTACATAACCGGCTTCTGTCAGTGATGTAGCATCCGCAATGGCAAATGGCACATTCAGAATTCTTGCAAGTGTCTGTGCCAGCAACGTTTTACCTGATCCGGTTGGACCGATCAGGCAGATGTTACTTTTCGAAAGTTCAACATCGTCAACTTTACTGTTTGATTTAATACGTTTGTAGTGGTTATAAACAGCTACAGAAAGTGACTTCTTTGCACGTTCCTGTCCGATAACGTAATCACCCAGAATTGAAAGGATTTCCTTTGGTTTTGGAACATCCTTGAACTCTACTTCTTCTTCAGTGCCCAGCTCTTCTTCTACAATTTCAGTGCAGAGTTCGATACACTCATCACAAATATATACGCCAGGCCCGGCAACAAGCTTACGTACCTGTTCCTGGGTCTTTCCGCAGAAAGAACATTTCAATTGTCCTTTTTCATCGTTAAATTTAAACATTCCATTCACCCCTTTATCAGTCTTGCCCTGAGCTAGAGCAGCTCTTCTTCACTCTGTAGAGAAAATTGTACCATAATGAATCATTAGACGGAACTAACTCGATTTTCCCGATATGCTTTCCTTTTAAACACTTATGTATGCACGAAATGATTAAAGCTTTTATGTTATAAAACAAGGCACGATATCATCGCGCCTTGCCCTTAAATCTTATTATGCAACAGTTTTACTGTTTTCCACAAGAAAATCGATTGCTTTTTGTACACGAAGATCATTTTCAAGAATTTCAGTAGATCCGCCAAGTGCAGCTTTGATCTGATCAACTGACATATTGAATTGTTCAGTCATGCTGCTAAGCTCTGACTCAACATCTTCTTCTGTGACAGTGATGTTTTCTGCATCAGCGATTGCTTCAAGTACAAGGTTCGTACGAACACGCTTCGCTGCATCTTCCTGCATTTGTCCGCGAAGTGTTTCTTCGTCCTGTCCGCTGAACTGGAAGTAAAGATCAAGGTTCATACCCTGTGCGCTAAGACGCTGTTCGAATTCCTGCATCATGCGGTCAACTTCAGTGTTAACCATTGATTCCGGAATATCGATTTCAGCATTTTCAGCTGCCTTTTCTACAACTGAATCGCGAAGTGCCATCTCAGCAGCATTTTGCTTTTCTTCAGTCAGACGCGTTTTCGTTTTTTCTTTCAGTTCAGAAAGAGACTCAACTTCTTCGTCTGCATCTTTAGCGAATTCATCATCAAGTTCAGGAAGTTCCTTTGCTTTGATTTCATGAATTTTCACTTTGAAAGTTGCCGGTTTACCAGCAAGCTCTTCAGCATGATACTCTTCAGGGAATGAAACTTCAACGTCCTTTTCATCTCCAGCTGCAAGACCTACAAGCTGCTCTTCAAATCCTGGAATGAATGAACCTGAACCAATTTCAAGTGAATAGTTTTCAGCTTGTCCGCCTTCAAACGCCTCACCATCAACGAAGCCTTCAAAGTCAAGAACAACAGTATTGCCGTCTTCAACTTTTCCGTCTTCTTTCACAACAAGCTCAGCCTGACGTTCCTGCAGCTGCTTAAGCTCAGCATCCACATCTTCATCAGTTACTTCAGCATCAAGCTTTTCCACTTCAAGCCCTTTGTATTCACCAAGTTTAACTTCCGGCTTAACCGTTACTTTTGCAGTGAAGATCAGTTCTTTACCTTTTTCCATCTGTTCAACATCAATTTCAGGACGGTCTACAGGTACGATACCTGCTTCGTCTACTGCGCTTGCGTAAGCTTCAGGAAGGATTTCATCAAGTGCATCCTGATAAAGTGATTCTACACCAAAACGCTTTTCAAACATTTGGCGAGGCATTTTTCCTTTACGGAAACCGGGTACGTTAATTTGCTTAACGACCTTTTTAAACGCGCTGTCCAATCCTTTGTTTACTGTCTCAGCGTCTACCTGTACAGTTAGTACACCTTCATTACCTTCTTGCTTTTCCCATTTTGCTGACATAAATAATTCCCTCCAAAACATCTATTAAGTTAATGGTTTCATGAACATCATGAAATCAATGATTCTTTCATTTATCGATTTAAGAATCCCATTATGCAACCATTTTATTATAACATACGCGGTTTGTGTTTCAACTGCAAACCATTAGACCATTTCCGCTTTCTCAAGTCTCCTGATTTCATCGAGCAGGTCTTCATCTGAGAATTGCTGAAAAGCAGTTTCATGCCCCATATATTCTCTCGAAAGTCTCAAATACGCTTCTGAGAGCAGTTCCGCATTATTATTTCTCCAAGTGAAAGGGTACAGCAGGAATGCATGCTTTTGCAAGAGCTCCTGTGCAATTTCTGCTGTTTGCAGTTCCTGACTGTGATCTTCAATCATCGCTTTCGTCTGCTGAAAAATCTCCTGTTCAAAAGGCTCGAGCAGTTCGGCAGGAATAACAGAAATTTCTTTCCCCCACTTACTGACAATCACTTCATCTTCAATCCCCTGTTCTCTGAGAATATTCAGAAGTAATGTCTGTATAAACGGATGCGTCTGTCCACTTTCGATTTCCCTGATAATATCGTCTTTCATTGGTCTGATATTCTGCTTAGCCAGCGCTGCCGACTGAATCATCTGCTGCTCGAGATCTTTATGCAATTGAAAAGAGGCAAAAGACTCGTCAGCTGATTCAGTGATCTCTTTCTGCTCCTGTCCTAAGTCAATCAGACTTTTGAGACGTGCTGCCTTCTCAGGCGGCAATTCATTCTCTTCTAAAAGAGGACTGATAAAAGCTGATATTTCACTGAACTTTCTCAGCTTGATCAGGTTCATCACGTAAAGCTCTATCAGTTCTTCATATTCACCTGAACCTTCATGAAGCATCTTTTCACACAGTCCGGCTGACTCCCTCCACTGACGGTTTTCATAATAGGCAACGGCCAGCGAGGTGCCTGCAGCTGCGTCGTGTTCATCCATGTCATACGCCTGTTCAAGCAGGCTGATGGCTTCAACATTTTCCTGATTTTGCAGCATGTCTAATCCACGTTCTATGAGACGCTCTTTTAAGCCCGGGAACGGAATCACACGCCTGCTCTGCTGCTCATCCATATATGATGAACCACCTTCCGTTATAATATGTGAATTGAGTGTAGCACTGTCATCTCAAAAATGCCAAGAATCAAACTGATTACACAAAAAGAAAACCTGTCTGTTACGGACGTAACAGACAGGTTTAGGTAGCGTCCCAGGAGCGATTCGAACGCCCGACCGACAGCTTAGAAGGCTGTTGCTCTATCCAGCTGAGCTACTGGGACATTATGTAGTCCTTGTTGAGGACAATTACTATTATATTAACTAGCGTATAAAAAGTCAACGGATTTTAAAAATATTATTTTAAAATATTTTCAACCGGATTGAATCCGCATAAGAATCAGTCCCGTCCGCTTCTAAAAGCCGTCGCGGACGGGTACTGAAATCACGCGTTGAACTCTTTATTCCATGATAACAGTTTCTCATGCTGATCTGTATAAAAATCAATATCAACCTGCCGCTCATGAAGGTTAACAATTGCATATGTCGGCTCATTGCGGTCCCTTGGCAATCTGATACTGCCCGGATTCAGGAACAGCCGGCCATCCATCATTTCAGCACCCAGCTGGTGGGAATGTCCGAAAATAATGATATCAGCCTGAAGTTCATCTCCCTTATAGCCAATTCGATCAAGTGAAGATTTAATGCCGTACAAGTGCCCGTGTGTGATAAAAACTTTTGTCCCATCACAATCAACAAGTTCATCTTCAGGATACGCTGAATCAAAGTCACAATTCCCCCGCACCTTTACAAACGGGTTCATCACGTCAGACTCAAAGGGCAGTTCTGAATCACCTGCATGAAACATATAATCCACATGGCCACGCCAGCGTTCAGTTACTTCTGAAAGAATTTTACTGTCTCCATGGTTATCACTCACAACCAGTAATTTCATCCTATCACCTCATTGAAACTGTAATTGCAATTTCCTGAGTGCATTTGCACGGTGGCTGATCCGGTTCTTCTCTTCCGGTGTCAGTTCTGCAAAAGTTTTCCCGAACACTTCAGTATAAAAAATCGGATCGTATCCAAATCCGTTTTCACCAGATGGCTTTGAAGTTATATACCCTTCCGATTCACCTGTAAACAGAACAGTATCTTTTTCAGGTTCTGCAAGTGCCAGCGTACAATGAAATCGTGCAGTTCTTTTTTCCTTTGGCACCCCTTTTAGCTTATCGAGTACTTTTTCAATATTTTTCTGATCATCTTTTTCTGTACCGGCGTAACGGGCTGAATACACACCCGGTTCACCGTTCAGGGCATCCACGATTAAGCCGCTGTCGTCAGCAATAACGATTTCGTAAAAATGTTTTGAAATCGCTTCTGCTTTTAAAGTAGCATTTTCAGCAAAAGTTGAACCTGTTTCCTCTACTTCTTCTATTGAAGGGTAGTCTGAAAGTGTTTTGATTTTGTAGCCAAAAGGTGCAAGCAGTTTTTCAAAATCTTTTGCTTTACCTTGATTGTGCGTGGCAATAATCATCGTTTTCATCCGGTTACACCGTCCAGAATTTTAGCTGTTATTTCTTCGCCCAGAATCATTTTCTGGTGCTCAACAATCTTTTCAATTCCCGCCTTACCGATACTGAGCATGTCAAGCAGCTGTTCGTGTGTGAATTCAGCCTCTTCACCTGTACCCTGAAGTTCAACAAAATTCCCTTTCCCGGTCATGACGATATTCATATCAACTTCAGCAGTGCTGTCTTCTGCATAATTCAAATCAAGAATTGGCTCACCTTCTGTACTGATGCCTGCAGATACTGCGGCAAGAAAATCTTTTACAGGAAAGGCCGGCAGTGCTTTTTCTGAAGCGATTTTCTCAATAGCCAGTGCCATCGCTGCAAATGCACCTGAAATCGAAGCAGTCCGTGTACCTCCATCAGCCTGAATCACGTCACAGTCTATCCATACGGTTCTCTCACCCAGTGCGTCAAGATCAACAACTGAACGCAATGCCCGGCCAATCAGTCTCTGGATCTCCATTGTACGGCCGCTGACCTTTCCTTTGGAAGATTCACGGATCGTCCGCTGACCGGTTGCCCTTGGCAGCATAGCGTATTCTGCCGTAATCCAGCCCTTACCCTGACCTCTCAAAAATGGCGGAACCCTGTCATCTATACTTGCCGTACAGATTACTTTCGTATCCCCAAATGATACAAGTACAGATCCTTCAGGATGCATCAGGTAGTTCTTTTCAATTTTTACTTCTCTCATTTCAGAGGGAATTCTTCCATCGATTCTCACAGATATTCACTCCATTTTTAATGATGTACATGACAAAAGCCGTGATAAGCTCACGGCAGTTTCACAGATTCTACTACAATGGAATCGTCATTCATCCATTCTCGTGCAACTTGTCCAAATATAACAGGTGAACCAGTTGTATAAAATACATTTTGTTTCTTCTCATGACGCGAATGAAGCTCACCGCGATAAGATAGGATCGCACTGACCTCTCTTGCAGTCTCATCACCCGAACTGATTACTTTTACTTTTGATCCGACGTACTGCTCAATCAGCGGCTGAAGCAGTGGATAGTGTGTACAGCCGAGAATCAATGTGTCAATCGGGTACTGTCTCATCTCACTGAGTGTTTCAGCGACAATTTTTTTAGCCATTGAACTGTTGTACTCTCCACTTTCTACAAGCGGAACAAATTTCGGGCATGCCTTCGGATACGTTTGTATTGATTCTTTCAGGCTGTGGAGCACATGTTCATACGCTTCACTTTTAATCGTTCCGACAGTTCCAAGAATGCCGATATGATTATTCTTTGTATACTTAATCGCTGAGCGCGCTCCGGGTGAGATGACACCGATTACCGGAATATCAAAAGCAGTTCTTATCTCTTCAAGCGCAGCTGCAGTTGCAGTATTACAGGCGATCACCAGCATTTTAATATCCTGCTTATATAAAAACTCAGCCATTTCCCACGTATACCTTCTTACTTCTTCTTCAGGTCTCGGGCCATATGGACAGCGTGCTGTATCCCCTAAATAAATAATATGCTCATTTGGAAGCTGGTAGATAATTTCTTTGGCAACTGTTAAGCCGCCTACACCGGAATCCATTACACCAATTGCTCTACTCAAAAAAAA
This sequence comes from Jeotgalibacillus terrae, assembly GCF_016908195.1. Lineage (GTDB taxonomy): Bacteria > Bacillota > Bacilli > Bacillales > Jeotgalibacillaceae > Jeotgalibacillus > Jeotgalibacillus terrae. The sequence goes on from NZ_JAFBDK010000006.1 coordinate 80,960, forward strand.
CGCCTCACTCTTATTTCATTTCACCATGTAATTTATTCAGCGCTTTAGCGAGTGAAGTCACTTCATCCTCTGTAAAACCGGATAGTACATCACTTAGATCGTGCTGACGCTTTTTAATTACTTCTTCAATAATTCTTTCGCCTTCTTCTAATAAATGAATTCTAACCACCCTGCGGTCATGTTCATCTTTTACTCTGACAACCAGATTGCTTCTTTCCATCCGGTCAATTAAGTCTGTTGTTGTGCTGCATGCAAGATACATTTTATTTGATAGTTCGCCAATCGTCATGTCTCCGGCTTCAAACAGCCACTGAAGTGCCACGAATTGCGGTGGCGTAATCGTGTACTGACTGAGGATTTCACGACCCTTTTGTTTGATCAGTCCGGAAATATAGCGGAGGTCTTTTTCGATATCTGCTACAACCTCTCTTGGATGAAGCTCCTGTACACTTTTCGTTTCCATCGTTATATACACTCCCTATGTTTCGTTGTATACATATTGTCGCTTTTTTAATGATAATAATCAAGAAAATTTGAACAAACTGCCGTAAACAAAAAAACTGCCTCTGAATTACAGAGACAGTTCTCCAAGCCTTAATAACTCGACAATCGCCTGAGCTCTTCCTTTTACACCAAGTTTCTGGATTACATTAGAAATATGGTTTCTGACAGTTTTTTCACTTATAAATAAAGCAGAAGCAATTTCTTTAGTCGTCAAATCTTTCAATAAAAGAGAAAACACTTCTCTTTCCCTTTTTGTTAGTATTGAGTTTCTCCGGGCCACTCCTTTTCCCCCTTATCCATTTACGCCGTTTGTTCAGTGTATGAAACCGGCAGAAAAGAAGTGAGTGTTCATCAGTCCATTTTTACAGCTGGTCTGATGAATAATTCTTTTTGTTCTTCAGTCCAGGCAAGTCCTTTGCCGGTTTGCTTATCCATTTGCACCATCGTACCCCGGCCAGAGAATACAGGAATGTCTTTTTCATTCACCCCAAGATAGTGGATATCAACGGATGAATTCCCTACAGAATCTGCTTTGACATAGACTTTCAGATTTTCATCAAAGAATGCCTGTTTCAGAAAATCACATTGGAGGTTCGCAACAACAGGTATGGCCTGACTTGCCGGATCAAGCCAGTTCTGCATAAAACCAAGATGCTTGAAAAACTCGATTCTGGCCTGTTCAAAGTAGATAAAAGGTACGGTATTATTCATGTGACCAAAAAGGTCTGTTTCAGAGAACCTGATTTTTACCGGATAATAAAATTCAAATTCTTTTTTCCAGCCTTCAAAGTTATTTATGTAAGGTATTTTCAAATTTGACATCCCCTTTTGTAAAATGAATGATCATTCATTTTTATTTTACATGAAGTCTGGTCTTTTGAACAGAAAAAAGAGACTCAGACATATTGTCTAAGTCTCTTAAAAGGGCTCGCTGCGCTGCGTGTGGTGCTTTCCGGACGGCGGTCGCTAATTGGCCCGAAGTCACCACTTCCCGCTACGCTCACCTGAATATCACGTTAATAAAATTAACATTTATTACTCAAACGTTCTTAAACTTCTTTATCGCTTCCGAAGAAGTTTCTGAACATCTGAAGGTTTGTGTCACGGTTAAGTGCCGCGATTGACGTTGTTAACGGAATACCTTTAGGGCAAGCTTCCACACAGTTCTGTGAGTTACCGCAGTTTGAAAGTCCCCCATCACCCATAATGGCTTCAAGGCGTTCATTTTTATTCATTGCACCGGTTGGATGTGCGTTGAACAGACGAACCTGTGAAAGTGGTGCAGGTCCAATAAAGTCTGACTTGCTGTTCACATTCGGACATGCTTCAAGACAAACACCGCAAGTCATACATTTTGACAGTTCGTATGCCCACTGACGTTTTTTCTCCGGCATACGCGGACCAGGTCCAAGATCATACGTACCATCGATCGGAATCCATGCTTTTACCCTCTTAAGAGAATCGAACATGCGGCTGCGGTCAACCTGAAGGTCACGCACAACCGGGAATGTTTTCATCGGCTCAAGACGGATTGGCTGTTCAAGCTGGTCCACAAGCGCAGTACATGACTGACGCGGCTTACCATTGATCACCATTGAGCAGGCTCCGCATACTTCTTCAAGACAGCCCATATCCCATGATACCGGAGTCGTTTTTTCACCTTTTTTATTAAATGGATTACGTCTGATTTCCATCAGCGCAGAAATAACGTTCATATTCGCGCGGTATGGAATCTCAAACTCTTCGAAATAAGGTGCAGAATTCTCATCGTCCTGGCGGTGAATTTCAAATTTGATTACTTTTTCTTCCGTTGCTATTGCCATGATTATTTTGCTCCTTTCTTCTTAGAGTAATCACGTTTACGCGGTTCAATCAGTGAAACATCAACATCTTCATAATGGAACTCCGGAGCATTTGTTTCAGGATTAAACTTAGCCATTGTTGTCTTCAGGAATTTCTCATCATTACGTTCAGGGAAGTCAGGCTTATAGTGTGCGCCGCGGCTTTCATCACGGTTAAGCGCACCGATTGTAACAACGCGTGCTAAGTGAAGCATTCCTTTTAACTGACGTGTAAACACAGCTCCCTGGTTACTCCATTTAGCAGTATCGTTAATGTTGATCCGCTTAAAGCGCTCCTGCAGTTCCTGAATTTTTGCATCAGTTTCACGAAGCTTATCATTATGACGGACAACTGTTACATTATCTGTCATCCATTCTCCAAGCTCTTTATGAATAACGTATGCATTCTCGTCGCCATCCATTGCCATGATTTCATCCCACTCCTGCTGTTTATCTTTTTCAAAGCGGGTGTAGATGTCTTCAGGCATATCTTCTGTCGTCTTTTCAAGTCCCTCGATATATTTTACAGCGTTTGGTCCTGCGACCATTCCACCATAAATAGATGATAGAAGTGAGTTCGCACCAAGACGGTTTGCACCGTGAATTGAATAATCACATTCACCAGCTGCGAACAGACCAGGGATATTTGTCATCTGATCAAAATCTACCCATAGTCCACCCATTGAGTAATGAACAGCAGGGAAAATCTTCATTGGTACTTTACGCGGGTCATCTCCCATGAACTTCTCATAGATTTCGATAATTCCGCCAAGCTTAATATCAAGCTCTTTCGGGTCTTTATGAGAAAGGTCAAGATAAACCATGTTCTCGCCATTAATACCAAGCTTCTGACGCACACATACATCGAAAATTTCCCGTGTTGCAATATCACGCGGCACGAGGTTTCCGTATGCCGGATACTTTTCTTCTAAGAAGTACCATGGCTTACCGTCTTTATACGTCCATACACGGCCACCTTCACCACGCGCAGACTCACTCATCAGACGAAGTTTATCGTCACCAGGGATCGCTGTCGGGTGGATTTGGATGAACTCACCATTTGAATAATACACGCCCTGCTGATAAGCAACAGAAGCTGCTGCTCCAGTATTGATGACAGAGTTTGTTGATTTCCCGAAGATAATTCCAGGTCCGCCTGTAGCCAGAATGACTGCGTCCCCCTTGAAAGACTGAATTTCCATTGTCTTCAGATCCTGAGATACAACACCACGGCACACGCCGTCGTCATCAAGCACTGAACCAAGAAATTCCCAGCCTTCATATTTCGTTACAAGACCGGCTACTTCATGTCTTCTCACCTGCTCATCAAGTGCATATAACAACTGCTGACCAGTAGTTGCACCGGCGAATGCAGTACGGTGGTGCTGCGTTCCTCCAAAGCGGCGGAAGTCAAGTAGTCCTTCAGGTGTTCTGTTGAACATAACACCCATACGGTCAAGCAGGTGAATGATACCCGGTGCCGCATCACACATTGCTTTTACAGGTGGCTGATTCGCAAGGAAGTCGCCCCCGTATACTGTGTCATCAAAGTGTTCCCACGGAGAATCACCTTCACCCTTTGTATTTACAGCTCCGTTTATACCGCCTTGTGCACAAACAGAGTGTGAACGTTTTACAGGTACAAGCGAGAAGAGGTCTACTGACATTCCTGCTTCAGCTGCTTTAATTGTCGCCATCAGGCCGGCAAGTCCGCCACCTACAACGATAATTCTGCCTTTACTCATTTTGTCACTCTCCTTACTGATATCAAAAGCTGCTCTTTGCAGCTGAAAAAGTTAATGGATTAAACGAATGCAAGAATTGCACGGATACCGATCACTGTAAGCACAATAAATACGCCAAGCGTCGCGTATGTTGAAATCTTTTGCGAGCGGGCGCTCACCGTGATTCCCCAGCTGACCATAAATGACCATAAACCATTAGCAAAGTGGAATGTCGTTGATACTATTCCAAGTATGTAAAAAGCAACCATCCATGGATTAGCAAGAATTTCTTCCATCATGCCAAAGTTTACTTCAGTACCAAGCGCTGCCTGAATACGCGTTTCCCATACATGCCATGTAACGAAAATCAGTGTAACCACACCTGATATACGCTGCAGCATGAACATGTAATTACGCAGTGTGCCGTAACGTTTCGTATTGTTTTTAGCAGTGAATGCAATGTATACTCCATAGATTGCGTGGAAGTATAGCGGGATAAAAATAATAAATAGTTCTAAAAAGATTCTGAATGGTAAACTTTCCATAAAGTGCGCTGCATCGTTGAAAGCCTGTTCGCCTCTAGTAGCGAAATGGTTAACAACTAAATGTTGAATCAGGAAGATCCCTACAGGTATAACACCAAGTAAAGAGTGCAGCCTCCTCCAGTAAAACTCTCGATTTTCCGCCATCGAATGTAACCCCCTCTTGAATAAGTACAGCTGCTGAAAACGATTCCCTAGAATGATCATTTTCAACAAAATTTTCGCACAGTATAACATTTATGTGACAAATTAATTGTACTCCTCTGTCATAGGAGCGTCAAGAAAACGTATACATAAAAACTTTTCAAATGTTTCAGTAATCTTTAATAAGGATATATAGGAAGGTTAACTCAAAAACCACTGTATTTTCACAAATTATTCACAAAATCATTTTTCACAATTTATTATTTTAATAAAACTGATAAGACGTGTGACATTTTGACGATTTAATAATTAATTCTCTATTTCACCTTACGCTTTGCCCTTTTTCATTTTATAATAAAGAGATTGAAAGTGAGGTACGGTACGCAATGAGTGAAAATGAACATGTACATACACCCAGGGATTTATTTGGCTACCGGCTGATCAGGGATGAACTGATACCGGACCTCCTGGGAAATCATTCGAAAGATATTTTATATTGGGCCGGCAAAAAGCTGGCACGAAACTATCCCTGTCAGAATGAAGGAGAAGTGATTGCATTTTTCGAACGCGCAGAGTGGGGCAATCTTTCCATTATAAAACAGAAGCGTGATGAAATATTGTTTGAACTTACGGGCCAGTCCGTTCAGGAAAGGTTCAGTCATCATGATCCCGTTTTTACACTTGAAGCCGGTTTTGCCGCTGAACAGATCGCAATGATTAAGCAATACCATACGGAAGCTGTCTACACCAGAAATAAGAAGAACTGCGTTCAAATCGAATTGAAATGGGATCTGAAAGAACCCTATGACCTTCCTTCGAGAAAAACTAAACAATAAACGACAGCAGGCTCCTGAACCGGGAACCTGCTGCTTTTTATATATGAACTGCCGGTTTATCCAGACCAAAGCTTTCATGAATGACATTAGCTGCTTTAATCACGTTCTCTGTATCTACTACGGCTGAGACTTTGATTTCAGAAGTACTGACCATTTTAACCTGGATTTTCTTATCTGCAAGTACACTGAACATCTGGGCAGCTACACCAGGGTTTGAAACCATGCCGGAACCGACAATCGATACTTTCGAAAGTCCGGTTTCATGTTCGATTTCCTGATAACCGATTTCTTCTTTATAGTCAGAGAGGATCTGAAGGGTCTCATCGAGTGCCGATTCCTTTATTGAAAATGACAGATTTACTCTGCCTGTATCAAGTTTACTCTGAATAATGATATCTACATCCACGTGATGCTTTGCCAGAATGGAGAAGACTGCAGGAAATCCTGTCAGTTCGTTTTCAATTCCTACAACTGTCATCCTGACAATATCCTTATCAAATGCTACGCCTCTAACAACTAAATGCTCTTCCATCGGTGCATCCTCCTCTATTAACGTTCCTTCTGTTTCTTCCATACTTGATCTGACAGTCAGTTTAATGCCGTAGTTTTTTGCAAATTCGACCGCTCTCGGATGAAGTACGCCGGCCCCAAGATTAGCAAGCTCAAGCATTTCGTCATAAGAGATTCCGTTTAATTTTCTTGCTGCTTTTACATAGCGGGGATCGGTTGAGTAGACACCGTCAACATCTGTATAAATGTCACAACGGTCAGCCTGCATTGCTGCAGCCAGTGCAACAGCAGTTGTATCAGAACCGCCCCGTCCAAGCGTCGTGATCTCTCCGTTTTCATCCATTCCCTGAAATCCGGCTACAACAATGACTCTGCCTTCTTCTAATAAACTTTCCACGCGCTTTGTTTTAACTTCTGTAATTCTTGCATTACTGAATACGGCTTCTGTCCGTATGCCTGCCTGCCACCCTGTTAGGGAAGTGCTGTTATAACCTCTGTTGTGTAATGCCATCGCCAGGAGTGACATTGACATCTGTTCCCCTGTTGTCAGCAGCATATCCATTTCTCTTTTTTCAGGACGTGATGTCATTTCCCCGGCTAACCTGACAAGTTCATCCGTCGTTTTGCCCATTGCTGATACAACCACAATGACGTCATTCCCTTTCTCTTTTTCAAGAATGACTCTATTAGCCACATGATGAATCTTCTCAACTGAACCGACCGAAGTCCCTCCGAATTTCTGTACAACGATTCCCACTTTATTTTCCTCTTCCCTTACAATATTTCTCAACTGTTTACGACATAAAAAAAGCAACAGGGAGAAGTCTCCCCATTGCTTTTAGACAGATCATACATATCATCTGAATCGCACAGGTGAGATAGCTCTCCAGAACATCCAAGTTCTGACAGCTCTGCATCTGTTAAATGCAGAACCAGCGGAAAATCTGATGAAGGATTTTCTGCTTCGGCGGCCGCACCTTTTCACACTGCATCACTGGATTTCATCATCCTAAGCAGCGGTACTTTTTACGTCCGCACCTCTATCACCACTTTAAATAAAGTGTTTAATTGTTGATCATTATAGCACGGGGATTTCCCCCCGGCAATATTATTCCTTTAATTTCTCAATCACTTTCTCTGCAGTTTTAGCTGGCACACCCGCTTTTACAACTTCCTCAAGTGATGCTTCACGGAGCTTTTTCACTGAACCGAAATATTTTAATAGCTGCTTTTTACGCTGCGGTCCTACCCCTTCAATATCATCAAGTACAGACTGGATCGAATTTTTAGCACGCACCTGCCTATGGAATGTAATTGCAAAGCGGTGGACTTCATCCTGAATCCGCTGCATAAAGTAGAACTCCTGACTGCGTCTGTTAAGCGGGACTACTTCGAGCGGATCCCCAAACAGCAGCTGGGATGTATTGTGACGATCATCTTTCGCAAGACCTGCCACTGGTACATCGAGTCCAAGTTCATGACGCAGAATTTCCTTTACTGCTTCGATCTGTCCTTTACCGCCATCAATCACAATTAAATCCGGCAGCGGCAGTGCATCTTTCAACACTCTTGAATATCGTCTTCTGACCACTTCTCGCATGGACTCATAATCATCCGGGCCCTGGACAGTTTTAATTTTATATTTACGGTATTCTTTTCTCGCAGGTTTTCCATCTATAAAAACAACCATCGCTGATACTGCATCTGACCCCTGAATATTTGAATTATCAAATGCTTCAATCCGGTAAGGTGTATAGATGTTCATCGCGCGACCAAGATTTTCAGCAGCTTTGATCGTTCTTTCTTCATCCCGTTCAATCAATGCGAATTTTTCTGTCAGAGCAATTGATGCATTTTTCGCTGCAAGGTTCACAAGATCTTTTTTCTGCCCTCTTACAGGCTGCAGCACTCTAGTCTCCAACAGTTCTTCAGCCATTGATTGATCAATTGTCAGCGGGATGAGTACTTCTTTTGGCTTGAAATGGTTTGCCTTCATATAGAACTGTCCTAAAAACGACAGAAACTCTCCTTCTGCTTCATCATAGATCGGGAACATTGCCACATCGCGTTCAATAAGCTTCCCCTGTCTGATGAAGAATACCTGTACACACATCCACCCTTTATCAACGGCATAGCCGAATATATCACGATTGGTAAAGTCATTCATCGTCATCTTCTGCTTTTCCATTGTTGCTTCAATATGTGTAATCTGGTCACGGAACTCTTTGGCTCTTTCAAATTCAAGGTTTTCTGCTGCCTGCTCCATTTTAACCTTTAGATCTTTTTTCACTTCTTTGAAGCCGCCGTTTAGAAACTTTGCAATATCTTCAGTCATCTGCCGGTATGTGCTCTGCTCCACTTTGAATTCACACGGAGCCAGACATTGACCCATATGATAGTAAAGGCAGACTTTATCAGGCATCGTTCTGCATTTTCTTAACGGGTACATTCTGTCGAGCAGTTTTTTTGTTTCATTTGCAGCCTGGGCATTCGGATAGGGACCGAAGTATTTCCCTTTATCCTTCTTCACTTTCCTTGTAATTAAAAGTCTCGGATGTCTTTCAGCAGTTACCTTGATAAAAGGATAGTGCTTATCATCTTTCAGCATCACGTTATATTTAGGATCATGTTTTTTTATCAGGTTCAGTTCGAGTACGAGAGCTTCCATATTTGATGAGGTTACAATGTACTCAAAATCCTCAATTTCAGAGACGAGTCTCTGCGTTTTTCCATCGTGGGAACCTGTAAAATAAGATCTTACCCTGTTTTTTAACACCTTTGCTTTTCCCACATAGATGATCGTGCCCTGCCGATCCTTCATCAGATAACAGCCGGGCTGGTCAGGAAGGACTGCAAGTTTGTTTTTCAAAAGATCATTCATGTCATTAGCCTCCTGCACGCATGTTACCTTTATTTTACTCAATCAGCCAGCATATTCAAAATAAAAGCCGGGCACAAGGCCCGGCTTTGTCATTATGCGTGTTTGTTAAGCAGTTCTTCAAGTGCTTCTTTAGGCTGGAAACCTACTACCTTGTCTACAATCTCTCCATCTTTGAAGACAACAAGTGTTGGGATACTCATTACACCGTATTTGCTTGCTGTTTCCTGGTTTTCGTCCACATCAAGCTTAACGATTTTAACTTTGTCACCCATATCTGTATCAAGCTCTTCAAGAACAGGTGCAATCATTTTACAAGGTCCGCACCATGTAGCCCAGAAGTCTGCCAGTACTAAACCTTCTTGTGTTTCAGTAGCGAATGTTTGATCAGTTGCGTGTGCAATTGCCATGTGAAATTCCTCCTTGTTAAATACGAATATAGTTGAAGTATAGCAGGGAGTATTTTGTATTTCCACGTTTTTGCCTGAGAATTGAAAAGAGCCTGAGACAAGTGTCAGGCTCTTACAACCGTTTCGCTTCACTTCAGGCGGACGCTTTCCGGACGGAGGTTGCTGAGCCTCCTCGGCGCAAGCGCCTGCGGGGTCTCAGCTTCCCTCTATTCGTCCCGGAGTCGCCGCCTTACGTTCCGCTGCACTTTTGAATTCTCAGGGAATATTTTTTAAGTTAAATTAAGATACTTTAACTTTTTTGAATTCTTCAATCAGAAGCGGTACTACGTCAAACAGATCTCCTACAATTCCGTAGTCAGCTACTTTAAAAATGTTCGCTTCAGGGTCTTTGTTGATCGCAACAATGACCTTAGAGTTAGACATACCTGCCATGTGCTGAATCGCACCTGAGATTCCGCATGCAATATAAAGGTCAGGTGTTACAACTTTACCAGTCTGTCCAATCTGAAGTGAGTAGTCACAGTAATCTGCGTCACATGCACCACGTGATGCACCTACTGCACCGCCAAGCAGGTCAGCAAGTTCTTTTAACGGCTCAAATCCTTCTTCACTCTTCACACCGCGGCCGCCTGCAACAATTACTTTTGCTTCTGACAGATCCACACCGTCTGTTGCTTTTCTGACAACTTCTTTAATGATTGTGCGAAGGTCTGTAATGTCAACGCTTACAGATGAAACGTCGCCTGAGCGTCCTTCTTCTTTTTCAAGAGCCGGAATATTATTCGGACGGATCGTAATGAAAGTAAGGCCATCCTTGATGACTTTTTTCTCAAAAGCTTTACCACTATATATTGGGCGGATAAACTTTGGTGAATCTCCATCAGCTTCAATTGCAGTTACATCTGATACAAGACCACTGTTCAGTCTGCTTGCAAGCTTTGGTGACAGATCTTTACCTAATGAAGTGTGTCCCATGACAATTCCTTCAGGATTTTCCTGTTCAATCACTGCAAGGAGTGCCTGAGAAAAGCCATCTGAAGAGTATTGCTCAAGCTTTGCATCCTCAACTGTAATAACACGGTCCGCGCCATAGGCTACCAGTTCATTTGCCACGTCTGTGATTCCGTTTCCGATCAGTACGCTGATCACTTCTCCGCCGTCAGCAATCATCTTACCCGCTGCAATTGCTTCGAATGATACATTTCTAAGTGAACCTTCTCTTGTTTCTGCTAATACAAGTACTTTTTTGCTCATCGGTTATACCTCCTGAATAGTTATAGAGTTAGACTACTTTTGCTTCAGTACGAAGAAGTTGAACAAGTTCTTTTACCTGATCATCCACTTCACCTTCAAGAATACGACCTGCTTCTTTTGCCGGTGGCAGATAGATCTCAACCGTTTCTGTTTTAGGTTCGACATCGTCTTCTTCAAGATCAAGGTCATCAAGCTCAATTTCATCAAGCGGCTTTTTCTTAGCTTTCATAATACCAGGCAGTGAAGGATAGCGGGGATCATTCAGCCCCTGCTGTGCAGTTACGAGCAGTGGAAGAGATGTTTCAATTGTTTCTGAATCACCTTCTACGTCACGCACGATTTCTACTTTTTCACCATCTACTTTAATGCTTGTGATTGTTGTTACGTAAGGAATGTTCAGGTAATCAGCCACACGTGGTGCAACCTGTCCTGATCCGCCGTCAATCGCAACGTTTCCTCCAATAATCAGATCCGCATCTTTATCCTTCAGATATTCAGAAAGGATTTTTGCAATAGAAAATTCATCTGTCATATCAACATCATCTTCAATGTTAATTAAAACTGCTTTATCAGCGCCCATTGCAAGTGCTGTACGCAGCTGTTTTTCTGTCTCTTCATCGCCTACCGATACGACAGTGACTTCACCGCCGTGTGCGTCTTTTAGTTGAATTGCTTCTTCAATTGCGTACTCATCGTAAGGGTTGATGATGAACTCTGCGCCATCCTCAGCAATTTTTCCACCTGAGACAGAAATCTTTTCCTCTGTGTCAAACGTTCTCTTCATTAGCACAAAAATATTCATGTATATTACCTCCTGTTTATTAAGTGATTAACGGCCCTTAAATTCAGGCTGTCTTTTTTCAATAAATGCGCTGATTCCTTCTTTAGCATCTTCTGAAACAAATACTTCTCCAAATATGTCAGCTTCCCTTGCCACACCTTCATGGAAATCTCCAGTTTTTGAGTACTGAAGAAGTTCAAGTGCCGCTTTTACAGATACAGGGCTTTTACCTGCAAGTTTTGATGCAAGCGCTTTCGATTTTTCAAGCACCTGATCCTCAGGAAAAGCTTTATTAGCCAGTCCCCATTGAACTGCTTCTTCACCGGTAATCGGGTCACTTGACAGCAGCATTTCCGCTGCTTTAGCGAATCCGACTAAACGCGGAAGACGCTGTGATCCTGCAAAGCCTGGCACAAGACCGAGCTGCAGTTCCGGAAGGCCAAGTTTTGCAGTCTCGCTTACATACCGGATATGACAACCCATCGCAAGTTCCAGACCGCCCCCAAGAGCTGCACCATGTATAGAAGCAATAATCGGTTTTGAGAACGCTTCCATTCTTTCGAAAACTTTTTGACCTCTTCCGGCAAGCTTTGAGAACTCAGCACCTGATTCAACCTGAGTGAATTCCTTAATATCTGCGCCTGCTGAGAAGAAGCGGCCTTCACCGTGTATCAGCAGAACACGTACATTTTCATCATGCTCTACTGCATCAAGCCAGCCGTTCACTTCCATGATTAAGTCGCTTGCAAGTGCATTTGCCGGCGGCCTGTTAATGACTGCAGTAGATATATACTGGTCATTCTCCCATTTTAAGAAGCTCATCGTGATCTCCCCTTCATTTGCATAATCCTTTAACTAATAGCCTATGTACACCTGGTGACAGTTCAGTAATTGAATACTTCTGGTCGTTAATGACCCAGCTTGTTGCCACCTCATCAATCGTACCAAATACCATCTGTCTTGCCAATCTTATATCGAGGTCTTCAGAAAGCGTACCGCTATCAACGCCGTGCTGCAAAACATCATCGACAAGGACCAGATATTCCTTCAGTACTTTATTAATTCTCATTCTGATTTCTTTATTGGACTGCCTGAGCTCCAGCTGTGTTACAATGGCTAAATGGTGATCATCCGCAAGCATCTGAAAATGGCTTTCCACCAGTACTTTCAGCTGATCCACCGCGTCATCTGTACCTGACATCTTATTTCTGATTTTCTGAACAAATTGCCCCATCTTTTCTTCAAAAAGTGAAATGAGAATATCTTCTTTGTTCTTAAAATATAAATAGATTGTGCCGTCTGCAACGCCAGCCTGCTTGGCAATCTTGGAAACTTGCGCATGATGGTAGCCGTTTTCAGCAATGACCACTACGGCAGCATCAATAATTAATTTGTATTTCGGTTTATCTTTCTTCATCGGTCATCACCCTTCAATCACATATAAAAAAGACGAAAATATGAATGAATAGTCATTCATATTTTCATCTTACTAAGAAAACCTTACTTCGTCAAGAAAAAACCCGGTTTATGACGAATGTTTTTGCTGCTGCTTTTCTCTTTCTTCCTCTACAAGCTTTCTTCTCAGAATTTTACCGACAGCTGTTTTTGGCAGCTCATCCCGGAACTCATAGATTCTTGGCACCTTATAAGCTGCCATATGCTTTCTAGCAAATTCATCAAGCTCTTCTTCAGTTACTTTCTGGTTCTGTTTTAATACTACAAAGAGTTTTACTGTTTCTCCCCGGTATGCATCAGGAACACCGACAGCTACTACTTCCTGTACTGCAGGATGTTCATACATTACTTCTTCAATCTCACGCGGATAAATGTTAAATCCTCCGGCAATGATCATATCTTTTTTACGGTCCACTACATAGAAATAACCTTCTTCATCCATATAGCCAAGATCTCCAGTATACAGCCAGCCGTCTTTTAAAATTGCGGCCGTTTCTTCAGGCTGATGCCAGTAACCTTTCATTACCTGAGGACCTCTTACAATAATCTCTCCAACTTCACCTGGAGGAAGTTCTTCTCCACTGTCCATTGAGATAATTTTGGATTCAGTATCCGGCCATGGTACCCCTATGCTTCCTTTGATCCGTTTGGCATCCCAGATAAAGTTCGAATGCGTTACAGGAGAAGACTCTGTCAGACCGTACCCTTCAACAAGCTTACCACCGGTTACTTTTTCAAATTCCTCCTGCACTTCAACAGGCAGCGGTGCTGAACCACTCAGGCATGACTCTACTGAAGTCAGATCATATTTTTTCAGATCCGGATGATTCAGTATGCCAATATAAATGGTTGGCGCACCTGGGAAAATTGTCGGCTTCTGCTTGTGAATTGTTTTAAGTGCTGTTTCCACATCAAATTTTGGAAGCAGTATCATTTTATATCCCTGCATAATTGAAAGAATCATCACAGTTGTCATACCGTACACATGGAAAAACGGCAGAATACCGAGGATACTCTCTTCACCTTTTTTATTTTTATACAGCCACGCATCACACATGGAAGCGTTGGCAATCAGGTTTTTATGCGTCAGCATCACGCCTTTTGGAAAACCGGTTGTCCCTCCTGTATATTGCAGAATCGCAATATCATCTTCAAAATCTATCGGAGGAATATCAGGATCAGTTGAAGCGGTCTTCAGTATTTCAGTCAGCAGATGATTACTTCCTGCATGCTCAACTTTTACTGTTAAACCATATTGTTTTTTCTGGATATAAGGATAAATCAGGTTCTTTGGAAACGGTAGAAAATCTTTAATAGCAGAGATAATAATGTGTTCAAGGTCAGTATCATTAAATACTTTAGAAATGCGCGGGAATAAAATGTCCATAGATATAATTGCTTTAGCGCCTGAGTCCTTCATCTGGTACTCAAGCTCGCGCTCCGTATAAAGCGGATTTGTCTGAACGACTACAGCACCTGCATATAAAATTCCGTAATACGCAATGACAGATGCAGGCATGTTCGGCAGCATGATGGCTACCCGATCACCCTTTTGAATACCTATGTCCTGCAGGTATTTTGCCATTTTAAGAGATGAGTCGTACATTTCCTTAAATGTAAACTCCTTCCCCATAAAGTGAACGGCGATTTTCTCAGGATAATTTTTTGCAGCCTCTGTTAAATATGCGTGTACTGGTTTCGGTTCATATTCCAGATGTGTTGGAATTGAATCGGGGTAAAGCTTCAGCCACGGCTGTGATGTCATCGTAAAACCTCCTTCTTTAGAATAAAATAATTAGAAAATTCTCATTTCTGGTTTTATTATAATCTAAAAAGAAAACGGTTACAATTTTATTATAAGAAAAAAGACACAGCGTGCCTTTTTAAATATATGACTGAAATGATTACCTATGAATACTCAGCTGCTCTCGACTCAATTCACTGTGCTGCAGGCGGTGCTTTCCGGACGTGGGCCGTTTTTTGGCCCCATCCCAAGCCTCCTTGAGCTTCGCTCTGCGGGGTCTCAGCTATCCCGCTAATCGTCCCGGAGTCACCGCCTTCCGCTTCGTTACCCTTGAAATTTTTATAAGTAAGTCTTCTTTATTAGGTACTTCCCAAGTGTATCAGAACACAATTTCAATTGAGTCAATATATTACATCCTATAAAGTAACTAAATACACAATCCCAATGATCATGAAGATAACGCAGCAGACGATGAGGATTTTGATTAAGTTTTCCATGTTTCTACTCCTTAATTTATACTGGCTCCAATAACAAATGATAATCCAATTGAAATGAGCATTGAGATGAGTCCAACTGCTCTGTTATCTGATTTGATTTCTTCATCCACCTTAAATCCCGGTGTGAGAAATTCAAAGACAAAATAAGCAACCAGCAGAAGAATAAATCCGAATATTCCCCAGCCCATCATTGTAAACAATGTGTCATGCTGACTGATAGAACTTTGAAAAATATTTGCGATACCGAATATTTTACCGCCGGTCGCCATCGCAACAGAGAGATTCCCATTTTTAATTTCTTCCCAATTTTTATACTTGGTCACAAGTTCAAAAATGGATAAAAACACGATCATACATACAACTACCACACTGAAATAACCCGCAGTTTCAATTAGCGGATGCTGCCAGAAACTTTCCATTCCGCTCACCTTCTGCCCCATTATTTGAATTCCACAACGGTTACCCCGCTGCCTCCTTCACCGTCTTCTCCGAGTCTTACTTTTTTCACTGAACGGTGATTTCTCAGTTTTTCCTGGACACCGGAACGTAATGCACCTGTACCTTTGCCGTGAATAATTGAAACCCGTGGATATCCGGCCAGAAGGGCATCATCAATATACTTGTCCACTCTCAGCAGTGCATTTTCAAAACGCTCTCCTCTTAGGTCAAGTTCAAGGCTGACATGAAAATCCTTTCCTTTCACAGTTGCAAGTGGTTTAGGATCCGGTTTTTTCTCGCCTTTAATAAATTCAAGATCTTTTTCATTTACTTTCATCTTGAGGATACCCATTTGGACAGCCCATTCTTTTTCGTCTGTTTTCTTAATGAGCGTACCTTTTTGACCGAAGCTCAACACATTCACTTCATCGCCTGGCTGCAGCGTTCTCTCAGTCTTTGTTTTTTGCTGCTTTTTCTTCGCTGAAGATTTTGGTGCAGCATCATCGAGTCTCTTTCTAGCATCAATTAATTCATGTTCTTTTACATCTGCCTGTTTTTCGAATCTCAGCTGTCGGAGTTCTGACATGACCTGTTCAGCTTCAGCTTTTGACTTCTCAACAATTTCCTGCGCTTTTAATTTAGCTTTTTCAATCATGTCATCTTTTTTGCTGTAGAACTCCGCCATTTGCTTTTGCATATCGCGATGAATCTTCTCTGCATCCTTTAACAGTTCCTGCGCTTCCTCATAATCTGTCTCGGCACCTCTTCGGCTCGTTTCAAGAGAAGCAATCATCGCTTCAACAGCTTTACTGTCAGTGCCGACAAATGATTTCGCGTGCTCAATCACATGATCGCTCAGGCCAAGCCTTTTTGAGATATCAAATGCATTACTGCGTCCCGGGACTCCGATCAGTAACCGGTAAGTCGGGCTGAGCGTCTCCACGTCAAATTCAACGCTTGCATTAACCACGCCATCACGGTTATAGCCATATGCTTTTAATTCAGGATAATGTGTCGTTGCTACAACTCTCGCCCCGATTCCGTGTACTTCATCCAAGATAGAAATCGCAAGTGCGGCGCCTTCCTGAGGGTCTGTACCCGCACCAAGCTCATCAAAAAGCACTAAACTTTCGCTGTCAGCCTGTTTTAAAATCTCTACAATATTCACCATGTGAGAAGAGAATGTACTCAGACTCTGTTCAATTGATTGCTCATCGCCTATATCTGCGTGTACAGACTGGAACACAGCAATTTTTGAGCCGTCAAGAACAGGAATCGGCAGGCCTGCCTGTGCCATTAACGTACACAGACCTATCGTTTTTAATGTGACTGTTTTACCGCCGGTGTTAGGACCGGTGATCACAATTGTAGAGAACTCTTCGCCAAGGTAGATATCGTTCGCTACGGCTTCGTCGATCGGCAGCAGAGGATGCCTCGCTTTATTCAGCTTAATGATTCCCTGGTCATTTACTTCAGGCTTTGTTGCTTTAATTGTCCGTCCGTACTTGGCTTTAGCAAACATAAAGTCAAGATCAGCGAGAATATCCACTGTTAATAGCAGGTTATCAGCTTCCTGCTGTACTTCGAGTGAAAGGGCAATCAGAATTTTTTCAATTTCCTCCTGCTCTTTCAGCCGCTGTTCACGCAGCTGGTTGTTAAATTGAACAATGGAAGCAGGTTCAATAAATAACGTCTGACCTGAAGAGGACTGATCGTGTACAATCCCGCCGTAATGGCTTCTGTACTCCTGTTTAACCGGAATCACGTAGCGGTCATTACGGATTGTAATGACTGCATCTGAAAGCATCGTTGCGGCATTTTTCGAGCGGATGGCACTTTCAAGCTTTTCACGCACTCTGCTCTCACTCGTTCTGATTCTCTGGCGGATCGCACGCAGTTCAGTGCTCGCTGAATCAAGAACTTCTCCACTCTCATCAATTGAATCAAATATCTGATGTTCTAAGGGTGTTAAAATGGCGAGCATTTCTTTCTTTTCAGTAATAATCGGAATTGAAATTTCCCGCTCTTCATGCATATCATCCACAAAGTTTCTGATATGCTTACCGGCTCTGATCGTACTTGCAACCTGTATTAATTCTGCTGCACTGAGCATACCGCCGATTTGCGAACGTTTAATATGAGGCCTGATATCAAAAATTCCGCCAAGCGGCATCCCGCCCTTTACCCTTAATATTGTTGCCGCTTCATCCGTTTCGTCCTGAAGCCTTGTTACGTCTTCAAGAGAAAAGGAAGGCTCCATTTTATCAATTCTCATTGAACCAAGTGATGATGCTGCGTGTTCCATCACAAGGCTTTTAATTTTATTAAATTCAAGCGTTTTAATTGATTTATTCAACAGCTTTCTCTCCTTACTCGTGGCGTTTTAGGAATTTTGACAGTTCTTCAAAGGTCCGTGCATTCATCACTGACTCTTTTTTCAACCAACCTTTACGCCCCACTTTTACACCAAGGTCCATAAACTCTAAATGAGCCTGGTCATGGGCATCAGTATTAATAAAAATCGGCACACCCATTTCCTGGGCTTTTGCCACGTGCTCATGATTCAAATCAAACCGGTATGGATTAGCATTCAGCTCAAGGCCTGTCTTTGTTTCTGCAGCCCTTTTAATCAGCTGATCGATATCCGGTTCATAACCTTTCCGCTCACCGACAATCCGTCCTGTGGGGTGCGCAATAAAGTCAACGTGCGGATTCAACAGTGCTGTCTCAAGACGCGCCATGATCTTTTCCTGGGACTGTGAAAATGATGAGTGAATAGAAGCAATAACAATATCGAGCTCTGCTAACAGGTCATCTTCATAATCAAGTGTGCCATCAGGCAGGATATCCATTTCGATCCCTGCAAGTACTTCAATTTCAGCATACTTCTTATTAAGCTTCCTGATTTCCTGCATCTGTTTTCTTAAACGTTCCGCTGACAGACCGTTCGCCACTTTCAAATAAGCGGAGTGGTCAGTGATCGCCATGTAATCGTATCCTTTTTTAATACACGCTTCAATCATTTCCTCCAATGAATAAGCACCGTCACTCCAGGTCGTGTGCATATGAAGGTCCCCTTTGATATCTTCAAGGGAAATCAGTGATGCTGCTTCTTTGTGCTTGTCGATTTCACGTCCATTTTCACGCAGTTCAGGCGACAGGTACTCAAGATCAAAGTATCTGAAGAAATCTTCTTCCGTTTCGAACGTTTTTACTTTACCTGTATCATTGTTTTCCACACCGTACTCACTGATCTTTTCCCCACGATCTTTTGCAATCTGTCTGAGCCT
The DNA here is from genome assembly GCF_016908195.1 of Jeotgalibacillus terrae. Taxonomy (GTDB): domain Bacteria; phylum Bacillota; class Bacilli; order Bacillales; family Jeotgalibacillaceae; genus Jeotgalibacillus; species Jeotgalibacillus terrae. The sequence goes on from NZ_JAFBDK010000006.1 coordinate 99,808, forward strand.
GACATTGTGATCTTTAGATCCTGTAAAATGATGCAGCGTGGACGGAAAAGCCTTATCTTCTATCAGTCTGATATCAATGGAAATATCCACTCCACGCTCAAGCACGATTGAAACTTTCGTATCGCCGCTTGAGATGACTTCCTTTAACCCTTGAATCCCAAGAATCTGATCTCTTACTTTCTCAGGTTCTTCAGTTGAAGCAATATAATCTAAGTCTTTGACTGTTTCAGCTGTTCTTCTCAGGCTGCCTGCTCTTGAGTAACGGATGATTTCGCTGATGCCTCCAAGCAGCAGCTCCATTTCTTCGGCAATTGGCAGCACAGTTGCAATCGGCAGACGTTCCGGCCGGCTCCCTGCATTCTCAACTGCTGCAAGTATTTTTTCTTCAGTCTTTGCACCGAAACCGGATAATGCCTGAACTTTCCCTTCCTGACAGGCAGCTTTCAGGTCTTCAATTGATTCAACACCAAGCTCCTGATAGAGGCGGGCAATTTTTTTACCGCCAAGCCCCGGCAGTTTTAATAACGGTATTAATCCTTCAGGCACTTCTTTTTTCAGTGAAGTAAGGGTTTCTGATTCGCCGGTTTCCACATATTCTTTTATAACTGCAGCCGTTCCCTTCCCCACACCTTTCAGTGCTGTGAAATCATCGATTTGTGATAAGCTTCTCTGGTCTGTTTCGACTGCCTGTGCAGCTTTTCTGAATGCACTGATTTTAAAAGGATTTTCTCCTTTCAGTTCCATGTAAACTGCAATTTTCTCCAGTAATTTAATCACATCTTTTTTATTCACTACGACCGCTTCCTTTCGCTAAAAAACCCGGAATCCGCGTGTTGGAATTCCGGGCTTTCTAAATGGTTAAGATGATGACGAACGCGTTTCCAGCCACCAGTCTTTTACTTGCTCTGAAAACACGGGTGTATGTTCAAGAATAAATGCCGCAATCCAGGAACCTTCCAATGTATTCTGGATGATTGCCATCGGGATCATCGCAGCAATATAAATAAGTACAAATAAAACAATATACATTTCAATAAAACCGAGCAGTCCTCCGCCAATCACATTCAGCGGACGCAGCATCGGGAACTGGGCAACGGAATCAAACATTGAACCGATCAGCTGCATCACAATTTTAGCAGCAAAGAAGATGATAGCAAAAGCAATAATACGGTAGTAAGCATCTTCAAGATTGACAGTTTCCGCAATCAGCGCAAGCTGTGAATCAGTGTCAAATGCGGGATAAGGCACCCATAGTACTAATTTTGGAGCCAGCTCCTCATAGTACCGGTAAGCAAGGAAAAATGAAATAATAAAGCCGATCATATGAATCAATTGTAAAATAAATCCCCGGCGCAATCCAATCAGGAAGCCGGCCACAAGCAAAATAAACAGCACCAAATCTAGCATCCAGCATTCAATCCCTTAATTTTTTTAATTCTTTCTCGAGTTCTTCCATTTCTTCTTTTAACTTTAAATAATCATGTACTGCATTCACAGCTGTCAGCACAGCAAGCTTTGACGTATCCAGTGCGGGGTTAACCGAACTGATCTCTCTCATTTTATCATCTACCATTGAGGCAACAAGTCTGATATGAGACGTGGACTCACTGCCTACGATGGAGTAAGATTGTCCATAGATGTCAACGCTTGTGCGATTTTTATGATTGTTAGACAACGCAGCTGCCCCCATTCTCAAGAATCCTAATCACTATCATAACATGTAGAATTTACAGATGAAAAGAAAAGTTGATTTTATTTACAAATAGCGTCACTATTAAAAGCTGACGAATTAAATTCCACCTGTATAAAGGAGAAATATATGGCGAACGCAGTACTGACTTTACCAATTTCAAAGATTAATGAAATGAAATTACACTACCAGCAATTTTTAAAACCAAATCCTCCCGCAGGTGCTTTGTTCTCAGCTAAAGGACCTACTTATGCGATTACTGCTTACAAATCCGGTAAAGTATTATTTCAGGGACAGACTGGCGAACAGGAGGCTGCAAAATGGGGGAAGTCTGAACAAAAGGCAAAAAAGGTGTCTTCTCCTTCTGACCAGGCTCTTCCGGGAAATATTGCAAATATGTCGATTATCGGAACTGATGAAGTGGGAACAGGCGATTATTTTGGTCCGATCACAGTTGTTGCTGCTTATGTATCAAAAGATCAGATTCCTTTACTTAAGGAACTTGGTGTAAAAGATTCAAAACACTTAACAGATGATACCATCGTTAAAATTGCGAAAAACCTGATCCATACAATTCCTTACAGTCTGCTCACACTTCCGAACGAAAAATATAATGCAAAACAGCAACAGGGCTGGACACAGGGGAAAATCAAAGCAGTTCTTCATAATCAGGCGATTTTACACCTGAATAAAAAAATCGCACCTATCAGGCCGGAATGTGTCCTGATTGATCAGTTTGCTGAGGAAAAGGTGTACTTCCGCCATGTCAGCGGAGAAAAAGCGATATACAGAGAAAAAGTATATTTCAGCACGAAAGCTGAAGGCATTCACCTGGCTGTTGCAGCTGCCTCTATTATTGCACGATATGCATTTATTAAAGCGATGGATCAATTGAGTGAAGAAGCCGGATTCACGCTTCCTAAAGGAGCAGGCTCAAAAGTTGATCAGGCTGCTGCCAGGCTGATCCGCTTGAAAGGCGAAGAAAGTCTGAATCATTTTACGAAAGAACACTTTGCAAATACGGTGAAAGCGAAGAAGCTTGTGTAATACTTAAAAAAGCTGAGACATTTTACTTTGTCTCAGCTTTTTTACTATCTTATGAACGCAGCTCTGCGCCTGTTTCCTGCTTAACCGCTTCAAGCACTTTGTTATGTGCTTTGACGACTTCTTCGTCAGTCAACGTACGTTCAGGATCCATATACGTCAGTGAGAATGCAAGGGATTTCTTGCCTTCCTCCATTTTATCTCCCTGATATAGATCAAATAGCTGAACCTGCTTCAGCAGTGTTCCGCCGGCCTGTTTAATAATCGCTTCAAGTGTACCTGCTGCAACGGTTCTATCTGTTACAAGCGCAATATCCCTCGAGATAGAAGGGTATCTTGGAATGACGTTGTACTTAAGCGGTACAGACTCTTCCTGATAAATCGCTTCAAGCTTGATTTCAAATACATACGTTTCCTTGAGATCAAGCTCTTTTGCTTTGACAGGGTGAACCTGTCCAACAAGTCCGATCTGCTGACCCTTATAAATAACTGCAGCTGTTCTGCCCGGGTGCATATGATCCATCTGAGCAGCTTCATAGCGGATATCTTCAGCTACGCCAAGTTTCTCCCAAAGAGCATCCAGAATTCCTTTTGCTACATAGAAGTCAACCGGCTTTTTCTCGCCCTGCCATGGATGCAGCTGCCACAGCCCTGTAAGCGCACCTGCAAGATGTTCTTCTTCGTTCGGCAGTTCGCCGCCTTCAGACAGGAATACTGATCCTGTTTCATAGAAGGCAGAAGAATCTTTTTGTCTCGCACTGTTGTATGAAACACTTTCAAGCAACTGTGGGATAATGCTTTGTCTAAGCTGGCTTCGCTCTTCACTCATTGGCATCATAAGTTCTACAGGTGTCTTTACCTCAAGCGCAAACTCAGTGACTTTCTGCTGGTTTGTCAGTGAATACGTGACAGCCTGAACAAGTCCTGCGCCTTCCATTGTCTGACGGATCAGACGACGCTTTTGCTGTCTTGGGGACAGTCCGCCCGGATTTGTTTCATGAACAGGAAGTGTCATTGGGATATTGTCATAGCCGTACAGTCGTGCAACCTCTTCAATCAGGTCTTCTTCAATTTCAAGATCCCCGCGGCGCGTTGGAGCTGACACTGTAATCAAACCGTCCTGTGAATCAGCTTCAATCTGAAGCCGGCGGAAAATATCGAGCACATCAGCTTCAGAAAGATCTGTACCTGTTACACGATTGATTTTCTCAAGGCTGATTGAGATCACTTTTTCTTTGATGTCCATATGCTCAGCAGCAGATGTACCGGAAAGTACTTTTCCATCTGCATACAATGACATCAGCTGGGCTGCGCGTTCTGCTGCAAGTGCTGCACGCTTGGGATCCACACCTTTTTCAAAACGTGAGCTTGCTTCACTGCGGAGGCCAATCTCTTTTGACGTCTGACGTACTGAAGACGGCGCAAAGTAAGCAGACTCAATGACAACATTGACTGTCTGATCAGTCACTTCACTGTCATAGCCGCCCATTACACCTGCAATCGCCATTGGCTCTTCTCCATTTGTGATCACCAGATGATTGTCACTTAATGTTCTCTCAGCTTCATCAAGCGTTTTAATCTTCTCACCCTGTTTGGCAAGACGGACGACGATTTCGCCTGTTTTAATCTGATCAAGGTCAAATGCGTGAAGCGGCTGCCCGTATTCAATCAGAATATAGTTCGTAATATCAACAACATTGTTGTGTGGTCTGATGCCTGCAGCAACGAGACGGTTTTTCATCCACTGAGGAGATTCACCAACTTTTACATCCTTCACTACTTTTGCAAGATAGATCGGGTTTTCTTCCGTTGCTTCCACGCTTACTTTAATCACATCTTCCGCTTTTTCTAAGACAGTGTCATAGCTCAGATCCGGAAGCTTTACAGGGCGATCAAGGATAGCGCCTGTCTCATAAGCCACTCCAATCATACTCATTGCATCAGCACGGTTCGGTGTAAGACCAAGTTCTAAAATTGCATCATCGAGCATCAGCGCTTCAAGTGCATCTGCACCGACTTCTGCATTTTGAGGGAAGTTAAAAATACCTTCTGCATATTTCTTTTCAACAAGCTTTGCTTCCACGCCAAGCTCCTGAAGTGAGCAGATCATCCCGTGAGAAGCTTCACCGCGCAGCTTCGCCTTTTTAATTTTAAAGTTACCGGGAAGTACTGCGCCAACTTTTGCTACAGCTACTTTCTGTCCCTGGCCAACGTTTGGCGCGCCGCAGATAATCTGTACGGTCTCATCCTCACCTACATCCACCTGACAAATATTCAGCTTGTCTGCTTCCGGGTGTTTTTCACATGAGACAACGTGTCCGATGACAACGTTTTTAATACCTTCTGCAGGTACTTCTACTCCTTCAACCTCAATTCCTGAGCGTGTAATCTTCTCAGCGAGCTCTTCAGGGGTTACATCAGTTAAGTCAATATATTCTTCCAGCCATTTATAAGATACAAACATGTCAGATCCTCCTTAGCGAATTTCCTTACGTGCGAATTGTTTTAAGAAACGGTCATCATTCGTGTAGAAATGACGGATATCATCAATTCCGTATTTCAGCATGGCAATCCGCTCCGGTCCCATTCCAAATGCAAAACCTGAATATTTCTCAGGATCAAATCCAGCCATTCTCAAGACGTTTGGATGCACCATTCCAGCTCCAAGAATCTCAATCCATCCTGTTCCTTTACAAACGCTGCAGCCTTTTCCCCCACAGATCTTACATGAAATATCCATTTCAACTGACGGTTCTGTAAACGGGAAGAAACTTGGACGCAGTCTGATTTCACGGTCTTCACCGAACATCTTTTTCGCAAATACATTCAACGTCCCTTTCAGATCACTCATACGGATATTTTCATCCACTACAAGGCCTTCGATCTGCATGAACTGGTGAGAGTGCGTTGCATCATCATTATCACGGCGATACACTTTACCCGGACAGATAATTTTCACAGGACCTTTTCCTGCGTGACGCTCCATCGTTCTGGCCTGTACAGGAGATGTATGTGTTCTGAGCAACACGTCTTCAGTGATGTAAAATGAATCCTGCATATCTCTTGCGGGGTGTCCTTTAGGCAGGTTAAGTGCTTCAAAGTTGTAATAATCCTTTTCAACTTCAGGGCCCTCTTCCACGGTATAACCCATCGAGATAAACAGATCTTCAATTTCTTCAATCACAGTTGTCAGCGGGTGCGCGTGACCTGCAGGTACAGGACGTCCCGGCAGTGTAACATCAATCGACTCTTCTGCAAGCTGCTTTTCAACTGCTTCCTTTTCAAGTCCTTCCTGCTTTTCCTCGATCGCACCTGTAATATTGTCACGCACTTCATTTGCAAGCGCACCCATCTTTGGACGTTCTTCAGCTGAGAGCTTTCCCATTCCCTTCAGCACTTCGGTGATCGGTCCTTTTTTGCCCAGATATGCAACCCGGACATCATTTAATTCTTTTAAGTCAGCAGCATGCTGAACTTTTTCAAGCGCTTCCTGCTTCAGTTCCTGTAATCGTTGTTCCATTACATGCGTTCCTCCTTTAGTTCATCGGCTTATTTCACATTCTCCAAAAAGCCGGATCAATATAAAAAAGCACTTCACCCCTGGTAAAAGGGACGAAGTGCTTTGATTCCGTGGTACCACCCTGATTGATCCGTCATAATAGACAGATCCGCTCATTAGACTGATAACGGCGTTTAGCCGGTACACCTTTACGCGATTATGCGGTCCCGGTGACAACTCTGGAGGTGAACTTCATCATGGTTTGTGCAGGCGGATTTTCAGTCAAGGACCCACCTTCCCTGTCACACAAATTGACCAGATTACTTTTCTCCGTCAACGTTTTTATTTCTTTTCACAACAAGTATATACTACTTGAAATTCATTTTAAAGACAATCATTGTTTTTTCAAATGATAAAGCAGGATCCCTGCAGCAATCGCCACATTTAATGATTCGCTTTTTCCGTAGATCGGAATATAAAGGTTTTGATCTGTCAGTTCAAGGAACTCAGGATTAACACCGGCGCCTTCATTACCGACAATCAATGCAAACTTTTCCTGCGGTGCAGTATGTCCATATGGCTCAGCATCCTGCAGAGAAGTTCCATATACAGGAATCCCTGACTCTTTGCATGCTTCAATGGCTGATGACAGGTCACGCCTGATCAAAGGCAGGTGAAAATGACTGCCCTGGGCGGAGCGGAGCACTTTTGCATTATATGGATCCGCGGTGCCTTTTCCTAATATTATGGCATCCATTCCAGCCGCATCAGCTGTTCTGATCATCGTTCCGAGGTTACCCGGATCCTGCACAGCATCAAGCATCAGAATATTCGTCGCCTTAATCGTCTCGAATTCAGCAGAAGGCTGTCTGCAGACTGTAAATACACCTTGAGTATGTTCAGTCTCTGCAAGCAGGAGTGCAATTTCTTCTGTCACAAAATGAATCGCAGCATCTTCAAGATAGTCAGGCAGCTCTATTCCCTCTTTTATAACCACTTCAACTGCCGCACCCTCTTTTATTGCCTCTTCAGTTAAATGCCATCCTTCAGCAAGAAATAATCCGCTCTTATCGCGACCTTTTTTTGTCGTTAATTTTTTCCACTCTTTCACTTTTGTATTTTGCAGTGATTGAATCACGTGTATACAACTCCCTGTTTCATCGATTCCTTTATTATAGCCCTGGTTTTGTGAATAAATAAAGTAAAGATGGAGAAACTATCATTCTGAATGGAGGGTTGACGATGAATTTGAATATCAGACAAACCGTCGTGCAAAATGTAAAAGAAAACAACGTTGAGCAGCTGAAGGATACGATTGTTGATTCAATTCAACGGGAGGAAGAACAGCTCCTGCCTGGACTTGGCGTACTGTTTGAGATCATCTGGAAAGAAAGTCCTGAAGCAGAACAGCAAAAAATGTTGCAGGTGCTTGAAGGCGGACTTAAGCATTAATTAAAAAGTCCACACCAAACACTGCAGCATAGCCGAATGCAAGTGTCCAGAGCGCAATGCTGATCACCTGCCAGATAAGTACGCGCGTTTTATCAGCACCTAATGTCAGCGCGATAAAAGCAGCAATGTGCGTACCGATCAGGATAGGACCAAGAAGTGACAGGCCGGGTAAACCGTATTTATTCCATATATTTCTCGCCCTCGTCTGTCGCTTCCCTTCTTTTTTACCCTCACTTTTTTCTTTTCTTTTTGCCAGGTATTCCTTCACTTTCTGAAATAAAACAATCAGCAGAAATACGGTTAACAGATTACCTGCAAACCCCGTTACCATTACCCAAAAAGGTGACAACCCTCTCAAAATCCCAAGCGGTATAACCAGCGCAATCTCAAGCCACGGCGTAGCAGCGGCCAGAAACAACAGCGCATATTCAACAATTGGCATAATAGACTCCTTTAAATGTAGTTAAAGTTATCATACTTGATAACCTGTTAGGACTAAACTTAAAAGTTTAGAGTAAGCTTGGTTCTTATATTGATACAGAGGTGAACGAAGCGGAAGACGGTGACTCCAGCGGGATAAAACGGACAGGTGAGACCCCGCAGAGCGAAGCTCGAGGAGGCTCACCGGGGCCACAAAACGGCCCATCCACTTGGAAAGCACCGCCTGCAGCGCAGTGAACCGTTTACAGAATGAAAGGCCGGGACATATTTGCCCCAGCCTTCACATTAATCAAACGTAATTGAATTAACAGCGTCGCGGTCAAGCTTTTTAATGACTTCCACGATCAGCTTCACAGCATTCTCATAATCATCCTTATGAATCATCGCTGCATGTGAGTGAATATAGCGTGATGCAACAGTGATGGCAATAGAAGGTGCGCCGGTTGCTGATAAGTGAATCGAACCTGCGTCTGTTCCTCCGCCTGCAATCGCATCAAACTGATAAGGAATGCCATGCTCATCAGCAATGTTCGTAATGAAATCTCTCAGACCTTTATGACCAACCATCGAAGCATCATAAAGAATAATCTGAGGGCCATCACCCATCTTTGAACTTGCCTCTTTAGCCGTCACGCCAGGCGTATCTCCGGCAATACCAACATCCACTGCAATACCGATATCAGGCTTTACAGTTGCAGCTGCTGTACGGGCGCCGCGCAGGCCGACTTCTTCCTGTACTGTCCCTACACCGTACACTTCATTCGGGTGCTGCTGATCTTTCAGCTGTCTAAGCACATCAATGGCAATCGCACATCCGATACGGTTATCCCAGGCTTTTGCAAGAAGCATTTTATCATTGTTCATCACTGTAAACTCAAAATATGGAACAGCCATATCACCAGGTGTTACGCCCCATTCCATCGCTTCTTCTTTAGAAGATGCACCGATATCAATAAACATATCTTTAATATCAACCGGCTTTTTGCGCGCTTCCGGAGGCAGGATATGCGGTGGCTTTGAACCAATCACACCTGTAATATCACCTTTATTTGTAACGATCGTTACACGCTGCGCCAGCATGACCTGAGACCACCAGCCCCCGACTGTCTGGAACTTCAGAAAGCCTTTATCATCAATCTGTGTGATCATAAAGCCGACTTCATCCAGGTGACCTGCCACCATTACTCGCGGCCCGCCTTCTTCACCTGATTTCTTAGCGATCAGGCTTCCGATACCATCTGTTGACACTTCATCAGCAAATGGTGATATGTATTTCTTCATAACCTCTCTCGGCTCACGTTCATTACCAGGAATTCCTTTTGCATCCGTTAAATCTTTCAGCATTGTCAGCTGTTCATTATATTTTGTCATTTCTTCGCCTCCCTAACATATTTCCAACAGTCATTATAACACTTCGACAGAGTATTCACAAAATTAGTACTCCTTCTTTTGACGCTCTACGTTAACTTTGTTCTTTTGAATATAAGCCTGAATGGTATCCTGTGCACTGAAGCTGAGCTTTTCACCAATGGCTAAATACACATGCCACATCTGAATATAATGATCTTTAGTCTGATCCAGTTCGAACGCACTGATACACCTGTTAAATGCTATAAACAAATCAGTCAGCGATTGGCTTCCCTTTTCATCAGCGCTACCCGAAAATCTGAAATCTTTTTCAAGTCCAATAGACAATAGAAAATGAATGCCATCCACATATTCTTCGAGGATGATACTTTTTTCAGAAGGTCCTTTTCTGCTCCAGAATTTAAAACATCTTGTTTCATTCGCAAGCTCACCTGCTTCCACTGATAAAGCGAGCAGCTTATCTCTTAACAGATCTTTACCTGTCAGGTTATTTTCTCTTTCAATAAATGAATCCAATTCATTTTGCATGTGATACAGCTCATCCCAGTTCAACATCGTATCCCCTCCTTCTGATTCAGTTTAACAAAAAATCATATAAAAACTGAAACTTTTACGATCCTGTATACGTACAAGGGTAAAAGAGGTTACAGGGGGTTTCGCATGATCTTAATTCTGCTCAGGGTACTGATTACTATACTGATACTCTATCTGCTATATAAAGGGATTAAATATTTGTTTGATCCTAAAAGAAAACTTGAGCTCGCTCATGAAAAAGAAGACTATTACTTCCATGATGATGCACGCAATCCGAGAAAAAACTTTTTCATTACGTACAATGGCGTTATGTTCCAGGGGGAGAAATACCTTGGTGAAGCTGACCGTTCATTTGACGTGGTGAGTATATTCGTCTGGCCGGATGATCCGGCTAATCTTCAGGGGTTTAAAGTGGAGGATTTCCGTTTTATAGAGACTGAAATCAAAAGCAACTACCCATACGCAAAGATTGACTGGAAGAGTCCGATCCGGGAACTGCTTGAAAAGGAAGACGCGTAAAGTTTACATCCTTATAGATCGTTATACAAAAATGAGCCTCCATAGATAACGCTGTGGAGGCTCATTTCTGTCACTAATCACTTCAGTTCAGCATCAGCCTGATCGTCCGGATTAACTAGTCACCCATATAATCAATGCGCTATGCAAAATGACGATAAATGGCATTCCAATTCTGAAGGACGTATGTTTCGTTTTATGGCGATAAACACTCATGGCGACCCATGACCCCATAGACCCTCCTGCTATTGCAATTGTCCATAACGTCTTCTCAGCAATTCTGTATTCATTTTTCTGCGCACGTTTTTTATCATTTCTCATCGATATGAATCCAGCTGCAGTCATGATCAAGTAAAACAAAATAAACAGCGTATCCATCATTACACCTCTTTCAAGCATTTACGGTTGAACGGAACTATCTTAACACAATCTGCCTGACGACATTAAAAAAGACTGCCCGGTGAAGGACAGCCTTGTTTATTACTTGTTAAGTTCAGTTTTAGCAGCGTCTGCAAGTTGTGCGAATGCTTTTTCATCTGCAACAGCAAGATCTGCAAGCATTTTACGGTTTACTTCGATACCTGCAAGCTTAAGACCGTGCATTAGACGGCTGTAAGAAAGGCCGTTTGTGCGTGCAGCTGCGTTGATACGAGTGATCCATAGCTTACGGAAATCACGCTTTTTCTGACGACGGTCACGGAAAGCATAGTTTCCTGACTTCATTACCTGCTGATTAGCTACTTTGTATAGCGTGTGTTTTGAACCATAATAACCTTTAGCGAGTTTAAGAACTCTTTTTCTACGTTTACGAGAAACGATTCCACCTTTAACACGTGGCATAGTAAATTACCTCCTAATAAATCATGTTCATTATTTTTAGAATTAGATCATATCTTTGATGCGTTTGTAATCGCCTGAAGACACAAGTGAGCCTTTACGCAGTTTACGCTTAGCTTTTGTTGACTTGTTAGCGAAAAGGTGACTAGTGAATGCACGTGAACGCTTAAGTTTCCCTTTACCTGTCTTCTTGAAACGCTTAGCTGATCCACGGTGAGTTTTCATTTTTGGCATGAGTAGTATCCTCCTTAAATCATTACTTTTCGTTCGTTGGTGCAAGCATAAGGAACATGCTGCGGCCGTCCATCTTCGGCTTTGTTTCTACTGTAGAAAGATCTTTACATTCTTCAGCAAAACGCTCAAGCACTCTCTGGCCGATTTCCTTATGTGTAATGGCACGTCCGCGGAAACGGATTGAAGCTTTTACTTTATCGCCTTTTTCAAGGAACTTCCGTGCATTACGAAGCTTTGTATTGAAATCATGTTCTTCAATTCCAGGGCTCAGACGAACCTCTTTTAAATTGATGATTTTTTGATTTTTACGTGCTTCTTTTTCTTTTTTCTGCTGTTCGAATTTGTACTTACCATAGTCCATAATTCTTGCAACAGGCGGCTTAGCATTTGGCGCAACCAGAACGAGGTCAAGGTTGACACGCGCTGCGATATCAAGCGCTTCATTCTTTGATTTAACACCTAGCTGTTCACCGTTTTGATCAATCAGACGCACCTCGCGTGAACGGATGCTTTCATTAATCTGTGTGTTATCCTTGCTAATAGTAATCCACCTCCGGATTGATTTTGAATACCATTGTGACGTGTTTTCGACAACAAAAAAAGCCGGAAACTTCATAAGTCTCCCGCTACCATACACATAATGCCCTATTAGGGGTACATGCGTGTGACCATCCAGCTTAAAGGCCGGGAAGGTGAGAAGCGGGTGCCTCTTCTTGTACACAAATCCGTATTCGATTCACTCTTGCTATTGTAGCAAATACCGAGTTGAATGTCAATCCAAGTTCTTAATCAACAAAACTGATGATATCAGATATATGAAAGGGAAGCAATACTTTTTTAAAGATTTCCGCATAAACTCACTTATTTCACAGGTATTCATGTTTTAAAGCAATGTATACAGGATATAGCATGGATAACAAATCGTAACTTTCACTGGAGGAATGAAGATGAAAAAAAGATATACATTCGCTGCACTGACAAGCCTCAGTCTAGTGCTTGCTGCCTGCGGTGAAGAAAGCGAAACAGTAGAAGACCCTACACCTGAGGAAACAGCTGATCAGGCGGAAGAACAGCCTGATTCAGATAATGCTTCCGGTCCGGACGATACCGGTATTTCCTTTCTATCATTTGAAATGGACGCTGACTATGAAGGAAATGATAACGATTTTGAAATCTCCTATGACAGTGAAGGCAGTGAAATAGAGTCTGCCTATGAAAATGAACGCGATATGCTGACGATGTCCGGTGATGATGCGTACCAGGAGATTCAGCCTGTATTAAGTGAATTCGATTTTACAATTGATACACCTGATGAGGAAGTGATCGACAGCATCATCGAAGGATTTGAAGTTGAAGATGGCTTTCAGTCAATTGAAATTGAGGTTAAGTACAGTGATGGAACTGAAAAAGAATATAAAAGAGGAGAATAAAAAATCTGCCGGGAGCTCCGGCAGATTTTTTTATTATCTTGAGATTTCCTGTTTTAACTGCTGTGCGAATTCAGAAAGTGATGCAGTATCAGTATCCTGCTCACCATACTTACGGATATTTACTTCCTGGTTTTCCATTTCCTTATCTCCTACAACAAGCATATAAGGAATCTTTTTCATCTGTGCTTCACGGATCTTATAACCCATCTTTTCATCACGTGTATCAACTTCCACACGTGCACCTGCAAGCTGCAGTTCATCCTGTACTTTTTTAGCAAAGTCAAGGTGAATCGATGGAGATACCGGAATAACCTGTACCTGTACCGGAGCAAGCCAAGCAGGAAGTGCTCCTTTATGCTCTTCAATCAGGAATGCAACAAAACGTTCCATTGTAGACACGACGCCGCGGTGAATAACAACCGGCCGGTGCTGCTTACCATCTTCACCGATATAGTTCAGATCAAACCGTTCAGGAAGAAGGAAATCGAGCTGCACTGTAGAAAGTGTTTCCTCTTTACCAATCGCTGTTTTCACCTGAACATCAAGTTTCGGGCCGTAGAATGCCGCTTCACCTTCAGCTTCAAAGTAGTCATGGCCCATATCGTCCATCGCTTCTTTCAGCATGGCCTGCGCCTTTTCCCACATTGCATTATCATCAAAGTATTTCTCAGTATCCTCAGGATCACGGTAAGAAAGACGGAACTTATAATCATGTAAACCAAAGTCTTTATATACTTCTTCAATCAGGCGCACAACGCGCTGGAATTCTTCTTTAATCTGATCAGGGCGTGCAAAAATGTGTGCATCATTCAGTGTCATTGCACGTACGCGCTGAAGTCCTGATAGTGCACCTGACATTTCATAGCGGTGCATCAGACCAAGTTCTGCAATACGGATCGGCAGTTCACGGTAACTGTGAATATCCTGCTTATACACCATCATATGGTGCGGGCAGTTCATCGGGCGAAGAACAAGTGTTTCATTATCCATCTCCATAGGAGGGAACATACCTTCTTCATAGTGATCCCAGTGACCGCTCGTTTTATAAAGCTCAGCGCTGCCGAGTGCAGGTGTATACACATGATCATAGCCGAGCGATATTTCTTTATCTACAATATAACGTTCGATTGTGCGGCGGATTGTCGCGCCTTTAGGCAGCCAGATTGGCAGTCCCTGACCTACGAGCTGAGAACTTGTGAACAGATCCAGTTCTTTCCCGATCTTACGGTGGTCACGCTGCTTCGCCTCTTCAAGCATATCAAGGTGGTGCTGAAGGTCTTCTTTATTAAAGAAGGCAGTTCCATAGATACGCTGAAGCATTTTATTATCACTATCGCCTCTCCAGTATGCACCGGCAACGCTTAACAGCTTAAATTCTTTAATATGCTTTGTTGATGGCACATGAATGCCGCGGCAAAGGTCAAAAAACTCGCCTTGTTTATAAATTGATACATCTTCTTCTGATGGGATCGCCTCAATCAATTCGAGCTTATAAGGATCATTGATCTCTTTAAAACGGCTTACGGCTTCATCGCGGCTGACAACTTCACGCTCTACGTTAATATTGTCACCAGTGATTTTTTTCATCTCTTTTTCAATTCTCGGAAGATCTTCTGTTGAAATAGAAGATTCAGTATCAATATCGTAGTAGAAGCCACCTTCAATTACAGGGCCAACGCCAAATTTCGCATCCGGGTAAAGACGTTTTACTGCCTGTGCCATCAGGTGGGCTGTACTGTGACGCATAATGTCAAGTGATTCTTCATCATCAGGTGTCAGGATGGCTACTTCTGCATCCTGCTCAAGCGGTGTACGCAGATCAAGCAGCTGTCCATTTACTTTACCGGCAACTGCTTTCTTTTTCAGTCCTGAAGAAATGGATGAAGCGATTTTTTCTACTGTAATGCCTTTAGGGTACTCCTTGCTGTTTCCATCAGGAAAAGTCACTTTAATTTGTTCTTCCATGGGTAACACTCCTTCAATTAAATTTTTGCATATAAAAAACCCCATCCCTGGTAAAGGGACGGAGTTATGATAACCCGCGGTTCCACCCTTCTTTCTGAACAGTTGTTCAGAATCTCTGGTTCAGCTAACGGGCTGCATCCGGTACAAATTACTGCAATGTTCACTCGTACGGCTCAAGGGTGGTAAATGCATTCCGCTTCATAAGAGGATTTCAGCCTGGTCCTCTCTCTCTTATAATCAGCTGTAAATGATTCGTGTCCCTGTCAGTGCCTTTAGATATTAATTGTTTTGATAAGAGTCATTTTAGAATAGGTGGTGGATAAAAGCAAGTTAAAGTTTGAAAATCTGGCGTATCTCCGTTTCAGGCAGATGCTTTCCGAACGGCGGTCGCTAACCGTCCCGGAGTCACCGCCTTCCACTGCGAGTCACCAAGATACTCAAAAATCTAAAGCACCCTCTTTAGTTACGTATTGCGCTTATTCTTACCTTTCATTTCTACAGGCAGTGATAGGAATTTAATACGTTCCATAATTCTTGCCGCTTTGATTGGTTCTTCTTCCCCGCGCTGGGAGTAAGTAAGGTGATGTTCAAGTTCATGATAGTCGAAGTTTGAACTGAAGAATGTTGGAAGTCCTTCTGCCATACGGTATTGAAGAATGGTTCCAAGCACTTCATCTCGCGCCCAGCTAGAAAGCGACTCTGCTCCAATGTCATCAAGCATTAAGATCGATGCTCTTTTCACTGCATCAATTTTGCCGGAGAATGACTGATCACCAAGCGACTGCTTCATTTCTTTTAAAAATTCAGGGAAGTACAGAATAAAGCTTGCTTTATTCTGCTTCTTTAACTCATTAGCAATAGCGCCGAGCAAATAACTTTTCCCTACTCCAAATTTCCCGTGCAGATAGAGGCCTTTATAATGTTCAGGGTCTGATACTAACAGACGGACTGTTTCTTCCGCAGCCTGAAGTGCTTTCATTCTTGAAGGGTGATCAACATCCACCTGATCAAAAGTAGCCTTTAAGACATCCTTAGGAACATACATACTTTGAACAAGCTTTTCTGTCTGTCGCTGTTCCTGAGAAGCGATCTGTCTTGGACAGGGAGCGTATTGCATATCAATATACCCGTTTTGAATGAGGAGCTTCGGCTCGTACCCCTTCATTGTGTTTTTGCACTCTGCCAGGCTTGGACAGTCGGCACATTTTCTTGAACGGGTCATAAATTCATATAATTTAATCATTCCCTGATCGGCTGCATTTGGCGCTAGCTTTTCCTTATGCTTTTGCAGAAAATGCTGAATTTCAGGGTCAGATGCGATTTCTTTTTTCATCATTTCATAACGCTGCTGAAATTGATTTGAACCGGATATACGCCTGATTGTTCTGTTGATCGGATCCATTATTCATCACCTGCCTTGCGTTTATTCTTTTCACGCTCTTTCAGATAGCGTTCACGTTCTTTAAGGAATTCAGGGTCTTCTGCTTCATCAGCGTCATCTGAAGATTGAAACCACTCCGGAAGCTTCTCTTTGCGGATCGTTCGTTCTTTTTTAGCAGACTGCTTCCCGCCTGACTTCTTCCATGTTAAGTAATTTTTATGTTCCTTCTTTGCTTCAGCCATTGCTTCTTCAGCCGTTTTCAGGCCGATTCTGACCCACTGTGAAGCAATTTGTTCTGTAAAGCCTTTCGTCAGCTTCATGTTTGTTCGAAGCAGAACAAATTGAATCAGAACATTAATCACTTCATCAGGAAGTTTTTTCTCATGAATCAAATGGTCGATCAGCTCAAGTTCAGCATTCGAAGGTTTTACCCCTTTAGAGGCATCAATCAGCACCTGAACCGGCGAATTTTTCTTTAAATACTGAAGCGTCTGATCTTCTGAACCAGGCAGCTCCTGCACCGGTTCCGCGTTTAGAGCATAATGTTTCAATGCAGGAAGTGCTGACTTACTTTTCAGCTGAAAAACATCACGGCATGCCTTCCTTAAGGCTTCCATATCAATTTTATCTTCCTCTGTAACAGATGATAAAATCGGATTCTTCAATTCCTGTTCAGACAGCCCATATAATAGAGACAGTTTTACGATCAGCTGTTTCACATCGTAGGTCAATGCTTTTCTGGGAACCATGGCTTCTGACAGCCCTGCGAACAATGCGTGAAAGTCAAAAGTCTGAAAATCAGTACGCACACCTTCACTGTCAGCTTTAAAAGTCAGAGACTGCCCGTCTTCAATTTTTTCCGGCATATGGGGAGAAATATTGGCGTCTGAGTAAAACACATCCTGAAACGATCGTGTCACTTCTTCATAAGCAGTCAGCTTCTCATAAGATACAATAAATCTTTTCTTAAGCCGCTGGAATTGACTCGCACCGATCTGCCGGTATAGAAATACGCTCAGCATCGGATCTTCAAAAAATGCCTTTGCACTGAGTGGCGGCTGAAGCTGGTATGCGTATGATTTTGTTTCTCCTGTTTTCAGGTACGTTTTTAAAAGTCCCATCCCTTCAAGACGGATTCTCGCCTGAAAGATTCTCTCGAGCGGGACCCCTAACAGGTCCATGAGGTTTTTATGTGTACGCGGTTGACTTTCAAGTGTATAACGTTCAACTTCAAGCCACATGATATTGTACAGACTGATCGCATCGGCTCCGAGCAATGGCTGATATAAAAAAGACAACAATTCCCTGTCGTTTTCACTCAGCTGGCCATTCAGCTGAATCAAATATTCATCTGATGGCAGAATTTCTTTCCATAAACCCGTCATAAGCTCAGACCTTTCTTGTTTGCAAATCTATAGGCTACCCTTTGTTAAAGTTGAGTGGTGATTTCCGCTCCAATCACTAGCCGTGCTAAAAAAACATTTAACTTTAACATAGAATGTCTATAAAAAAAGAGCAGATCACTGCTCTTTATTTTCTTTCCTTATTCAACAGTTCTTTCATTTCTTCAATAAATACATTTAAATCTTTGAATTCGCGGTAAACGGATGCAAACCTTACGTAAGCAACTTCATCAACTGACGAAAGCCTGTCCATAACCATTTCGCCAATATCAACAGATGGAATTTCAGAGATACCCTGGCTCCGGAGTTCTCTCTCAATATCAGAAGCAATCTGTTCAAGCTTTTCAAATGGAACAGGGCGCTTCTCACATGATTTGATCAGGCCGCGCAGGATTTTTTCCCTGCTGAATTGTTCTCTGATTCCGTCCCGCTTCACAACAATTAACGGAATCTCTTCCACTTTTTCAAAAGTTGTAAAGCGATATTGACAGTCTTCGCATTCTCTTCTGCGCCGGATCGATTTCCCATCATCAACTTGTCTGGAATCGATGACTCTTGTTGCGTTTTCATGGCAGGATGGACATTTCATTTCACCAGCTCCACATCAAATCTATTTCCTTTAATCATACTGAAAAAACGTTGAAATCACAAGGGTTGCTCTTACTTTTCAGCTTCTCTCATTTCCTTTGAAAGCGCTTCATAACAGGCTGTAATTTCCTGTTTTAACTTTGGATAAGCACCGCCGACCACCATCTGGTCAGTAGAGGCTTTCAGATCAACTGCAGTATGCATTGGTCTCGTACTGACAACGGTTGCAATTAAGAACATTTTAGGATTTTTATTTCGCGTAATCATAATTTCTCCATGATCTTTTGATTCTGAAGAAATGTCGTATCCATCTGCTGAAAAATAACGTTTCACTTCATCGTATACTTTATCGAGTGAAACTTTATAATACCGCGTTTCCAGTTCTTTTTCCTGGTGACGGTCAGCCGTTTCACATTCCTGGCTGAATCTTTTAAATACTCCTTTTAACTTGGCCAACGTAATTCCTCCTCAAGCGTCTATACCAATAGTTTATCAGTTTTTTGGAGAAAATAAAAAAGAGATGCGAAAATGCACCTCTTTTGTCGTATTAACCTGCGTGTACTGTTGATTGTGGTACTTTAACAGGACCCATTCCTCTTGGTACTTCCACTGTTTCGCGGGTCTCAGCTCCAAGTGATTCTGCAATGTGATCTGCAGCTACATTCGGATCAAGATCTCCACAAGTGTATACATCTATGCTTGCATAACCGTGCTCAGGAAAGCTGTGGATTGTCAGATGTGATTCTGAAATAATCACAACGCCACTTACTCCCTGCGGTGCAAATTTATGAAATGCGACTTCTCTTACTTCAGCACCTGATTTTAGTGCAGCATCTACAAATGTTTGTTCAATTAACTCCATGCTGTTTAACTTTTCAAAGTCACAGCCCCATAATTCCGCTATTACATGACGACCCATTGTTTCCATTGATCGTTCCCCCTTACTGAAAATTTGAACTTACCCGGTTAAGCAAACCTGCTGCCACGGGGGAAAGTTAGTCCAATGAGGTCCTAACCCTTTAAGCAGAAGTTATGTTGTGTGAACCGGAATAAGATCACGAAAATCAGTATAAGGTTTTTTGAATGATTTTGCAATGATTTGTTTTTATTTTGAGATATTGAACAAAATATAGTTTTTATATGCGGGGAACCTGCGCTCCAGGCGGGCGCTTTCCACGCGGTCGGCGGTGAGCCTCCCCGCCTGAGCCTGCGGTGTCTCCCCTGTCCGACTATTCGCGCTGGAGTCGTCCGCCTCACGCTCTGGTTCCCTCAACATGATATAAAAAAGAACTGCCGTTACTCAGCAGTTCTCGTGTCAAAAGCTTATTAAATTATGAAGCAGTTACTTCTCTCTGTGATTGTTCCATTTGGTTAGCAAGGTGCTGAACAAGGTCTACTACGCGGCATGAATAGCCCCATTCGTTGTCGTACCATGCCAGGACTTTCACTTTTGTTGCACCCATGACCATGGTTGAAAGTCCGTCCACGATCGCTGAGTTAGAGTTTGTATTGAAGTCAATGGATACCAGAGGTTCTGTTGTGTATGACACAATACCGTTCAAATCACCTTCTGCAGCTTTCTTGAACGCCTGGTTCACTTCTTCAACAGTTACTTCACGCTTAACATCTACTACAAGGTCTACGAGTGACACATTTGGTGTTGGTACACGCAGTGCCATTCCGTGCAGTTTCCCCTGAAGGTTTGGAAGTACTTTGCCGAGCGCTTTTGCTGCACCTGTAGAAGTCGGGATAATTGACTGTCCGCATGATCGTGCACGGCGCAGGTCTTTATGTGGATTATCTATATTTTTCTGATCATTTGTATATGCGTGTACAGTTGTCATCAGTCCGTTTTCAATTCCGAACTCCTGATCAAGAATTTTGGCTACTGGTGCAAGACAGTTTGTTGTACATGATGCATTTGAGATCACATCGTGCTTTTCAACGTTCAGATCCTTTTCATTTACGCCCATTACAATCATCACATCTTCTTGTTTTCCAGGTGCAGTCAACACGACTTTTTTAGCACCGGCTTCAAGGTGAAGAGCTGCTTTATCGCGCGCATTGAATTTACCTGTTGCTTCAATGACAATATCGATATTCATCGAAGCCCATGGAAGATTTGCAGGATCTCTGTCGCTGACAAGTTTGATTTCTTTCCCATTCACAATTAATGCGTCTTCTTTTGCAATTACTTCTGCAGCGAACGCACCATGAGTCGAGTCATATTTAATCAGGTGAGCCAGTGTTTCCGGCGGGTAGCTTGCATTGATCGCTACGATATTAAGTGTATCTTCCATTACCGCTTTTCTAAACACCATACGGCCGATTCGGCCAAACCCGTTGATTGCAATGTTCGTCTTGTTCATGAGGATCCCCCTAATAATGTTATACTTATTTTCAAATTAACTAGCATTAGTATAACATATTAAAAGCGTTTGCAAATACATAATGACAATTTTGAATAAAAAAAGCCTGACGGGTTTGTCAGGTCTTTAATAGGCGGTTCACTATCACAATCAAGGTGTCAGTTCCCACTCTTTGATCAGCTGTTGAAGCTGTTCATATGATTGTTCGATTGAACCGCTGTTATTAATGACTGCATCTGCCTGCTCACGTTTTTTTTCAACGGAGATCTGTGATGCGATTCTTGATTCGGCTTCCTGCTCAGTATAGCTGTTTCTATTCATCAATCGTTCTTTTTGAACCTGGGGTGGTGCGTAGACAACCAGTATTTTCTCAACCATCCATTGAAGTTCACTTTCAAACAATAGTGGAATATCGAGAAAAACAGTATGCTTTCCTGAAGCAAATGCCCGGTCTTTCTGAGCAAGCATATCTGCACGAACTGCCGGATGTACAATCTGATTCAGCTGACTGCGTTTTTGTTCGTCATTAAAAATGATCTCCCCGAGTTTTGGTCTGTCAAGGGTACCATCTTCAGTAAAAACTTCATCACCAAACGTCTCTCTGATTTTTTGATGTGCTTCTTGCCCGGGCTCAACTACTTTCCGCGCTGACTGGTCAGCATCAATTACTGTATATCCCAGACGGATCAACTCGCCTGCGATTGTACTTTTACCCGTTGCAATGCTTCCTGTTAATCCAATAATCATAAGTGTCCCCTTACTTTTGACATGTGGTGCAGTAGTGTGAGGTTCTGCCTCCAACAACTGCTTTTTTAACCGGTGACTGGCAGACAGGGCAGACAGATTTTGCATACATCTGAAGCCGCTCCTGCATCCCTCCTGCTTCACCATTTACGTTTCTGTAATCTGAGATGCTGCTTCCGCCAGCAGCTATACCTTCACGCAGTACATCTACAATGTGCTGAAACAACTCTCTTTTCTTTTTCAGGCTGAGTCGGTCAGTTCTTCTTTTCGGACTGACACCTGCTCTGAATAAAGCTTCTGTTGCATAAATATTGCCGCACCCCGCGATCACACTGTGATGCATAATAGATTCCTTAATCGCTTTACGCGAAAACTTCGGCAGAGATAAGGCTGCTAAAAACCTGAACTCTGCATCTTCATCAAATGGTTCAGGACCAATTTCAGCAAGCGGGGGATGCGCTTCTTCTGACGGCAGAAATCTCATTTCACCAAACCGCCGGATATCAGAATAAACCAGTTTCTGATCATTAGAAAGAGTGAATATGACATGTACGTGATTTCTAAAACGGTCTTCTAAGATCTCCCCGAGTTCATTCACCACAAACCAGGCGCCTGTCATACCCAGGTGTGAAAGAATCAGCATCCCATCGCCTCCAAGACGAAAGAGCAAATACTTACTCCTTCTTTCAATGGAGGCAATCTCACTGTTTTCTACTGCAAACTTAAAAGAATCCAGCCCTTCTCCTTTTACAACAGCTTTCCTGCCTGCTTCATGCGCTTTTATCACGGTCTCTGAAAATGAGACTTCCTTTATTGTCAGTCCTTCAATTTTGGGAGCGAGACCCCTTTTTACATGTTCAACTTCCGGTAATTCAGGCATGTCCCGTCACTCCTCTCTTATTTCGCGTCATACCACGTGTTGCCGTATGAATAGTCCACTTTTAACGGAACGGACAATTCCACGGCTGATTCCATCACTTCAGGTACAATTTTTTCGAGTTTTTCGATTTCATCTTTTGGACATTCAAAAATTAATTCATCATGAACCTGCAATAGCATGCGTGTCTGAAGGGATTCCGCCTTCAGCCTGTCTGCCATTTCAATCATTGCCTTTTTAATGATATCTGCAGCGGTTCCCTGAATTGGTGTATTCATCGCAGTCCGTTCTGCAAATCCTCTCAGATTAAAATTACGGCTTGTGATCTCAGGAATATACCTGCGGCGGTGCAGCAGTGTCTCAACATAGCCCTTCTGCTTCGCCTCGTGAATAATATCATCCATATATTCTTTTACTTTCGGGTAACTGTCGAGATACTTTTTGATAAACTCTGCTGCTTCTTTTCTTGTGATATCAAGGCTTTGGGAGAGTCCATAATCACTGATCCCGTAGACAATGCCGAAATTAACAGCTTTTGCATGTCTTCTCATTCCTGATGTTACGTCTTCTTTTGATACACCAAAGACATCCATCGCAGTTTTAGTATGAACGTCCATGCCCTGGTGGAAAGCTTCTTTCAGTCCTTCATCATCTGAGATATGTGCAAGCACCCTCAGTTCGATCTGTGAGTAGTCTGCAGCAAACATGACCCAGTCTTTTTCGGATGGGACAAACGCCTGTCTGATTTTACGACCTTCTTCAAGCCTGATCGGGATGTTTTGAAGATTAGGATCCGTCGAGCTCAAACGGCCGGTTTGAGTCAGCACCTGATTATATCTCGTATGAATTTTATTTGTATCATCATGGATAACTTTTAATAAGCCTTCAATATAAGTCGATTGAAGCTTGCCAAGCTGTCTGTAATGGAGAATATGATCAATGATTTCATGCTCAGGCTTCAGTTTTTCCAGAACATCTGCTGAAGTTGAATATCCTGTTTTTGTTTTCTTCAGCACAGGAAGTTTCAGGTTTTCAAACAGAATCACACCCAGCTGTTTTGGAGAATTAATATTGAATTCCTCGCCTGCAATCCGGTAAATGTCTGACTGAATCTCTTCAAGCTTTTTCTTCAGCTCAACGCCCATGTCTTTCAGGCGGTCGATATCCACCTGCACTCCTTTTCTCTCCATCTCTGCAAGAACAGTGGCCAGCGGCAGTTCCAGTTTTTCAAAAAGCTCAAGCTGTTCATTTTTTTCAAGAGAAGTGATACAGGTTTCTTTGATCGCGTGAATCGCTGCAGCTTTTCTTGCAGTATGCTGCATCAGTTCATTCTTTTCCGGCACCTTCTTTTTGGCGCCTTTTCCATAGACTGATTCATCCGTCGGAACTGCATCAGCACCGTGTCTTTTTGCAATAGACGAAAAATCATCAGCAGCTTCAGAAGCATCAATCACATAAGAGGCGATCAACAGATCAAAGTCGATTCCTTGCAGCTTCATTCCCAGGCGGTCAAATGCAACTATCGATTCTTTTGCATCATAGACAGATTTTGTTTTACTGTCATCTTCAATCCATTTTTTAAAAGCTTCTGACTCTGCAGCGTGCTCCGGTGAGATAAAATAGGTTTTCTGATCAGCATGAAAAGCAATCCCGAGTATATCGGCTGTATGGTAATTCACATCATAGAGCTCTACATACAGCTCTGCGTGGGATGGAAGTTCATCTGTAAAATCAGTTACCTCCTCCCACTTGATATCCTTCAATTCAATTTCTTCTTCTTCCCCATCCAGCTTATCTAGAAGCGAATTAAATCCCAGCTCTTTATACAGCTTTGTCAGCTGATCATAGTTGGCTTCCTGCTTTTCAAGCTCTGAAAGCTTGACTTCAACAGGTGCAGTTCTGGTAATCGTTGCAAGCTTTTTACTCATTTCTGCAAGCTGCTTGTTTTCCTCGAGCTTTTCTTTCAGCTTCTTACCGCTGACTTCATCGATTGAATCAAGTACGTTTTCAAGTGTGCCAAACTGCTTCAGCAGCTTGATCGCTGTTTTTTCGCCGACACCCGGAACACCCGGGATATTATCTGAAGCATCTCCCATCAGACCTTTCATATCAATGATCTGGTCCGGTGTAAGTCCATACTTTTCATTAATATGCGCCGGTGTATATTGTTCGAGGTCAGTGATCCCTTTTTTCGTGATATCCACTCTGATCCGTTCTGATGACAGCTGAGTTAGATCCTTATCTCCTGAAATAATAACCGTATCAAATCCATCTTTTTCAGCCTGCGTACTGAGCGTGCCGATAATATCATCAGCTTCGTACTGATCAAGCTCATAGTATTTGATATTATGAGCGTTTAATAAGTCGCGGATAAACGGAAACTGTTCAGACAGCTCAGGCGGTGTTTTCTGTCTTCCACCTTTATAGTCTTCAAATGTTTTGTGGCGGAACGTTGTTTTACCAGCGTCAAAAGCAACCATCAGGTGAGTCGGCTGTTCTTCTTCAAGCAGCTTCATCAGCATGGTTGTAAATCCGTAAATCGCATTCGTATGTATACCTTTATCATTATTCAGCAACGGCAGCGCGAAAAATGCACGATACGCTATACTGTTCCCATCAATCAGTACTAATTTCTTAGACAAACCAGCCATCTCCTTTATATTCAAAACTTTTATGTTCATTACGCTTTTGAACACTTCAGCGCATGTTCTGTCACTTATTCATATAAGCAAATAAAAAAGCTGTTTTCCCTTTTCATTTTAGCATGTCCAAAATGAAAGGGAAAACAGCGTGGCTTATTCGGTGATACCTTGCAGAAGCTCCGCATAAGGAGAATCTGAAGGAAGAATAATCATTGTCTCATCATTTAAAGTTGTTTTGTAAGATTCAAGTGTTCTATACAGTTCATAAAATTCCGGGTCCTTAGAAAATGCTTCGTTGTAAACTCTTGCAGCTTCCGCTTCTCCTTCAGCACGTATGATATCTGCATCCGCTTTAGCTGTAGCAATCATTTCCCTTACTTCACGGTCTGTATTTGCTTCGATAATGTTTTTATTTGCATCACCAGTAGAAAGGTAATCCTGTGCGGTAGTCTGACGTTCAGAGATCATCCGGGTATAAACAGTTTCTTCGTTTGCCTGTGGAAGGTTCGTCTGTTTCATCCGGACATCGACTACCTCAATCCCAAATTGCTCCTGTGCAAGCAGCTCATTTACTCTTTCTGTTACACGGTCATTCAGGCTGCCACGCGATGATTTCTCATCATTAATGATCTGATCGTATTCAAACTGTCCCAGCTCTGACCGGACAACAGAATATATATATTCTTCCATTCTTGATTCAGCATTGATCATAGTACCGGCATTTGAAATCATATTCACCGGATCTGTTATCCGCCAGACTGAGTAATTATCAATGATGATTCTCTTTTTATCTTTTGTATTAATCTCAGCTTCTGACACATCGTATGTCATCTGATATTTCGGAAGTGTAGTGACAGATTGAACAAATGGAATTTTTGCATTTAATCCCGGTTCATCTATAATTTTAACGACTTCACCAAATTGGCGGACAACGCGATATTCACCTTCTTTAACGATAAAGACATTCAAAAGCGTTACAATCAGAAGGAACAGCAATAGTCCAATGACAATAAAGACTTTAGTGAATTTTTTCCACTCAATATCCACTTTCGGTTTGTCTGTCTTCGGCTTTTTATTAAACTCAAAAATCTTATTCTGATCATTGTCCATTTGCAGATTCCTCACTTTCTTCAGCCACAGCTGGCGGTTGTTGACGGTCAGGCTGCAAAGGCAGATATTTCATCGTATTTCCATCATCATTCATGATATAAAGCTTTGTTCCAGGAAGCACCTGTTCAAGTGTTTCAAGCGTTAGACGCTGTCGTGTAATATCAGGATTATTCTGATACTCAGTTAAAATCTTATTAAAAACAGCAACGTCACCGCGCGCCTGTTCAATTCTCGAAGTTTTTTCACCTTCAGCTCTCGACGCAATGGCCTTCACTTCACCTTTTGCTTCATTCAGCTTTTGACTCTGATATTTTTTTGCTTCATTTTCCTTTGTAATCATTGTTTCACGTGCATCTGTTACAGCAGTAAATGCCTTACGTACTTCCTGATTCGGCAATTCTACATCCTGTAGTTGCACTGCCTGAATTGATATACCTATTTCATATTTTTCAATTAATGATGCCAGTAAATCTCTCGTTTCGGCTTCAATTTCCGCTTTACCCGAAGTCAATGCAGCATCAATTGTTGAGCTTCCGATAATACTTCTGATCGAGGCAGAAGTTGCGTCAAACAAGACTTCCTCAGGATCTTCAGCATTAAATAAGAAATCTCTCGGTTCAGTGATCTTCCATTGAACGACCAGATCAGCTAACACAATATTTTCATCACCTGTAATCATTACTGTTTCTTCAGGAAATGATTTAATTTCTCCATCTTCTTCTTCATATCCGAACTGGAGACTGAACGTTTCTTTTGACAATATTTCAACCTGCTGTATTGGCCATGGCAATTTAAATTTCAAACCTGACTCTGTGATCGTTTCATTTGCTTCACCAAATGTCAGAACGAGCGCCTGTTCAGATTCATCTACTGTATACCATGAAGTAAACAGTACAACCAGTAATATTGCCGACCCTACGACAATCCCGATTCCAGCCATGATTCTTCTCATACTCACTGGGCAAACTCCCTTTCTTTATGTATTACCTATGATACGGAAATGTTACAAAAAGGTTTCAGGAAATTTCATTTGCACATGAGAAAAAGCGTGAACGGGGTCTGTTCACGCTTTTAATGGGGTTCCCTGGATGAAGGGGTTTTCACTTAGTATCTTATCAATGAAATATTAAACCACTGTCACTTTTGTGTAAATTCCATGTAAAGATTTCCATTACTTATTCATGTGAATCGGTAATGTTATGGTGAAAACCGTTCCTTTTTCAGGTTCACTTTCAACTTTAATCTCGCCATTGTGCACTTCAATGATATGTTTTACAATTGCAAGTCCGAGGCCAGTCCCCCCTGAGTTTCTACTGCGGGCTTTATCTACGCGATAGAAGCGCTCAAAGATACGGGACAGTTCTTCTTGTTCCATGCCGATTCCTTGATCGATAAACTGCAGTTGAATATGTTCTTTCACTTTTTCAGATCTGATAACGATATCCTGATCCGGATAAGAATAAGTAATGGCATTTGTCACAAGATTAATAAACACCTGTTTTAACCGGTCAGCATCCCCTTCGATGATCAAAGGCCTTTGAATATCTAACCTGACCTGTGCATTCTTCTTACTTGCCTTATGGGCCATCATGACAGATACGTCTTCAAGAATGTCAGCAAGATCGACCTGCTTTAATGACAGCTTGAATCCCTGCTGTTCCACACGTGAGAGTTCAAGCAGGTCCTGAATCAGCATCTGAAGCCTGTCACTTTCTTTTGCAATAATACTTAAAAATGATTCAAGCGCTCCCTGATCGTGCATCGCACCATCGAGCAATGTTTCAGTAAAACCTTTTATTGATGTAATCGGCGTTTTTACTTCGTGCGATACATTTGCCACAAAATCTTTTCGCATCTGCTCAAGTTTTTTCAGCTCAGATATATCATGAAATACAAGGACGATTCCCTGCCATGCACTCCGCTCTCCAATAATTGGTGCACCATATACTTCAAGGTGCTTGTGAGGAAACGTTTCTTCAATAAGAATTTGCTTTCTGACCCGCTGTTCTGTCAGAAACACTTCTTCGGCAAGCTCATTTACCTGAACATTCTTGAAAACATCGACATAGCTCTCGTTCAATACATCTTCTATCCGGGAATGGAAAAAATTCAGGAACGGGCGATTAACAAGAACGATATACCCCTGCTTATCAATCATGATTAAGCCACTGCCCATATTTTCAATCAGTGTTCTCAAACGGTCCTGCTGAACAGATTGTTCACTGACCATTTCCTGCAGATTTCTTGCAAGAATGTTAATCGCATTACTGAGCATCCCTGTCTCATCCGCACGGTCCTCAAACGTTCTTGCTTTATAATTACCTTTGGCCAGCTGTATCGCTACCTCAGTGGCCGATTCAATCGGTTTTGTGTATTGGTTGGTAATTCTTGCACCGATATAAATAATCATTCCCATTGCAGCACCCAGCGTAATAGCAAGAATCAGCCAGATTTGGCGGTAAACGTCTTCCAAATTATCAAATGAAGCAGCAAGTATGACATATCCGCTTTCTGAGCCGGTTTCAACACTGCTGATATAATAAAAGTTACTGTCATCTGCAGGAATTCGCACAATGCCATCATCAGTGTCAGGCAAGGAGCTATTGATTTCAGTCATCATCTGATTATGGTCTATATCTGAAACAGCCTGTCCTGAATCGTATACAACATCCGTATCTTCTGTTAGTATCGTAATTCTTGTTTCAAGCACTTCACTTAGTTCATCAAATAAAACAGATCTCAATTCAGCAAAAGAAGGCTCCTGTTCAGTCTGGTTGATGACAATATTCATTTCTTTTTCTATTCTTGAATGCAGTGCATTCAGATAATAAGATTTAACCAGCTCGCCAATAATGATCCCTAAGCCGATCAGGACCAAAAAGATCAGAGTAATTAATGCAAATAACAGCCGCCCTTTAAAAGAAGTCAGTTTCACGTGACTTTCGGCTTCTCCATTTTATAACCCAGGCCTCTAATTGTTTTGATGTACACCGGCTTTTTCGTATTCTCTTCTATTTTTTCACGGAGGTGGCTGATATGAACATCAACAATTCTTGTATCCCCGGCGAAGTCATAATTCCAGACGGTCTGAAGCAGCTGATCACGCGTCAGCACACGCCCTTTATTCTCAATTAAATAGACAAGCAGTTCGAATTCCTTCGGTGTCAGCTCGATCTGTTCACCACGGAAAAAAGCTTCATATTGCTCCGGAAAAACTTTTACTTCACCCAATTCGATGAAATCCTCTTCAACTTCAGGTTCTTTCACTTCCAGACGGCCGGCTCTTCTTAAGATCGCCTTCACTCTTGCAACGACTTCTCTCGGGCTGAACGGTTTTGTCATGTAATCATCCGCTCCAAGCTCGAGACCAAGTACTTTATCAAATTCTTCATCTTTTGCAGTCAGCATAATAATCGGTATATGAATCTGTTTTTGTCTGAGCTGCTTGCAGACTTCGATCCCATCCATCACAGGCAGCATCAGATCGAGCACAAGCAAATCAGGATTCTCACTTTCCACAAGTGCAATTCCCTCTGCACCGTCATAAGCTGTCAGTACTTCATATCCTGACTGTTCAAGATTGTACTTTAATAGTGTTACGATTGATTGTTCATCATCTACAACAAGTACTTTTTTCTTCATTGTGTACCTCCAGAAGCTATTATTAACCCCTAATCATCCGATTTCATTATAGTACAAATTCAGTAAGGATGGTGCTTCTATTATGTTTTCCATTAAAAAAAGCCGCGACAATATGTCTCGACTTTCAGAAAACGGTTCGGTTCACTGCAAGTTAAAAAATAAAAAATACGTTAATTTTTAAAGACCAATGTTGTTTTAGCACAGCTCGGAATTGGAGCGAAAGGGGGTCAGGAAGCTTACCGCACGCCCTGCGGAAAGCGTTCCCCCTGCAGCGGAATCGGGCAGCCAGCTTATCAGAGCCTATTATTTAAAAATTATCAAGTGCGGAGCCTTCGAACTTTTGGAGTTTTGACGGTGGGCACGCGATGACTGTTCCACTGATAACCGTATCTCCACTTTCGTCTGTACCGCGTACGCTGATTTCAACTTCTGATTTGGGTCTGTCGATTGATTTAATTTCAAATACATAATCTACTGTTGCATAATGGTAGAGCGGCTTTGGAAAGCTTAGTGAATGACTTTTAATATGTGAGCCGGGGCCCGGCATGTATTTAGACACGGCTGAAGTAACAAAACCTGTCAGCATGATCGTCGGAACGATCGGCTTTTTATATGAAGTCTGTGACGCATAGTCATGCTGAATATACAGCGGGTTTGAGTCGTTTGTTAACCCTAAAAACAGCAGCAGGTCTTTATCTTCAATTTTTTCAGTAAGCGTCAATTTTTCGCCGATTGACATTTCTTCTATCTGACGTCCAATTTTTCTTTTCTTCCCCAATAACATGATGACTCCCCCTTGATAACATTAATCTTTCTCCTGAAAATAAGTTAACCTTATTATAAAGCATTTCTGCAATATTCAAAATATTTTTTGCCTGATGCTCATGTTAAAAAGGAACTGCCAGTATCAGCAGTTCCTCATTGCAATTATGTTGATGACAGTGCGCTCATCACGCTGCGTACTGAGTCTGCTGATTTTTGAAGCTGTTGTTTCTCATCATCAGTCAGTTCAAGTTCCATAATCTTTTCGATGCCATTGCCTCCAAGGACGGTCGGAACACCAAGGTAAATGCCTTCGAATCCATACTCACCCTCAAGGAATGCCACTGATGGAAGAACGCGTTTCTGATCTTTCAGGATCGCTTCAGTCATTTCCATTAAAGCTGCAGCCGGTGCATAGTAAGCTGAACCGTTTCCAAGCAGTGCAACAATTTCTCCGCCGCCTTTTCTGGTACGTTCAATGATCGCATCAAGACGGTCTTTTGGGATCAGTGTTTCAAGCGGCACGCCGCCTGCACTAGAATAGCGCGTAAGAGGCACCATATCATCCCCGTGACCTCCAAGTACAAACCCCTGAATATCTTTCACTGATAAACCGAGCTCTTCAGCTACAAATGTATTGAAACGTGCTGTATCAAGCACACCTGATTGTCCGATTACGCGTTCTTTCGGAAGACCGGATTCTTTATAAACTGTGTAAGTCATCGCATCGACCGGGTTAGATAATACAAGAATCGTGGTATCAGGTGAATGCTTCACGATTTCCTTTGTAACAGACTTCATAATCTTTTCGTTTGTCTGAACAAGGTCATCTCTGCTCATACCAGGCTTTCTTGGCAGTCCGGCTGTAATAATGACGACATCAGAACCGGCTGTATCCGCGTAATCTGAAGTCCCTTTAATCGTTACGTCATAGCCAAACACCGGACCTGCTTCAAGCATGTCGAGCGCTTTTCCTTTTGTTGGATCTTCATTTTGAGGAATATCTACAAGCACTATATCTCCGAGTTCTTTTTGAGCTAAAAATAATGCAGTTGTTGCTCCTGTAAAACCTGCTCCGACTACTGAGATTTTATTTCGTGTAAATGCCATTTCAAATCCCCCTGTTATAAAATTATGTAGTTAAAGGCCGGCAAATGCCGGCCCATGTCTTATTACATATTTTCAATTAACGCAGTTCCGAATTCAGAACATTTAACTTCTGTAGCGCCGTCCATCAGACGTGCAAAGTCATACGTTACAACTTTAGAAGCAATTGTTTTCTCCATTGATTTTGAAATCAGATCAGCAGCTTCATTCCATCCAAGGTGCTCAAGAAGAAGAACGCCTGAAAGAATTACTGAAGATGGGTTTACTTTATCAAGACCTGCATACTTCGGCGCTGTACCATGAGTTGCTTCAAAGATAGCGTGTCCAGTATCGTAGTTGATGTTTGCTCCCGGTGCAATTCCGATTCCGCCAACCTGTGCAGCAAGTGCATCAGAGATGTAATCACCGTTCAGGTTCATTGTTGCAACGACATCAAACTCAGCGGGACGTGTAAGAATCTGCTGAAGGAAGATATCAGCAATTGAATCTTTTACGATAATCTTACCGGCAGCTTCTGCATCGCTTTGTGCTTTGTTTGCAGCATCTGTACCCTGCTCGTCTTTAATCTGATCATACTGATTCCACGTGAATACTTTATCTCCGAATTCACGCTCTGCAAGATCATAACCCCAGCGCTTGAATGCACCTTCAGTAAATTTCATGATATTACCTTTGTGTACAAGTGTTACTGACTTACGGCCTTCTGTCAGTGCATAGTTAATAGCAGCACGGACAAGACGCTCAGTACCTTCCTTAGAAACCGGCTTCACACCAATTCCTGCAGTGTCAGGGAAACGGATATTTGTTGCACCCATTTCATCCTGAAGGAAGTTAATCAGCTTTTTCACTTCATCTGATCCTTCAGCAAACTCAATACCTGCATAGATATCTTCAGTGTTTTCACGGAAAATAACCATGTCTGTATCTTCAGGACGCTTAACAGGTGATGGTACACCTTCGAAATAGCGTACAGGACGCAGGCAAGTGAAAAGGTCAAGCTGCTGACGAAGCGCTACGTTCAATGAACGGATCCCGCCACCGATTGGTGTTGTAAGAGGTCCTTTGATTGCAATAAAGTATTCGTTGATTGCATCAAGTGTTGCCTGTGGAAGCCACTCTCCAGTCTGGTCAAATGCTTTTTGACCCGCAAGTACTTCTTTCCACTCAATTTTCTTTTCTCCGTTATATGCTTTCTCAACTGCAGCGTCTAATACACGCTGTGCAGATGCCCAGATATCAGGGCCTGTACCGTCACCTTCAATAAAAGGTACGATTGGATTGTTTGGCACCTGTAGGTTACCGTTTGATACTGAAATTTTTTCACCTTGTGTCATAAGTCTTTCCCTCCAAATATCATTGGCCGGGGACTGACGTGAGCCGTCAGTCCCCAGGCTTTGTATACTATTACATCAGTTATCTGTCAGTTTGTAAAATGTTCTGTGAAATTATCGCTTCTCAACAGGTACATATTCCTGCATACCAGGACCTGTGTACTCAGCTCTAGGACGGATCAGGCGGTTATTTGAATACTGCTCAAGGATATGAGCCAGCCAGCCTGATACACGGCTTACAGCAAAGATTGGTGTAAACAGATCATGGTCAATACCAAGACTGTGGTAGACAGAGGCAGAATAGAAGTCCACGTTTGGTGGAAGTTTCTTCTCTGAAGTCACGATCTCTTCAATCTTCAGAGACATTTCGTACCACTTAGACTCTCCACGAAGTTCAGTCAGCTTTTTAGACATTTCACGAAGGTGTTTTGCACGCGGGTCTCCCTGCTGATAGACGCGGTGACCAAAGCCCATGATTTTTTCTTTGTTTTCAAGCTTTTTGCGGATCACTGATTCTACATTTTCAACTGAGCCGATCTCTGTAAGTGTCTTCATTACCTGCTCGTTTGCACCACCGTGAAGCGGTCCTTTAAGTGCTCCGATTGCTGCAGTTACGCCAGAATATACGTCAGACAGCGTTGCAACACATACGCGTGCTGTGAATGTAGATGCATTCAGTTCATGGTCAGCATGAAGAACCAGTGCTTTGTTCATTGCTTCCACTTCAATATCTTCAGGCATTTCGCCATTCAGCATATACAGGAAGTTAGCAGCGAAGCTCAGGTCTGATTTAGGAGCAACCGGTTCCTGGCCTTTACGGATACGTGCAAATGCCGTCACGATTGTCGCAATTTTAGCCTGCAGGCGGACTGCTTTACGGTAATTTGCTTCCTCTTCCATTACATCAGCTTCTTCGTCGAAAAGACCAAGTGCTGATACTGCAGTACGCACTGCAGCCATTGGATGAATGTTCTGAACCGGCATTGCTTTAATTTGAGCAATCACTTCATCAGGAATTGCCATATTATCAGCAAGCTGCTTTTTAAGTTCTGACAGTTCATTTTCTTTTGGAAGGCGCAAGTGCCATAAAAGATAGATGATCTCCTCAAAGCTTGCATTCTCAGTTAAGTCGTCGATATTGTAACCAACGTATGTAAGTGTGTCATCAATAATTGAGCTGATCGATGAAGTAGTAGCGACTACATTTTCTAATCCTCTCGTTGCTGTCATAAAAATCTCTCCTTTTAATCTTAGTCTTTGTATTTAAAGCCGGTCCGGCGTTTAAAATACGGCATAGACATCACATAAAAACTGAGCGGATGCTCAGTCAGCTGACAGAATCAAATTCGTCATTTCGGATGCGCTTACATTGTCCATTATAATCAATAATCAGAACTTTGTGAATGAAAACGCATTAATTTGCCGGGATTATTTTAATTTGCCGGATTTTGTCATCCTCCAAACAGATTTCCACCCCACTCGAATATCTTCATCACACTGTATGCAATACCGGCTCCTATTAATGGTCCGACAGCAATCCCGTTAAACAGCGCAACCGCTAAGATGGTACCGAATACCAGTGCCACCGTGATATGCGGATCATCCTGTAAAAGCGAGATTCCACCTTTTGCAATCAGCGCGACGGCAATCCCGGAAGCCAGTGCCACCCATGCATAAGGGGATTTCACTGCATCTGTTAATTCCTTAAAACCGATTGCACCGCTTGCAATTGGTGCTAAAACCGCGATCGTGATGATCGTGACCCCCCAGTTAATTCCTTTACCCTGAATGAATGCGAAAATCTTCTCATCAGCACCGGCAACTTTTAATAGAATTAAAAATAACACGGCAATCATCAGCGAATTATTTTTAGCAAAAAAACCGATTGCCAGTAATAAAATCAAAAAAATCATAGCGGGATTAATCATTTATATATACCTCCTTCAATAAAATAAAAACATTAGCCAGGAAAGGACTATGTGATGTTCAGACGTGCACTTCATGTCATTATAACAATCATTATCATATTGGGACTGCTCCGACTGGTTTTTGATTACTTATGGCCTTTTGCAGCCGGCGCATTGCTATCGTTTATTGTTTATCCTGTGGTCAAATTTATGTTCACCCTTCTGAAAATTCCTTACCGGCTGAGTGTCATATTCGGATTAATGGTTGCGTTTATAACAGGACCGTTGATTATAACCGGCTTCTTTGCATTATTTGAAAATGAGTTATCATCATTCATCCGCTATATTCCTGACTACGCAGGGATAATCAAGAATTTTATCTACACGCTTCCTCTGTCACTGCAGGAACTGACTGAACCATACATATCAAATGAGCAGCTCGCCCTGGTGACTGATGAAACCGGAAAGCTTATACTGACAGCCGGAAAACAGCTGGTTACTGCTTCTTCATCATGGGCAGTCGCTTTACCCTCCTACTTCTTTTCTGCAGGGATCGTTCTGATTGTGTCTTATTATGTGCTGGCGGATTTTAAAGCCTGGTTGCAGCAGTTACCGAAGGACTGGACTGCAAAGCTGAAGAATGTCGGCACACTGGGCATTCACGAAGCAGGTTCATATGTCGCAGCCCAATTTCTGCTTGCAATGATTACTTTTATGATTTCCATGACTGGGTTTTTGTTTCTCGGCTTTGAGCATCCTTTTTTGATGGCTTTGTTATCAGCAATGCTTGATTTTGTTCCCGTTGCCGGATCACTGCTGCTTTTTTTGCCTTTGATGATTTTCTGTTTTTTTGAGTCAGGTCCAGAAGCTCTTTTTGTGCTCCTCATCTATCTTGTGATTGTTGGTGTGAGACAGGTGATGGAGCCGAAAATGATAGGGACAAGTATGGGCATTCACCCACTACTGGCTTTAATGGTACTTTATGTATCTGTTCAGCTGACAGGTTTGAAGGGCTTGTTTCTGACTCCTTTTTTCCTGATTGTGTTATCTGTTTTGATTAAGGCAAAACTATTTTATATGATCTGGCTTTATGTAAAAAGCGGTAAATTCACTGCGTAAATATAAAAAAACACACAGCAAATGCTGTGTGTTATGGTCTGTGAATGATTACATTTCCATTTCTCATTTTTCTTTGAATCCATTTGTAAATAAAAGGCTTTAATTTATTTCTTGTTACTGGAAATAAGAGCAAAAAGCCTATTGCATCAGTAATGAAGCCGGGTGTTAAAAGGACAACCCCACCAATCAGGATACATATACCATCAATCACTGCATCGCCAGGACCATCGATCATTGTCATATTCTGTACCTTTTTCAAAGCCTGAAGACCCTGAGACTTTGCAAGGTAAGCCCCTAATACACCAGTTAAAATAATCAGCAGAACTGTCGGGATAACCCCAATCAGGTTACCTGCACTGATCAATATCGCAATCTCAATTGCCGGAACAATAATAATCAAAAGCATGAGCCATCTCACAAGGAATTTCTCCTTTCAATATAACGCGCTGCCTTTATTTTAGCATATTAATGTAAGGATTTAAAAAAACCCGAACGGACGAGTCCGTTCAGGCAGATCAATTTATTCTTACAGGACGCTTGCGTGGCCGTTATAAACGACGCCGCGTTCAGCATCAACTGTTACTTCCTGACCATCTGTAAATGTTGCTACTGCGTTATCAACACCTACAATGACAGGAATGCCAAGGTTCAGACCGATTACAGCAGCATGACTAGTCAGGCCGCCTTCCTCAACGATTAGTGCAGAACACTTTTCAATCGCCGGCATCATTTCTTTGTCAGTACCAATGGTTACAAGAATTGAGCCGTCTGTTACTTTTTCAAGTGCTTCAGAAGCATTTGATGCTGTAACAACTTTACCAAAGCCGGATTTGCGTCCGATTCCCTGACCTTTAGCAAGTACGTCTCCAACGATATGAATCTTCATCAGGTTAGTAGTACCTGATTCACCGACAGGAACACCTGCAGTAATCACAACTAGATCACCATGCTTCACACAGCCGCTGTTTAAGCTTTCTGTTACAGCCATATCAAGCATTTCATCCGTTGTTTCAGTCTTAGCTCCTACCTGAGGATAAACACCCCATACAAGCGCAAGACGTCTTGATACTGATGAATCAGATGTAACAGCTACGATTGTTGCTTCAGGACGGTATTTTGAGATCATT
This sequence comes from Jeotgalibacillus terrae, assembly GCF_016908195.1. Taxonomy (GTDB): domain Bacteria; phylum Bacillota; class Bacilli; order Bacillales; family Jeotgalibacillaceae; genus Jeotgalibacillus; species Jeotgalibacillus terrae. The sequence goes on from NZ_JAFBDK010000006.1 coordinate 136,927, forward strand.
TTTGCTGTATGACCACTTTCAGTCGGCGCAATAATGGCATTCACTTCAAGGTTTAGTGCAGTATGAGCAACTGCCTGACCGATTGCATCAGTCATGTTACGTTCAAAACGCTTGCTGCGCTTAGAAAGGATTGCTTTGTAGTCAAGTGCTTCTTCAGCTCTTGAAGCGATATTGTTCATCGTCTGAACTGATTCGACCGGGTAATCACCTGCAGCCGTTTCACCTGAAAGCATGATCGCATCTGTACCATCAAAGATCGCATTCGCTACGTCAGAGGCTTCTGCACGTGTCGGACGCGGGTTACGCTGCATAGAATCAAGCATTTGTGTTGCAGTAATAACCGGTTTCCCAACAGCGTTACATTTGCGGATCAGCTGCTTTTGTACAAGTGGTACTTCTTCAGCCGGAATCTCAACACCAAGGTCTCCACGGGCAACCATTAAGCCGTCAGATACCTGGAGAATTTCATCAATGTTATCTACGCCTTCCTGGTTTTCGATCTTAGGAATGATATTGATTTTTGGAGAACCGTTCTTCTCAAGAAGTTCACGGATTTCCATCACGTCTGAGGCACGGCGTACGAATGAAGCCGCGATAAAGTCAACACCCTGCTCGATACCGAAAAGAATGTCATTTGCATCCTTATCTGTAATACCAGGAAGGTTAACTGAAACGCCAGGAACGTTTACACCCTTTTTATTTTTTAACGTACCTGTGTTCATAATCTTTGTTTTGATTTCACCGGCGTTTTTATCCACCGATAGTACTTCAAGACCAATCAGCCCATCATCAAGTAGAATTTTTGACCCTTCGTATACATCATTTACAAGGTCACTGTAAGTAATAGAAAACTTTTCAGTTGTTCCTACTACTTCTTCCATAGAAACAATAATCTCGTTACCTGCTACAAGCTCGATTGCGCCATTTTCCATCGTGTTTGTACGAATTTCCGGCCCTTTTGTATCAAGCAGGATCCCTACATTTTTACCAAGCTTTGCAGCTGCTTCACGAATGTTTTTGATTCTTGCACCATGCTCATCAAAGTCACCATGTGAAAAGTTCAGGCGTGCAACATTCATGCCTGCTTCCATCAGCTGTGTCAGCTTTTCAATACTCTCACTTGCCGGTCCAATCGTACATACAATTTTAGTTTTTCTCATTTTATACCTCCTGGAAATCTATTAAATCGATAATTCCTGTGATAAGCGGTAAAGATCCACATCCACTTTGTGTTCCATTTTCAATGCTTCAATAATATCATAATCAACCAGTTCATTGCGCTGTATACCCACGGCACGCCCGCCTTTGTTTTCCATCAGCAGCTCAACTGCACGTGCACCGAGACGGCTTGCGAGTACCCGGTCTGAAGCAGTTGGTGAGCCTCCGCGCTGCATATGACCAAGCACTGATACTCTTGTATCAACACCGGTTTTTTCTTTCATCAGTGCAGCAAATTCTCCACCTGACATGACGCCCTCGGCCACAATAATAATACTGTGTTTTTTGCCGCGCGCATGACCTTTTTTAATTTTATCTACAACCTTCTCAAGGTTATAAGGGTCTTCCGGGATCAAAATCGATTCTGCTCCTCCTGAAAGTCCTGACCATAAGGCAATGTCTCCTGCGTTTCTTCCCATTACTTCAATGATAAATGTGCGTTCATGTGAAGTGGCTGTATCACGGATTTTATCAATTGCGTCGATCACTGTATTCAGTGCAGTGTCAAACCCGATTGTAAAATCAGTTCCCGGGATATCATTATCAATTGTACCCGGTACGCCTACACATGGGTAACCATGTTCAGTTAATGCTTTTGCTCCCATATAAGAGCCGTCGCCACCGATCACAACAAGACCTTCAATACCGAACTTCTTCAGCTGTTCAATCCCTTTTTTCTGACCTTCAAGTGTTTTAAACTCTTCACATCGTGCAGAATAAAGTTTCGTTCCCCCGCGGTGAATGATATCACCAACAGAACCGAGCTCAAGCTTTTCAATATTACCGGAGATCAGCCCCTGATACCCCTGGTAGATCCCGTATACTTCAAGACCGTGATAGATGGCTTTACGTACAACTGCTCTGACAGCCGGATTCATTCCGGGCGCGTCTCCGCCACTCGTCAGTACGCCAATTCTTTTCATTATGATGTTCCCACCTTTAATTGAAAAATATGTTAACTATTTCACAGAAATAGTGTTCCGAAGTTGGATGTACAAGTCCGTTTTCATCCTTTTAAAAATAACATGAAGCTGACTTGTTCTCAATCATAAGTCTTTTAACTCATGAAAACTTCTTACTAAGCATTTCATGTAAACGCTTCACTCTTTAAAAAAATTCACACAATAGACACATAATAACCTGATTGTCCCACTCTTCTATTGTTTACACATTTAACTAAAGAAAAAACCTTTTCGGAAAATGTTCCGAGAAGGTTTTTTAATCAGACGTGTTCTTTTGTAAATTCACCGATAGACTGAAACTTTTTATAACGCTGATCAACGAGAGATTCTTCATCAAGAGCAGATAATTCCTTTAGAGAGGAAAGGAGTACCTCGTCAATTGACTTAGCCTGGGTCTTCACATCACGGTGTGCACCACCTTTGACTTCAGGGATGATTTCATCAATGATTCCCATCTCTTTCAGGTCAGGTGCTGTAATTTTCATGGATTCAGCCGCCTGTTTTGCAAGTCCTGCATCTTTCCAGAGAATTGAGGCCGCTCCTTCAGGTGAAATAACTGAATAAGTCGAGTTCTCCAGCATATGAAGGTGATTTCCAACGCCAAGCGCCAGTGCACCTCCACTGCCGCCTTCTCCGATGACTATACAGACCACCGGCACAGTCAGCCCTGCCATTTCAAACAGGTTTCTTGCGATTGCTTCACTCTGCCCGCGTTCTTCAGCTGCTTTACCCGGGTAAGCACCTTTTGTATCGATAAAGCAGATAATCGGCCGCTTGAACTTTTCAGCCTGTTTCATCAGCCTGAGCGCTTTACGGTAACCTTCCGGGTGAGGCATTCCAAAGTTACGCTTAATATTCTCTTTCGTATCTTTTCCTCTCTGGTGACCAATTACAGTAACGGGTTTGCCTTTATAACTTGCAATTCCGCCTACAATTGCGTGGTCATCACCATACAGGCGGTCTCCATGCATTTCCATAAAATCTTCAAACAGCTCTTCTATGTATTCAAGTGCTGTCGGACGTTCCGGATGACGCGCAAGCTGGACACGGTCCCATGGTTTAATATTCGAATAAATGTCAGCTTCAAGCCGTATTAGCCGCTCTTCAAGCTTAGAGATTTCTTCACTGAGATCAACTTCAGAATCAGCAGTAAAAGCCTTCAGTTCATTAATCTTTTCTCGTAGCTGATTCAACGGTTTTTCAAATTCCAATTCATTCACCAGGACTCTCCCCCTTTCTTATGAAGCGAAAGCAATACGCTCAGCTTTTCTTTCATTTCAAGTCGGGATATAACCTGATCAAGCTGACCGTGCTCCATTAAAAACTCTGCAGTCTGGAAATCTTCTGGCAGTTTCTCTCTTATTGTCTGTTCAATGATACGGCGTCCGGCGAATCCGATCAGTGCACCGGGTTCAGCAAAATTGTAATCACCGAGTGAGGCGAAACTCGCTGAAACACCACCGGTTGTCGGGTGGGTCATCATTGAAATAATCAGGTCGCCTTTATCACTGAAACGCTTAAGCGCTGTACTCGTTTTTGCCATTTGCATCAGGGATAATACCCCTTCCTGCATCCGTGCCCCGCCGCTTGCAGTAAATATGATAAATGGTAATCCGCGTTCTTCAGCAGTGCGGACAGCTTCTGCAATTTTCTCTCCGACTACCGATCCCATACTCCCCATACGGAAAGTTGAGTCCATGATGGCAAGAACTGCTTCATGTCCGTCAATTTCACAAGTTCCAGTTACGACAGCTTCATTTAATCCTGTTTTCTTCTTATCTTTTTCAACTTTCTCAAGATAATCAGGGAAATCTAACGGATTTTCAGATGTTAAATGGTGATTAAATTCTTTGAATGAACCTTCATCAGCAAGACATTCGATTCTTTCAGCTGCGTTCATCGGATGATGATATCCACACTGAAGGCAGACTTTTTTATTTTTATAGATTTCTTTTGTATAGATAATTTTTTTACATTTTGGACATTTCGTCAGAATCCCTTCAGGCACATCATTTTTATCGTGCTCAGATGGGATTGTTGCATACTTTTTCTTTTTTGCAAATATATCCTTCAGCAACCTGTCGTCCTCCCCGTTATGTTGTGCTAGCGGTCAGCAAGCAATCTCAATGATTGTTCTGTTTCATCATTCATCAGGTACCCTAAAAATTCATTCATGATGTCATCTGTCAGTGCAGCTGAATGTTCACCTTCACTAATATAGAAATCATTCAGCACTAGCCAGATCTTAACGTACAGCTGATTACCTCCTGCTTCCACGATCTCTTTTTTTAAATGAGAAAGTGTCTGCAGTTCTGAACGCTTGTACTTTGCTGAAATATGTTCAATCGTATGAGAAATCTGATCTTTTGAACACGCTCTGAGTCTTCGGATTGCGTCGGCTTCCATCCATGATTTTACTTGTGCAACATCATTGACTGCACGGCCATCCTGCAGAATAAACATACCAAGCAGGTCAATCAGATGATGGTCTCTGAAATCTCTCAGATAAGTCCCTTCGCCTCTTCTGGTTTCTATCAGACCAAGCAGTTCAAGCGCTCTTAATGCTTCACGCACAGAAGAGCGTGCAACGCCGAATCTTTCCGACAGTTCACGCTCCGATGGAATTCTGCTTCCCGCTGTAAGGCGATCCTGCTGAATCATATCCCTGATTTGGTGGACAACAGAAATATACCTTTTATGTTCTTTCAAATGACTGTCACTCGCCTTTTCCGATTTGTGAAAGGCGGGCAGTTTTTTCCCTGACTTCTTCAGGGTCAACTTTAATTCTTGCAACTCCGGTTTCCATTGCAGCATTTGCAACACGTGACGCTACTGCCGGCGCCACTCTTGCGTCAAACGGTGCAGGAATCACATAATCTTCATGGAGCTCATCTTCACCGATCAGCGAAGCGATCGCTTCAACAGCTGCAATTTTCATTTTTTCATTGATATGAGTTGCTCTTACATCTAATGCGCCTCTGAAGATACCCGGAAATGCAAGTACATTGTTGACCTGATTAGGGAAATCAGAGCGCCCCGTTCCAACGACTTTTGCTCCATTTGCTTTTGCAAGGGCCGGCATAATCTCAGGTACCGGATTCGCCATTGCAAAGATGATGGAGTCGTCATTCATTTTCTGAACCATCTCTTCAGTCAGCGCGCCGGCAACTGATACGCCAATAAAGACATCTGCACCTTCGATCACATCATCTAAAGAGCCATCAAGGCGCTCGCGATTTGTGATCTTAGCAACATTATGCTTTACCTCGTTCATGCCATACGGTCTACCTTCATATATTGCACCTTTTGAATCACACATAATAATATCTCTTACACCATAACTATATAAAAGTTTAATAATAGCAATGCCTGCAGCCCCTGCTCCATTCATGACAACTCTAATCGAAGAAAATTCTTTATCTGTAATTTTCAACGCATTTACAAGACCTGCTACAGTAACAATGGCTGTACCATGCTGATCATCATGGAAAATTGGTATGTTTGTTTCTTTTTTCAGGCGCTCTTCAATTTCAAAGCAGCGCGGTGCTGCAATATCTTCAAGGTTGACACCGCCAAATGTCGGTTCCATCAATTTTACTGTCTCTACGATCTTATCAATCTCAGTCGTATTCAGACAGATTGGAAAAGCATCAACTCCTGCAAAACTCTTAAACAATACTGCTTTACCTTCCATTACCGGCAGTGAGGCTTCAGGACCGATATTTCCAAGTCCCAGAACAGCTGTACCATCCGATACAACTGCTACCATATTGCCCTTCATTGTATAGTCATATACCGTTTCCGGCTTATCATAAATTTCTTTACAAGGTTCTGCTACACCAGGTGAATATGCCAGACTTAATTCCTCAGCATTTCTAACCAATACTTTTGACTTTGTCTCCAGTTTCCCCTGATTCACTCTGTGCATATGCAGTGCTTCATCCCGTAATGACAACGAACTTCACTCCTATTATTGGGTTACCCCTTTATTTAACAATTGGTCCGACCACATTCTCATTCACTATAACAAAATGTATTCGGCTTTTGCAATTTATTGTTCAACTACATTCTTTTGACCTAAGAGCTGTACAAGCCTTGCCAGCAGCTCTTCCTGAAGTCTCACTCCTCTTATCTGAAGCTTCATTTTCTCTCCTGAACTTTCATCGTATACAACGACAGGTGAAGTCCCTTCAAATTGTCTGCAGTATTTCAATATCAACATCATTGATTCCTGTTCATCCATGGATGACGGAATTCTGAGGAAAAGTGTTTTCATTCTTTCTGTATGCGTGAATTGATCAGCCGGCACTGCCTGCTGTACAACAAATTGATTTTTCCCGTTTCTTTCCTCTGTTTTTCCAGTCAGTACTGCAGTAACACCTTTTTGAAGAATAGCAGAAAATTTCCTGAATGGTTCAGGGAATACGACCCCATCTATATCTCCGGTTTCATCACTTAACGCGATAAAACACATATTCTCCCCTTTTTTCGTTCTGATCACCCGTACATCGTTGATAAATGCGCCAATGATCCCTTTACTTCCGGGTCCTACTTCATCAATTTTTACAGCCCCGGCTGAATCGAGCTGCTTCCGGTACAGTGATACAGGATGGGAGGATAGATAAATGCCAAGCACTTCTTTTTCATAAGAGAGCTTCTGATCCACCGGCATTGGAGATGCTTTGGCATGCTTCGGTTTGATATCGAGATCCTCAAACAGACTTCCTTCACCCTGAGTGAGACCTGCATGGTTAACAGCAATATCAATAGAAGCGAGCAGAACGGATCTGTCCTGTCCAAAACTGTCAAGCGCACCTGAGAATATCAGGGGTTCAAGCAGTTTGCGGTTAACCAGTTTCGGGTCAAGCCTTGAGCATAAATCAAAAAAGTCGCGGTAAGGTTTGTCCTGTCTTTTTTGAATTAATTCTTCTGCAGCAGCTTTGCTGATCCCTTTAATCGCACTGAAGCTGTAGATGATTGAATTCTTCTCTCCTTTGAAATATCTCATACTCCTGTTAATATCCGGAGGATGAACCTGAATGGAAAGTCTTCTGCACTCTTTAATGTACTGTGCGGTTTTATCTTCATTGCCGGTTGCTGTCGTCATCAGTGACGCCATAAATTCTACCGGATAATGTGCTTTTAAGTAGGCAAGCTGATACCCGATTTTACTGTATGCAACTGCGTGGCTTCTATTGAAACCATAGTCAGCAAACCTGACAATCAGATCATACAATTCATTCGCTGCCTCACTTGAGTATCCTTTTTTCACAGCACCCTCAGTAAATCTTTCTCTTTCACGGTCAAGGTCCTCTTTCTTTTTCTTACTGACCGCTCTTCTCAGTACATCTGCCTGCCCGAGACTGAACCCTGCAAATTTTGATGCAATCTCCATAATCTGCTCCTGATAAATGATAATCCCGTACGTTGAGGCTAAAACAGGCTTAAGATCATCATGAATATACGTCACTTTTTCCTGACCGTACTTTCTTTTTATATATTGCGGAATAAATTCCATTGGTCCGGGTCTGTTTAAGGCGTTCACTGCAACGAGGTCTTCAAATTCAGTCGGCTTAAGCGTCATCAGAACTTTTGTAACCCCTTCAGCCTCAAACTGAAAGATCCCGCTCGTCCAGCCTCTGCCAAGCAGTTCAAAAGCTGCCTGATCATTTTGCGGAATGCCATCAATCGTAAAACGGGCATCCGTTTTTCTGACGGCCTGAATGACCCTGTCTAAAATGGTGAGGTTTCTTAAACCCAGATAATCCATTTTTAAAAGACCGATTTCTTCAAGGACGCCCATCGGCCACTGGGTAATATGCGCGTATGCTGTTCCCTTTTGAAGCGGGACAACATCTGCTAGAGGAATATCACTGATGATGACACCTGCAGCGTGAACAGAAGTGTGTCTCGGCAGCCCCTCAAGTTTCACTGCTGTTGCAAACCATTCCTGATACCGCTCTGACTGATTCACGAAACGCTGCAGTGACTGTGACTGCTCAAAAGCTTCCTTAAGTGTAATGCCGTGCAAAGACGGAATCGATTTTGAGATTACTTCCATTTCCCCTGAGCTCATGCCGTACACCCTTGCCATATCACGCGCCACAGCTTTTGCTGACAACGAACCGAATGTTGCAATCTGGGCTACTTTTTTCATCCCGTATTTTTCGACAGTATACTGAATCACTTCATCCCGTCTGTCATCCGGAAAATCAAGATCGATATCCGGTAAGGTTACCCGCTCAGGATTTAAGAATCTTTCAAAAAGAAGGTTATGTTCAATCGGATCCACGTGTGTAATATAAAGTGCATAAGCAGTTAAAGCTCCGGCCGCTGAGCCACGCCCGGGCCCGGCTAAAATATGCTGTTCACGCGCAAATTTCATCACGTCCCATATAATCAGGAAGTAATCATTAAAACCCATGCGGTCTATGACATCAAGCTCATAACGCAGTCGCTTCATGTACCGGTCATCCATCTTGCCGACTCTTTTTTTCAGCCCTTCTTCACACAGGTGGGCAAGCACTTCTTTTTGAGTGACGTCGTCCGGTACAGGATAAACCGGCAGATGGGAGCTGTTAAAATCGATCTCCATCTGACAGCGTGAGGCAATATTGTACGTATGCTCAAGCGCTTCAGGATAGTCACCCAAAGAAACTTCTACAGCTGCAGGTGTTTGAAAATGATAGTCACCTTCGACCTGTACTTCATCTAAAGTGAGTCCGTCTCTGAGTGCAGTCATCGCTTCATATGCTTTCTTATCATCTGCCTCACTGTATCTGACTTCTGCAGTAGCAGCGAGCGGTACAGACATTTCGGCAGAGAGCCTTGCTAACTGCTGATTGAGTTCATGGTCTTCTCTTTTACTGTGAACTGAAAGCCCGAGAAAGAAATGGTTCTCCCCCAACACTTCTTTTAAATCATTCACCCGTGCTGACGCTTCTTCAAATTGCTCCTGCATTAATAGCTGTTCAACCTCTCCGGTGTCTCCCGGTGTAATGGCAATCAGTCCGGCTGCATATGCTTTCAGCCATTTTTCAGGGAGTGGCTTACCTGTCGTTAAGATCGCACTTGATATTTTAATCAGGTTTTTATATCCTTCATTGTTCTCAGCAAGTAAAACAAGCGGAAATGATTGATCATCATTTCCGCTGATATCTGCTTTCAGTCCGATAATCGGCTTTATTCCTTCGTTTATACAAGCTTTATAAAACGGAATTGCACCATACATCGTATTATGGTCAGTTAAGGCAAGTGCAGACAGCTTCTCACGCTTTGCAAGTCTGATCAGCTGAGGGATCGATACTGTACTGCTCAATAGACTGTATGCACTTGTTACCTGCAAATGTGTAAAAGCCATCTTCAATCTCCTTTCAATACTTAAGCTTTACAAATCGCTTCAAGCTTTTCGATCACATCTTCTGCTTCATTCCAGTTGTAAATTGATGCCCCTGCTGCAACCGGATGACCGCCGCCGTTATATTCTTTCGCCAGCTGATTCACAATCGGTCCTTTAGAGCGTAGTCTTACTCGTATTTCTTTTTCTTCTTCTATAAAAAAGACCCATGCCCGAATTCCTTTTACACTGCCGAGCGTACTGACCAGCAGCGAAGCTTCCGATGGTGCTGCACCGAACTCCTTAAGCTGCTCTTTTGTCAGCTTGACATGCGCCGCTCCGTTCTCTGACATATGGAAATTCTGCAATACATACCCCTGAAGCTTTAATACGTGAGCATCCATTTCATACAGGGAGTTGTACAGCGCTGTACGGTCAAATGAGTATTTAATCAGTTCACCCGCGTAATCAAATGTTTTCTGCGTAGCACTTGGATATAAAAAGCGGCCGGTATCGCCGACAATTCCCGCATAAATCAATCGTGCAGCACTGTCGGACATTTTCAGACCCTCCTGCACGCCGGAAAGATATAACTCATAGATCATTTCACTCGCAGAACTTGCTGAAGTATCCACCCACAACAGGTCACCATACGCATCCTCATTTGGGTGATGATCGATTTTGATACACTTCTCACCAAGTTTATAACGCTGGTCGTCAATGCGGTCAGTGTTTGCTGTATCACAGACTATCACAAGCGCACCTTTAAAATCTTCATCTGCAATATCATCAAGTTTATGCAGAAAAGCAAGAGTCGGCTCAGCTGTTCCTGCCGTTAATACTTTTTTATCTGGAAATGAAGATTTGATCAGCTCTGCTAACCCCGCCTGTGAACCATAGGCGTCCGGGTCCGGTCTTACATGTCTATGTAGTATAATTGTGTCATATTTTTTAATTTCCTGAATGATTTGCTCTTTCAATGAATGTCACTCCCTGATTTAGTGGAATTTAGGCTCATAAGCCATTACAATAATAGTAGTTTATTATTGGAGGAATCGAAATGGCGATATTAGTTTTTTTAATTATTATGTCCGGAGTTGCTTACCTGTATTTCAAAACAAAGCAGATCCGCACACCACGCCCCGCTGAAAAAGCCTGGCAGAAAAGCCGTGCAGGTATGGCACTTGGTGCACTGATGGGCTTAGTCGGCCTGAATACATTTTTTCTTTTTAACTTTGAGATCGCAACAAATCTGATCTTTACTTATATCATTGCGCTGTTGTTTATTATCATTGGTTTTTCAAGCGCATGGATCCGGTATAAAGCTGTAAAGCATTTTACACCTCTCATGGAAGAGGAAGATCGTAACTGGAATGAATAATGAAAGGACTGAAACCGGCTGAAAGCAGCCGGTTTCATTATTTCTCCAGCAATTGGCACATCATCATGGCTTTTCCTACGAGGATGTTTTCGCTGAATACTTCCACGTCAACTTTCCCGAATTTCCGTCCGACATCCAACAGTTTCGGGACAATCTCAAGTTCACTTTCCATCTGAACCGGTTTAATAAAGTAAATGGTAATATTTTCTACCACCAGGTCACTGCGCTTGTATTCTTTCAGGAGTTGATTAGCAGATTCTGTCACGAGCGTTGTAAATACCCCATAAGAAATAGCGCCAAGGTGATTGGTCATCTGTGGTGTTACCTGAAACGTCTGACGTTTACTTTCTGTTTTCTCCACCTGCAGCTCCTTTAGAATCAGGTCATCAATCGTTTCTCCCATCTGGGGCTGACGCTGAATCATCTGCATGGCTTTTAATACATCCTGCCTGCTGATCACGCCCTGCAGCTGATGAGATTCATTCACCACCGGCAACAGCTCAATCCCTTCCCAGATCATAATATGAGCTGCTGATGCAACACTTGTTTTTGCATTGACAGTCAGCGGATATTTTGTCATGACTTTTTCAAGCACTTCATCCTTATTGCGCCCAAGAATATCTTTAGCCGTCACCATTCCGGTAACTTTCAGCGTGGTGGCATCTACAACAGGGAAGCGGCTGTGCTGAGTTTCTTTATTCATTTCTTCCCACTGACGGATTGATGACTTTGAAGTCAGATAATAAGAGCGTTCTAGCGGAATCAGTATATCATCAACAAGTACAATCTCTTTTTTGATCATCTGATCATAGATCGCTCTATTAATCATCGCCGCAACTGTAAATGTGTCATAGCTCGTTGAAATAACAGGAAGCTCAAGGTCATCAGCGAGTTTCTTCACAGATTCATCTGCATCAAATCCACCAGTGATCAGGACTGCTGCTCCTGCATTTAAAGCATATTCATGTGCTTTTGTCCGGTTACCTACGATCAGCAGGTTGCCGGCTTCTGTATATCTCATCATCGCTTCAAGCTTCATCGCTCCGATGACGAATTTATTAAGCGTTTTATGAAGGCCCGTGCGGCCACCCACAACGTGTCCATCCACAATGTTGACGACCTCTGCATAGGTCAGCCGCTCAATGTTTTCTCGTACTTTCTTTTCAATTCTGATGGTTCCGACACGTTCGATCGTGCTGACGAGTCCTTTGTTTTCTGCTTCTTTTATCGCGCGGTATGCAGTTCCTTCGCTTACCGCCATATGTTTTGCTACCTGTCTGACTGAAATTTTATTTCCGACAGGCAGGGATTCTATATGCTGAAGAATCTGTTCGTGTTTTGTAGCCAATCGCTAATCCCCGCTTTCTGCGTCCTGTGTACGTGTTTATATTATAACCGCAGTGGTAAGAAAGGTTCAAATCCACTTGAAATAATATGATATTTCTGATGAAGCTGACTGGTGGTTTTTGATTTCTGTACGGGGAAATACGGTGGCTTTTGAGGGCTTTCGCATACTCGAACTTTCGTATATTGGCAGTTGAACGTCGCGTGCTGCTTCGTGAAGGTCGGATACGCCCGGATTGGAGGTCGTATATGCACAGGCGAATGTCGCGTATGCACAATCGAACGCCTTATCCGGCTGATTCGTTGCAGTTCTACGTCCACGGTACACCTATAACACAACTATAATAAAAAGAAGATGCGCAGGACGCATCTTCTTTTTATTATAGTTCCGTACTGTCGCCGGCTTTCATCATTTTGCCCTGGCCTTCTTTGAGCATACTGATGAATTTTTCCGGGTCCTGTTTAATTGGCGGGAAGGTGTCGTAATGAATCGGGACGACTTGTTTGGCTCCTAACAGTTCAGCTGCATAGGCAGCATCGTCAGGGCCCATGGTGAAGTTGTCACCGATTGGCAGGAACGCAAGGTCAATCGGGTGTCGATCGCCGATCAGTTTCATATCGCTGAACAGTGCAGTGTCTCCAGCATGATAAACTGTCTTGCCTTCAGCCATGAATAATATACCTGCTGGCATACCTGTATAGATAATCTGATTATCTTCAGTTGTATAGGATGATCCGTGGAAGGCCTGAGTGAATTTCACTTTCCCGAAATCAAATTCATAAGCACCACCAATGTGCATCGGGTGTGTGTTAAGGCCTTGCATTTCCATGTAATTTGCCAGTTCAAACGGTGCTACAACCAATGCCCCGCTCCGTTTTGCGATCTCAACTGTGTCACCTACGTGATCATTATGACCGTGCGTCAGAAGAATCACATCAGGATTCTGATCATCTGCCTTTAAATCTGTCTGTTCATTTCCGTTAATAAAAGGGTCGATCAGGATTGTTTTGCCGTTTGTTTCGATTTTAACAACAGAATGTCCATGATAAAAAATTTTCATCATTATTCCTCCTAAGTTCCGTGTTATCACTCAACTTTTCCCTTCCTGCAGCTGCTGAAACATTTACATGTGCTAATTTAAATGATAATTTTGAACAGACTGATTATGAGAGGATGTTTTAACATGATCAAAAAAGTTCAGACATACTTAACAAAAGAGAATATTGAAGGTGCTTTTCTGACATCAACAGAAAATGTGACATACACAACCGGATTCAGAAGTGACCCTCACGAAAGATGGCTCGCAGTATTTATTCCTGCTGATGGTGACGCAGTACTGATCTGTCCCGGCATGGAGACTGAAGACGCGAAACATGCAGGCTGGGACGGGGATATCATTGGCTACAGCGATACAGAAAATCCGCTCGCTCTTTTGAAAAAACGCGTTCCATCAATCGGCAGTCTTGCGATTGAAAAAAACCATCTGACTGTTGAGAGACTTGAGCTGCTCCAGGACGTATTTGGACAGCTGACGATCCATCCTGCAGAACATTTCATGAATGAACTAAGAGTCGTTAAAAGCGAGTCTGAAATCAAACTTTTGAAAAAGGCGGCTGAGTTTGCAGACTTTGCGATTGAAACTGCCTGCAGAGAACTCGTAGAAGGTAAAACGGAACTTGATGTGCTTTCTACAATTGAATATGAATTAAAGAAAAAAGGGATCACTGAAATGTCGTTTTCAACGATGGTACTGACAGGCGAAAATGCATCCTCGCCACACGGCACACCGGGTGATACAAGAATCAAAAAAGGGGATCTAGTGTTATTTGATCTTGGCGTTGTGTATAAAGGGTACTGCTCAGATATTACGAGAACAGTAGCATTCGGTGAGATCGACGGGAAACAGCGTGAAATCTATGACACTGTGTTAAAGGCGGAAATGACTGCGCTTGAGATGGTCAAACCTGGCGTAAAAGCGAGTGAACTGGATCTGGCGGCAAGAAAAGTGATTGAGGATGCAGGTTACGGGGACTACTTCCCACACCGGCTTGGTCACGGACTCGGTCTGAATGTTCATGAGTTCCCTTCCATTACTTCTGAAAGTGATTTTGTACTTGAAGAAGGCATGACATTTACGATTGAACCGGGCATTTATGTAAACGGCGTAGCGGGTGTCAGAATTGAAGATGATGTACTGGTAACGAAAGACGGTTATGAAACGTTAACGAAATTCCCTAAAACGCTGCAAACCTATTAAATGAAAAGCGCCTGACGGATTATCATCCGCAGGCGCTTCTCGTATTAATTAATCAGCAGATCTCTTACATTCGCATACTCGAGGTTATGCGCTTCAGCTACTGCATTATACGTCACATATCCATCAAGCGTATTGATACCGCTCATTAACGCTTCGTTATCAATACATGCCTGACGGTACCCTTTATTTGCAATCTGAATGCCATAAGGAACAGTCACATTCGTCAGCGCAATTGTAGAAGTACGCGGAACAGCACCCGGCATGTTCGCTACCGCATAGTGTACAACACCGTGCTTTGTATAAGTCGGGTTATCATGTGTTGTAATTTTATCTGTTGTTTCAAAAATTCCACCCTGATCAATTGCGATATCCACCACAACAGCCCCAGGCTTCATTGCTTTAATCATCTCTTCACTCACAAGCTTAGGCGCTTTTGCTCCAGGAATCAGCACAGCCCCGATCACAAGATCAGAGTCTGCTACACTGTCAGCGATATTAAGCGGATTAGACATTAATGTTGTTACATCTTTTCCAAATAAATCATCAAGCTGACGCAGTCTTTCCGGGTTCAGGTCAAGAATTGTCACATCTGCACCGAGTCCTACAGCCATTTTTGCAGCATTTGTTCCTGCTACGCCTCCGCCAATGACTGTTACTTTTCCTCTTGAGACCCCAGGTACACCTGCAAGCAGGATACCCATCCCACCATGGATTTTTTCAAGGAATTGCGCGCCGATCTGTGTAGACATTCTACCGGCCACTTCACTCATTGGTGTGAGCAGTGGGAGTGAACCGTTAGGAAGCTGAACTGTTTCATATGCGATAGAAACAACTTTGTTATCAATCAGTGCTTTTGTCAGTTCAGGTTCAGGTGCAAGGTGCAGATACGTAAACAGGATCTGTCCTTCACGGAAGTAACCGTACTCGCTCTCAATCGGTTCTTTTACTTTCATCACCATTTCACAAGCCCATGCATCTGCAGCTGTTGAAGCAATCTGTGCACCGGCAGCAGTATAATCATCATTTGTAAAACCTGAGCCAAGACCGGCTCCGTCTTCAACTAATACTTCATGACCCTGTTTAACAAAGTGATAAACCCCTGATGGAGTAATCGCTACACGATTCTCATTATTTTTTATCTCTCTTGGAATCCCGACACGCATGTTTATTCCTCCTGTATCATGATAGAATTTGATGCTTCATTTATGCAGTTCCATTTTAACAAATCCCCTATGCCTTGTCCTTACTTATTTCACACTTCCAAATTGATTAACTATTCGCACTTTTTGAAACCGTTTTCGCTATTGCGCTAATGTGTTAAAATGACTGTATTCATACGACAGGAGACTGATTATGACAATGGTAAATAAGAAACGGGTCCAGATTGAAACCATTGGTTTATCTGAAGTGCCCGAATCTGAGAAAAAAACAAAATGGTTTGACTATGCTTTTATACAGATGGCTTTTTCAGTTAATACAGGAAATGTGCTCGTCCCTGCCCTTGCCGTCACAGCAGGAGGACTGTCAGCAGGCTGGGCGATCACGTCAACATTAACCGGAGCCATTCTCGCTTTTATACTTGTCTCTCTATTGTCACTACCAGGCGCCAGATACGGTCTGCCTGCCCAATATGTCATTCGTACAATGATTGGATCGAGACTGTCTATGTATTTTGCTTCACCTGTAAGATCTCTCACATCACTGTACTGGTTTGCCGTCCAGACGATTGGCGGCTCAATTGTTGTACAGTTTTTGCTGATGGAGTTCGCAGACATTCAAATCTCTTTATACATACTTGCCCCACTATTTTCAGTTATTATGTCAGTACTTGCATTAATCGGGTTTGAGGCCGTTAAAAAAACGATTAAGTGGTTTATACCGCTGTTATTTCTAAGTCAGCTCTTAATGCTTTATCTGATTATAGACCTGATCATGAGTGATAAAACGGTCATGATGACAGGGGAATTCTCATTTGGAACCTGTTTATTTTATGGGAGTCTCGCTTTTATGCAATATGTCTCAGGCGTTAGTGCATCGTCAGATATCACTCGTTACGCTAAATCACCACGTGAAGGATTTACAGGCGTTCTTGTGGGTAATATTGCAGGGTTTGCAGTCGTTGCAGTCCTTGGGTCACTGTTTGCGGCAGCACTGCAGTCGGTGAATCCGTTTGTTGCTGCAAGTCAGCTGACAGATTCTTCAGCTGCGATCCTGCTGATTGCTGCAGGGGCTGTTATTTCCATGATTTCTATTAATCTCAGTAATGCATACACTGGCGGTTACAGTCTTTTAAATGCTCTGCCTCTTCTTGGCCGTGTGAAGAGCGCTGTGATTTTTGGCTGCGCTGCAACTGGACTCAGTCTGTTTCCTTCCATCGTAAATGAAGCAGAGCAATATATTTCGCTTCTCGGTGCAGCTATCGTTCCATTATCTGCTGTCATTATTGCTGACTATGCCGTGGTGAAGAAACTGTCAATTACACCTGAACACTTAGCCCGTCTTGGCAGAGGCGGTCACTATACAAATATTCCAGCACTTGTTACAGTGGGTATTTTTATGCCTGTTTACTTTATTCTACCGGACAGTGTATCACCCGGTCTTATTGTATTCGCAGCTGCTTCAGCCTTTTATCCTCTTTTACAAAAATACGCCACAAATCAGTCAGAAATTTCTCATAATTAGCAGGAATATTGACACGATTCGGTGTAATATATAAGTAAAGGAGGCGATCAACATGACATTAAGCTATGACCACATTCTCGTTGCTGTAGACGGTTCTAAGGAAGCGGAATGGGCATTCAAAAAGTCAATTGATATCGCGAAAAGAAATGATGCAACGCTGAACCTGCTTCACGTCATTGATACCCGCTCATTTGCGGTTGTTGAAGCGTACGACAGAAGCGTTGCGAAAAGAGCTGAAACCTTTGCTGAAGAAATGCTGAATGATTACAAGAAAGAAGCTGAAAGCAAAGGTGTTTCAAAGGTTAACGTTTTTGTAGAATACGGTTCTCCTAAAGTGCTGGTTCCAAAAGAATTTGCACATAAAGTTGAAGCAGATCTGATCATTTGTGGCGCGACTGGTCTTAATGCAATGGAACGGTTCCTGATCGGAAGTATTTCTGAGCATATTGTACGGGCAGCAAAATGCGATGTACTGGTTGTCCGCACTGACCAGCCTCCGGAAAAAGAAGCGAAAGATTTGGATATTTAAAAAATAAGAGGGTGAGACATTATACATACAATGTCTCACCCTCTTTAATCGTTTCGCTGCGCTCCACTTGAATTTCCATCTATTAAATTTAGCTATTATCTTTAGCTGATATAAAAGATTAGGACTTCACATGAGCCTTAATAATACTTTCAGCCTTATTCAGCTGATTTCTCACCTGTTTAAACCCTGTTCCGCCTTCTGATTCACGGCGTTTTACTGCTTCTGCGGGTTCAAGCACCTGATAGATATCTTCTTCGATCAATGAAGATGCAGCCTGCATTTCGCTCATTGGAAGGTCTTTCAGGTAGATACCCTGCTGGATGCAGGTTAATACGAGTTTCCCCACTACTTCATGCGCTTCACGGAATGGCATTCCTTTAGAAGCCAGATAATCCGCCAGCTCTGTTGCATTAGAAAAGTCTTCATTAACCGCTTTTGACAGCTGCTCTGTGTTCACTTTCATTGTGTTGATCATGCCGGCGAAAATTTTCAGCGAGCCCATCAGCGTATGCACAGTATCGAACATACCCTCTTTATCTTCCTGCATATCTTTGTTATAAGCGAGCGGCAGACCTTTGAGTACTGTCAGCATTGATACCAGGTGTCCAAATACTCTGCCCGTCTTCCCTCTTACCAGTTCAGCCATATCAGGATTCTTTTTTTGCGGCATGATACTGCTGCCTGTTGAAAAAGCATCAGCCAGCTCAATAAACCTGAATTCCTGACTCGACCAGATGATCATCTCCTCTGAAAATCTCGAAAGGTGCATAATCGTCATCGACGCATTAGATAAAAATTCAACGATAAAGTCACGATCGCTGACAGCATCCATACTGTTTTCATAAATATCACTGAAGCCCAGCAATTCCGCAGAACGCTTTCTATTAATTGGAAATGTTGTTCCTGCAAGTGCCCCTGCTCCAAGTGGTGAGATATCGATTCTCTTTAATGAATCATTGAAACGGTTATAATCTCTTTCAAGCATCCAGAAATAAGCCATAAGATGATGGCCGAATGATACAGGCTGGGCACGCTGCAGATGCGTATAGCCAGGTGCAATTGTTTCTACATGCGCTTCTGCCTGATTAACAATTGCCTGCTGAACAGCACGGATCAGTTCCATAATTTCAATCACTCTGTTTTTCAAATACAGGTGCATATCCGTTGCCACCTGGTCATTTCTGCTTCTTCCTGTATGAAGCTTGCCACCTATCTGTCCGATTTCCTGGATAAGAAAATGTTCAAGGTTCAGGTGAATATCTTCATTTTGTACAGAGTAAGAAAGTTCACCCTTCTGTGCTTTTTCTTTCAGTACAGAAAGGCCTTCAATAATCTGTTTGACTTCTGATGGTTCGAGTATGCCGCACTCCCCAAGCATGGTTACGTGGGCAACAGACCCTTCAAGGTCTTCCATTACAAGATTCTGATCGAACCCGATCGATGCGTTGAACTCGTCAACCCACTCCTCGGGTGATTGTGAAAAGCGTCCGCCCCAGAGTTTGCTCATGAAGTGGTCACACCTTTTGATTCCTTCTGAACCATTGAATGAACCTTAGTAGGAAGTCCCCACAGCTTGATAAACCCTACAGCTGCACCGTGATCAAATTCATCATCAGAAGTATAAGTTGCGAGCTTTTCATTATAAAGAGAATTTGGTGACGTTCTGCCTTCTACAATCGCATGCCCTTTAAACAGCTTCACTCTGGCAACACCATTTACATACTGCTGTGTTTCCTGCAAAAATGCTTTCAGTGCATCAGTCAGCGGCGAGAACCATAGCCCTTCATAGATCACTTCAGTCAGCTTTTTCTCAATAACTGGCTTGAAGTGTGCCATTTCTTTTACAAGCGTTAAGTCTTCAAGTTCTTTGTGGGCTTTCATCAGTGTAATCGCACCCGGGCACTCATACACTTCTCTTGATTTGATTCCGACAAGACGATTTTCCACGTGGTCAATTCTTCCGACGCCATGTTTACCGGCAATATCATTCAGTTTGAGGATCATCGCAGAAAGTTCCATGCCCTGTCCATTTAATGCAACCGGCACACCGTTTTCAAAAGTGATTTCGATTGTTTCCGGCGCGTTCGGTGTTGTTTCAAGTGAAGCTGTCAGATCATAAGCGCCTTCCGGTGGAGCTGCCCATGGATCTTCAAGAATACCGCATTCATTACTTCTTCCCCAGAGATTCTGATCAATTGAGTATGGGCTGTCAAGATTGATCGGGATTGGAATGTTATGCTCTTTTGCATATTCAATTTCTTCTTCTCTTGACCAGCCCCACTCACGAACCGGTGCAAGTACTTCAAGTTCAGGGTTCAGACCGTTAATTGCCACTTCAAATCTTACCTGATCATTCCCTTTACCTGTGCAGCCGTGTGCTACAGCTGATGCGCCTGTCTTTTCTGCCACTTCAACCAGCTTCTTTGCAATCAGTGGTCTTGAAAGTGCTGATACTAACGGGTATTTCCCTTCATACATTGTATGAGCCTGAAGTGCAATTAAAGCAAAATCCTGTGCGAACTCTTCTTTAGCATCAATCACATAACTATCTACTGCACCGACAGTCAGTGCTTTTTCTTTTACAAAGTCAAGATCCTTACCTTCTCCAACGTCAAGGCAGCATGCTACAACTGAATATCCCTGGTCTTTTAACCATTGGATCGCTACTGATGTATCAAGTCCGCCTGAATATGCTAGTACTACTTTTTTGTTTTGTGTCATATGAATCAACCTCTTTCGTATTTTTATTAATTATCTTGTATATTTATTCTTTATATGATGAATGTATCATAACAGGGTATTTATAAAGATGCAACACTTCTTATAAAAATTCTTAAAGATTAAATATTCTGATTTTATACATTGGAGTTTGCAGAGGTTTTTAAATGGAGATGAAGTGTGATTCGATTGGTAACGTCATTATTCATGTTGCAGTGACCAAAGTATCTTAAAAGAAAGCTCGGATAAAGTTGTTCGGGTCATATCCCCAGGGTTACGGGTCAGGTGCAATTATTTACCCGTCACAACCATTCATCACAACAGGCAGGACGCGTTACATAAAATAATATTCGCTTATAACGCAGAAAAAAGAACAGTCTCAGCTGTTCTTTTCAGTAAGATATCTATATTGGTAGAAACGCTCTGCATATTCAGTGACTGTTCTGGTCAGCTGATAGTTGGCTGTGGCGCCAATTGTCATTGAGATCACCGGATAACCGCCTGCGCGTTTATTTTTAAACATTTTAATAGCAAGTGTTTTAAACAATTGAAGGCCCGGTCCCTCAAGCCAGCGTTCATTTGTCAGCTCATCACTGCCGGTAAAAAAGTAGTCGCTTTGGACGTGATGCAGCGTATCAATCAGATCATCCCATGCCTCACCCTGAAATTTTCTGGGCAATGTGGATGCATGAAATACTTTCAGTGCAATCGTCATTTCATAAGGTGTATGGACATCGCGCCCGTATGCAGATGCAGTAAATTGAATGGCACGTATATTAATAATTAATAATGCAACCAGGTCACTTAAAAAGGCTGCTGCGCCTCCTGAGCCTGCAATTCCACCCTGAAGAAATGAATATAGTCTGTGCCGGCCGCTTTGCTGCAGTGAAAGATAGTTCAGCTGATCAATCGAAAGCCTGCGTATATCCTCTACCTGCGTGATGGAATCATCGAACGCTTTAGCCGTTCTCAATATGTTTTCTCTTTCATCCTGCTGGAGCTGAAACCCCTGCATGGTGCTATGTATATGAAACAAAGATGTATCGATGTGCGCAAAAATTTCTTTTTTTATGTCCTCAGGTAATAGTGAGAAAGAGCGTTCAATCCATTTTGAATAGACATTTGTCAGATCGTTGCCTGATCTTTCATTCAGTGATTGTCTCCAGAGCTCAATTTCCTGATACACTTCCTGATCGCGTGCTGACCAGCTCATAAAAACCACCCCGCTTATCTTTTGCTTCATTATACTATTTATCAGAAATTTTTACAGATACAAAAAAGGCACACCAATGATCGCTCATAGATGTGCCTTCTCTAAAATTGATTATGTTAATCGCAGGACGTCACGTGCGATCATAACTTCTTCATCAGTCGGAATCACGATGACTTTAACTGGTGAGTGCGGGTAGTTAATGAATGCTTCTTCACCGCGTGTCTTATTTAATGCAGGATCCCAATATACGCCCATGAACTCCAGACCTTTTAATACTTCAGCACGGATTACGTCACTATTTTCACCAATTCCTGCCGTGAAAATAATCGCGTCCACGCCATTCATACGCGCAGCATATGAGCCGATATATTTGTGAATACGGTTTGAGAATACATCTAGTGCAAGCTTGGCACGTTCATTTCCTTCAGCAGACTGAATCTCGATATCACGAAGGTCACTTGAGAATCCTGATACTCCAAGCATACCTGACTGCTTATTCAGTACGTTCAATACGCCTTCAGCTGTCTGGTCAGTTTTTTCCATAATAAATGGAATCAATGCAGGGTCAATATTACCGCTTCGCGTACCCATTGTAACGCCGGCAAGCGGTGTGAAGCCCATTGAAGTATCAATTGAATGACCGCCTTCAATTGCAGCGATACTCGCACCGTTACCAAGGTGACATGAGATCAGACGAAGCTGTTCAAGCGGACGTCCAAGCATTTCAGATGCACGTTGTGATACATATTTATGAGAAGTACCGTGGAAACCGTATTTACGGATACCAAAGTCTTTATAATAATCATAAGGAAGGCTGTATAAAAATGAGCTTTCCGGCATTGTCTGATGGAACGCTGTATCAAATACTGCTACGGCAGGTACATTTGGCAATACGTTTTGGAAGGCTTTAATTCCTGTGATATTTGCAGGGTTATGAAGAGGTGCAAGCTCTGAAAGTTCTTCAAACTTTGCAATTGCTTCATCTGTAATGACTACTGAATCGCTGTATACTTCACCGCCGTGAACGACGCGGTGCCCTACACCATTGATCTCATCGAGTGATTGAATGATACCTGCAGATGTCAGCTTATCAAGCAACAGCTTAACAGCTACTTCATGGTCAGGGATATCTGTCACTTCTTTTTGCTTTTCCCCATCTACTGAAATTGTAAATACACTATCATTTAACCCGATTCGTTCAATTAATCCTTTTGTAATAACTTCTTCAGAGGGCATGTCAAAAAGCTGAAACTTCAATGAAGAGCTTCCTGCGTTAATTGCGATGACTTTAGTCATAAATAAATTCGCTCCTTTTATTATGAAAACGTAGGTAATCATTATATACCCAGTTAAACAATTTACTATCCATGTTCATTTAATCACTCTCACCACCAGGCTTCAAGAGAAAGCTTGCTGTGGCAACGTTTACATGTAAAAGTGTTTATTTTCAGAATACATTTATAGAAAAAAGACTGAAACATTTAGTCTCAGTCTTAATAACCGTTGCACTGCGCTGCAGGCGGTGCTTTCCGCGGGAACGGCGGTGAGCCTCCTCGAGCTTCGCACTGCGGGGTCTCACCTGTCCGTTTTATCCCGCTGGAGTCACCGCCTTCCGCTTCGTTTCACTGAATATCTAATTCGCACTATTACATTTGATCCTGAAAAGTTTTAAATTATTTGTTCTCTTTCATCCACTGCTGGATCTTTGCCATCATGTTTTGCACAGCAGGGCCGTTAGAAAGTTTTGGCATATCAGCAAGAAGTACCTGCTTAGGCGGTTTAGTACCCTCACCCTGCTTTTGCAGAATCAGAATGCTTTTTGCAGACTGTTCATTTTTGAACAGTGACTGAGGCAATTTTATCAGTCCCTGTATATGCGCCTCTTCTTTCAGGAATTCGTGAAGCTGTCCTGCAAGAGGGGATTCAAATAAACCATTCGGTACAAGGAAGAATAGATATCCTCCTGTTTTCACATGCTTGATTGCCTGTTCAATAAATAAGTGATGCGCATAGGAATGGCCCTCTTTTGCCTGAAGCTGATAGTCAGCCGCTCTCACATCATTTGGATAGTACCCTACCGGAAGATCACTGATGACGGCATCTGCCGGGTCAATAAAAAGCGGTTCAAGTGCATCCTGGGTATACAGATGAATTGGCTGTTCAGAGAGATTAGCTCCTGTGTATGCCAGACGGATCAAGACTTCATCGATCTCAACGCCGTGTGCCACTTCCACTTTTCCATCCAGCTGATTCATAATGGATAGAATAAGGTTGGCTGTTCCGAGTGCAGGGTCAAGAAGGGTGATTTTTTCCTCACCTTCTGTGAACTTTTCAAGCAGATAACCGATGACCATTGCAATTGAATCAGGTGTCATCTGATGATTTGGCTGCGTGTGCTCCTTCATACCTTTTAAAACAGCAAGCTGGAATGCTTTTCTTCTGTCATCCCGTGAGAATGATTCGAGCGTCATACCGCGGTATTTGAGTTCAAGCCTCTGCTTCAGTTCAGGATCTGAATCTTCAACTGTGCCGGTAAACCAGTGCTCACCAGTCTCAGCAAGTGCTTCTAAATATGAAAGTGAATGAACACGCTGTATGTCTTCTGCTGTTTCATTCAATAATGTAAAAATAGATTCTACAGGTGATATGCTCATAATATTGTGCCTCCTGTTTAATTTCTGACGTTTCATTTTAACACGTAAATAAAAAAAAGAAAGCCATGACGGCTTCCTTTTAAGATTACTCTGCTTTTTGGGCAGCTTCAATTGCCGCTTCGTAGTCAGGGTGATCGGTTGCTTCTTTCACGTATTCAACGTACGCTACTTGGTCATTTGTATCAATGACGAATACAGCACGTGCCAGCAGGCGCATTTCTTGAATCGCTACCCCATAGGCTTTTCCAAAAGACAGATCGCGGTGATCAGATAATGTAATGACGTGCTCTAGACCGCTGTCACCACACCAACGTTTCTGTGCAAATGGAAGGTCAACAGAAATCGTAAGTACTTCTGTGTTTGAAAGCTTTGAAGCTTCTTCATTGAATTTGCGAGTCTGTGCATCACAGACGCCTGTATCGAGTGATGGTACAACGCTGATAATTTTTACTTTTTCAGCAGAGTCCTTCAGATGAAATGGTGACAGATCGTTTGCAAGCACTGTGAATTCGGGTGCCTGATCCCCAACCTTCACTTCTTCACCAAGTAATGTAACCGGGTTGTTTTTAAATGTTATAGAAGCCATGAAAATCCTCCTTCAGTATATGTATTCATTTTAATCATACTGAAAGGCGGAAGTATCAATCAACTAATATGATTGATCCTGGCGAAATGCATCTGTAATTCTGCTGACTGTATCAGGTGCCATATCCATTAATTTCTCGAGCAGATGAGCGCCCTCATTCATATGATGCAGATGAATACCGTCTTTCCCTACAATCAGAAAAGCGACAGGTGTAATCGATACGCCTCCCCCGCTGCCACCGCCAAAGGGAAGTTCAGCCACTTCTTCGTAAGTCGTCTGATAATCACTGCCTCCCGCTGCAAATCCGAACCTGACCCGTGAAACTGTCATAATTGTACTGCCGTCTGCGGTTTCAACCGGATCCCCGATGATCGTGTTTACATCTACCATTTCCTTCAGCTGTTCCATCGCTGTTGTCATGACGCCTTCAATTGGATGCTCCAACAAAGCCACCTGCTTTCTTTCGTTTTTTCAGTCTGCTGCCAAATCTCCTGATCAGCAGCATCATTCCTGCCCTAATAAGATGTCCAGCCGATACTGATATTATGCAGCTGAGATCCGCAGAAAAATGCTTCAGGGTGCCGGGTTTGATTGAAAACTGAGGCAGTGTATTCAGCCGGATGACTCTCGATAGCTGCTGAACGAATAGAGCCTGAGTGATCGCAAGCCCGCCATTTAGCCACGCATTCCAATCCGGACGCTCAAGCCCTGCACCAGCAGATACATGAAAAGAATCAATACTGAAGCCTTTCAAAGTTCCAGCTGCGCAATGCTTGAGATGATGAATCTTCTCTTTTACTATAAGAAATTTAGTTTTCATATTCCGTATATCATTTTTAGTAAACGTTTTCTTCTCATGATTCACTTTATACTCAGGGTTATATGACAGCTCAATTGGAATAGTCCATTGTTTGATAAGCACCTTCATGATTTTAATGTTTATGGTAATCTTTAAAGATTTACCTTTACAAACAGCAGTTATTGCACACTTCAAACGGACAAACAACAATAGTGGCAAACATAACAAAAAGAGCAGCTTGATCATAGACTCCACCTCTATGATAAACTGCCCTTCTTTTGTTCAATTATACTTTTACAGCTTCAGCTCTGATGACTGTTCTTTCATGCACCACTGTTGTATCAGCAAACAGATCATGTACACCCTGCTTCTTTGGTGTGAATCCAGCTACGATATAAAGTAATGCCAAAAATGGAATGCCGAAAAATGTGATAGCTGTATAAATGTAACGTCCTGCGAGCTCTCTGATCAGTACGGTTACCCATCCAGGTTTCGCACCGTCTTTTGATATCACTTTTAATCCGAAAATCATCTTTCCGAGAGTCTGGCTGAAGAACTTTGTCATCAGTACAAAATAAGCAAAAAAGACAATGGCAGTAGCGATATTCACGCCGCTGAACATGCCGCTTCCCATTTCAAGACCGCTCAATCTGAATACCGGATAAATCAGCAGACCGTTAAGCGCCCCGATTACGAGCAGATCGAATAAAAACGCGCATACTCTGATCCAGAACCCGCCGTAATGAGGGAGGAAAACTTGAGTTTCCGGCTGATAGGTTTCATTCATTTCCATAAAGCTTCCTCCTTTTAATCAGCATATAAATACATCGGGCGCGGACCGCCTGTTTGACTCATCACTTCTGAAAGAATCTGTCCTTCCAAACCGCCAAATGATTTTTGCACCTGAAGTGACAGCAGTGAACTTAAGTCGTTTGGCATACCGTAATGAATGACAGATGCATTTTCCATATCCAGATCTGTTTTAAGAGCACTGATCACATCTTCCTCATAACCGAATTCGTCGATGAGGTTCAGTTCAAGCGCCTGCACACCGTTATAAATACGGCCATCCGCCAATTCACGAACGCGGTCTTCCGGCATATCACGGCCATTTGCAATGACATCCACAAAACCATCGTATGAATCATTCAGAATACTGCGGACGATTTCAAGGTCCGCTTCCTGAACTTCTTCACCAGGGTTTAACATATCCTTAAACTCCCCTGATGTAACTGTGACAAATTCCACGCCATAATTCTCCGCAAGTTCACTGTAGTTGATGCTCTGCAGTACAACACCGAGTGAACCGGTCATTGTTTCTCTGCTCGCATAGATTTTATCAGCAGGTGCTGCCACGTAATAACCGCCTGAAGTTGCCTGAGCTCCCATAGAAACGTAGACGGTTTTACCAGTTTCCTGAATTTCAAGAATTTTATCGTGGATCTGTGCACTTTCAACTACACCGCCACCTGGTGTATTCACACTTAATACGATTCCCTTAATCGTATCGTCATCTTTTACCTGATTGAGCTGATTCATAAAATGAGTGTGGTTGTAGCCGGCTGCACCAAGCAGGCCTCCCGCTTCACCTGTATCCTGAATCGTTCCATTCAGGTCAATGACAGCAATTCTGTCACTTGCACTCCCGGCTTCAAGAATTTCTTCAGAAAGACCTCCTGACGTTTCAAAGCCTGCAAACATTTCATCAAAGTTAGTCGACAGTGCTGCAGTCGCAAAATTGATTCCTGCTGATACGACAAATAAAAATGCAGCAATGCCGAGCGCAATCCATCTTTTAGCATTCATATTGAAAACCTCCTGGATAATCTCTCTTATCTATACGTTCTTCTTTCAGATATGTTTCATTTCATGATACACTTTAATCAATCTTTTTGTATGTTTTGTTTACACAACATTCTTTAAAGTTTGATTTGGAGGTATTCACATGACTGAAAGAAGAAATATTTACTTTTATGCACGTAAAACTGAACAGGCCAAAGAACATCTGAGAATGCTCGAGGAACTTGCTGAGCGTTATCATTTCAATGTTGTTCAGGATTATAAAATCGCAAACATTATTGTCAGCCTTGGCGGTGACGGTGCTTTCCTTCAGGCTGTCAGAAAAACCGGTTTCAGACAGGACTGTCTGTATGCAGGTGTATCTGACTCAGGGAAAAAGAGTCTCTACTGTGATTTCCATGTAGATGATGTCTCATCCATGATTGAAGCAATGACACAGGATCAGATTGAAATCAGAAAGTATCCGACAATCAAGGTTACTGTAGATGATGAGACGAGCTTCCATTGTCTGAATGAATTCAGTATCCGTTCAGGTATCATCAAAACATTCGTCATGGATGTACATATTGATGATCTTCACTTTGAAACGTTCCGTGGGGATGGAATGATCATTTCAACTCCTACAGGCAGTTCGGCGTATAACAAATCTGTCGGCGGTGCTGTGGTAGACCCTATGCTTCCATGTATGCAGGTCAGTGAACTCGCATCTGTGAACAGTAACCGCTTCAGAACGCTTGGCTCTTCATTCATACTGAGCGGTCAGCGCAAACTGCGCCTGTCCGTGACTCAGGACGGTAATGATTACCCTGTCATGGGCCTTGATAATGAAGCACTTGGTATCAGTCACGTTCATCATGTGGATCTTGTATTGAGTGACCAGATTGTTAAAACCGTGAAACTGAAAGATAATTCCTTCTGGGAAAAAGTTAAAAGAACATTTCTTTAAGAGAAAAGCTGCGGTCATTGAACCGCAGCTTTTACTGTTTCTGCATTTTGACACGCCTTGAGATTCTTACTCTTGAAAGTGTAAAAACCGTCAGACTGAGCCAGATAAATACAAACGAAATCAGGTCAATCAATGAAAAAGGCTCCCCGTAAAGAAATACGCCGAGAATCAGTGTCAAAGTTGGTGCAATATACTGCAGGAATCCAACCATAAAGAGCGGAATTCTCTGTGCCCCATTTGCAAATAACAGGAGAGGAACAGCCGTCACTGCTCCGGCCCCAAATAACAGCAAATCTGTACCGATTGAGACATGAAACAGAGATAACAGATCTGCCTGCTGTAAATAAGCAAGGTAGATCAGCGCAATCGGCATGATCGTCAGCGTCTCCAGCGTCAGTCCGACTGCTGCATTAACACGGAGCACTTTTTTCACCAGTCCATACAAACCGAATGAAAATGCCAGCGCAAAAGCAATCCAGGGAAATTCACCATATGAGATCGTTAAGATCAATACGCCGATCAGCGCTAAAATAAACGATACGATTTGTGCTTTAGATAACACTTCTTTTAAAATAAATACACCAAGCAGTACTGAAACCAGTGGATTAATATAATACCCCAAACTTGCTTCTACCATTTGTTCAGAGTTTACTGCCCATATATAGACAAACCAGTTAATACTGATTAGAACTGATGCAGCAACTAAAGCAGCAAAAAGTTTCGGCCGTTTAAAAAGAGAGAGTGCCTCTTTTTTAAAATGACTAAACTGCTTTGTGACAATCAGTAACACCAGCATAAACCAGAACGACCAGAAAATTCTGTTTGCCAAAATCTCGTCAGCAGATACATGCTGAACAAACTTCCAGTATAAAGGAAGCAGTCCCCATAATGTATAAGCAAGGGCAGTATAAATTATACCTTTTCTTTCTTCATTCTCCATCATACCACCCATTCATTCAGACGATTAGACAGGTCTCGAATAGACCGTTTTACCATCTACAATTGTACGTTCTATATTCAGTGTCAGAAGACTTTCAGGACCTTCTTTAAAAGGATCAGAGCTGAGAACAGTGAAATCAGCTGCAAAACCAGGTTTAATTACACCCCTGTCATGCTCATGATGGCACGCATAGGCACTTCCTTTTGTGAACAGTGAGATCCCTTCATACATACTCAGCTTTTCACTTTCACCGTAAACTGTTCCTGGTTCCTCAGGCTTCGTTCTTGTCACAGCTGCATGAATGCCGAGAAGCGGTGAGACAGGTTCAATTGGTGCATCAGATCCTCCTGCACAGGCTATTCCCCTGTTCCGCAGGGTTTTCCATGCATAGTTCCATTTCATTCTGTCCTGCCCAATCCGTTCTTCCACCCACGGGAAATCAGATGGCACGAATCTCGGCTGAATATCAAGAACGATTGGCAGCTTTTCAGCTCTTTTGATCAGTTCTTCATCCAGAATCTGCGCATGAATCAGTCTGTCTCTTTCACCATTTGAAGGAAAAGCTTCAATCGCATCAAGCATATACTCAAATGCCTGATCACCAATTGTATGCACCGCAACCGGCATATCATATTGTCTTGCTTTCCAGACGAGCTGCTTCAGTTTTTCAGGTGAATGAATGGCTACACCCTTTTCTCCAGGCGCATCTGCATAACCATTTTTCAGCAGTGCTGTCCGTCCACCAAGCGCACCGTCAGCAAATATTTTCATCGCACCAAATTCCACGTAGCGCGAACCTGATCTGAATGAGTGCCCCTGTCTGTGCCAGTCTTCAATGACATGATGGTGAACCAGCAGATGTGCGCGGAACGGACGTCCCTCTTCTTCAATTACTTTCTGAAAAGCACGGTATGTACGCGTGAAATCACCATAATAACTCAGGTCTTCAGTATGGCCTCCTGTTAGCCCTAGTGACCAGGCATGCTCAAGTGCTTTTCTTAATGCATTCTGAATGTATTCATCCTCTATAGGAGGCAGTGCAGGAATCATCAGGTCCTGAGCCTGATCCTTCAATTGCCCTGTCAGCCTGCCATCTTTCTTTTCAATCACGCCGCCTTCAGGGTCAGGTGTCTGTTCATCAATTCTTGCCAGGAATAATGCAAATGAATTGACCACGACTGCATGACGGCAGATTCTCTTCAACATAACCGGGTGATCCGGAGCAATTTCATCAAGCTCTGCAGCTGTTGGTACTGAAGAGTCCTCCCACTGGTTTTCATTCCAGCCGTCTCCCTGAATCCATTCTCCTTTTGGCAGCTCCTGTGCTTTTTTCTTTACAGCATCTAGTACTTCCTGTCTGGACTTCATCTCTGATAGGTCAAGTTTCAGCAGGGTTTCTCCCACCCCCACAATATGTAAATGACTATCGACAAATCCCGGAAACATGGTCTTGCCATTCAGGTCAATCGTAGTAATATCCTGACTGCCTGCTAAAGCTGACAGTTCTGCTTCCGTACCGACTGCTTTTATTTTACCGTTACTCGTTAAAACAGCATCTGCTGTTGCATCTTCCTGCTCCATGGTATAAATTGTTCCATTTTTAAATAGTTGCAGCATATCAGATCCCTCATCTTTCAACACATTTATTCTCAGTGTACAAAAAATATTTCGAAAGATGAAGTGTTTGGGCTTTCATTCTGTAGAGAATTGAAGAAAAAAAGCAAATGGGTAAGCTGTAATAAGCAGGAGAAAGTAATAGCTGCTGGGGGTGGGGTTTGTCAGGTCTGTGCAGACTATGGGGCCGAATAAATCAAAAGGTGATTGAATGATTTTGATACCTGTTAGAATTAATAACAAAGGTGAAGCAAATCATTCATCCTCTTGCAAATAATATTAAAGCTAATAGAATTATCATAAAAGGTGATCGAATTAAACGTAAAGGTCACAGTATTTATTCAAAAGGTAACTTAATCCAGACGCAAACTGTCATCCAGCAGCCGGACGAAAAACTTCGACTTGCACAAAAAACAGCAGGCTCAGCGCCTGCTGTTCTTCATTTCATTATTTCTGGTATCCGCTAAGCTGTTGTTCAGCCATCTGAACTAGACGCTTAGTGATTTCTCCACCTACTGAACCGTTTGCGCGTGATGTAGAGTCAGCTCCAAGCTGTACGCCGAATTCAGTAGCAATTTCGTATTTCATCTGATCAAGAGCTTGTTCTACACCTGGAACAACAAGCTGGTTTGAGCTTCTGTTTGCCATGTGCTATCACCTCCTTGTGAGATTAGAATGTGCAATAACACACGGCTTATTAATGGTAAATGTTCCTAAGAAATTTTCATCTTATAAAGTAGTCAACATTTGATCAAAATAGCGCTGAATCAGTTTCACTTTCAGCGTTGTAGCCTGGTTTCAATGTGATGACTTCTGTTTGGTCCACAGCTTTTTGAATCATGTCATCAAAATCGATAAAGCTTTCATAAAACGCCACTTTTTCTGTCTTCGGTCTTGTTTTTGGTGCTGCAGGTGTAAAGATGGTACAGCAATCTTCAAAAGGCAGGATCGAGGTTTCGTACGTACCGATTTCTTTAGCAATGTCTATGATTTCCGTTTTATCTGATGAGATAAGCGGACGCAGTACAGGCGTGTTGGTTACGGCATTGATTGCTTCCATACTCTCAAGCGTTTGGCTGGCAACCTGACCGAGGCTTTCTCCTGTCACAATGGCTTTTGAGTTTGTTTTTTTCTTTAATTCATCTGCAATGCGAAGCATCATTCTTCTGGTTGATGTCATTGTATAATTTTCCGGCACCTGCTGATGAATGGTCTGCTGAATATCTGTAAAAGGTACAATATGCAGTTTGACAGATCCTGAGAACCCTGCGAGTTCAGAAGCGAGCATTTTCACTTTTTCTTTAGATTTCTCACTTGTAAACGGAGGGCTGAAAAAGTGCACAGCTTCCAGCTCCACGCCTCTTTTCATCATCTGATAGCCTGCAACCGGACTGTCGAGACCGCCTGAGAGCATCAGCACAGCTTTGTTACCGGAGCCGATTGGCATCCCGCCTGCTCCCTGGATCGTTTGGGCTGATAAATAAACCGCTTCACTTCTGACTTCAACTGTCAGTTCAACTTCGGGACGTTTCATTTCAACTTTTAATCCGGGTACCTGTCTTAATACATGAGATCCGATTTCATAATTCAATTCATTTGTATCAAGCGGGTAAGTTTTATCCGATCTTCTTGCTTTCACTTTGAATAAAGTGCCCTCAGAAACAACAGAACTTACAAGATCAACTGCATTTCTTTTTACTTCATCAAGATCGCGGTCTGATTTAATGACAGGACTGAATGACTGAATACCAAATATGATTTTCAGTCTGTCCATTACCTGGTCTGCTTCATCAGGATTATTCAGCTCAAGGTGCATTCTGTCTCTGCCTGATTCAATGTGAAAAGGTGTGAGATCAGAGCAGGAATCTGCTATATTCTGCTGAAGCCTTTTAATAAATTTATTGCGGTTTCTTCCCTTTGTAGAGATTTCCCCGTAACGGATTAAAATCCGGTCAATTTGCATCTTTATTTGACTCCTTTCAATAATGGCGGAATGACTTCCTGCCAGTGTGTCATAAATTTCTGTATATCTTCAGCTGACTGCAGACTGCTCATACTGATCCTCACTGCTCCGCGTATCGAGCGGTCGCTTACTCCGCAGGCAGTCAGCACATGACTTTTTTTATTGAGCTTTGAAGAGCAGGCGCTTGAAGTTGTAATATAGACATCTTTTTGAGCCAGAGCATGTACAACCACTTCTCCGGTTAATCCCGGTACACTTACAGATAATATATGAGGCGCTGCATTTTCAGACGAAATCAGTGTTACTTCAGGCTGATGAGTAAAAAAGTCTCTCAGCATGATATGATATTTCTTCAGATTTTCACCGGCAGTCAGCTGCCCTTCTACTGTGAGTCTCATAGCTTTTGCAAGTGCTACAGCTCCCGGCGTGTTAACAGTACCGCTTCTGTCACCTTCCTGCTGGCCGCCTCCAAGCATTTCAGGCGCTAATTGAATGCCTTTTTTTACAGCCAGTAATCCTGAACCCTTCATGCCGTGAAACTTGTGAGCTGAGAGTGTCATCAGGTCCAGTGATCTGAAATCTGTTTTCATTTTACCAAAAGCCTGCACAGCATCTGAGTGGAAAAGAGCTTGTGAACAGCTGTGGATAAGCTCTCCTGCCTCATTAATGGGCTGTATACTGCCGATCTCATTATTCACATACATAATCGAAACTAAAATTGTATCAGGTCTAAGTTGGGTTTTCAGATTTTCTAATGAAATGACGCCATCCCGATTAACCGGTAGGTAAGTGACGTCAAATCCATCCCGTTCAAGGCTTTTGAAAACCTCAAGAACTGAAGGGTGTTCAATTTCAGTTGTAATCAGATGTTTCCCTCTATCGGCACGGGCATAGGCAGTTCCTTTGATTGCGAGGTTATTGGATTCAGTACCTCCGGAAGTGAAAATAACTCGGCTGTCAGTCATGCCGGTTAGCTCTTCACACTGCTCTTTAGCCCTGTTAACAAGAGACGATGCTTTTTCGCCAAACGTATGAATAGATGAGGGGTTAGCATAATATTGTTCGTTTACCTTTATATAGGAAGAAACAACTTCAGGATGTGGCTGAGTTGTTGCACTGTTATCGAGATAAATCAATTTAATCACTCTTTCATCAGTTCTTTTCCAAAAAGCTCTGTAAAAAGATGGCTGGTGATTTCCGCTTCAGGGGGACGACTCCAATCAACAGCTGTGCTAAAAAAACACTGGACTTTAACAAAGACTTTCCAAAAAGAACCTCATCAGTTTTAAATCTAATTAATCCTAACATATCTGGTGTGATAATGTTATGTGTTGAAAATAGGTCTGTATTATGCGGAATATTCCTTATATTTAGACTTTTGCTATTTTCGACAAATTTCAACTTTTCTATGATATGATGTTGCGGATAAAACATTGAA
Source organism: Jeotgalibacillus terrae (assembly GCF_016908195.1). Taxonomy (GTDB): domain Bacteria; phylum Bacillota; class Bacilli; order Bacillales; family Jeotgalibacillaceae; genus Jeotgalibacillus; species Jeotgalibacillus terrae. Next base: position 171,308 of record NZ_JAFBDK010000006.1, read on the forward strand.
CATTGGTGGAGGATATTATGAGTAGTAACAAAATAACATTTGGTAGCGTTTTCACGATTGGTCTCATGCTTTTTGCACTGTTTCTCGGCGCAGGAAATATGATCTTCCCGCCTCTATTGGGCCAACAATCGGGTGATAGCAGCTGGGTTGCAATTGCAGGCTTTTTGTTAACGGGGGTAGGGTTACCGTTGCTTGGGGTCATTGCTATTGCCAAGTCAGGCGGGAGCCCGCTGGAACTGGCAAGTCGTGTACACCCAATTTTCGGAATAATCTTTACAATCATCCTGTACCTGGCAATCGGACCTTTCTTTGGGATACCGAGAACAGCTACGGTTTCTTATGAAATTGGTGTATTACCGTTTTTGGAGCAGGATTCTGCCGGTGGATGGACGCTTCTTTTATTCTCAATTCTCTTCTTTACTGTAACAGCATGGCTGTCTTTAAACCCTGCAAAGCTTGTAGACAGGATTGGTAAGTTCCTTACACCTGTACTGGTAGTCATTCTTGCAGTTCTTGTTGGGGGTGCATTTATAAATCCGATGGGTGAACCAGGCCAGCCGAATGGCGGTTATGCCGAATCACCATTTATAACAGGTTTTCTGGAAGGATATTTAACACTCGATGCGATCGCCGCACTCGTTTTTGCTATTGTAATCATTTCAGCTATACAATCAAAAGGGATGACAGAGCGTAAAAATGTTGTCAGAGCAGCTACTTTTGCAGGTCTGATTGCAGCAACAGGGCTGGCTGCTGTATATATTTCGCTCAGCTATCTTGGTGCTACAAGTCTTAATGCGATTGGCGTTCAGGATAATGGTGGAGCTTTACTTGCTGCCTCTGCAAGTTATCTGTACGGTTCTTCAGGTGCAATTATACTTGGACTTGCCATTGGCGCGGCGTGTCTGACTACATCAATCGGGCTTGTATCTGCGACTTCAACGTATTTTGCAAAAACATTCCCAGGGATCTCCTATAAGGGATTTGTCATTTTATTTTCACTCTTCAGTATGCTCATTGCCAACGTCGGTCTGGCTCAGCTGATTGCTGTTTCCGTTCCGGTACTTGTGATGATCTATCCGATGACAATCGTTTTGATCGTCATGTCATTTTTAGATAAATGGGTGAAGGGAAAAAGGTCAGTCTATGTCGGTGCAATTATTCCAACGCTGCTGATCGGTGTAATGGATGGACTTGCAGCTGCCGGCTTTACAGCATTAGCTTCGGCCTTTTCGTTTCTTCCATTAATGGCATCGAGCCTGGGCTGGATCCTGCCTGCAATCCTAGGCGGACTGATTGGATTGGCTGTTCCTGGAACTGCCCGCTCACAGGTTTCTGCAAAATATAATAATTAGGCTTTGTTAAATTCGGCTGCAATCAACAGCTGTGTTAAAACAACAGCTAACTTTAACAAAGTTAATAATTAAAAAAGCAGTACTTCCTGATTTAGGAAGTACTGCTTTTTCTTACAGTGCGTCAATTTTTTTCAGTGCACCAGGTTCAATTTTTTCAATTGATTCAGCTGCCTGTTCGAGGGCATTTTGATAGTCCCCGTTTCTGAACATCAGTTCTGCTTCGTTCAGGCCGATATAGACAGTTTCGTGACGGCTTCTGTATCTGTTGCCGTACTGAATGACCTTCTCAGCCTGCTCTGCAGCCTGAATCATTTCTTCAGTGTTAGCTGCAAAAGTTTCAATCATTTTCTCAGTTGTCAGTGTGTGCTGATTAATTGCTTTCATGTTCATCGGCCGTTCAGCCAGATAGGTATCAAGCGCTTCGATTTGTCTGATAATATCTTTTCTTTCTAAGAACCAGAATTCAGGAATTTTTGGAAGGTTAGCACTATCCACTGTTTTCTCCTGTTCTCTGACAGTTTTGATCTGATATTCCTGTTGTTCTCTCGCAGACATTTCGTCGCTTCTCAATTGCTCAAGCTCAGAAGCATACTTACTGTGTTCTTCATTGACCACCAGCAACTGACTTTCAATTTGAGACATTTCTTTTAACACTGCTGTATATGGCTCCAGCTGTTTTTCAAGCTGTTTTGTCTGAAATTCAAATGAATGAGACAATTCCTTGAGCTGCTTTTCTGTCTCTTTAGGCAGGTCAATCTCTTTCTGGTCAAGCTGATACCCCTGACGGACATAATCCATTTCCCTCAGCAGCTCCTGATTTCTGGTATTTGCCGTTTCAAGTAACTTATTTACCTGCTCCTGCTTTTCAGGAAGTGAGCTTCTCGCATTCACCTCATCCTCAAGCGCAGTAAATGCCTGATCCACTGTCTGTTGAATGTAATTCCGTATTTCTTCAGCTTCAATCAATTCAAGTCTGATAAGATGCTTTTCAGCTTCTTTCAGCTTATTTTCAAGTTCAAGACAGATATCTTCAAGATTGAGATGATGGATTGGATAGCGCTGTTCATCCATCTCTTTACAGGCACCCTTCAGTTCAGCTACATCCCCCGGCAGCTCTTCAGTTAGATCATCAGCCAGTGCCGGAGCTGCTTCAAGCATATTACTGATTTCATTCATTTCTCCTGTCAGATAAAGAACAATTTCTCTTGCCTGGAGATAATTCCCTTCTTCAGTCAGCTTATGATATTCATCAAGCTTCGGTTCTAATGCGTGAATTTTGCGATCCAAAGGTTCAGCAGTTGTACCGAACTGGCCGCGTCTGTTCCTGATCAGTGAAGCAGCATCCTTATAGTCGGATTCGACAAGTTGAATTTCAGCGCGGTTCTTTTCATCGCTTCCCATTAATTCTTCAAGTTCAGATAGAATTTCATTCATATGTTCCTCTGCTTTATTAAGTTCGACAGCTATATCTTCACGTACTTTTTTGGATTTTCCAAAGCGGAACTTATCTATATATTCTTCAGCGTCAAACAGCATACTGTCGACTTCAGCAAGCTGTTTGTCTACAATATTCGTCCAGGATTCTCTCCACTTTTCAAAAAGCTCCTCTGTCTGACCGTTCATATTCAGCTGTTTTACTTTTGTCATTTCTTCAAGAACAGGTCTGTGCTGTATATCCAGCTTCTGTTCTTCAAGTTTATCTACTTGTTTATACTGCTGCTTTCTCATTACAAAAGCAGTTATGATACATATAATAATTAAAATGACGGATCCAACAATTATGTACTCCATCTTATGCCTCCTGTTCAAGCAGCCCGTGTCTATGTCAATATGAAAAATGTATTGACTTTATGATACCATGTAACAAGTGAGATTTCTTGTTTTTTCTTGATTTTTTGACACGACTTTTTTCTTCTTTGAAAGGAAGGTTTTTGATGATAAAAAGAGATGGTCATATACACACGCCATATTGCCCACACGGTTCTAAAGATGCTTTTTCCCTATATGCGGAAAAAGCAATTGAAGCGGGCCTCAAAGAAATCACTTTTACAGAACATGCTCCATTACCCGAAGGATTCACTGATCCTACGCCTGATCAGGATAGCGGAATGAAGCATTATGACATTGAGCACTACCTGAAAGACGTTGAAGAGATAAAAAAGAAATACAAAAAAGACCTGACAATTTATACAGGCCTTGAAGTTGATTATATAGACGGATTTGAAAAAGAGACTGCAGATTTTTTACATCAGTATGGGTCACATCTCGACGACTCAATTCTGTCAGTACATTTCTTGAAAGCTTCTAATGAATATATCTGTATGGACTTCAGTCACGAATCATTTGAACGTCTGATCGCATTGACCGGATCAGCAGATGCTGTTCACACTCTTTATTATCAGACAGTCTTACAGTCTGTTCATTCTGACCTTGGACGCTACAAACCGAAAAGAATTGGTCACATGACGCTTGCGACAAAGTTTCAGCGTCTCTACCCGCCGCTTGATTCACACGAGCATGAGATCAGCAGTCTACTTGAAGCTGTCCGGTTAAATAAACTTGAACTGGATTATAACGGTGCCGGGACAGTGAAGCCTTACTGCCTCGAGACGTATCCATCAGCTGCTATAGCGACTGCAGCACAACAGATGGGCATCAGGCTTGTATACGGATCGGACGCTCATACTGCAAGCGGACTGATGCAGGGAACAGATCAGCTGATTGCACTTAACCCGTAGCATGTCGTTACACTGTTGAACCAGGTTTCAACTGATCCTATATACTGTTTCGTGAAATAAGGATCTGCAATATTCACATGCCAGAGTTCTCTCACAGTCTGGCTTTGCAGAAAAGGTGTTGTAATCATGGCATTTAACTGGATAAGAAAAAATGACGGGGACAGTTTAAAGCTGTACCCTTTTTCAATATCTTCAGCAATCAGCATTTTCCATAAATACTGTTCCTTCCTTAAGTAACAGGCAGTCAGTTCTCTGATTAATTGATGATCAAGCGTGATCTCCCTCCAGGCAAAGCGGGCAAAACGATGGTGCTGCTGTTGAAACCTGATGACTTCAGAGGCTGCTGACATGACCGCACTGTTATTCTGTCTCTTCCCTTCAGTCAGTGATTTTTCGAGCACGTTCAGATAAGGTTCAAAAAATGCAACCAGACATTCTTCAAGCAACCCTTTTTTACCTGAAAAATAATATGAAACGGTCCCCACGTTCACCCCGGCTGATGCAGATATATCCCTGATACTCGTTCCGTGAAATCCTTTTGTAAAAAACAGATCCACCGCTGTTGTCATGACTTCAGATTTCGTCTCACGCTGCAAGTCGGACTCCCCCTCTCAAATAATTGCTTCATCGATCGCGATATGTTATACATTTATTATTCTTATTTCTTATTTCGTGACGTTTCTTCTATCTTCCTTTAAGAACTGTTCTTCAAATTACGCACGGGAAAGTCAAAATAAATCTATTAAGCGGGTGATTTTATGTTTAATGTCGAAACGTATAAAGGCAGTAAGGAAAAACAGTACAATATGCTGCATAAACAGCTGCGCGCACTGCTCGAAGGTGAGCCGAACCGAATTGCAAACTTAAGTAATGCATCAGCACTGTTAAATCAATTTTTAGACACAACGAACTGGGTCGGATTTTATGTAATAGAAGATGGCGAATTGGTCCTCGGACCATTCCAGGGACTTCCTGCATGTGTCAGAATTCCGCTTGGTAAAGGTGTATGCGGCACTGCAGCAGGAGAAAACCGCACGCTGCGTGTCGAAGATGTTCATGCATTTCCAGGGCATATTGCGTGTGACGCTGCTTCACAGTCAGAAATTGTTGTACCCCTTGAGAAAAACGGCGAAGTCATCGGCGTACTTGATATCGACAGCCCGGTTAAAAACCGGTTTGACGAAGAAGATCAAAACGGGCTTGAACAATTCGCAAAAATATTGGTTGAATACCTATAATTAAAAACAGCACGCATCTCCGCGTGCTGTTTTTTATATTTCAGCTCTCCATTTTCATCGAAACTTTTTCTTCAATTTTACTGAATGCCTGATCGAGGTCTTCTTTAATATCCTCCCACGACTCAAGACCAATTGATAATCTCAATAGTGTGTCAGTGATTCCCATGCTCTTTCTGGTTTCTTCAGGCACTACTGAATGTGTCATTGATGCCGGATGCTGAATGAGTGTTTCTGCGTCTCCAAGGCTCACCGCAATTTTGATCATTTTCAGTTCATCCATAAATGCCTGTGCCATTTCCTTCGTTCCGTTGAAATCAAATGAAATCAAACCACCCCACCGCTTCATCTGTTTTGCTGCAATATCATGAGAAGGATGATCCTGATCTCCCGGGAAATAAATATTTCTAACCAAAGGATGCTTTTTCAGGTAATCAAAGATTTTTTCTGCATTGTCGCAGTGTCGATCCAGCCTGACAGCAAGTGTTTTTAATCCGCGCAGCAGCAGCCACGCATCAAATGGTGACATTATCCCGCCAATATCTTTCTGCGTTGTCATGCGGATCTCACCAATCACTTCAGCCGACTTAGCGACAAGGAGGCCGCCGATGACATCACCATGGCCGCCAATATATTTTGTCGCACTGTGTAAGACAAAATCTGCCCCTGTCTTTAAAGGATTCTGTAAATACGGTGAAGAAAATGTGTTATCCACAACGACCGGAATCCCTTTCTCCTGGGCGATACGGCAAACCAGTTCAAGATCAATTAATTCCATCGTTGGATTAATCGGAGTTTCCACATAAATACATGCAGTATTTGGTAAAATCGATTGTTTCATTGATTCTTCAGAAGACAGATCAGCAAATTCATGTGTAATCCCAAATTTCTCTTCCATCATTTCCAGCAAACCAAATGTACAGCCATACACCCCTTTAGAACAGACGACATGATCGCCTGACTTCAGCAGGTAAAATAAGATCGCTGATACAGCAGCCATTCCTGAACCAAATGCAAGCGCGCCGCCGCCTTCTTCAATTGCTGTCATCCTGTCTTCAAGTACTCTGACAGTCGGATTACCTAAACGCGAATATATATATCCTTCTTCATCACCTGCAAAACGTTTCTCTCCCTGGGCTGCATGATCGAACGTGTATGTGGATGTCTGAAAAAGTGGTGGTGTTAATGAACCTTCATACTGCTTAGAATCATACCCGCTGTGAATAACCTCAGTTTCAATCCTTTTTCTCTCTTTGCTCATGATAAGCTCCCCTTAAAATGTAATCGCTTTCATTTCCTATTTTACTTGTTTTTCATTAAATTTCAATATGATAGCCAATATGAAAAAAAGCAGCTATTACACAATTGTGTAAATACGCTGCTTCCTTTAGTCAGTATGCGATCAACTAATCAGTTTATTTTAACTTTTGGATGATCCAGTTTTTCAGCATCACCATTTAACCACACGACCTGATTTTTACCTGAATTTTTCGCCTGATATAATGCAACATCGGCCCGTCTGACAAGGTTAATCATCAGATCAGGCTTACTGCGGCTCCAGTTTGATACGCCGCATGAGATCGTGACTGATGGGTCAGTGGTTTCCTGAACAGACTGTCTCAGCTTTTCAGTCAGCGCTACACCTTCTTTTAAAGACATATTACTGAAATACAGAGCCAGCTCTTCTCCTCCCCATCTTGCCCCAACGCTATTTTCCTTCTCAAGCAGACGCAGTTGTCCCGCCAGTTGAATAATGACCTGATCACCTACCTGATGACCATACGTATCATTGACCTTTTTGAAGTTATCAATATCAATTAAGATGAATACACCTTTTTCATCGCGCTTTATTGACTCTTCTACAAACTGATCCAGATAGTGACGTGCATACAAGCCGGTCATATGATCACGGTTGATCATTTCCTGCATTTCAACCCGGAGCATTGCATTAACTAATGCCAATGCCGAATGGTGAACAATTGATTTAAATAATTTATACATTTCAAATGAAAAAGCATACGAGTCCTTATGCAGCACAACACAGAATCCCTTCAGCTGCTTGTGATGAACCATTGGTACTGCAATAAGTGAGCGATACCCTGCTTCAAGATCACAATCAGACATATAGACGGCATCGGTACCGTCGAAAAGTTGCTGTTTAACATTCTCTATATAGACTTTACCTTCTACAGTCTCAAAAAAAGCAGAACTGCCTTCAACAGTTTTCCACTCATCACCTTCAACCCAAACGAATCCTGTCTGATCCGGTTTAAGCGCTTTTTTGATCTGATTCGCCAGGTAACCCATCATTTCATTTAAATTCAGGTTTGCATTTAATTCATGAGACAAGTCATTAATCAGCTTCAGATCATCAATCAGCTGTCTGGATTGCTCATACAGCTTTGCATTCTCCAGTGCGTTCCCGGCAGTGGTTGATAACACCTTGATAAATTCAATCTCATGCTTCTTCAGCGCTTTGTTGATCGACCCTTCCGTTTTTAAAAGCCCGTAAACCCCCTGCTTACCTTTTAAAGGAGAGTACATAGCAGAATGATCGTCCCGCTCATCAATTGTAATTTCTGAGGAAACAAATGCATGCATCAGTGCCTCATTACTCGTCTGATAATCAATATATTCAATTGGCAGACCTTTCTCCACTCCCTGATCATCTGAAAGAATGAGCGTGAAAGTGTAATAAGGAAACGTATTTTTTAAAGAGTGAATAATTTTTGCAAGCACTTCGGAAACATTCATATGGGAATTGAATGCCTCTGTCACCTCGAACAATTCATGATATCTCTTTCGTTCTGTAGCTGTTACAAGCATTCTCCGGACATTCTGATAAAGGACTGATGTATCGCATGCAAGTACTGAAATCATAACCGGATTCTTTACCCACTCAGCTTCAGGAAGAGCCCGGACTGCAATGAAACCCATTAATTCAGACCTTTCGAAGCAGGGAATTAAAATATCTCCCTGTTTCAGCATCCATTCATCCCGGTCCATAATCATGTATGGTTCATTACCAATATGCTCGATCAGCCGCTGACCGCCGATAGGCCGTCCAGGCTGCTTTTCAATATATTCATGCAGACCATCGCCTTCCATATATAAATAGAAGGTTTCTTCCACATCAAAATGTTCTTTTAACAGAATTGACAATTGACGATACCAAGACCTAATTGAAATTTCCCCTGACATAGAGTGCGCCAGAATATCAAATACACCGGCTTTAAAGCGGTCCATAAATGGTTTCAGCGAATCCATCTTTTCACCTTCGTCTCTTTGGTATAATATTACTACTTGTTTATGTATTTTTCAGATATTTACAAATATTAATTATAGCACAATTCCTGTTGAATACTATAGTTTCATTTTGACTTTTAAAACAGACTTTTCACCAAAAAGTGCAGCGGGTTTCTTCACAATTCCTTGAAAGAAGTTGACAAAAAGTTTTATAAATTGTATGATGTTCTTTGTGTAAAATAATGCAGCCTTTTGTGAACACATGAATTGCTCATTTTGTTCCTGTTGTATACAGGTGCATCGTGTAACCCCTGCTGCAGGGCGATGGTGCAAGATAACAAAATGGGGATTGATGGTTTATCACATGGTTTTTATTTTACAACAAAATAAAAACACAAGGAGGAGTCAAATTATGGCTCGTTATACAGGTCCATCTTGGAAACTGTCTCGTCGTCTTGGTGTATCACTAAGCGGCACTGGAAAAGAATTAGAAAAGCGTCCTTACGCTCCGGGTCCACACGGTCCTACTCAGCGTAAAAAACTATCTGAATATGGTCTTCAGCTTCAGGAGAAGCAGAAGCTTCGTCACACTTATGGCGTAACTGAGCGTCAGTTCCGTAACCTATTCGATAAAGCAGGTAAATTACCTGGACGTCACGGCGATAACTTCATGATTCTTCTTGAAACTCGTCTTGATAACCTTGTATACCGTCTTGGTCTTGCACGTACTCGTCGTCAGGCGCGTCAGCTTGTAAACCACGGACACATTCTTGTTGATGGTTCACGCGTTGACATCCCGTCATACAGCGTAAAGCCAGGACAATCAATCAGCCTTCGTGAAAAATCACAGAAGCTTAACATTGTTCAGGAAGCAATCGAGCTTAACAGCTTCACGCCTGAGTATGTATCATTCGATGCTGACAAGCTTGAAGGTACATTCACTCGTTTCCCTGAGCGTAACGAACTAGCTGCTGATATCAACGAAGCACTAATCGTAGAATTCTACTCTCGTTAATCTTAGAATGCTTGAGATTAACATCAAAAAAGCCTCTGAAATGTTTAATCGACATTTCAGAGGCTTTTCTTATGTCTGATTTTGCACACTGTGTATGATAAGATAATTGAGGCCGAACAGAAATTTGCCATTAACAGGAGTGATTCACTTGGAAAAGAAAGATGTAGCCGGTATTCGTAATCAATTGAAGACTGATAATGATCTTCTCAGAATTTCTGATATCTTTAACGTATATATCATGAAAGAATCCACCGAAATTTATCATGCTGAAAGACAGCCTTTTGAAATGCTCGATAGCGACCAGCAGGAACTTTTCATGAAAAATTTCAAAAAAGTACTGACCGGCCAGATGAATGAAAAACTATTTGAATTGAAATTTAAGCGCGATGCTGAAAACAGCAGTCAGCTGATTTTACATAAAGGACTTCTCAGTGAAGGTGAAGACTGGCAGGAACAGATGCTGACGATGACTGAAAAAATGATTCAAAATCCGTTTGAAAAAGATATTGTGATCACTTTTATCAGAGGCGAATATATGAAGCCGACAAGAAAAAGAAGCGAAGAATCAGAAGAAAGCAGCCGGGACACTGTTTACTCCCATCCGTTTACACTATGTGCAATCAATAAAACGGAAGAACCGAAAAAAGAAATACAGTTTGATTATATTGAAAAAGAATTTAAATATAAAGTAGAGGTAGATCCGGTTATTGACCTGAAAAATCCAATGACAGGATTCCTGTTTCCTTGTATTACAAACCATGCATCCGACGTCAACCACGTACTGTATGCGGCACCAAAAGCAAATGAGCCGGACTTTCATTTTATTGAAGAAGTGCTGAATGGTGAGGATATCATGACTGCACAGGAAGATAAGGCTGTCTTTGAAGAAGTGATTAAGAGCGTTGTCGGTGACCAGCTCTCCCCTTCCACACTTGCAAAAGTATATAGTGAAATTCATACAACAATTGAGGAAAATGAAGAAGATGAGCCGCCTAAGCTCGACTATAAAGATGTTGAGCGCGTATTAACAAACAGCGGACAGCAGGTGGAGACTGATAAAGTGAAGGAAGCTTTTCAGCTGATTACAGATAATGAGGCGTATGAGTTAAAAGCAGGCAGTATTGTGCCAAAATTCAAGACGAAGTCCATCAAGATCCAGACAATGATTGCTAACATTTCAATCAGCCCTCAGGATCTCCAGTATGTCAGGCAGGTTAATTACAAAGGGAAACGCTGCATTATGATTGAGATTGAGGAAGATGCAGAGATTGATGGTTTTAAAATGCTGCCTGAGGCGTTTGGTGAAGGTTCATGAAAAAGCATTGAATAAATACTAAGTCATATATTCAACCGTTTTTAATTATGATCTCATTTTTTCAACCAATCATTAAATATAATAGACAGTTCGCCTATTTTATTCATTGGCAACTGCCTCTTCAACTACAAAACTTTTTATTAATAACTTAGGTTCATTGAAGTGGAAGGCCTGGACTCCGGGACGATTAGTGGGACAGCTGAGACCCCGCAACCGAAGGTGAGGAGGCTCAGCGACCACCGTCCGGAAAGCCTACGTCTGAAACGTAAATGAACCGGTCAATTTTTTGCCAGCTTATTTAACAAACTCATGATCGAACCAAATTTCACTATTTCTTTTTCAAAGGAGTAACAGCCGGCCCTTCAAGTACAGCGCCGTCAAAGGCGAATCGTGAACCGTGGCATGGGCAGTCCCATGAACGGTCGTCCTGATTCCATGCACATTCACACCCCATATGTGTACATGTAATATCAACTTTATGAAGTTTTCCTTCCCCATCACGGTAAGCGCCTGTCTTCCCGCTTTGATCTTTAATAATGCCGCCTTCACCACTTAAAATATCCTCTTCAGATTTGCCCGGGCTCTTCAGTTTCCCTTTAACAAGCTCAGCTCCAACATTGGCATTTTCACTGACAAATGTTCCGATTGAAGATGATACATCATGGGCTGATGGATCAAACAGATTTTGAAAACGGTTATGTTTGTGGGTGATTAAATCTTTGATGATATGAGCAGCTGCTGTTCCGCCGGTCATCCCCCACTTTCTGAAGCCTGTCGCAATATAAATGTGATCATGGTGACCTGTAACCAGACCTGCATATGGAATACCGCTGACTGTATATAAATCCTGAGAGGACCATCTGTACTTAAAATCACTCACGCCGAATTTTGCTTTAGCAAATGACTCAAGTCGCTCGTATCTGCTTCCTTCAATATCATTCTGACCGGTTTTATGCCCCTCACCACCAATTATCAAAAGCTTTTTCCCGTCTTGATATGGCGTCGTTCTGATTGATTTTGTCGGATTCTCTGCACTGATATACATCCCATCTGCAAATGATTTTTCCACTATGGCTGCTGAGGTATAAGACCGCTCCGGTTTAAGCCTTGAGAAATAGAGGCCTTTAAAATCAACAAAAGGAAAATGAGTGGCTGCAATCAATTTTTTTGCTCTGATAACATGTCCATCTTCAGTCTTCACTTCTACACCATTACTATGTTCATCAGCATCGAGCAACCGCGTTTTCTCATAAATCTTTCCGCCAAGTTTGAGATATTCATTCAATAACGCCTTTAAATATTTCACCGGGTGAAACTGAAATTGATTTGGCATTTTTAACACGGCAGAAGCTCCCACATCATATGGCATTTGATCAGTGAACTCGCCGTCAATTCCAAGTTCCTGATAAGCCTTCCACTCTTTCTCAAGCTGCTCCGGCTGGCTGGTTGTGTAAAGACCTGCTTCCTGAATGCTGAAATCGCAGTCAATCTCGTATTCATTAATCTGCTGTTTCATCCAATTCATCGCTTCTGTATTAGCTTCATAATAGAGCTTTGATTTTTCTTTACCGTGCTGAGACAGAAACTGATCGTAAACCATTCCGTGCTGCGCTGTTACTTTTGCAGTTGTATAGCCGGTTGTTCCCTGAAACACTCGATTGGCGTCAGCAATTGTCACTTTAAATCCTTCTTTAACAAGCAGCAGTCCAGCTGTAATACCAGCAATACCGGCGCCTGCAATCAGAATATCGGTCTCATGGCTGCCGGTCAGCTTTTCAGCATCCGGCACCCCGTCTTCAAGCCAGTAAGACTGATTAATAATATATTGGTCGATAAATGATTCACCCATTTTGAAAAAACCTCCTTCGCGCAATACTATTAACATTTCCTACCACTGTCTATTTTAAACAAACGAAATGACAAGATAATGGAAAATTCAGCCTCCTTCATTTAACATGGAAATATCAAATGCGTAAATAAGGAAAGGTGTTGATCGTTCTGATGAATGATTCCATGAGTTGTCCTGAATGTAATCAACCGTTAAAGAACGGATATATCGTTTCATCCAGAAGAATTTCCTGGTCAGAATCAGGTGAATCAGCGTGGGCTGAGGATGGAAGTGAAGTGCTCATTAAGGACGCATGGTTTAAACTTAAGAAAACCCCGGCATTAAAATGTGAAGCGTGTCATTTGGTGATGTTTAAACATAAATAAAAAAGAGCATCGAATCGCGAATGAATCAATTCGATGCTCTTCTTGTATGGGATTTAGTACGAACATTTTGACGTGCTTAAGCGTACTGAATCATGAAGTACTTTTTCTTACCGCGGCGGACAATGGTAAATTCGTTGTCGAGTCTTACTGAAGCGTCAAGGTCGAAGTTGAGATCCTTCACCCTTTCACCATTAATGTATACTGCACCATTCGTTACATCCTCACGCGCCTGGCGTTTTGAAGATGAGATTTTGGCATCCACAAGCACGTCTACAAGATTGATCGACTCGCCGTCTTTAACCTGATGAGTCGGAACATCTTTGAAGCCTTCACGGATCTCAGCACTGCTCAACGACTTCAGATCGCCACTGAATAAAGCTGCTGTGATTCTTTTAGCCTGATCAAGTGCTTCATTACCGTGAATCATTCCTGTCATTTCTTCAGCAAGTGCTTTTTGAGCTGCACGAAGGTGCGGCTCTTCTTCAACTGCTTTTTCCAGTCCTTCAATTGTTTCTTTATCAAGGAATGTAAAGAATTTCAGGTATTTCACTACATCTGCGTCTGTTGTGTTAATCCAGAACTGGTAAAACTCATATGGAGACGTTTTTTCCGGATCAAGCCAGATTGCGCCGCCTTCAGTTTTTCCAAATTTGGTACCATCTGCTTTTGTCACAAGCGGAATGGTCATACCGAATGCTTTTGCCTCTTCATCATTCATTTTACGGATCAGTTCAAGACCTGTTGTGATATTCCCCCACTGATCACTTCCGCCAATCTGCAATTTACAGTTGAATTCCTGATACAGGTGGTTAAAGTCCATGGCCTGAAGAATCGTATATGTGAATTCTGTGTATGAAATACCCGTTTCCAGACGTGATGAAATCGTATCTTTCGCCAGCATATAGTTAACGCCGATATGCTTCCCGTAATCACGAAGGAAAGTAATCATATCAATCTGTCCGATCCAGTCCAGGTTGTTAACCATAATTGCTTTATTGTCACCTTCAGCTGTATATAACGTCTCAAGCTGTTTTTTAATCGCCTGTACATTGTATTCAACCTGTTCACGCGTCTGCAGCTGCCGCTCTTCCTTTTTACCGCTCGGATCACCAATTTGACCTGTTGCACCGCCTACAAGAACTACCGGACGATGTCCATGTTCCTGAAATCTTTTCATTGTCAGAAACGGCAGCAGATGACCGATATGAAGACTGTCAGCTGTCGGGTCTGCACCGCAGTATAGCGATACCGATTCTTTTTCAAGTAACTCTTTCATTCCTGCTTCATCTGTCTGCTGGTAGATAATTCCCCGCCACTGTAAATCCTGTAATAAATCCATTATGATTCCTCCTTTAATATCACGTACAAAAAAACGCATAAAAAATATCCCTTGCAATCAATGCAGGGACGCTTTTATGCGTGGTACCACCCGGCTTAAGAAGAGTCAACTCTCCCTCACTCAATGATATATCGGATCTCTCCGGTTTTTCCTGCTAAAGAAAAACTGCTCCAAGAATGTAATTCGATCCCCTGACGTAGCGGTTTTCAGCAACCACCGCTTCTCTGACTGTTACGATCAGTGTCTCTACTCCGTTCTCTTCTGTGCATTTTCATATACGTTTTAATAAAGATAGTTTTAGCATAATTAATTTTCTTTTGTCAAGACTTTACTGTACTCTCGTAATCTCTTTAAATTTACATTTCAACTGTATAAAATATGTTATAATCTTTAAGATGCTGCAAGGAGGATGATCTATATTGTCAGACCAAAATAAATCATTCCGTGACCGGTTCAGAAAATGGAGCGAAACCTCCAGCCGGATCGGATTGCCACGGAAGCTGCACACATCTTATCAGGTTTTCTGGAACTTATTATTAATCTTAATGATCTTTATTGTAATAGGTGCCGCTTTTGCCGGAGGTGTCGGTGCAGGGTATTTTGCTTCTCTCGTAAAAGATGAAGAGGTTAAGTCACAGGAGACATTGGCGCAAAATATTTATAATTATACTGAAACATCTGATTTATATTTTGCAAATGAAGTATATCTCGGTAAGATCCGGACAGACCTTGAAAGAGAAGAGGTCGCTTTGGAAGATGTTTCACCAATGCTGATTGATGCAGTAATTGCCACGGAAGACGAATATTTTATGGAGCATGATGGGGTAGTCCCTAAAGCAATCATGCGTGCAATATTTCAGGAAGTAACAAATGCTGCCAACCAGACCGGAGGCAGTACGTTAACACAGCAGCTGATTAAAAATCAGGTGCTCACCAATGAAGTATCTTTTGACCGGAAAGCAAAAGAAATTTTACTGGCGCTCCGTGTAGAAAGATTTTTTAAAAAAGATGAAATTCTAGAAGCTTATTTGAACGTAGCTGATATGGGTCGTAATGCTTCAGGCAGAAATATCGCAGGCGTTCAGACAGCAGCTCAGGGACTATTCGGGGTAAACGCCAGCGAATTGACGCTTCCACAAGCCGCTTTCATCGCAGGGCTCCCACAGGCCCCATTTGGATATACACCTTTTACGAACAATGGTGAATTGAAGTCAGATGAAGGTCTTCAGCCAGGGAGAGACCGTAAAGAAGAAGTTCTCTCCAGAATGCTGCGAGACGGAGCCATTACGCAGGCGGAACATGATGAAGCAGTTGCTTATGATTTAACACAGGATTTCGTTGCGCCAACGTCAGGTGCTCTTGAGCGTTATCCTTATGTAACCGAGGAAGTTGAAAGACGTGCTGAAGAGATTTTAACCTATGTACTTGCGGAAAAAGACGGCTATTCGCGTGATCAGGTCGATGCAAGTGAAACATTAATTGAAAAATATTCTCTTCTGGCAGCACGTGATATGCGTCAGAGCGGATATCAGATTCACTCTACAATCGATAAAGAAGTCTATGATGCAATGGAAGAAGTAAAGAACAGCTATGAACGTTTTGATGAAGAACGAGAAGGTGAAAAGTGGGATACGGAAGCCGGTGCTTTTGTTCCTGTGATGCAGCAGGAACAGGTTGGAGCAGTATTAATGGATAATGATACAGGTAGAATCATCAGCTTCACTGGCGGACGCGATCACGAAAGAATGAGTTTGAATCACGCGACTCAGTCATTCAGATCGAGCGGTTCGACGATAAAACCTTTAGCAGTATATGCTCCAGCTGTGCAATATGGATTGATCGGTGCAGGATCTCCATTAGCCGACGTCAAGTTTAATTATAATGGCTGGGAGCCGCTGAACTATGTTTCTTACAGAGAATATGGATTAATTCCTGCAAGAACAGCACTTGCTGCTTCACATAACCTTTCCGCTGCGAGACTATATGGCAGAATGCTTCAAAGCGGTTATAATCCAGGTGAATTCCTTGAAGTCATTGACCCACAAGAAATTAAAGATGTGGAATACAGTTATCCTGCCTTCTCTCTTGGAGGAATGGAAAAAGGAATCAGTGTTGAAGAAAATGTATCAGCGTATGCAGCAATCGCAAATTACGGCCAGTACAATGAGCCGTATATGATTGAAAAAATTCTGGACCGTGATGGAAACGTTGTGTTTGAACACGAGCAGGCACCTAAGGAAATGTTCTCTGCGGCTGCTTCCTATGTCACAATTGATATGATGCGGGATACGCTCACATCAATCGGTTCAGGACGGAGTGCACCAGGGTATCTGAACTTTTCAACTGACTGGGCAGGTAAATCAGGAACATCTCAGGATACAAAAGATAACTGGTTTATTGCTTCAAACCCTGAAATCACATTTGGATTATGGCTTGGCTACGATACGCCAAAAGAATTAAGATATCAGAGTTCAGTCCGCGCAATTAATCTGTGGGCTAATATGATGAATAGGGTCAATGAGTTAAGAACGGAATTAATTGATCCGGAATACACATTCCAGCAGCCTGAAGGTGTTGTAACCCGATCGTTCTGTACATTTACAGGTCTTCCTGCAGGTCAGGCATGTGCCGGTGCAGGTCTTGTCACATCAGATCTGTTTACAACTGCATGGAGCCCATCAGGAGAAGATGCAGGTCTTGAAACATCAAGATATGTAGTCAGAAATGGACAGCGTTATATTGCGCTTGATTCAACTCCTGCTGAGTTCTCATCAACAGGTGCGATCTTAAGCCCTGACTTTGCTGAACAGATGTTATTCCCATATGGAGGAGATGCTTCAAAGCTTTTCCCTGAAGATAATCGATTCTTTGATAATATGCTTGTGGCAGACAACACATTAAATGATGACGGCGCCAGTCCTGCTGGTGTATCAGCGAGTGCTTCCGGCAGTACGGTCAGCTGGAGCGGATCAGGCAGCGGTGATGTTGTTGGATACCGCGTGTACTCAGGCAATAGTGTTGCTGCAATCAGACAATTTGATGATTCGAGATCAGTTACACTCCCTGCCGGCACCTATCAGGTTGTGGCAGTGGATGTAGCAGGTAAGGAATCTGCAAGATCGAATGTAGTACGAATCGGAGCTGAGCCGGCTCCGGAAGTAACAGAACCCGAAGAGCCTGCAGATAATGCAGACAGCGGTGGTGGTAGTGCAGGTGGTGGTAGTACACCTCCTCCAGAAGAACCGCCAGCTGAAGAAGAGCCACCTGCCGAGGAAGAGCCTCCGGCTGAGGAAGAGCCTCCAGCTGAAGAAGAACCGCCAGCTGAGGAAGAACCGCCGGCTGAGGAAGAGCCTCCGGCTGAAGAAGAACCACCTGGTGACGAACAGCCACCAGGTGACGGTGAATAAAAAAACGGAGCTGTTATATACAGCGCCATCAAAGTTAAAGCCTCCGGCAAATTGCCGGAGGCTTTTTCTGATCAGTCTTCCATTGTAGATAAGTCACCAGTTGGCAGGTCCAGCTCCCATGCTTTCAAGACACGTCTCATAATTTTACCGCTCCGTGTCTTCGGAAGCTTATCCTTAAACTCAATTTCTCTTGGTGCAGCGTGTGCTGACAGTCCTTTTTTAACATGCTGTCTGATCTCTTCTTTCAGTTCATCACTTGCTTCATAACCTTCTCTCAGTGCAATGAATGCTTTAATGATCTCGCCGCGAACCGGGTCCGGTTTACCGATGACCCCTGCTTCAGCAATTGCAGGATGCTCTACAAGTTTACTTTCCACTTCGAATGGACCGACTCGTTCACCTGACGTCATAATGACATCATCAATCCGTCCCTGGAACCAGAAGTACCCGTCTTCATCCTGATAAGCAGAATCCCCTGACACATACCAGTCACCCGGCATAAAATAAGATTCATACTTTTCTTTGTTGTTCCAGATTGTATGCATCATTGAAGGCCAGCCCTTTTTCAAGGCAAGATTACCCATACGGTTTGCCGGAAGTTCATTCCCCTGGTCGTCTACAATCGCTGCTTCAACCCCTGGAATCGGTTTACCCATAGAGCCCGGTCTGATCTCCATCGCCGGATAGTTACAGATCATCTGTGCACCTGTTTCAGTCATCCACCATGTATCATGAATACGATGATTGAATACTTTCATTCCCCATCTGACAACTTCAGGGTTCAGTGGTTCCCCTACACTTAACACATGTCTCAGATTCGAAAGATTATATTTCTTCACCAGCTCGTCACCTGCACCCATCAGCATACGGAATGCTGTCGGTGCACTGTACCATACTGTCACTTCATAATCCTCAAGTGTCTGATACCATGCTTCCGGACTGAATCTTCCCCCAACGATCACAGAGGTTGTGCCTGTCAGCCAAGGTCCGAATATCCCGTATGATGTACCTGTCACCCAGCCCGGGTCTGCTGTACACCAGTAAATATCATTTTCCTTCAGATCAAGCACCCATTTTGCAGTCTGATAATGCTGCATCATTGCACGCTGAACGTGTAAAACTCCTTTAGGTTTCCCTGTAGAACCGGACGTATAATGCAGGATTAGCCCGTCATCTTTTTCGAGCCATTCAATATCAAATGAACGGTCAGCCTGATTAAAGTGTTTGGTAAAATCAATATATGTCTCATCTTCTTTTACATCTTCGCCGACAACAATGACATGCTTTAAGCTTGGCAGTTCATCAACAGGGATTCGTTCAAGAAGTTCAGGTGTCGTAATAATCGCTTTAGCATCACTGTCTTCCAGACGGTCTCTGACTGCTCCTTCCATAAATGCTTCAAAAAGCGGACCCACAATCGCACCGATTTTTAAAGCGCCAAGCAAGGCAAAATACAGTTCAGGTGACCTCGGCATAAAAATAAACACGCGGTCCCCTTTTTCAATATCTGCCTGACTTTTCAGCACGTTCGCTGCTTTATTCGTCATTTCTTTCATTTCTCTGAATGTATATTTTTCATTTCGGTTTGCATCTCTGTAATACAGAGCAATTTTGTTCTTTTTATCCCCTTCAGCATGGCGGTCGATTGCTTCATATGCCATATTAATCTTACCGGTATGATGCCATGAAAATTCTTTTTCTACCTCACTCCAGTCGAATGATTCAACTGCAGATTCATAGTTTTGAAGATTGTAATCCCCTTTAACTGCTGGTAGCGCTTCCAATTTCATATTATCTTCCCCCTATGTACAAGTTCTTTTACAGTATAGTACACTTCCAATATTATCTCAATTTTTTTAATATTCCATCTAACGCTTTTTATACGTCCTTCAGAAATCCTCCCTCTGCAGCGGAAATCACCGGACAACAATAATAAAGTCATAAACAATATTCAATTCCCGTTTTTGTTGAAAGCGCTTTTATAATTAAGGTATGCTGTATAGTAGGATTACTATGAAATGTAGGTGACAGTAAATGGACCATCCAAAACTTTATAATGCCAAAGAACTGAAAACAGCTAAAGGTACCATTATGATTGAAGGTCCTGTATCAAAAGAGCAGCTTGCATCGATGGAGTTTCACGAGGATCTTGTTGCTTTCAGAATACCTGATCAGCAGCATAAAGCGCTGATTGAAATAGCAGGGCTCCCTGAAGGCAGAATTATCATCGCAAGAGAACATAATACGATCGTAGGATATGTAACCTACCTTTATCCTGATCCCCTTGAACGCTGGTCTCAGGGAAAGATGGATAATCTGATTGAGTTGGGTGCGATTGAAGTGATTCCTAAATACAGAGGGGCTTCAGTTGGTAAAAATCTGCTGCGCGTTTCAATGATGGATGATGCAATGGAAGACTATATTGTGATTACCACTGAGTATTACTGGCACTGGGACCTGAAAGGAACCGGCCTGAATGTGTGGGATTACCGGAAAGTGATGGAAAAAATGATGAATGCAGGCGGACTTGAATACTATGCGACTGACGATCCTGAAATCAGTTCCCATCCTGCAAATTGTCTCATGGCGCGTATTGGCAGCCGGATTGACCCTGAATCAATACAGAAGTTCGATCAGCTCAGATTTATGAATCGATTTATGTACTAGGAGGGATGTCTTGTGATCATTGAAGATATGATGGTGCGCGACGTACATACACTTGCGCCGGATTCCACGCTCGCAGAAGCGATTGAATTAATGAATAATAAAAAGGTCCGCCATCTCCCGGTTACTGATGTGACCGGAAAAGTGGTCGGAATCATTACGGATAGAAATATAAAAGAATTCTCTCCGTCTCCTTTTCAGACGAATGAAAACAAAGATCTGTATGAAACAAAGCTGCTTGATATTATGAAAACACCGGTTATTACCGGACACCCACTCGACTTTGTTGAAGAAGTTGCTGTTCTTTTTATGGAAGAAAAAATCGGCTGTCTGCCCATTGTCAGTGATGACAAATTGATTGGTATGATCACAGAAACAGATCTGCTTCATACGCTGGTTCAATTAACAGGCGCAACTCAGCCTGGATCCCAAATTGAAGTGAAAGTGCCTAATAAACAGGGTATGCTTTACGAAGTGGCCGGTATTATCAGGAAAAATCATTCAAATATTCACTCTGTCCTCGTCTATCCTGACCGGCACGATGAAAATTATAAAGTACTAGTATTCCGCGTACAAACAATGAATCCAATGTCCGTCATTGAAGATCTGCGCGCAGAAGGGCATGATGTATTATGGCCAAATCTTCCAAGTTCACCGCTGTAGAAAAAGATGCAGTCTTTATTTATTCTGATGAATTATTAAACTATCGTTTTTCAAATGATCATCCATTTAATCAGAAGAGACTGCAGCTGACGCTGGATTTATTGAAGTTTTCAGGTGTCATCTCTGATTCGGACATTATACCTCCCCGGGTCGCATCTGATGAAGAATTGAATCTGATTCATGATTCTTCATACATATCTGCAGTTAAACTGGCCGGTAAGGGAGAATTATCACGAGATAAAGCCGAAAATTTCGGACTGGGAACAGAAGACACACCCATTTTTAAGGATATGCATGAAGCAAGTGCCCGACTAGTTGGAGGTACCCTCACTGCTGTGGATTATGTCATGAAAGGTAAAGCGCAGCACGCTGTAAACCTTGGCGGAGGCCTGCATCATGGCTTTAGAGGAAAAGCATCAGGTTTTTGCATATACAATGACAGTTCAGTGGCAATCCGTTATATGCAGGAAAAATTTAACGCACGGGTACTATATGTTGATACTGACGCGCACCACGGTGACGGCGTCCAGTGGTCATTTTACGATGATCCGACCTCCTGCACGCTTTCCCTTCATGAGACAGGCCGGTATCTGTTTCCCGGAACCGGCGCTGTCAATGAACGCGGACATGGAAAAGGATATGGATACTCTTTTAATATACCGCTTGACGCCTTTACAGAAGACGACTCATTCCTGGAAGCTTACAGACGGTCATTCAGGGAAGTAGTGGAGTTTTTCAGGCCGGATGTGATTATTACGCAGAATGGTGCGGATGCCCATTGTCTTGATCCGCTGACACATTTGTCTTCTACAATGAAAATTTATGAGGAGATTCCAAAGCTTGCCCATGAGCTGGCGCATGAATATTGTGATGGCAGATGGATTGCAGTAGGCGGGGGCGGATATGATATCTGGCGCGTTGTTCCGAGAGCATGGTCGCGTATCTGGATGGAAATGACCGGCCGCTATCCTGATTCTGCAGAATTACCTGAAG
Organism: Jeotgalibacillus terrae; assembly: GCF_016908195.1. Classification (GTDB taxonomy): domain Bacteria; phylum Bacillota; class Bacilli; order Bacillales; family Jeotgalibacillaceae; genus Jeotgalibacillus; species Jeotgalibacillus terrae. The sequence continues at coordinate 193,489 of NZ_JAFBDK010000006.1, forward strand.
AATGGCTTGAAAAATGGCAGCCTGAATCTCCTGTCCCGTTGATTAAAACTTGGCAGGATCCCTCAGGTATTTACAAACCGATTCCGCGTAAAAAAGAAATTACTGAAAAAAATGCACAGACAATTGAAAAGGCTTTATACCAATTACTTAAATCAAAAAACCAGGGATAATCCCCTGGTTTTACTGCGTTCCACCTTCATCAATATACTGATTCAAAATAACAACTTCCACTCTTCTGTTCATCGCCCAGCCAGCCGGGCCGTCATTTTCAGCTACAGGCTGCGTATCACCATACCCTACTGCAGCAAACCGCTCTGGACTGATATCATATCTTTCTCCAAGATAGCGTACGACACTGCTCGCTCTCGCAGCTGATAATTCCCAGTTGGAAGGATACACAGCAGTCTGAATCGGCCTGTTATCCGTATGACCTTCTATTCTTACAAAGTTCGGAATGTCTTCAAGCAGATCACCGACCATTTGCAGAACCGGTTCTGCTGCAGGCAGCAGCTCTGCTTCGCCTGAATCAAAGAGCACCTGCTCCTGAAGTGTAATGACAACGCCTCTGTCAGTTTCTGAAGCCGTCACCTGATCAGTGAGGTTATTTTCTTCAAGAAATGATTCAATCTCTCCGTACAGTTCCTGAAGCTCCTGATCTTCCCTGATCTCTTCTTCCAGCCACTCTTCATCAAAAGGAATAACAGTGTCTGACCCATCGAGAACACCCTGGTTTCTGAACGCCTGGGAGATAGAATCAAATTTTGCAGTATCCACCTGTGAAATTGAAAATAATAAGATAAAAAAGACCAGAATCAGCATCATAAAATCTGCAAATGTAATCATCCATTTCGGGGCACTGTTTTCAGACTGGGTGACTGAAATAAACCTTCTACGCCTGGCCATCTGATTTCTCCTCTTTCACCTGAGGGATCAGACGGTCATTTTCTGATAGATAGACAGAAAGCTGTTCTTCAAGCACCCTCGGGTTTTGACCGTGGTGAACACCAATCACACCATCGATCATCGCCTGCTTCACGAAAATTTCACGCTCTGTTTTTTGAGCCAGCTTACTCGCAATCGGATTAAATAATAGATTGGCAAGCAACACCCCATAAAAAGTTGTTAAAAGAGCAATCGCCATATTCGGTCCGATCGCTGCAGGATCGTTCAATTCCTGAAGCATCAGCACGAGCCCGATTAATGTACCAAGCATGCCCCATGCAGGTGCATAGTCCCCTGCCTTTTCAATCATGCGTCTATTGCGCTTATGGCGCTCTTCAAGCGACTGAATCTCTGCCTGAAGGATATCTGTGATCGTATCACTTTCAACGCCGTCAATCGCCAGGTACACACCTTTTTTCATAAATGGATCGCTGATCTTTTCAAGTTCTCTTTCGAGTGAGAGTAATCCTTCACGTCTGGCGATCTCAGAGAGTTTAATGAACAGGCTGACAATCTCTTTCATATCTGCAGGCTGGTGTTTAAATGCCTGCAGCGTTACAGTAAATATTCTTTTCAGTTCAGTAATTGGAAATGTCACTGTCAAAGCAGCGATGACCCCGCCAAGAACAATTAACAGCGATGGCAGGTGAAAGAAAAATGAAAATCCTTCAGTGCCGCTATTCCAGACAATTGCAGCGGCAATCAAAATAATCCCTGCGATAACCCCTGCAGGTGTTAAAGCATCAAAACGTCTCATTGATCTGACTCCCCGTTATTTGTAATAAAAGCCAGTCAGGACACGCCTGACCAGCTTTACTATTTCTATCTTTTTTATCGGCATTTAAGAGGGGGTATTTAATACCGCCTGCATAAGATTATTTAGTTGATTGTCTTTCTTCAATACGGTGAGGCAATACTACTGTCTGATCCTCAATCTTTTCCTGATTCATCAGTTTTGTCAGCAGACGCATGGCAACAGCACCAATATCATAAAGAGGCTGCACAACGGATGTCAGCTGAGGGCGTACCATTAAAGCAAGCTTTGTATTATCAAAACTGATGACTTCAACATCTTCGGGAATGTTTAAACCTTCATCTTGTGCACCGTGAACGACACCAAGAGCCATTTCATCATTACCGACAAAAATAGCAGACGGCTTTTGATCAAGTTCACGCAGTTTTGCCCATGCATCAAGACCGCTGTCATACGTATAGTCCCCTTCAAAAACGAAGTCTTCGTTGTACGTAAGTCCTTTGTTCTCAAGCGCAGCCTTATACCCTTCAAGCTTCATTGAACGGTTGATCGTATCGTGGAATGGCCCGCTTACAAAACCGATATCCTTGTGGCCTTTTTCAATCAGGGATGTGACTGCATCAATAGAAGCCTGATAGTAGTCAATGTTCACTGACGGCGTCTGATTCGTCTCCTCTACTGAACCTGCAATCACGATTGGCACAGGAGAACGCTGGAATTCTGCTACATGTTCTTCAGTAATACGTCCACCCATGAAGACGATTCCGTCTACCTGCTTGCCAAGCATTGTATTTAACAGATGAAGCTCTTTTTCTTCATTCTGATCTGAGTTACTCAGAATAATATTGTATTTGTACATCGTTGCGATATCTTCAATTCCTCTAGCAAGTTCTGCAAAGAAGATATTCGAGATATCAGGAATAATAACTCCGACTGTTGTAGTTTTTTTGCTTGCAAGTCCGCGTGCTACGGCATTTGGACGGTAACCGAGCCGTTCAATTACTTCAAGTACCTTTTTTCTTGTTGCAGGTTTCACATTTGGATTTCCATTCACGACACGTGAGACAGTAGCCATTGAGACATTTGCTTCACGTGCTACATCATAAATTGTTATATTCATTGACAGCACTCCTTTAAACCATTTTCATTTATTTTCATTTTACACGAAAAAGCCCTTTAAACGAAGGATTAACCCCATATTGCTCAATTTAACAATCATACGCTACTATAAAGGCGCTTTCAACAAAATCAAAAAAAATCTGAAGCTTTATGAAAAAGCTTCAGATTTTGTTCAATTATTTAGCATGTACACCCAGGTATTCCTGGATTGCATTCCAGAAGCTGTCAAACTGTTCGAAGTTCATCTGCTGGGCAGAATCTGACAGTGCAACTGCCGGGTCAGGATGTACTTCAGCCATTACGCCGTCTGCACCAACAGCAAGCGCTGCTTTAGCAGTTGGAAGAAGCAGGTCACGGCGTCCTGTAGAGTGTGTTACATCAACAAATACAGGCAGGTGTGTTTCCTGTTTCAGAATTGGCACTGCTGAGATATCAAGCGTGTTTCTTGTTGCTTTTTCATACGTACGAATTCCGCGCTCACAAAGAATAATCTGATCGTTACCCTGAGCCATAATATATTCAGCTGCGTTGATGAATTCATCAATTGTCGCAGAAAGTCCACGTTTTAACAGGACAGGCTTTTTAGATGCTCCTGCAGCTTTTAACAGTTCAAAGTTCTGCATGTTACGTGCGCCGATCTGAATGACATCAATGTAATCTGCTGCTTCTTCAATATGTGCAGGATTAACGATTTCACTGATGACAGCAAGATCATGCTTATCTGCAGCCTGCTTTAATATCTGCAGTCCTTCAAGGCCAAGCCCCTGGAAGTCATATGGTGATGTACGCGGCTTGTATGCACCCCCGCGAAGCAGCTTAAGGCCTTTTGCTTTTACCTGTTCAGCCACTGCATCAACCTGTTCGAAAGACTCTACAGCGCATGGGCCGAAGATGAACTGAGGTGACCCGTTTCCGATCTGTTGTCCTTTTAGTGTCACAACTGTATCTTCAGATTTTTTCTTTCTTGATACAAGAAGTGCTTTACGGTGGTCATCCTTCTGCAGTTCAAGACCTGCTTTAAAGATCTCTTTAAAAAGGTGCTCAATGGTAGAGTTCAAAAATGGACCTTTGTTATGCTCCTTCAGCAGATCAAGCATCGCTCTCTCCCGGACAGGCTCAAAGCGGTTCATTCCCTGCTTTTCTTTTACGCGTCCAATTTCCTGTACTGTCTCAGCGCGCTGATTAATCAATTCCAGCAGCTGAAGATTCATCTCATCTACTTTTTTTCTAAGCTGGTCTAATTCTACATTCGTCATAACAAAACATTCCTTTCTCTTGAAAATACCATTGATTGCTTCACTGTCTTTTCCATCTTTCTGAATTGTGTTACATTTTGATAGAGAAAAGCTTTTAGCTGATCAATTGTAGATCATTATAAATCATGTTTTTTAAAAAGTCACGAAAAATATTTTATTAATTAAACGCTTTTAAGCGGTAAAGCGAAAAAGGATAGGTGTGATTCAGTGGAAAAACTATTTGCTTTGGATATCGGTACCCGTTCAATCGTCGGACTGATTATGACTGTCAGTGAGTCCGGCTATGAACTGATCGATTACATCCAGAAAGAACATAAAGAGCGCGCAATGCTCGATGGACAGATTCACCATGTCCCCGCTGTCGCTTCACTGATCTCTGAGATTAAACAGGAGCTTGAGATCAAGCATGGTCAATTGGATGAGGTTTCGGTTGCAGCTGCCGGGCGGGCCTTAAAAACACAGCGTTCCTCCTTCCAGAAAACAATCACTGCAGACCAGTCAATGACAAAGCAGGATATATTGCATATGGAACTGAGTGCTGTCCAATCTGCCCAGGAAGCTGCTGCTGCAAGTGAAGATAGCCAGCACTACCACTGTGTAGGTTATTCAGTAGTCAGGTACCTGCTTGACGGTCAGGAAATTGGAAGTCTTGAAGATCAGCAGGGAGATCTTGCTGCGGTTGAAATTATTGCTACTTTCCTTCCAAGAGTCGTAGTAGAATCCCTTTTAGCTTCCTTACATAGAGCTGATCTTAAAATGAATGCCCTGACACTGGAACCCATTGCTGCAATCAATGTACTCATTCCTCCGTCCATGCGAAGGCTGAATGTAGCACTTGTCGATATTGGAGCCGGTACTTCTGATATTGCGATAACGAATGAAGGGACTGTCACTGCATACGGTATGGTACCGGTTGCCGGTGATGAAATATCTGAAGCACTCAGCGACAGCTTCCTGCTGGATTTTAATGATGCTGAAAAGCTGAAGAGAAGCTTAAGCGGAGAAGGAGAGGAAGTCGAATTCACTGATATTCTCGGCTTTTCACAACAGCTTGAAAAACAGAATGTGATTCAGGCAATCCAGCCGGCAATTGATAAATTGTCCTCTGCTATTTCCGGGGAAATTATTTCATTGAATCATAACCAGTCTCCTAAAGCAGTCATGCTTGTCGGAGGCGGGAGTATGACACCGCTTTTAACAGAAAAACTTGCTGAAAGACTGAGTTTACCGGCGAATCGGGTAGCAGTCAGAGGCATCGAAGCGATTCAGGGCCTTAAATTAAATCACAAATCAGTCATCGGACCTGAACTGGTCACACCTGCTGGAATTGCAATCGCTGCAAATCAGATGCCAATTAACTATATGCCGGTAAAAGTGAACGGACATGACGTACGGCTTTTTGAAATCAGAGATCTGACGGCTGGTGACGCTGTACTAGCTGCCGGAATGAGTGTCCCTAAACTATATGGTAAACCGGGCCTTGCCAAGATGATCAGTATCAACGGGACTACAGTCACATTGCCCGGTACACATGGTCTGCCGCCTGAAATATTGATTAATGGGCAGCAGGGAAGCTTCGATACAGCTATTCAGGCTCAGGATGATATCGTCATCAAAGCAGGTAAAGACGGCGCTGAGTCTATAATTCAGATCAAAGACGTACTTGAAGAATCGCTGACAATGGTACTTTATATAAACGGCCAGCAAAAGACGCTTAAAAGAAAGATTTTTGTCAATAACACTGAAAGAGACACCGAAACATTTGTTCAGGATAGAGATGATATTGTCATTGAGCAGAAAATAACTGCTACTGAAGCATTCATGAAAGCAGGCATTGTTGTTCCTGAATCCAGAAAGACCTTCTTCCTGACGATTGATGGAAAAGTAACTTATTTTCCTCAATGGGATCAGACGTATATTCATAACGGAAAAAATTTCCCACTGAGTAAGCTGGACCGTACTGTCAGCCACAATGATAAGCTTTCATTGCCGCCTGCCCCGGAGCGGACTGTATCTGCTTTAAAGAAACAGCTTGATCTTCCTGGTGGTAAAAGTACAATTTACTTTAATGATGAGCCGATTCAGATTGATTTGAACCAGGTTATAGTCATGAGAGACGATCAGAAGCTTGAAGATGAAGCGCGATTACAGCACGGTGACAGCATTAATGTGAAGTATCGGCAGTCTGAAGGAATGATTTTTCAGGACGTATTCAATTACGTTGACTGGAAACCTCCCGGAGCTGCCAGTAAGATTGAAATCAAAAGAAATGATGAAGAATGTTCTTTGTCCTCTCCTGTTATGCCTGGAGATTCATTGAAGATTATTATTCATCCTTAAAAAAAGCCGGCCCGGGGGCCAGCTTTTTTTATTTTGTATTTGCTTCTTTCAGTGCACGTTCTGTAATACGCGAATGTGAAGTGTTCCAGACAGGCTCACCGTTTTTAACATGAAATACCTGAGGTGATTCATGCCGCGTATTAAATGCTTTTGCAATATGGTTTGACGTTTCCCGTGTTTCCTGGATCGGCACATAGACCATTTTGACATGTTCATTTTCAGAAAAAGACTGACAGGCTGAATATGCCGCAGAAGAAATCGGGCACGTCAGACTGTGCTTTAAGATAAAGAAATCCTTTTCGTTTTGCAGTATCTCGTTAAACTGCTCTACGCTTGAGATCTTTTCCAAATTGATCAACTCCCGTTCCTGAAAAACTACCTGTTTGTTCTAAGCGGCTCTTCAGATGTTGGTGGTGTTAATGGATCGACAGGATGCACAGTTGGAAGTGATGGGTCCTTTGCTGTTACCAGCTGAGGAGCCTGCTCACTCTGTTTATCTTTTGAACGCAACGACTTCACTTTATCCATCACGCCACTTGACTGATCCTGAACATTTTTTGAAATAACAGCTGACTTCTCTTTTGCAAGTGCTGCCATTTCAGAGCTTTTTGTGACAGCCTGATCTTTCCACTCATATGAACGGTCTTTCAGCCTGCCAGCCTGTGTATTCAGCTCCTGACGGAATTCCCCGCCGGATTTCGGTGCCAGAAACAGCGCCGTTACAGCTCCTGCAATACTGCCAATTAGTGCGCCAAGTACGAAATCTCTTGAATTATTATTTTTCTCCATAACTGATCCTCCTGCATTGGTTTATTTTTGATTTTCATCAACCGGTGGTAATGCGCGCTGAGGTTCAGGGTATCTTTCAGTCGATGTCGAAGCGTATTCTTTCTTACGCGTTTTCCATTTGTTACGAATCTCCATTGCCACATTACTCCACTGCACAACCTGTGCAATCTTTTCTTCATTCTGTTCAGCAGATTGAGTGACTGAATGAGTAATTTTTCCGATCGAATTGTTCAGCTGCTGAACGTTAGTGCCAACACCTTTTACAGCATCTACGACAGAGTTCAGCTTAGCTGACTTGCCCTGGATGTCTTCTGCCAGACCATTCGTCTTATGTAATAGTTCGGTTGTTTCAGTCGTAATTCCGTCAAGCTGCTTCTGTAGCGCTGCAACGGTGTCCGCCAGGCTGTTGAGTGTCTTCTTAACAGCAGTTAATGTAACCGCCAGACTAATACATAAAATTAAAAATCCTCCCGCTGCAAGCAGCGCACTGATATAAAGTAACATTTCCATAATTGCTTTCAGCTCCCTTCTATTTATAATTTGGTATTACCCTTGCCCTGTCTTACCTAAACGCTCCCTTCCCCTATTCTACACAGATTTCCGAATTTCCTTCATGCAGAATAAAAAAAGAAGCCAGGTTGTCTCCCGGCTTCTATCATATCACTTATGTTCATTGATCCACGATTCAAATGACTCCTGGAATTTCTGTACGTCACCTGCACCCATGAAAAGAAACACACCGTCATCATGCTTTCCAAGAGGAGAAGGATCTTCAGCTGACAGAATTTCAGCTCCATCAATTTTGTTCTGCAGATCTGTAATAGAAAGCTTACCGTGATTTTCACGTGCTGAACCAAATATCTCACACAGGTATACATGGTCTGCTTTTTTCAGGCAATCTGCAAACTCTTCAAGAAACGTCTGTGTTCTTGTAAAAGTATGCGGCTGGAAAATTGCAATAATGTCTCTGTCAGGATATTTCTTTGAAGCAGAATCAAGCGTTGCCATAATCTCTGTCGGGTGATGCGCATAATCATCAATCAGCGTTCTGCTGCCGATATGCTTCTCTGTGAAACGGCGTTTAACGCCGCCGAATGTTTTCAGCTGTGCCTGCACGACTTCTGTCTGTATACCTTCGTAATGGCAGATCGCGATCACTGATAAAGCATTCAGAATTGTATGGTCTCCATACATCGGAATCTCAAATGAAGCATAATATTCATTTCTCACAAACACATCAAATGCCGTCCCCGCTGCAGACGTTTCCACGTTGCGTGCCTGGAAGTCATTCTCTTCATTGAATCCGTAAAATAATACCGGCACATTGGCAACCAGGCTCTGTAGATGATCATCATCTCCACAGGCAATAATTCCTTTATTAACCTGTTTTGCCATCTCCTGAAACGCTGAAAATACATCATCAATATCAGCAAAGTAATCAGGATGATCAAAATCAATATTCGTCATAATCATATAGTCAGGTGAGTAAGACAGGAAGTGTCTGCGGTATTCGCAGGCTTCAAAAACAAAATACTTACTGTCTTCAAACCCTTTTCCGGATCCGTCTCCGATCAGATAAGATGTCTGATCTGCCCCCTGCATCACATGTGCAAGCAGGCCGGTTGTTGATGTTTTACCGTGGGCACCGGATACACCGACAGAAATATAATTATTCATAAAATCCCCGAGGAATTTATGATATCTGATACATTCTACTCCCTGGTCGTGTGCAGCCTGAATTTCCTCATGGTCATCAGGAAAAGCGTTACCTGCAATCACAGTCATACCGGGCTTAATATTTTCTTTATTAAAAGGAAGAATCTCAATACCTCTATCTTCTAAGGGCTTTTGAGTGAAAAAGCGTTTTTCAATATCTGAGCCTTGTACCTCATGATTCATATCGTGAAGAATTTGAGCAAGGGGACTCATGCCCGATCCTTTAATTCCTACAAAGTGAAAACTTGTCATGGTTGAACCTCCAACAGTCTTATGCGCTGACCGCATTCGACAGTATATAATGATCTTTCATTCTGGCACATATTTTGTTATTATAACACGTTTTAAATTGTGAACAAATAAACAGTTTATTTTCCGGGTTTCGCTGTTTCAGTAAGCTCCATCAGGTCTTCTTGCGCCATCAGGACATCTCTCGGCTTACTGCCTTTCGACTCTGAAATCCAGCCGTTTTTCTCCATCATATCGATGAGTCTTGCAGCACGGTTATAGCCGATTCTGAACTGTCTCTGAAGCAGTGAAGTTGATGCTCCGCCCTGCGCAATAACAAATTCACATGCTTCTGTCAGTAATTCGTCTTCTTCATCCTGAAACTCCACTTTTGCCAGTAGTTCTTCCTGCTCAAACAGATATGACGCTTTGCGTTCGTTTTTGACGTGCGCTGCCACATCGTCTATTTCATCATCAGAAACGAACGTACCCTGTAGTCTCACAGGTTTAGAAGCGCCGTTTTCAAGGAACAGCATATCGCCTCTACCAAGTAGTCTCTCAGCCCCTGAGCTGTCAATAATCGTACGCGAATCCACCTGTGAACTGACAGAGAATGCGATCCTCGTCGGCACATTCGCTTTAATTAAACCTGTAATGACATCAACAGACGGACGCTGCGTTGCAATTAACAGATGAATCCCGCAAGCTCTTGCTTTCTGGGCAATCCGGCAGATAGCTTCTTCTACATCTGCAGGTGCCATCATCATCAGATCTGCAAGCTCATCAATGACAACGACAAGGTACGGAAGCTTTTGTGAATAGTTGCCTTCATTTTTTACTTTATGATTATACCGTTTAATATCTCTTACACCGGCATGTGCAAACAGCTGATAGCGTCTTTCCATTTCCTCAACAGCCCATTTCAGCGCTGCAGTTGCAGCTTTCACGTCCGTAATAACAGGGCTCACCAGGTGTGGAATATGGTTGTAAGGTGCGAGTTCGACAACTTTAGGATCGATCAGCAGCATTTTCACATCATCAGGGGAGGCATGATACATCAGACTGATCAAAATGGAATTGATACATACACTCTTACCTGATCCTGTTGCACCAGCTATTAATCCATGCGGCATTTTACTGATATCTGTAATAACAGGCTTCCCTTCAATATCAAGTCCGAGTGCAACAGGGAGTTCTGCCTCTGAATTCTGAAAATCTTCATGAGCAAGAATTTCTTTAATGGCCACCGGACGGCTGTGTGGGTTTGGTATCTCAATTCCTACTGCCATCTTCCCAGGAATCGGTGCTTCCATTCTGATATCCCTCGCTGCGAGTCCAAGCTTAATATCATCTGTCAGACTTGTAATTTTACTTACTTTAACCCCTTTATCGGGAAATAATTCAAATCTGGTGACAGAAGGACCCTGTGTGACATTTTTTACTGTTGCATTCACATTAAAATGGAACAGTGTTTCATTTAGCAGCTCCGCCTGATAATCCAGCCAGTCCTGATCCGGCTCTGCAAATACAGGCGGGGCCAGTAGATCAAGAGATGGTTTCATGAAATGCGGAAATGCTTCCACAGGTTCAGCTGCTGTTTCAGTATGAACAGGCTTTTCTTCTTTGACTTCAGTCTCTGCTTTATTATATGGTTCTTCTGCCCTTTTGCGCTTATCCTGCTTCAGCATCATCACATTGAATGGCACGCGGTTGCGGGGCTTGGTGTCATCTGATTTTTGAACATGTTCAGATGCTTCCTGATTGTTAGACTCCTGCACCTGAGCTGCCGGTTCTTCAATGGGGCTTTCAGGTTCAGTGATCTCGTTATCAGTGACTTGTGTGCTGTCTGTATCAACTGGTTCGAGGTGATCAGGCTCAGGTGTCTGATTGATTGGTTCTACCAGGTCTTCTTCCTGGGATGGCTCCTCTACCTCATGGGCAGGTACTTCCGGGCTTGTCTCCTCCTCCTGCAAAGGCAGCTCAGGTTCTATGCCTAAAGAAGCTGTGTCACTTTCATTTTCTTCAGGGACTTGCTGATATGAGGCTTTTTGAAGCTGGTCAACTTCAGCCGGCTTTTTCTCTGACTCTTTTTCTTCTTTTTCACGGGCAATTTTTCTTTTTAATTCCGTGAATGAAGAGATTTCATATTCAACAGGCTCACTGTTATGTACTGGCTTAGCTTTTGGCCTTTCCCTGAACCCATAGACAGGAGACGGTACATCTGTCGGCTTAAATGGACCGGCATGCGGACTTTTTTCAATGATTCGTGATTTTTCCGGTTCCTTTGCTTTTTCCTTCTTTTCTCCCCGCTCTTTTTTAGCTGCTGATTCATCAGGGATAAGCGGAAATCTGAATTCACCTTTAGGATACTGATAGGACACCCTGGTCTGCAGATCTTTTCTGCTTTCACCCGATTTTATTTTCGGAGCATCTTCTTCTATATATTCTTCATCCTGCCTTTGAACGAAAGACAAGAGTTTTTGAATCCAATTCATCTACATCACTCTTTCTATTATGTTCTCATTCATTCTAGCAGGTTTTAACCTATTTTCATGCCGTTTAAACAAAATTGGTCAAATGGATAGACAATGTGGAAAAAATCCGCTCTGTCATAAAAACAGAGCGGATTTCTCTTACAGGCTGAACGGCTCTCCTGCCTGTCCATCTTCAAGTACTAAAATTCCTTTTTTCTCAGGTGCATTCGGCAGTCCAAGTTCTTTCGCTGAGCAGATCATGCCGCTCGATGGAACGCCTCTTAACTCAGCATCTTTAATGACCATTCCACTAGGCATCACAGCGCCAACCTTTGCTACTACTACCTTTTGACCTGCATTAACATTTGGTGCTCCGCAGACGATCTGAAGACGTTCTTCCCCTACGTTCACCTGGCAGACATTCAGTTTGTCAGCATTCGGGTGTTTTTCCATTTCTTCAACGTGACCAATCACAAACTTCGGTGAAAAGTCAGCGGCGATCTGATGATCAAATCCGCTTTCCTGAATCAATTGATTCACTTTTGCAAGCTTTTCATCATCCATTTCTACCGGTCCGGATGATCTGAATTCCTCAGAAGGCTGACCAAAGATATTATATCCGGTCACTTCGCCTGTTTCAGTATTTGTAATCTGGACAACCTGCCCTTTTTCTTCAAAAGCTTTGTCGTGACGCGGTGTGTCCTTTAATTTAATAATCAGTACTTCCCCAACGCCTTTTTCATTGTAAAATACATTCATTTCTTTGAATCTCCTTCATCTTTACTTTTATTTTTACCAAGAATGAATACCGGCTCAAGTTCGCCTTCTTCATAAAGGAATGAGAGAGCAGTGATCGGAACATGGCCTGCTGCAAAAAATGACATCGCCATCTGTGCAAGAACGTCATAGCCCGTTTCATTTCTCATATCCCCAATAATTAAGACATCCTGATGCGGGACAGCAATCGTCATTTCACCTTCCATTTTTGAAGACATTTCCTTTAAAAAAGCTTCGTTTAAAATTCTGCTTGCATCGTAGCCGTCGTTTGAGTTAAGGAAATAGAATACATTACCTGCCACTTCATCTCTCTTCATCTCAGTATCAAGCGAGCGTACGTTGAACATCGCAATTTCTTTTACCTGTTCTCTTGACCAGGATTGCTTCTCTAAAAATTGCTGATCGATCATGCGGTACGTCTTGCCGAGATCGACTGCATAATACACCCTTGTCTCCGCTGTATGCTCGTCGAAAATAAATGGAATCCCTTCAGATGACTCCTCCGGGAAAGATGTTGAACGGATCACAGGGAAAATCTGCTTCTCTGCCTCTTCAACCACGGTTTCAGTGCCCATTACTGCAAGGGCTTCGTTTATATAATACACAGTTTCTTCAATTGCTTCATCCTTCTTTTCATTCCACTTTCCGACAACGCTTGGAAGGGAAACTTCAATACCCTTTTTTGTATCTGCATTTTCTACGCGAAGCTGATCTTTTTCACGATTATAGCGGATATTCCGCCCCTGTCTTTCAAGCTTCTCTGTCAAAATCTTTTTCATTTTTATTGAGTCCATTTTTTCAGCCATGGTACCCCTCCTTGTCAGGTTTGATTATTTCGTTCTGCCTGAGCTCGCTGCTACTTACAATCACAGCTGTGCAGAAATTTAATCATTCTATATGCATCTTGATAAAGTCTATTGATTATTTTTTCTCCGCATTTCATTGTACACGAAAACAACCCGGTCCTAAAGCATTTCATTTTAGGATCCGGGCTGTTTGATTCATTATGAAACTTTTAATCCGTCGATGAATTGTTCAATTTCTTCCTGGGTTTTGCGGTCTTTGCTGACAAACCTGCCAGTCTCTGTCCCATTTTCGAAAGCCACAAAGCTCGGAATACCAAATACGCTGAGATCAGCGCAAATATCAATAAACTCATCACGGTCTACGTAAATAAACTGGTGATCAGGATACTTACTTTCCACGTCAGGTAAAATCGGTTCGATCACCCGGCAATCCGGGCACCAGTCTGCTGAAAACATAAAAATATGCTTTCCGTTATTTTTCATTTCATTAAACTGTTCAATTGATTCAAGCTTTTTCATGTTTAACTCCTCCTGTGTCGATTCTCATTTGACCGGGCTTAATCATTCCCGCTTTTAACATATAATGAGATAGTAACAGGCTGATGACTGCCGGTCCAATGAAATGCAACATTACGACCATTATGAGTACATTAAGCGTAAAACCCATCGTATCAAATGTCATAATCTGACCGACAAAACCGCTCGTACCCATACCGGCTCCTGAGGCATTGTTCTCCATCTGCAGCCACACCGTTCCAAGCGGTGCAAGCAGAACACCAGCTACTGTCGGCGGAATCAGAATCAGCGGATTTCTTACAATATTCGGAACCTGCAGCATAGATGTGCCGATTGCCTGAGCCAGTGAACCTCCAAGCTTATTATCACGGTAACTTGCAACTGCAAATCCGATCATCTGTGCACTGCACCCAATAGCTGCTGCACCTGCTGCAAGCCCGTCAAGATCAAGCATCAGCGCAATGGCTGCACTTGAGATCGGGGCAGTCAGCGCAAGCCCCATTAATCCTGCTACAAGCATGCCCATTACAAATGGCCTCTGTTCAGTTGCCCAGCCAATTGTATCTCCCGTTGCCTGCATAAAAGATTGAATTTCAGGACCTACAAGTGCTGATATCCCATAGCCTGCTGCAATCGTAACAAAAGGCGTGACAATGATATCAATCTTTGTGGACTGACTGACCAGTTTCCCGATTTCGGTTGAAAATACAGCTGCCACATAAGCGCCTGCAGGTCCGCCAAGTGCGTATCCTGCGGCTCCTGTAATGACCCCTGCAAATAATACAAGCGGCGGGGCTTTCAGTCCGTATGCAACAGCAGCACCGATTGCAGGTCCTGCAAGTCCCATCGCAAGAACGCCCATTTCAGTCAAAAATGTGATCCCGAGTTCATTACCGGCAGTCTGCATAATCAGCCCGATAATTAAAGAACTAAACAGGCCGAGCGCCATAAAACTTAAGCCGTCAATTAAATAAGTCTTAAAAGATATATGTATGCCTTTTTTCTTAAGAAAGCTCATGTTTTTATCTCTCCTCCCTTGAATAGTGTAAAGACACTTGTAAAGGTTGTAAAGAGATTTTTATTTTTGTTTCACATCATTAAGTGATATAAAAAAAGCCCGGAAGATTATTCTTCCGGGTTGTCGTCAGTCCAGTCAGCTGATCTGACCGTTTCCATCATCCATTTTGCATTGCTGCTGATATCTTCTAACGATGTTACTGTCGTCAGCTTCGTATAGTCCATACCAGTTGTCAGTTCATAGTTCTCTTCATCAATCTGACGAAGCAGTACATAACCGAATCTGTCTTTTTCTTCAAACGTTTCATTCACCAGCCACTCTGCTTCAGCAGCTTCTGTCATCGTATAAATGACATCATTACCTGCTTCTTCATTCAAATGATGAAACAGCACATAAGTTTCGTTGCTTTTTTCAATAACAGCATTGTGATCAGATGTTTCAGCCACCTCTGCCATGTAAGGAAGGTGGACTTCAAGGTCATCTAATTCAGTATTCGGACGCTCAGCTTCATCAAGGAAAATATCCTCAACTTCTGTCAGCGTTTTTTCTCTTTCCTGCTCTATTGTTGTATTACAAGCTGCAAGTACAGCGGATGTGAAAATAACAAATAAAATAAACAGATGTTTCTTCAATTGTCTTCCTCCTTATGAACCCATTCGCTATACATCATACTAATCCGGCGTTCATTTGACAACCCTTTGCCCCGTCAAATAATTTCCAGTCAAAAATTCAGCGTGTTATACTGAAATTATTACATATTGAGAAGGGGAGATTTGATGGAACTGACGATTTACCTTGCTGGAGAAATACACAGTGACTGGCGCGCAAAGCTGAAGGACCAGGCGTCTTCACTCCCTTACACTTTACATTTCACAGGCCCGATGGAAAATCATAGCCGATCTGATGACATCGGTGAAGAAATCCTCGGTGAACAGCCGAATGCAATCTTTAAAGATGATGCAGCTTCTGCATTTAACAATCTGAGAACACAGGTTCTGATGCAAAAATCCGATCTTGTGATTGCGCTGTTTGGAGAGCAGTATAAACAGTGGAATACTGCGATGGATGCTTCTGCTGCACTTACGATGAATAAGCCGCTGATTCTGATCAGGCTGGAAAAGCTGCACCATGCATTAAAGGAGTTGTCACGTAAGGCAACGGTTACTGTTGAAACACCGGAGCAGGCTTTAAAAGCTGTGTCTTATATTTTTGAGACTGAATAAGCAAAAAGGGATCGCGCATACGATCCCTTTTTTTATTTGTTTTTTGCGTATTCCCACTGACCTATCAGCAGTTCAACGATATGTTCAAACATCTGCGCTCTCGTGATTCTACCATTTGAAAAAAATCCGACAGCCCCTTCATTTTGTCTGATGTTCTTTTGCATACTGTACTGTTCCATTAGCGGGCCCAGCTCTTCGCCATTCCGGAGTGGAGCGGCAAGCTCATCAGGGAGTCTGATGCCTGCCCCGGAAGCGGTAAATGTCTCTTTAAAGCCGGGGACAAAAAGTGCTCCCCAGTTACAGATATATAGACCGTCCTGATGTTCTGTAACGCCACCTTCAAGTCCGATACCGCAAGCACCATCAAACAATGCCGCTGCATTGAAAGCACGGTTGATGGCACCTTGTCTTGTTTCATCGTGACCAAAGGGCTGGTCCTTTACACCGGATTCAGTTTTGAACCCTCTCACTTCACCAAAGCTCCAGCAGCTTTTCACTGCAGAAACTTTTGCTGGATTGACTGTTCCAACGGCAAGATTCATATTATGAACCCTGTTTGATTGACTCAACTGTTGATTTGTCACATGACTTCACAAGCTTGACAAGAAGTTCTTTCGCAGCAGCATAGTCATCGATATGGATCATTGAAGCTGACGTATGAATATATCTTGAACAGATGCCGACAACCGCACTCGGTACCCCTTCATTCGAGATGTGAACGCGGCCTGCATCTGTCCCGCCTGCTGATACGAAATACTGATATGGAATATTGTTTGTCTCCGCTGTATCGAGCACGAATTCTCTCATGCCGCGATGAGTCACCATACTGCGGTCAAGAATGCGGAGCAGTGTCCCCTTGCCAAGCTGACCAAATTCATTTTTATCCCCTGTCATATCATTTGCAGGACTTGCATCCATTGCAAAGAAAATATCAGGTTTGATCAGGTTAGCAGCAGTCTGAGCCCCTCTGAGTCCTACTTCTTCCTGCACTGTCGCACCGCTGTATAACGTGTTAGGCAGTGATTCATTCTGCAGCTCTTTTAACAGTTCAATTGAAATACCGCAGCCGTACCGGTTATCCCATGCTTTCGCAAGAATCTTTTTCTTGTTTTCCATTGGAGTGAATTCACATACAGGCACAATCTGCTGCCCTGGTAAAATGCCCATTGATTCAGCATCCGCTTTATCATCTGCACCTACATCAATCAGCATATTCTTAATATCCATCGGCTTTGCCCGCTTCTCTTCACTTAAAAGATGAGGTGGAATTGAACCGATGACACCAGTGATCTTTTTATCGCCTGCAATCACCTCAACGCGCTGTGCCAGTAATACCTGGCTCCACCAGCCGCCTAATGTCTGAAAGCGGACCATACCGTTATCTGTAATTCCGGTTACCATAAACCCTACTTCATCCATATGACCCGCAGCCATAACAACCGGGCTGTCTTCAGGTCCTTTTTTTAATCCGAAAATACTGCCTAGGCCATCCTGCACAATTTCATCTGAGTACTTCGACAGTTCTTCTTTCATCAGCTTTCTGATTGCATGCTCATTACCCGGTGCACCAGGGAGCTCGGTCAATTGTTTAAATAACGCTAATGTATCCTGATTCATTATGTATACTTCCTTTCATAAATGCATTCTATCTTATTTTACAGAACTTTCTTTCACCTTTCCACTTTCCACGATTAAGATTGGAAGATATTGCTCTTAAATGTGGTGCATCACAATGATGAATCCGCTATACTTAAAATTGAATTGAATATCCGGAGGTGAATCATATGAATTGGAAAGATGCAGCCCTTGGCGCAGCAGTAGGCTTAACAGCCGGTGTTGTGATCAGTCAGAGTGCAAATGCTGTACAGTCAAATCAGGCTTCTGCTGAAAAGGTTCTTCAAAATGTGAAAGATCAATTTAAGCAGGATGGTCCGATTGATGGCTCCTGGATTCAGATGAACCCAGAAGATCATCAGGTACTTGCAGTAAAGAATAAAGTATATCGTGGAGGCATATCACGTCACCACGGCAGTGAACTTGAACAATTTGAATTCATTGCTGATGCGAAAACAGGCACAGTGATGGACGTGTATAAAATATAATATTTGAAGGGGTGTCCAGTTTTATTGGACACCCCTTTTGGT
The DNA here is from genome assembly GCF_016908195.1 of Jeotgalibacillus terrae. Taxonomy (GTDB): domain Bacteria; phylum Bacillota; class Bacilli; order Bacillales; family Jeotgalibacillaceae; genus Jeotgalibacillus; species Jeotgalibacillus terrae. The sequence goes on from NZ_JAFBDK010000006.1 coordinate 211,591, forward strand.
TAATCAGGAAATGGTGTTCTTTTCAGTTCACCAGTTACTTCTTTACCTGTTTCATTCCACTTAATCATCCGGACATATGCATCGTGGTAAAAACTGAACCACCAGCCGTTATTCAGTCCGTCCTTAACCCATTTTTCTTTTGCATAGACAGATGTCATCGGATAGTCATCGTAAGCCAGAACCCACAGCGGATTCTGGTGTGCATGTGTTGGCATGAGATCAGCCATATGCAGGATCACTTCACCTTTTTGCTCCATTTTCACAATACAGTGACCGTCACTGTGGCCACCTGTGTGAATCATTGTCATACCTGGACACACTTCAAGTTCATCTGTAAAAGTTTTTACCTGCTCCTGAACTGCTGTCCAATTTTCTTTCCAATATGTATTTCTCGATCTGATATTCGGCTCTCTGATCTCATTCCATTCTGTTTCGCTTGTGTAGATCACGGCATTTGGAAAAACAGATCTCATCTTTTCCCCATCGGGTGTTGTTAAGCCCCCGATATGATCAAAATGCATGTGCGTCATCACAACGGTATCAATATCATTTACTGTCAGATTCAGTTGTTCGAGCGAGCGTTCAATCGACGCTTCTCGTGTTATTCCGTAGTTGCGCTTTTTCTTTTCATCATATTTCCCATATCCGACGCCTGCATCAATCAAAATATTATTCTCACCTGTTCGGACTAATAAAGGTTCTGTAACAAGTTCAATCTGATTTTTGTCGTTTACAGGATATTTCTTAGACCAGAGGGGTTTTGGCACAACACCAAACATTGCTCCGCCATCCATATTGGTGATACCGCCATCCAGCCAGTAAATCTCCCAGTCACCAAACTTAAAAGAATCCACTCGAATCGCCTCCTAATGTATACGCTTTCATATTAACATAGAAAAAAACCCTGATACAAAAAATAACAGGATATATAATCTTTCCGCTGCATTGAAACTTATTTTAGTTACCACCTTGCAGCATTTTCTAGCAGTCTCTTATATTTTATTGGCTTAGTTAAAGTCCAATGTTGTTCTTGCACAGCTGGTGATTGGAGCGGAAGGGGGACGACTCCAGCAGGAGAAGCGTGACAGGTGAGACCCCGCAGCGCGAAGCGTGAGGAGGCTCACCGCACGCCCTGCGGAAAGCGTTCCCCCTGGAGCGGAAATCAACAGCCACCTTTAACAGAGCTGTTATATTAGTAACGCACTTCACAGCGGTAGATTGGCTGGCCCATTGATGAAAATTTTTCTTCATATTCAGTCATGACATTGCCTTCAAAATCACTGTTATGAAGATCAAGGCTAACGTATGTTAAGAGCAGACCGTAGGCTGAGAAGCTTTGTAAGGAGTATTCAAACAGGCCTCTGTTATCCGTTTTGAAATGAATTTCTCCATGTTCAGGCAGCACTGTTTTATAAAGATCTAAAAACTTTTTGAAAGTTAAGCGCCGCTTTTCATGTCTGGTTTTTGGCCACGGGTCTGAGAAGTTCAGATAGACGCGGTCTACTTCTCCTTGTTCAAATACATCACCCAGTATTTCTGCATTAATCGTCAGCAGTCTTGCATTGGGTACACCTGCTTCAATCATGCGGTCAAGTGCAGTAATTGCAATGCTTTCAGAAAGCTCAATAGCAATATAGTTTACATCAGGATGCATCTTAGCCATTTCAGTAATAAATCTGCCTTTACCCGACCCGACTTCAATGTGAAGCTCATTATCATTTCCAAATACTGCTGCCTTCCAGCTGCCTTTAAATGTTTCAGGTTCAGCCGGCACGTATTCCGGGTGCTTCAGCAAATAGTCTTCAGCCCACGGTTTATTCCTTGCTCTCATTGTGTGATCTCCTTTGTAAGTAAGTTGGTTTAATGAAACGCAGTTCATTTCCGTGGAGGACTCCGCTTTCCTGCCCCCGTGCGGTGAGCACTCGTCCTCCACTATAAGAACCAGCTCTATAAGCATTTTGAAACGACCTGTCAATCAAATACGATTGTTCATGTACATGAACTTATAGTGACAAGCATTTTTTAAATCAAAAATAGCCTGTGCTCTTCTGATGTTGCCAGAAAAGAATCAGGCTACTTAAGGTTTTCTTTCTTTTGGGTGCGCTGCAGGAAGTTCATCCATTTGGTTACGTCGTGCAGGCGGCCTTTGTCTTTTTGCCATTGAAGCATGACAAGTGCCTGGCTGACGACATACCATTTCATTCTCAGGCGGAAGTCATCTGTTAATTCCTCACCGTAATGGGCCATCCAACTGCTCCATTCTGCTTCAGGTACATACCAGTATAAAAGCATCCCTACATCAACAGCAGGATCAGCAAGCATTGCGCCATCCCAATCTATTAAAAATAATTCATCTACATCTGATAAAAGCCAGTTATTATGATTCACATCTCCATGACAGACAACATAGCTTTCTGCCGAGATCTGGTCGAGGTTATGACGCAAAAACGTCAGTGCTTCCCTGACAGGGGGCAGATACTTCAGTTCTGTATCAAGTGTATCAGCCACTTCCGCATACATAAGAGAGGGATCGTATGGTTCTTTACCCAGTCTTTGCAGCATAGAAGTTAATGGCCTGGAGCTATGAATTTTTTTCAGCATTTTAGCGATTCGGGGACCGTTCATTTCATCTGCATGAAGCTCACGTCCATTCAGCCAGTGCTGTGCTGTAATCACATCACCGTTCTCAAGGCGCTTAGTCCACTTTAGTCTTGGCACAATCCCTTCAGCTGATAATACAGCTAAAAAAGGTGATGAGTTGCGCTTTAGAAAAAGTTTCTGTTCATGATATCTGGCGAAAAAAGCTTCTCCTGAAGCCCCTCCTGCAGATATGATCTCCCAGTCCTGATCATCAAATAAATGTTCCAATTCATTCACCTTCTATAGCGGAGTGGTTTAATATCTTCATAGAATAGAAAAAGATAGCAGCTACACAAAGCGCTATCCAATTAAAATATTATCGTTTTTACCTGTCATTCGTCAAGAGCCAACTGACCTGCCACCCGGATTTTATCAGCAGCGATTTGTGCTGAAAGCGCCTGTCCGGCAGGAAGCAGACCGTTATCCTCCCCGTCAGCATGCACCCTGACGTCTCTGTCTGCTATACAGTTCACTCGGGCAGAACGGACTTGATACACTTCTTTAAATGTCACGTGGGACCCTTTAAAAACACTTAAGAATACCAGTAAAAATTTTATTCTCGACAGACCATGTACAACAGTTACATCCAGCAGTCCGTCTTTTGTATCAGCATTCGGAGCAATTTTCATACCACCCCCGTAATAAGGCTGATTCGAGATCGTCGTAAACCAGACGCGTTTAAATTGCTTTTCACGTCTATCTGCGATGATTGTAAGCGAATAAGGCTTAAAGACGAGCAGCTGCTGAATCAGGAAGACGACATACACTAATTTACCTGCTGACAATTTATTCAGGAGCTTTTTTATTTTTGAGCGGTTCGCAGAATATGCGACCTCCGCATCAAACCCTGCCCCCATATTACTGACGGCGACCCGCTCTTTGATCATACTGTATGTAATAAGATCCTGATCTTCACTATGCAGACGTGATAGGTGCTGAAGCAGGTTCATATCCAGTTTAAGCCCACCAAAATGTCTCGCAAAATCATTTCCGGAACCTGCAGGGATGGAAGCAAACACTGTATGCTTGTGACCTGCTGCCCCGTTTACTGCTTCATGCATCGTTCCATCCCCGCCTGATACGATAAAGCAAACCTCTTCAAGAGGATGATTATCACACCACTCTCTGATTCTGTTTTCAATATCATGCTTAGCCCGTGAAATCCACACGTCAATACCGGCCTGATTAAAGGCGGGAATCAATAAAGTAAGTGATTTTTGATTTAACCCTTTTCCGGCATTAGGATTAAAGACAGCGATTTTCTTCATTCTTCATGTTCACCCAGCAGCTCTTCATCCGCTTCACTCCACTGCATACGTTTGACAGAGGTTGTCTGAGCATATTCAATGATGGAGCGGGCTGCTTTCATCTGCATATGTTTAAACGGAGAAGACATCGTGCGTTGTTGTTCATGCCATTTTTGAATAGACCTTTTATCGATGACTTTATAGCCATATGGAATGTCCGGAAAGTCCACATACCCTGTTCTTGAAAAAACGGCTTTATGAATCGTAAAGTCCACATCGTTTTTATCGAATATCTGTTGAAGAATAGATGCAGTCCGGTCCAGTGAAATTAACGGATTCAGCTGTGTATGCTCGCTTTCACCTTTTTTCACCTTCCAAAAACGCTCTGTAGAACCCACAAACACAGTGTCTTCACCCTGATCAAGAAGGGATATGCACCATAGTGCTGTCGGGGTGAACAATAGCACTTCTAATTCTACGGGCGCTTTCTTCAATAAAAGAATCGGTTCATACATTAATAGAAATGTATCGGGAAAGCGCTGCAGGAAAAACTTCAGGTGATCATCCCGGTGATATTTCGAATCCACATAAGATTTTTCAGTTAATGTTGAGCTCGCCCATTTCAGCTGAAACTGAAGCAGCTGATCGAGATAAAGGTGCTTCAGATCATCTAATGTCTCCGGTTTATAATAGACTGAAGGTTCAAATGAAAGATCGTCACTTTCATCCGGCTCCTCTTCAACTTCGGGTTCTTCTTCATGCCGGACAAGAATTTTCTTAAATCTCTTTAAGATCCCATCCTTCCCCTCCACTTCTTCTTTAAAACGCTGGATCTCCTCTTCATTAAGGTAGACACCGCCATCTTCCCACTGCTGTTTAATTTTTGTCCACTGCTGTTTTTTCAGCCTGACATATTGTGAAGGATAGCGAATCATATCTTTTTCGTATCTTGAAACGTAATCCTGCAGTTTAATTAACTGTGCCATCGTTTTCACCGCTTTCTGATAACTGATAGGAGGCGTATATGTCATACATTGGTCTTTTTTCAGGATGAATTTCATAGATGACAACTTCATCTATAAAGCCTGTTACAGGTTCAACAGGTCCTCTATATACGTCAACCGGTTCGCCTTTCCACTTTTTCGCCAATGTGACATGGGGACGAAACGGTCTATGTTCATTTTTATTGATCAGCCCGGCAATGTCCTGAACGGTCCGGTAAAGGTCAGTCAGATGTGCAGAAGGTTTTGGTCCTGCCCACCAGACCCTGGGTGCAGACTCTTGACCAAACGTATCGATTCGATCAAACGTTACACGAAAGGCTTTATGGCTTTTAATCTTATTATCGAGCTCCGCGCAGACAATCTTAAGCTCTTGTTCTGAAACTGCACCAAAAAATGACAAGGTAATATGAAGGTCATCGCGTTCAGGATATTTTTTAAAACAGTCCTGTTGCATGTGAGCCTGCTGCAGCTCATACAATTTGTTTTTTACTTTATACGGTAATTTGCACGCAATGAAATAATGTGTTCCCATTGTCATCCTCCATTATGCTGTACTTGCTTCATTATAACGTTTTTTGGAAGTCTGGACAGTCTAAATTGAATCCCCGCGCGGTTAAAGGTAGAATGAAATCACGTAACTGTCTTGAAAGGATGATCATGATGAAAGTAGTCAATAATATTGCAGAACTGATCGGGGATACTCCCTTTGTAAAACTTAACAGACTGCAGCCTGAAAAAGGGGCGACAGTCTATGCAAAACTTGAATATTATAATCCGAGTAAAAGTGTAAAAGACCGCGCTGCCTTCAATATGATGCTTGAAGCTGAAAAAGCGGGACTATTAAAGGAAGGCTCTACGATCATTGAGCCAACAAGCGGTAACACTGGCATTGGCATCGCCATGAATGCAGCAGCACGCGGCTACCGTTCTATTCTTGTTATGCCTGACACAATGACAGCTGAGCGGATTAATCTGTTGAAAGCATACGGTGCTGAAGTGGTACTGACACCAGGTGATGAAAAAATGCCTGGCGCAATCAAAAAAGCAAATGAGCTCGCTAAAGATATTGAAGGCAGCTTTGTGCCTATGCAGTTTGAGAATTTTGCTAATCCTGACGCTCACAGAAAATCCACCGCACTTGAAATTATTGAAGCTGCTGATCAGCTGGGCAAACCTCTCAGTGCATTTGTTGCAACCGCAGGAACAGGCGGTACAATCACAGGTACCGGTGAAGTGCTGAAAGAAAAGTATCAGGATCTTCAGGTGCATGTCGTTGAACCGGCAGGATCTCCTGTATTATCCGGAGGAAAGCCCGGAAAGCATAAGCTTGTTGGGACAAGCCCCGGTTTTATTCCTGATATTTTGAATCAGGAAGTGTATGACAAGATTCACAAAATTGAAGATGAACAGGCATATGATATTACACGCCGCCTTGCGCGGGAGGAAGGAATCTTAGTCGGTCCTTCATCAGGTGCAGCATGTTATGCGGCTTTAGAAGTGGCAAAGACACTGCCTGAGGATTCGTTTGTGGTGTTTATTGCGTGTGATACAGGTGAGAGATACCTGTCGAGCGACGTGTTCAGGTATGAATAGAGTAATATGACAATATAGAACCGCTGCCCCTCTCCGTACAGGACTGCGCTTTCCTGCCCCCGGGCGGTGAGCCTCCTCATGCTTCGCATTGCGGGGTCTCACCTGTCCCTTCCTGGGGCGGGAGTCTCCGTCCTGTACTACAAGGGGCAGCTTTTTTTGGTAAAATCTCAAAATATTCATATAAAAAACAGGCTGGGATCTTTTTCTTCAGCCTGTTTTTCTGTATAACCGGTTCACTTCACTGCAGGCGGTCGCTGAGCCTCCTCGAGCTTCGCTCTGCGGGGTCTCAGCTGTCCCGCTAATCGTCCCGGAGTCACCGCCTTCCGCTACGCTCACCTGAATATACCTATACTGACATGTCACATTTTAAATTTTAACGATTACAGCGTAATTGTCTCTGTTAATGCCCCGCATTGTTTTTCAACTGCTTCTTCGAATGCTTCCTGCAGTTTACGTGTCCAGTTACCTGGTGTGCCGTTTGCGATTTGTGCGTCATTTACCTGTGTTAACGGCATGACTTCAGCTGTGGTGCTTGCCATAAAGACTTCTTCTGCATTCATCAGTTCATCAAGTGTGAATGGTTTTTCAGCAACCTGAAGACCAATTGCTGCGCAGTGCTTTAAAATTTCACGACGTGTAATCCCGTTTAAAATCAAATTTGTAGCAGGATGCGTATACATCGTGTTATCTGAAATGATAAAAATATTGGACGATGATCCTTCAGTAACCATTTTATCTCTGTGCAGGATCGCTTCAAAGCCGCCTTTAGATACTGCTTCCTGTTTTGCAAGCAGGTTGCCGAGTAAGTTCAGGCTCTTAATGTCACATCTCAGCCATCTGACATCCGGTGTTGTAATTGCCTTAACACCAGCGCTCATATCAGCAACAGGACGCGCTACCTCCTTTGTATAGGCAGTGAGGACTGCGCTTGACTGGTCAGGAAAGTGGTGCTGTCTTGATGAAGCTCCGCGTGTGACCTGAAGATAAATAATCCCTGTATCAAGCTGATTGTCTTCCATCAGCTTTTCCAGCCTGCCTGTTAATTCTTCAAGCGTGAAAGGAAGTGTCAGAAATATCTTTTCAGCAGATTCAAATAACCTTGTCAGATGCTCTTTCGCTGTAAACATTTTACCGCCGTATACTCTGACAACTTCATATACACCGTCACCAAACTGATAGCCGCGATCTTCAATATCCACTGTTCCGTTTACTCGGTCTAAAAACTGATCATTTACAAGAATTGTTCCCAAACTGATCTCCCCCTCTATCATTCCTTTTCGCAGACGAGCTCATAGATGGCTTCTGCGTATATAGCCGTGGCTTTTAATAAGTCTTCTATTTCAATGTATTCATCTTTCTGGTGTGCTACATCTTCTTTTCCGGGGAACAGTGCGCCAAATGCTACTCCTTTTTCAAGTGAGCGTGCATAAGTGCCTCCCCCAATGGCGAGAAGTTCACTTTTTTCACCGGTCTGATTCTCATAGACCTTCAGTAATGTCTGGATAAAAGGATCATCACCATTGACATGATGCGGCTTTGAATCATCTTTCACATCAATCCGGATATGGTGATTCTTCATTTCTTCACTCAGCCAGTCACGCTTCTGATCCATATCATATGTAACCGGATAGCGTATATTGAGTCCGAAATAAGCCTGATCTTCTGTATAACGGATCAGACCGGTGTTCAGTGTCAGATCACCGCTGATGTCATCCTGACCTGCGATGCCAAGCGCAACACCTCTCGAACCATTATATAAGTATTTATTGGCAAAGCCCGCAAACGCCTTTGATCTGGCATCGAGCCCGAACATGCATAAGAATCTTAACAGCATAATGCCTGCGTTGATTCCGTCGTCAGGCTCCATTGCATGAGCAGATTGCCCATTCAGCTCCATCGTAAGCAGTCCGCTCTTCACATAAAAATCTCCGCTTAATTCATGCTCCTTCAGAAATTCTTCATATTCCTGCAGCAGATAAGTCTGTTCAGCATGAACGGTCAGTTCTGCCTTCGCATAATCCGGCACCATATTGTAGCGTTCGCCGGAATAGAACGTATGCATTTCGCTCTTAGGCGCATGCACGTCAGGTTCATAATCTGTCAAATGGAAATCGGCGTCCATGATTCCTTTTTCAGCATGAATCACAGGAAAATCGGCATCAGGAGCAAATCCGATTGAAGGCATTTCTTCTTCCTGGAAATAACGGTCTACACAGCGCCAGTCACTTTCTTCGTCTGTACCAATAATCATCCTGACTCTTTTATTCATTTTCAGATCAAGTTCTTTAATGATCTTCATTGCAAAATAAGCTGCAATTGTCGGACCTTTGTCATCAATGGCACCCCGGCCAAATAGCTTTCCGTCTTCAACAACACCTTCAAATGGGTTATGCGACCAGCCTTTGCCTGCCGGTACAACATCAACGTGACAAAGAATACCGAGCAGCTCATCCCCCTGTCCCATCTCCAGGTGCCCTGCTATATTGCCAACGTTTTTACTTTTGAATCCGGCTGACTCACCGGCGTTTAATAAATAATCCAGTGCCTCTTTTACTTCTTTACCAAAAGGGGCGTTATCATCTGCAGCTGATTCATCCAGTACACTCGGAATCGCGATTAGCTGTCTGAGTTCCCTGATGATCTCGTCTCTTCTTTTTTCTGCTTCATCTGTCCAGCTGATCGTCACCGCGTTCACTCCGTTCTTTGATAATGGTCCTATTATAGAACATTTCACTCGTGGAATCACCATGAAATTTGATTCAGATAAAATAGATGACAGCAAAAATCAGATATGGAACGATCACAATCAGATTAAATATTCGTCTGACTTTAAAATAGGCATCCCTGGCTTTATACTTGCCCCCGATCGCATGTTGATCAATCAGCTGAGCCCACATCTGTCCAAGCACCATGACTGTTCCAAATGCCAAAAACGATACGATAATCAAGTATCCCCAGCCTGTGGGAACAAAGAACCCTGATGCGCCTGATGCACCGAAAAATCGCATAATATGATAGGTAAATTCTCTATCCCTTGCATAATGTTTGATGAACAGCTCTGCCAGCGCCTGCTTTGGCCCGGCGTTTTTAAAAATCTTCTGCGAGTATCCGAACAGCCAGGGCTTGGAACGTGTTTTTGCTTTTGGCGGTGTCTCCACTTCATAAGACATTGAGAACATTTTTTTAATGAGCCGCGTCTTATATTCACGTTCCTTTAACCCGTGATCGAGAATTCTATTTGCAGAGAGCAGGCTGTTTTTCAGTAATACAGGAAGGATTGCCATTAATATGATCAGCGGCAGCATAGCCGCGAACGGCACGTAAAAACTCAACCAGACGAAAGGAAACGCACCAATGAACAGGACAATTCCAATCACGATGACAACAGCCTGAAGCGCCCAGCCTTTGAATCTCAGCCATGAAAAATAGAACAACGCTTTTCCACTTACACGTAAGGATGCAGCCGCAATCCACAATGCAAATACTGAGAGCCAGCTGACTGAAAGAAAATTGATCAGAAAAGGCAGCAATAAAACGATCACTATGCCTGTTTCCATAAATGAAAATACTAAGTTATAAATAAAGCTTTTCTTTAAAATTAATTCAACCTGATTTCTTCTTTTTATTAAGAAGACACTGTCCGCTTCATAAAGAAATGTCCGCCACCTTGAAGACAGTACAGATAGCGCGATGACGAGTGCCGCAAGCCGCCAGTCGAACCAGTTAAACCAATCAGGAGGCTCTATCCAGAGCGATCTGTAAAATAGACCTGTGAAAAAAAGTACCGGCAGTATAAAGTAGACAATCACAGTCCAGTCAATCGCTGTCTTGAGAATGCCGTACTGATAATTATAGTCTTTCCGGATTCTTGTAAGTAATAGACCTTTCAAGGTTACTCAGCCTCCGGAATACAGCCATACAGATCCGTAGCGCCATGCTGAGACAATACTTCCTCAAGCGTTCCCTGAGCAGACACAGTCCCTTCTGCAATAATCACAAATCTGTCTCCGATCTTCTCTGCTGTATCAAGGACATGGGTGCACATCAATATCCCTGCACCCCTCTTCCTCTCCTCTTCAATCAGCTTCATGAACAACTTCACTGCTGAAGGGTCAAGTCCCATAAAAGGCTCATCGATTATCCACAGTGACGGTTTTGTTAAAAGTGCAAGCAGCAGCATCGCTTTTTGCTGCATGCCTTTAGAAAAAGTTCCCGGCAGTTCATGAATCACTTTCATCAGCTGAAATTTCTCAAGCCACATTTTCGCTCTTGGCTTCCATTCCGCTTCCGGCAGTTCTTCAATATCAGCAATAAACTGCAAATGCTCCTGGAGTGTTAATTCGTCATAAAAGACAGGCCTTTCCGGTATAAATGAGTAACGTATGTTTTTTTGAAATACTACTTCCCCTTCTAAAAATGGCAGCTGACCCATGATCGCTTTCAGCGTCGTACTCTTTCCTGCACCGTTAGATCCGATCATTACAAGCAGCTCGCCCTGTTGAAGCTGAAAATGTATATGTTGGATTGTTGATTGATTCGGTATGTAACTTCCTGACTGTATATGTACTTTCAGCATAAACCCACTCCCTTTTTAATACTTACGGTTTATCTGTCTAAAAGTTTCTGTTTCTTTCAATAACGAACGATTCATTTGAAAAAATGTTAATAGTTTGTAAATAGGTACAAAAGGGTGGAATTTTACTTGAAGGGGGTGTACAATGAAATTGTCAGACAATCATAATTGTCGAAAAAGAATAAGAAGGGGCTGTCGTCAGGCATCCAATTTTATTTCTGAGCATGAATAACCTGTTAACCGTCGTCATTGCCATGGAAAAAAGATGAGGGAGTGGTTTTTTGAAACCAACTACGAACAGAATGCTGACGCGTATCAAATCTGTCTATATGTTCATTAAAGACAATGGAACAGTGACTACAAATGATTTGGTAGATGAATTCGGCATTACACCTCGCACCATTCAAAGGGATTTGAATGTGTTAGCCTATAACGATTTAGTGACAAGTCCTAGTCGGGGCAAATGGACAACGACAGAGAAGAAAGTAAAAATTTCATAAATTGAAAGTATAAAAGAGCAGCGCCGCAGCGCTGCTCTTGTTTTGTTATTGTGAGGATTTAAAAAGCTGACCCTTTCCGCGGGAGTCTACGTTTCCCGCTCCAAGGGTCAGCTGGATGTCAGTTAAACCTGATGACTCAGTTCTTTTATCGATTCTGTAATTTTAATAATTCTTCCTCACTCAATTCACGGTACTCCCCAGGTTCGAGTTCAGGATCAAGTTCGAGCGGCCCCATGGAAAGTCTTTTTAAGAACACAACTTCCTTTCCGACTGCCTGAAACATCCGTTTGACCTGATGGAACTTTCCTTCTGTAATCGTCAGTTCGATCTCTGAGGTTTCTCCGCTTTGTAAAATGACAAGATCCCCCGGCTTTGTTTCATATCCATCATCCAGTGTGACACCATTTTCAAAAGTTTCTATATCATCTTCTGTTACATGACCCGCTACTTTTGCATAGTACGTCTTTGCCACATGCTTTTTAGGCGATAACAGATCATGTGCCAGTCCGCCGTCATTCGTGAGAAGCAGGAACCCTTCTGTATCCTTATCAAGCCTGCCAACCGGAAAAGGCTCAAACAGGTGATAATCCGGATCAATCAGGTCAATGACCGTTTCATGCAACCCGTCTTCAGTCGCTGAAATGACACCCTGCGGTTTATTCATCATCAGATAGACGAACTCTCTGTAGTGAACTTCTTCCCCGTTCACTGTAACGGTCTGATGTTCAGGATTCACCTGCTGCTTGCCGTCTTTAACAGGCTTGCCGTCAACGGTGACAGCACCTGACTTCAGCCATTTTTTCATTTCTTTTCTACTGCCATAACCCATATTCGATAGCAGTTTGTCGAGTCTCATCAGAAACATCCTTTTTAAGAAAATTTGTTGCGTAAACGCGTAATCCGGTCACCGAACAGTCTGTCTGCAAGTCGCGATTTCATGCTGAGGACAGCATAGACAAAAGCTCCGACAAGCCCACATATTGCTAAAATAATCACTGCGTGCAGTCTGTTTTCCGGATCGAAAACAAGATCCAGTCCAAAATAAAGTGCGAGAACCGGTATAGCCATAATCACATTAAAGATCAGCATCAGCATCGTTCTTCTGACAACCATTCTGTATTTATAAGCTGCATAATATTTAATGACAAACAGGTTAATCACGATTGCTGCCACATAGCCGATGCTAGTAGCAAGTACAGCCCCCTGGACTTCCATCATCTGAACGAGCGGAATGTTGAGTGACAGCTTTATTAACAAGCCAACAAGTAAGCTGAGCACACTCCATCTCTGTTCATTAATGCCCTGCATCATCGCAGCAGTAACTGTATAAATAGCAAATAAAATCGCAACAGGCGCATACGTTCTCAGCACGGCTGTTCCAAGCTCATCCGCTCCGTAAAACACCGTGTAAGCAGGTTCAGCAAGCAGTGCCAGCCCGATTGCTGCAGGCATCGTCAGGAAAAGCAGAATCTGAAATGTCTGGTCGATCTGTCTGTTAAGATTATTCCAGTTCCCTGTTGAAAAGCTGGACGTAATCACCGGTATCAGCGTCATCGCAAACGCAGTTGCAAGCGACACAGGAATAATGACAAGTTTGTGTGTAGTAAAGTTCAAAATCTCCAGCTGAAGATCTGAGACAGCTGCAAGACCGATTGACACCATCGCTTTATTAAATGTCAGTGTATCAATGACCTGAAACAGCGGATTTGCCACGCCGACAAGTACAAAAGGAATCGAGTATAAAACAATTTCTTTATACATATCCTTAATCGAGACATCCATTTCATTTTTACCGGTCGCACTTAATTTATCTAAATGAGGCTTACGTTTCAGGTAATAATATATGAGTAGGGCAAGACTTGCTGCCCCACCAACGAATGCAGCGAACGTCGCAACCCCTATCGCCTCTGTCATTGAGCCTTCCATTACGAAGAGCACAACATAGACCCCGCCAAGGAGAAAGACAATACGTACGATCTGTTCAATGACATTGGAAACGGCAGTCGGCCCCATCGATTCATATCCCTGGAAGAAGCCCCTGATCAGACTCATCACAGGAATAATGATTAACGCAAAGCTGACCGCTCTGATCACCGTAATGACCTGCTCCACGCTCACCTGCTGCTCATTTGAGGCAATAACCATCCCAGCAAATACAGGCGCAAATAAATACATAATCAGAAATGACAGAATTCCTGTCAGGGTCATCAGGATCAGGCCGGATCGGAACAGTTTCCGCCCTACTTCATATTCACCGAGCGTATTGTATTTGGATATAAACTTGGATACTGCGAGCGGTACCCCAGCAGTCGCCACTGAAAGGAAAATCGTATAAGGAATGTATCCATATCCGTACAGTGCGAGCGCACCCGGCTCGTCACGTACGAGTTCATTGAATGGAATCACATAAAAAAGTCCGAGAAACTTTGAGATAAACGTACCGAGCGTCAGAATAAACGTACCTCTGACAAGCGTTGATGTAGACATCTATTAATATTCACTTCCTAATCATCTGACAAGAATTTTCACACTATATAAGAGTGTACTACCGCTCAGTGTGATTGACAATGATAAGCACATTGAATTGTCGTGTTTTGCACGGTAGAATAGATGCATATTGCAGAAAAGAGTTGAAACAACATGAAATATGATGTAATCATCGTCGGCGGAGGCCCCTCAGGACTAATGGCAGCCATTGCAGCCGGCGAAAAAAAAGAGCGCGTACTGCTGATTGATAAAGGAACTAAGCTTGGCAGAAAGCTTGCGATCTCAGGCGGAGGCCGCTGTAACGTAACGAACAGGCTGCCGATTGATGAGATTATTAAACATATTCCGGGTAATGGGCGTTTTTTATATAGTGCATTTTCAGTCTTTAATAATGAAGATATCATTGAATTTTTTGAGGGTCTCGGTGTGGCGCTGAAGGAAGAAGACCACGGCAGAATGTTCCCTGTGTCAAATAAAGCACAATCTGTGGTGGATGCCCTGCTCTACAGACTTGGTGAATTAAATGTAGAGATCAGAACCAATGCACCTGTAAAAGATCTTCTGATCGAAGATGGACAAGTCGTTGGAATTGAAACGAGAAATGAGGAAAAGATTCAGGCTGACGCAGTCGTATTAGCAGTCGGCGGTAAGTCTGTGCCTCAGACAGGCTCTGAAGGTGACGGGTACCCGTGGGTTGAAAAAGCAGGACACACTGTAACCGATCTGTTCCCGACAGAGGTTCCGCTGTTGTCTGACGAACCGTTTATAAAAAACAAATCACTTCAGGGACTTGCGCTGCGCGATGCTGCAGTCAGTGTACTGAAGAAAAATGGCAAACCGATTGTCACGCACCAGATGGATATGCTCTTTACGCATTTCGGTTTATCAGGTCCTGCGATTCTGCGCTGCAGTCAATATGCAGTAAAAGAAATGAAAAAGCAAAAAGGTGCACCGGTGACAGTGCGGATCAATGTCATGCCCGGACAAAATGCCGAAAACGTCTTTCAGCAGCTGAACCAGATGGCAAAGGATGATGCGAAAAAAGCCGTTAAGAATGTATGGAAAGGACTCGCGCCTGAGCGCTACATCCATTTCCTGATGGAGCATCAGGATATTGACCCTGACCAGCAGGCGGGTACTATTTCATCCGAAAAAATCCGCGGTATGGCTGCTTTACTGACTGCTTTCGATATGAAAGTAAATGGTACTCAGTCCATTGAAAAAGCATTTGTGACAGGCGGAGGCGTTTCTATTAAGGAGATTGAGCCTAAAACGATGAAATCAAAGAAGTGCGAAGGATTATTCCTGTGCGGTGAGCTGCTTGATATCCACGGGTACACCGGTGGATATAATATTACTTCTGCGCTTGTGACGGGAAGACTTGCCGGGAGTAATGCGGCTGAGTGAGGGATTGCGGCTGTGTGAGAGCCTCACTAATTACTACAAATCAAATTTAAAACACAAAAATACCCGTTGCCACACTAATACTCATGTGGCAACGGGCTTTTTATTATGCTTTTGGCTTTGTCTCGCCCTGATACTCAAGCATTCCGCCTGTCATATTTGTTACTTTATAACCGTGGTCATGCAAGAACCAGCCTACATTTTCACTTCTGCGGCCGGAGCGGCAGATCACGATGTATTCTTTATCCTGATCCAGCTCATCAAGGTGCATTGAAATGTCACCCATTGGAATGTGAGTCGCTTCAGGAATCATCCCTTCAGCTACTTCATCATTTTCACGGACATCAATCAGATTCAGGTTTTCTCCTGCTTCAAGCTTCTTTTGTACTTCACTTGCAGTAATTGTGTTTAATTCAGACATGTTCTTCACCCTTTCCTTTTAAGCATAATTAGATTATAACAATCAAAACCATCAGTTTGCTACGATATTGACGAGTTTACCTGGAACTGCAATGACTTTGCGGATCGTTTTGCCTTCTGTTGCAGACTTCACTTCATCCTGCTCCATTGCTAGTGCTTCCATTTCTTCACGTGTTGCTTCAAGCGGCACCATCAGTTTTTTCTTCAGCTTGCCGTTAATTTGTACCACGATTTCAACTTCATCATCAGTCAGCTTGGACTCATCAAAAGTTGGCCACTCTGCATAGCTCAGTTCACCTTCACCAATCTTTTCCCACAGTTCTTCAGCTAAGTGCGGCGCAATTGGTGACAGCATTTTAATAAAGCCTTTTATATAGTCTGATGGAATGACGTCAACTTTGTATGCCTCATTCACAAATACCATCAGCTGTGAGATCGCAGTATTGAAACGGATGCCTTCAATATCTTCAGTCACTTTCTTCACAGTCTGATGATACACTTTTTCTAGTGCATCACTGTGCTGGTCAGCAACTTTATCAGTCATCTTCCCTTCGTCTGTTACAAGCAGTCTCCAGATACGCTCAAGGAATCTTCTAGCACCGTCAAGACCATTTTCAGACCATGCAACAGATGCTTCAAGCGGTCCCATGAACATTTCATAGACGCGCAGCGTATCGGCACCGTGTGTTCTGATAATTTCATCAGGGTTTACGACGTTGCCTTTTGATTTACTCATTTTTTCGTTGTTTTCACCAAGAATCATTCCCTGGTTAAACAGCTTCTGGAACGGCTCTTTTGTTGGTACTACACCAATATCATAAAGTACTTTATGCCAGAAGCGTGCATACAGCAGGTGCAATACAGCGTGCTCAGCTCCACCTACATAGATATCGACCGGCAGCCAGTGTTTAATTTTTTCAGGATCAGCCAGCGCTTCGCTGTTCGTTGGATCAATATAGCGCAGGTAATACCAGCAGCTACCCGCCCACTGAGGCATTGTGTTCGTCTCACGGCGGCCTTTCATCCCTGTTTCAGGATGAGTGACATTCACCCAGTCTTCAATATTGGCAAGCGGTGACTCCCCTGTTCCTGAAGGCTTAATATTTTCTGTTTTTGGCAGCTCAAGCGGCAGTTCTGATTCGGGTACGCCTGACATTGTTCCATCTTCCCAGTGAATGATTGGAATCGGCTCACCCCAGTAACGCTGGCGGCTGAACAGCCAGTCACGCAGGCGATAAGTAATCTTTTTAGTGCCAAGACCTTTGTCTTCAAGCCACTCAATTGATTTTGTAATGGCTTCTTCTTTCCCGAGCCCGTCAAGGAAACCTGAATTCACATGCTTACCTTCTCCTGTATAAGCCTCTTTAGAAACGTCTCCGCCTTCAACGACTTCACGGATCGGCAGGTTGAATTCTGTCGCAAACTCATAGTCTCTTTCATCATGGGCAGGTACAGCCATAATCGCACCGCTTCCATAACTCATGAGCACGTAATCTGCAATCCAGATTGGCATTTTCTCATCGTTTACCGGATTGATCGCATAAGCGCCTGTGAATACACCAGTCTTCTCTTTGGCAAGATCTGTACGCTCAAGGTCACTTTTCGATTTGATTTTTTCAATATATGCATCAACTGCATGTTTCTGCTCAGCTGTTGTAATTTGATCAACAAGCGGATGCTCAGGTGCAAGTACTGCATACGTTGCGCCAAAAAGTGTATCAGGACGCGTTGTGAACACATCGAACTTCTCGCTTGTATTATCGATGTTAAATGTAATTTCAGCACCTTCAGAACGGCCGACCCAGTTGCGCTGCATATCTTTAATGCTTTCAGGCCAGTCGAGTTCTTCAAGGTCATCAATCAGACGGTCTGCATAAGCAGTGATTTTCAGCACCCACTGCTTCATCGGACGACGCTCTACCGGATGTCCTCCGCGCTCACTTTTACCGTCAATAACTTCTTCATTTGCAAGAACTGTTCCAAGTGCCGGGCACCAGTTCACAGCCACTTCATCTACATAAGCAAGTCCTTTTTCATACAGCTTAAGGAAGATCCACTGCGTCCATTTATAATATTCAGGATCCGTCGTGCTTACTTCACGATCCCAGTCATAAGAGAAGCCAAGCTCCTGGATCTGTCTGCGGAATGTATCGATATTTTTCTTAGTGAATTCAGCAGGTGAATTACCTGTATCAAGTGCATATTGTTCAGCAGGAAGACCGAATGCATCCCATCCCATCGGATGAAGCACATTATAGCCCTGCATACGCTTATAGCGCGCAAGAATATCAGTCGCTGTATAACCTTCCGGGTGTCCTACGTGCAGACCTGCGCCGGATGGATATGGAAACATATCAAGTGCGTAGAATTTCTTCTTTGTGAAATCCTCATCTGTTTTAAATGTTTTTTCTTCAAGCCAGTGCTTTTGCCATTTCTTTTCGATCACTTTATGATCAAAGCTCATACCAGTTCCTCCTAATGTAAAAAATTACCTTTAATAAACAAAAAACTCCCGCCCCAATTATGGGACGGGAGGTGCTTATACACTCCCGCGGTACCACCCAATTTCGTGTACACGCGCTCAAATCCTTATCGCGGAAAACGGATTATGCTACTTCTTTTCACATAATCGACTCAAAGGTGAGTTCACAGTGCTGCCGGTCTGTTTTCACCACATACAGACTCTCTTTTAACGGCTGCTTACTGTTACTATTCCTTTTCAACGTCTTTTTTATAAATGACTATTTCCTATTGTATGCAATTGACTGAAAGCTTGCAAGTCTTTTTAAGCTGCAGCGGCTGCCTGTTCTTTTTTCAAAGGCAGATCGTAAACGAATGTAATAAAAATGGAGACGAAGATTAATCCGATCAATAGGAAAAACAACGGCGTCATGCCGTACAGATCCACCATGATCCCGCCAAGCAGCGGTCCAATCATTCTTCCACCGGTAGCTGTGCTGTTGACAACACCCTGATAAAAACCTTCTCTGCCTTTTGGTGCAAGTCTGCTGGCAATAGTCGGCACAGCAGGCCAGATCAGCATCTCACCAATCGTCAGAATGATCATTGCAGCTAGAAAACCCTGAAAACTTCCTGCATAAGCAGTCACGCCGAATGACACCATAAAAATAACTGCGCCAATGGCCATCTGGATCTTCAGGTTATGCTCAAACCTTTTAACAATCGTTTTGATCAGCGGCTGACCAGCTACAATTAATACGCCGTTCACGGTCCATAACAGACTGTATTGCTCAAGCGGAATATTGATCTGCTGTGTGTAGTCGGCAATAGTGGACTGCCACTGAACGTATCCGACCCAGCATAATAAATATCCTGCGCATAAAATTAGTAATGATGTAAAAGCTGCCTTACTCTTAATCCTGCCCCGCTCCTGCAGCACACTCGTCTGAATGTTCGGCTGCAGTTCAATCTTTTTATAGGTTAAAAGTGCAATTAAAAAGAAAACAACATACATTGCAAAGTTCGCAATAAAGATATAATCAAATGAGAATGATGCAACAAAGCCTCCCATTGCTGCCCCCGCAGCTACCCCGATATTGGTTGCAAGATAGATCGCATTAAACGCTTTTCTGCCGCCTTCAGGCCAGACCGACCCGGCCATTGCATACATGGAAGGAAACACGATGCCTGAACCGAATCCGATCAAAATCATAAAGAATACATAATGCGGCCATCCGTGCCAGATCATCAGTCCGCCGACAGATGTCAGCGTAATCACAATCCCTGACATAATTGACCGGTAACCGCCGATTTTATCAAACAGCACCCCGCCAAGCAGATTACCAAGCACACTCGCACCGGCATTTGCCATCAGCACAAGCCCGGCAGTTGTAAGTGACTTACCAAGCTCGCCGCTTATATAAATCGTATTTAACGGCCATAAAAAAGAAGCCCCCGTTACATTGATTGCCATACCAATCACTAAAAACCACAAAGAACGCGGCACTGAAGTCCCTCTTTTCGTATCTATTTCGTGTACCAAATTATTTTAACTGTATTGGTTGGTGAAAACAAGATGATGATAGGAAATTTGAGTGAACGAATCATCCGTTCCGGCCATACAACATTCAGATACACGGATACGACCTTTGTGGCGGCTGATACGAACACAAAACAGTGTCATAAGACTATTGAGGCTGCCGACACGACCATAAACCCTGGTGTATCCAACCGTTGCTGGGGCTAATACGACAATTAACCGAAGACATACGACCTTCGCACAGACTTTTATGACTTTAAGGCGGCACACCACCGCGTGACATGGCACTTTTTGATCAATACATCCTCATTCAGTAGTCCCCTAACAAGAATCATGGTAGAATGCCAAGAGTACGTTACTAGCAATGAAGGAGGTTCAAACCTTTGGCAACAGAAAATCCTTTTCAATATGCGGCTGACAATAAGCGCTATCATACATGGAACTATCATTTAAGAAATCAGTTTGGACATAAAGTATTTAAAGTGGCGCTTGACGGCGGCTTTGACTGCCCGAATCGTGACGGCACAGTCGCACACGGCGGCTGTACATTCTGCAGCGCTGCAGGATCCGGTGACTTTGCAGGAAACCGGGTGGATCCACTTGAAGTTCAGTTCAATGAAGTCAAAACACGCATGCACCGTAAGTGGAAGGAAGGTAAGTATATGGCTTACTTCCAGGCTTTTACGAATACACATGCACCGGTTGAAGTACTGCGTGAAAAATACGAGAAAGTACTCGGATTTGAGGATGTAGTCGGCTTATCGATTGCAACCCGCCCTGACTGTCTGCCGGATGATGTAGTAGACTATCTGGCTGAGCTGAATGAACGCACGTATCTGTGGGTGGAATTAGGGCTGCAGACTGTGCATGAATCAACTGCAACTATGATCAACCGCGCACACGATTTTGAGTGCTACAAAGAAGGCGTCAAAAAGCTGCGTGACCGCGGAATCAGAGTCTGTTCACATATCATTAACGGACTTCCTGGTGAAGACCGCGACATGATGATGGAAACAGCACAAGCGGTTGCGGACCTTGATGTTCAGGGAATTAAAATCCACCTGCTGCATCTGTTAAAAGGAACACCTATGGTTAAGCAATATGAAAAAGGCCAGTTGGAATTTATGTCGCAGGAGGATTACGTAGAACTTGTCTGTGATCAGCTGGAAATTCTACCACCGGAAATGATTATTCACCGCATCACAGGTGACGGACCTATTGATCTGATGGTCGGGTCGATGTGGAGCGTGAATAAATGGGAAGTACTGACGGGTATAGACCGTGCACTCATTGAGCGGGGGTCCTGTCAGGGAAGCAAATATGTAAGCGGGGTGCGTGCATGAATCTCGACCGAATTCTCCCGTATACAAGAACGCTGTTAGAGAGAGCCGTTAAACCTGGCGAAGTTGTCATTGATGCAACAGTCGGCAACGGCAACGACACACTTTTTCTCGCCCGCCTTGTCGGCGATCATGGCAGAGTATACGGATTTGATGTGCAGGATGATGCAATTGATGAAACTGCCTCAAAACTTGAAGAACACGAACTGAAAAATCGCGTCCTGTTATTCAAACAGGGTCATGAAACCATTGAAGACACACTGCCGCCGGTTCATCACGGCGCTGTTGCAGGAGCGATCTTTAACCTTGGCTACCTGCCGGGCGGAGATGAGTCGATCGTGACCAGACCGCGCACAACTATTGCAGCTGTTGAGCAATGCCTGCGGGTCATGCGCTCAGGCGGCATGATGATTCTTGTGATCTATCACGGACACCCTGAAGGCGCTGTTGAACGCGACTACCTGCTGCGCTACTGCGAAAAAATCGACGGACTCGATGCCCAGGTACTGCGCTACCAGTTCATTAACACCCAGACACCTTCGCCGTTTATACTGGCGATTGAAAAGAAATGAAAAACAGCCATGTGATCAAATTGATCACATGGCTGTTTTATATCTTTTGGGTTCTTAGAAGGTGGTTGGTGATTTCCGCTCCAGGGGGAACGCTTTCCGCAGGACGTGCGGTGAGCCTCCTCGAAGCTACGCTTCTGCGGGGTCTCACCTGTCACGTTTCTCCTGCTGGAGTCATCCCCCTTCCGCTGCAATCAACAGCTGTGCTAAAAAATTTTTAAACTTTAATAAAGCGTTTAATTAAACATTTACAATTTAAATCAGAGAGTTTAATACCCTCCAGCTGGTCCCTGAAGTGAAGGGCTGAGACTCCTGTGGAAAAACGGAGGGCTGAGACCCCGCAGGGCAGTGGTTTTCTGCCCGAGGAGGCTCAGACGTTCGTCCACGGAAAGCGAAGTCCTTCACGGAAGGGGCCAGCGGCATACAGGACGATATTTTTACAGCATTCTCTCTGCAATCCGCTTATACGAATTCATCTTATCCTCAAAATCATACGCAATCGTCGTCAGCATGATCTCATCAGTCTCATACTCCTCAGCAAGCCTGTGCAGCTCTTTTTCAACATGATCAACACCACCAATGACCATACGCTTCCTGTTTTCAAGCACGCGCATTCTCTCAAAGTGACTATACGGATACGCCATCGCTTTCTCAGGACTCGGTGTCCCTTTAGACGGCATGCCCTGCTCAAGCATAACCATTGAAAGGTCAAGACTCGATGCAATCCGCTCTGCATCCTCCATCGTTTCACCGCATATCGTAAATACTGCGACTGAATGCTTTGGCTTGTCATAGTATTTTGACGGCTTGAATCTTCTCAGATACTGTTGTGTATATGATGGACCGCCCTGTCCGTTAATAAATAAAGCAAACGTATAAGGCACGCCCAGTTCAGCAGCTAAAGCGGCTGATGAAGGACTTGAACCAAGCATCCACAGATCAGGTACTGTCTGTGTGACAGGCGTTGCTTTGATATTGCCGTAAGGATGATCTTCAGGTATATCATCATGCAGATACTGCAGTAATTCAACTGCCTGATCAGGATAACGGTTCACATCGCGCGGCTTTCCGTCTGATAATGCATAGGAAGCTCTCGGCATACCGCCTGGTGCCCGGCCGATACCGACGTCAATACGTCCTGGCGTCAGTCCTTCTAGTACTTTAAAGTTTTCTGCTACTTTATATGCACTATAATGCGGCAGCATGACGCCCCCGGAACCGACTTTAATCCGGTTGGTTTTCGCTGCCAGATGTGCAATTAACACTTCAGGTGAAGAACCTGCAAGGGTAGGCGTATCGTGATGTTCAGACACCCAGAACCGCTTAAACCCGAGCCTGTCAGCAAGCTGTGCGAGTTCAACCGTCTGACTTAGTCCCTGTTCTGCAGTTCCTCCCTCTGAAATAGAAGATTGATCTAATATGCTTAATGTCAGTGACATAATTCCACTCCTCTCACCAAACATTATGTTTAATTCTATTTAAAAAGTCGAATATTCCGCTTAGCGAAATATCCGACTGATTTATATCTGTTCCTGCTTCAGATAAATATTGCCAGGCAGCATTTTCATCATGTTTCTGTAGGCACGTCCATTCATATAAAAGAAAAAGCTGACTGACCCGCTTGAACGGATCATCTTTCTGGCAAGCTTTCTTACTTTCTTCTGCTTGTTCACTTTATCGTCAGACAAATATACACCCAGCAGACCACGGTTAATTAATTTGTGAAAGCGGCTGTGTGGAAGTTTTTTTGTATGGCGGTCAGCCTGTCTGATAAAATGCTGCATTCTCGCAAAAAGAATCTCATGATCTCTGTAGTAAAAACAGAAATTAAGATCCCCCTCTTCTCTGTCTTCTTCCTGATCAATCAGGTAATCAAGCAGAATATGCAGGCCCTGTATGTAAGGAAAGTAGCTTTCCCGGATTGCAGCTGCATATTCCGGCTTAAAGTCCGGTCTGAGGGCATAGGAGACCAGACAGAAGATGCCAAGCGTTGAACCGGTGCAGGCAGAGAATTCAAACCATTCCATTTCAGGGAAATCACTGCGGTGCGTTTCAAACCAGTTCTGGAGCCTTTCCTCCCTCTCATTCTCTGCCACGTGTTTATGTATTTGCAGTTCGCAATAGATGCGTGATAAATACAATAGTTCATCCTTAATAAGCGGATAATGAGGAATCCTTGAGAGCACTTCCTGACAACGGAGCACCAAACCAGATAAATAATGATCTTCCCGGTCTTCACGCAGGCGGTAATAATCTCCAGGCACTGCCCCGACAGTGAGCGCATCCTCCATTGCCTGATGGAGTGCAGCAAAATCTTCAGGGTCAAGCGAGGTACTGCGGTCACACAGATTATCAAGATAATCACTGATCGTCTGATAAGCAACGATGAATTCGATCGCGTCACGCTTACCCTTTAATGCAAGCAGTGACATGATCCCCCCACCTTCACAGTGAAAAGCTTTATCTTTCACACTGTCAACGGCCTGTTTTTTTAATTCTTCATTTTCAATCTGCAACGCTTTTTGTTTCCAGGCATAAAGCTCCCTGTGAACGATTGGAAATACTTTTCTGTACACCTGATTCATCAACAATAACGGTTCATTCGGAACTGACATGTTAACCCACCTCTTTTACAGATCATAACCAATTGATCTCAGTCGATTTTTAACAAACGATTCTGCATAGTGAAACACTTCATCCCGCTCTGGTTCATTGAACACCTCGTGATAGCACTGTTCCCACTCTTTAAATTGAAACTCGTGAAGCTTACGTGACAGCAGCCATTTCTTTGCCGGTGCAGTATCAACCAGTTTGTTCTGTCCTCCCTGCATCAGCAGCACCGGTACATCCGGAAAATCACTGTCTTCTGCAAGTGTCTGTTTCATTGCATAAAGCACTTCACGGTACCACCTGACAGATACACGTGATACATAAATCGGATCTTCAAGGTCAAGTTCAATAATTTCTTCATTGCGCGTTGCATCCTGAACCGTAAAACCGAATGTGAATCGATGTTCAGGTGATAACTTATTCAGACTGCCCGAGAGCAGATGACTAAATTTTGAAGGTGTATGAGCGTATGCAAAGCTCGGATTGGATAAAATCAATCCAGCGATTTCATACTTTTTCATATACATCATTCTTGTTGCAATTAAACCTCCAAGCCCCTGACCTATCAGGAAGATCGGCAGGTTAAAAAGCATGGCTGCTTCAATCCATTGTCCGACTGCTGTTTCATATTCTTTAAAAGAGTCGATATGTCCTCTTTCTGTTCTCTTCACCATGCCCTGACCCGGCAGGTCACCCATAACAACGTGATATCCTCTCTCACGCCACATTTCAATTAACCAGCCATATCTTGCATGGTGCTCAAGTTCGCCATGTACGATCACAATGACACCATGTGCGATTCCATCTGTTTCCCATTTCCACATCACAAGAACACCTGCCTTTCAAATTCATAGAAGCCTGTATTGTGAAGTATTCAGCATGCCTGTGGTAAAATAAACTATACCATATTTTTTATATCACAAAGGAGCGATATGATGATACTTTCCTTTAAAGACCATCATCCTGATATTGATCAGAGTGTTTACATATCTAAAACTGCAACCGTCACCGGTAATGTAAAGATCGGAGCTGACTCAAGTGTCTGGCCCGGCTCAGTTATCCGTGGGGACGTATCACCAACCATCATCGGACACAAAGTGAATATACAGGATTTATCCGTACTGCATCAGAGTCCGGATCTCCCTCTTGTGATTGAAGATGAAGTCACAGTGGGACATCAGGTTACCCTGCACAGCTGTACGATCAGAAAAAATGCGCTGATTGGCATGGGATCAATCATTCTTGACGGAGCAGAGGTCGGGGAAGGTGCTTTTATAGGCGCCGGCAGTCTCGTGCCACCCGGCAAAAAAATTCCGGCAGGGATGATGGCATTTGGCCGTCCTGCAAAAGTCGTCCGGGAAGTGACTGAAGCTGACCGCACTGACATGCAGAGAATCGTCAGGGAATACGCTGAAAAAGCACAGTATTATAAGCAGGAAGAAGAAAAGAAACGAAGCGGAGATGATGCTTAATGAGTGATCCGCATGCTGATTGAGTCTTTTGGTATTGATTCATTTATTCTTTTAACCGGCCTGTTACTCGTTACAGGGGTATTAGTAGCAAAATTTTCTAATAAATGGGGGCTGCCTGCGCTCGTTTTATTTATCGTCATTGGTATGCTTATAGGCAGTGACGGTCTTGGGATTGTCTATTTTGATGATGCCCGAGCTGCTCAGCTGATCGGAATCTTCGCGCTCGTTATCATCCTGTTTGAAGGCGGGATGCAGACAAAATGGCAGACAGTCCGTTCAGTTGCGCTGCCGTCTCTTTCCCTGGCCACATTAGGTGTCATTCTGACGTCCGGTATCGTAGGCTATGCAGCATACCTGATTTTTGATGTAACGCTGCTTGAAGGTCTTCTGTTCGGTGCAATTGTTGGTTCAACAGATGCTGCAGCTGTATTCTCTGTATTAAAAGAACGGAATATTAAAGCTAAAATGGGGGCGACACTTGAAGCCGAATCAGGTACGAACGATCCAATGGCTGTTTTCCTTACATTATCTTTTATAGAGCTGATATCAAATCAGAACGCTTCGATTTGGGGACTGATTCCTTCTTTTATTCTGCAGATGGGAGCGGGTCTTGGTACAGGGTTGATCCTTGGCCGTATCGCTTCTTTTGCCCTTAACAGAATCAAGCTCGATTCGAGTGGTTTATATCCTATTTTTTCAGTGGCATTTGCTCTTTTAACGTATAGTATTACCGCCATCATTGGTGGAAGCGGGTTCCTTGCAGTGTATGTGGCTGCATTAATCATTGGAAATAATGAACTGACATACCGCTACTCTATCTTCCAATTTAATGAAGGGTTTGCCTGGATGTCTCAGATTCTTATGTTCATTATTCTTGGACTACTCGTATTTCCGGGCGAATTGTTTTCAGCTGAAATTGTCATTAATGGCCTGATCCTGTCAGTAGTGCTGATCTTTATCGCACGTCCGATCGCAGTCTTTTTATCAGTCGCGGGCATGAAATATAAGATGAAAGAAAGAATCTTTATCTCATGGGCAGGACTGAGAGGGGCTGTGCCGATCATACTGGCTACATTCCCCGTTGTAGCAGGTCTTGAAAACGGGCAGCTATTTTTCAATGTCGTATTCTTTATTGTGTTGACTTCAACATTACTACAGGGATCTACGGTCTCTTACGTTGCTAAAAAGCTGAATCTTGTCGGACCAAAAAAAGATACACCTCACCATTCGCTTGAACTGATCTCAATCGGTAAAGCAAATGCTGAAATGATTCAGTTTCATACAAACCGTGACATTGCCATAGTCGGACAAAAATTAAAAGATTTGAAATTCCCCCACCAGGCAACGATCAGCGCAATCGTCAGAAACGATCAATTGATCAGCCCGTATGGTGAAACACAGATAAAAGCAGGAGACTTCCTCTATATACTTGTGAATACAAAGCATAAAGAAGAAGTGAAAAGGCTGCTTGAAGAAAAGAAAAAACCAAAGCCGAATCAGGAGAAAGCACCTGCCGGCAAATAATTTAAACCGCAGCGACTGCTGCGGTTTTTTCTATTTGAAAGCCATTTCGATTTTTCCATCTTTCAGCACCAGTCTGGCACTGAAAGTTTTTCCTGCTTTACTTTTGAATCCTTTAATCATACCGGTCTGCCCTTTTTCACAGAGCGCTTTAATCTGAGCATCTGAAATTTTCTTTTTCAGAAGCATTTTCGGCAGTGTCTGTCTGCAGCCCTGCTTATATTCACTGCATCCAAAAAAGCCTCCCTTATCAACCATTACACCTTTTTTGCATGCCGGACAGATGGGCATGATGGAAGACTTTTTCTGACCTGATGATGCAGATGCTTTTACATCTCCCATCTGCTTAGGCGCTTCAGCAATCATATGCTGAATAAATTTCGCAATGTTATTTAGGAAAGCTTCCTGACTGCCTTCTCTTCTGCCGATCTTTTTTAGATAGGTCTCCCACCTTGCTGTCATTTCTGGACTGCTGAGCAGCGTTCCACCGATCACCTGACAGAGTGTCACTCCTTTATCAGTAACAGAGACCGTATTTTTTGTTACGATGATATACTGCTGTTTCTTTAGAGTATCGATAATGGATGCACGGGTGGCTTCCGTCCCAATCCCTTCCACTTCCTTCAGCATCGCCTGATCCTGCTCATCTTCGAGCATCTTACCGGCTGTTTTCATCATCGTAATCAGCTGACCTTCAGTGTAAGGTTTTGGCGGCTTTGTTACATCTTCTTTTATATTCACTATGGATCCTATATCGTCCCCCGTTTTTAAAGGAGGAAGGATGGTGTCCTTTTTATTATCTTCACTGAATAGCTCTTTCCAGCCGCGTTTTTTCTCAACCGTTCCTTTCACGCTGAAAAGAATACCTTTAACATCAACGTCAATCTGCGTTTCTTCATAGTGATAGTCTTCATGGAACATCGCAAGTGTACTGTTTAGAATTTCGTTGTAGATGTTTTTCTCCATCGGCTTCAGCTTGTCGACTCTGTCCTTCGTCAGCATCTTTTTAGTCGGGATGATTGCATAGTGCTCCTGAACTTTCTGATCCTGTACATATTTCGGACGTGGCTTAGGGTGAGCTGTCTCAAAAGATGTACCGGCTGCCTGCTTCATTTGGTCAAGCTGCCCTGACAAATATCTGAACTCACTCATTGTAATGAACTGACAGTCCGTTCTCGGGTATGATACAAGCTTTTTTTCATAAAGATCCTGAACAGTTTTTAACACATTCGACGGACTGTATTTATAGCGTCTGTTCATTTTCGCCTGAAGCGATGAAAGACTGTGCAGACTTGGTGCAAGCATCTTTTTGAGCTTTTTCTCAGCTTTTACAACACGCCCCTGTGAGTCTTCTCCTGTTAGAACGCCATGCTTTTGCAGTATTCCGTCAGCTTCTTCCCGGGTTTTAAAAGTTGTTTTATGCTTTGTCTGAAATTTAATACCGCTTTCTTTATGATCAGCAATCAGCTGGAAGAATGGCTCAGGTTTAAAGTTTTCAATTTCATGCTGACGCTGCCAGATCATATAAAGGGTTGGCGTCTGGACTCTCCCCAGACTGAACGGACCATCTACCCCTTTTTCCTGGAGAAGCAGTGTATAAAGTCTTGAGATATTCATCCCGACAAGCCAGTCACTGACCTGCCTTGTCTGCGCTTCATCATATAATGGGAGATAATCCTCTCCGTTTCTTAATTCCTGAAAGCCTTTTCGGATTACGTCTTTTTCAAGGGAGTTGATCCATAGCCGCTTTGTCGGCTTATGCATATAGCCCGCCTGCTCAATAATGGAGCGTGCGATATTTTCCCCTTCACGATCACTGTCTGTTGCAACTACAATCTGGTCTGCTTTTTTGAGGAGGCCTTTGACAATATTGAACTGCGCACGTTTTGCATAAGGCACTGTGAACTTGAACTCTTCCGGAATCATTGGCAGCGTATCGAGCTTCCAGCGCTTCCACTCCGGCTTATATTTCTGCGGTTCCTCAAGCGATACCAAATGTCCGAATCCCCACGTAATCGCAGCTCCTCCAGGGAATAGTGGATCTTCTATATGAAAATAACCATCTGTTTTTTTTGCTGTGTGAAATGCATCTGCGTAGCTTTTTGCCTGTGAAGGTTTTTCTGCGAGAATAACTGTAAACAAAGGAATTCCTCCTAAAATTGTCCGAAGCATGAATCGGGGCTTTGTGTACTTATCATATCATGTGCAGGGAGGGATGGCGAACACTTATTCTGTTTGGGTGGGTGGTGGTTCAGAAAAAAATCCGGGAGGTTCAGAGAATACATGTAAGCGTCAAAGCATTCACACGTTGATTACTTTCATGGTCATATTTGAGGCAACAGAAAAGCCGTACCCTTCCGGGACGGCTTTTCTCTAATGC
>NZ_JAFBDK010000007.1 GCF_016908195.1 Jeotgalibacillus terrae
TTGGGTTTGATGGTTTCTTACTTTCTTATACCCAGTTAACCTACGAATGTACGAATAAGGAGCTAGTTTTGTTCATGATAACTCGCCTTCGGCTGCGGGGTCTCAGCTTCCCTCTAATCGTCCCGGAGTCACCGCCCTACGCTCCGCTGCACTTAGATTTCAATAAACTGAAGTGTTACGATTCAAATTTTATATATGACTTCTATAATTAATATAAATATATAAAAAAAACTGATGGCATCTGCCATCAGCCATCAGCTTTCGATATCTTTATCATCTTCAATTCCATCGATCATGCGTTTTTCAATACGGACCTTCGTAATTTTGTTCTTTTCCATTTCAAGAACAGTAACACGCAGGTGCTGGTAATCAAATTCATCGCCTTCTTCAGGTAAATGACCGATTTCTTTTAGCACGAATCCGGCAAGTACATCCTGTTCTTCAGGAATTTTAGTTGAGAATACTTCATTCAGTCTGTGAATATTCAGCTTACCGTGGCAGACAATTGTCCGTTCTGTCAGTTCATCAATCCACGACTCTTCTTCATCATCATTTTCATCAGCAATTTCCTGGCCGATCATCGCTTCAATAATATCTTCATGCGTGATGATGCCTAGCGTTCCGCCGTACTCATCAAGTACAATCGCAAAATGCTTTTTTGCCTGAAGCATGCGTTTGAAAATGCGTTCGATTGATGTTGTCTCAACTGTGAATAATGGATCGTTATCCATAAATTCAGTCAACGGCTTCTCAGGCGTCAGTGACCATTCAATCACCTGCTTGGAATGAAACACACCGACAATGTTATCCATATTTTCTTTATATACAGGATAGCGCGTATACGGATTATCAATGACATAATCACGCACTTCCTCGTAAGTCGTTTCAATCGGGATCCCGATAATATCAACACGCGGCGTTTTCATTGCATCGCCTACGTCCTTTTTCTGAAAATCAAGCACACCTTTAATACGAAGTGACTCATCACCTAAAAATGTTCCTTCAGTTGATGCGATATCAACCATTGTACGAAGCTCTTCTTTGGTAATCGTCGCTTCCTTAATATCACCTTTTGATAAAATACGGATAACGATATTTGTAAACTTGGATAAAAACCATGTAATTGGCTTAAAAATGGTCATCAGAATCCGGATCACCGGTGCCACAATATAAGCAATGCGGTCTGCAAACGTAGCTGCAATGGTTTTTGGCAGCACTTCCGAAAATATAATTAACGTTACAGTTAAGATCCCTGTTGCCAGCGCTACCTCGATGTTGTACTCAATTGCAATAACAGTTACGAGTACAGGTAACAGGATATTGGAAATATTATTCCCAATCAGGATTGTCGTGATCATCTGATCAGGCTTTGACACCTGTTTCAACAGTTTCTCAGCCGCACGATCACCCTGTTCAGCACGGGTCTTAACCTTCATTTTGTTAACAGCAGTAAGCGCTGTCTCACTCCCCGATAAAAAGAATGAGGCAAAAAGCAAAGCAGCTATGGCTATAAATTCCAACGATATTCCTCCTGGTAAATTAGCAGTATGTAAAAAATATAGATAGAACTAGCGTATACTATCCGTTCTGAAAATTCCACTGTCATATACTGAAAAATCAATCTTTTTGTCGATAAGGGAAAGTGAATTGAAAAGAATTAAAATGTGGAGTAATGTTAAAGAGGATTGGTGATCTGCCTTACGGGAGCGGCATTACATAATACCTAAAACAACGAAAGCCCTAACCTCTCTTTCGTCCTTGCAGCTCCGAAGCTGCGCCAGTGTGAATCAGATACTACTTTAAAACGTTCAATTCGTTCTTAAAGTAATCTGGAATTTTTGGTCTGAATCGGTTCGGTGAGATAGAACCTTTAGAAGTGCACAGTTACTGCGTAGTAGTTTGAAGTACTGTCTCCGGGCAACGACCCCGGCATTTTTAGAGGGTTTTTGCTTCAATCGGTGAAATAGCTTAACTGCTTAGCAAACTCAGAAGGTGAGTCGCTGAATTCAGGCCTTGGATTTCCAGACCTTGTTATTTAATTATGGCGGCTGGCGATATCCGCCGAACAACCGCTCCCGTAAAACGATCAACCACTAGCATAACAAAGCACCAGCATATTGTCAAACTTAATTAAGGAGTGTTTTATCATGACATTAGATCAATACTTTCAGAACAATCGAGACCGTCATCTGGCAGAACTGACAGAATGGCTCTCGATCCCAAGCGTCAGCTCTCTTTCAGAACATAAGCAGGACACGCTGAAAGGCGGCGAATGGATTGCGGAAAACCTGCGGAAGATCGGTATGGAAAATGTACAGATGATCCCTACAGCAGGACACCCGGTCGTCTACGGTGACTGGCTTCATGCAGAAGGCGCGCCTACTGTTTTAGTATACGGGCATTATGACGTGCAGCCCGTTGATCCCCTTCATCTGTGGGAAACTGAGCCATTTAAGCCGGCGATCCGCGATAACAAAATATTCGCGCGCGGCGCAACCGATGATAAAGGCCAATCATTCATGCATGTAAAAGCAGTTGAAGCTTTATTAAAGGAAAACGGCAGCCTGCCAGTTAATCTGAAGTTTCTAATCGAGGGTGAAGAAGAAATTGGCAGCGTAAACCTTCCGAAGTTTGTTGAGGAAAACCAGGACCTGCTTTCATCAGATGTGATCGTCATTTCAGATACAGGTATGCAGGAAAAAGGACAGCCGGCGATCTGCTACGGACTGCGCGGCCTTGCCGGCATCCAGATCGATGTAAAAGGTGCTAAAGGTGACCTTCACTCAGGCCTTTATGGAGGCGCTGTGCAAAATGCACTGCATGCGCTTGTCAGACTGCTGGACTCATTCCGTAACGAGGATGGCATCATTCAAGTTGACCGCTTCTATGATAAAGTCGAACCACTTACTGATGAAGAAAAAGCAGCTTATGAAGCATTGAACTTTTCTGACGAGACATTGAAAAAAGAGCTGGAAGTCGATGCGCTATTTGGTGAAAAAGGCTATACCTCACTTGAACGCATGTGGACACGTCCTACGCTTGAGATCAATGGCATGTGGGGCGGGTTCGAAGGTGAAGGGATTAAAACAGTTCTGCCAAATGAAGCGCATGCAAAAATTACATGCCGCTTAGTCCCTCATCAGGATCCTGATGAAATCGTTGAGCTGCTGACAAAGCATGTCAACGCACATACGCCTCCAGGTGTCACAGTTGAAGTCACGCCATTCGATAAAGGAGCGCCATATGTAACGCCTTATGATCACCCTGCGATCCAGGCTGCAGGTGCGTCATATGAAAGAGTCTACGGTGTCCCGACACAGTTTATCCGCGGCGGCGGTTCTATCCCGATCGTCGCAACTTTTGATCAGATTCTGCAAAAGCCGATCGTGCTGATGGGCTTTGGACTGCCGGGCGAGAACTTCCATGCACCAAATGAGCATTTTCATCTTGAAAACTTTGATCAGGGGCTGCGCGTGATTGCAGATTACTACAGCACGCTTCCTGAAGTGTTGAAGAAATAAATGATATTTGCCGCTGCTCCTTTTGGGGCGGCGGTTTTTAAATGGATTTGGGACGGGAATCTGGCGTAAGGATAAGTAGTTCTTTTGATACGATTTCAGGAAAGTCAGTGAAAATTTCCTGAACCATCTGAGTAATTTCCTGAACACCCGTGGTAATCTCCTGAACCACACATGTAATTTCCTGAACACCCCCGGTAATCTCCTGAACCAGCCCCCTCCGCCGCCATAACCCCAAACAAAAAACCGCCCGGCACCATCACCAAACGGTTTTAACACAATGATTAAGTATCCATCAGCCGGTTGCTTGCAATCAACCTGTACACTGTACTGACCGACCGATTTTTTTGTTCCCATTCTTCTGTAATTACATCAGGAATCTTGTATGACTGCTCCATCCGGATCATTAAATCTGCATATCTTTCATCTAGTAAATCTACTGGGATGATTTCTGCTTTTAATGTATGGAATTCCTGTAAAATGCTTTGAAGTGTCATCTCTGACAATCCTCTCTTCTCTCAATTTACTTCGTGCACCTTACTATTCCCACATAACAAAGATTGTCAAACCATTTCCAGCACATTTCAGCCAAAAGTCATATCGTTCTTGATGATTTGAGAGCGAGCAGTTCTCCCCACGTAGTGATTCCCCTGTCCTTTACGCGTTCACAGAGCTCACAAAACAAGTAAGCAGCGGTCATCGCATCCCCGAGTGCTGTGTGACGGTCATACATTCTTGTTTCAAAAACTGACGCATAATAAGCAAGATCCTTCATCTCCCAGGTCGGCACGAGATAAGCCAGAAGATCAAGTGTATCGATTGCCGGCGGCTCCTGATAGCGGAGAGAATTCCGCCTGAGCTCATGTTTTAAGACAAGGAGATCAAAAGAAAGATAGTGACCGGCAAGAGCGTGTGTCTGAAACTTCCTGCCTTTTTTAAATAATAATTCAATGACTTCCATTGAATCAGGGGCACTCTCCACATCGGCTGCAGTAATCGATGTCAGGTCTGTAATGACAGGTGGAATATCCCTTTTCGGATTCACGTATGATTGAAACGCTTCTTTTTCAAGCACCTTTAAATTGGACACCGGTACTGCCCCTACTTCAATCAAACGGTCATCTTTACCCACAGCAAAGCCGGTGGTCTCAGTGTCCACAACGAGCAGATTCAGTTCATTCAGCGGAGTGGAAAGCGGAATATCTGTGATGATCTGATCATCAAATTTCTTTGACCATATCGGCATGACGCTTCCTCCTTCACACGCCCAGTTCTCTTACTGCTGACTGTTGAAAGTTCCGCAGCGTTTCGAGAGATCTGGACAGTATTGCTTTTTCACGGGAAGTCAGTTGATCGGGTCTGACTTCAGAAGTGCCTTCCTGTTTGCGCTGAAGGTTAAGTGAGAGTATAAAATCAACGCTTTCCTTCAGCTCTGTCTCATCTTCTATTCTTCCTTTTTCCGTCAGCCTGGCTATTCTTTCAGCAGTTGACCCTTCTATCACTCCTGCAAGGATCGAGCTGATCTGCAGTGCATGATGGAAAGGGAAGAGCACCTGCTTTTTCAGATCAATCACTTTTCCTTCACGCAGCAGCAGGCTCCTGATCCGGTGGTCAATTGACGGGATTGGTGTGGATCTGATTTCTTCTGCCATCTGCCTGAGCAGCACCCCTGAATGCTTCAGTTCTCTTTCAATGCCGCTCATAAACGAATGATGGACTTCAGCACTGCCATACAGGTGCCTCATCGCAAAAAAGTTATAGGCGTATAAGATATTTTGCGGAGTTGAGCGCAGCGCCCATCTTCTGATCCGCTGCTGCCAATCAGATACCGTTCCTCTCCACATTGGATTACTGACCATCATATCTCCGTCACATAATGCAAACCCGGCCATTTCCATCAGGGAAGTAACTACAGCTCCCAGCTTTTCAAAATATGCTTCTTCTGCCTCACCATTCTTTTCAAAAACAAGGAAGTGGTCCTGATCTGTCATCTGAAATTGTTCACCCCGCCCTGCACTGCCCATCTGGTAGAAGGTGAAAGTGCATGGCGGCTGCCCGATTTGGCTGACCGCTACATTCAGAATCTGTACAGTGAGCTGGTCAAATAACGGTGTCATAGCTGAAGACAGCATCCGGATACTTGCACGTTCTTCAATTAAACGGGAAGCCATTTTTTTCAGCTCAGCTGACAGTTTTCCGAGCGTTTCCGGCTGAAGTGCGTAAATCTCTTTCATTAAATGCTGAATAGAACGGTGACGCTGCTTCAGTACATCAGAAAGCGTCAGCATGCCCACAGGACGCTCTCTGTCATCAAGTACCACAATATGCCGCAGGTCTCCTTCAAGCTGAAAAACTGAAAGTGCATCATAATAGTAGGCACTTCGTTTGATCACTGCACATGTTCTCCCGATATCAGACAGGTTGTCCTGCAGTGGTTTCTTGTCAGCGATCGCCTTCATGACTTCCCTCATTGACACGATATACGGCGTGTCTTTTTTCACATACACAGCTGCACTCAGTGCATGACGGGTCATAAAGACAATTGCTTCTTCGATGGTGCTATCAGCTGAAACGGTAAGCAGCGGGGAGGACATCATGTCCTGCACCCGCTGAAATACCTGCTTTTGCTGTTCGGCCCAACCAGCCTGCTGCATCTGTTCAGTCAGAGACTGATATACATCCTGCAGGCGGAAGATCGCTTTTTCAAGAAAGTACTGCTGTACAGAGGGCTCCCCCCAGAGCTCTTTCAGTACACTGTAAGGAATGAACAGACCCTGCGTTGTTTCAAACGCAACAATTTCTACAGTGTTGACCGGTTCATCCGATGGTTTTAACATCGTACTGATACTGGCAAGTCCGACAATTTCGCCAGGACCTGCAAGCTCAAGCACTTCTCTTTCATTCTGGAACCCTGTTGCATATACTTCCGCAAGACCGGATGTGATCAGCAGGATTCCTTCCCTTTTTTTACGCGCATCCGCTATTAAAACACCTTTATCGTACTGCCGCTCCTGGCATGCCTGATAGATCCTGCTGAACGATTCATCAGATCTGTTTTTAAAAAGCGGTGTCTCTTTAATAAATGCTTTGATCGATTCACCATCACTTGGACGGCGGTACGTCGTTTCCGTCATCAAGCCACACCTCTCCATCGCGGTAGGTCATCTGCTCAGGGTAACGAAGGTCGATAACCTCCTCCTGAATCTTCTGTGAAGGCGGTTTTGTTGCCAGTGATACAGCTACGTTTGCAATGATGGCTGCTGATGCCCCGAATACGCCGGCACCTGTATCGATAATACCCAGGATCGTGAAGCCGCCGTATTTAGCAGCGAAAATGTAGCCAAGTGTAACAGACAGCCCGACAAGCATGCCGGCAATAACCCCTTTAGCATTCGAACGCTTCCACCACACACCAAGCAGCAGCGCAGGGAAGAATGACCCGGATGCGAGTGCGAATGCCCAGGCCACAATCTGCGTAATCGCTCCCGGCGGATTAAGTGCAATCACACCTGCAGCAAGTGAAGCAAGGACGATTGACCAGCGGCCGACAGCCAGACGTTTTTTATCTGAAGCATTCGGATTGATTGATCGGAAATAAATATCATGTGACAGTGATGCAGAAATGGCGATCATCAGACCACCGGCTGTTGATAATGCGGCAGCCATCGCGCCAGCTGCCATCAGACCGATCACAAACACGCCGAGATTTGCGATCTCAGGTGTTGCCATTACGACAATATCATTGGCAATTTGAAGTTCCTGCCATTGCAGGATCCCGTCCCCGCTTGTATCAGCGACCTGGAGCATGCCCGTATCAACCCAGGATGCAGTCCAGGCAGGAAGCTGATTAATCGGAGAACCTGCTACCTGCGTCATTAAGATAAAACGCGAGAACGCTGCATAAGCAGGTGCAGAAAGGTAAAGAAGTCCAATGAATAACAGTGCCCACGCACCACTCCAGCGGGCAGCTTTCATGGTTGAGACTGTATAGAATCGTACAATTACGTGTGGAAGCCCTGCAGTACCGGCCATCAGTGTAAACATCAAGGCCAGGAACTGCCATTTGGTTCCTTCTGTAAACGGTACGACGTATTCAGAAATACCAAGCTCCCTGTCAAGTACTCTCATCTCTTCAATAATTGATCCGTAAGAAATCCATGGCAGCGGATTATTTGTCAGCTGCAATGCCATGAAAATAACAGGGACAAGATAGGCAGTAATTAACACACAATACTGTGCTACCTGCGTCCAGGTGATTCCTTTCATCCCCCCAAGCGCTGAGTAAAAGGCGATCAGACATGCACCGATGATCGTCCCGATCCGGTAATCCACTTCAAGCAGACGGCCGATAACAACGCCTGACCCTGACATCTGACCGATTGAATACGTAAAACTGATAATAATGGTCGCAACAGCTGCAATGAGACGTGCAAGATTACTGCCATAGCGGTCCCCGATGAATTCAGGCACTGTATAACGTCCGTATTTACGAAGCTGAGGTGCCATCAGGAAGGTTAGTAGTAAATAACCCCCGGTCCAACCCATGATATACCCGAGCCCGTCATATCCCATGACCATGACAGTTCCGGCCATCCCGATGAATGAAGCTGCACTCATCCAGTCAGCACCGATCGCCATCCCGTTATAGATTGGCGGTACACCACGCCCGGCTACATAAAAGTCTGAAGTTGCTTTTGCCTGATTATAAACGGCAATGCCTATGTAAAGTCCAAATGTAACAAGTATAAATGCCAGTGATACTAAAAACTGAGTATCCATTCTGTTCCCCCTTTGAATGACTTACTGTCCATTTTAATTGTCCAGTCGACTTTCCCCTTTAATGATCAACTGTTTTACCAGACCCGATTGACTCGTTCCGCGCTTCATCGATTCCATACTTTTTATCGACTTTGTCACTGACAATCGCATTGACAAACAGCAAAATAATAAACGTCAATACAGCACCCTGAGCACCCATATAATAGTGGAGCGGAATGCCGTTGAACGTAATCTCTGACAGCGGCTCTGCAAACAGGACAACACCGTATGAAACAATCGCTCCGATTGCCAGATAAATCATAATGAGCGTTGTACGTGTCTTGAAATAAGAGTCAGCCACTTTCTTGTCAATCTTCTTCATATTTCTCCCCCTTTTCCAATTAGCCCCTTAAATCAAAAATAAATGTCACAGTGTCCCAAAATGGCATCGGCACCTTCGCAATTTCCACCACAAGCAGCGCCGCCACAGCTATTAGAGGTGTAAACAACAGCTTTTTCTTCTTCAGCTTCAATGCAAAGAAGACTGACAACACAGTGAGTATTCCAATAAACCAAACTGAAAACATATAATCCCCCCTTTTTGTAAGCGTTATCATTTTGTTGTAAAAAAGTACGAATATTCAACCTTTTTACATTATTCATTTAATTAGCACCTGATGTCAAGATTTGTTCACAATGTAAAAAAGGTCCAAAGTCCTGTTTCATATTTTCATTGAAAATCTGTCCCTTATATAAAAACGTATCAGAACAACCCTGACGTTCATTTACCTCACCTGTACTATTACAAAAAACAAATTTATTTTTTTTGCATATACTACATCATTCCGAAAGAGGAGATGATGATTATGAATAGTCAGGAAACTACATTTGTAAGTAATTACGATCCGTTTGTCTATCAGGCGGTAAATTCACTGATAGGAAGCATGATTACAGTGCAGACTACTAAGAATCCTGTTCAGGGAATGCTGACAAGCGCGGCACCGGATCACATTGTGATAGAGATCAACAAAGTTCCTTTCTTCATTCGAACTCAGCAAATAGTATGGATATCCCCATCATAGAAGCATAATGACTATTCACGCTTCATACAGTTAGCAGAGCTACCATTTAGAGGAGGGACTGTATGTTTAAGCGTGTGAATAAATTACTGATTGATCTGCCAGCTCCTGAGTACGGCGATGCAAATGCTGCAGCCGCGGTTCAGGAGCTGCTTGGCGGTAAATTCGGTGAAATGTCTACATTAAATAATTATATGTATCAGTCATTTAACTTCCGGCAAAAGCACAAGCTTAAGCCTTTTTATGATCTTGTTGCGAGTATTACAGCAGAAGAATTCGGACATGTTGAGCTGGTCAGTAATACGATCAATCTCGTTTCTAAAGGAACAACCTTTACAGCACCGCCCGATCTAACTCCGCTTAGTAACGCCACCGATAAACGCAACACTTATTCATTCATTGCCACCGCTCAAACTTCACTTGCAGGTGACTCAATGGGGAATTCGTGGCGCGGTGACTATGTCTTCTCAAGCGGCAATCTGATTCTGGACCTGCTTCATAATTTCTTTTTGGAAATAGGGGCCAGAACCCATAAGATGAGGGTCTATGAAATGACCGATCATCCGACTGCACGTGAAATGATCGGCTATCTTCTCGTACGTGGAGGAGTGCATATTCTTGCTTATGCAAAAGCCATTGAAATTGCTACG
The DNA here is from genome assembly GCF_016908195.1 of Jeotgalibacillus terrae. Classification (GTDB taxonomy): domain Bacteria; phylum Bacillota; class Bacilli; order Bacillales; family Jeotgalibacillaceae; genus Jeotgalibacillus; species Jeotgalibacillus terrae. The sequence goes on from NZ_JAFBDK010000007.1 coordinate 10,006, forward strand.
GGCACTGATCTGACAAAAATGCTGCCAATTCCAAACCTTGATAACCGTGTATTCGATCATGCCAGAAAGTATGAAGACCAGGGTGTCGGCAACGTTCTATTCACCTGGAGTGACAATGACTATAAAGATATTAAGCAGATTTGGAAAGGAACAAATCCAGCTAATGGTCAGCCGCTGATTGTGAAGGAAGGGATTCCTGAAGACGGCGGGGAGATTCCTGACCTGAATGACCTTCCGGAAGAGTTTGCACCAGGGATCGACCGGGATTTATATGAACAGATTGCTAAAAGGCTTAAAGCGAATATGTGAGTTCTATCCCCTGTACAGGACCACGACACAGATGATCATCAGTCAATCCTGCAGAAGCTGAGGTGCTTTTGCTTTTCTTTGTTATAATAATAGAAAAGCGAAACGGGGTATTTCATTATGAATGGACAAAAGCGCAGTGATATTGCTGCCGGTAAACAGGTTGACATTGTGTTAAAAAAAGACCAGCGATCAGGTAACCTGACCACTGGTACAGTAAAAGATATTTTAACGAATTCACCCTCTCACCCGCACGGCATTAAAGTACGTCTTGAGGACGGACAGGTCGGGCGCGTGAAGAAGGTTTACTGATTTTGATGACGGTGCGGTCCGGGAGTTAGTCTCCGGATCGTTTTTTCGTACGGGAGCGGGGTAGGTCTAATTACACTATACGTCGAAGTTTGCTCTGTTAGTGGCGAACCGCACGTGTTTTACGTCGAACATGACTGGTTGATCGTCGAACGATCAGCGTTTTACGTCGAACACACCCAGTTGAACGTCGAACGCCCAGCGCATCTCACTGAACACCCCATCATAAACGCCGAACCGGACTTCTTCCCCCCGTCACCGCCACTCCTCCGGCAGCAGCTGCTGATACTGACCCGTCAGATAACGGTCATCAATCAGCAGCAGAATCCCGCTGTCCTTTTCGGTCCGGATCAGCCGGCCGCCAGCCTGAAGTACTTTATTCATACCGGGAAACACGTAAGCATACTGATAGCCGTTCAGGCCTTTTTCCTGAAAATATTTTTTCAGCTGATCACGTTCAGGGTTGATCTGAGGCAGACCGACGCCGACGATCGCAACACCTGTCAGCTGTTCACCCGGCAGATCGACGCCTTCAGAGAAGACGCCACCAAGCACCGCAAATGCTGCGATCCGGTTTCCGCTTTTAAAAGCAGCCAGGAACTCATCACGCTCAGCCTCCCCCATTCCTGCAGACTGCATCATCAGATCCGTCCCTTCTATTCCTTCTTCCTCAAAATACTCATACGCCATCTTCATATAAGCATAGGAAGGGAAAAAGATCAGGAAGTTGCCTGTATGACGCAAAATCGCTTCCCTCAATTCATCTGTAATTCTCTTAATGGTTGCTTCACGGTCTTTATATTTTGTTGATACCGGGACTGTCCTGACCTCAATCTGTTCCTTACTGAAAGGAGAAGGTAGGTCGAGCTGGAAATCTTCCTGTTCACCGCCAAGCATCGTTCTGATATAGGATACAGGCTGCATCGTTGCACTGAAGAACACTGAAGCCCTGTACCCTTTTGCAGATCCCTGTATAAATGCCGATGGATCCATACAGACGATCTTAACCAATACGTCATTGCGCATTTTTTGAATATAGATATAAAATCGCTCATCCACCTGTTCAGCAGCTGCAATCAGCTGGCGCACAGCAAAATATTGATCAATTACCTGTTCATCACGCACACCTGACTGCACGAGCCGCTCCGCTTCTGTGTAAAATTCCTGAACGGCTTCAAGCCACTGCTCCGGCAGCTCATGAACAATCTCAAATGATTCCTCAAGCTCTTTTTTCACTTCCAGAAACGCCTTATTCACACGCTTCGCCGCTTTACTCAGAGCCGGGTGCTGATCATTTCTGCTGATCTGCAAAAACGTCTGCTTCGTCAGCGCAGCTGAATACATACTGCTTGCCCGGTCCGGCAGGTTGTGCGCCTCATCGACAAGCAGCACGGCACGGCTTTTCTGTTCCCCGGCCATCCGTTTTCTTGACACGCGCGGATCAAAAATATAGTTATAATCTCCAATCATCGCGTCTGTTACATAAGACAGATCCATCGAAAATTCAAAAGGACACACGCGGTGCTTCATCGCATAGGACTCAATTACACTGCGCGTCATCAGTGTCTCATGCTCAAGAATATCCATCATTGCCCCGTTGATTCTGTCAAAATGACCATCAGCAAATTCACAGTATTCCTTCTGGCAGATTGTTTTTTCCTTAAAACAGATTTTATCCTTGGCTGTCATAGAGACAGCAGACATCCTGAGACCACCTTTTTGCATCAGCTGAAATGCTTCTTCAGCAGCAATACGCGTCGTTGTTTTAGCTGTCGTATAGACGATCTGATTCACTTTCTCTTCCCCAGCCGCTTTGATTGCAGGGAACAGTGTTGAGATCGTTTTACCGATCCCTGTCGGCGCCTGGGCAAACAGCTTTGCTTTTTCATCAATCGTCTTATAGACTGAGCCCGCAAGCTGCCGCTGTCCGGGCCTGAATGCTGGAAATGGAAAGCTGAGTGACTCAATCGATGACTGCCTTTCTGACTTCAGACGCTGCATCAGTGTCGCAAACGGTTCATAGACACGTACCATCTCAATCACTTTATCCCGTAAAAATGCTGCTTCATATGTATCGATAAAACGCTTCTCTTCGCGCGTGGATGACTGCACATAGGTCACTTGCACCTGAATGTCCTCAAGCGCCATCTCTTCCGTTAAAATCCACGCATAAACAAACGCCTGCGCTTTGTGGACCTCTGCAGGCGATTCTATGTCTTCAAGCTGCCTTGAGGTGGATTTAATCTCATCTACGATATATCCACTCTCATGCTTTAAAAGGCCGTCACAGCGGCCTTCTAAAATAAACGTTTTACCATCAAATTCGAGCCTTCGTGACAGAAACTTCTCTTTTTCATCTTCATCGCCGTACGTTTTCTGGATCGCCTGATGGATTCTGGTCCCTTCCATCATGGCGTTCGCACTGCCAATAGCAGCATCAATACTGCCGCTGCGGTGAACGTATTCGGCAAGTCTTCTGGCAGATAAGGTGACCGGATCCATCAGATGTTCCTCCTTTTGGCGGTTTTGATCAGAGCGTTTGAATCACACACACCTTCAAATAATCACCGGGCGGATAGCCTTCAGCCGTCCGGAAGTCATCCGGCAGCGAGAAGGTTTCAATGATTTTATAGCGCATGCCTTTTTCTTTAAATGCCTGATCAATAAACGACTTGAATTTTTTCATATCAAATGAAGCGGCGTTGGTTGAAGCCACAATGACACCTTTTTTCTCAGTGATGTCGATTGCCTGTTTCACAAGGTTTTTATAATCTTTTGACGCGGAAAATGTATGTTTTTTTGAACGGGCAAAGCTCGGCGGATCCATGACAACCAGGTCAAACTTCACGTCATTTTTTACACAGTAATTGAAGTAGCGGAAAACATCGCGTACCAGAATATCCTGCGCTTCATAGTCAATGCCATTCATACTGAACTGTTCAATCGTTTTCGGCACGCTTCGGTTCGCAAGGTCAACACTTGTAGTTTTGACTGCGCCGCCAAGTGCTGCAAAGACTGAAAATGCCCCTGTATAAGAGAATGTATTCAGCATGTTTTTACCTTCAGCATATTTGTCACGGATTGCTTTACGGACGTTGCGCTGATCAAGGAATACACCAGTCATCGCTCCATCATTGAGATAAACCGCAAAGTGAGCACCGTTTTCTTTTACAACCAGAGGAAAATCAGGACGCTCCCCTTTTACAAAATCATCATCTTCCACATACTGTCCCTTGGAATCAAACCGCTTCTTCTCGTAAATACTTTTAAAGGGAAGAACCTGTTCAAACGCATGCAGGATCTCATCTCTGAAGTCATAAATTCCTTTACTGTACCAGGTAAACAGATAATGGCCTGCATAGTGATCGATCGTCAGCCCGCCGATTCCGTCACCTTCCCCGTTAAACAGACGGAACGCATCTGTCTGGTTATCCTCAAAAAAGGCTTCCCTGTGCGAAGCTGCACTTTCAATCTTCTTTTTAAAAAATGCTTCGTCAATCTCCTCATGCTGATCCCATGTCAGCAACCAGCCGGAGCCTTTATTCTGCCTGCCGAGATAGCCTTTTGCGAGAAAATGGCCACGCGGATCGATTGCTGTAAATATACGGCCTTCCTGATCGTAGTCACCTTGCTGGACCATTTCTTTTGTCAGCAGCGGCCACCCTTCACGAATCTTTTCCGAGAACCCTTTTTTAATTGTTATTTTCGTCATCCTGACCCTCCGTACGGCTTTCAATATAGTTTTTCAATTTTTGTAAATGGAATAATTCCTCTTTCGAAATCATGCGCACGATCATACCTCTAAATAACGAACGGGCAAACCCCTGTGTTGTAATCTTCCCGTCAAATGTAACAAATGTACTGTTTTCACCTTCAGCACTGAATGTATACCGGAAGTTGATCTTCACACCATTTTGCTCACTGGTTACTGCATAGGATTTATTTTCAACGAACTCCGTTACAACGAGCTCTGACTGAACTTTCCGTCCACCAAGGTCTCTCACTTCTTCATACCTCGTTCCCTTTGCCGGCGGCCCATCCGTCAGTTTCTTTATGCTGACCACCTGATCCATGATTTCAGGAGATTTCTCCATTTGAATGGTTTCCTGAAATACCGTTTCAAGGGGCCGTTCAATCACCATTGTCTGATTTAATGCACCCATCACTTGACCCTCCTGTACACTTTTACTTTTCTCCATTATAACGTGTTCACGGGTCTTATGCTGAGAAGACGACAGACGTCCTATTGAGCGATTATTACATTTATGTTACAATTACATTTATAACGTGTTACTGAAAACGAAAGGATGTACCTGACTGATGAAACATTTATCTAAGTTGCTGCTAATCAGCTGTGTGTTCCTCGTACTCATGGGAATGGTACGCGGTGAATACCGTTCGAAACAAAGTGCCGTAGCTGAAGAGCTGCAAAAGCTTAACCCTGCATATAATGATGAGCTTTCTTATATAGATTTCTTAACCTACCGCGTCTTAAAAAACGGCTCAGCCCGCGTGGCCACACTTGGAAGCAGCGTGACAAAAGGCGTCGGAGCCGGCACACCGTCACAAACATGGCGTGCCCTGCTGCAGAATGAAATCCGCAGCACATCAAGACCTCTGAAGCATGTGACAATTGCTAATCATGGACATTCAGGCTATACATCAGAGATGCTCCTTCGTCCGGAAGTCATCGAAGGCGTACTGAAGAGCAGACCGGATTTACTGATTCTTGAAACATCAGTGATTAATAATTACCGTCAGAGCGTGCCGCTTGATGTAACAAAAGCATCTCTTGAAGAACTTTACCGCACATTCACACAACGGATCCCGGGCGTTGAAATTCTGTTTATCTCTCCAAATCCGATTTTAAAAACAAACCTGACAGAATCAGGTCTGAATGAACTCGGACTGACATTTGCCGACTATAATAACCTGACAAAAGCAGTTGCCGCTGAAAATGGCTGGCACTACTTCGATACACATGATGCGATTTTAAATGAAATGACTGAGCGTAACATTGCACTTGAAGATATGCTCGATGATACCATCCATCCAAATGCCCTTGGCTATGAAATGTGGTTTAACCAGCTGTACAATAACAAATTAACATTGCCGAATTTTGGCGAGTAAATGGAAAGAGCCTGAGAATTGTCTCAGGCTCTTTCATCGTTTCACTACGCTTTTGGCGGATGCTTTCCGGACGGCGGTCGCTGAGCCTTCCGGAAAGTGAAGCTTTAAATTTTTCGAGCTGTATCAACAGATCCCATCTCAACTACCCATTAAATATCGTCGCAAAAATAAACGTAAACAAAATCGGCGCAATCCATACGATCGGGAGGCTGTTCACAAGCAGCATCCTCTTCCAGTTGTAGCGGTGATAGGCCATCCACGAGATCACAATCGCCACCATCAGCACAACCGGGTAAGACCCGACCGCATATAGCACCATCCGCCCTGCAAATGAACCATCCTGTTCAATATTCATCAGCGATACGCCATAAAACGTAAACCAGACCGGCAGAAATAATAAATAAAAAAACTGGCTTCCGAATAACAGCAAAGCCACCTTGGCGTTTTTCAACAGAAGGTCCTCCTCTAATCTTTCTTTAATGCAAATAGTATCATAAAATCGCCGTAACCTTCTTCTTCAAGCCGCTCTTTCGGGATAAACCGGAGCGCTGCAGAATTAATGCAGTATCTCATGCCGCCTTTATCAGCAGGGCCGTCTTCGAATACATGCCCGAGGTGCGAATCAGCATGGCGGCTCCTGATCTCCCGGCGAGTGTTCTTTGTAGACACATCCCACTTTTCTTCTACCATCGAATCAGTAATCGGCTTTGTAAAGGAAGGCCATCCACACCCTGCATCATACTGATCACGGGATGAAAAGAGCGGTTCCCCCGATACAATATCCACATAAATTCCTTCACGTACGTTATCCCAGTACTCATTTTCATAAGGAGGCTCCGTCCCATTCTCCTGGGTGACAACATACTGCATCTCTGTCAGCCTTTCTTTCAAATGCGTTCTGTCTTTCGGCCAGTACTTACGCTGAAACTTTTCACGTCCTGACCCCTGAACGTAAAGGGCGTAACGGAAACTGTTTTTCAGATCAAAGTCCTGGTGAAAGTCTTCTGCCGGATAAAAGGTGCCCGCTTCCCTGATTTCAGTTACAATCGGCTGCTCAAAGCGGCTGCTTTCAGCAAGGTCACTTCTCGACTGAAGCGCCTCCTGCTTCTGATCATCTGTATAAGTAAAAATAATCGACCGGTACGCATCACCACGATCAGAAAACTGTCCTTCTGCGTCAGTTGGATCTGTCAACGGCCAATAAATATTAAGCAGCTCACGATAAGAAATCCGCTCCGGGTCATATTCAATATAAACAGCCTCCACATGGCCTGTACCGCCATTCTTCACCTTCGAATAGACAGCATCCTCTGCTGACCCGCCTGTATAGCCTGATATTACTTTTAAGACACCTTCCCGTTCCTGAATCGGCCTGACCAGACACCAGAAACATCCGCCTGCAAACATTGCTTTTTCCATTCAGCTCACCTCTATCAGTTTCCGCGCTGCAGATAACTCATCCAGTAGCAGACAACTGCCGCGGCAAGTGTTTTTTCATTATCCGAAAGCTCTTCACCTACTTTTACCAGATCCTGTCCGCTGGATTTCTGAAACTGCGGCTTCATTGCGTAATCGAAATATCCATGCATATAAGAAGCAAAAAAGCGGTCATCTACAGTCCTTAAATTAAAATCTCCCATTTTCGACTTCGACTTCACATCACACAACAGTTCTCCATCAGCTGTATAGATCGAACCGTTCGTTCTCGTCAGTTTTTTCTCTTCTTTATAAAAGCCCGCTGTTTCACCTTTGTGATTCCTTATCTCCAGGACATTCCGGCCATCTTCTTTTCTCTTTTGAAAAGCCACAGCAGGTTCATTATGAGAGGTAAAGATGCCTCCTGTAAAAGCGTAATATGCATCCATCCCCGGGAAAAAGATAGAAATTGCTCTTTTCCAAAGCGGCAAATTTACAATTTTATAATTACCGGTATATTCCCCATCCTTATTCACAATCGTCAGCGCCGCATAAGAACTGCCAGTAAACTCAAAGATCCATTCCTTCTCATCGAGCAGCGAGCGCCCTTCAAGCTCAGCAGCCTCTGATAGCCACCTCGCTTCTTTTTCTTTAGATCTTATGTAAAAATACGGCCCCATTCCAATTGCCATTATCGGATACACCATCACATTCAACCACTGGCTTTCCAGATAGATCATCGCTGCGCCAGTCCCGACTACAAAAACAATCCCTGCAATCAGCGCAATATGTTCTTTTTTCATTCCAGACACCCCGTTTCTTCTATAGCTTAGATACGTATGAAAGTAGAGATTTGTTTCACAATTGATGGAACTTGAAGCTGTAAAGGATTTGGGGCAATAATCACTCAGCCTCCTCGTTCACAAAAGAAAAACCCCCAGGCTTCTGCGCGGGAGTTCATCATTTATCTTAATCTATTTTTTAAATGCTGGGTCAATGTATTTCTTAACATTTCCGACGTCAGCGGCAATATGTCTCCAGTAGTCTTTCGTCCTTCTCTTGCCAGTTGTAACCCTCTTGTTGCATCTTCATGATGCCACAGATAGACAATCGGACATTTGGAATACTCTCTGATTTGACGGTACCAGTAAAATCCGTCGAAAAAAGGCAGTTTCACATCCAAGAGCACCAAGTCTGGTTTTTCTTCGATGAAATGCTCTATAATCCGTTCAAAATCTGTGACCGGTATGGATTGATACCCCAGGTCTGAAACCTGTTCTGTGAGATCCAGGCGAAGGTCAGCGTTATCTTCAATAATCATGATGCGCTGCATGCTGATGACCTCCTTACATTTTCATTCCATAAACAGAACGGTCACTTGTACTCTCTATTAAACTTTGAACTAAATACGCTCCTTACAAAAAACACTTTCGTTCAACAGATTGCGATCTGTTGTTCTCATCTTTTCACACTTGAGCACTTTTGTCAAAGGCTGGCAGCAAAAAGCCTGTTTACCTCTGTTTCTATCAACTTAAACGTGATATTCAAGAAATTCTAATTTATTGCCAAAAGGATCCCTCACAAAAAACCGGGTCCTTCCTTCAATTGGCTGTTCTTCCTGAATGGATATGTTCTCCTCAGTCAATCGGATGCGGAGCTGCTCAAGGTTTTTCACAACAAACGCCGGATGCGCCTTTCTCGGAGGCGTATACGGCTCTTCACGGCCGATGTGAATTTCCTGATGTCCACACAAAAACCAGCACCCGCCATTCCCACGAAGGTTAACAGGCTTAGGTGTTTCTTTCAACCCCAGCAGATCAGTATAAAAACGGCGAGCCTCATCTTCACTTCCTGCAGGAGCTGTTAACTGCACGTGATCAATGCCTTCAAACTGAAAACTCATCCCTTCATCTCCTTTATCTTTTCTTCAACAATTCTGATAAATGAAATTGGATTCTCTCTCACTTTATAAGGAAAAAGCCCTTTTGTCGTATGAACATAGAGCAGTCCGAAACTTCTCATGCTTTCTTTATAGGAAAGATCCAGAATCTCGTGGAAATAAAATTCGTTGGAGTCATCAGTCAATTTTTGAGGATACAGATGAAGAAAACTTTCGTGTTCGATAATATGCTGTTCTTCCCATTCAATTTTGCGCGTGATCATAATATACGGCTGCGATGCAATACGGCTGATAGGAAACCCCTCCTCTGACTTGTTTACTTCCTATTATTTTAACGAATTGAACCCTGGAAAGATATCCGCAGGGCTTAACAGATTAATAAAGAACATAAAAAACTTTCTTCCTACTGCTATCTATGTTGTAAGCGTTACCATTAACTGAATTGCACAACATTTTATAAAAATACGGTTGATTTTATTTTTATACATACCTATAATATGCCTAACATATTTTTTTGGAGTGATGGATGTGAAAGTTGGAATTATAGGTGCAACCGGCTATGGCGGTCTTGAGTTAATCAGACTTTTACATCGTCACAGCGGAATTTCTTCAATTGACCTGTTTACTTCTTCTGAAGAAGGAGAGTTATTTTCTCATAAATATTCATATCTAATGAATATTTATGACACCCCTCTTCATAAAATCAGAATTGAGCATTTAGCTAAAATGGATGTAATTTTCACAAGCACACCAAGCGGCGTTACGAGCAAGCTGCTGCCTCCTCTGATCGGTAAAGGACCACGAATCATTGATCTCTCGGGCGATTACCGGCTATCAGCGAAGGATTACACTGAGTGGTACGGCAAAGATGCCGCACCGGAAACGTCTCTTCAAAAAGCAGTGTATGGACTGACGGAATGGAACCGTGATGCAGTAAAAGATGCTTTCATGGTGGCAAACCCGGGCTGTTATCCGACTGCCGTGCTGCTCAGCCTGCTACCGGCAGTGAAAAACGGACTGATCGATACAGACAGCCTGATCATAGATGCTAAAAGTGGTGTATCAGGCGCTGGAAACAAGCCGAATCAGATGACTCATTTCAGCGAAACAAATGAGAGTCTATCAATATATAAAGTGAATAAGCATCAGCATATCCCTGAAATCGAAACCGGCCTTGCCCGGTTCGCGGAGAAGACACGACCCATCACCTTCAGCACGCACCTCGTGCCAATGACGCGGGGAATCTTGGCAGCCGCTTATGCACCGCTTGCTGACGGTGTAACAAAAAAGCAGCTGCAGGAATGTTATGAGGACAGTTACCGGAACGAAACATTTGTCAGAGTGATGCCACCCGGACCGAAATTCAGCACGAACCAGGTATATGGATCAAATTACTGCGACCTTCAAATTCACGTGGACCCACGGACTAACCGCGCCACGATCGTCTCAGTCATTGATAACCTCGTAAAAGGTGCAGCCGGGCAGGCGATCCAGAATATGAACGTTCAATTTGGATTTAAAGAATCAGAAGGACTTGATTTAGTCCCTTCGTATATTTAGTTAACTATTAGGATTTGATTCAAGAATCGCTTCACCTTTTCGTGAAGAACTACGCTTTCCGCGGACGAACGCTCAGGCCGGGCAGAAAACCACTGCCCTGCGGGGCCTTTCACGATCGTTTTTCCGCAGGAGTCGCCGTCCTTCACTCCAAGGTTCAGCTTAAGTTGTGAATAACAAAATTTATCCAGCTCCAGGCGCTAGCTGCTCGAGTCATAAGTCACTGAACGATAAAGGGAAAGATCGCCCTTTTTCGTTCCGCGCCTTATGCTTGTCGCAGCTGGCCAAGCGCCTTCCGCTTTTATCTGAAGGAGGAATCTTATAGTATGACAACTGTCTATCCATCGATTAAGAAGATTTCAGGGAATAATATTGCTTCGCCAATCGGATTTAAAGCTGCAGGTCTTCACTGCGGTATTAAACATAAAAAGAACGATCTTGCGCTGCTCGTCAGCGAGGTGCCTGCAAATGCTGCGGGTGTGTATACGACAAACGCGGTTCAGGCCGCCCCTCTAAAAGTCACAAAAGAAGCGCTGGCTGTTGAAAAGAAAATGCAGGCAATCATCGTGAATTCAGGTAATGCCAATGCCTGTACCGGGAAGCAGGGTTATGTGGATGCACAGACAATGCAGCATTTAACAGCGAATCTTTTAAATATCGAATCACACCTTGTAGGCGTCGCTTCGACAGGTGTGATCGGTGAGAAGCTGCCGATGGACCGCTTAAAATATGGCATCCCAAAATTAGAGCCGACAGCCGGATTAAAGGGCTCAATCGATTTTTCACAGTCGATCTTAACGACTGATACTGTTTCGAAAAATACAGCATATAAAGTGGATATTGATGGTAAAACAGTGACTGTTGCAGGCACTGCAAAAGGATCCGGGATGATTCACCCGAACATGGCTACAATGCTTGGTTTTATTTCAACTGATGCAGCGATTGAATCAGATCACCTGCATGGTGCTTTAAAGTCAGTAGTAGACCGCTCGTTCAACTCAATTACAGTCGATGGGGATACCTCAACGAATGATATGGTACTTGTCATGGCGAATGGTCTTGCAGAAAACAAGACGCTCACGCCATCACACCCTGACTGGAAAGTATTTGTTCAGACATTGCTCCACGTCTGTGAAGACCTTGGAAAGATGATCGCGAAAGACGGCGAGGGTGCGACGAAGCTGATTGAAGTTGAAGTAAACGGCGCTAAGAACGATGAGGAAGCCCGTAAAATCGCTAAAACCGTTGTTGGATCACCGCTTGTGAAAACAGCGGCATTCGGTTGTGACGCCAACTGGGGACGTATTTTAGCAGCCGTCGGATACAGCGGTATGACGATTGATCCTGAGGAAGTGGAGATCTTAATCGGCTCCACGCCTGTTGTCCGTGAAGGTGAGCCGCTCGCATTCTCAGAAGATGAACTGACTGAGTATTTAAAGCAGCCGGAAATCAAACTCAAAGTAAATGTAAATCAGGGTGATGGAAAAGGACTGGCATGGGGGTGTGATCTGACTTATGACTACGTACAGATCAACGCAAGCTACAGAACCTGAGACAGTCGTGATCAAGCTCGGCGGCAGTTTACTCGAACGGCTGACCGCTGACTTTTTCAAAGGCATTCATCAAATGATTCAAAACGGAAAGCGTGTGATCATCGTGCATGGTGGCGGACCCGCCATTAATCGCACGCTTGAGGAAGCTGGCATACAAACACCAGTCATTAACGGCTTGCGTGTTACACCCGAAGAAGCCATTACACTTGTTCAGACAACGCTGATCGGCTCAGTCAATCCATGGATCGTCCATCAGCTCGGGCAGGCTGATATCAGAGCAGTCGGCTTGAACGGCTTTGATGGCAGTCTGATTGAAGCATCCTTTTTAGATAAAAGTGTATATGGTTTTGTCGGAAAAATTGAGAAAGTAGATCCTTCCATACTCAATATGCTAAGTGGTGCTTTGCCGGTTATTTCATGTATTGGCAGTACTGCTGAGGGGCAGGCGCTCAATATTAACGCTGACACAGCCGCTGAAAAAGTAGCGGCTGCTGTCGGCGCAGATGAGCTGTTATTTGTGACTGATACACCAGGCATAAAAGTAAACGGTACATCCGTTTCTACAACCAGTCCTGACGAGATCAGCGGCTGGATTGAAGACGGTACGATCTACGGCGGCATGATCCCAAAAGTTCAGGCAGCGGCCGGATGCCTTCAAAGCGGTATTCCTGCTGTCCGGATTGTCAATGAAATGCTTGAAGGTACAACCATTTTAAAGGAGGTGGCAGTCAGATGAGTGCACTGTTTCAAAATTATGCAAGGCGTTCCCTTCATATTGTCAAAGGCGAAGGCACTATCGTATGGGATGATCAGGGTAAAAGCTACCTTGATTTCACCAGTGGCATCGCAGTGGTCAGTCTCGGCCACTGCCACCCGAAAATGGTGAGTGCGATCCAGGCACAGGCTGAAAATCTCTGGCATATCTCAAACCTGTTTGAAAGCCCTGCTCAGGAAAAACTGGCAGCTGACCTTGTAAAAGATACTGCCCTTTCACGCGCGCTTTTTTGTAACAGCGGTGCGGAAGCGAATGAAGCAGCGATTAAACTTGCCAGAAAAGCAACAGGAAAGCATGTGATCATCACATTTGAACAGTCGTTCCACGGCAGAACGACCGGTGCGATGGCTGCAACCGGCCAGGATAAAGTCAAAGAAGGTTTTGGACCGCTCATGCCTGAGTTCAGAACGATTCCTTTTAATGATCAGGAAGCTCTAAAAGAAGCCATTGATGAAGACACAGCAGCTGTCATGCTCGAAATGATTCAGGGTGAAGGCGGCGTCAATCCGATTGACCCTGACTTCGCTGAAGCGCTTCAGCAGCTGTGTGAGTCAAACGGGGTTTTAATTATTATTGATGAAGTCCAGACCGGCATCGGCCGCACTGGCAGCCGTTACGCTTTTGAACAGACACCACTCAAGCCTGATATTGTGACACTCGCAAAAGGGCTTGGCGGCGGTTTCCCTATCGGCGCGATTCTCGGCTCTGAAGCATTAGCTGACCATTTCGGACCGGGAACGCACGGTTCCACTTATGGCGGCAACCCGCTTGCCGTTACAGCGGCACAGACTGTCGTTGACCATGTGTTTCAGGAAGCATTTCTTGAGGAAGTCCGGCAAAAGGGAGCGTACCTGCGTGAACAGCTCGCTTCACTATTCGGACTATCTAACGTCACATGTGTCCGCGGTCAGGGTCTGATGCTCGGCATCGTCCTCAGCACAGACGCTGCGTCGATTGTGAAAAAAGCAGAAGAAAATGGGTTGTTGCTTGTACCGGCCGGACCAAATGTGATCAGACTCCTTCCGCCGCTGACTGTCAGTTATGAAGAGTGTAAACAGGCAGCTTCTTTGTTGGAGAAGACGATGATGCAGGTTGAGTATACGGTTAGTTGAGGGTTTTTGTTGTTCATGAGATTTGTTCGTATGTTCAGGAAATTATGCATGGTGTTCAGGAAATTTCGGATGGTGTTCATGAGATTACATGCCAGGTTCATGAAATTTCATCACCGGTTCAGAAAATCATGTCATTTGACCCAGATCATCTGACCAATTGATCGCGATCCACCCAACCAAAGTTAAATACAAACTGTCCCGGAAGCCACCTTCCCGGACAGTATTCTTATTAACCCTTATGAATAATAATACAATTGATTTTATATTTATCCAAAAGCGTTGATTGAAGTGGAAGGCGGTGACTCCAGGGGGATAAAACGGACAGGTGAGACCCCGCAGCGCGCAGCGTGAGGAGGCTCACCGCCGTTCCCCCGGAAAGCATCCGCCTGCAACGGAAATCATAAGCGATTACTATATTCAACACTAAGGAGGCGGTTCTCATGAAAGGAACGCTGTCACTGTCGAACGGACAGTCATTCGAAGGATCATGGAAAGGCGCGGTTAAAGACGTACAGGGAGAAATCGTCTTCTTCACAGGGATGACAGGCTACGAGGAAGTGCTCACAGATCCATCCTATTACGGACAGATCATTGTATTTTCCTACCCGCTGATGGGCCAATACGGGATTCAGAATCTGCATCTTGAATCAGCTGATATCCAACCCGCGGGCATAGTTGTGACTGAATTGTATGAAGGTACGCTTGAACGCGGGATTTCACTTTTAGAATTTGCTGTGATGCATAACGTCCCCATTATGACGGGCGTGGATACACGCTCTGTCATTCAGACAATCCGCGAAGACGGTACGATGCAGGCGGTGATGCAGCTTGAAGGGAAGCCGCTTCCTGCCTGGGAGCCAATCCGCACATTTGTTGTGCCGCATGTGACAGCGAAAGAGGCCGTTACTTACGGGCAAGGTTCTCCTCATATCGGACTGATTGATTTCGGTTATAAAAAGTCCATTTTACAGGCGCTGTTAGACCGTGGCTGCAAGGTGACTGTATTTCCGTATACGGTATCCACAAGTGAATTGATGAGTACCTCATTGGATGGATTGCTGTTTTCTAATGGACCTGGTGACCCTGCATCTCTTATGCATAAAATTGATGATTATCGCGCATGGGCTAATGCTTATCCGACACTCGGGATCTGTCTTGGTCATCAATTGCTCGCGATTGCTTTTGGTGCTTCAACTGAAAAGCTGGCGTTTGGTCACCGCGGCGCAAATCACCCTGTTATGAATGTTAAAACGAAGCGCGTCAGCATGAGTTCGCAAAATCACAGCTACGTTGTAAAGGAAGGTTCTATCCCGGCAAACGTAGACATTTTATATACAAATGTAAATGACAGCAGCGTGGAAGGTCTGCAGCATAAGAATCTCCCGCTATTGACTGTTCAGTTCCACCCGGAGGCTTCACCGGGTCCGGCTGAGCATCATGAAGTATTTGATTCATTTTTTAATCTGATTCAACAGGAAAAGAAGGTGTCACAACATGCCTAAACAGCAGGAAATTAAAAAAGTACTTGTAATCGGATCCGGTGCGATTGTAATCGGTCAGGCCGCTGAGTTTGACTATTCAGGCACTCAAGCCTGCACCGCTCTTCGCGAAGAAGGGATCGAAGTTATTCTGATCAATAATAATCCGGCAACGATTATGACAGATGAAACGACTGCAGACCGCGTGTATTTTGAGCCGCTGACAGTTGAAAGCGTGAAAGAAATTCTTGAAAAGGAAAAACCGGACGGACTGCTTGCTACAGTTGGCGGTCAGACCGGGCTGAACCTTGCAATGGCACTGACTGATCAGGGCGTTTTAGATGAGTATGGCGTCAAGCTTCTCGGCACGGATATTCACTCTATTAAAAAAGCTGAAGACCGCGATGCTTTCCGCTCACTGATGAAAGAACTGAATGAACCCGTTCCGGACAGTGAGATCATTTATAACGAAAAAGAAGCACTGGCATTCGCTGATACGTGCGGCTACCCGATTATCGTGCGCCCGGCTTACACACTTGGCGGCTTTGGCGGAGGGATTGCTTCTGATCAGAAAACTTACCTGACCCTCGTCAAGCAGGGACTTTCAGCAAGTCCGATCCATCAGTGTCTTGTTGAAAGGAGCATTGCAGGCTACAAGGAAATTGAATATGAAGTGATGCGTGATGCAGCAGGTACGTGCATCACGATTTGTAATATGGAAAACCTTGATCCGGTGGGTGTGCATACAGGGGATTCGATTGTGACAGCGCCGAGTCAGACGCTGCACGATAAGGAATATCATATGCTCAGAACGTCTTCAATTAAGATTATTGAAGCGCTCGGCATTGTCGGCGGATGCAATATCCAGTTCGCGCTGCACCCATCAAGCGGTGATTATTTCCTGATTGAAGTGAATCCGCGTGTGAGCCGCTCATCTGCCCTTGCATCAAAAGCGACCGGCTATCCGATTGCACGCCTTGCTGCAAAACTTGCAGTCGGTTATTACCTGCACGAATTGAAAAACCCGGTGACTGGAACGACATTTGCGAGCTTTGAGCCTGCACTGGATTACGTTACTGTTAAAATTCCGCGCTGGCCGTTTGACCAGTTTACCGGTGCGAACCGTAAGCTTGGTACGCAGATGAAAGCAACGGGTGAAGTGATGGCGATTGAACGTTCAATCGAAGCGGCTTTTCAAAAAGCGATCCGTTCACTTGATCAGAAAATTGACGGCCTCTTCCTCCCTGCTTTGTCACAGTTCGAGACAAAGGAGCTTGAAACACTTGTGAAAGAGCCGGATGACCGCAGACTGTTTGCAATATTTGAGCTTTTAAAAAGAGGCATTTCAACCTCTACACTGCATGAGTGGACAAAAATTTCACTTTATTATCTATCCGTGTTATCAAGACTTGTTCAGGCGCAATGCTCTTATGAAGAGCTTGCCTGGCCTGAAGTGACAAAGGAGAAATTGTTCGCAGCGAAAAAACTTGGTTTCACCGACAAGCAGCTTGCAGGCTGCTGGAATGTGCCCGTTTCCCTGATCAAAAAGCAGCGTGAAAAGTGGCAGATTACGCCTTCATACAGAATGGTTGATACGTGTGCAGCTGAGTTTGAAGCGAAGACGAATTACTTTTACTCAACGTGGAGCGGCTCTTCTGATACGCGTAGCAGCAACAAACCGAAAGTTGCTGTCATTGGTTCAGGTCCGATCCGTATCGGGCAGGGAATTGAGTTCGACTACTGCTGCGTTCACAGCGTGCTTGCACTGCAGAAAATGGGTTATGAAGCAGTCCTGATCAATAACAACCCTGAAACGGTCAGCACGGATTATGAAGTCGCAGATGCGCTCTATTTCGAACCGCTATGTGCTGAAGATATTATGAACGTGCTTGAATTTGAAGGTATCACTGCAGTCATCGTGCAGTTTGGCGGGCAGACGTCTATTAATGTAGCAAAAGAGCTTGAAGATGCAGGGTATAACCTGCTCGGTTCCACTTCTGACATTCTGGATGAGATGGAAGACCGCGACCGCTTCTACACATTTTTAAAAAACGCAGGACTGCCGGTGATTCCGGGATTTACTGCGAACCAGCCGGCAGAAGTCTGGCAGGCTGCAGATGACCTGAATTATCCGATTCTGTTACGTCCTTCTTATGTGATTGGTGGCAGCGGAATGATCAAGCTGAACAGCGATGAAGAACTCGAAGCCTATTTAGCTTCAGCGCAGATTGAATACCCGGTCCTTGTTGATAAATTTATTCAGGGGAAAGAAACTGAAGTTGATGTCCTGTCTGATGGAAAAACTGCCTGGGTCGCAGCTGTCTATGAGCATATTGAAGGAACCGGCGTCCATTCAGGCGATAGTATTGCAATCACTCCGCCTCTGTCACTCTCAGCTTCGATGCTTGATCAGGTATGTGATACAGCGGTTCATATTGCGAAGAAGCTCGATTTCAAGGGACTTTTCAATATTCAGTTCGTATGCCAGGACAGCGGACTATATGTCATAGAAATTAACCCGCGTGCTTCAAGAACGGTGCCGATCAGCAGTAAATCAACGAATGTTCCACTCGTTCAGCATGCAACATCTATCATGCTTGGCAAAAAGCTGAATGAACTCGGCATCTCACAAATTTTTAACGGACAGCGCGGCTTTACAGTCAAAGCGCCTGTCTTCTCACATATTAAGCTGCCAGGGCTGTCTCCTGAGCTGACACCTATGATGACATCCACGGGTGAAGTCATGGCTTCTGACAGAGACCCTGAAATCGCAATGAAAAAGGCATTATCCGGTTCAAGCCAGCAGCTCGCTGACTTATGGAGCGGCGGCAGCATCTATATTACAGATCAGCAGGAAACCGGACTAATTAAGTCCTGGCAGGAAAAAGGCTTTTTAGTCTACACACCTGAAACAGCCGATTTCTCTAGATGGATGGACCGCGATGATAAAAAAGCGGTGATTTCACTTGAGGGTGATCCTGATCTGATCAGAACGGCAGCGATCCACCGCTTGCATGTCTGGACAAGAAAAGAAACTGCGGAAGCATTTTTCAACACACTTCCCAAAAAAGGAGTTTTCGTATGAATATGCTCATTCCTACACTTCAGCATAAAGATCTGCTGACGTTAAGAGACTATACATCCAACGAAATATTAGAGTTAATTGAATTTGCAGCTGAACTGAAAAAACCCGAAAATAAGCACCTCCCTCTTTTACAGGGGAAAGTGCTCGGGATGATCTTTGAGAAGTCATCGACCCGTACACGCGTATCATTCGAAGCTGGCATGCTGCAACTTGGCGGACATGCGATGTACCTGAGCACAAGAGATATCCAGATGGGACGCGGCGAAACGATTGCTGATACAGCGCGCGTCCTGTCAGGCTATCTTGATGGTATTATGATCCGTACATTTGCACAAAGCACGGTTTCTGAGCTTGCTGAAAATAGTTCAATTCCTGTAATCAATGGACTGACTGATGATTACCACCCATGTCAGACGCTTGCGGATCTGCTCACCATTCATGAGACATTCGGGTCATTTAAGCATAAAAAAATGGCGTATATCGGGGACGGCAATAACGTTGCGCACTCGCTGATGATCGGTGCTGCAAAAATGGGTATGCACTTCACACTCGCCTGTCCGGCAGGCTACGAGCCCGATCAGGAGATTCTTGCATATGCACAGGCTGAAGGCGCGAAAACCGGTGCGGATATCACCGTTACACACGATCCGGCAGCAGCCACAGCAGGCGCTCACGTCATCTACACCGATGTCTGGGCAAGTATGGGCCAGGAAGCGGAACAGGAAGCACGACTGAAGGCGTTTGAAGGCTTTCAGGTTAACGAGTCCCTCGCAGCACACGCAGACCCTGACTATATTTTCATGCACTGTCTCCCTGCCCACCGCGAGGAAGAAGTGAGCACAGCCATTCTTGAAGGTAAGCATTCAGTTGTCTTTCAGGAAGCAGAAAACAGACTGCATGCGCAGAAAGCTTTGCTTGTTGCATTGATGGGAAAATAATTGCTGCGGCTGAGACAATCCATCTCAGCCGCTTTTTCCTGAGCACTCATAAAATCACTCTCATATGGTGATATCTGTACAATATGCTATAATAAACGGCATCTATTAACGAACGGAGGCAGACTACATGCTTACTTTTGAAGAAAAGCTTGAGATCATTGAATCATTTGAAGAATTAGCGCGGCATAACGTATCGCTTGGACGTGTTAATTTTCATTTTGAAGGAAGCATCCGTGAAAAGAAAACGGTTGTCTACCACCTTCACCCTAACGGAAACGGCTTTGTCTATACTGCTCATCTGGATGATTACCCATCTGACGCTAAAGGAATGACAAATATCCGTGATTGCAGTGAAGAGGATCTGCGCAGCATCATCGCAGCGTCAATTGATTCTCTGATGACTGAAGAACTCGCTGACTTTGAACCTTTCACAGACGAACCATGGGTCAATTCAAACGGTCAGGAACTGATACTGACACGTGAAGATGCTGATACGTGGAGCGTCTATGCTGATGATATGCTTGACGGCATTTTCACCACATATGATGAAGCTGCATCCTACCTGGATCAGGAAGGTTTCTCGAAAAAAACGCGCTGATTGGCGCGTTTTTTTGTTTGGGATTTTTGGGGAGATGCTGGTTCCGAAGATTATGTTTAATGTTCCGGAGATTACATATGTGGTTCCGGAGATTACCCGTGATGTTCATGAAATGTCGCTGATGGTTCAGAAGATTTCATCTCCTGTCCCCGAAATAGTGTAATTTGACCCAGCCCGACCACTCCAATATTTTAAAACAACAAAAAACCCGGACACAGGCATCTCTGCCCGCTCCGGGTTCATTCTCCACTGATTATATACGATCTTTATTTCTAAAATGATTCTCTTCCATTAACAACCTGCGTTCCTGTTCTTCTTTATCAAGCTTTGGATCATGAGAAGACTTTGCACGATCACGGTCGCGCAGCGTTGTTTCCTCGCCTGGATGCTCCTGATGGGCATGTTCATTCGGGTTCTGCTCAGAAATGTCTTCCTGGCCACGCAGACGGCCCTTACTGTCAGCCTCAGCTTCTACGTGTCTGTCACTGTTAGACTGACTTTTGTCTACCCATACCGATTCCTGTCCGTCCACAACACGGCGTTTGTTATCCGCTCCACCATGCTCTTCCGGTGGTTCAACCTCTTCATGACGATGCTTACCAGACGGATCTCCCTGATAGTTCGGCTGATCCGGTCTTACCTGACCGCGCGGCGTGCCCGCATCTACTGCGTCAGGTGAAAACTCTTCTTCTCCCTGACCACCGCCATATTGCCGCTTATCATGCTCAGAAGGCTCAAGAATTTTACCGCGGTCATCTGGCGCACGGTATTCTTCAGCATCTTGATCATGACGATCTGCTGCAGCGGCATCCTTATGTCCGGAATGGTTAGGTGTCCGCTGTTCTTCAGCTCTGATCACGTCTTCTCTGCTGTCATTGACCGGCTGTGTCGGTTCCGGATTATCAATATTCGGGTCAACATAACGGTCTCGGTCACCCAGCGCGCGGTTATGGTCTACGCCTGCAGTGTTATGATCTGTTCGTTCAGCTAGCGGTCTGCCGGCACCTTCAGCAGCTGACGTACGGCTGTGGGTCTGGTCCTCTGTAAAATTCGTTCCGCTCACCTGATGATCTGCACGTGAATCCGGGTCAAGTCCACCGGCTGCCGGACTTACATAATCATCGTTTTCATCCGCATAAGCACTATCGGCATATAATAAAAATGCACCGTTTCGCACTTCATCATAATACCGTTCTGCATCTTCTTTCTCCATTCCCATACGGTCAAATGCTTCTCTTACAGAAGAATCTCCTGCAACAAATGCTTTGAATTTATCCCACCAGTTTCCTTCAACTGCTTCAATATCTGCGTCTGTACGCCCTCTAACTAGAGACAATTCATCTTTATCACGTGCGACAACGTACATATCGCTTTCTTTGTATCCCTGAAGTTTAAGGTCTTCGATTTTCTTTAGAACATCCTGTTCTGAATGGAATGTTTCAACAAATGTTTTTGACATGGTAGTTCCTCCTCTAGAGTCGTTCTGAATTTTTCAACATAGTTTGGAAATACCCTGTCTTTGAATTGTTAAAACAATCTGAAGTGCATCGTAATGGTAAATAATGATATTTACCTACTATTTGTAATGAATGTAATGTAAAATTTCACTTCGCTTCGGCGGAACATTTTTTGGCCCCATTTGACCTCCCCTGCTTCTTCTGCTGGAGTCGCCGTCCTCCGCTCCGCTCACCTCTCCTGGATTACTAGTAATATGACGCTGTCAGCTATCAAACTTATATAATCATTTATCGTATAATCACTTTATTAAAAAAGCTTTTGTTCAGATAAAAACCCGGAAGCATTTAAGCTCCCGGGTTTATCAATCATTTATTCTTTATTCATTTCATTCGGATGCGGACCCTTGCGTTCGCCGCGGTCAAGCGCATTGATACTTTTCAGTTCGTCTTCAGTCAAAGCAAAGTCGAAAACGTCGAAGTTTGATTCGATGCGTGATGGTGTTACTGACTTCGGAATGACAATGCTGCCTGACTGAAGGTGCCAGCGGATGACAACCTGAGCAGGCTCTTTACCGTACTTTTCAGCGATATTACGGATAATATCGTCTTCAAGTACTTCTCCACCCTGCATAAGCGGGCTCCATGCTTCAAGGAAAATGTCGTGCTTCGCACAGAATTCCTTCAGCTCATGCTGTCCGTGGTATGGGTGGCACTCTACCTGGTTCAGGACAGGTTTTACTGTGCACTCATCCATCAGGCGCTGCAGGTGCTCAATTTCAAAGTTACATACGCCGATCGCTTTTACTTTGCCGTCTTCATACAGCTTTTCAAGCGCTTTATACGTTTCTACATATTTATCTTTTTCAGGCATCGGCCAGTGAATCAGATACAGATCCACGTAGTCGAGTCCAAGCTTCTCAAGGCTAGTTTCCAAAGCTTCAAGCGTGCTGTCATAACCCTGGTCTGCGTTCCATACTTTTGTTGTGATGAACAGCTCTTCACGGGGCACGCCCGCTTCGCGGATACCCTGTCCGACAGCCTCTTCATTTTTGTAGATCATGGCTGTGTCGATTGAGCGGTAACCTGTTTCGATTGCTTTCTTTACTGAGTCAACGCCTGTCTGGTGATCTTCAACCTGCCATACGCCAAGTCCGATCTGCGGCATTTTCAGTCCATTGTTTAATGTAACGATATCCATGTGAAAAACTCCTTTCGAATGTGAAAATTCAAATCAAGTATATACATGCGCATTTTAAAAGTCACATTCTTTGTTATTTCCGTTTCCGAAAGAAATAAACCATCATTTGAGCACAAAGCGTCTAATTGCCTCTGCGACGCCATGATTTTCATTTGAATGAGTCACCCAGTCAGCTGCTTCTTTTACTTTTGGCTGAGCGTTCTCCATCGCTATGCCAATGCCTGATTCTTTGATCATCGCCAGATCATTCAGACTGTCTCCCACTGCCATGACCTCATCCATACTGATGTTCAATTTTTTACAGACTTTGCGAATGGCAGCAGCTTTATTGATGCCAGCTGCATTGACTTCTATATTTGTCAGACTTGAATTCGTCACTTCAAGCTCTTCACGCTTTGATAACTCTTTCCAGATCAGTTCCCGGACATGATCATCTTTTATATCAAACCCGAATTTCAGCCACTGAAAATCGTGAATATTTTGTGGGAAAGTTGTATTTCTATTAAATACGCCTTCTACTGTTGAAGACCAGTAATGTGTGTCGTGTTTTAATGCCATGTCCAGCATAAACTCAACGTGAGATGAATCAATCATTGTTCTTTCAATCAGGGCGCGATCCGGACTCCAGATCTCCCCTCCATTCACTGTAATCAGGTAAGTGGAGAGCTTCAGAGAGTCAACAATCTTTTCAGCATATAAAAGAGGACGTCCTGTACTGACCATGACTGCTTTGCCCTGTTCCTGTGCCGCTTTAATTGCCTCTCTATTTTTATCAGACACGCTGTGATCATTTCTGAGAAGTGTGCCATCCATATCTAAAGCGATAAGCTGTATATCTTTTTTCATGTGAGTCTCCTTCCAGATCTACTGCTTACAAGTATAGACGTTTTACTTGATTAAATCGACCGGGACCCTTTGTGAATAAGGGTTTACGAAATATATTTCGCTCCCCAAAATACTATTAAATGAATAATATTTTTATAAGATGTATAGACAAGAAGGCGGATTCATGTTTTCATAGTGTTAGCCCACACACCCCCCTTTTTATTTATGAAGGAATACATATGAAAATCACTTTCACAGGCACTTACACCCACCCTATCCAATGAAAACCATTTCAATTGTCATTATTAATCAGAATAAAAAGAATATTAAGAATTTTTTAATTTAGTATTGAAATCGTTTTCATAATGTTATATGCTTTAGTTGTGAAAACGATTTCATATGAATTCACAAATGGGGGTGTTCCTATAGGAGGGTCAGCGCGTGTACACCATTAAAGACGTGGCGCTAAAAGCTGGGTTGTCACAGGCTACCGTATCAAGAGTGATTAATAATCATCCGTATGTCAGTGAGGACAAAAAGCAGGCTGTACAAAGAGCGATGGAAGAACTTGGTTATGTGCCAAATTCCTCTGCACGGAGACTGCGCAACATAAAGACAAAGAAAGTTGCCGTTTTGATCTCCAGAATCGTAAATCCTTTTTTCAGCCAGCTGGTCGATGCGATGGAGCAGAAAGCAGCAAAACATGGCTATCAGTTGATTCTTTGTAACACAAGAATCAATCCTGAAAAAGAATTGGAGTATTTTGAGCTGCTTCAGTCCAAGCAGGTCGACGGCATTATTCTGGCAGCAGCCGAAAACAAATGGGAAGCAATTGCCCCATTTACAAGATACGGAACTGTCATTTACTGCAATGAATACGATCCCGATGCAACAGTCACGAGAGTCCGTCTCGACCAGGTTGAAGGCGGATATATTGGCACGAAGCACTTACTCGACAAGGGACACAGAAAAATCGGTTACTGCCAGGGGAACGACAGCAGCGTTTCTGTGAATCGCCGCAGAGGATATTTGAAAGCGGTTACAGAAGCCGGAATCGAACCAAACCCTGAGTGGATGTTTAAGGACATTTTTACAATTGATAATGGCAGAGAAATTTTCAGACGCATTGCCGCAATGGATGACCGCCCTACCGCTTTCTTTACAGGGAGTGATGAGGTGGCGGCAGGAATGATTAAGGAAGCACAGCTGAATGGCTGGTGCGTCCCTGATGATCTTGCGGTTGTCGGATTTGATGATCAGCCGATTGCTACGTTGATGGATCCGCAATTCACGACAATTAATCAGTTCACTTCTGACATTGGCGAAAAAGCGATGGAAGTCATGCTTGAAATCATTGAAGGAAAACGTGAAAACAAGGCAGAGGATATTCTTCTACCTTTGAAATTAATTGAAAGACAATCAACTTAAAAACTAAGGGGGCTTTACTTTATGAAACTTTGGAACAAAAAAGTTGCCGGCGCTACTGTACTGACAATGAGCTTACTTCTTGCAGCATGTAGCGGAGATGATGAAGCAACAGACACTGGAAATAACGACGCAGGTTCAGACACAGGCGGAGATGATGGCGCTACTGAAGAACAGGAACAGGTAACGATCACTTACGCTGCCGGTGTTGACGTAACTGGCGCAACTGATGTCCTGATCGAAGAGTTTGAGGCTCAAAACCCGAACATTGATGTTGAATATCGTGAAATGCCTGCAGACACAGGCGCTTCTCATGACCAGTACGTAACAATGTTCAGTTCGCAGGATGCTTCTATTGACGTGTTCGACGCAGATGTAATCTGGCCGGCTGAATTCGCCCAGGGTCAATACGCACTTGAACTTGACCGCTTCATTGAAGCAGACGGCATCAATATGGATGACTACTTCCCGGGTACAGTTGCTTCAGGTCAATTTAATGGCCGTCAGTATGCAATGCCTAAGTTCACCGATGCAGGGCTTCTATACTATCGTACAGATATCGTAGAAACACCTCCAACTACTTGGGATGAGCTGATGACGATGGCTGCTGAGCTTCAGGGTGAAGCAGGAACTGAGTTTGGCTACCTGATGCAGGCTAATCAATATGAAGGAATGGTTACAAACGCGATTGAATTCATCGCTTCACACGGTGGACAAGTTGTTGATGAAAACAACGAAGTCGTTGTAAACAGTCCTGAAACAATTGCAGGGATTCAGACAATGATCGATATCGTTAACTCTGATTTCGTACCAAGCAATATCTTAAGCTTCCAGGAAACTGAAACAAACAATGCATGGGTTGGCGGACAGTCAGTATTTGCCCGGAACTGGCCTTACATGCAGTCAACTTCAGCTGACGAAGAAGCTTCTGAAGTTGCAGGCAATGTAGGATTCGCAACACTTCCTGAAGGGGATGCAGGAAGCGCGGCAACACTTGGCGGATGGATGACAATGATCAACCGTTACTCTGAAAACCAGGAAGCTGCATGGGAATTCGTTAAATTCATGACTGGTCCAGAGGGCCAGACAATCAGTGCAGTTGAAGGTGGACGCGCACCAACAATTGAAGCACTTTATGAAGAGCCTGAAGTTCAGGAAGCTGCGACACTATTTGCTAATGAGCAGTTCGTTGAAACACTTCAAAACGCTGTACCAAGACCGGTAACACCGATCTATCCACGTATTTCTGACATTATGCAGGTTCAGCTTTCACAAGCACTAGCTGGAGAAATTACAGCTGAAGAAGCTGCTGCAAACATGCAGGAAGAAATGGAAGCAGCAATGGCAGAATAAAAGCGGAAGGCGCCCGTTTAGCTCTTAAAAAGTAACAGGCGCTAAATGACAACAGGACGAAGGGGGGGTGTTTTTCACCTCCCCTTCTCCTGATTAAAAACAATCTATGAAAAAAGTAGGTGAAACCGTTGAAGTTTCAATTGAACGAAAAACAGCTTGGTTATGCAATGGTCGCGCCCGCTCTGATTCTCGTTATCCTCGTTACACTTTGGCCGGTTGCGCAGTCATTTTATAACAGTTTATTTGATTACCGGCTGAATGACCCTTCCCGATCAGAGCGTTTTCTGAGCTCAAATATGGACCTTGAGCGTTATGCGAATGATTACTTTTACCTCTCAAGAGATCTTGAAGCATTAGAAGGCCAGGCTCCTGATCCGGATGATGCTGCAGCTGTAGCTGAGATCAGCCAGGAATTTGAAGCTTATCACGCAGAACTTCTTGAAATGGATGGTCTGGCGGAACAGTATGAAGAAGTTGAAGGCATGATTGCTTCTTTTACTGCGATTGCAGACCGCGAATTGAAATACGCTTCAGTTGAAAATGACTGGGCAGAAGGTTTTAAAGCCTTTTTGGACGATGCAAGTGAACAGCTGACGACAATCTCACAGAATACTGAAAGCGAAGAGTTCTCGGTAACTGCCGGGAACGTAGCAGGTTCCCTTGATTCAGTCAATACAGCCGTTATTGAATCAAACTTTATTGGATTCGATAACTATCAACGTTACCTGACGGATAGCCGTATGTGGCAATCCATGTGGAACACTTTACTCTTTACGATTACTTCAGTATTTGCAGAACTTGTACTCGGTCTGATGATCGCACTTCTGATCAACCGTGCATTTGTCGGACGCGGAATTGTTCGTGCTTCTGTATTGATTCCGTGGGCGATCCCGACAGCAGTTGCCGCAATGATGTGGGGCTTCCTGTACGATGGACAGACGGGGATTGTAGCTCATTATTTTGAACAATTCGGTTTAATTGACGATGCTTCTGTTCTTCTATCTACCGGAGCAGGCGGTATGTTCTCTGTTATCTTTGCAGATGTATGGAAAACAACACCGTATATGGCACTTCTGTTACTTGCAGGGCTCCAGACCATTCCAGGATCGCTTTATGAAGCAGCTGAAGTGGATGGCGCAGGAAAGTGGCAGCAATTCTGGAAGGTTACACTTCCTCTATTAAAGTCTGCAATACTTGTTGCCTTATTATTCCGTACGCTGGATGCCTTCCGCGTATTCGACCTGATCTTCGTACTTACAGGCGGCGGACCGGCGAATGCGACTGAATCAATTTCAATCTATGCGTATATTACCCTCTTCTCTCAATCTAACTTTGGAGCGGGTTCAGTATTATCAGTTATCGTATTTATCTCAGTAGCGATTATCTCAACACTGTTTATCAAATTCATCGGGTCGGATTTGTTTGCCGGCAAAACGGGTCGATAAGGAGGAGGAATCAAGATGAACAAACGTGCAGGAATAGGCTTCTATATTTTTCTCGTCGTGTTTGTATTTTTCGTGATGTTCCCTTTCATCTGGGTTTTCCTCACGTCGATCAAACCGCCGGGTGAAATTTTCAACAACTTCAGATGGTTCACATCTAGTCCATCACTTGAATCGTATGATAATGCGATTAATAACCGTCCACTCTTCAGATATATGTGGAACAGTTTCGTTGTATCAACGCTGACAACATTAATCGCCATTGGATTTGCGTCAATTGCAGCATACGCACTGACACGTCTGCCAATCCGGTTTAAAGGAGTTATTTTAGGGATCATTTTAGCAGCATCCATGTTCCCGCAGATTGCGATTATCTCGCCAATCTATAACTTTGTAACAGCAGCTGGTCTACGTAACAGCTATATGGGTCTTGTGATTCCGTATATTACGGTCTCCCTCCCTCTTGCAATCTGGATTCTCGCAACCTTCTTCCAGAAGATTCCGTGGGAGCTTGAAGAATCAGCAAAACTGGACGGGGCATCTCCTTTCCAGACATTCAGAAAAATTATTTTCCCGCTTGCAGCACCTGGTGTGTTCACAACAGGGATCCTTGTATTCATCGCAGCGTGGAATGAGTATTTATTTGCACTAACGATTAATACGTCTGATGAATGGCGTACAGTTCCGGTTGGAATCTCGTTCTACCAGAGTCAGTTCACGATTCCTTGGGGAGATATCTCAGCTGCGACTGTTCTTGTAACCATTCCTATTGTTATACTGGTACTGATTTTCCAAAGAAGAATTGTTGCCGGACTGACTTCAGGTTCGGTGAAAGAATAATAATGAGCGTGCCGGGTCCATATGAGGTCTCCGGCCCTCTTTATCATTCAAGTTGAAGTAAAGGATGCAAATATTTACTTCTCAGTTGATAAATCTGTTAAAGTAGAGGAAGCGGTTGCATATACAACCTTCCCTATTTTAAGAGCGCTTACAGCGATAATTAAAGGAGTGTTTCAAGGTATGAATGTTACAGTTTGGAATGAATTTAGACACGAGAAAAAGCATGATGCAGTAAAGGAGATTTATCCTGACGGGATCCATCGCGTCATTGCAGATGCACTTGCTGAGCACGGATATGACGTGAAAACGGCTACATTGGACGAGCCCGAGCACGGACTGACTGAAGATGTGCTGAATAACACAGATGTTTTGCTGTGGTGGGGACACCTCGCGCATGATGAAGTCGATGATGCAATTGTTGAGAAAGTGCAAAAGCGTGTATGGGAAGGTATGGGCCTGATCGTCCTTCACTCTGCTCACTTCTCTAAAATCTTTAAGCGTCTGATGGGTACAGGATGTGACCTGAAATGGCGTGAAGCAAATGAACGTGAGCGTCTATGGGTAGTTGATCCGAGTCACCCGATCGCTGACGGCATTGGCGAATATATCGAGCTTGATGAAGAAGAAATGTACGGTGAGCATTTTGATATTCCTGCACCGGACGAGCTGATTTTCCTGAGCTGGTTCCAGGGCGGCGAAGTATTCAGAAGCGGTGCAACATTCAAGCGCGGCAACGGAAAGATCTTCTACTTCCGACCGGGTCATGAGACGCATCCGACGTACCATAACAAACAGATCCAGAAGGTAATTGCTAACGGTGTAAAATGGGCAGCACCAACAAAGCGTGACTACCCTGTATACGGAAATGCAAAGCCGATCGAAAAGCTTGAAGGATACAAGGAGGACTAATCAATGGCTAAATTAAAAGTTGGTGTTGTAGGTGCCGGCAGTATTGCAAAGCACCGCCACCTTGCAGAATATGCATCAAATGAAAATGTAGAAATCGTAGCAATCTGTGATATTAATGAAGAACGTGCAAAAGAAATGGCTAAAAAATTTGGTGCTGCGCAAACGTTTACAGACTATAAGGATCTTGTGAAACAGGACCTTGATGCAGTCAGCGTCTGCACGCCAAACTACCTTCATGCGCCTGTCTCGATTGCAGCACTTGAAGCGGGCAAACATGTATTATGCGAAAAGCCGATGGCAACAAGCGAACAGGAAGCAGACGATATGATCGCAGCTGCTGAAAAAGCAGGTAAATTGCTGATGATCGGACATAATCAGCGCTTCGTTGCATCACATCAGAAGGCAAAAGAATGGCTCGCTTCAGGTGAGCTTGGCAAGGTTTACAGCTTCCGCACTGCTTTTGGGCATCCTGGTCCTGAAGGCTGGAGTGCTGACGGAAAAGACAGCTGGTTCTTTAAAAAGGATGAAGCATTTATCGGCGCAATGGGTGACCTGGGCGTGCATAAAACTGATCTGATCCGCTACATATTAGGTGAAGAAATGACAGAGGTAGCGGCAATGGTTGAAACAAGCGCAAAGCAAAACGCAGATGTGGATGACAATGCCGTGCTCGTATTGAAAACAGAAAGCGGTATTATCGGAACACTTGCAGCAAGCTGGTCTTACGTTGCTGAAGATAATGCAACAGTTATTTACGCTGAAAAAGGTGTACTGCGCCTTGAAGACGATCCTGAATATTCAGTTGTCCTTCAAAAAGCAGACGGGACGAAGGAAGAACTTTCACTTGGCAAGATCCAGTCAAATGATGAAGGCGGTCAGGTATCAACAGGCGTCATTGATCATTTCGTGGACTCAATCCTCTCAGGCAAGCAGCCGCTGATTAACGGTGAAGAAGGTAAACGCTCTCTTAAAGTCATTTTAGGAGCGCTTGAATCTAACAAATCCAAACAGATTGTTAAGTTATAGGTGATCGATATGGATAAATTAAGAGTTGGTATTATTGGAGTCGGAGGCATCGCGGTATCGCGGCACCTCCCCTCCTTTCTTGCGTTAGGAAACGACGTTGATGTAACAGCGGTATGTGATGTGAATGGCGAGCGGGCAAAATCGGTCGCTAAAGACTATCAGGTTCCCTACCATACAGATGACTTCCATCAGATTTTTGATAAAGTGGACGCTGTTACGATCTGTACACCGAATAAATTTCATGCTGAAATTGCCATCGCTGCACTTGAAGCAGGCAAGCATGTGTTATGTGAAAAGCCGATGGCGATGACAACAGCAGAGTGTAAAGCGATGATTGAAGCATCTGAAAAAGCTGATAAGGTCCTGATGATTGCTTATCACTATCGTCATACAAAAGAAGCAGTAGCAGCTAAGCGCTTCATTAATGCCGGTGAAATCGGGCGACCACTCGTCTCACGCGCACAGGCGATCAGACGCCGTAAAGTGCCGGGCTGGGGCGTATTCACCAATAAAGATCTGCAGGGCGGCGGTAGCCTGATTGACTTTGGCTGTCATTTCCTGGACCTCGCCCTCCACTTAATGGATTTCCCTGAAATTGCTGAAGTCTCAGGTGCTACGTACAACGAACTGAGCCGTCAGGACGATGTTGTCAACCAGTGGGGTAAATTTGATCCGACCACGTTTGAAGTTGATGATCACGCGACTGCTTATATTAAATTTAAAGATGGTGCTACGTTATTATTTGAAACGTCGTGGGCTGCAAACCTTGCAGATGACCAGGAGACGGTTACGGTTTCAGGTACAAAAGGCGGCCTTGATGTATATCCGCTGAAATTATATCAGGCGAAATACGGTATGCTGCTTGATCAGGAGCCTTACTGGATCTCTGACGATGAAAACCCTGGACTTCCCCAGGCATATAACTTCCTTGAAAGCTGCCGTGGTAATCAGCAGCCGCTTGTGAAGGCTGAGGAAGCAATGATTGTGTCAAAAGTAATTGAAGCGATTTATGAGAGCAGTGAGACCGGGAAGTCGATCAGGTTTTAGGCGGCTTTATTAAGAGCCAATTGTTGTTTTTTCACAGCTGATGATTGAAGCGTAAGGGGGCGACTCCTGCGGAAAAACGATCGGGAAAGACCCCGCAGAGCAGTGACCTTCTGCTCGAGGAGGCTTGAGCGTTCGTCCGCGGAAAGCGTCCCCCTGAAGCTGAAATCACAGCCAACTTATAAAGAGCCAAAAATTAAGGAGGCTATCTTATGAAGTTAGGTGTATTTGCAGTATTATTTGCACAGAAACCATTTGAAGAAATGCTTGATTATGTGAAGGATTCAGGTCTTGATGCAGTTGAGATCGGTACAGGCGGGTATCCGGGTAATGATCACTGCCCGATTGATGAGCTTCTTGAAGATGAAGGCAAGCGTAAGGAATATCTTGAAAAAGTAACGTCACGCGGTCTGACAATCAGTGCATTCAGCTGTCACGGTAACCCTGTCAGCCCTGATGCAGCTTTCGCGAAAGAAAGTGATGAAGCGCTTCGCAAAACGATTAAGCTTGCAAAACTGTGCGGTGTTCCAGTTGTTAATACATTCTCAGGTACGCCTGGTGCCGACGCTGACGCAAAACATCCCAACTGGCCGGTTTCACCATGGCCAAATGAATACGGCGATATTATGAAGTGGCAGTGGGAAGAAAAATTGATCCCTTACTGGAAAGAAATCGCTGAAATTGCGAAAGAAGCAGATGTAAAAATCGGTCTTGAACTGCATGGCGGATTCTCTGTTCACACGCCATATACGATGCTGAAGCTTCGCGAAGCGACAAATGAGTATATCGGTGCGAATCTTGACCCGAGTCACCTCTGGTGGCAGGGAATTGATCCTGTTGGTGCAATCAAAATTCTTGGAAAAGAAAATGCAATTCACCACTTCCACGCAAAAGACACGTACATTGACCAGGACAACGTAAACATGTACGGTTTGACTGATATGCAGACATATGACAAAATCCAGACGCGTGCATGGAGCTTCCGTTCAGTTGGAATGGGACACCCTGCAGACGAATGGGGCCGCATCATCAGCGCACTGCGCACTTACGGCTATGATCATGTCGTCAGCATCGAACATGAAGATCCAATCATGAGCATCGAAGAAGGCTTCCAGCGCGCAGTACAGACGCTGAAGTCAGTGAATATTAAAGAACAACCAGCAGATATGTGGTGGCTATAAGAAAAGCGGAGGCAGGCGTTTAGGGGCGTATGCGGTGGACTGAAGCGGATTGAGATAAAGGAAACACAGTGAACGAAGTGAACTGATGTTGACTTATCTTAAGGAGCTGAGGGAACCGCACTAGCCCCTGCCTGCTGAAGCTGGACACCTGAAAAGCGGAGACGAGCGTTTAGCTGGTCTATAATGCATAAAACTCTAAAAACCACCATTAAAATATACTTTTAAAACTCAGCGTGCATATGTGCGCTGATTTTTTTATTTTAAATCATTCACTATCTTTTTTGTCAGTTAATCCATTCATCTTTCTCTTCTAAAAGGAATACAATTTTCTATAAAACTGTAAATAAATTATTTCGCCTGACGATATATAATGGAGTACATATTGAAAAGGTGGATAACATATGAAATTTAGCTTAAGTACTAAAATCAACCTAATGATGGTTGCATCTGTGTTCTTTATTACTGTCAGCCTGGGGAGTCTGGCAGTTTATCAAATCACAAAAGGAATAAAAGAATTTGCAGTTGAAAAAGCAGCCAGTGATCTTACCATGAGTTACAGCTACATTGATGCTGCTTACCCTGGCGATTGGGAAATCAGAGGGGATCAGTTGTACAAAGGAGAAACACTGATTAATGGGAATGACGATCTGGTAGACCGGATTGGAAATGATACAGGTGATACCGTTACTTTCTTCCAACAGGATACACGGGTTGCTACAAACGTCATGACTAACGGAGAGCGTGCGATTGGTACCACCGTATCAGATCAGGTAGCTCAAACCGTGCTTCAAAATAACGAGAATTACTACGGTGAGGCTAACGCAGCCGGTAATATTTATCAGAGTGCTTATATGCCTATTTTGAATGCTTCAGGTGAGACCATTGGTATTTACTATGTTGGCGCCCCACAGGAACTGATTGACGAGACCATATCGTCATTTCTGATCACGCTTGCCATCATTGTGGTTGCGATTCTTCTGCTTGTGCTTACTGGCGTGTTTTTATTCACCCGTCGTTTGAAAAAACGTATGGCCGCTGTTTCAGGAGCGATAAAGCTTGCCGGAGAAGGAAACTTCACAGAAGAAGTTCATGACCGTGGCGGTGATGAACTGACTGACCTTGCTGAAAGTTATAATAAAATGAAGAACAGCCTGGCAAAAATGGTCTCTGAAGTATCGCAGGTTTCTGAACAGGTGGCTGCCGCTTCTGAAGAGCTTACAGCAAGTTCAGAAGAAACGAGCAGAGCAACTGAAGTGATCTCAGATACGATCCAGGAAGTTGCTTCAGGCGCTGAAGATCAATCTGAAAATGTCAGACAGGCTGAGCAAAGAATGAATGAGGTTTCAAAAGGTGTGCAGTCGATTTCCGATACTTCTTCACAGATTTCAGAAAAAAGCAGACATGCTACTGAAAAATCACGCGCTGGCGATCAACTTGTAGAAAGTACAGCAAATCAAATGAACACGATACATCATTCTGTGTCAGAAAGCAGCAGAGTAATGAGTTCCCTGGACGAAAGATCAAGACAGATCAGTGAAATCTCAGGTGTCATTTCAGGTATTGCTGACCAGACAAACCTGCTTGCACTGAATGCTGCGATTGAAGCCGCAAGAGCTGGGGAGCATGGAAAAGGTTTTGCCGTTGTAGCAGATGAAGTCAGAAAACTGGCTGAGGAATCACAGCAATCATCTTCCAAGATCTCTGAACTCATTGCAGATATTCAGTCAGACATGACTCGTTCCACTACTGCTTTTGATCAAGTGATAGGTGACGTCAACGAAGGACTTGACATGATTAAAGATACCAGAAGTAATTTTTCAGAAATACTTACTTCTATGGAAGATATAGAAGACAGCATTTACAGAATGGCAGATACTGCTAAAGATATCTCATCAAATGCAACGGGTGTCGCAAATTCAATTCGCGATATTACGTCAGTATCACAGCGTAATACTGATCATTCACAGACAGTTGCTGCATCTGCTGAAGAACAGCTTGCGTCCATGGAAGAAATCAGCTCGTCTGCTGCCGTGCTTTCTGATATGGCGGTCAGCCTGCAGGAGCAGATGTCAGGATTTAAAACTAAGTAATGGCGTACAATTGCAAGTTACCCAAAACCTTCCCAGACTTCTTCTGCGGGAAGGTTTTTTCATGCATATTATACAGGTCAAGTGACACTATGCGGCGAACAGGACAGGTTATAACGCGAACCTCACACCTACGCCCCACCCATATAGCGAACAAGACCTATTTTCACCGAACCACTCTCCGTTATGTAGCCATATCCCCTTCCATCAAGTAAAATAAAAACAAAAAAGGTGTGAACTGCTGTGCCTCATCTTGTGAAATTTGCAGAATACGTGAGTGGTCATAAGGCGGAAATGGCCGAAGAAATTGTTGATGCTGTTATTAACAGAGCGAACCTGACGATATCAGCTGAAGAGCGTAAAGGCGCGATACAAATGTACAAAGACTTCCTTACATTTTTAGGTGATATTGCTGAAAAGCACCGTACGACTGCCCCTGATGCACTCATCAGCTGGAGTAAGGAAAATGCGGCAAGGCAGGTTGCTGCAGGCGGAAAGATTTCAGAAATCATCGTCCGGTACCAGCCTACCCGTGAAGTCTTTATTGAAGTGGTAAATGAAATTGGAGAACAATTGAAGCTCTGTATTAAAGAACAGTCAGAGATTATTAAAAAAGTTGATCTTTTACTCGACACAAGTTTAAATGAGACTGTTTTTGCCTATGAAGCGATGACGGAGCGTATGGAAGAACGCTATCAGGAAGAGGCCGCCAGACTGTCTGCACCAATTGTTCCTGTAAGAGAAGGCGTGGTTGTGCTGCCGCTGATCGGTGAGATGACAGCTTTCCGGGCAAGATACATATTGGAAAATGTACTGCCTGAACTTGCAGGTTCTGATATTCATTATGCCATTATAGATTTTTCAGGCATCACGCCTGTTGAGATTGAGGTAGCGCAATATTTGAATCAGATGAAAGGAATGCTGCAGCTGCTTGGTGTGCAGGTGCTTGCGACAGGATTCCGCCCTGATACAGTGAAATCCCTTGTTGACAGCGGACTGGTTGATTTTAAGAATACACGTGCATTTACGACAGTGAAACAGGCCCTTGACAGCCTTGAAAAAATAAATATCTAAATAATCAGAGCGCCCGTTTAAGGACGCTCTGATTTTTATTTGGCATTACTTGACGAAATCTTACCAAGGAAAAATCCATCAACTTCATCAAGTTTTCCCCGCCATAAGATCTTTCCTTTTGATGGCGTGGCTTTGCTGTCACCATTATAGATTTTAGTATCTTTAAGATGAATAAAATTTGCTTCTGAACCAGCATTTGATTCAGCATTTTCTCCTGTCTCAGAGAGTTGTTCTGCGAGCTTTTCGGCCACTTCATTTCCTTCAGCAAATTCTTCACTTAACGATTTGAAATATTCTCCGGCAGAAATCATTGTCCCTGTTACGACAGCTCCATTTATATTCAGACTGATATCCAGTGTAAATTCATACTTGTTTGCTGCCTGTACAAACGATTCCAGTACATTATCTTTCATCTTCACTGCCCCTTCCTGACTATGATTTCGTGTCGTCGTTACTCGAAACGGTTGTACCGCCTGATTTCTTCGTTGTACTCTTCTTTGCGGGTGCACGTTTCTTTCTTGGCTTACTTTTAGTGCTAGTGCTTTTAGCTGTTGTTTTCTTCGCTGTCGATTTTTTTGCGGGTGCTTTCTTTTTAGTTTCTTTTTTATCTTCTTCGTCTTCTTTATCTTTTTTTGCTTTTGTATCTTCTTCGCCTTCTACTTCTTCATCGTCGTCTTCTTCGCCATCGTCGCCTGTATCTTCGTCTTCTTCGTCATCATCTTTCTCGTCATTCTTTGCTTTTGTATCTTCTTCCTCTTCTACTTCATCATCTTCATCGCTGTCGTCCTTATCTTCTTCATCTTGCTCTTCATCTTCGTCTTCTTCATCTTCAGCATCATCGTCGTCGTCATCTTCATCGTCTTCATCTTCGCCATCATCTGAAGATTCTTTTTCATCCTTCTCGTCTTCGCTCACATCGTTGTCATTTTCAAGCCCGCTGTCTTCTTCATCTTCCTCGTCTTCATCATCGTCATCACTCTGACTTTCAGCAAGCTGAGCAATCATTTTCTCAAGGCTGTCGAGTCTCTTGTGTACATCATCATTTGCATCTTTACCTTTTTTCTTTCTCTTTCTCTTTTTCTTCTCTTTCTTTACTGCTTTGTCATCCATATTTTCAAGCTTGTCTTTATCTTTATCCTGATCTTCATCGTCCTCGTCGTCTTCAACGTCAGGATCTTCACCTTCAGCAATTTGAGAGATCATTTTTTCAAGTCGATCGAGTCTCTTGTTGACATCGTCATTTGCATCTTTACCTTTTTTCTTTCTCTTTCTCTTTTTCTTCTCTCTTTTTACTTCTTTATCATCCATATTTTCAAGCTTGTCATTATCGTCTTCGTCATCATCATCTTCACTATCTTTACCTTTTTTATCTTTCTTGCCTTTTTTCAGACCAGAATCAAGGTATGTTTCCTCACCATCTTCTTCATCCTTGTTCACTTCTGAAGATACATCTGCATCTTCCTCGTAATCATCGTCTTCATCTTTATCTCTGCTAAAAAGACTTTTCGCAGAATGCTTAATTGAATCAGTCGTTTTTTTAGATTTTTCTTTTGCTGCCTGGGTAATATCAGAGCTTTTAGATTTTAGTTTGTCAGCATCCAGACCGCTGATGATTCTCTTGCCGTTTTGTGGTGTAGCAAGGTAACCGATTGAAGCCCCAAGCAACCCCCCCGCAATAGAGCGTCCAATTGTACTTTTGCTCTTACCTGATGATTCTTCGCCGTTATTTTCCTGACCGTTTACTTTTGTCTCATCCGCCATGTTAACTTCCTCCTGTAAAATAAAAATTTATTTTGTTTCCAGTTTATTTTCGAGTGCCTGTAACCGTTCTCTGAGTTCTTTATTTTCCTGTTCAATTGCTTTCGTGTTATGATCAATTGCTTTTGAGCTTAAGTAAGGATCAGACTCCCACCAGTCGAGACCAATTTCCTTTGCCTTATCCACTGAAGCGACGATGAGTCTGATTTTTATGGTGATCAGTTCAATATCAGCAATACCGACTGTAATATCTCCTGCGATCACGACCCCTTTATCAAGCACTTTTTCAAGGACATCCACAATCGTACTTGATTGCATATTATGTTCAACTGCCATTGGGTACCCTCCTGTTTAAAGCAGACTGCCGAGCGGACCGAGGTCGATATTCAGATCTTCTGCTTCTAACCCGAACACCTCTCTCAGCTCTTCCATTTTTTCTTCAAGGTTCATCAGAGCTTCTCCAAGCCTCTCAATTTCCTCATCAGACAATGTACCGCCTTCTACACGTCGGATGGCGTGTCGTTCTACGATTTGTCTGAGCAGCTCGACGACTGTAAGAACGAGCTGGGCAAGTCCATGCTCTGCTTTATCGGGGTCGAGGTTAATCGTTCCGCTTTTCGGATTGACCTGTTGCATCAATGAGCGCCTCCTTTTGCATATCAAATTGCGCTGATGTAACTGTTTTACCTTCAGCCTGAGCTTGAACGAGTGATTCTACTGAAGCAACGAGCAGTCTCAGATCAAGGTAAACAAGATCAATTCCTGCAATGGAAATAATGAGATCTGCCTTAATTGCTACTCCCTTGTCAAGAATGACATCAAGGATATCGATCAGTGCAATTTCTTTATTTTCTAAATCATCTCTAAGTGACATTGTGTGTCATCCTCACGTTTGGAAACTTGAAAAATGGTAGGCAGGCCATGGACCGGATGCTTCGAGCTGCCACCCTGTTTCCTTCATTTCCTGATCATATGACTGCACTTCTTCAAGAAACCTTTCCACATCTTCTTTTGAAATTAAGTACACGCTGTTCCAGGTCATTTTTTTATCGGCTCCGGTTACCTCACTGCTCCATGTACGTTTTACATTTCCTTTTAGTACAAGCTTTTTCAATGCTTCGTGCACACGTTCGCTGACCCGGTTCTTCTCTTCTTCAAGCTCAGTTTCCACCAGCTTGTCGAGTTTTTTCAGTTCGAAAAACTGCTTGCCTTTAGACAGCTGGCTGATCTCCTGACGCTTTTGCTCTATAACCGGATTACTTTTACTGATCTGCTCTTTCAGCATCTGGTCATCACAATAGATTTTAAGATTCCATTCTTCATTGCCTGTGAGCAGATCAAAGATATCATTCATCTTGGATCCATTTTCAGTCAGCGTCTGCTTCAGGCTGTCCTCGCTTTTATAGATCGTGCTGAATTTTAACGGAATGACTGTATACAGCTTTGAAAGAGCAAGCACCGTTTCATGGTGGTGAAACGCTTTCTCCTGAAGCCACTGCATATCGTTTTCAACCTTATCCTTCAGCACATCCTCGTTATAATCTTCTGCATTGAGCGAACAGATGACAGCAGTGATCGCCCCTGCCTGAATGGTGTGCAGTTTCCCTTCACCGTCAAACCCTGTAAGATCAGGGAGTGTAGTCATTTCTTTAGATGGAACACATGCATATAAATAAAGCAATTCCCCCATAATCACCCTTCTTTCTTTTCAGTCATCCGCTCCCACTGTTCGATCTCACGCTGTTTTGCGATTTCGTACCGGATGAGGAGCTCCTCTTCTTTTTCCTGATAGACTTCTTCAGGAATTTCTTCTAGCTCATACATCATTTGGAGCTGGATCAGCTTCTGCTGAATCGTATTTAAATCATATAGTTCCTTATCTGCTTCTTCTTTTACTTTCTCGCCGATTTTAATGACCATGTTAATCGGTGCACTCACCAGTTTATGAATCACGGTTATCAGCCGTCCTCCACT
This sequence comes from Jeotgalibacillus terrae, assembly GCF_016908195.1. Taxonomy (GTDB): domain Bacteria; phylum Bacillota; class Bacilli; order Bacillales; family Jeotgalibacillaceae; genus Jeotgalibacillus; species Jeotgalibacillus terrae. The sequence continues at coordinate 49,756 of NZ_JAFBDK010000007.1, forward strand.
GTTAATTTGATGTTCACGAAGTTATAAGCCGCCCACGGTCCACTGTAGCTGAAGTCAATTCTGTCCTGCCATCTGTCATGGATTTCATTCACCTTTTGATCAAATGCCTCTTCTTTGTCACGATCGATTAAGAACGCTGCATTTAGCAGCATCTTTTCACTGATTGGATCATTCTTTTTTGAAGCGACTGCAATGTCATTCAGCGGTTCGAACATCTCTCTTTCCATTTCTTTCTGCAGAGATTTAAAGAGATTCTGTGCGGCACCGCCAAGCTTAATCCGGTCATAATACGCAGCAGCTTCAGACTTTCCTGCAGTTGATTTCTGCGCCTTACTGATCTCAGGGTTTTCCCTTGCCTGCTGCTCAAGCCAATCCTGCTTGCCGATCGCTTTTAAGCCAACTTCGATTTTCCCTTTGATCTCAGGAAACAGCTTTTCAAACTGCGGATACAGATTCTCAAGCAGTACAGCTACATCATCATCCGTTTTAAAAACGTTTCCAAAGCTGACCGGAATGACTGTATCATTTTGCTCCATCACCTGTGATACGACTTTTTGATGCATCATCAGGTTGTCTTTTTTCGGATGGTAAATCTTCATAGGCGCTTTAGCAGCAACCATGGCTGCATTTTTATAATGAATTGTATATAATTCGCGTTTTTCGCCCTCAAGCTCTACCGAAAGACCTTCGATCGGCTTGTCTGTCTGAATCCCGCAAAATATATAAGTACCTGTCTCACTCATGAAAACGGCTCCTTTTCACACATTACTGTTCAATATTCACTGCGCTTCTGTAGCGGATCTCCCGCCTGACGAATGAAATGATTTCAGCGTTCTTATTCAGGTAAACATCGTATACGCCAACCATCTCATCCTTTGCATAGCGCTTCATATATTCCTTTTCTTCAATCACTTCAACAACAAGCTTCCAGCCTTCATTTTCAGTCTGTTCAACTGCTGTAATCTTGTGAACAGGTGCTACATGCTCATCGAAAAAGTCTGAAGTATTCTTCATAATTTTTTTGATTTCCATCACCATCTCCGCCTAACGTTCAAGAATTATAGACTGAATCCTGCTTCGCTCCGGTCTCTGCTGCCAGAAAGGAATCTGCCTTCCTCCTGCACATCGTCACGCAGTAATCCAACTGCTTCTGCATATCTTAACCAAGTGTCCACACTTGCAATCACGATACGTGCTTCTATTGTCAATATTTCAATTCCTACAACTGACACACGGACGAATGCGTCAATCACAATCCCTTTATCTAAAATGCGGTCAATTACCTCTGCTAAACTTGAGCTGTCTGTACTTTTTTGAATGGCCATGTTAATTTCCCCTTCCTAATCTTCATCTTCTTCAATATCCGAATAATGTTTAATATCATAAGAACTTTTAATATCGTTCGAGCTTTTCACGTCACGATAGCTTTTCAGGTTGCTGATGCCTTTAATATCATTAATGCCTTTGACTTTTTTACGTTTTTTCTTACCTGATACTTTTTCCTGAAGCTCTTCGCCTTTTTCAGTGGCGTCACCCAGCTTGTCTTTTACTGAGGTGAGCGCATTCTGTGCTTTTTCTTTAGCGGATTCTGCTTTGCTGTGTACTTTATCAGCATTATCATTTTTCGCATTTCTCAGTTCTTCTGAGGCATCCTCTGCTTTTTCCTGCATGTTTTCAACCATGTTGTCCTTCGCCTTCTCGACAACTTTACCTGCGATCTTGCTTTTAATAGACAAACCTTACACCTTCTTTCCTGTTAAAAAGGCGCATCAGCTCTTTTTCGAATTACTTGAGCTGCTTTTAGATTGTGTGGTGGTTTTTCTCTGAGTGGAGCTTTTTGATTCAGCTAATTGACCAAGCATCTCTTCAATGCGGTCAAGCCGGTCATTTAACTGCTTGTTTTCACTTTTAATTTCTTCAATCTCATCAATCGACTCTTCTTTGGCTGAGCTGACTGATTCTGACGTACCTTTTGCTACATCTTTAAAGCTGCTTAATGCCTGTTCTCTTAATAAATCAGTTGCTGTTTTTTTAAATTCAGCACCTGCAAGCCTGATCATCTCTGATTCTCCAAGGCGTTTCATTAAACGTTTGTTTGCTTCAGAATTAGACAGAAGCCCAATACCTGCTCCGACAATCCCGCCTAATACTGCAAGATTTACTGAAGAATGCTCCGATGATTCTTTGCTTTCTTCCTCTGTTTTCTTAACTTCTTTTTCTTTATCCTTTTCAGCCATTGCTCTCACCTTTCTATCCCTTGATTAGTAACTATATTGCGTCTGTCCATCTCTGGAAGTCAGACCCGCCTCCTGCACATCATCACGCAGCAATCCAACTGCTTCTGCGTAACGCAGCCATGTATCAACACTTGCAATAACAATTCTTGCTTCCACTGTAAGGATTTCAATGCCGACAAGTGATACCCTTACAAACGCATCAATCACGATCCCTTTATCCAGAATCCGGTCAATTACCTCCGCAAGACTTGAACTGTCCGTACTTTTCTGAATTGCCATCCAACCCCTCCTTTTACTGTCATTCAGCGCTTTACGGCTCCATATAAACAAATATGCATATTAATAGTTCTATACCCAGCACATCCATATGTTTAAAACTAAAAAACATAATATTTCAATTAAATTCAAAAATAATACATAGTCGTATTGTTATAGAAATATTTTGTCACAAGAGATATGGGAACTTGTTGAATGAAAGAGTATGTTAGGGTAGGCTGTAAATAATACTCAATGACGGAGGAAACGTATGGAATTTTTCAGTGTAGTAATCGGAGCTGTCATCTCACTGCTTATCACTTATTTCATTATCCGCACAGCAGTAACAGAAGGTATTAACCGATCAGTGATTGGACAGCGGCTTGCACAGCAGCCCACTCAAGAACCGCAAAAAGTCGTTCAAAACTTTTCCATGATGAAAGGCGGCAGAGTTGTTACTTATCAGAAAGCAACAGAAGCCAGGTATGAAGAGATTCTCAGACTGCTTAAAAGCTGCGCGGCAGATCTTAAGGAAAAGGGCATTAAACAGTGGGGTTATCTGTTATCAGGTGGTGAAGACGCTGAAGTCAGGAAAGATATTGTAAAAGGTCATACATACGGTATATTTGAAAAAGATGAAGTGGTCGGTACATTTACAATCAGAAAAGGCCCGAATTCGTGGGATGAGCATGTCTGGCAGGACCGAGCGGAGAAAGATGCTTTGTATCTTCACAGGCTTGCCGTCACGCCTGTTTTTCGTCAGGAAGGAATCGGGAGTGCTGCTCTTGATTGGATTTCTGAGAATTTTCAGGGGGAAGTGCTGATGCTTGATTGCGTGGAAAGTAATGAGGAGCTGAGTCATTTTTACTCAGAACGCGGATTTGAGTCGGCAGGTACATATGATGGGCATCATCGTTATTGGAAAAGACTTTGAGGCGAGTAGAAAAAGCTGATGGGGCTACCATCAGCTTTTTTCTATTCTATTTTGCAAATGAGCTTCGCCGAGCTGACCCTGTTGCGATCAATTCTGCTTTCACGACCATTAGCGCGGCTCATACGACCATTGCTGATGCTGATACAACCACAATACCGGGTGTATCCAACCACTACAGCGAAACATACGACCATCACCACGAAAAGCGCGACCATTAACTGCTTATCAACGATGCCCGGCTAATTTTCCAATGCCTACAACATGTAGTCTGCACACGCCTCAAGCAGCTCCTCGGCTGACACACGTTTTTCTCCTCCGCCCTGGGCGAAGTCAGGCTTCCCCCCGCCGCGGCCATTAATCATCGGCAGCACAGATTTGATCAGCTTGTTCATATCTGTTGTCACTTCTGATCCTCTCCCACAGATAAGTTGGAGTTTATCTTCTGTTTCATTTACAAAAAGAACTGTTTTGTGATCAGTTTCAGCAATAATCATTTTAGCAAGCTTCTGAAGTTCAGCAACCGGCCGGCCTGTGAATACTTCCTTTACCAGATTTCCCTGATACTGTTTCGCTTCAAATGTCAGCAGCTGACTTTTAAGCTCCTCTACTTCCTTTTCAAGCTGACGGTTCTGATCAAGCAGTCTGTCTGCAGCTTCCACTAATTTCTCCTGAGGGGCACTCATTTTTGCCGTGAGTTCCTGAAGCACTGCATGCTTTTCCCCAAGCTGCTCAGTAACCCTCTTCCCGCAGACAAAATAAACCCTCGTTTGTCCGCGCTGCTTTTCAGTGTGAAGAATGTTGATCGCACCCACCTGCCCGGTAGACGTTGGATGTGTGCCACCGCAGCCGTTATAATCAGCTTCCGGGATAATGACCAGCCTGATATCATCCACGACAGCTACATCTTTTCTGAGAGGATATTGCTTTAACTCCTCCTGGCTCACCCATTTCGTTTCAATTGGACGGTTTTCAAGTACAAGCTCATTTGCCTGACTCTCAGCCATTCTGAGCACTTCATCACTAACCTGCTCCGCTTCAAGGTCAATTGAGCAGACTTCTTCTCCTAAATGAAAGCTGACTGTCTTTAGGTTAAAGTTGTTCTCAAAAGCGGCAGACAGGATATGCTGACCTGCATGCTGCTGCATGTGATCAAATCGCCGGTCCCAGTTCACTTCACCATGGACGGTTTCAAGTAATGGATCAGTTCCTTCTATATAATGTCTGACTGCCCCGTCCACTTCTTCCACATCATATACAGGCGCCTGATTCATAAGCCCTGTATCGTGAGGCTGCCCTCCGCCGGTCGGGTAAAAAGCAGTCTGATCGAGTACAACATATCGCCGTCCCTGTTCATCTGTTCCTTCATCGATTTTTTTCGCCTGAAAGGTTTGCAGGTTAACATCTTCATAGAATAATTTCATGGTGTACTGTTTCCTTTCTCTTTGGTATCCATGACATCCCACGGGGTAATGATACCAAGAATTGGTTTATTGCTTGCGCCGTTTTCAGTGATAATCAGCGCCACCAGCTTTTCACCACGCTCAGCTGCCTGGGCAAAACGGTCCTGCGCTTCATACAGGCTCGCTTCTTTCCGGATAAAACGGTAGCTCTTTTTCTTTTTATCAAAAGGCTGAAGATCTTTAACCCGCACATCTTTAATCGACACACTCTCCTGATCAAGATGCGCTGCCAGCCAGTTCGCGACCCCACTGTCAGTAACAAGGGATGTAACGAGGTTATGCTGATCAACGAGCGGAAATTGTGAGTACGCTTTTTCATTCATGTTCTGCAATACCTGTTTTAAAGAGGAATGTTCATTCAACGTCACAACCTCTTTCATAAAACGCTCTACAGTCGGCGGCACCACAAGCTTACTTCTGATTTCTTCAATCAGCTCCACGATATAAGGTGTCGGCTCAGCCAGCACTTCATTCGTATATGTATGAACAATCGCATTACGAAGCTCAGCAATTTCCTTCAGGTCACTGATATAGCGCTTCACAATTCGGTCATTCCGCTGCGCTGCCTTATCAAGGAGTGCCTGAAAGCTCATATAATCGCCTTTATTATGCTTTGTTTTAAGATAACTTTCGATTTCGTTAAAATCACGCAAAAACGCGCGGGAATTGGCAGAGTCCATGATGGTGTCCCCTTTTAGATTTATGATACAGGTTTTGGGGTGGGAGGTCACTTAATTGGGATGAGTGGTTCAGGAGATTACGGGGATGGTTCAGAAGATTTTTGGCCTTATACCTGAAATAATGAGGTGTGTTCATGAAATTACTACGGGTGTACAGAACATAATCGGGGTGGTTCAGGAGATTGTGAGGACAGACCTATCTCCTAAAAACAAAACCGCTGCCCCCTCTAAGGAAGCAGCGTTAAAAATTATCTGATTCTGTTCAGGAAATTCCAGGAAACAATCTGCTCCTGCTCTTCTCCATTGTAAGTGTAATTGATTTTAAACCACCTGTCTTCAGTAGTGGTTTCACCATCAAGTTCGAATTCAAAAGCTACCCTAGTTCTTGCTCCAATTGGAAAATCTTCAATTTTAATCATACCCTCAGGTTCATCTTCCATTAATCCGAACCCTTCTTCCCCATCTAATCCATATAGAGACCAGTCCAGTCCTTCATCGTCTAATTTGTTCCCTGTTTCATCTGTTATTTCCACACTGTTGATTTCTACAACTTGCGCTCCCGTCCATTCAAGCCGGGACACCATATAATATTTTTGATTTTCAAAGAAGCTTTGTTCTGGATACATGACTTCAAATGCAAATATCCCCTCATCCTTAAATAAATGTTCGGTCAGTTTCTCTTTCTGCTGACTCAGCTGATCTTCTGATAAGACTTCATAATTCATACCATCTTCCATTTGCTGTGCGACAGCACCTTTCATTACATTTACAAATTGTGCAGAACGGTTAGCGGCAATGATTTCAGCAGTATCAAAGGGTACATTCAAATCATGTTTAATCGTTTGCGGGTTATCTTTATAATGACGCGATTCAATCAGCGGTTGCAGGACTTCAAGTCTCAGCTCTTCTCTTTCTTCAGGATCCCGTTTCCCGTCGTCTGTATAAATCGGTAAAATCCTGTAATCAGTCACATAAGACTTTAAACTCTCCTGAAGCTGTATCTCGTCCACCCAGACTGTTTCATCAATATTTATGCCCAGAAGGTTTTCAACAGTTTTAGCCGCTCCATCTATTCCCGAAGAAAGAGCTGCATTAGTGAATTTATCAGCTTCAGGCTCTTCCTGATCGTTGCGTTGGACCGGAACATAAGCATCTCTTGGAATTGAAGTATAGGTCATCACCTTTGTTTCTGTATTAAAAACCATGACAATTCCATATTCAATTCTGCTAGTTTGACTGCTATTCCTTACTAAAGAAAGCAATGTGAAAGTGCGGTCATCTGGCAGATCAGATACCTCGTTATTTTCCGAGTCAGGTATAAACACCTCATTCGTTTCATTCTCTTCTTTACCAGCTGATGGCACTTGTGGATTTTCTTCAAGCAGCATCGGCAGAATAAGAACCGCTCCCACCATTACAAATAGAAGTGCTGCGATAAGAGGCAGTGCTTTTCCCGGAGAGTACTTACTCTTTGTATGATGATTGCGAAGTTTCTCAAACACCTCACCCTGATCCTTCTCTGTAAACTCCAGCTGATGATCTTTCCCAATTCCTTTACGCTCTTTCAATCCGCTCAGCCTCCTCTAGCATGACTTTAAGCTTTTCCCTGCCGCGTCTGAGTCTCGTTTTAACGGTGTTTGGCTTTTCGCCAGTCAATTCTGCAATCTCCTCTACTTTAAAATCACGATAATAATATAAGTCGAGCACTATCCTGTAACTTGCTGGCAGCGCCATTAATGCTGTATTCACTTCACGCTGCTGCTCATAGCGGATCGCAGTTTTTTCAGCAGAGGCTATCCCGCTTATTTCTTTCACCTTTTCAGCAGCAACCATCTTTTTATGGTGCCAGCTCTTCAGATAATCCTTGCACTGGTTAATCGTAATACGAAATAACCAGGTACGGTACGCTGACTCACCCCGAAATGAATCGAGGTGCTGATAACATTTAATGAACGTATTCTGCACCATATCTTTTGCTGTTTCTTCACTTTTCACATATGTAAAAGCAAGTCGCACGAGCTCATCGCCATGGGTCTGCATTAAGTCAGATAACAGCTGATCTTTCTCCTCCCGATTCATAGGGTCCCTCCGTTTCAAGCCGGCTTCAGAAGTTCGACGACGCACATCAGTTGATGGTTTCGTACATAAGTAAAAAAGCCGAAATAGACATTCCGGCTTTTAGCATTGCTATTCACTTTCTTTTCCATACGTTTTGCTGTCCCATGCCCAATTAAAAAACGACGTGCCTATTATAATGAAAAGCGGGAGATAAACGTTTTCGCCCCAGGACACTTTCCGACCGTTGAACACATCGAGTAAAGTCAGAAATATGAACATTCCTGCACAAAACAAAGTCCAGCGTACTACCCGTTCTTTAAAGTTTCCAGATTTCTTCAAACGCTCCCCCATTTTAAGCCCCTAAAAACGCCAGGCCAAAAAAGAAGATCCAAATCAGAATCGAGAATCCCTGAACAATAATCCCTACAATACTGCAGATCATACCTGAAATCGCCAGGCCTTTACCGCCTTCTTCAGTTACTGATATCTGTTTCATTGAGATGTTAGCTGTAATAATCCCACCGATCCCCAGTAAAATTCCTAATCCCGGTACCATAATGGAGAGAATACCAAGGGTCAGCGAAACGATGGATTGAGTATTTGTCTGTTCCATATGATCAGCTCCTTACTTTTATATACGGCCGGAACAACCAAAAGATTCAATAATCGACAATTTTTGTTTACAAATAAACAAGCAGGGAAGGACATATATGTTACGATCAGATTAGCATATTGAGAGGGGCCGCAGGATGAAAGCAGACAAATGGCAGAATATATATGATACGCCTGAGGAGCATACGATTTCAGGTGATGTAAGAATCTTAAAAGACATGGATGTCCCGCAATTAAACACCACAAAAAATATATCGATCTACCTTCCACCAGGCTATGAAGAAGGTGATAAACGTTATCCTGTGTTATATATGCATGATGGACAAAACGTTTTTGATGAGGCCACTTCAAATGGTCAAGAATGGGGCGTTGATGAATCGCTTGAGAAGCTGGCCAGTCAGAGTGACTCATATGAAGCGATTGTGGTGGCAATTGACCACGGCGAGACAGAACGTAACAATGAATATAATGTACATATTAACCTTGAACATCACTTTGGCGGCAAAGGGAAAGACTATCTGGCTTTCCTGACTGAGACATTGAAACCCTGGATTGATAAAGAGTTCAAAACACGTCCTGAGCCTGAACATACAGCGATTGGCGGAAGTTCTTTTGGCGCGTATATTTCACTCTATGCAGGCGTTGCACATCCGGATGTCTTCGGCAAAGTCATGGCTTTCTCACTGATGGTCTGGCAGGATGAAAACACCCTTAAGGATCTGATCGGGGAAACTGATCTGAGTGCACTTGCGAAGGTTTATCTTAATATTGGCGATAAAGAAGATAAAAGCCCGAGTGGTGCAGAGCTGCTGGTGAATGATGTGAAAAAGATTCATGAAGCACTTCTGTCAAACGGCTTTCCTGAGGAACGGCTGCGTTTTGATGTCATCGAAGGCGGTAAACACCGTGAAAGTACATGGAGAGAAACATTTCCGGAGGCTTTTAAGTGGCTCATCCCATAAAAATAAAGCAGGCATCTGCCTGCTTCTCAATTTCTCTTTAACCTGCCGACTCTCATGGCAGTCATACAATCTCTGCAAAGTGGCTCATAAAGCGTTTTAGATCCGTTTTTATCCTTCGGACGTTCAGCTTTGATGATGAATTCATCATAGAGCTTCATGTGTTGATTGCAGCCACTGCACTTCAACCTTTTAGAAATGTTGCTCATCCTCTCGTCCTGCCACTCAAGCAAATTTTGTCACATCATTATTTATTCCCCAAACCGCCCTCACCTTAACACATAAATCATACTTTTTTAAAAAATGGGAAAGATATTTTTACAGGAGGGTGATTGTGATGAATGATGAGACAAAAAATGATTCCGTTGAACAGCGCATGAAAAAAGAGCAGGGACAGGACATTGAACCGCAGCGCGATCCCGAAAAGCCGGCACATACGAAAACTGCAAAAGAGAATATGTAACGAAAAAGAGTCTCTCGAGGCTCTTTTTTTGTTGATTAAGTGCAGGATTGCGATGGTGATCTGTGTGGTCCTGCAACAATGATGAATGTCAATGCAAACAATCGGGATTTCACTACACCTGCGAGCCATTTTAGTGCAACAAAACCGGGCGTATCTTACAGCTGAGAAGAAAAATACGACGACTGCTGCCCAAAACGCTGCAACTGAGGCCTGGGGCTTCGCGAAGCCGCACTGGATTCCTCCTCAACACGAGGTCGAATCACTTTAGCTGAAGCCCTCCTCAAGATCGTTACAACCCGCCTCATGCTTTTTTAGAAACAAGGACATTCGCGGTGTGCAAATGGGCATTCATTTGCTAAAATTAGACATTAGTACTGTGGGCTTATTCTCCGCACATTGAATTGAAGAAAGGAAGACCCCTTTCATGGCGTTCTTTTTACTGATGGCACTAGCTACAATTCCATTATTCCTGGCGATTTCGCTATTATTTTACTCAAAATCTGTAAATACAAAATCGTTTTCTGTCTTTCTATTATTAATTTCTTTCTGGCAAATGGGCATTGCAGTCTTATACAGTCAGGACGTCTTTTCTTTAACTGTCATTGACTGGTTATTCAGACTGTTCAGAGCCGGTCCGGTATTTCTTATGCCGATTATGTACTATCTTGGCATTGTGATGGTAAAACAAAATAGTGAACTGGCAGCTTATAAGAAGATATTTAAACTCAGAGGATTTTTCCTGCTGCTCGGATTCAGTCTGTCGGTATATGTGATTAATTTTACAAGCGCCGGAATCAACGGTTATGAATTTGTTCAGGACGGTATGTATTCTCCAGAACACCTGATGCCGCTTTACGGTGCGCTGAATGTAACATTTACGATCAATACGCTGCTTGTTATCACGAATACCATTCTCTTTGTAGTTGCGGCAAGTCGGATTAAAAGCCGTTCTGTCCGGATTTTTCATTTACAGATCAGTATCGGCGCAGTATTTATTTTTTTCAATGGTATACTGAGCGCTTTCAGCCCGCTCCCACTATATTTTTCAAGCTTTAATTCAATTATTATTGCCATTTTGCTTTTTTTAAGCTACGTGCGCATGCAGTCTGTCATGCTGCTTAAGGCCAATTCAAACCTGTCACAGCAGCGCACACTCCTTGAAAAAATTATGGATATTAATCCAAACTATCTGGCAGTCATTGATAAAAATAACCATATTATCAGGCTGAACGATTCAATCTGCCGGCTGCTGTCGATCTCTAAAGAACAGATGACACAGCAGAACCTTTCGACACTTCTTTCTATACGCGAACTTAACACTGCTGAAGACAAGATGCTGACTCGCTCAGGTGAGATCCGTTACATTAAATGGGGCTATGAAACACTTGAACTTGATAACCGGGAATCTTATACACTTTTTATTGGAGTAGACTACACTGAACAAAAGCAAAATGAGCAACTTCTGCTCGACTCTGAAAAGTCCAAGGTCGTTGGCGAGCTCGCAGCAAGTATTGCCCATGAGATCCGCAATCCTCTAACTACTGTAAGAGGACTGATCCAGCTTGCGAAAGAAAAATCAGAAGATCCGAAGCTTGAAAATATTATTCTCGATGAAATCGACCGGATCGTAGAAGTACTGAAAGAGCTGCTTTTGCTTGCCCGCCCGGAGGCCAAAAGCGAGCATGAAGGGCAAAGTGAAATTATCAATGTAATTGAGGAGCTCGAAAACATTCACTTTCTCTATCAGTCTGTTTCGATCAGGGAAAACAAATTTATATCAATCGAAAACCTTTTAACAGACAATGGCCTGATAGATATTCAGAAATCCCACTTTAAGCAGATCATGATCAACTTTATCAAAAACAGCCTTGAAGCCACGTCACCCGAAAGTAAAATAAAAATGAAAGTTGACAGTGACGGTAAACATATCAGAATCAGAATCATCGATAACGGCAAGGGCATCATGAAATCACGACTTTCAAGAATCGGTGAACCTTACTACACAACTAAAGAAAAAGGAACAGGCATCGGTATGGCAGTCTGCTTCAAACTTATCAAAGAAAACAGCGGTGAAGTTAAGGTAAACAGCAAAACGGGCTGGGGAACCACCATTACAGTCACCTTTCCAAAAGCTTCTGTACTGATCGAAGAACCTGCGGAATCATTATTCAGAAGAGACAAAACCGTTTAACAGTTTTGTCTCTTTTTTTAACCTGTATACACATCTTCTTTTGCATAACGCACCTTATCCGGCTTGATTGCTGCTAAAGAAAAGGCAAGTGTAATCGGGCCGACTCTCCCAAGAAACATTAGGATGATGATGATCAGTTTTCCCGGTGCACTCAGATCTGCAGTGATCCCCATCGATAGTCCGACAGTGCCGAATGCAGAAAACACCTCGAATGCTACTTCTAAAAATAGCAGTTCAGGATCCGTGATTGTCAGTCCAAGCAAACACATAAAAATCGTAATAAAGCCTGCAAATGTAATCGCAAAAGCACGCATGACAATGTTATTCCGAATCGTCCGTCCAAACACTGAGACCTCGCTTTTATTCTGCAGGTAAGTCACAAACGTCAAAATAATAATAATGGCCGTCGTCAGCTTTATTCCACTCCCGGTTGAACCACTGCCGGCACCGATAAACATCAGCACCATCATAAATAATACTGACGACTCTTCCATACTCCCGATATCGACAGAATTAAAGCCCGCTGTTCTAGTTGTGACCCCTTGAAAGTAAGAGGCCCAAAGCTTATCTGATAAAGGCAGATTCCCAATCGTTGCGGTATTACTATATTCAGAGAAAAAGATAAACAGTAACGCAATCACATTGATAACCAGTGTTCCGATGATCATCAGCTTTGAATGAAGCGTCAGCTTTTTGAACTGAGGCTTACGATACACATCCACAAGCACAGTAAAACCGAGTCCACCTAATATAAATAGCCCTGTAATAACCAGATTGATCACAGGATCTCCCACATAGCCCATCAGATTATCCGGCCACAGCGAGAAACCCGCGTTGTTAAAAGCAGAAATTGAGTGGAACAGGCTGACGTGCAGCCCCTCTGCCCATCCATATTCCGGCACCCACACCGTGGCAAGCAAAATGACCCCTGCAAGCTCTATAATCAGTGAGAAGATAAATAATGATAAAACCAGCCGTACAATACCACCAATAGACGTCTGACTCAGTGCCTCCTGAATCAGCAGCCTCTCTTTCAGCGTTATCTTTTTTCTCAGAAAAAGAATCACCAGAACGGCAAAAGTCATAAATCCCAGTCCGCCGATTTGAATCAAGATCATAATCACCGCTTCTCCAAAAAGCGTAAACACTGTACCTGTATCCACTGTTACTAGACCCGTCACCGTTGTAGCTGAAGTGGCCGTAAAAAATGCATCCATCCATGAAATCCCGTCAGCTGTCGACAGCGGCAGCATCAACAGCAGCGTTCCAATCAAAATCGTTATCCCAAAACCCGCCATCAAAAACTGCGGCGGCGATAACTGCACCCTTTTCATTTTCATGATTGACCCTCGATTCCATCCCATCATCTTGAAGTAAAATTACTCCTAACATCATCCAATGTCAATAGGAGCAAAAATGAATGAAATCATATAAAAAAGACCTCCCAATGGACGATGGGAGGCCAAAATCTAGCAAAAAGGTGATGTCGTCATGGTCCTTAAACCGTTGACTGTTTTTTCTATACCCGAATTTTTAATGGTGGAAACAGTGAGTTGAGGTGGCAGCACATTGGGGACGGAGGTGAAGTGTCATGACCTACTCCCCAAACACCGTCACAAACCGGCTAAAACTCTCAATAAATTTATCAATCTGCTTTGCTGTGCTTTCGTCTGTCAGCCGGCCGGTTTCAGGGTCTATTTTGGTCTGGTAGCGGCTGGCGATGATTTTGGGATTAGTCATGATGTTGGCGTTCATGTTGGTCAGAGTCTGACGCAGTTGCATTTGTGAGAGTGCAGTTCCGACGTTGCCGTTTGACGCGCCGGCAATTGCAACTGGCAGGTTCTTAATTGAAAATTCTTCCGGTGAACGCGAAGCCCAGTCAAGTGCATTTTTCAAACCACCAGGCATTCCTGCGTTATACTCAGGTGTCACAATGAGCACACCGTCTGCTTCCTTTAATTTTTTGCGGAACGATTTCACTGACTCCGGGTCTCCCGCTGCTTCAATATCTTCATTAAATAATGGAAGTTTCCCGATTTCCGCTTCTTTTACATGCCACTTTCCTTCTGATTGCTTGATGATTTCATTTAACAGCTTGCGATTGAGAGAATCTTTGCGTAAGCTGCCGCACATTGCCACAATTCGCTTTGGTTCCATAAGCACATCCCTTTCAACCAATGTATTACCTACTATTTTAACTGACTTTAGAGCAGGTTACATGTTTGAATGCTGTTCAGCAGTGGTGTGCTCCTGTTGCTGGTCCCTGTTCATCAGATATAGTATGCCGCTGATTCCGGCTGCTGAGATAAACATAGCGATCAAAAACCATAATGCATCAAAGTATACGAACCCTGCTAAACCGGATAGTAAAAGAACGATGGCAGGGAGCTCCATATTCTTATCATCTTTCGTAAGAAGTGAACCTCCATATGTGATCAGCAGGCCCAGCAGCGCAATCTGTAACACTCTATGTAAGGTAAAGTCCGAATTCAACTGCAGGAAAGGTCCAATCACAGTCGCAACAACACCGCCGATCGTTTGCAGCGTTCTACCGATTTTTTTCTTCAAATCCCCCGTTTTTTATCCTGATCTATACAGGTAAATCATACCATTATAAGCGGTTTTTTCAATAATCAGTTTTCAATTCTGCAGAACGGGTAAATCTGGAAATAGACTCGTTTTTAATTCTGCCACGGCCCATTTCATCAAATTCTGGAGGTTTTAACATGAAAGCAGTCACGTTTCAGGGAACGAAGAAGATGAAAGTAAAAGAAGTACCGGATGCCAAGCTGCAGGAAAGAGATGATATTTTAGTCCGGATTACATCAACCGCCATATGCGGGTCAGATCTGCACATTTATCAGGGAGCTCTCCCTGCTCATAAGGATTACGTCATCGGTCATGAACCGATGGGAATCGTTGAAGAAGTCGGTCCTGAAGTAACAAGCGTACAAAAAGGGGACCGCGTCGTGATTCCGTTCAATATTTCATGCGGTGAATGCTACTTCTGTAAAAACGATTATGAAAGTCAGTGTGATAACTCCAATCCGAACCCGTCACTTGATACAGGCGGTTACTTCGGATTTACAGAGCGTTATGGAAACCATCCGGGCGGTCAGGCTGAATACCTGCGCGTTCCTTATGGTAATTTTATGCCGCTGAAAATTCCTGAATCAGTTGAACTTGAAGATGAAGCACTGCTTTTCATGTCTGATGTCCTGCCAACAGCGCTTTGGAGCGTTGAAAATGCAGGTGTTAAAAAGGGAAGTACAGTGGCAGTCCTCGGGTGCGGCCCGATCGGCCTGATGGCACAGAAATTTGCCTGGATGAAAGGTGCAAGCCGTGTCATTGCAGTAGATAACCTTTCTTACAGATTATTCAAAGCACAAAAAATGAATAACGTTGAAGTCGTGAACTTTGATAACTTTGAAGATGCAGGTGAACATATCAGAGAAATAACGCAGGGTGGCGTCGACATCGTCATTGACTGTGTTGGAATGGATGGTAAGAAATCAGCAGTTGAGGAGATTGGTCAGAAGCTCAGTCTTACAGGCGGAACAATCAGCGCCATTGAAATCGGTATGAAAGCCATCCGGAAGTTCGGAACGATGCAGCTGACTGGCGTCTACGGTTCAATGTATCACGGCTTTCCGCTTGGCAACATGTTCGAGCGCAACATAGAAATCAAAATGGGACAGGCTCCTGTTGTACATTACATGCCAAGACTCTTTGACATGATCCAAAACGGCGAATTTGACCCAACCGAAATCGTCACGCACCGCATGAAGATGGATCAGGCAGAAGAAGCCTACCAGATTTTTAATGATCATGAAGATGAATGCATTAAGGTTGTGTTGAAGCCTTAGGATTACTTTTTGAAAGCCTGTGTGCCGGGATGGCATGCAGGCTTAATTTATGTGCACATTGGGGACGGAGGTTAAAGTATCATCTCAGTACACTTTAACCTCCGTCCCCGCTATACCGCTTTTAGTCAAAGCAACGTTTATTAATCCCTCACAAAAAAGTTGCACTAAGCAAAATTTTATCATATAGTGTCATTAGAATGATTTTAATCTAAAGGAGAATGCTTGATGGATGGTGCAGTTTTATATGCGTTTTTGCTGACGTTGTTTGCGGGACTCGCAACTGGTGTGGGCAGTATGTTTGCTTTTTTTGCGAAGCGGACGAATACAGCGTTTTTATCGATTGCGCTTGGTTTTTCAGCTGGTGTAATGATTTATGTTTCGTTCATCGAGATCTTCCCTAAAGCGCTAGCTGAATTAACTGCGGTACACGGAGATCAGCCCGGGACATTATTTACAGTGATTGCATTCTTTTCCGGCATGCTTTTAATCGGTTTGATTGATAAATTAATCCCGACTGTCGGAAACCCGCATGAATCCAAATTTGTAGAGTCTGCTCAAGATCCTGAAGGCGGTGAGACTGTTGCAGCAAAAGCGACGAAAAAAGCCACCCTCAGTAAGAGTGCAGCTTTACGGTTACGGAAAATGGGTGTATTCATGGCGCTTGCGATCGCTATTCATAACTTTCCTGAGGGTCTGGCAACGTTTATCTCAGCACTCGACGATCCGGCTGTTGGTCTTGCCATTGCGATTGCCATTGCACTGCATAATATTCCTGAGGGGATTGCTGTATCGGTACCGATTTATTACGCAACCGGCTCACGAAGAAAAGCTTTTAAGCTGTCATTTTTATCAGGGCTGGCTGAACCGGCGGGAGCATTGATCGGCTTTTTGATTCTAATGCCGTTTCTTACGGATACAATGTTCGGACTCGTGTTCTCAGCAGTTGGAGGCATCATGGTTTTCATCTCGCTTGACGGCCTTTTACCTGCGGCGCGCGAATACGGAAAAGCGCACCATGCGATGTACGGAATGGTCGCAGGTATGATCGTGATGGCATCAAGTTTAATATTATTAATGTGAAAAAATCCTGCATGCTGATTGACAGCATGCAGGATTTTTAAACGGGCTTCATTTCATAGCCATTTGTTTTCATGAGATGCTGCAATGCACTTCTGAAGGTTGAAAATGATTGGATCCGGATGTCTTTCAGTACACCTGAAAGTACCATTTCCCTTGCAAAAAGAGGAGAAAAACCGACGAAAATCGTTTTAGCTCCCATCAGCTTAACAGCGCCAACGAGGTCCTTCATCTTAGCAGCAATCAGCTGATAATCCGAGACATCAACATGGTTAATATTCGTCCCTGTCAAATCAATCAGTACATTTTCTACTTCTCCGTCCTCAAGGAACCTTACGATCGTTTCAACCACATGTTCAAACCGCTCCTCAGTTAAACCGCCAGTCAGCGGCACGAGAATGGTATGTGGCACAATAGATGGAATAATTGGTGCAGATAATTCCTTTATATATGATTCATATCGCTCAACTTTTTGATTCAGCTTCACAATCTCTTCTTTTAAACTTTCAATTGTTTCGGACATAAGAGTTCCCCTTTTTCTAATCAGGCATAATGGTTCTTTCATTCATTATACCCCTGTTTCAACAGACGGTAACCTGGGAGCTCATAAAATGAATTATGCAGTGAAGGCTTTGATTTCTTTTGATAACTGGTCAAGGCCACCTGTCATCTCTTCAAGCTGTCTGGCAAGCGTGAGGGAATCAGTTGCTGAAGCGAGCTGTTCTTCTGACATTGATGCCAGTTCTTCAGAAAGCATGTTTCCTTTTTCAGCAGTAATGATTGAGTGCTCCAGTGTTGAACGTATGATCGATTCCTGGCCGGCAATCTGTTCTGATAGTGCGATGATACCTGCAATACTATGCTGAATCTTCATAGAAGTCTGCTGAATCTGTGTGAACGCCTCATTTGTCTGAAGCATATCCTTTTCACTTTCAGTAATCAGCGCCCTCTCCTCACCGGCAGCTGTTTTAACGTGCGCCATTCTGCTCATGATCTCTTTTACTGCTTCGTCAATTTGATCAGCTGTCCGGTCAGAATCACCGGCAAGCTTTCTGACTTCAGCAGCCACCACTGCAAATCCTTTTCCACTTTCACCTGCTCTCGCTGCTTCAATCGAAGCATTGAGTGCAAGCAGGTTAGTCTGGTCAGTAATTGATTTGATCATGCCTGTAAAGCTTGTGATCCGGTTGAACTCCGATTCGAACTGATTCAGTTCATTTTCCATATTTCCAGACAGTTCTGAGACATGACGGAACTTGTCAGATGTGTTGGCAATCAGTGTTTGTCCATTCTCTACTTCTTCTGCAGCGATAGATGTCTGCTGCTTCCATTCAGATGCCTGTTTTTCAAGTGTTTCTGAGATTTTGTTCAGATTCTGGATTTCCTGGAGACCTTTTTGATTCTGAAGATACAGACTCTCTGCGTCCTCCTGCCAGTTTTGCAGAGCTGAAGCAGTTTCATGATTTACCTTCTGAGACTGCTCAGAACCTGCAACTACGCCTGATGAGACCTCCTTCATAGCCTGTACACTATCTGACAGCTGACTGATAATCTGTGAAAAGTATCGGTCACTCTCCTGCTTCTCTTCCTGATGCATTTTTGCATGCTGATTCTTACTGACCACCAGGGCGATGTTCGCAGCTGAAGTCAGGATCAGAAACACCGCATGAATCAGCAGCAGCGCAAATCCGTAATCAGTCGTTCCGCACAGCAGAACTGGATAGAGGAAGTAACCGACAAGATGGTGCGCCGCAAAAATGGCTGTACTGAGTATAATCATCGAGACAGAAGTAAAATAGGCAATCAAAGCAATTACCATGAAAATTGAAAAATGATACTCAACCCATCCGTCTCCTGCAGCAATAATAAACATGGAGCCTAAAGTGAGAGACAGTGTTACAAATATCTTAAATAGAATATGATTTTCATCTTTCCTATATTGAACAACAGCTGCAGTATACGTAATCAACGTCAAACTGCCAATCGCAAAGAACACAAGTTGATCAGAAGTGTTTCTTCCACCGGACCTGAGCAATTGCGCAGCTGACTGATTCAGTTGAAAAAACTCGTGAAGACCCCAGACAATGACACCAATTAAAATCGTAATCAGGTTAAAAATAAGCATCAACCTGTTTCCATTTAAGCTTTTCATGTATACCTCCGAAAATTGTGCTTTTAGTCTTATGTAATTACCCACAACTTTCGAATCACAAAACATCGGATGTGTTTTGGGTCTGCAGAAGCTGGTGGGACGCTAGAATCATTTATGCATCCCCCTTCAGCACCCGCTCCCCCTTCTCTAAAATTGCTCTTTTCTTACCTGGATCCCGCTTCTGCCACTGTTTATAAACCAGTCCCAAACGGTGATTGTTGCCAAGCTGCTCTGCATGGCGGTCCAGAAAATGCCAGTATAATGAGTTAAATGGACAGGCGTCTTCTTCAGTCTGATGGTTAACGTTGTATTTGCATGAACTGCAGTAGTTACTCATCTTATTGATGTACTTGCCGGAAGCAATATATGGTTTAGTAGATAGCAGACCCCCCATCTGCATAGAGTGCCATCCCCAGAACGTTAGGCAGCACAACCCAGTCATAGGCATCTATATACATTTCATTGAACCAGTCTGAGGTCTGCTGTGGCGACAGCCCAAATAGAGTGGCGTAGTTCCCAATCACCATAAGGCGCTGGATATGATGGTTATAGCCATGCTCGACAACCGGCCTGATCGCCTCATGCATGCAATTCATATATGTTTTAGCATCCCAGAAAAATACGGGCAGGTCGCGCTGATGATCAAATGTATTGGTGTCGCGATAGTCGGGCATCTTCTTCAGATAAATTCCCCGCATATACTCACGCCAGCCAATCAGCTGCCGGATAAACCCTTCCGCAGAATTAATCGGCACCTCTCCATTGTGATAGGCCTCCTCTGCTTTTCTGACCACTTCCATTGGTGTCAGTAAGCCAATATTGATTGAAGATGACAACAGTGAATGGGACATGAAGTCATTGCCTTCAAGCATGGCATCCTGATAGGTTCCAAAGGTTTCAAGTCTCTCTTTCATAAATTGATTCAGTGCCTGCAGTGCTTCTTTTCGCGTAACCGGCTATCTGAATGGCTCCAGCTCACCCGGATTGCCGGCGAACTGTTCTTCCACCTTTTTCATTACCTGCTTTGTGATATCATCCGGCCTGAACGACCGTGCTTTTGTAAATGTGATGTTTTCCTTGGCAGATTTGCGATTTTCCTGATCAAATGACCATTTCCCACCAACCGGATCACCGTCTTCTGTCAGAATGTCAAAACGCTTACGCATTCTTCTGTAAAAGGGATCCATCTTCCATGGACCGTCGCCCTTTAATTCACTCTTTATTTCCTCAACAGACAGTAAAAAAAGCGGCCGGGCATCCAGCACTTCAACATCGATGCCGGACAGCGACTTCTCCCATTTCTTCATCGCCTGCGTCATACGGTAATCACTATGCACGGTATAGTAAACCTGATCAGGATTAAAATTCTTCACATGCTCTTTCCAAGCATCCTCAAAAGAATCTGCTTCCCGGTAGTCCACACGAAATCCTTTATCCTTAAGCTCAGCCGCAAAATGTCTCATAGCAGAGAAAACCAGTACTAACTTTTGCTTATGATAATTCTGCCAGGCCGAACGCGAATAAGCTTCAATCATCAAAAACACATCCTGCTCCTGGTCTGCCTCCTTTATAATCGGCAGCTCATGACACAATTGATTCCCAAAAATCCAGCGTGTAGCCATGGGATCACCTCCTGATATTGGTATACCCTTTTTTGCTGGTGAGCGAGTCGCGGATGACACTTTAACCTCCGTTCCGTCAGTGCACATAAAAAAGCACCACTCCAATAACCGGAATGATGCTCACTCAATTACTCTGTATCTTTTTTCCACTCATCCTGCTCAATCAGCATTTTACCCGGCCATGTGTATGCAAGAATACCACCATCTGCTTTAATGTCCTCACCAGTAACATACGAGCTGTCATCTGAAGCAAGGAACAATGCGACAGTTGCCATCTCGCGCGGATGTCCAAGTCTGCCAAGCGGGGTAATCCACTTATTGGCTTCACGGAAGGCTTCACCCATTTTTTCCTGTTTTGAACCTACTAATTCATCAACTAATGGTGTCTCAATTGTTCCAGGCGAGATAGAATTCACACGTATGCCGTTACGGGCATAATCAATCGCTGTTGCTTTTGTAAAGTTGATAATACCGCCTTTTGCCGCGTTATATCCTGACCGGTCGAGATCTGCCGCATGTCCTGACATCGATCCATTATTAATAATTGAGCCACCGTTATCAAGCATCAGCGGAATCATGAACTTACTCATCAGAAATGTTCCGCGCAGGTCCACTGCAATAATGCGGTCAAATAATTCAATCGGATACTCATGCACCTTGCCGCCCTGCTGATCCACACCTGCATTATTAAACAGTACATCCACAGTCTGATACTGCTCTTTTATCTGATCAGCAAATGCCTGAACACTATTTTCATCAGATACATCCACTTCATAAGCAACAGCCTGTCCACCGTTATTTTTGATCTCACTCACAACCTGATCAAGCTTGTCTTTATTCACATCAGCAAGCACTGTCACAGCGCCCTGCTCTGCAAATACATGAGCGGTAGCTTCACCGATACCGGTAGCGGCTCCTGTGATAATGGCTGTTTTATTCTCTAACCTCTTCATTGTAAAACCTCCCGTTATTTGTATATACAAGAAGTTCCCTGTTTGTGACATGCTAAACATGCGCATGTGCAATTTTCCATATTATGATATAATTGCTAGAATAAAATGAAAAGGAAGGATAAATAGTAAATGAAGGTTTTACAGCTTGCAGCTAAAATTGCTGCGGCCATTGGTCTTGTGAATGTCGGATTCTTGATTTTCGGGAAAGGCTGGCTATTGCCAGAATCACTTATCATGCTTTTGATCGCCCTGATGTCGCTTACGACTGGAGTCGAATTATATGCAGATAAGGAACGTGGTAACAAATCGGCTTACGCTTATTTCGTCTTAAGCGGACTGATCGTGTTTGCGGTTGGATTGATGGCAGCGGAAAATCTAACTACGTAGTTCGATCTTTTTTCTAACCGCCTCTCCAATCTGTCTGATTGCATTTCTGCCTCCATAGCTCCCATGACTCAGACCGTTGCTGTCCGCTCCCCCGCCAAGCGCCAGAAATTGCTCAGATGGTTTGAAGTGCAGACCAATCACTTCAGCGCCAAACTCCTCACTATAGCCGGTTTGAAAATAAGCAGCCGGATATCCTTCAATTTCATTCACAACCCCAAGCTCATTTGCCGGATAAAACCGTTGAAATCGTTCGCAGTGCTCTTTGCCTAGTATCAGAATCTTACCTGGCGATAAAAATCGAATTGTGTCAGATAACAACGATCTGACTTCAGGTGAACCCGTCACTGATTCCCTGCCTCTGATCTGTCCCATCTGCTTTAAAGTTGGTATAGGAAAGAAATCTATATGTACAACAGGTCTTAGATCCACGTCCTTATAGAACGAATAACCAAGTCCATTCAAAAAGCCTTCTAGTTTTGCACCATCGCGTTTACCGAACCATCCGCTATAAACCGTATCCCGCTCAAAATAAGTCTGATAGTGTTGAATCGTCTCAAAGAGCGCCTGTTCATTACTCCGGTATTGATACAGACTGACACCCTCTTCCCTCACAAAAAAACGTGACTTCTCATCAGCAAGTAGACTCCCGTCAGTCGCCACAAACTCCTTTGAAGAAGGGTTCGTACCAATCGTCACCAGCGAACCCGGACTGCGGCGGCCAAACCATACAACCGGAATCGAACGGTCCATTACATGATCTGCAAACACAGTGGTCTTTAAGCTCTCCTGAAAATCAGCCGCTTTACGAATGAGGCTGACTGCTTCTTTAAGCTTTTGTTCAGATAATCCGGTTGAGTTCATGATGATTTTCCTCTTTCTCCCTGTTATATGGTCATGCTGGGGACGGAGGTGAAAGTGTCATCTCATGACACTTTCACCTCCGTCCCTACAGTGCACATTAAATTCCCCACTTCAGCCCTATACAAACCTTACTTCAGCCCATACCGTCTTAAGATGAAGTGAAACAAATGAAGCAGTAGAACTTGGACACATTATCCTGTATTTTACTTTTTTTGAAATTTGAGTTTTTGTCATGGCGAGACGGGAAAATGATAGATGGAAGCCAAAACTTTCTATTAAAGGAGAATGCAAAATGGACAGGAAAATACCAGTTACGTCTGTTAAATCCGGCAAGCTGATTGAAGCCGCACCAGGCATTCATCAATATACAAATCAGGTTGTGAATCTATTTTTCGTAAAAGCTGAAGCCGATCCGGGAAACTGGGTGCTGATCGATGCGGGCATGCCTTCATCTGCTGAACAGATTATTGAACAGGCCGAAAAACTTTTTGGAAAAGGTGCACGCCCAAAAGCCATTTACCTGACACACGGACACTTCGACCATATCGGCAGCCTCGAGACACTGATCAAAGCTTGGGATGTGCCTGTCTATGCTCACACGGAAGAATTCCCTTATCTCACTGGTCAGCTTAACTATCCGGAACCTGATCCTAACGCAGGCAGAGGAATGGTCGTAAAACTCTCTCCTTACCTCTTTCCGAATGAAGGAATTGATATCAGCGGGCAAATCAATGTTTTGCCTGAAGACCATGAACTCGAGCACCTGCCAGGATGGCACTGGATTCATACGCCAGGACATACACCAGGACACGTCTCCTATTACCATCATTCAAGTAAAATCATGATCGCAGGAGACGCACTTATTACAGTTAAACAGGAATCATTATTCAATGTATTAACTCAAAAGAAAGAATTAGACGGACCACCCGATTACCTTACTCAAGACCAGGTGCTCGCGGGACAATCTATCAGGATTATCCGCGACCTGAAGCCTAAACTGCTGCTGACAGGTCACGGTATGCCAATGACAGATGAAGAATTCAGTTCCCAGGTTGAAGATGTGCTGGGAGATGAATAAGGAAGTATAACGGTGTTGCAGCATGTTTTTTTCTTCATAAAAAAATAGCACAGCAGGCTCTGTCCCTGCTGTGCTGCATATTTTATTTGCCGCAGCATTTCTTATATTTTTTCCCGTTTCCGCAAGCGCAAGGGTCGTTTCGTCCTGCTTTCATAGGCTGTTGTTCTTTTCTTTTCGTAAAGTTAACAACATTTGAAGGCGCAGGTGGTGTTCCCGAAAGATCTGAAGGTTTTTTGCCTTTTAAAGTCCAGCGGGTTGTATGATTCATATAGGTAATTAACAAGTCAGCAACAACAGCAACCTCTTTTTTGGTCGGAGGTTCAAATTCTTCAAAAAGCGTGTTCAGAATAACGTTTATTTCGATCTCATTTCTCACAAAATATCTAATGTCTGCCGAACATCATCTAACTCACTCTTCGTTAATGACATCATCAATTCCTCAAGAGGACCATCAGGATCAGCCGCAATCTCCCGTCTCTTTATATCCTTCTCAAACTCTTTCAGCCCTCGTAAGAACTGTCTTCTATGCTGCTGATTCATGCTACCTCTCCTTTTTGCCATTGATTGATGACTATATTTTTAGGTATGTACATACCGGGGACGGAGGTTAAGTTACCCTCTCCTGTACACAACGGGGACACAATAATGCCTATAAATCTAAAAGTACTCAACCCTGTCCCCTGCCTGTACATTTCGTGTTACTCTAACCTCCGTCCCCACTGTGTACACCCAACAAACCTTGCCAAACCATCACGTTACACTGTATACTTTTCTTACTTTGACTTGCGAGAGGACGATGAGTATTTTGGGAAGGCGCTAATACGGATTGGAACGGTTGCGAAGCGCAGTGGGCTTTCAACCCGGACGATTGATTATTATACACAGATGGGGCTTTTGGCTTTTGAGCGGTCGGATTCGAATTACCGGTTATATCCGGAGTCTGTACTGGAGACACTGAAGGAGATTCAGCTTCTTAAGGATCGACGGATGACTTTGGATGAGATTAAGGCATTTTTGGAAGTGAAGCCTGTTTCTAAAAGCCCGGCACTCGAAGAAGTGAACGCGGAGATTGTTTATCTGGAGCAGAAGATTTTATCGCTCAAAGAGGAATTTGAAACTGCCACCCCTGAAGATAAACATTATATAAAAGAAGAAATTCAGTTGAAAATGATCCCGCTGCTTCAGCTGATGACAACATTACTCAGTTAAAAAATTCGGAGGTGAATCCCCTTTTTCAGGGGAATTTATTGGACAGTATATTGATTTTAAATCTTGTTCTTGTAGCTGTATTGATTGGATTGACGGCCTTTTTCGTAGGGTCTGAGTTTGCGGTAGTGAAAGTGAGAATGTCGCGCGTGGACCAGCTGATTGCTGAAGGAAATAAGACAGCGCCGATTGTGAAAAAACTGGTGACAGATCTGGATTATTATTTATCAGCGTGTCAGCTCGGTATAACCGTGACTGCACTTGGACTTGGCTGGCTTGGTGAGCCGACTGTTGAAAAGATTCTGCACCCTGTGTTTGACAGCTTCGGTGTACCTGCTGCGATGTCTACCATTGTATCATTCGCTGTAGCGTTCGCACTGGTGACGTTTTTACACGTGGTAATCGGTGAACTTGCACCTAAGACGCTTGCGATTCAATTTGCTGAAAGAATGACACTGCTGCTTGCCCGTCCGCTCTATTGGTTTGGTAAAATCATGTTCCCTGCGATCTGGACATTGAATGGTTCAGCACGTCTGTTACTGCGCGCATTTGGTGTGCAGCCGGCGGGACACGAGCAGGCACACTCAGAAGAAGAGCTGAAAATCATTATGGCACAAAGTTTCAAGAGCGGTGAAATCAATGAAACTGAGCTTTCATTTATGGAAAATATTTTTGCTTTTGACGAGAGTGTAGCAAAAGATATCATGGTACCCCGTGTACAGATGGAAACCCTTGATATCAACATGACAACCGATGAAATACTCAGCATTATTGATGAACACGAATACACGCGTTTTCCTGTAACGACCGATAATGATAAAGACCATATCATTGGCTTTATTAATGTAAAGGAAATGCTGACAAATATCGTACGTGAGCGTTCACATCAAATTGCAGATACGCTTCATGAGATCGTGCTGCTTCCTGAGCAGACACCACTTCAGGATGCAATGCTGAAAATGCAGCTCGAACGCGTTCATATGGCACTCATTATCGATGAACATGGCGGAACATCCGGCTTGCTGACACTTGAGGATATCCTCGAAGAAATCGTTGGTGAGATCCGGGACGAATTCGATGAAGACGAGCGCAATGACATTGAAGAAATCAGTGACCTGGCCTATTGTGTAAACGGTCGTGTCCTGCTTGATGAGCTTGAGGAAAGATTCGGCGCCCAGTTTGAAGGTGCTGAAGACGTTGATACGATCGCCGGCTGGGTGCTGCATAAGAAGAATGAAGTGTCAGAAGGTGACCGGATTCCAAGTGATGAAAAGCATATATGGACAGTTGAAGAAATGGATAATCATCAGATTTTGAGAGTCCGTCTGGATGTTCAACAGGCTCATCTATAACCTTGAATGAGAACCCCTGTACGCTCAATGCGTACAGGGGTTTTATGCGTGAAGAAGCTTTCATTCATCAAATTAACAACTATATCTTTTGAAAAATTGGGCAGGATAAAGAAAATAGTGAAATTCACCGGGTGAAAAGCTATCTTATACAGAAAGGTGAAAAACAAATGACCTTTATCTGGTTTGCACTTGCTGCAATTGTAACTGTTTACGCAGCCTTAAAGCTCTCAACTTATGCAGATGTAATCAGCACGAAAACATCAATGGGCGGAGTATTAGTTGGTACGATTTTACTCGCAGGTGCAACCTCACTTCCTGAAGTAACAACGAGTTTTTCTGCAGTATGGATCGGAAATAATGATATTGCAGTCGGAAATCTGCTTGGATCGAACTTATTTAATGTATTTATTCTTTCCTGCTTCGACCTTTACTACAGAAAAAAACAGCTCTTCTTACAGGCTAGTCATGATCATTTATATACAGCAGGAATCGGACTGCTGCTGACGTTTCTCATCATGATTTCCTTAACGCTCCGTATTGACTACACTATTTTCGGGGTGGGCATTGATTCACTGCTCATTGCAGTCATCTACCTTGCGAAAATTCTGATTCTTGGTCGATTATCAAAAACTAATCAGCTTGTCACACAACCAGAGAAACCGCCGCTGACTACACCGGATTCATCAGATATGATGATGTCTGTTAAACAAGCTGCAGTCAGATTTACTATTGCAGCGATCGTCATCATGGGTGCAGGTACACTGCTGTCGATCACAGGTGATCAGATCGCATTGATCACCGGGCTCGGTTCAAGCTTTATCGGAAGCTTTCTTGTAGCAGCTGCAACGTCATTTCCTGAAGCAGTAGCTGTATTTACTGCATTACGACTCAAGAACATCAACATGGCGATGGGCTCTATTCTTGGAAGTAACATTTTCAATCTATTTATTATTGCCGGCTCAGATCTGGTCTATCGGGATGGTGCGATCATCTCAACCGTCTCATCCTCTCACTTAACAACCTCAATCGGGATCTTTATTCTTTCATTAATTGCAACCTGGGCCGTTTTAAGAAAAAGAGTATCTTCTGCGTTCATGTACATGCTCCCTTCCCTGCTGGTGGTTGTCATTTATTTTGTTACGTCATATCTGATTTTTATAAATAGCTGATTATTGTATATGAAAAGCTCCTGTTTTGAGCAGGAGCTTTTTTCTTATGCATATCTTTAACAGAGGTCACGGTGCCAACAGAGAGAAAAAATTTGCAATGCCTCATTTTAACTCCTTTTTCCCCATTCTGCTGACTGCATAATATTCATTCCTCTCACGCTATGCATATCCACCTGGCAACAGGGTATACGTATTAAGCACCTAAACCAGAAAAGAAGGGGGCAGTCATATGAAAATACTTAAAAGAACAGGAATTATCTTACTGGCTCTCATCCTCTTTGTTGTTACATGGGGATTGATTGAGCCATATTTTATTAATACTGAAGAAGAACCGGCTGAGATTGCCAGTCTTCCTGAGGGTTGGGCCGGACAGGAGCTGGCAGTAATCGGGGATTTTCAGGTTGGTATGTGGATGGATAATACATGGACCATTGAAAGAGCAGTAGATCAGATTATTGAGAGAAATCCTGCTGCTGTGCTGTTGACAGGGGATCATGTCTACCACGTTAAAAAAGGCAGTGAGAAAGAATTAAACGAAGTGCTTGAGCTGTTACAGCCACTGGCGGACAGTGATATCCCTGTCATGACTGTGATGGGTAATCATGATTACTCTCTGGAGAAAAATGATGATAAGCCGGATACCGCTTATGTTGAAAATATGACTCAGCGGTTTGAGGAAATTGGTATCCATGTTCTTCAGAATGAACATCTTGTGCTGAATCTGACTGACAACGGAGCAGTGGTTGGAGAGGCGGATGAAGAGTCTCTTTATATAGGCGGAATTGGTTCCTCCTGGGCAGGTCGAGCAGACGCTGAAAAAACACTTTCAGGAATTCCTGATGATGCCCCACGCTTTATGCTGATGCATAATCCGGAAGCCTTCCAGTCTATTCAGGGCGGTCTGTCTCCTGTTGCAGCAGCCGGCCATACTCACGGCGGACAGATCAGCATCCCTTTCATACATGACTTTGTTTAAAGGAGAAGAAGTACATGCTGACGGCTGGACAGAAAAAGACTTTGGCCAGAATGGAAACAGACTATATGTAAACCCGGGAATTGGATTCAGTGATGTTCCACTAAGATTTGCTACACCTCCGGAAGTAACTTATTTTGAATTAAAGTAGGCGGAATAGAGATTTTATGAGAGTCACAGCAGGGATGGAGTTAAGTGTGCCACTTTTAGAAAGGTTTTATAAAACGGCAGAGCAGGCTCTGTCCCTGATGTGCCGGGGTTTTTGTGTGCGTGTGCATGCTGGGGACGGAGGTTGCGTGGTCATCAAATGTGCACTTGGGGGACACAGGATGAAAGTTTAGCCGTTCTGCCTGTTGGGCTCAACAGTGTCCCCCAAGTGTACATATCATGTCATTCTAACCTCCGTCCCCAAAGTGCACTGTTCCTTTCACCACATAACAAAAGCCCCTGCAATCACAGGAGCCCTACACATTACTTATTCGCGTTATTTTTAAAGTTGCCAATACCATCCTGAATATCGCCTTTTGTTTTGTCTTTTTTACCTTCTGCCTGCATATTCGGATCGTTTTTTGCGTTGCCTACCTGGTCTTTTGTTTCGCCTTTGACTTTGTTTACTGCGCCTTTGATTTTGTCGCTCATACCTTTATCAGCCATGTTTATCACTCCTGTAAGGTTAATAGTTGTTCGATTCCCTTTTTGGAAACGGATAAACATTTTCAGGAAGTCTGCCAGCCGCCGTTTCAGAGAGGTTGAGCAGGATCTCTGTAAGTTCGCTGTCTTTTATAGGCTTACTAAAGTAGTAGCCCTGCATGTTTGAATTACTCTGCTCTGTAATGAATGAGAATTGTTCCTTGTTTTCCACGCCTTCAGTTACAACTCCAATTTGCAATTGTTTTAACAGGCTATAGATCCCGGTCAGCATGCTTGTGTTGAATTTTTCATGAGGAATACTTTCCATGAAACTGCGATCAATTTTAACAATATCAACCGGCAATTTGCGCAGACCGTGTAGTGAAGCTGTTCCTTTTCCAAAATCGTCAAGCGCGATCTTCATGCCTCTTCGCTGCACTTCCTGTATGAATGTCATGAGATCACTGTCATAATAAGATACTTCACTTTCAGTAATTTCCAGAATAAATGAAGCTGGAGGAATATCGTACTTTTTCATTTGTTTATCCAGATGGGCAAGAAAATCGTACTTATGAAGAAGCTGCTTTTTTGAGAAGTTCACTGATAGTCTCAGGTAACGGTGACCTAAGTTATGCCACTGATGTAATTGTTTGAGAGATTCAGTCACCACCCATTTGCCTACTTCATGAATCACGCCATTGTCTTCCATCATACTGATAAAAAGATCAGGTGAGATCGGACCGATTTCCGGATGCTTCCACCGGAGGAGCGCTTCTGCACCTATTATATGTCCATTCTCCCCGCTCACAACCGGTTGAAAGACGAGTGAGAGCTCTCTATTTTTTAAGGCTGTTTTTGAATCTTCTTTAAGACGTTCACTCTGCAGATACTTTCCTGCTTCAACCAGCTTCTTATACATCAGCACTTTGTTTTTTCCACCTGCTTTTGCTTCATACATCGCAGCGTCTGCTTTTTTCAATAAAGTTGACAGCCTTGTCCCATCTTCAGGATAGATACTGATGCCGATACTTGCTGAGACGTGTGCACTCACTGATCCCAGTATAAATTCTCTGCTGATCAGCTCTTTCAGTTCACTGCCAGCTTCCAACAGTTCTTCTTCTCTCTCAAATGAAACGACTGCGATGAACTCGTCTCCGCCAATTCTGGAGATCAGCACCTGTTCCTGTGGAAAGTAATTCTTTAATCGAACTGCCACTTCTTTTAACAAAAGGTCACCAATTTCATGACCCCATGTATCATTTACTTTTTTAAAGCCGTCTAGATCAAAGAAAATGACTGCTTTTTTGTTTTTTGAAGATGTCACAAACCCTTCAAAGTGCTTTTGGAGATAGAAACGGTTTTTCAGACCTGTTAACTGGTCATGATAAGCCATCAAAGTCATATCATCATTTGCACGCTGTACGTCCTGAATCATTCCAAAAAACTCGTTTTCAAGCTGTTTTACTTCAAGGAGATTTCTGTAAAACCTGTTTCGTTTCACCGGAACTGTTTGATCGTGAGCCCTCAACGCGGCTGCAAGTCTCACAATCGGGCTGAGCACCAGCAGCTTGAACAGAAAATAGATCATGAGTGCAATCAAGATGAAGCCAATTGCTGCCATCATTTTGAACTTTTTCAGGTTAGTCACTTTTTCTTCATGAAAAGCACGGTCCGCCCCAACGCTTAAAGTAATTGCATCACTGCGGCCAACATTCTCAAGTTGATATTCACTGACAACCTTATTTGCCTGAGCCAGGCCAGCTGTGCGTGCTTCGGATGCCAGAGCCACATCTACAGACAGGGCATCACTTAATTCAGCCAGGTACCTATCATCAATGACCCGCCCCATCATCATAAACCCTGAAGGATCGGAAAAATCGTTACGCGTGATCTCATGTGACGCCACCATCATCATTTCATCATTGTGCATCTCATAAAACACATGATTTTTATTCCCCTGCTCTTTTACAGATGATAAAAA
Organism: Jeotgalibacillus terrae; assembly: GCF_016908195.1. Lineage (GTDB taxonomy): Bacteria > Bacillota > Bacilli > Bacillales > Jeotgalibacillaceae > Jeotgalibacillus > Jeotgalibacillus terrae. Next base: position 80,912 of record NZ_JAFBDK010000007.1, read on the forward strand.
CGCCTTATCTATTGGAAAAGGCGTATCATCCCGATCCACACCTGCCGTGTAGGCTAATTCACCATTCTCATCCAGTAAGATGACCGTCTGCACCTGGATATTCGCAATCATATCCGGCTGCAGATTATCGGCAACGTAATCAGGGTTCTCGTCATTTATAAAAAAATACGTATCATCCCACGCACTCCAGTCAATCAGCTGATGCGACAAATCATCTTCCTCTTTCTCAAGATAATTCTTCACACGCTCCATATCCCGTTCAACTGCCTGCCTATCAAACTCATCCGCCTCTTCAAGCTGCAGAGGCGTCATGACAAATTGAATAAACATAACTGCTACAATCAAAAAGCCGCCAAGAATCATTATCGCCAACGTTCTTATTCTCATGACCGCTCAACTCTCTTTTATTCTTTATATCGGGTGAGAATAAGATGTTTTAAAATAAGGATTTGACTATGGGTTTTAGAATATGGTTCCTCCTTAAACTTTTCCCATCGCTCATGTAAACCAGACGGACAATTCACTACATTTCAATCACTCTATAATTCCAGTACTAATCAGCTTGATATCCACATCCACTTCTTGATCAAGCTGCTGATAGGTTTCACTCCACGTCGCTTCATCCCATCGCTCCGCATTAAAAGAAGCTACCTGACTGCCAAGACCCAGTGCGTCTGATTTGGATGACTGTAGTTTTTTCAGTACACGACGAATATCTTCGGCTAGTAGATCTGATAATATATTCGTCAGTTCTTTTTCTTTTTTATTTGTAATTTTATTCTGTCCGTATTCAAGCACCACAATCTCTAAAGTCACCTCTGCCCGCAGCTTTGACAATTGTCGATTTACTTTCAAATTGCTTTTTGCATCCTTTACCTCGATCGTAATCCAGTTCTCTACTTCCGGATTTCTGTCTTCATGAACACGGCGGGTAATTCTGGCCACCTCTTCAATATCATTATTCAGTATATTAAAAATGACACTTTCCTCTGTATTTAAATATTCTTCAGTGAACTTTTTTTGATGAAAAAGGGCAAGACCATCTATTTTTGCACGCTTGGTTTTCTCATCATAAGTAAGATAAGGCAAATACAGGTCTCTTTCAGGACTGAATATGATCGTACAGGCTTCCTGAAGTGACATATATGGAATGACACTGGTCAGTTCAGAGCTTTCGAGAATACCTTTAAAATACTCTGACTTATTTTTTTGCGTTTCAATTTCACTTGATAACAGATCCACTGCCGGCAGAGCAACGAGAGCCAGACGCGCATGCAGGTTACTGTCAGGATTCCGGTACAGCTCATCTAAAAATGGATAGACGGAATCCGCAGCTAAACTTTCTCCAATCAATACAGTTTGAAGCTTTGAAAAATTAGCGTATTCTGCGATACGAAGATCCATTTCATACATGGTATCAAGCATCGAACGTCCTGTTACTGTAACCTCATTTTCTACCCCGCCTTCTTCTACCGGCGGTGCTAATGTTGTAGCTTGAATATCTCCTTCCTCCGTCTGATCATACCCAGCTGTATAAACCAGCTGCGTATCCTTCAGCAGGTTTTGATCCCAGCAGCCAGCAAGAAAAAAGGTCAGCACAACATGTAAAAGGAAAATAGCTCTTTTCATATTTCCTTTTCCTTTCTGAATAAAAGATAAAAACATAATGTGCCCAGCGGCAGAATGACAGTAAAAATAATAGCCACAGCAGGAAGCGCAGTCTGCACGCCAATGATATCCTGTTTTTCTTTGATAAAAAGAGATGTCACAAAGACAGCAAAGACGATAAATATAATCGGTCGTTTATGACTCTTTAAGTGAAATAAATTCTTTGATTCATTTGAAGCGATAAACAAAAAATTCACAAAAGATGTAAGCGCAATGACGATCCACAGTGATAAAAATATTAAGTCGATCCGGTCCACAATGACAAAGCTGAGAGATTTTAATATATAAAGAACTGCGTATGGTACAATGACCAACTCTTCGATATGGAAGTACACCTGAGTACTGATGAGCAAAAACAGGTAGAACACTGTCACAAAAAGAGTGGAAAATGCTGCTTTTTTCAATTCCTTTTCACGGTTACTTCTTACATATTTACTAAAGTATAAAAATGATTCGAAGCCGATATACGCGAGCAATGTAGCTTCCAGGCCTTTAAGTATTTGTCCTGCACCTTCTGATCCAATGGGAAAAAAATGCGTGTAATTAGGCGTGCTGTATACAGGAATTAAAAGCATTACCAATACAGGCAGGATAATTGAAACCAGCATTGAAAACCTTGCAATATGAACCACTTTTCCACTTGCACAATACATAGCGGGAATCAGAAACAGCAGCATCAATATCCATCTTGGCGTATCCATATAAATCCATTCAGATATCACTTTTGTGAATGACAGATTCGAAACCAGTAAAATATATATAAAATATGCCAGATAACATGCGGCTAACAGTTTACCAATGATCTGTCCAAATGCTTTTTCCAATAAGATGAAATAATCGACTTCACCTGCTCTTAGTAATAACCAAAGAAACACCATCAGTAAAAGCTGAATGAGTATCCCGCCAATGGCAAGTGAGATCCAGGCATCATGTCTTGAAACGATCGATATGTCCTTTTGCATTGAAAGGACTCCAATACCAACCTGCGTCTGAACCACCAGATAGAATAATTGCCAGCCCGTCACTTCATTTTTTATTTGCATAGTGCCACCGCTTTGAAAATCCCTGTCTGATTTTATTCAGTGTCATCGTTTCCGCAGGACGAGTGCTCTGCAACCAGGAAGGCATCCGTAAAATAGTGTCCCTCATACCCGACTTGTGAAAAGGTGCAAACGGACTTAAATACGGCATACCTAGTGATTCAAGCCGGATCAGATGAATTAATAAAAGCGTTAATCCAACAGTCACACCATAAAAGCCAAATAATGTGGCGAGCAGCATAAAAGGGAATCGTAATATGCGGACAGTTGAGTTCATCTCAATAGACGGCACCACAAAAGAAGAAATCGCCGTCAGGGCAACAACGATGACCATAACATTAGAAACGAAACCGGCATTGACCACCGCATCACCGATCACGAGGCCTCCAACTACGCCGATTGTCTGGCCAACGGGGAACGGAAGCCTGATTGTCGCCTCCCTGATTAATTCAATGGTAATTTCCAATACCAGTGCCTCAAATAAAGGAGGATATGGAATTCCTTCTACTGCCCTTTTCGTCGGCAGCGTCAGGGCTTCGGGAATAACCTCGAAGTGAAAACTGATGATCGCAATATACATAGCGGGCAGAAGCAGCGCCACTAAAAAACTGCATAAACGCAGCAATCTGTAGAATGTGCCAATGATAAAGCGTCCATTATAATCATCCGGGGACTGATAAAATGCAAAAAAGTTTGCAGGCCCGATAATGGCTGTCGGTGATCCATCGAGCATAAAGGCGATCCGTCCCTCAGATAGATTACCAGTCACCCGGTCAGACCTTTCTGTCACCAGAAACTGTGGAAATGGGGAAAAGCAGTTATCCTCTAACATCTCTTCCAGAAATCCAACGCTATGTGCAACGTCCACATCTATACTTTGTATCCTTCTGATAAATTCTTCCACAATCATCAAGTTGGCAATATTATCTACGTAGATCAATGCACTGTTCGTATTGGATTCTTTTCCAATCTGAAAATATTTAATCACTAAATGCGATGTCTTTAGCCTTTGGCGAATCTGATAAATATTGCTTGTCAGTGATTCATTAAAACCACTGTGAGATCCCCTGACGATCTGTTCACTCTTCGGCTCCTCAATTGCTCTTGACAACTTTTTTGGAATCTTAATTCCTTCAATTACCCAGCTACTCTCTTCCATAGAGATTAGAAAAGCTTCTCCTTCTAATAACTGCTTCACTAGTTGTTCAAATCTCAATGTATCATCATAAGACTGTATCTTACTGCTTGTTACCCGCTCGTTTGTCAGCCACTTCATCTCTTTTGACCATTCCAGAAGTTCTTCAAGTTTGACTGAATCAATAAGAGGCTCAATGTAAACAATGATTGAAGTACGTTCTATGGATTCATGATGGATCTGCAGCATGACCAGATCGTTTGTATTTCCGCTGTAATAAGAAACCTGCTCCTGCAATTCTTGCATATTTTGAGTCTGATGAACTGACACTTTTTTCGAAAATGAAGCACTTTCCACACCATCACCCCCTGTTCAAATCTTGAACATAATGGGAGAGAAATATACATCTGAGGTTAGTAAATTTTTATAAAGAGAAATTAAAACCTCTTAAATTTTCAGATGAATTAATCTTTTTCACCCTATATTAACAAGTTGAGATAACAGGAGTAGATTTTATCTATCAATCACATAACTGCCTTTAAATCGCTGAAACATTTTTTGTGCGGGGGACCCATTTTTTTGGCCATCTGGTCTTGGGGTGAGTCTTTCATTTGAAAGAAGGGATACTCTTCAGTCCCTAATCCGACAGCTAACCCCGTAAGCGTTAAGGAGAGAAAGGTCTAACTCTGACCATTTCTTTGTGATGTGGTTTTTTTTATTTGAAAAGGAGTGTAAAAAATGGCAAAAAAGCAATTTTCAGTCATTGGGTTAGGCCGTTTTGGCGGTAGTATCTGCAAGGAGTTGTACTCAATCGGACATGAGGTCATGGCGATCGATCTGTCAGAAGATAAGGTGGAGGAATATGTGGAATATTCCACACATGCTATTCAGCTCGACAGTACAGATGAGCGCTCCCTGATTAATGTGGGGATCAGAAATTTTGATGAAGTGATTGTAGCGATTGGTGATGACATTCAGGCAAGCGTGCTGACAACGCTTTTATTGAAAGAGTTAGGGATTAAGAAGGTAGTTGTTAAAGCGCAGAATGATTATCATCATAAGGTGCTTGAAAAAATCGGAGCAGACGTCATTGTTCATCCTGAGTACGAAACAGCAAAACGGGTGGCACACAACCTGTCTTCAGATACGCTGATCGATTTTATTGATCTGTCTGAGGAATACAGTATTGCCGAACTGCTGGCGACTTCTAAAATGAACAACCGGTCATTAGCTGAACTGGATATTAGAGCTAAGTATGGGGGGACTGTGCTGGCATATAAAGATCAAGACCATGTGAACATTGCTCCCTCTCCAGATGACCTCATCCAACGGGGCACGATCCTCGTTGTAATGGGACATAAGTCAGATCTTGAAAGATTTGAAAATACTGCTTTTTAATCTGGTATTTGAGAGGTGTGGAGCATGAAGAAACGTAAAATCACATTAACCCCTCCCCAGTTTTTAATGGGGGGATTTGCGATCACCATTTTAATTGGCACACTGCTTTTAAAACTGCCCTTAGCAACTGAAGCAGAGGGCATTTCGTGGATCGATGCTTTCTTTATGGCAACTTCAGCCACTACTGTAACAGGGCTTGTGACAGTTGATACAGGAACTGTTTTCACCGTCTTTGGTGAGACGGTTATTATGATGCTGATTCAGATCGGCGGACTGGGGTTCATGACATTCGCCGTACTTGCCATTTTGATATTAGGAAAAAGAATTTCGCTGAAGGAACGGCTGCTTTTACAGGAAGCCCTGAACCAACAGCAGTTGGCGGCGTCATCCGATTGACAATCAGACTGTTTGTGTTTTCAATCATGATTGAGTTGTTTGGCATGATTTTACTGGCTACTGTATGGGTACCTGAGTACGGATGGAAGTTCGGCTTATATACCAGCTTGTTTCATTCTATCTCAGCATTTAATAACGCAGGATTTTCATTATGGTCTGACAGTCTGATGGGCTACGCGGGTGACCCGGTAGTTAACCTGGTCATTACAGGCATGTTTATACTCGGCGGTTTAGGCTTCACTGTACTGATAGATGTGAAAAATCAGCCGATCTTTAAAAAGCTTTCACTGCATTCGAAGCTCATGATTATTGGAACACTGGTCGTGAACGTGATGGCCTTTTTGATGATTTTCTTTCTTGAATATGGGAACCCGGATACCATCGGCTCCCTTTCGTTTATAGATAAAATGTGGACGTCCTATTTTCAGGCGGTCACAACCAGAACTGCCGGATTTAATACGTTAAATATCGGGGACATGGAAACATCATCTGTTTTATTGATGATGGTGCTGATGTTTATCGGGGCCGGTAGCGGATCAACAGGGAGTGGAATCAAGCTGACAACCGCCATTGTCATGATTGTAGCGGTCATCAGCTACCTGCAGAAGAGAAGCGAAGTCACCCTGATGAACCGGACAATCAAAAGAGACATTGTCCTCCGTTCATTTGCAATTGCACTTGTCGGGGTTGCGACAGTATTTGTTACGCTGTTTTTACTAACCGTGACAGAACCAGAACTTCCCTTTTTACAGCTTGCTTTCGAAACGTTTTCTGCCTTTGGCACAGTTGGATTATCAATGGGTATTACAGGTGAATTAAGTGACCCCGGTAAAGTCATAGTGATGATCCTGATGTTCCTCGGCAGACTCGGACCAATCACACTCGCGTTTTCACTGGCAACGACGAAGCCGGACAAGGTGAGATATGCGAAGGAAGATGTGTATACAGGATAATGCCTGCGAAGGAGCCAAGCGCTCCTTCGTTTTTAGGTTTCTCTATTTGTGATGTAGAGCTTCACGGTTCAGGAAATAGAGTCCCTGCATCAGGCATGAGCCCGATAACAAAAATATAATTGGCAGCGGAAAGTCGAGATATAGAAAAAGGATGGCTGATAGGACAGCTGTTATGAAGTAAACAGGTGCGAACTTTTTGGAAGATAGAACTTTTTCAGCTTTGCTCATTGATTAAAACAGCCTTTCCAGTGCCTGAGTGACTATACCATTTGCTATAATCGTCCCACCAACAATTACCGCAATTAAAATCGCAAACTTCTTTTTGCCTATTACAATCATATCCTTGTCTTCCTTACTCATTCTAGTCACCCTTCCAAATTTAATCTATCAGTCATATTAACAGTTCATTTCATATATTGGAAATGTTATATTGTAGAAAATGGTATTGCGGTACCAGACAGGAGTTTAGATATGGAATTTAACTTTATTGAAATCATTACACTAGTGGCCGTCATTTATCTGCTATCTACAATTTTCAGGCTCGAACAGCGTGTTAAGACGCTGGACTATAAAGTAGAGCAGCTGTCTGCACATACGGATATAACGGAAGAAGGTCTTTATGAGGAACTGCATCAGGAGCTGAAAGTACTTATTCATCAAGGTAAAGATGTTCAAGCGGTAAAAAGGGTACGTGAAACGAAAGGTCTGTCACTTCTTGAAGCAAAGCAGTATATTGATACGCTGAAGCTGAAGGAAGAGTAAAATGAGAAACGGAATACGTCTATTCATGATTGGTGTTGCCATCGTTTTATTGAGTGGATGCACCAAAGAGAAAACACCTCAAGAAAGCATCTCTATGGAACAGATCATGATGGATGAAGGAATTGAATATGAAGAAATTCTCGTTAGCGCACCTTACGACGGCGAATACGCCTTTGCAATTTATTTCACTGAAGACGGAATGGGTAACGCCCAATTTTCAACTGAAAACGGTCAGTGGCACTACACAGGCTCCACTGAATTCTCAGCTGAAAACACCGCAGAATCACCGATCATCAGTTTTGGTATGACTTATTGGAATATGGATGATGCAGCAGAAGCAGACCGGCAGCCGGTTGCCATCCTTGCAGGTGAGGTCACTGATCAGGTTGAGCGGATCGAGCTTGAATTCGATGAGGAAATCCATGAAGCTAAAATCATAGAAGGCGAAGAACGAACCGCCTTCTACTGGGTTGGTGGATACAGCAGCTTAGTTGATGTGAATGCCAGGGCTTATGATGAGGACGGCGAGTTGATCGATGAGTGGTAATAAGAGTAGTGGCACAGCATGGACAAACCGTGCCACTACATCCTTCCTACACCAGCATCTCAGCCGTAACCTCCACCTGATAAATCCCGGAATCATTTAAAAGAAACAGGTGATTGCCGCGCATCCTGATCACTGCGTTACCCTTATTCAAATCATTCCCATCAGCATCCTCGAGTCTGAATTCCTTCTCTTTCGTAAAAACACCCTCATGCTTTTTCAAAAGCGACAGCGCCCTGATCCTATAATCGTATGTGAGCAACAATTCATCATCAAGCAACATGATCGGACCTATATCAATGCTTTGATGAATCTCGCTGTTTTGCACTTCTTCAAAATGATCAAAATGAACAATAGAAGAAAATAGTGTGTAGTAAGCATAGACACTGTCGGCACGATCAACATTTAACGACAGCAACTCATGGATCATTGGAAGCTTAGGCCGGAACAAGATCTCTCCGCTCTCTGAAAAAGCGACCAGTCCTGAACGGCCGATCGGCTCATCCCACCCAAGATTTCCATACACCCCTTCATCAAAATAACCAGCCCAGATCTTATCCTCATCATCAATTGCCAGCGTGGATATTCCGTCTCCAAGGACAAATTCATCCAGACACTCACCATCCGCACTGCATCTTCTCGCATTATGCTGTACCCAGTCATGACCTCTCCAGCACCTGCCTGATACAAGCAAAAACGTGCCATCTGTATAAGTATCAATATGACTTGGCGGAAAAGGGAGATCTTTTGTGACAAAAGAAGTTACATCGTTACGATCCAGTATATTGACTGTAAAGTCCTCCCGGAACGTGCGTTGATTTTTGTTTATATGCTCGTTCATATCAGCTTCAATGAATACAATCTTCCGGTCCCGTGTTACCGCCATCTGATATCTTCCCCGCTCCGGCAGAACTACATCGCTCCATTTGTTCAGTACGATTGTTGTCATATATGTATAGCCTCCTCTTCAATTATCTGCATTCAAAATCTCCAGTGTGATCTCCCGCTGATAGATACCATCTTCATTAAACACAAAAATAGTGTTTCCCCGCATCACAATCTGTCCGTGACAAGCACTGCCGTCCGCTTTTAAAGTTAACTCTTCTTTTTTCGTCAATACCCCTCTGTCAGACCTGAGTAGATACAACTCAGTCCGGGGAGCACATGCCAGCATCGTTTCACCATCGAGCATCATAAACTGGCTGATCCACGCCCGTTCTTCCACTTCACTTTTCATTACTTCATCAAAATGATCCAGCTGCACTAACCACGACATTAATGAATAGTGAACGCAGGCGCGCCCGGCATGATAGACATTCATCGCCAGCACTGCATGAATATCATATGCCCAGCCTTCCCACTTCACTTCACCTTGCTTAGAAAAAGCAACCAGTCCGGGTGCAGCAATCGCTCTTTCCCGTCCAACATCCCCATACACGCCTTCAGTCGAATATCCCACCCAGATGGTATCTTCATCATCAATGGAAAGCCTGACAATGTCATCTCCCAGCGCAAACTCATCCAGACACTCGCCATCCATGTTATATCTGCGTGCATTCTGCTGAACATCGTCCTCTGTTTTCCATGCCCTGCCTGACACCAGCAGGACAGTTCCGTCAGAAAACATATCAATACGATCCGGAAGGTATGGCAGGTTCTTAATGTTGACGCAAAAAATATCATCCCTATCAACAATCTTCAGCGTAAAGTCCCCTCTGAATGTAAAAGGATTTTCGTTGATGAGCTTTGTCAGATCTTCTTCGATGAACATAACCTTCTGTTCGTGGGTGACTGTAACAAATGGTAAAACCGGTTCCGGCACTTTATAATCGCTCCACTTATGTATTTTTATTTGATTCATGCGCACACCCCCTACTGCTAAACTCATCTATTTATAAAATTGACAGCTTAGAAGGATCATAACATTTTTATCCATATATGCGGTGCAGGTTCTAAAAAAGACATTTACAAACGATGTGAGGATCGTTTGTAAATGTCTCTCTTTTAAAGCTTTACCTGATCAATATCTTTCCACCCATAAACTGCTTCTTTCAGATCTCTGCCTCCAAAGTTAATCTTTACTGTATCAACCTTTTCAGCACCAAGCACTTCATAAAATTGCTTCGAGTCATTCTTCTCAAGCACGCAGACGATCATTGAAGTAAGTCCTTTCACCTTCATATCCTCAACAAGTGGCGCAATCAGCTTTCGGCCTAATCCCTGGCGCTGATAAGACTCCAGAATGTAAATGGCGAACAGTTCACCGTCATAGCCGGAGTACTTATTACTTCTCTCTTCCCCACCATTGGCAAACCCTACCACTTCACCATTGTCCTCCGCCACGTACACTATCTGACCATCTTCAATAATCTTCCCCCACACTTCTTCCCGGCGTGAATAAGTCATCTGATCAAGATAATCATCTGGCACCATACCTCTGTAAGTCGTCCTCCATGTATCAACCTGTACCTTTGCAATACCTGCTGCATCCTGTGGTGTTGCTTTTCTGATGTTCATCGGGCACCTCCGCAAAATCATTAAAATTTAACAATACATCAGTATTTCACAATTATTTATTTGGAATCCATACATCAGTGTAACCATTTTGTCTTGAATATTTGTATAGATCCTCCAATTTATTTGGGGTATACAACTGCATATCAATTCTTTCAATAATATTCTCATTCTCAGACAGGTGACAGTTTCTTTGAATAAGCTTTTCAAGGTATTCTATTTCTGCTAACTTGTTGTTTTTGGAAGTATTGCATTTAGAACAGGCTATCACCAGATTCCAAAGTTGGTCATTTTGAATAAAGCTCCATGGAATAAAGTGATCTACATGATTACCTCTTCTTGATTTCACCCTTTTACCGCAGTAAAAACATTCTTTTTGGTAAACAGAAGCTAACAATAAATAAAAACTATTGAGAGATTTTCTTTTTGAGACATTTTCTATTTTTAATAATAATCCATCGGTACTTGACCCTGAATTGAACTTTTCAAGAAAAAGAGCTAAATGATAGTTCGAGAGGTACATGATGACTTTTTGATACTTTTGCATAAAACTATAAAAAGAAGCAGTTAGTTTCAACTGCCGTTTATAGTTATCAAAAGAATATATCATCCCTTGAGTATCCCCATAGAGAGCACCCATTACGTCATTCTTGCACTCACTTATTACTCTACCAACAATTTTGAGTTTAACTTGATCAGGAATTCTTTCGAATATTATTTGCTCGTTTAAATTATGTTTTTGCAATGACTCTCTTAATACTGTTTCTATCCTTGCAGATTTTTGTTTTAGATTTAATTGGCTAAGATTATGATGAATAACTAAATTCCAATATATTTCTGTAAAGCTTTCAAATACTTGATAATAACTTAATTCCAGGCTTTCGTTTACATTATAAAGATTCTCCAGTAAAGACTTTACTAGCGCATACTTATAGGAGGCTGAATTCTTGGATTTTTCCGAGAAAATAAAATTAAAATGGCTCCATACGTCCTGCTCAGTTATATATTCTGCTCTTGCTTCAGCAACTTTTAATTTATGACTCACTGGCTTTCACCTGCCATATTTTAATCCTCCACACTCACCAAATAAATCTTCTCCTTAAACCCACCACGATCTCTTGCCTTTAACTCCCTGACTCTCTCCACTTCTTCAAGCGAAACACCGTGCGTTCTAGCCGCCGCTGAGATCAGTTCCAGCAGGTCTGCGAGTTCTTCAATTGCGTCTTCGTCATCCTGGGTGGCGTGGTATTCAGCCAGCTCTTCTTTCATCTTTTTCTTCACTTCAATCACATATTCCTCATTGCTCAGAATCCGCGTCTCCATTGACTTCCCGCTTGCTGCGATGATGTCCGGGATGAGGTCGCGTACGAGTTTGTTGTAGATTGGCATAATGACACTCCCTCTCTGTTTCTATCTATTATACGCCTTTAAAAAGGAAGCTTCATCCATAACTATATTTTTACCTCTGAGCGTTTTATAATAGATTCACCAAGAAGGAGGTGAAAATAATGGAGAATGAGATGTTAAATATTTTGAAAGACATGCAGAGAGATATAACTGGTTTGAAGGATGGTATGGCTGGCATGCAGCAAGATATATCCGGCTTGAAGGATGGTCTGACTGGCATGCAGAACGAGATAAAAGGGATTCATGAAGAAATAAACGGAATTCATAGAGAAACGAACGTGCTCTATGGAGAGATGAGTGGAATTAACGTAGAGCTGAAAGCGATCAAGTCTGATCTTCACGAGCAAAAACAGGAACTTTCCTCTTTCAAGCAGCAGACTAATACCAGATTCGACAAAATCGATTTACAGCTTGACCGCATGGAGAATGAAAATCAGCATGCGATCCTGTCTATGTTAAAAATTCAGGCTGAAAAACATGAGAAGCGCGATCAGGAATTCGATTACCCGCTTCATAAACATATTGAACTTGATAAAGATTTCCGCATTTTTAAAAGACAGTCCCAAAGCTAACTTCGTATGATACCTCTGACACTGCTAAACTTAATATTCCAAAACAAAACAGCAGTGTGCACCCACCGCTGTTTTTAAAATTGCCTTTCATTCTATTCGTCAGCTTATTTACTATTAACCGCTTCTCTTACAAACCCATTTGCCTGAATCAGCTTTGATTTTGCTGTTTCGGGATCTGTTCCAGTTAATATTTTTACGATTGCAGGTTTCACTTCATAATTAGTCTCTTCAAGAACATGCTCTGCTTCAGAATAGGGCACTCCTGTTGCTTCACTAACAATCATTTTAGCGCGCTCTTTCAACTTATAGTTTGAAGCATTTACATCTACCATCAGGTTCTGATAAACCTTTCCGAATTTAATCATAGAGGCTGTAGATATCATATTTAATATCATTTTGTGAGCTGTAGCAGCTTTTAATCTGGTAGAGCCAGTTAACACTTCAGGTCCCGTAACAACTTCTATCGCTACATCTGCATATTTGGAGATCTCTGAGTGTTTATTGCTGGTCAGACTGACTACCTTCGCACCAATGAAAGATGCATATTCTAATGCACCCTTAACGTATGGTGTTCTTCCGCTTGCTGCGATACCAATTACAACATCTCTTTTGCTGACTTTCCTGACTTCTAAATCTTTCACTCCCTGATTTTGATTATCTTCCGCTCCCTCGATTGCCTTAAAAAGGGATGCCTCTCCTCCTGCCAAAACAGCCTGTACTTTGTCGGCTGAAGTGCTGAAGGTCGGGGGACATTCTACGGCATCGAGCAAGCCGATCCTGCCACTGGTACCTGCACCTATGTAAAAAACTGATCCTCCATTTAGAAGAGCTTCTTTTACATAAGCAACTGCCTGGCCGATTTCCGGAAGAACAGCTTTTACCGCATCAGGGACCATTTTGTCTTCCTCGTTCATTAATTCAAGAATTTCATCAATCGTCATTTGATCAAGATTTTTAGATTTTTCATTTCTCATTTCGGTGGTCAGTTTCGATATCATTTCCATATGGCCATCATCCTAATTATAGAATTTATTTCATCAATCACACACGATCAACATCGGTCTGCAGCAGGCTGGTAGTGCTCCCTTAATTGATTTTTCACTTTTTGACTTATTGGTATATTACTTTGTTTTAGCGCAAGAATATAAGCTCCTGCCACAGGAGGTATATCAGGATTTATAATATTCAATTTAGTGTTCATTTCTGAATTTAGCTGAATGCAAAACATTTTCTTATAACGATCATTTGAAAAAAGCCCGCCATGAAGAACGATAGACATTTCTTCTTCATCCATCTGATTGATTGCTGCCTTTACGATAAGGCATTTTTCTAATACTGCCTGTTTAAGAATATTTTTTGCAACGGTATCTCCTGATTCGTCCGCCTTCATTACAATTTCAGCGAGACTTCCAATCAGTGTTCTTGTAAACTGATCTCCATATATAATCGGAATGATCTCCTGAATATTCTCTATTTCAAAGTGTTCCATAAGCATAGTGGTTAATAAGGTGTTAGAACCCCGGCCATCGAAACTTTTTAATACGCTTTTCAAAGCCATTTGCCCAATGTGATAACCACTGCCTTCATCTCCCAAAAGGTAACCCCAGCCGCCTACTCTGACCGGGTTATTTTCATCTTTTGATAATCCATAAGCAATAGACCCAGTACCTGCAATTAAGACGATTCCTGGCGCTCCTGCTGTGCCTGCATACAAAGCAGCAATTGCATCATTCGCTATGCTGATCTTCTTTTCAAATTCTGTTCCCTGAAAAAATTGTCTGACTGTATGTTTATCAGATTCCCGATCACAGCCTGATAGACACATTTGTATCACTTCAATCTGATCATAAGAAACGTCTGTTTTTTGCATGACGTCTATGATTAAATGAAGAAGTCTTTCCTTAACATGATGATGTGAATTTGAATGAATGTTACTGGAAGCTGTTAATGACGCACCCAGGATATGTCCATTACGGTCTCCTATGACACAGGATGTTTTTGTTCCGCCTCCATCAATTCCAATCCATCTTTTTGAACTATCTGTTATTTCATTCACACGATCACTCCCCTAAATAACACCGGCTTCTTCCATCGTGATTGCTATGCGATTATGCAACTTTCTTCTAAAGCTGTTTATATTAGTTTCTCTCCCATAATGAACCCGGTTTGTTAATAATACGATCGCCAGATTTTTGTCAGGTGAAATCCACATGGAGGTTCCTGTAAACCCTGTATGACCATACCCGTTCTGAAGATACTGTCCTGAAAAAACGCCTGTAGAATACAATTGCCATCCAAGTCCGCGACTAAGGTTCAAATCGTCAGTATAACAATGAGCTGCCACATCTACAGTCATCGGTGACCATAACCTTTTCCCCTGATAAGTCCCTCGATTCAGGAATAACTGGCAGAATTTCGCCAGATCATTAACAGTTGAGAAGAGTCCGGCGTGACCGCTTACACCATTAAAATGATCTGCATTTTCATCATGTACACTGCCCCACTGGTAATCATTTAGTTCATCTCGAAACTCTGTAGCAGCCGTCTGTTTTTTCATGTGTTCCGGAGGATTAAAAAAAGTATTCTGCATCCCAAGTGGCATATAGATTTTATCTTTTGTAAATTCGTTTAATGACATACCGCTAACCTGCTCAATCAGATAGCCCAGAGTAATATAGTTTAAATCACTGTATATAACCTCAGAGCCTGCAGGTTTTTTTGAAGTGATCCCTGCGATTTCAAGAACTGCTTCATCTACTGTCAGATTGCGCTCATAAAACTTAATCTCAGGTTGATATCCACTGGTATGAGTTAATAAATGTTTAATCGTAATGTCATCATTTTTTTCCTTGAATGATGGAATGTAATGAAAGACAGGATCATCCAGATCAATTTCTCCTGCTTCAAGTAATAGTAAGATAGCAGGTAAAGTTGATGTTACTTTCGTTAACGATGCAAGATCAAATAATGTTTCTTCAGTCACTTTAATCTCTATTTCTTTATGTGCATAACCTGCTGAATATATGAAAGGCACGCTATTATTTGTTGTGACAGCCAGCACAGCACCAGGTAGTGTCCCGTTTTCAACTTCCTGATCAATCAGGTTTTTTATTTTAGAAAAATCCATTTGAGTATCCTTCAAGGCTTCTCCCCTCCAATTATCCTTTTACTGCGCCTTCTGTCATGCCTTTAACGATATGGCGCTGGAAAATTGCATAGAAGATAATAACAGGCACTACTGCAATAACAAGACCTGCAAATAAAGCGCCCCAGGCACTTTCATATTGCGCATTCGTACTTAATAAATCCATTTGTACACCCAGGGTATTTTTGCTTTCAGTTTGCAGCAAAATCAGTGCCATAAAGTATTCATTCCAGAACGTAATAGCATTTAAGATTGAAGCTGTAATAATCCCTGTTTTCACCATTGGAGTGACGATTTTAAACAGCACACCATATGGGCTCATGCCATCAACTGCTGCTGCTTCCTCCAGTTCTTTCGGGACACTCCCCATAAAGCTCGATAAGATGAATATCGTAAATGGCACCTGTGAAATTGCATAAACTGCTGATAATGCAAACAGGTTATCCAGAAGGTTCATATTCATTAATAAAAAGAATAATGGAATCCAACCAAGTACTGCCGGGATCATCATAGATGCAAGATAAACATTAAATAATACTTCACTGCCTTTAAAACGCAACCTTTCAAGTGCATAGGTTGTCGGAATTGAAAATGCCAGACAAAGTACAGTACCTAATACAGTTACAAATATCGTATTGAGAAAAGATGAACCTATACTGAAATCAACCCATGCAGATACAAAATTCCCAAAATTATAGGTTTCCGGCATGGACCATGGAGATGAAAAAATTTCGGCATTTGACTTAAAAGCACCAATGAACATCCATATTAATGGGAATACGACAAGTATCGACCATATAATTAATGGAATACGCACAGCAGCGCCGGTTAAAAATTTTGTCATAAATAAGTTCCCCGCTCCCTAGTATTCTACTTTTTCTCTTTTTAATACGAATTGCATAATTAAAACTGTCACTAAAGATAAAATGAGAATGAGTACACCAATTGTTGCACCGTATCCAAATTGGAAATCCTCGAATGCTTTTTGATATAAGTATGATCCCATAACTTCCGTTTCGTTACCTGGCCCCCCATTAGTCATGATTTGTACAAGTACAAATGAACCATTTAATGAAGTGATCACAATATAAATCATTGAGGTTTTGATTTGTGGCCATATTAATGGGACGGTAATTTTCCAAAACTGCTGCCATTCACTGGCTCCATCAATTTCAGCTGATTCGTATTGGCTTTTTGGGATATTCATAATTCCTCCCATAAGCAATAGCATGAATAATCCAATTCCTGCCCAAATTGCCGGTACTACTAAAGATGGTAACGCCCATTCCATTGAACCAAGCCAGGGTCTGGTCCAACTCTCAAGCCCAATGGAGGTTAACAGTCCATTGACAAGACCAATATCAGGCTCGTAGATAAATTGCCATAGGATTCCGATTACTACTACTGACATAATGTTTGGAAAGAAAAACACTACTCTGTAAAATGGTGCTTCTTTTACTTTCAATTGTGTCAAGGCTACAGCAAAAAATAACGATAGAATCATAATGCCAATTACCTTGGTTACAACAAAGAAATAATCATTATAAATTGCCTTACCAATAATTTCATCGTTAAACATACGAACATAATTTTCAAATCCAACAAACTCTCTGTTTGCACTCATTCCCGACCAATCAAATAATGATAAATAAATACCATTTACCATTGGATAAACTGTAAAAATAACAAACAATAGAAAGGTCGGTAATAAGCAGAACGTCAAAAACAAGTATTTTTGTTTTTTAGACTGGACCACACCATCACTCTTTTCTTTTCAGTATTATTCAGAATACGAAGGTATTTCCCTTATAGATGGAGAGAGGAATGCAAAGTCTATACGACTCCGCATTCCTCCTTTAAGTCAATTATTCTCCTCTTAATTCTCTTGATTTATCTGCCATCGCTTTTACGAATTCTTCAGCAGTAATTTTACCCATCAAAATGTCAACACTGCGTGCTTTTACTTCATTCGTAATTTCAACAGCAATTTCCATCTCTTCCCCAGTAGGCTGGGCACGGTTATAAATCTCAATTGTTCCCGGATTATTAATTAGATCATTGATTCCTTTAAGAAACTCAGGTACATTCTCATTTGCACTCAAATCTACACCTTTAAGGTTCATGATAGCACCTGTTGATTCTGCAAATGCCTGTGCACGTTCTTCAGAGAACATAAACTCTACAAATGCTTTAGCTGCTTCAGGATTCTCAGCCTCTTTTGCAATTGCTACAGGTCTGATATCCGGCACGAGTGCCATTGCATCTCCTGAATCATTCATAGGAGTTGGAATAAAACCGTATTTAAAATCTTCCGGTGTATCATTCGCCATTTCATTTGGAAGCCAGAAGCCTACTGGTATATAAGCTGTTTCATGCATAAGGAAATTCATCTGTGTTTGTGTATGGCTTCGCGCAGCAAATCCTTCATCAATCAGGCCTGCGTCAACAATTTCCTGTACTTTTTTCATAATTTCCAGTGCTTCATCACTTTCCCACGCTTCTACGACACCATTTGATAAATTATTAAGTAATTCTTCTCCACCAGCTGCAGCAAATGCAGGGTTTAAGACTCCCCTTTGGAAATACTGTGGATATTGACCAGTTGTAATGAATGGTTCAATTCCTGCATCGCTTTGGATCGTTTTCATTGATGCTAACCAGCTGTCAAAGTCTTCCGGGACTTCCCATCCTTCAGCTTCAAACCAGGCACTATCATACCAAGCACCCCATGTATCAAAGACTAGCGGAAGGCTATACACAGCCCCGTCGACTTCCTGAGCCGGAGAAATAAAGCTTTCCATTAATGGGGTATCACCTTCAAACGTTAGATCACTTGCCCAGTCACTAAGGTCCATTAACTGTCCATCATTAATCATTTGTGTTTCATTAGCACCGTTACCATCAATATAGACAACATCCGGTGGATCATTTGAGATCCAGCGTGTTTTCATTTCTTCGTTAATGTTAGGTCCGGAATGTTCAATTACTTCAACATCTGGATACTCCTCTTTAAATGCTTCAATTGTACTCTTCCACCACTCATCACCGTATCCGCCCACAAAATATTGAACTTCAAGCTCTCCTGAAACCCCGCCTTCAGAATTGCTGTTATCAGCCTGTTCCGAAGATGAGTCGTCTGAAGAACATCCTGCTAATGCGATAAGTGATAATGCTGAAACTGATAACAAACTTCTTTTCAACTTTTTGTTATTCATTTATTTCCACCCCTATTTTTTATTATATTTTAAAAGTAAGCGCTTTCTTTTATTGGTATTTTGCAATTACGTTCAGCGTCTTCCCTTCACCCCCGAAAATAAAATTGTGTTTCCAAATAAACACAGTGATTCTGATGAACGTATCGCCTTATCAGTATTAATGTTTTTTATTTATAGCTTCTCTGGTCTTATCCAAATAATTAATAGACTGTTCGTAATTTAAGGACGCAATGCCTATAAAGAGAATATCAATTACACTTAATTGGGCAATTCTTGATGCTGTTGCTCCGCTTCGAATGCTTGCTTCTATTGGAGAAACAAACAAATTAACAGATGCTCTTTTCTGTACAGTGTTAGTACCGTATGCTGTTAATGAAATAATATTTACTTTATTCTTCTCAGCCAGTTTTAATGTATTGACGATCTCTTTTGTCTCTCCGGAATAAGATATAGCAATGACTACGTCTTGTTCATCCAGATGAACAGCTGATGTAAGCTGAGAATGACTATCTGTAAGAGCCTCACACCACTTATTGATTCTTCTGAGCTTTTGTTCAAAATCCAATGCGACAATAGCGGATGCCCCTACACCAATAACTACTACTTTTCTCGCATCTGCAATTAAATCAACGGCTGCTTTAATTGTTTTTTCATCCATCAAGTTCAGTGTACTTTTTATTGAATGAAGGTTATTATTTGCTACCGACTGAATGATATCTGTCAAACTGGTGTTTGCTGAAATGTCTCTGTACCTCTCTTCAGCATCATTGTGACTGCTCAGCGAAGCCGAAATACTCAGTTTTAATTCCTTAAAACCATTAATATGCAAAGAGCGGCACATTCTAATGATAGTCGCTTCACTTGTACTAACATTTTTTGCTAACATTGCGATTGGCATATCCAATACAAGTTGTGGATGATCAAGAATGTATTGAGCAACTTTTTTCTCAGACGGTTTTAGTGAAGACAAACCTTGTTTTAGCCTTTCAAGACCATTTACCATGTTACCTCCCAAACAGAAAATGTAGCTTAACTACTAATTTTATTTACTTTATATGTAGCTTAACTACATTTTATGCAAGCACATTTGCAATGTCAATCATTTTTTTAATTTTCTAAATCTTATCTCTCAATCATTATTTAGATAATCCGCCAAATGCACAGCCTCCACCTGACCACTCAGTCCCGCTCGTTCAATCCCAAGCTTCATCTGCAGCAGACAGCCCGGATTCGCTGTGACAATCACGCCTGGTGCCGCTTCTTTTACGTTTTTCATCTTATCATCGAGGATCTGCATGCTCATTTCAGGTTGCACGAGATTGTAGACACCCGCTGAGCCGCAGCAGCCGTCTGCGTTTTTCATCTCCACATAATCAGCACCTTCGACCATCTGGATCAGCTGGCGCGGTTCGTGGTGTACGCCCATTCCGTTTCGAAGGTGACATGAATCCTGATAAGTAACGCGATGCTGACGCTTTTTAAAGCGGATGCGCTCATCAAAGCCATGCTGAATGAGAATGCTTGAGAAGTCGCGGATCTTTGCCTTGAATCTGGCAGCACGTTCACGCCACTCCATGTCCTGAGACAGGAGGTGATCGTAACCCGCAAGATACGCGCCACACCCTCCGGCGTTCAACACGATATAATCTGCTTCCATTCCTTCAAATGCTTCAATATTCCGCTTTGCCATTTCAATCGCTTTTTCTTTTTCACCGGCATGTCCGTGCAATGCACCACAGCAGCCCTGGCCTTCAGGTATGACAATGTCACAGCCTGCTGACCGCAGGAGTCTGATCGTGTTCTGATTTGTCTCCTGAAACATGGTGTCCATCAGGCAACCTTGAAAGAATGCGACTGTCGCTTTCTTTTCACCTGTTGCAAGGAGGCGCTTTCTATCAGTACGTGTTCTTTTCGGAATTGCTGGCAGCACCTTTTCCATCTCCCGCATCGATTCAGGAAACAGCTTTAAAAAGCCGATTTTCCGTATCCCTTTTTGCAGACCTGACGTCTGATAGAAGCGGACCAGACCAACTGCTCTATTCATCTGTTCGTTTTTTGGGAACAGCTCATTTAATACCGTTCTGCGAACAACCTTCTCTTTCACAGAAGGTTTCTTATAGTCCTGAATAATCGTCCTGGCCTCTTCAAGCAGATGACCGTACTGGACGCCTGCAGGACAGACCGGTTCACATGCACGGCAGCCGAGACAGACATCAAGTGAGTTCGTCATCTCATCTGTCAGTGGCGTCAGACCATCGTGTACAGCCTTCATCATGGCAATACGTCCGCGCGGGGAGTGAACCTCATCTCCACCGGTCTGTATATAAGTCGGACAGCTGGGCAGACAGAAGCCGCAGCGCATACAGTTCATCAGTTCGCCTTCATCCATCCGTTCTGTAAAAGCCTGTTCTACTGTCATCTGCCAACCACCACACGTTTCTTTTCTGACTTGCCGAATATTTTGTTCGGGTTCATGATATTATCCGGATCGAGTGACTGCTTGATTAGCTTCATGACGTTGATCCCTGATGCACCAAGCTTCCACTCCAGATACGGAGCCTTCATCTCACCGACTCCGTGCTCTCCTGTGATTGTTCCGCCCAGGCGGATTGCCTCTTTGAAAATTTCTTCGAATGCCGCTTCCACGCGGTGCATTTCTTCAGTGTTACGCGCATCTGTAATACACGTCGGATGCAGATTCCCATCACCAGCATGACCGAACGTACAGATCGTCACCTGATGCTTTGCGGCAATCTTCGTAATTGCCTCCACCATTTCAGCTACTTTTGACCGCGGTACAGTTGCATCTTCTAAAATAGTAGTCGGTTTCAGTCTTGCAAGAGCAGAGAGCGCTGAACGTCTCGCTGTCATCAGATTGTTAGCTTCTTCAGCGGTTTTCGCAAGCTCAACTGAAAAAGCCCCCTGCTTCTCACAGATTTCCTTCATCAGCTTCATCTCATCATTCACAGCAGCCTCCGCCCCGTCCTGCTCGATCAACAGAATAGCTTCCGCTTCAAGCGGCAGTCCGACTTTTGCAAAGTCCTCCACTGCACGGATCGTCGCACGGTCCATGAATTCAAGTGTAGCTGGAATGATCCGGTTCTCTATAATCGCAGACACTGCTTCAGCAGCCTGATCCATCGCTGCAAACTGCGCAAGCATCGTCTTTTTCGATGACGGCATTGGAATCAGCTTCAGTGTCGCTTCCGTAATGACACCAAGCGTACCTTCAGCTCCTGTCAGCAGCTTTGTCAGATCATAGCCCGCCACGTCTTTCGCCAGTTTACCGCCCGTTTTGATGACAGAACCATCCGGCATCACTGCTTCAAGACCAAGCACATAGTCCTTTGTCACACCGTACTTTAATCCGCGTAAACCGCCTGAATTCTCACTGATGTTCCCGCCAATTGTTGAAATTTTCATAGATGATGGATCAGGCGGATAAAACAGACCGCGCATTTCCACTGCATCAATCAGGTCCTTGGTGATGACACCAGGCTGCACTGTCACTGTCAGATTTTCTTCATCAATTTCAAGAATCTGATTCATCCGGTTGAACAGCAGCACAACCCCACCCGCAGTCGGCGTCGTTCCTGCACTTAAGTTCGTTCCGGACCCGCGCGGCACAATCGGAATGCCTTCTGACCTGCAAAATCTCACAATCTCAGACACTTCCTCTGCAGACCCGGGCGACACAACCGCATCCGGCATGGCCTGAAATCCGGGGGTGCCGTCATAGGAATAGGCTAGGAGATCGGCTTGTGAAGCACGGGCGTGACCATTTGTGATCCCTTTCAAGGTCTTTAATAATCGATCATTCATTTTAATCTCACCTCTTTTTTCAAATTACAATCTATTTGTCCTTCCTAAGAAATGATATAGAGTCTCTAGTTTCGTCAATTTGTTTCATTGTATTTTCATATTCTCTTGATGCAATGCACATGAGTAAGATATCAATAACATGAAGTTGTGCCATTCTGGATGAAGTAGCACCACTACGCAGTGTCGCTTCACCGGTTGGTGATATAAAAAGTTGAATATCAGCCTGTTCACTTACAAGAGACCGTCCATACTTTGTGATCCCAATCGTTTGTACACCTTTACTATGTGCCAACTCCAGTAGTCGGGCTACTTCAGGCGTATTACCTGAAAAAGATATTCCAACTACCACATCATTAACTCCTTTATTTGCAATTAAAGTCGCAGCCATATGTGTATCTGAAAAAGCATGTACTTCTTTACCTATCCGCATGAACTTTTGCTCTGCATCCTTTGCCGCAATATATGATCCTCCAAAACCCAGAAAGATAATAGATTTAGCCTTACTTAGTACTTCTACAGCTTGATTAATCTCTTTTACACTTAAAATATCTACTGTTTCTCTTAACATACGTATGGTATTTTGTGTGACCTTACTAACAATGTTTTTAACTTCCTCTTTGGGATTAATATCTCTGTAAGACTCTTTATTATCTTCCTTCAGATCCCCGGCAACACGGATTTTCAATTCCTGAAACCCAGAGAATCCCACAGATTTACACAGTCTTATCACCGCTGCACTGCTGGTTCCACTTTTTTCACCGAGCTTTGCAGCAGTGAGCTGAACTGCTTCCTCAGGATGCGAAAGAATATATTGAGCGATTTTACTTTCCGATTTCGGTAATTTACCTGCCATTTCAGAAAGTATAATGATCCCTCCCTTGATTTCTCCCATACTCGTCCTCACTTTCTATGTTATAAATCTTTCTATTTCATCTCAGCTTATCTATATTCATTTTAAAAATCAATTGAATTTTTAAAATATTATTTCATTATTTTTTGTATCATTATATACTGTGTATAAATATGACTCGGGAGTGCTATTATGACCAACCACCTAGTGATTGAGTACTTTACTAATAATGACAAAAAGAATATTTTCATTTCTGCTGGCAAAATCATATCTATATCTGAATCCCCTGAAGAGCAAACCGCCATCTCAATCCCCCCAACCCACCATCTCCTCCCCGGATTCATCGACCCCCACATCCACGGGGCGGCCGGGGCTGATGTGATGGATGCGACGCCTGAGGCACTTCAGACAATGGCGGATGCGCTGGTAAAAGAGGGTGTGACTTCTTTTCTGGCTACAACGATGACGCAGACTGAAGATGCTGTGATGAAGGCGCTTCGGAATACAGCCGAATTTATGGGTCAGCAAACGTCAGGTGCTGAGGTGATTGGTGTTCACCTGGAAGGACCGTTTCTCTCACCCGAAAAAGCCGGGGCTCAGGATCCCGAGTTGATGATTGCACCTGATCCTAAATTATTCCAGGCTTTTCAGGAAGCGTGCGGCGGTGCAATTAAAGTAGTGACCGCTGCACCTGAAAGGGAGAATGGCTTTCATTTTACAAAAGGAGTGTCAGACAGCGGTGTGACGGTTTCTGTCGGGCATTCAGATGCTTCGTATGAAGAGCTGAAGCAGGCGGTTGCTGCAGGTGCGTCTCAGGTAACGCATCTGTATAACCAAATGAGTCCGTTTCATCACCGGGACCCTGGTATCGCTGGCGGTGCGCTGACAGAAAGAGGATTAAAGGCTGAAATCATTGCGGATTTTGTACATAGTCACCCTGAGGCGGTGAGGCTTGCCTGGAACGAAAAAGGTGCTGACGGTCTGATGCTGATTACGGATGCGATGCGTGCGAAGGGTCTGTCTGACGGGAAGTATGATCTTGGCGGCCAGCAGGTAACCGTGGAAGGAACTGAAGCACGGCTGGCTGACGGAACGCTTGCCGGCAGTGTACTGACGATGGAGCATGCGGTTAAAAATATGATGTCTATTACAGACATCACGATTGATGACCTTGCAAAAATCACATCAGGGAATGCAGCGCGCCAGCTTGGGGTATGGGATCGTAAAGGCAGTATTGAACCTGGAAAGGACGCGGACTTTGTTGTACTTGATGCATCCTTCGACGTGGTACTGACGATCTGCCGCGGTGAAGTTGTCTATCAGAAGGAGGGATTGTCATGGATGTTGTGATTGTGAAGAACTACATTGAAATGAGTAAGCACGCTGCCGGATTGGTTGGTGAATGCATACGAAGTCATGAGGATCCGGTGCTTGGGCTCGCAACAGGAGGCACACCGGTCGGGATGTATCAGCTGCTTGTCAGACAATATCGCGCAGGACTGATTTCATTTAAACATGTGAAGACATTTAACCTTGATGAATATATCGGGCTCGACCCAACTCATTCCAAAAGCTACCACAGGTATATGAATGAGCATTTGTTTTCTCACGTGGATATTCCAAGGGAACACACATTTATTCCAAACGGGATGGCGCCCAACCTTCAAAAAGAGTGCAGTCAATATGAGAAGCTTCTTAAGAAAATTGGCCCGCCAGACCTGCAGATTCTGGGTATTGGCGAGAACGGTCATATCGGCTTTAATGAGCCGGGCAGTGACTTCGATGGAAATACCCATGTGATCAGGCTTGCTGATTCCACGCGCGAGGCGAACGCACGCTACTTCCGTTCTGCTGAAGAAGTGCCGTCGCATGCGATTACAATGGGTGTAAAGTCTATCTTGCGCAGTAAAAAGATTGTCCTGCTCGCATCCGGGAAGAAGAAGGCAGAAGCCGTAAAGCGTCTTTTAGACGGTGAGACGGACCCCGCGTTTCCTGCTTCAGCCTTATGTAATCATAAAGATGTTACACTGATCGTTGATAACGCCGCGATAAATAAATAATGCTCAGTTTTCCAAAAAAATAAATATTCTGCAAAATTAGATATTTAGTCCTATCCTCATGTATAATAAAGGAGAAGATCGGTACAGGAGGTGGGACTTTCATATGTTCGATCCAATAACGCTTGGGGCAGTTTTATTTTTACTTGCGATCATTTCAGCTGTCGTCATGACGGTTACCTGGAAGATGAACCTCCAGGAAAGAGGACTTGGCATGTGGGCATGGGCTGCCATTATCGGCGGACTGGGCTTTCTTCCTTTGCCTTTTGCTTCATACATTGGATCTTATACTGTCGTACTGAATAACATTGCAACTATACTTGCTCCTATATTAATCCTTGAAGGCATTTTTAGATTCCGCGGTTACAGAGGAGAACGATTACGTTCTTACATATATTTATTAGTGATGCTTTATTCAACTGTGTTCATCATCATTCTAAGAGACGAGCCAAACGAGCGCTTCTTATTTTTCGATTCTTTGATGATTCTGATCTTCTATTTTTCTGCATTTTTTCTCCTGTGGAAATCAACTGGTATGGAACGAAAAATATATATGCTGTCCGCCGCAATATTTGTGCTGATTGGAACCTCTTTTGCAGGAAGATGGGTTTTAGCATGGAATGGCTCATTTGAAGCAAATCTTGATGCTCATCCATATACGAGTTATTTATTTTTTGTGGTCATCATATGGACACTCGGATGGACTTACGGCCTTAGTATTGCCGTTCATTATAGAAACCATAATCGTATCGTAAAGCTTGCGACGCATGATTACCTGACCGGACTTCCAAATAGAAAATACTTAAGCGATTATATAGAACAGCTTTTTAAAGAGGAATCGAATGAATCCTTTGTCTTATTTTCTCTGGATTTAAATGGTTTCAAACAAATCAATGACACGTTTGGCCACAAAACAGGTGATGATGTGCTGATTAAAATGGCTGACTCACTGAGAGATTTCTCATGGCATCGTTACACGGCTGTCCGTCTTGGCGGAGACGAGTTTGTTGTCATTATTCATCAGCCTGTGGACGAGCAATCGATCTCAAGTATGAAACAGGAACTCAGAGTTGCGATTGAAAATGATAAGCTGATTGAACATGGTGTGATCAACCTGAAGATTTCCATTGGCCATGCTGCTTATCCCACTGACGGCCGGACACTCGATGAATTATTAGTGAAAGCTGATCATCAGATGTATCAGGAGAAATCTCTTAGAAAACATCGTTCTGAAATTCATACAGCAGGCTATCAAATATGAATCGATCGACAAATTTCCCGGGAAATAGAGATTTTCATCTCGACATTTCTCCGGGAATTTTTTTATATATTTCCTATAGGTTCTGCGGTTTCCTCAAATAGGTTGTGAATCAGCCACTTATGGTAAAAATACTCACCTGCAGTCAAAATCAAACCAGCTGCGAGTGCTTCACCAAAGATATCGTTATAGCCGAGCAGAACAAGTGTAAACCAGATCACAAGTGTCCCCAGAAGCAGATCACCAATCGTACCAACCGTATTCCCCGCATTTCTGACAACCAGCATATCCCCGATATAAGCGACTACATAAAGCACAACAGCAACAATGGTTGAATCTGTAAACGATACCTCATTGAAGCCTGTCAGTACAATCCAGATCACCGGAAACAATAACAGCGCTTTGATCAGCATTGATTTTCCATGGTTCATGTCCAACACCCCCAATCCTGTCACCTGATTAGTCTTTCCACAGGACTGAGAGTCATACTGATATTGAGTTGTCAGGAATGGGAGAAAATCCATGGCAGAAATGATGTGAATTGGCTGGGAAGTAATATGGTACACTATAGAAAATACCGGTCTGGAGGAGTCACTATGGATCATATGAAACCTGTCATTAACAAATTAATTGAATCTCTTGATCCGGAATTCATCCTGCTTTTCGGGTCCCGTGCCAGATCAACTGCCCGTGAAACAAGTGATTACGATATCGCTTATTATCCGGGAAAGCAAATTGCGCCGTTTGATCGTCTCATGTTAAAAAGCCAATTATCTGAACTGCTCGGTGCAGAAGCAGATCTGGTAGACCTCAGAAAAATTGATACAGTTTTTGCTGCTCAAGTGTATTATGACGGGAAATGTATATATACAAAAAACGAGGACCTTTACCATAAAGAAAAAATTAAAAGTCTGGCTATGTATGTAGAGTTAAATGAAATGCGAATGAATATATTGAAAGATGTCGAACAGCGGGGGCGTGTATATGAAGAGTGATGTGATCGTGAATAAGGTGTCATCAATTGAACGCTGCATCCGTCGTGTAAGAGAAGTGTATGATCAAAACCCGGAAAACCTTGAAGATTTCACCAAGCAGGATAGTATCGTTCTTAATATTCAACGGGCCTGTCAGGTATCGATTGATTTAGCATTACACGTTGTCCAGATGAAAAAGCTCGGAATACCAAAAACCAGCCGCGAAGCATTCGATTTTTTGGAAAAAGCAGAATACCTCAGCCCGGAAATTTCCGCTACCTTAAAAGCGATGGTTGGATTCAAAAATATTGCAGTCCATGAATATCAGGAACTGGCATTGGATATTTTACAGTCCATTATTGAAGAACACCTGAACGATTTTACTACTTTTACTGCCCAGATACTGAAAATGAAATAGTCCATATGAAAAAGCCCGGCGCAACGCCGGGCTTTTTCATATTAACCGATTCTCTTCAACCGGCTCTGCTTCATAATCTGGCTGATTACCTCTGACAGTACAATACCCATCGCAATAGACCCTGATACCATAAATGCTTTTGCCGCATAGGAAAGTGCCATATTATAATCATTCGTTACAAATGAGCGCATTGCATTGTATGCAGTTCCGCCCGGTACAAGCGGAATAATACCGGATACGATATAGATAATAACAGGCGCTTTATAGACGCGGGAGAACACCTGACTGATCACAGCAATCATAAATGCTGCTGCCACAGTTGAAGGTACTTCCCCGATCCCCTGAAGCGTCAGGATGAAAAAGGCCATCCAGCCGAGCATCCCGACAAGTCCGCATTTCCAGAGTGCTTCTTTCGGTGCGTTAAAAATAATGCCGAATCCCGCAGCCGCAATGAAGCTTGTAACGACTTGAATCAAGATATCCACAGGTTCTCCCCCTTTCTATAATAATGTGACAACAACTGCAATTCCTGAACCAATCGCAAACGCGGTCAGGAAAGCTTCGGCTCCTTTGGATAATCCGGATATAAAATGACCTGCAATCAAGTCCCTGACTGCATTTGTAATCAAAAGTCCAGGCACAAGCGGCATGACTGAACCAATAATAATCTTATCAAGCTCCTGTCCAAACCCCACCGCAACTGCACCGGCAGCGAGCAGTCCAATGACAAGCGCCGCCATAAACTCAGAGAAAAACTTAATCAGGACAAGCTCATGAACGTATACAACACTTGCAAAGCCAAGTCCGCCAATAATCACTGCAGGAATAAAATCCGCCCATGACCCCTGAAACATCATGAGGAAACAGCCGCTTGAAACTGCAGCTGCAGCCACCCGCGTTTTATGAGAATACGTTTCATCATCTTTATAAATTCTTTTTAAAATACGATAAGCCTGTGCAACGTCCAGCTCTCCATTTGCAATTCTGCGGGAGGTGCTGTTCACAAGCATCACTTTTTTCAAATCTGTGGTGCGGTCTGAAATCCGGATCAGCTTTGTCTTCGTCGGCTCTTCTGTCTCAATCGAAAACATGATGCCAGTCGGCGTGACATAGCTGTGGGATTCTTTAATCCCGTAATTCTTTGCGATCCGCATCATCGTATCTTCCACGCGATATGTCTCCGCTCCGCTCTCAAGCATAATCTTTCCCGCAAGCAGACATACATCCATCATGTCATACTGCTCCTCGAGATACTGCTCCATATCTTCAATCTCCATCCCGTCACCACCTCCGTACCATTTCAGTGCTATTAGTGTAGCATGATTTATTTGGGGATGGGGAGGAAATTTCGGGTTGATTGTGGACAGTTTGAGGTGATGACTACGGCTGTTTAAAAGGATGTGACATCAGGAGCGGAGGATCGCTACCGGAACGGCGTGAATTGCTGCCAGTTACCGTGTGTACCACTACCCCTGGGTCAAGAATGAATACCAGCTGAGCAGGAATTGCTACAACTTGATGCAAATATTTATCTTCACTATCCACACCATTTACCCACAACTGTGTAAAAGTTTTCATTGACGAATATTTCAAATGGTGTAATATTACACTATAAGGAACTTTTTAATCTGACAGGGGTGAATTTTTTGAATAAAGAGCAGGTTATCCACATGATTGCGGAAAAGATGAAGTTAATTCGTGTAGAAAATGGTTATTCTCAGGACAAAATGGCTGACATCCTGGGGATATCTAAAAAAACACTTGTTCAGATCGAGAAAGACCGTTCTCTCCCAGGATGGAATACAGTGGTTGCTATAACTGCCCTTTTTCATCAGAGTGAAGTGCTGCACCATACACTTGGAGATGAACCGCTTGAAGTCATCAGACTGGTTACATTTGAACATGCAGATGAGCCGGTCAGTCGTACGCTTGGCGGAAAAGTATGGTGGAAAGAGCTTCACAATGCTGGTGAATACCGACTTCAGCAGAACGTCATCAGCAAGCATTACCGCATTCTGGATCAGAAGCATTTCAGATGGATCAGTACGTTTGATGAAAAAGAAGCCTATCTGAGATTGGAGGAATTGAATCATGGAAGAACGACCGAAGAATAATCTGCTACGAGCAATAGGTGTCATCTTTGTTGGTGTTGTTGGATTCTTTTTTGTCAGCTTTGCAAGTCTATACACGTTGCTGATCATCGGACAGCGTGAAATGATCATCCTGATTGTCGTAAGTGTAATTTTATACATATTATTTATTCTCCGCTTTTTCCGGCTGCTTAAGGGTAAAAAACTTACCTATACGCTTATTGGAGTCATAGCAACTGTCCTTTTAACAATTGGCAGCATGGCCGCTTATGACGCTTACCTTGTGAACATAACGAATTCTGCAGAGGTCGATCTGACTGAGTATGAGCCGTTTGAATCCGGTACAAAAGCCGTGTCAATGGATCGCGAAGCGTCATTGCATTTAGAAGAAGACTTACCAAAACTCGATGGTGCAACGGCACTGTATCCACTGTATTCAGCTTTTGTTCAGGCAGTTTATCCCGAGAATGATTATCCACATGTGGGTAACTCAGTGGTTCTATCGACCAAGACCGATCATGCCTATCAAAGGCTCATCGATGAAGAAACAGACATCATTTTCACTGCAGGCCCCTCTGAAAGGCAGGAGCTTGCCGCAAAACGTGCAGGACACACATTCGAAATGACACCAATCGGACGTGAAGCTTTTGTGTTTTTTGTAAATGTGAATAACCCTGTGGATTCTTTAACCACTGAAGAAATTCAGGACATATACTCCGGTAAGATCACAAACTGGAAAGATGTCGGCGGGGAGGATGAAGAAATCCAGGCATTCCAGCGGCCGGATGACAGCGGCAGCCAGACTGCACTTGAGAAACTAATGTATGGCATTCCGATTATGGAAGCGCCCGGCGAAGAAATTGTAACCGGAATGGGAGGCATTATTAAAGAGACATCTGATTATCGTAATCACGGTAACGCGATTGGCTTTTCTTACAGATTCTTTTCCACAGAAATGGTTCGGAATAGGGATATCAAGCTGCTGGCCATTGACGGTGTTCATCCTTCAGCTGATTCGATTCGCAACGATAGTTATCCCCTTTCTGCTGAGTTCTATGCGATCACTGTAGGTGGACGTACTGAAAAAGAGCAGCAGCTGATTGACTGGATTTTGTCTGAGGAAGGCCAATGGATTGTGGAGGAGACAGGGTATGTGAGTGTGGAGTAAAGCACTTTAACCTGTACGCAAAAAAGCTGCCCGGATCAACTCCGGACAGCTTTTTTTCATCTATTCCCCGGCAACCTTCACCAGCACGCGGCCGCGGATTTTACTTTCAATAATATCAGTCATCGCCTGCGGAACGTCTTCAAGCGCTACTTCACGATCCACCAGTTCTTCAAGCATGGAAGGCTTTAGATCAGAGCCGAGACGCTTCCAGATCTGTTCCCGCAGAGGCATTGCACAGTAGGCGGAATCCACACCGAGCAGACTGACACCCCGCAGGATAAATGGATGCACAGTGGCCGGTACTTTAGTTCCGCCAGTCAGGCCGCTGACTGCAACCGCCCCGTTTTGCTTCATTTTACTCAGCACAGAAGCCAGACTGTCACCGCCGACAGGATCTACAGCTCCAGCCCAGATTCCTTTGTTAAGCGGTCTGATTTTCCCGCCATCATACACCTCATCACGCGAAATGACTTTACTCGCGCCAAGAGATTTTAAATAATCATGTTCCGATGATTTACCAGTACTCCCAGCCACCTCATACCCTTTTGCTGCGAGCATCGCGACAGCCATACTGCCAACACCGCCAGTTGCACCGGTAACGAGTACTTCACCTGATTCAGGCGTGACATCCTCTTTTTCAAGCCTATGTACAGACAGTGCTGCTGTGAAGCCAGCTGTCCCGAAGATCATTGCCTCTCTTAATGAAAGTCCTTCTGGCAATGGCACCACCCAGTCTGCCGGGATCCGCGCATATTCACTGTACCCGCCAAAATGCGTCACACCGATGTCATAGCTCGTCGCAATGACCTGATCCCCTTTTTGAAAACGGCTGTCTTCTGACGACTCAACCGTTCCTGAAAGATCAATTCCCGGTATAAATGGATAGGACTGAACGATTTTGCCATCTTTTAATCCGGCCAGTCCATCTTTAAAATTAACGCTTGAATACGCCACTTTAATCAGCACTTCACCTTCTGGCAGCTGATCTTCCCTTACATCCGTCAATTTTGCTTCGACCTGATCATCTTTTAAGTCAACCATTACCGCTTTAAATGTCATACTCGTTTCCTCCTCTTCATTTACCTTGAAATATACGGATTGCCTTTTACAAAAAAGCGCCATGGATAATCACGCGCTTCTCCTGTATTATCAATCCCGATCCGCGGACCTGTCATCACTTCAAATTCACGATCTTCCCATCCTTCAAAAATCTGCAGCGGCGGCACTGTGTAATGGGATCCATAATCACTCATCGCAATCCCAAGCGCCTTCGTGAGCTTTCCGGGCCCATTCGTCCACTCAACCTGCTTTCTTCCCGGCCGCCTTGCCTCCATTAAATGAAGTCCTTCAACCGGTTCAACCGCCCGAATCAGCACAGCCTGCGGAGTGTCCACCTCAGATGCCACAACATTCACAAGCGTATGTGTATGCATTTGATACGTATACACAGAACCAGCCTTCCCAAACATAATCTCAGTCCGGCGCGTCCGGCGGTTGCCATAACTATGCGCCGCCCGGTCTTCAGCACCCATATACGCCTCCGTCTCTACAATAATACCGGAAGCCCTGCCCTCAGACGTCTCCTTCACAAGCAACTTCCCAATCAAAGCCTCCGCAAGCTCAAGTGCAGATCGCTCATAAAAAGACTGCGCCAGTGGTTTCATGATCATCACACACTTTCTTTTGGTATACTTTTGTCTTTCCCTATGTGGTTCGTGGTTAAAACACGGGTGATGTAAGCAGCATGAATATCACAACGCAAAAAAACACCCGCTCCTCAAAAGAGAAGCGGGTGTTTTGGAAGTGTAAAATTATAATTTTACAACGTTAGCAGCTTGGTCGCCACGGTTGCCTTGAGTGATTTCAAAGCTAACTTTTTGACCTTCTTCAAGAGTTTTGAATCCGTCGCCAGTGATAGCTGAGAAGTGTACGAATACGTCTTCGCCGCCGTCTACTTCGATAAATCCAAATCCTTTTTCTGCATTAAACCATTTTACTGTACCTTCGTTCATGGGTAATTCCTCCACTGTGTTCTAAGTTTTACTTAATAGCTGAGTAAAAACAAAGAATTCACATGCTATCACAAGCTTTTTACATGATCGGAAAATGTAAAAAGTTCCTGATAACATGTGAATTAGATGGTGTTACGTATTAAGCATAGACTTATCATAGCATGGGGTTTTGGAAATAGCAAACCTTTTGGCAAAATACTTTCCGACATGATTCGTCATCGCTGCTGTGCAAACGCTGTTAATGTGATCACACGAGCATTGCTGTTGCTGCAGAAAAAATTAATATGATCTGAATAAAATCGTTTGTGATCGATTGGTTTACCGATAGATAGGATCTGTAAAACCAGTGATATGACCTCAAGTCCTTAACCCTATACCCATCGCACCCCAACAAAAAAGACTACCCCTCAGGACAGCCTCTCTTCATTCATTTAATATCGCTTTGTTTTACGGCTATTTAAAAACTTACGGATGAACGGGTACACGATCGGTCCGTATTTGATTGCGCGTTTAATGAGTCTTCCCATTATGAATCCCTCCCGCTTTTGCTCAAGTTAATCATGTTATTCCCACATTGCGGAGGGTACAAACCTGCTTCACGGAATCGCGGCACATCATAAAGTGTATGATGATCTTCTCTTTTATTTATTCCGCCCAGTAGCGCCTGACCCCGCACCATTCTTTTTCATAAAATGTTCCTGCGATTTCCTGGATCATGATTTTTTTACCGGGAGTCGGTGAGTGAATCATGTTTCCGTCTCCGTGATAAATGGCTACGTGATGCAGGTCTCCTTTTCCTTCTTCGTATGCGAAAAAAATCAGATCTCCTGGCTGCACATCTTCTTTGGCGATTTCTTTACCTGCCGCCGCCTGGTCTGAGGCATCACGCGGAATCAGATAACCGTTCGCCCGCATCATGGAGTAGCTGAAGCCAGAGCAGTCATAGCCGTGCGGCGTCATGCCGCCCCAGAGATACAGCAGGTCCAGAAACCTTTCCCCGTCTTTTAAAATATCAGCCGGCGTTCCTTTTTTCAGATCGCCATGGAAAAGTTGTACGGCATCCCTTTTCACAAAAGCCTGACCATGTGGGCTGTGGACTTCAACAAGTCCGTCCTGCACATCGGTGACAGGGAGGATCGTAGTGAAAGCGAGCGTTGTCAGCGTCTCACCGTTTTCACCTAAAAGCGGGGCGAAATCTGATGTGACGATCATTTTCTCTTCTGACGGCTCCATATCAGCTGCGTCAATTTCAGTCAGCTGGATAGAAGGGATCCAGCCCGGATAGCCTGCCGGGTGCTTTTTTGAGCTTTGAGAAAGTACAATCACATGCGCCCAGTCTCCCTGAACTTCTTCGATCTCCACAACGTCTCCGTAAAGCACCTGCGACTGTACGCGATTGCTGTCCAACAGATCTTTGCGCTCTTCACCAGTCATGCCTTCAAGCCATTTTTCAATCTCAACAGGTGATGTCAGCGCCAGTGCATCAATGTCGCGCGGTGATGCCGGCTCTGTCCAGAGTGTTGCTGCTGTTACATTGATATGAGCTGTTCTCACGCTTGTCCCCTCCCAATTACTGCATCATCTTTAATTGACTCAATGCCAAGCCCTGCCGTCCCGCTAAACGTCATACGTGCGCGGTCGAACTGAACGCCGCCACCCACAATATCCTCAGCAAGTAAAAGCGGTGCATCAAAATCATAGCGCGTGATGATCCGCTGACTTGCTGCAAAATGTGCGGCTGCTGAGATACCGACTTTCGTCTCGATCATACTGCCTGTCATACATGGAATATCATACGCTTCAGCAAGCTTTGCAATGATCAGCGCCTGATGAATACCGCCTGCTTTCATCAGCTTAATATTAATCAGATCCGCTGCACGCATTTCGAGTACGCGGATCGCGTCCTGTGGGCTGAACACACTTTCATCAGCCATAATTGGTGTGTATGTATGGTCTGTCACATATTTTAATCCTTGTATATCATGCGCTTTTACCGGCTGTTCGACGAGCTCAATGTTCAGACCCTCATCTTCCATCCGGCTGATCGCATATACCGCCTCTTTCGCTGTCCATCCCTGATTCGCATCGAGTCTAAGCGTGCAGTCTGTCTTTTCACGAATCGCTCTGATACGTTTCAGATCATCTTCAATCGCACCAGTCCCGACTTTAATTTTCTGCACTGAAAAACCGTCCTGGTTAAATTGCTTAGCATCCTCAGCCATCTCTTCAGGCTCATTCACACTGACTGTATAATCCGTATCAAATGAGTCAGTTGATCCGCCCAGGAATTGATACAACGGCATGTCTGCGTGCTGTGCGAGCAGATCATAGATCGCACAGTCTACAGCCGCCTTAGCACTCGTGTTACGGACCATCGCTTTATTGATC
This sequence comes from Jeotgalibacillus terrae, assembly GCF_016908195.1. Classification (GTDB taxonomy): domain Bacteria; phylum Bacillota; class Bacilli; order Bacillales; family Jeotgalibacillaceae; genus Jeotgalibacillus; species Jeotgalibacillus terrae. Next base: position 116,698 of record NZ_JAFBDK010000007.1, read on the forward strand.
GTATGCAGCAGGTTCTCTCTATTTAAAAGCGACTGCCCCACACATTGCGGGGCGATGATGCCATTGATCGCTTCTTCAATACCTGCCAGTGAATCTCCTGTAATCACATGCGTCGGCGGTGCTTCCCCATACCCTGTGCGGCCTTCTTCATCTGTGATTTTGACAATGACAGAGTCAGAGACCGTCAGCGTTCTAAGCGCTGTCTTAAATGGCTTTTTTAATGGCACTCTCACACGGAACGTTTCAATACTGCGGATCTTCATGACTCAATCCCCGGCAGCAGCGTGAGCGTTTTATCAGCTGCTGAAAGCTTTGCATTGACGCCAAGCGGTACTGAAAAATGCGGTTCACAGTGACCGATCTTAAATCCTGATACAACCGGGATTCCAAGGTCTCCTAAATAATGATGCATCACTTCCTCAAGTGACAGTGAAGGTTTGCCGTTTGTCGGCACAGCATTTTTAAAGTCCCCCACTACGATTCCGTTCAATTCCTGCAGCTTACCTGCTGACTTCAGCTGGCTCAGCATCGCGTCGATTTTGTAAGGCTCTTCGTCTATATCTTCTATTAAAAGAATTTTATCCTTCATATCTATTTCATGCGGCGTATTCTGTGTGCTGACAATGAGTGAAAGGTTACCGCCAGTGAATTCACCGGTTGCACCGCCTGAAGCGATCACATTCAGCTCACCGAAAGCTTCCGTATAATGAAGCTCTCTTGGTTCAAACAGCTGCGCAAACATTTTCCCTGAAAGCTCATGAAATTCATCTTTCCCGATATCAGAAGCAGGCATTGGACCATGGAATGTCACAAGCCCTGTCGCCTGGCGGATCGCTGTATGTAAATAAGTGATATCACTGTAGCCCCAGAAAATTTTTGGGTTGTTGCGAATCAGATCATAATCGATTTTGTCAGCAATCCTGCCAGTGCCGTATCCTCCGCCGGCGCAAATCACTGCTTTTATTTCCGGGGCAGCAAACATTGCATGCAGATCCTCAAGCCTTTCCTCATCTCTCCCTGCGAGGTAGCCGTTGACGTTGCGGACATGTTTAGCTTCTTTTACTTTCAGACCGAGTGACGTGAAGAATTCAATCGATTTTTCCATACTTTCTATATTCGGCGGACTTGCAGGGGCAATAAACCCGACTGTGTCTCCGATTTGCAGTCTTTTTGGATAGATCATGTTTGTCGCACTCCTTTTTGATGTTTTGAAAATGGGTTTTGGTGCCGGCAAGACGTAGGTCTATTTACACTTTTCTGCGAACGTGCTGTGTTTTTCTAAGAACTTATTGTATTTTCCTGCGAATCTCACATATTTTTCTTCGAACGTAAACGGTTTTTCTCCGAACATCGCATACTATTCTACGAACCGACTGATATCCAAGGCCGGAATCTCCTATCATCCTACGCCCACACCCGCCGAACCATTCATCTTACATATAGCAACGCCTGCATAAAGCGAAAAATCCGGGACCAGCCCCGGATTTTAGCTATTTATTATTTGTACCAGCCCTTCACGACATTCGCACTCGGCTTCACTTCTTCAAGCGGGTCTCCGTCAAAGTGCTCCTGCTCTACAACGAGCCACTCTGTATCAACGCGGTCTGCGAAGCTTTTCAAATCAAGTGTTCCGTGACCGATCGCCGCAGTTCTTTTATGGCCGTTTTCTTCAACCATATCTTTTAAGTGAATAGAAAATACTCTCTCTTTCAGACGGTCAAGAAGATTATATGTATGAACGCCTGCATATTCTGTCCAGTAGACGTCAACTTCAAAACAGATCTGATCCGGCTCAGTCATTTCTTCAAGCACATCCCAGCCAGTAATACCCGTTTCCACTGTTGCAAATTCAAAATCATGGTGGTGGTAACCAAGCTGCAGACCTGCCTGACTCACTGTCGGGTACGCTTCATTCAACAGTCTGGAGAGCTTTTTATAACCCTCAAGTGTCCTCCATTCCTCGTCTACAAATGGAATAATCAGTTTTTTATTGCCGATTTCATTACTGAAGCTGATCCAGTGATTCAGTTCATCTTTATTTTCAAGTGCTGTGACTGGTATATGAATGCCGGCTGCACCGAGGTGATTTTCCGAAAGGAGCTTTTTCCATTCCGCTCCTGACTTGCCGTAATCCCCTGCAAGCTGTACACCGTCGTATCCGGCTTCACTCAGCTTACGAATTGTGTCTTCAGGGTTCTGTTCCATCGCTTCTTTCACTGACCATAATTGTAATGCTACTTTCACCATACAAACATCTCCTCTTTTATTTTAGCCGATTTAAAGTTAAATATCGTTCTGGTACAGCTGGAGCGGAAATCACCAGCCAACTTCAGCAAAGCCTTTACATAAGGGTATTATGAAACCACTTTCATCTCAAGTGGAAGGCATTTTATTTTCAGATTATTTTTGTAACTTAATTGAAATATAAACGTCTAATAACTAACTAATCAACGAAATATTTCCTGATGGGAGGTTCATATTGATGAAAAAATGGTACATTGCTGTTTCAATTTTACTGGTTGCAGGGGGTGCCCTGGCGTTCTATTTGTTGCAAAAGCCTGAAGTGACGAATACAGCGAGCGGTGCTGAAGTCCGGTCAGTGTTCAGCGATCATACGTGGAGGCTGCATTTTACTGAACAGATGCGTGATGACACAGTTAATGAAGAGACGGTGGCGGTGCGTGATCAGGATGGCAAGGAAGCTGAAGTGAGTGTTGAACTGATTCATGAAGGGCGCACACTTTCAATTGCACCTCCTGAAGGCGGTTACGCGGCGGATGCAGTCTATACGCTTCATTTGTCAGAGGAGATCAGATCGTCTCTCGGCCTGAAGCTGAGTGATGGTCAGATGATTGAGTTTAAAATCGTTGAAGATCTGCCCAAGTTCGCAAATGAACAGGAATTGAGAGACCATTTTGCTGCGATTGCTGAAAACGAGCGTTCAAGAAATGTCGAGGGAGAAGGCGCGATGGAGGAGTCGGCAAGCGAATCAGCTGACACAGCTTCAGACGGCGGTGGCGCAACAGGAGATCATTCTGTTACGAATAATCAGGTAGAAGGTGTGGAGGAAGCCGATCTTGTACAGACAGACGGCGAATTCATTTACACACTATATCGGAATGAGGAAATCAGAATACACCAGATTGCTGAAGACAATTCAGCTGAATTGCTTCAGACGATCCCGCTTTCTGAAGGGAATTTTTACGGGACAGAACTTTATCTGCATGAAGACTTACTCGTTGTAGTGGGTGATTACTGGCATAGTGAACCCGGTGAAGAAGTCAGTACAACGACTGCTAAAATTTATGATGTAGCGGACCCTGCCGCCCCTTCCATGACACGTGAATTTTCTTCAGAAGGATACCTTGCCAGTTCAAGGATGGTTGGAGATATCCTTTACATGGTGACCAATCACCATCCGAATGTATGGATTATGCAGGAGGAAACGGAAGCTGAAGTCAGGTTACAGCCTTACATTAAAGACAGCGCTGTATCTGACGAATTTTTCGAACAGCCGATTGATCAGATTCAGAAACTGCCTGAGACAGACAGCGCTGAGTATGCGACTATTTCAGCGATCCCTGTCAATGAGCCTGAAACAGAAGCTACTGTTCATTCTTACCTTGGCAGCAGCGGTCAATTATATATGTCTGCAGAGAATCTTTATATTGCAGCTGCTCAATACTCATTCTTCACAACGATGGAAATTATGCCGGCTGGCGGGATGAATGATGAAACAGAGATCTATAAATTTGCGATCGACGAACTTGACGTTCAGTTTACAGCTCAGGGTAAAGTGCCGGGACGCGTGCTTAATCAGTTCTCGATGGATGAGTACAACGGTTATTTCCGCGTCGCGACAACAGATGGCTCAATGTGGTCAGAGGATCAGCCGTCAACGAATAACCTGTATATTCTCGATTCTCAAATGGCGCTGACAGGTTCAGTTGAAGACCTTGCGCCGGGTGAGCGTATCTATTCGGCAAGATTTATGGGTGATAAGGCGTACATTGTGACGTTCAGGGAAACCGATCCGCTCTTTGTCATCGATACAGCAGATCCGGCAAATCCTGAAGTGCTTGGCGAACTGAAAATCCCGGGCTTCAGCTCCTACCTCCATCCGCTTGGTGAAAATCACCTGATCGGATTTGGCACTGAGACTTCTCTTGAAGAATCAAAGCCTGGTGAGGCGCCGATCGTCAGACAGGAAGGCATGAAGATTTCACTATTTGATATTACTGATTTTAACAATCCGGTTGAAAAGGACGTGGAAGTCATCGGCGGACGCGGCACCTATTCTCCGATTCAATATGATCACAAAGCGCTTTTCCGTCATAATGAACGTGGGCTTTACGGCTTCCCGGTTATGCTCTATGACGGTGAAAATGAAATGGGACTGGAATTCGTTGGCCAGGGAGCATTGATGTATTCCATTACCACAGATGGCATTGAACTTGCAGCTGAATATCTGGATGAAAAAGATCCGGATCAGTTGTACGAGGAATATGAAAGTATGGTCCAGCGCATGATCTATGTGGATGATACGCTGTACCTGGTGAAGTTTAACGGAATTGAGCATTATCCGCTGCCTTGATTAACTGGCTTCGCGTTGTAATGGTCGTATGATTGCCCGGCAATGGTCTGATACACCCGGGTTTATGGTCATATCAACGGCTGCAACGGTCATCTGCCAAGAACCCCGCCGTCATTCTCGGCACTATCTCTCTTAATGTCCTCAGGAAACTTTCAACACAGTTTCCTGAGGGCATTTTTTGGTGTGTGCGAGTGCTGACAACTTCGCATAGGTCTAATTGCATGATTTCATGAACCATACGTGTAATGTCATGATCGTTCCGCGTAATCTCATGAACACCAGTCATAATCTCCTGAACCACACAGGTAATCTCCTGAACCCCCCACCCCATCCCCATACCCCACTCAACTTGCCACCCCGCCCTCCTCTCCAGTAAAATAGAGATATGTATAGACAAGAAGGAGACTAATTATGACTTACAAAATGATCGTTTTAGATATGGATGACACACTGCTGCAGGATGACCATACGATTTCTGCAGAGACGGCTGAAGCACTTTTAGCGGCGCAGGAAAAAGGCATCAAGGTCGTGCTTGCTTCCGGACGCCCGACGTTTGGCATGTGGGATACGGCGAACGAGCTGCGTCTGGCGGATTACGGAAGTTATATCCTTTCATATAATGGAGCGAATATTTTTAACGCGAAAACGAAGGAACTGTTGTTTGAAAGCACGCTTTCACCTGAGACGGTGCACCACCTTTATGACTTGAGCCAAAGGGAAAATGTCGGTATTCAGACGTATGTGAATGAAGCGATCCTGACGCCCCAGGATAATGAGTACACACAGATTGAATCAACGCTGACGGGTCTGCCGGTTGCACTGACGGATGACTTTAAAAAAGCAGTTGATTCACCGGTTGTTAAAGTACTTATGCTTGAAGAAGGCAGCGTACTTGAAAAGGTCGAAAAAACGCTTAAAGCAGAGCTTGCAGGCACGCTCAGCGTGTACCGTTCGAAGCCTTACTTCCTTGAATTCACAGAGCATGGCGTGACAAAAGGAACGAGCCTTGAACAGCTTGGGAAAAAGCTTGGCATTGACCGCTCTGAGATCATTGCAGTCGGTGACAGCTATAATGACCTTGAGATGATTCAGTATGCAGGACTTGGTGTTGCAATGGGGAATGCACCTGCTGATATACAGGAAGCTGCTGACTTTGTCACAAAATCCAATATGGAACACGGCGTAGCGCACGTTGTGAAAAAATTCTTATTATAAATGATACACATCCAGACTTTTATGGCGAAAAGCGGTGTGTATTCCAGACGTGAAACAGGCAGGCTGATCGAAGCCGGCAGGGTAACTGCGAATGGCAAAGTCTGTACTTTTAAGTCAGAGGTCGAGGAGTCAGATCATATTTTAGTAGACGGTCTTCCTTTGCCTCCTCCTGCCGAGCCAGTATATCTTGCCTTTCATAAACCTGAAGGTATCACCTGTACAGCGCAGACTGCCATCGAAGGGAATCTGATTGAATATCTGAAGTGGGAATCACGTATTTTTGCCATTGGCAGACTCGATAAAGCGTCAACTGGACTGCTGCTTTTAACAAATGACGGGTCGATTGTGAATCCATTAATGAAGGAAGAAGCTGCGAAGGAGAAAGAATACCTCGTTCGTACGAGCCGGCCGGTATCAGATCAGATGATTGAGAAGATGCATGAAGGCGGCCTTCTCATAAAAGGAAAAGAAGCTTCGCCTGCATTTGCTGAAAAAACCGGCGAATTTACGTTCCGGATCATTTTAAAACAGGGACTGAACCGGCAGATCCGGCGTATGGTGAGTGCATACGGAAACCATGTCACAGACTTAAAGAGAATCAGAATTTCACATATTCATCTCGGTTCCCTGCAGCCCGGTGAGTGGCGGCATCTGTCAGAAGATGAAGTAAGCCGTCTGAAAAGCTAGTGCAAAGGCACTGGCTTTTTTATTTTTCTGAAAATTTATATTAAAAATAGTTTTTATTTGTCATAACAGGGGAATCTAATAGTTGACTATAAAAATACGGAGGAGGGTTTATATGAACAATACCTGGTTTTCAGGCGATGGGTTTAATACGAGTGGATTTCTGAATTCTCTCGGGAATCTTGTACTTGCCCTGATCGTTCTGTTTGTCGGCTTCATTATTGCGAAAGCAGTGTCAGCCGGTGTCGAAAAATTACTGAAGAAAACCGGGGTTATCCGCAAGTATGGATCACCCGGAAGAGGGCGTCGCTCAGTACCGCCGGAAGGAGAAGAAACATCTTCTAAGAAGTGGACACCTGAGAAGATTGCCGGAACAATTGTCTTTTGGATTCTGATGGTATTTGTCTTTATCTTATTCTTTAACATTCTTAATCTGAATATTATTGCTTCACCGCTCGTCGATATGATGAGTACGATTCTGGCGTTTATCCCGAATGTCTTAACAGCAGCACTGATTTTACTGCTGGCTTATATTCTGGCAATCGTATTAAAAACTGTCGTTGTCAAAGTTGGACATAAGCTTGTTCAGAACAGAAAAGTACGTGACAGTAAGTATGTAAAAGATTCTTCTAATCTTGGAAGCTATGTAGACAGCGCCGGAACAATCGTGTTCTATCTTGTCTTACTGATGTTCCTGCCGGGTATTCTCGGTGCACTTGGTATTGACGCAGTGTCTGAACCGTTCAGCGGCATGCTTGCAAGTTTCCTTGGCTTTATCCCAAGACTTGTTGCTGCAGCACTGATCTTCGTGATTGGCTGGATTGTTGCAAAGATTGTACGGGACATTGTCTCTAACTTCCTTCATGCAGTCGGAACAGATAAGCTTGGCACAAGACTGGGTCTTGATAAAGTACTGAAAGACACGTCTATTTCATCAATTATTGGAACAATCGTGTTCGTTCTGATTATGATTCCAGTCACAATCTCAGCGCTTGAACGTCTGCAGATTGAAGGAATTACAGGCCCTGCGATTAACATGCTTGATGACGTCATGGCAATGATTCCGAACATTGTCATTGCGATTCTTCTGATCTTTGTTGGTCTGTTCATTGGTAAATGGGCACGCCGTTTCACAGCGGATCTCCTTTCAAGACTCAGCTTTAATAACGTAACAAGCCATCTCCGCGTTGGCGGATGGAAAGCATCAGGCAGCAGTATGACACCATCTGATATTGTTGGTTATCTTGTACAGATTATTGTTGTGATTCTGTTTGTTGTTGAAGCTTTCCAGATTGTTGGACTCAGCTTCCTTGTCGATCTTGGCACAGCAGTCCTGGCATTCCTGCCAAGCGTGATTACTGCGATTGTGATTCTTGGACTTGGTATTATCCTGGCAAATGTGGTCAAGCGCATTCTTGCAAGCCTGCTTGAAGGATCAGAGCTTTCAATGCTCAGCTCAGTCGCGAAGTATGCGATTATGGCCCTTGCACTCTTCATGGCACTTGACCAGCTGGGTGTAGCAGATACAATTGTGAACTCAGCGTTCATTCTGATTCTTGGTGCAGCTGCACTGGCATTCGGTCTTGCCTTTGGACTTGGCGGTCGCGACAATGCTTCGCGCTACCTTGACAAAATGGAACGAAAAGCTGAAAACACTGAAATCAACAGAGAAAATGCAAAACGTGAAAAAGAGAAGATGAAAGAAGAACACCGTAACGAAGGCAGTCAGCATACTGAATCAACACCTCCTCAGGAAGCTGTGCGTGATGACGCAGATCAGAGACCTGTCGATCACGACTGGAGCGATGATCTGTCACGTGACACATCAGCATGGGACAGCGTAAACGATTCAGATGACTTTGAAAATGATCAGCGCGGGAATAACCCATTTGCCCCTGATGATTTTGATAACGATCGCCGCGGTGAATAAAACAGATTTGAAAAGAGCTTTCATGCCGCGGCATGAAAGCTCTTTTGCGGTTATCGTAAAATACTGAAATACGATTATATCCGGTTGGTGGTTGATAACATCATTTTCTTCAGCTTTTTTAAATAACCGCTTTTTCATCACTACTCTTTTTTCCTGAAGTACGTCAGTGCAAGTGCACCAACAAGAATGCCGCCTTTAATAATATCCTGAGCGTAGTATGGCACGTTCATCATTGTCAGTCCATTTAACAGAATCCCGATAATGATCGCCCCGACAAACGTTCCAATCACATTCGGTTTTCCAGCACCGAAGACGGAATAACCGATAAGTGCTGCCGCCACACCATCCATCAGCAGCGGATCTCCTGCTGATACCTGACCTGTACCAATCCTTGCGGCAAGGACAATTCCTGCCAGTGCTGCAAAGACCCCACTGATCACATAAGCATATGTGCGGTATCGGTTGACCGGCACGCCGGACAGACGCGCCGCTTCTTTATTCCCGCCAGTCATATAGAACAGGCGTCCTGCACGCGTATAATTCAGGAATAAGTGAACAAGTGCAACGATCACAACCATCAGAATGACCGGAAAAGGAATATTAAAGAGACGTCCCTGACCAATAAACTGGAATGCCGGAATAAATATACCTGGCGCCGTTCCACTCCCGTCCGGCATCGGCATATTACCGTAAATTGAATATCCTTTTGTATAAGTCAGATGGACACCGTTGATGATATACATGACTGCAAGGGTTCCGATCAGATCTGGAATCCTAATCTTTACTACTATAAATGCGTTAATCAAACCAATCAGGGCACCCAATACGAGCGGAACAATCAGTACGACTAACAGTTCCTGACTGTGCCACACAAGCAGTGCGCCGCTTGCGACTGTCGCAAGACTCACAGTTGAGCCTACAGATAAGTCAAAGCCGCCTACGATCATCGAAAACGTTACGCCAATCGCGACAAGCGTGACAATCGAGATTGAGCGGAGAATATCAGTAATGTTGCCATACGTTAAAAACTGTTCATTTGTGAGACTGAAAAATACAATAATCAGTCCGAGTGCCAGGAGTGTGCCAAATTTCATGAAGAAGTTGACGATCCGCTCCTTAAGGTCTGCCTGTTGCGGATAGTCGCTTATATTCAGCTGTTTCAACTGCATTACCTCCTGTCGCTGCAGTCATCAGGCGCGCTTCAGTTGCTTCCTGATTCTGCATTTCATCTGTTATTTCCCCATCTGCCATCACCAGAATCCGGTCAGCAATCTGAAGTAATTCATCAAACTCACTTGTGAAGTAAAGGATACCTTTGCCCTGGTCAGCTAAATGTGTAATCAGACGGAACACATCATTTTTTGCTCCGATATCAATTCCTTTTGTCGGCTCATCAAAAATAAATACGTTACTGTCGTGATTCAGCCACTTACCGATCGAGACCTTCTGCTGATTACCGCCACTGAGATGTTTCAGCAGTGCTTTTGGGGAAGATGTCACGATACCGAGCTCTTCAATCTGCTGAAGTGCAGACTGATGTTCTTTTCTACGATTAATCCAGCCGGCCGGCGAAAAGCTTTTCAACGCCGGAAGAGACAGGTTTTCCTGTACAGATGATTCGATCATTACACCGCTTTTACGGCGCTCTTCCGGAATAAATGAAAGACCTGCATTGACTGCATGACTGGGACTTTTAATAGACACGCTGTGGCCGTTTACAAACCATTTTCCTTTTGCATTCGTTACACCAAAGATCGCATTGGCTGTTTCAGATTTCCCTGCTCCGACAAGACCTGCAACCCCAACAATTTCACCCGCTCCAACTGTCAGGCTGACTTGTTTTCCGGTCTCAGGTACTGACAGATGATCAATTTCAAAAATCGTTTCTCCGCTGATTTTACGGTGATGATAATCTGCTTTATGAAGCTGCTTGCCAAGCATGGTCTGAATCACTTCTTCAGATGAAACTTTCCCCGTTTCATAGACAGCCACTGCTTTACCATCTCTCATCACAGTCATCCGTTCTGCAATTTGACTGATCTCCTGCATGCGGTGTGAGATATAGATCATACCGATCCCCTGTGTCTTTAACTCTTCAATCACCTGAAACAATTGCTTGGTTTCATGGTCGCTTAAAGGAGCAGTCGGTTCATCAAAAATAATAATTTTCGCCTCAGATGCCACTGCACGTGCAAGCAGGATCATCTGCTTTTGGGAGAGCGTGCAGTCTTCAGTCAGCTGATTCAGCGGAATATGCGTATTTACTTTTGCAAGCCGCTCCTTTGCAATACGACGTCGCTTTTTCCAGCTGATCGGACGGCTGTTTTTCCCTCCAACCGTTAAATCAAGAGTCAGGTTTTCAACAACAGGCAGATTCGGAATCAGTCCCGTATCCACTTCCTGCACAACGATAGCAATTCCTTTTGCCTGTGCTTCAGACGGGGAAGTAAAATGGACTTCTTCCCCGTTGATTTGAATGATGCCGCTATCTTTTTCGTAATCTCCCGAAAGGATCTTCACGAGTGTACTTTTACCCGCACCGTTTACGCCTAACAGCGCATGAACTTCGCCAGGTTCAACGGAGAAGTCCACCTGCTTCAGGACATCGACCGGGCCAAATGACTTTGTAAGCTGTTGAACCTGTAGTAAACTCATTGTGCGTTTTTCGCCTCCAGTGCGTCCATCCATGGTGAACGCGCAACATTTGGTGAGCCCCATCCTTCAATATGCTGACCGACATCAGCCATTGTCACAGGCTCATCCGGCAGATCACTCACATTTACAACAGAAGGATCAAGCGCGTAAATAGACGGTGTTTCTTCGCCTGCGATCTTCTGATACAGGAATCTTACCTGAACACCTGCCACTTCAGCAGGATCAGTTGCTGCTGTTGTCACCCATGGACTGTTTTCTGCCTGCATAATCTGCAGATCCTCATCACTTAAATCAATGCCGTATACTTTAATTTCATCGCGTCCTGCCTGCTGGATCGCACGCGTGACACCTTTTGCAAACTCGTCATATGGTGCAAAGACTGCATCAATTGATCCCTCTTCAGGATATTTCTTCAAGACAGCCTCCATCTGATTTTGTGAATCAAGTGCCGTGTTATTACTCACACTTCCAAAGCGCGCCACCTCTTCAATGTTCGGATAGTGCTCAAGGAATGCTTCATAAATGACGTTACGTCTCTCAAGCGGTGTAAATCCGCCGGCCCATACATAAACAATATTTCCTTCTCCATCAATATCCTGTGCAAGCTGCTTCAATGTTCCCCACGCGAGGCTATAGTCATCCTGGCTGATTGCTGTCACGCCTTCAGCTGTAATATCATTATCAAATGTGACAACCGGGATTCCTTTTTCAAGCGCTTCTTCAACGCCCTGATTCAGTGCTTCCGCGCGACCGTGGTCAATTAAAATCCCATCTACACCCTGGTTGATGGCTGTCTGAAGGTGATTGGCCATTTGTGATAAATCGTTGTTCGCATTGTAGATCTGAACTTCCCCGCCAAACTTTTCAACCTGTGCTTCAAGACCGCTTACGTACTGGGAAGCGAAAGTACCTGTTGAAAATTCCATAATGGCAGCAATTTTCAGCGGCTGATCAACAGCTGCCGGGATCTCTGCATCACTTCCCTGCGATGTCTGTTCAGCTGATGTTTCCTCTGCAGCTTCAGCTGTTTCTTCTGCTGTCCCCTCAACTGCTTCCTCCGGCTCACTTTCTTCCTGTGATGAAGGCTGCTGGTCTGTGCATGCTGCAAGAATCAATGTTAATACGAGTAATAGTAAAGTAAGTCCTTTTTTCATTTTCTGCACTCCTTTAAAAAGTTAATTTATTAAAGTCAATGGGTATACTGATCAATTTAGTAGGGAAAAGGTTGTTGCTGATAAACGGTTCACTGCGCTGATACGTGCATGTGATACATTGGGCAATTAGCAGCGGAGTGAACCAGTATTTTTATATACGTGCCGGCTCAAACAGTTCGGCCAGGCCGCTTTCATAATCACCTGATACAATACCTTTTTCTGTGATGATACCTGTAATCAGTTCGTGCGGTGTGACATCAAATGCTGGATTGAATACATTAATTCCTTCAGGGGCAATCCGTTTCCCTGCAATATGGGTAATTTCTTCGGCGTGCCTTTCTTCAATGACAATATCGTCACCGGTTGCTGTATGCAAATCAATCGTTGATAGCGGTGCTGCGATATAGAACGGGATCCCGTGTGCTTTCGCTAAAATCGCCAGCCCGTATGTACCGATTTTGTTCGCTGTATCACCGTTGGCTGTGATGCGGTCGGCACCGACTAAAATGGCATCGATCTGTTTTGTTCTCAGTACGTGAGCTGCCATATTGTCTGTGATAAGCGTCACGTCAATCCCTGCCTGCTGAAGCTCCCATGCAGTCAGCCTCGCTCCCTGAAGAACCGGTCTGGTTTCAGTTGCAAAGACACTGATATCTGCCCCCTGTTCCTTTGCAATGTAAAATGCGCCAAGGGCAGTACCGTATTTTGAGGTGGCAATCGCACCTGTATTACAGTGTGTGAGAACCGTTGCCTGTTCCGGCAGGAGTGAAAAGCCGTACTCACCAATCCGTCTGCATGTTTCCTCATCCTCCTGCTGAATCAGAATCGCTTCTGTTTCAAGTCGTGTGATGACTTTTTCAGCAGAAGCCTCTTCACCAGATGCCTTCAGCAATCTTTGAAGTGCCCACGACAGATTGACCGCTGTTGGTCGTGAAGAATTCAGGTAGGCTGATTTTTCCGTCAGATCCGTTTTCAAAGTCTGAAGGTCATCAGATCCGTTCTTTTTCGCCCAAAGTGCTAAGCCATATGCTGCTGCAATGCCGATTGCAGGCGCGCCTCTCACCTTCAGTTCACTGATGCTGTCCCAGACGTCTTCAATTGTTTTTAAAAAGATGTATTCCACTTCACCGGGAAGTTTCTGCTGATTCAAAAGTCTGATCGCATCACCTTCCCAGATCACCGGTTTAATAAATTCTGCTGTCATTTCTCCAGCCCCTTCAAATACGCCGTTAAGCTCTTTGGTGAGCGCCATACTGAGCGGTTAAAAATGAGTGATCTGCCTGTTTCAATCGCGCGTTGCTGCGCCTGCAGTCTGCCTGCTGCATTTTCAATCCCGTCAATATCCTCAACATGCGCAAGCCCTATGATGCGGCGGATCGTTTTACATCCTGCGAACCCAAGTGTATCCTGCCAGATTTTATGAATGACGTAATCCGCATACTGCTCTGTGCGCTGCCTATCGTCAAAGCCTTTCTCTAAAAGAAGTGTGCGGTAACGCTCTTCAAATACTGCCCACGTCTGCTCAATCGTCTCAAGCAGGTAGGCGCTGATCTCATGACGTCTGCTGTCATCCGCTCTTTCCTGCTGGGCAATATAATTAAGCGTTAAGTTCGCAATGAATGCACCAATATCAAATCCGGCCGGTCCGTAAAAAGCAAACTCCGGGTCAATGACTTTTGTTGAGGTCTCTGTTACAAACACGCTGCCTGTATGAAGGTCTCCGTGAAGCAATGTCTCCCCTTCAGTCAAGAATTGTTTTTTCAATTTTGCGACTTCAAAGATTAGACGATCATCATGCCACAGTGATTCCACTGACTCCTGAAGGTTATCAGGGTATGAGTTGGATTCAGCATTGTAATAAGGATCCGTAAATACCAGTTTTTCAGTGATATCGCATAAGTCCGGGTTCACAAACTGTCTCGCTAACTTTTTCTTTTCAACCGGACCAAGCGCTTCATCTGATGCATGAAACAGGTTTTCAGCCAGGTAAGTGCCGATGTCTGCTGCTATATTCGGATAAATGTTCCCATCCAGCAATCCTTTACGGAGAATCACATGATCTGACAGATCCTCCATTACTGTTACTGCATAGTCGTCATCGTAATCAAATACCTGCGGCACAAGTTCCGGCACACGCTTCGCTGCTTCCTGCAGTGCCTGCCGCTCGATACGCGCACGGTCAAGTGACAGCGGCCAGCTCTCGCCCACAACTTTTGCATAAGGGAGCGCCTGTTTGACAACCAGTGACTTGTCTGTCTGAAGATCTTTTACGATAAAGACATAATTCAAGTTACCGTCACCAACCTCTTGACAAGTGACTTCCCGGCGGTCTGTAATCAGTCCTTTTTGCTCCAGATACACAAGAACACTTTGTTCTGTGAAAGGTTCATATATGTTTTCACGTACATTCGTCATGATTGTCTCTCCCCTTTAATCAAATTCTTTTTTATGCCATTCATCTTCAGGAATTTCTAGGTCTTCTCCTGAGAATCGTTCTTCATTGTGTACTTCACCATAATTGTGAAAACCGTTGCGTTCCCAGAAGCCTGGGCGGTCTTCCTTCAGAAACTCAATGCCTCTGATCCACTTCACACTCTTCCAGAAATAAAGGTGCGGCACGATTAACCTGAATGGATAGCCGTGCTTTGCAGTGAGCGGCTTCCCTTCATAGGAATGCGCCAGCAGTATATCTTCTTTCAGTAGATCCTCAAGTGGCAGGTTCGTCTCGTAATCGTAATCACCATAAATCATGACGTATTTTGTGCCTTGAGGGATTTCAAAGTCTTTTAACAACTCTCTGATTGTCACACCGGTAAATGCGTTATCAAATTTCGACCACCTTGTGACGCAGTGGATATCTTTCACAATTGTAGTTTGTGGAAGCTGCATAAGCTCATCAAATGTAAACTCCCTATTTTGAACACCTTCTCCAAAAAGCTTGAAGTTCCATGTGGTAAGGTCATATTCCGGTACTTCACCTTCATGGAGGATCGGAAATTTCTCTGTCAGCGTCTGACCTGGCGGGAGTCTGCCACCGTATGTATCTTTTTGAACGGGCGGCCTTGCTTTTTTCAGCCGTTCTGCTTTTCCCATCTGCTCCACGCTCCTTTTTTAGACATATAAAAAGCCCCTTTCTATAAAAGAAAGAGGCAGAATTAGACTGATTCGACCTCTTATCTCTCAGACCATTACGTCTGTTGGATGTAGCACCGTGTCCCTGCTGAATATATACAGCGGGGCCGGTTGCCGGGCTTCATAGGGCCAATTCCCTCAGCCAACTCTCGATAAGAGTGGTATATGCGATTGGATGTTTCTGGTTTATTTCGATTTCATAATTGCAAGTTTACGGAATTGAGTGACTGTTTGTCAATGCGTTTTTCAAAAAAAATTTTTGGATAACTACGGATCCTTTCCGTGAAAGACTTCGCTTTCCGCGGAAGAACGCCCAGGCCAATCAGAAAACCACAGCCTTCCGGGGGCTTTCACGATCGTTTTCTGCAGGAGACTCCGTCCTTCACTCCAAGGATCCGCTTAAAATGTATTTACAAATTCTATATATATTTTCTATGCTACTTAGAGCCGTTGTTGACCTACGTTACAGTCTGAAGCGGAAAACACCCGCTAAATTATAAGTAACATGACAATTTCACTCATAAACTAAAAGTACAAAAATATAATTTTCTGAAAAAGCGGCTTGACGTTTTTGAAGATGTCTGCCATAATTCGGTACATGATTTTAAATCCAACCGAATACGTATGAAACTCTTATAAAGAGCAGGTGGAGGGACGAGCCCGATGAAACCCGGCAACCTGTTTCAGCAATAAAAAGCTGATTCAAGGTGCTAATTCTCACAGCGAAAGCTGAAGGATAAGAGGAAGAACATGCATTTTTGATGTCCGCTTCCTCTTTGGGAGCGGATTTTTTATTTTGGTTTTTGAAAGGATGTAGACAATGTCTAAGATTACAGCGACTTATCTTGTACATGATGCAAAAGGAAATTTGGAGAAGAAAGCAGAGTCGATTGCCCTTGGGCTGACTGTCGGTTCATGGACGGACCTGCCGGCAGTTGATCAGGAGCAGTTAAAGAAGCATAAAGGTGAAGTCGTTTCTATTCAGGAAACCTCCCCGCATCAGGCAGCCGGTTATCTGGGTGAGCGTAAAGCGGGTCTGATTAAGATCGCTTATCCATCAGCTAACTTCAGTGCAGATATTCCTGCAATCCTGACAACGATTTTCGGAAAGCTTTCACTTGATGGTGAAGTAAAACTGGTTGATATTGAACTCGATGAATCACTTGAAGCACAGTTTCCCGGTCCACAATTCGGTATTGATTCGATCAGAAATAAACTAGGCGTTCATGACCGCCCGCTCCTCATGAGTATATTCAAAGGGATGATTGGCCGGAGCACAGACCTTTTTGAAGAACAGCTGCGTGCTCAGGCAGCCGGCGGTGTTGATCTTGTGAAAGATGATGAAATTCTGTTTGATAATCCACTCACTCCTTTTGAAGAGCGGATCCGCCGCGGTGTGAAGGTGTTAAACGAAGAATATGAACGTTCAGGCCACCGGACATTATACGCAGTGAATCTATCAGGAAGAACCTTTGACCTGAAGGATAAAGCACGAAAGGCGGTATCGCTTGGAGCGAATGCGCTATTATTTAATGTTTTTGCATACGGGCTGGACACACTGCAAAGTCTTGCTGAGGATCCATATATTGATGTCCCGATTATGGCGCACCCTGCAGTATCCGGGGCCCTGACAGCTTCACCACTTTACGGAATTTCCAACCAGGTGCTGCTTGGCAAACTGCTTCGTCTTGCAGGCGCTGACTTTGTGCTATTCCCTTCTCCATACGGCAGTGTGGCCATGGAAAAACAGGAAACACTGGCGATCAGAGATGCGCTCACCTCTGACAGCAGATTGAGACGTGCGTTCCCGGTGCCATCAGCTGGCATCCACCCTGGTCTTGTACCTCAGCTGATCGAAGACTTTGGAAAGGATTCAATTATTAACGCAGGCGGCGGTATTCACGGCCATCCTGGCGGCGCGGCAGCCGGTGCCAAGGCTTTCCGTGACGCGATTGCTGAGGTGCAGGCGGGCGGTACGCTTGAAGATGCAGCCGCAAAATCAGCCGAGCTCGAAAAAGCACTGGCACTCTGGGGGTGAGACCAATGTCGAGAATCATTTTCTGTGATTTTGATGGCACCATCACAAAATCCGACAATATTATTTCAATCATGAAACACTTTGATCCACCGGGCTGGGAGCCGATTAAAGATCAGATTCTTTCCCGGGAAATATCGATACGTGAAGGTGTCGGGAAAATGTTTGCAACACTGCCTTCCGAGCTGAAAAAAGACATCACAGAATATGTTGTCGAAACTGCTGAAATCCGCGGAGGCTTCGGGGAATTCGTTGATTACACAAAACAAGCTGGCATTCCGCTGAACATTGTCAGCGGCGGCATCGACTTTTTCGTAAAGCCGATGCTGGCACCTTTCCACCTTGAAGATCACCTTTACTGCAACGGCAGTGATTTTTCGGGCCAGTACATCCGTATTACCTGGCCGCATGCATGTGATGAGTACTGTTCAAACGACTGTGGCTGCTGTAAACCCAGCCTGATCAGAAAACTCGCAGATCAGGATGCTGAAAAAATTGTCATCGGTGATTCAGTGACTGACCTCGAAGCAGCAAAACTGGCCGATCTGGTCTTTGTGTGCGGGGTTTATCTTGAAGAAAAATGCCTTGAACTAAATTTGCCTTACAAGCGGTTTACCCATTTTGATGAAGTGATCAGCTATCTCAAACAGACAGAGGAGGTCATCAGCAGATGAAAACCATTGACCTTAAAGCCCGATGGCAGGAGCTTGCAGATGTAAAAGATGTACTCGGCGCCCGCGGCTGGTTTCCCGGTACCAGCGGCAACCTGTCGATCAAAGTATCCGATGATCCGCTTGAGTTTCTGGTCACAGCAAGCGGTAAGGATAAATATAAGCGCACAGACGAAGACTTTGTTCTTGTTAACCGGCACAGCAAGCCTGTTGAGGACACACAATTGAAGCCTTCTGCGGAAACACTTCTGCATCAGAAAGTATATGAACTGACTGACGCCGGCTGCTCACTTCACGTTCATACAGTCAGTAACAATGTGATTTCTGAACTCTACGCGAACAAAGGTGAGGTCACCTTTCAGGGGCAGGAGCTCATTAAAGCTTTCAACCTGTGGGAAGAAGATGCAGTGCTACGCGTACCGATTATTGAAAATCCGGCACATATACCCGACCTTGCTAACCTGTTAGCTGAAAAAATTGATGACAATGTGTTCGGCGTGCTGATTAGAAATCATGGCATTACCGTCTGGGGACGCAATGCATTTGAAGCAAAAAAACATCTTGAAGCATTTGAATTTCTATTTGAAAGTCATTTGGCATTTCGAATTCATACACAGGGAGGACGATAGACATGGCAACAATTACAATCAGAGACACTCAGGAAACAATTAAAGGTGAAGAACAGGTTCAGGCATTTCTTTCAGATCAGGGCGTTTTATATGAAAAGTGGGATCCTGCAAAGCTGCCTGATGCGCTTCAGGGCGTAACAGGTCTATCTGATGAAGATAAAGAAACCGTTCTTTCAGTTTTTGACGGTGAGATCCGTTCACTGGCTGAGCGCCGCGGCTATCATAACTGGGATGTGATTTCCCTGAATGAACAGACACCTGGCCTTGAAGACCTTTTGAAAAAATTTGAGCAGGTACATACGCACACTGAAGATGAGGTGCGTGCAATCACAGCAGGCTCAGGTATTTTTATTATTAAAAGCGAAGACAAAGGTTACTTTGATGTGAACCTTGCACCAGGCGACGTGATTTCTGTCCCGGTTAACACGCCACACTTCTTTACGCTGACAGATGAACGCGAAGTTGTAGCCGTCCGTTTGTTCATTGAAAAAGAAGGCTGGGTTGCTCATCCGTACAATGATCCGGCGTTTGAAGAAGCGAAATAATATGTGAGACCGCATCCTTTGAAAGGGTGCGGTTTTTTTGATGTTGGACAGCGTGCTATATATGTCAAATTTCACTATACATCGAACATGGCATGAAAAGTGGCGAACTGCCCGGGTTTTACGTCGAACACCACCTGTTTTGCGCCGAATCCACAAAACATCGACTGCGCCGTACACCCCCTCACTATTGTTTGTCCCACTCACGAAAAGGGTACTGATAACTACTCTTAATCGCGATCACTCACTGCTCTGCCACATTTCGCACACCTGCTTCCCTTCCCACTTTCACCAGAACCCATCCATCATGTAAAATAAATAACAGATAGGAGGAATTGTGCTTTGAGAAAACTACTTCTGCTGATTGTCATCGTCTTTGGCATCTTTTTCTCCAGACCATTATGGGAGGACTACCTTCCTGAGTCTGTTAATTTATCCTTTATAGATCAACTGTCAGACCGTGCGGGTGCTGCTATAGAAGGCGGTTCTGTGCAGGATACCTGGGAATCATTTCTCGATTCAGTCACAGATTTCATTATAGAAGTGGATGAAGTGATTCAGGACGCTCCGGAGATCTCCACTGAAAATGAAACAGCTGCCGTCGCCCGCCCTGATCTGGATGTTCCTTCTGAAAAGCTTTTTGCTGTTCATAATATTGAACTTGGACAGGCTAAAGCTGATGTGGAAGCTGCTGCCGGACAGGCCAGCCGCAGTTCTATGAACGAATTCGGTGTAAACTGGCATGCGTATCATGAGCAATATCAGAATTTCTTTATGGTTTCCTATAATAACAATAATGAAGTGAACGGCCTTTTTACGAATCAGGATCTGATCACTTCCTCCCTTCCGCTTAAAATTGGCAGTACACGTGAAGAAGTCAGAGCTGAGCTTGGACAGCCGCTTTCTTATATTCAAAAAGGATTCGTCCGCTATGAGCTGCAGGATGACGGAGAATACGATATGTTTTCTTACGACGGCACATATATTACTATTTTCTATGATCTTCATGAAAATCATACAGTGACGGCACTGCAGATTGTGTCTGAAGATCTTGAAGACGGCCGCGATGAACTGTATGCTGCACCTTCAGCTGAACTTGAAGAAGGATTCAAACATCAGCTGTTTGATGTGACCAATGCAGCCCGTACAGAGCACGGTTTGAATGCCCTTGAGTGGAATGAGGCTGTCAGTGAAACAGCTCGTAAACACAGCGTTGATATGGCAGAGAATCAATTCTTCTCACATACAAACCAGGCCGGTGAGTCTCCTTTTGACAGAATGGATACAGACGGCATCCGTTATAGTGTTGCAGGTGAAAACCTTGCTTACGGGCAATACAGCGCGATTTTTGCACATGAGGGTCTGATGAATTCTCTTGGTCACCGGGAAAATATCCTGAAGCCTGACTATGGATATCTTGGCGTTGGTGTAGATTTTAACGAAGAAAATCAGCCGTTTTTTACGGAGATGTTTTTTAATAACTAAACAACGAGAAAGAGGATGGGACATTTTTTACATGTTCCATCCTCTTTCTCGTTTCGCTGCGCTTCAGGCGGATGCTTTCCGGACGGAGGTTGCTAAGCCTCCTCGCCTTCGGCTGCGGGGTCTCAGCTTCCCTCTAATCGTCCCGGAGTCACCGCCTTACGCTTCGCTACACTTAGATATCAATTAATACGTTATATGTTTAGGGACTCAAAACTTTCTTCCATTACAGAACGTCCGAATGAGAAAGCCTACTCCTTTAGATGCGGGAGTTATCAGTAAGTGATTTTACCTTCTGAACACAAACCACTTCATAAAGAAAAAGCTCGACAGGGATGACAATAGCATCGACAGCCCTTTTGCTGTATTGGCTTCAAGCCATCCGGGAAGCAGTTCTGCCTGTTCGATCAGCCAGAGGCCGCCGATGAATACTCCGTTTGCGATAAAGAGGCTGACGATTGCCTGTGTGATAAATCCTGCGAACTGCTTTTTTGTTTTATTCACGTTGAATGTATATCTCGAATTCCAGTAATAGCTATTCAGGATTGCCGCTGTATAAGCGATTGTATTGAACACTGTCAAAAGTGTATTGTCTCTGGTCGGGAAAGCAAGTAACAGTCCGTTCAGCACCCCGATATCAATCAGTGCACAGCTTAATCCTATTATACTGTAGGAAGCGAATTGTTTTGATCCGCGTCTGCTCATCTTTCCACCTGCCCATTTGTCTAAGGCCTATCTTTATGAAGCCTTAGCGTTTCCTCATAATAATCCATGAGCTGCGCTGCAGATTCATCCCATCCTACAGACTGGATGTCTTCATGCGCAAGTTGTCCCATTTTAGTCCGCTTCTCTGATTCTTTCAGCTGACCGGCTGCCCTGAATAGATCTTCCGGGTCAGCAGGATCAAAAAGTACACCGGTCCTGCCCGCTTCAATCTGTTCTCCTGTTGGGCCGCTTTTTGCAGCAAGCACAGGAAGTCCTGCTGCCATTGCCTCCATCAGTACAAGCCCAAGCGTTTCAGTTGTGGATGGAAACGCAAAGACATCTGCTGAGGCATATGCCTCAGCAAGCTCATCCCCATGCAAAAATCCGGTGAAAACTGTATTGGTACCCGCAAATTCCTTTTCAAGGGTCTCTCTATTTGGTCCGTCACCGACAATGGCCAGACAGAAATTATCTGACTGCTGAAGCAGCGGTTTGACTCTTTCAATTTCTTTTTCAGCTGCAAGTCTGCCTACAAACAGCAGAAGCGTTTTATCTGTTTTCCCGCCCGACAGACGTTTTCTCATGTCTTCGTGATAGAAGTCAGGGTGAAACCTTTTCGTGTCTACTCCCCTTTTCCAGAGGTGTACATTATGAAAACCCTTTTCCTGCAGTTCTTCAAGGACAGTCTGTGACGTGCACAGGTTTAAGAGCGCCCGGTTATGCAGCGTTTTGAAGTATGTCCACATCGCCGGCTTCATATAGGAAAAATTATAGTAATCTGCGTATTTCGGCACATGGGTATGATATGAAGCCATCAGCGGCAGCTTCAGTCTCTTCGTATAATAAATACCCGTTACACCCAAAAATGAAGGGTTCACCACATGCACAAGATCCGGGTTAAAGGTTTTAAGATACTTTTTAACTTTTTTAGAGTAAAAGGAAAATTTACGGTCTTCTTTATATAGAAAGAAATTGTAGGCGGGAATGCCGGCTACAATCGCTCCTTCGAATTCTTTGATGCCATGGTCAGGCGCAATGACCATCACTTCATGTCCCTGACGTCTCAGCCACCTGATTGAGGCGCACAGTCTGGTGACGACTCCATCTGTTGAAGGCAGAAACGTTTCTGTTATCATTGCAATTCTCATAGATTCCTCCTGCTGTCAGGTTTGATCGGTCACCGCTTCTTTTTTTACAGGTATACCTGCCTGCTGGTCCTTCGTCCATACACTGCGGGCCGGGATTTTAGACAGGTCAGCCCTGTTGGCATAACGCCTAGCTACATCTGTCACCTCTTCTAAAAGACCCTTATTCAGCGTAATCGGATTCAGCCCTTTTGATAAGAAAAGATCATTTTTCACATGAAGCTCGTTTTCTGCGGCTTCTTTTCTCGGATTCGGCACGTAAGCAATTTCGCCTCCGGTCAGTTCTTTCACCATTTTAGCGAGATCTTCTACGCGGTGCGTTTCAGTCATCTGATTAAAAATCATGACAAGATCCCCTTCAGCAGGCGGATTCTCAATTGCAAGCTGAATACAGCGGACTGTATCCTGAATGTGAATAAATGCGCGTGTCTGTCCGCCTGTACCGTGAACGGTAATCGGGTAATCAAGTGCTGCCTGCATCAGGAAACGGTTCAGTACAGTGCCGTAATCACCGTCATAGTCAAAGCGGTTGATCAGTCGTTCATCGAGACTGGTTTCTTCAGTATTTGTTCCCCAGACAATTCCCTGATGAAGGTCTGTAATCCGGAGCTGGTCGTTTTTATTATAGTATTGAAAAAGAAGCTGATCCTGAGATTTCGTCATATGATAGACAGACCCTGGATTGGTAGGATACAGGATTTTCTGTTCCACTCCTTCGCCCTGTTCCGTTTTCACTTCTACATCGAGGTAACCTTCAGGAATTTTGACTCCGGCTGTGCCATATCCGTATACACCCATTGTGCCAAGGTGGACTAGATGAATATCAAGCCCGGAATCAGCAATTGCACACAGGATATTGTGGGTCGCATTCATGTTGTTATTTACTGTATAGCGTTTATGCCGTGGAGATTTCATGGAGTAAGGTGCTGAGCGCTGTTCGGCAAAGTGTATCATTGCATGAGGTTTTTCTTCGCAAATGATCTGATATAGCCTGTCATAATCTGTTGCCAGATCAATATTGAGGTAGCGGATCGTCTTTCCAGTCACCTCTTTCCAGGCTTTGATTCTCTCACCCATTGGTCTGATCGGTGTAAGAGATTCGACTTCAAGCTCATTATCAATATTCCTTCGTGAAAGGTTATCAATAATAATGACCTCATAGCCCTTTTTTGACAGATGGAGGCTTGTAGGCCAGCCACAAAATCCATCCCCTCCGAGTACAAGTACTTTTTTTGATTCGTCATGCATCTGGCTGATCCGATTCGTCACATCCATCACTCCTCATCATGATTATGTCTCTTGTAAAATCTATTGTAGCCTGTTTAGCTTTCAAAAACTAATCATTCACTATGTGGATTGTTCCAAATATAATTGTTCATCAAAAACGGCCCGCTTATCACGAACCGTTCTCCCATTCTCTTTTTAAAATTGAGTAACTGTAATGGTCATAATACTTACCCTGAAACAGATGCTTATCGCGGACAAGACCTTCCTGCTTAAAACCAAGCTTTTCAAGTAATCTCATCGAAGCGCTGTTTCCTTTTGCTGCATAAGCTTCAATCCGGTTCAGCTTCATATATTGAAATCCGTGTTCAATCATACCTGTGACAGCTTCCCGTCCGTAACCTTTTCCCCATTGATCAGGGGTAAGGTCATAGCCGATCTCTGCAATATTATTGTAGCGGTCCCACTGATGAAAGCCGCATGTGCCAATCATATCGCCGCTATCCTTTAACGTGATCGCCCAGCGGTTATGATTCTTTTTCGGATGATAGGCGTTATATAAAATAAAGTTTTCAGCTTCCTCCATTTCCGTATACACTTCTTCATCCAGTAAAAACCTGCAGACCACCGGATCTGAAAAGTGATCGAAAATAAATTGGGTATGCTCTTTTGTCAGTGCAACTAATGCTAACCTTTCTGTCTCGAACTCATCAAAGGGATTCATTTTTTCAGTCCAGCTTCAGGATTTTTCTCAAGTTCAATGCGCTTTTGCTTTCTGATCCAGAGCATACCGCATACAGCAACAACGAAAAATAGTATGTAAATACCCAGTTCTACATTACTGACAGTCTCCATCGTAATATCATCGATCATGAGCACATTAATCAGACGGAAGTTCAGCCCCAATGCGCCGCCGATCAGCAGTCCGAGGAAAATTTTTTCTCGGGATTTTAATACGTCCATACGTGATGGTTCAGTTGAATGTCTCATTAAAATCGTTCCTTTCAAATCTGTTCTTTTTACTATAACAAATCGCGCAGCCCTTCACCTGATCCAGTAGCGTCTGATCAGCACGCCGTTTTCTTCTTCATCGCGCGGGTCTCTTACTCCGCCGTTTGATTCAATCGCTTTAAATGAACCGGGATTATCGTCATCGCATGTAACAAGCACCTCACTGATACCGAACTTCTCCGTTTCCGTGAGTGCCTGCTGCAAAATTGCTGTGGCGTAGCCTTTTCTTCTTTCATCCGGTCTGATGCCATAACCAATGTGACCGCCGAGTTTCATCAGCGCTTCAGTTAGTTCGTGACGGATATGTACAGCGCCGAGTATTTTATGATCTTCATTGATTAAGAAGTAGAGGGAACTGCTCACCCAACCTGCCGGAAGATCTACTCCACGTTCTTCATTTTTCCACTTATGAACCTGTGCCTCAAAGCTTTCTGTCCCGGGAGCAGAAGCCACCGGAATAATTGTCTCCCCCGCCTCTTTCCAGTCGTTAATATACGACCAGTACGATTTTTCACTGATCGCTTCTGGTTTAACCAATTGAATACCTGTCATGCAAACACCAGCTTTCTGATTTTTCCGATCATTCATTGAGTCTATGTTATCTTTAAATGAAAGTGAAGAAAAGACATTTTAAGAAAGTGGAGGACAAATATCATGACAAGAAGACTTGCAATTATAACCGGTGTTGGCAGAAAAGCAGGGATTGGTGCTTCTATTGCTGAAAAACTTGCCGCGGATGGTATGGATATTTTATTTACATTCTGGCATGCCTATGATCGTGACGTTTCATCACATACGGAAAGTGAAGATCCCGATGACGTGCTCGCTGCCTGCAGAGCCCACGGGGTCCAGGCGGAAATGATCGAGCTGAATCTGGCTGAAGTACACTCGATTGATGAACTGTTTTCGTTCTGCCAGACGGCTTTTGGAAGGTATCCGGATACATTGATACAGAGTGCGGCTGTTTCAATCAATGATTCTATTGAGACGATTTCAGCTGATCAGCTCGACCAGCATTATGCGATTAATACGAGAGCTGTGACACTGCTCACTCAAAAATTTCTCCAGCACTTTGACAGTGAGACCGGCAGAGTGATCTGCCTGACAACCGGATGGGCACAGGGGCCAATGCCAAATGAGCTTTCCTACGCACTGACCAAGTCAGCTATTGATACGCTCGTTTATACCATTTCACCTGTACTTGCTGAGCGGAAAATCACGATCAACTCGATCAATCCAGGCCCGACAGATAGCGGATGGATGAATGATGAAGTAAAAAAAGAGCTGCTTTCTCTTTCACCACAGGGACGGCTCGGGATGCCTGCTGATGCCGCAAATCTGGTGTCATTTCTTGCAAGTGAACAGGCGCAGTGGATTACAGGACAGACGATTCATTCTGAAGGCGGGTTTATTAATTTCAGATAAGGTTCGGTAATGGACCCTGGTGGAGGGGAGGGCGGATTGATGCTTTTCACTCAGAGAGTAAAGTGATTTCCTTCAATCTAATATGACAATACCCTTCTCCAACTGCGTTCGAGTAGAAGATTTCATGGTCCCCCTGTGACTATTAAACTAAATCTTTAGTTTAGCGAAAAAATTATTATTATAATATTTACACAATTCAATCTATATCCTATGATGGTACATGACATTGAAAATGCTTACATATACTTTATTACCAAATGTCAAATTACATATTTAAGGGGGACAACTGAATGAATGCAATTGCTTTAGCGGCGATCGGGCTGTTTATCTTTGTGCTGGGCTACAGATTTTATTCAAAATTTGTTGCTGAGAAGATCTACAGACTTGATCCGAATTATGTTACACCTGCACACCGCTATAAAGACGGCGTCGATTTCGTACCGACGAACAAGTTTGTGCTATGGGGACACCATTTTACCTCAGTAGCCGGTGCTGCACCGATCCTTGGACCAGCCATTGCTGTGTATTGGGGCTGGCTGCCTGCAGTTCTGTGGGTAGTTTTTGGAACTGTGTTCGCTGCAGGAGTACACGATTTTGGTACACTCGTTGTGTCTGTCAGAAATAAGGGCCAGTCTATGGGAACACTTGCAAATAAATTAGTCGGCCAGCGTGCAAAGATTTTGTTCTTATTTATTATTTTAATTCTTGTACTAATGGTCAACGCAGTATTTGCATGGGTTATCGCTAATTTATTTATTACATTCCCATCCAGCGTTATTCCTGTATTTATTCAGATTCCACTTGCAGTCTGGATTGGGCATGCGGTGTATAAACGCAATGCAAAGATGCTTGTACCTTCGCTAGTTGCGCTTGCGGTTATGTATATTTTCGCCGTGCTTGCAGCAGATTTTCAATTCCTGCAGATTGACCTTGTCCGCTATATGGGCGGTGAAGACGGAGCAGGAATATTCGGACTTGGCGCAGTCTCAAGTGCCTTCTTTATCTGGATTGCGATCTTAATGATTTATGTCTATATCGCATCAACACTTCCTGTATGGAAGCTGCTTCAGCCGCGTGACTTTATTAACTCTCACCAGCTTGTAGTTGGTCTTGGGATTTTATATCTTGGTCTTTTATTCACGAACCCTGAAATTACGGCACCAATTACAAATCCTGATGCAACTGACCAGTCATGGTTCCCGCTGCTGTTCATCACGATTGCCTGCGGTGCGATCTCCGGATTTCACGGGCTGGTATCATCAGGAACGTCTTCAAAGCAGTTGAATAAAGAAACGGACGCACGATTTGTAGGATATGCAGGTGCTGTTGGTGAAGGTGTACTTGCACTGATCTCAATTATCGCAGTTATTACACTCTTCCCTTCTGCTGATGCATTCAAAGAAGCGTATAACAGCTTTGGTGCTGCAAGCGGTGGCGGTCTTGGCAACTTCGTACTTGGTGCGAGTCAGCTTGCAAGCGGTCTTGGAATTCCGGAAGATGTCGCAGCGACAATTGTATCTATCATTGTCGTCAGCTTTGCTGCTACAACGCTTGATACATCAGTCCGTCTGATGCGTTATATCATCTCTGAACTTGGTACTGAGTATAAGGTTCCTGCACTTGAAAAAACGCATGTTGCAACAACCATTGCCGTTGTATCAAGTGCTGCACTTGTACTGATTCCTGAAGGTCCGAACGGATTTGGCTCAGGTGGTTACCTGCTATGGCCGCTGTTTGGTACATCCAACCAGCTTCTTGCCGGTATTAACCTTCTCCTTATCTCGATCTGGCTGAAGAGACTCGGCAGAAATTACTTAATCACCCTGATCCCGATGATCTTCCTGATGTTCATGACGCTTTATGCAATGATCAGTCAGGTATTCACTGAATGGGCATGGTGGAATGATCAATCGAGTACACTGCTGTTTGTATTCGGTGCCCTGATCCTTGGTTTTGCATTGTGGATCTGTGTCACTGCAGCTTCTGCACTATTGAATAAAAATCTGCCGAAGATCGATCCGAACGATTAATGATGATGCAGGAAAGAGCGTTGGCTCTTTCCTGTATTTTGTTTTAATATTATGGTAAAAGATGACCCGTAAAAGCTGTTATAACCCATACATTCGCATGCACTAAACTTAAGGAGGCTGCCATACATGCTCGACCACATCAAAAAGCTCATCGCCTATTACGAAGAAGTACTCAGTATGCCTCACCGTCAGGAAATTGCGCGCGAACTTAGAAACGAGGATGACTTGTTTTTACTCATGCTGTATTCAGAAATGATCGGTATTCCAAATCCGGTATACTATTACACGCTCGAGCTCTATCCTCATATGATTGAAAAATTTCACGACTGGCATTTGCGGATGGGAATGGAGAAGTCTCCCCTCTCAGGAATCCGCTGTTGCTGATAAAGGAGTCTTTAGATGAAAATCCTGAAGAATAATATTTTATTTGTCGGCGGGAAAGGCGGCGTCGGGAAATCCACGTCTGCTGCTGCGATCGCCTGGAAAGCGGCTGCGCAGGGCTACCGCACACTGCTTGTTTCAACCGATCCTGCACATAACGTCGGAGACATTTTTAACCGGAAAATCGGTGGAAAGAACACTGAGATTGCACCGAACTTATTTGCATTGGAGATTGACCCTGAAATTGAAACAGCCAATTATATAAAAGGTGTGAAATCAAATATTAAAGGTGTCGTTCATGCAGGGATGATGGAGGAAGTACACAGACAGCTTGATACAGCCAAATCCTCACCAGGTGCAGATGAAGCTGCGCTGTTTGATAAGCTGATTTCAATCGTCTTAGAGGAACGTGAGAAATTTGATAAAATCGTCTTTGATACAGCACCTACAGGTCATACGATCAGACTGCTGACACTGCCTGAACTAATGGGGATCTGGATTGAAGGGCTGCTTGAAAAGCGAAGAAAAACGAATGAGAATTATGCTGCCCTTTTAAATGATGGCGAGCCTGTCGAGGATCCGATCTATGATGTACTCAGAACCCGCCAGGACCGTTTCTCACGCGCAAGGGAAATCCTGCTTGACCCTAAGGAAACAGGCTTTATCTTTGTGTTAAATCCTGAGCGTCTGCCGATTCTTGAAACAGAGAAAGCGCTGCAGCTCCTTGATCAGTACGACCTGCATGTGAAGACACTGATTGTGAATAAAGTGCTTCCTGAAGATGTTGACGGCACGTTTATGCAGGAACGTAAAAAGCATGAGAAGCCGCATTTAGAAAAAATTAAAGCCACATTTAAAAAGCAGGAACTGCTCTATGTTCCATTTTCATCACAGGATATTGTAAATAAGGATTTGCTGGAGTGGTTCAGCGGCCAGCTTGATCAGACATAAAAAAACAGGATGAACACTCATCCTGTTTTTTATGTCCTATTATGAAAATAATTCAGGCAGCTGATTAATCATCGTGTAGCCGCCAAGGTAAGCCATCCCGACAACAATAATGATTCCAAAGGCTGTTAACCACTTCGGATGATTGTAATCACCAACAATTTTCTTATTATGTGCTGCAAGCAATATTACACCAAGTGAAATTGGCAGAATCAGCCCGTTTAACGCCCCTGCAAGGATCAGTAATGTAACAGGCTGCCCAATTGAAGTAAAGATGGCTGTTGATGCCGTAATAAAACCGACAATCAGAAACTTTTCGTATTTTGCCAACACCGGACTGAACGTTTTGATAAAAGAAACGGATGTATAAGCGGCACCTATTACTGAACTGATCGCGGCAGACCACATCACAACACCAAAAATTTTATAACCGATATTACCTGCTGCGAGCTGGAATACGGACGCCGGCGGATTTTCCGGATTAATTTCAAGACCCTGTGCTACTACACCAAGTGTCGCGAGGAATAAAAAGATTCTTATGATTGAAGCAAGTCCAATCGCAGACACTGCACTTTTATTTACTTCAGGTATATTTTTCGTACCGCTTAGTCCTGCATCAAGCAGCCTGTGTCCCCCTGCAAATGTGATATACCCGCCGACCGTACCGCCGACCAGCGTGACGATTGCCAGGAAATCTACTGTTTCAGGAATAAAAGAACGCGTAATCGCTTCTCCAATAGGCGGCTGGGACTGGAACATGACAAATACAGTGAGCGCAATCATGAGAAAACCGAGCACCTGGATAAAGCGGTCCATGATGCGGGCAGCTTCCCGTACAAGGAAGATCCCAATTGCAATCAGTCCACTGAACAGGGCACCCATTTCAGGCGAAACACCGAAAAGTACGTTCGTACCAAGCCCCGCTCCCCCGATATTACCAATATTAAATGCGAGACCGCCAAGGACAACAAGTCCCGCCAGCACAATGCCAAGACCCGGAAGCACTTCGTTCGCGATTTCCTGCGCACGTTTACCCGATACGGTAATAATCCGCCAGATATTCATCTGCACGCCAATATCAATAATTATAGAAATTAAAATGACAAAACCAAAGCTTGCTGCAAGTGTCTGGGTAAATGTGGTCGTCTGTGTTAAGAAGCCCGGTCCGACAGCTGAAGTTGCCATCAAGAATGCAGCGCCGAGCAGTATACTGCGGTTGGATTCCGGTTTTTTCATCGTTGTCTATTCCTTTCCTGATGTTCTTAAAGCTCCTGATGCCTTTAGATGGCATCTCCTGCTATCTAAAGGCATCATGGGCTTTTATCATGTTACTTAAAGTTTTTGATTAAGATACTTTCTTCTTTCAGCCTGCTGTTAATTTTTTCGGCAAAGGCGAGGGCATGCGCGCCGTCACCGTGTATGCAGACTGTATCAGCTTCAATACTGACATCTTCTCCATTTACATCACGCACTAATCCGTCTTTTACCATACGGACAACCTGTGATACAGCCGTTTCATCATCTTCAATCAAAGCGTTAGACTGCGTGCGCGGTGTGAGTGAACCGTCAGGCTGATAGGTTCTGTCAGCAAACACCTCAGAAGCTGTCTGAATGCCGATATTTTTGCCCGCACGGATCAGTTCTCCGCCGGACAGACCAAATAATATCATCTCAGTGTCCAGGTCGTAAACTGCTTTTGCAATCGCGCCTGCAAGTTTTGCATCCTTCGCTGCCGCGTTGTACAGCGCACCATGCGGTTTTACATGCTGAAGTCTGCCGCCCTGCGCTTTTACAAATCCATAAAGGGCCCCAATCTGATAAAGCGTCAGGTCATAAGCCTCTTTCTCTGAAACAGCCATATTGCGTCTGCCAAACCCGACAAGGTCAGGAAAGCCCGGATGCGCTCCAATGGCAGTTCCATTTTCAAGCGCCAGTTCCACGGTTTTTCTCATGACAGACGGATCTCCTGCATGATATCCGCAGGCAATGTTTGCAGAAGTAACATACTTCAGCACCTCCGCATCATTTCCCATCTGATAAGCACCAAAACTCTCTCCCATATCACAGTTCAGATCGATTTTAACCATCTAATCCCTCCAGTCTCGCTGTAATCATCCATTTCAATTCCTGCCATTCTTTCTCACGTTCTTTAAATAGAGCCTGAGCCTGCTGTATTGAAATCTCTTCAAAATGGATTGATTCGCCGGGTTTCTTCTGAATAAGTGCCGGCAGATCAACAGATGCGACTTGTCCGATCTTCGGGTAACCGCCAAGCGTCTGCCTGTCCGCAAGCAGGACAATTGGCTGCCCATCTGCAGGAACCTGCACCGTTCCGAATGCCACACCTTCAGAGAGCATATTGCCCTGCAGGCCGCATTCGAGATTTTCACCATCAAGCCTGAACCCCATCCGGTCAGAATGCTTTGAGATTTTATATGCCTGATCAAAAAAGCAGGCTCTGCTTTCTTCTGTAAATTCTTCATACTGCTTCCCGGGAATGACCCGCATCACTGAACGGTCATAAACCTCTGTTGTATAAGCACGGGATACAGACCACTGAACAGGTTCAGATAAAACACTTTGAAATATCCTTTCAGATTCACTGCTTCGCTTACCAACTGAAATCAGGTCTTCTTTTTCAAGACCGCGACCTTTAAAACCGCCGATCTCTGCTCTCAGATAAGTAGATTTACTGCCAAGTACTTCAGGAACATCAAAACCGCCTCCGACTGCAATTACTCCTCTGCAGCCGACTCTTGAAAATTTCATATGTAAGGTGCTGCCTTTTTTCACTGCAACCGGACGCCACAATGGAGCCGGCTGATCATCAATGAGTGCTGAAAAATCAGCGCCGCAGATTGCAATCAGCTGATCTTCCTGAAATTCGATTGTCGGACCTGTCAAAGTAATTTCAAGCACAGCTTCATTTTCATCGTTGCCGACAAGTGTATTAGCGATGCGCATGGAGAAGATATCCATGACACCTGATATAATCATGCCCGATTCCTGATGTCCACGCCGTCCGTTATCCTGAATTGAAGATAGCAGTCCGGGTTCTATTACATGTATCATTGCTGCCACTCCTCAAATTCTTTTTGTGTAATCGAATAAAACTCAATCCTGTCACCTGCGCGTAAAAGAAATGACTCATCTCTCTGCAGATCAAACAGTTTTTCAGGTGTCCGTCCGATAATCTGCCAGCCACCAGGTGTTTCGATGGAATAGACCCCTGTCTGTTCACCGGCGATCCCGACTGAACCTGCTGGAATCGCTGTACGGGGATTATTTTTACGTGGCGCTGCAATAGAAGGGTCCAGCCCCCCGATATACGGGAATCCCGGTGCAAAGCCAAGCATATAGACTGTATAATCTCCATGTTGATGACGTTTTATGACTTCTTCTGCTGAAATACCTGCGTGTTCCGCAACTTCTTCCAGATCAGGTCCAAGTTTTCCGCCATAGCAGACAGGAATTTTTACTGTGCGCTGTTTAAAGTCTTTACTGCTTTTAACTGTCTCAGCCTTTTCTTTTAAATAAGTTGTAACCGTTTCATAGGGATCTTGCTCATGTATAAGTTTCACCAGGTCATAATGAATCGCAATTGAAGCATACCCTGGTACTGCTTCGTACAGCCATTCAGGCTGGTCCTCCTGTATGGCCTGCTTCAGATTTTGTACTTCTGCAAGCACTTCACGGCTAACTTCCTGCTTGAAATGGATCAGTACGGCCTGATCGCCAAGCGGATGATATGTGACATTCATCCAATCTCTCCTTTTGACAAAATACGATCTATTAGATTTGCGTGAAAATTCAGCTCTTAGGCATTAGATTATCGCACTGACTGCTTTCCTGCAAACCTTCTATTATACTAGATACCTTTTGGCGCATGGTTTTAAGCCTCGAAAAAAAAAGAGACCGCGACGATATTGTCTTAGTCTCTAAACCGGTTCACTACGCTCCAGGCGGATGCTTTCCGAACGGCGGTCGCTGAGCCTCCTCGGCTTCGCCTGTGGGGTCTCAGCTATCCCGCTAATCGTCCCGGAGTCACCACCTTCCGCTTCGTTCACCTTAAGGTGTAGTCATATTTAAGTAGTCACACTAAATTTTGATGCTTTATCTCAGTCTCTCTTCAACATGTTAATGATTTTCAACATGAGCCAGGTAATGATATAAACAATGATGCCCCCGGCTGTGTTCATGATGAGGTCATCGACGTTGAAACCTCTGATCCATGCGATGCCGAGGTAGGATAGTACGAGCTGTGTTGTTTCGATCAGCAGGCTTGAAAAGAACAGAATAAGCAGTGCTGTGAAGAATCCTCTTTTAAAATAGGCAAGGAAAAAGCCATATGGCATAAACATAATAAAATTGTAAAATGTCAGACTGGCATTCTGAAAAAACGATTCGCTGTACAGATTTCGATATGTTGCCCACTCATCGAGAAAATAAAACGGCTCAAGCTGAACTCTTACAGGTGACCCGATATCCGGTGGAAATTGAAGCGTACCCAGTGTGACATGGACAACAGCTGTCACATAAACCCAGAACAGAACCACCATTGTACGATTGACAGATGAGCGGTTTTTCTTTCGCCCGTCTTTTATGATGATGATGAAGCCGGCTAATACAGCAATCAATGCTGCCGGCAATGCAAACGAAGTCATAGATTTCCCTCACTTTAATCGTCTAATCCTATCCTATTTGATTTACCAGAAAAAATAAATCAAAACTTTTTTCAGAAAATACGAAACTTTTTTCCTTTTTTTAACGTCTAATACATATAAATGGATTTCAGGAGGGAGAATGATGGTTCAATCTGCTGGTAAATGGTCGATTTACATATTGTTTTTCACTGCTATTTTCATATGTGCTGTGCTGATTTTCGCATTTTTGTTCCGTGGGGAATTCATGGACCTGGTCATTGGCATTTTTCAATCGCCGGTATCAGATGAAGAGCAGGGGATAGCTGATTTGGTGAGGTTTTATGCGTATGTGTGAGTTATTGATGATGAAGAAAACCCCTTGATGTCCTTCACATGGTTGTGACTGAGATCAAGGGGTTTTTTGTTTATTGAGCCGTATATCCTCCATCGAGCGCGACGGCCTGGCCTGTGATGCCTTTTGCATGGTCGCTTGCGAGGAACATGGTGTAGTCTGATATTTCCTGGACGTCAAGCAGACGTTTTTGCGGTACGAGCGGGTAGATCACTTCTTCGATGACTTTTTCGAGTGATACGCCGCGGTTTTTTGCAAGGTCTTCAAGCTGGTTGCGAACAAGTGGGGTATCTACATAGCCCGGGCACATCGCGTTCACGGTGATCCCGTGTTCTGCGCCTTCAAGTGCAGCTACCTTTGTCAGACCGATTACGCCATGCTTTGCGCTGTTATACGCTGCTTTACCTGCAAATCCTACGAGGCCGTTGATCGAAGACATATTAATGATGCGGCCTCCACCCTGCTTTTTCATAATTGGAAATACATGCTTTGTTGCAATAAATGGAGCCGTCAGCATAATCTTCGTCAGCAGCTCAAACTTTTCAGTCGGAAAATCTTCAAGAGCTGACACGTGCTGCATGCCTGCATTGTTGATCAATACATCAAGCCTGCCAAAATGTTCGACAGTCTGATTAATCGTACTGATCAGCTGCTCTTCTTTTGTCACGTCACAGACAAGACCAAGGCTGTCATAGCCCTTTTCCTGCAGGTCTTTTGCTGCTTGTAACACAGTATCTTCTTTAATATCTGTCAGTACAATTTTTGCCCCGGCTTCAGCAAAAGCTGTAGCAATTTCATATCCGATACCACTCGCTGCGCCGGTAATGTAGACTACTTTATCTTTGACCATAACCTTAACCTCCAGCCGTTAGATTCCTAATCCGATTGAAAACAGTGCAATGGCAATTGCCAGTCCGAGCAATGGCACGATGACTGAGACAATCGCAACAGGTCCGTACGCATCTTTATGCGTTTCACCGCAGATACCGCGAATCGTCGTTACAACGTATCCATTATGCGGCAGTGAATCAAGCGCACCTGATGAAATGGCAACCGTTCTGTGAAGCGCTTCCTGATTCACACCTGCATCGATGTATCCCGGCGCAAGCAGTGGAAGTGCAATTGTCTGTCCTCCTGAAGCTGAACCTGTCATACCCGCAATCACACTGACTGCGACTGCCCCACCAATCAGCGGGCTGCCAGGAATACTTGCCATCGCATCAACCGCTGTTGTAAATGCCGGAACTGCTTTTGCCACCCCGCCAAACCCTACAACTGCAGCTGTGTTACCAATGGCGATCAGCGCGCCAATTGTACCTTCAGACAGCGCATTGCTGACATTTGAAAAATATTTTCTGTTTAATAAGTATGTTGTAATAATTCCACCCAAGAGTGCAATGATCAGTGCAGATGTTCCAAGGTCGTGATGGAAAAAGAAACTGATTGCTAACACGACAAAAAGTGGAATTAATCCCATCACCGGATGAGGCAGTGCACGGTTTTCTAAGACCGGATCGTTTTCACGTGCCTCAAAGTGTTCACCCTTATTAACTGCTTTATTAATCATACGCTTCAGCCACCAGTAACCGAAGATCGCCATAAAGGCTGCTACAAGCAAGCTGACTTCCCATCCTGCATACTGGTTAGTATCCATGTAATCCATTGGAATCCAGTTTTGAATCTCAGGTGATCCTGCAGAAGTCATTGTAAAAGTTACTGACCCAAATGCCAGTGCCGCTGGAATAAAACGTCTTGGCAGATCTGCTTCTTTGAACAGGCTGAGTGCCATCGGATAGACAGAGAACGCAACGACAAACAGGCTGACGCCTCCATATGTAAGAATTGCGCAGGCCAGCACAATCGCAAGCACTGCATACTTCAGACCAAGTTTACCTACGATCCATTTAGAAACACTGTCAGCTGCTCCGCTGTCCTCCATCACTTTCCCGAAAATCGCTCCAAGTAAAAACATTGGGAACCATGACATGATGAAGCTTGTAAAGCCGCCCATATAGCTTGTTAAAAAGTTAACCTCTCCTGCTTCCACCATCTGCGGAAACAGCGGCAAACCACTCATTAACGCGACAAACAACGCGCATAACGGTGCTGCCACCAGCAGGTTCATTCCCCTCATTGTAAATACGATCAGCAGCGTTAGCCCGCCGATCAACCCAATCATACTAAGCATATTCCATCCCCCCTGGATTCTAGTAAGCCTCTTCTTTAAATGATTCGTGAAGTGTAAGCGGTGCTTCAGTACACCCTTTTACCTCTTCAGCACTCCATCCTTTTGCTGTCTCAACCAGTACAAGACCTTTTTCAGTTACATCAATCACGACACGATCTGTAATCAGCCGATTGACAACCCCTTTTCCTGTCAAAGGCAGCGTACATGACGTCAGCACTTTTGACTCCCCTGCCCGGTTGACATGCTCCATGATGACGACTGTCTTTTTAGCACCATGAACGAGATCCATTGCGCCGCCCATGCCTTTAATCATCTTGCCCGGAATCATCCAGTTGGCCAGGTCACCGTTTTCAGCAACTTCCATTCCACCAAGGATCGCAATATCTATATGACCGCCGCGGATCATTGCAAATGATTCTGCACTGTCAAAGTACGATGCCCCTTTAATCGCTGTCACCGTTTCTTTTCCGGCATTGATCAGATCCGGATCCAGTTCTGCTTCAGTCGGGTAAGCCCCGATCCCAAGCAGCCCGTTTTCAGACTGCAGAACCACCTGCTTATCGTCTGAAATGTGGTTCGCAATCAATGTTGGCATCCCGATTCCGAGATTGACATAAAACCCATCCTGAATCTCTTTTTCTGCACGCTTTGCGATTTTTTCACGCACTGCTTTCTTATCAAGTTCAACCGCCATGCTGACCCCTCCTTATCTCGTTGTGACACGCTCAATCCGTTTCTCCTGCGTTCCCTGAATCAAACTTTGTACGTAAATGCCCGGCGTATGAACAGCATCCGGATTGATATCACCAATCTCCACAAGCTCTTCCACTTCCGCTACCGTGACCCGGCCTGCTGCTGCAATCATCGGATTAAAATTACGCGCTGTTTTGTTATAAATCAGGTTACCTGCGCGGTCACCTTTCAGCGCTCTGATAAAGCTGAAGTCAGCTATCAGGGCCTCTTCCAGCACATATTCCTTTCCGTTAAATGACCGGACTTCCTTTCCTTCAGCAACCGGCGTACCAACCCCGGCCGGAGTAAAGAACGCCGGGATTCCCGCTCCGCCTGCACGGATTTTTTCAGCAAGTGTTCCCTGCGGTGTCAGCTCAACTTCAAGCTCTTTTGCAAGCACCTGCCTTTCAAACTCTTTATTCTCACCAACATATGAGCCGATCATCTTTTTGATCTGTTTATTTTTCAGTAATCTGCCAAGGCCCCAATCATCAATCCCACAGTTATTGGAAATGACCGTCAGATCTTTTACACCTGACTGCTCCAGTGCGAGAATCAGATTTTCAGGAATCCCCACTAATCCAAATCCACCCACCATGATCACAGCGCCATCCTGCACTTCTTTCACTGCTTCATCAAAACTCTGATAAACCGTCTTCAACATAACCACCCCTTCTTGTAAACGCTTACTTTTTACCCTAAAAATAAAACCACTTGAATTGTGGCAAAATTTTGACTGATTTACTTTTTTCAGTTTACCTTGATCATTTTGATAGGTAAAATGAATAATAATTATAATAACCATAGATAAAAGTTATAGGAGAATCGAGATGGATATCAGACAGCTGCAATATTTTATCGAAGTAGCACGACAAAGAAGCTTCACAAAAGCCGCACAAGTCCTCCATGTGACCCAGCCGACATTGAGTAAAATGGTGAAAAACCTTGAGGATGAATTAGAAGTTACGTTAATCGACCGATCCGCTAAAAGGATTGCCCTGACTGACGCCGGAGACATTGTTTTTGAACAGGCCCAAAAAGTTGTTAATAGCATTGAAGATCTATCAATCTCTTTATATGACACGATGAATGTAAAAAAAGGACGGATTACAATCGGACTCCCTCCGGTCATCAGCACCCTGTTCTTCCCCCGCATCATCGCTGAATTTCAGTCACAGTTTCCCGACGTGACGATCTCTCTGACAGAAGTCGGTGCGCAGCGTGTAGAAGAGAAGGTCCTTGAAGGTGAAGTGGATCTCGGATTTGTGCTGTTACCGGTTGATGAGAATAAATTCGATTCAATTGAATTTGTGCATCAGGAAATCAAGCTGCTGGTGCATAAATCCCACCCGCTCGCTGAAAGGGAAATGATTGATCTGATTGAATTAAAGCATGATCCGTTTCTGCTGCTGAGTAAGGAATTCACTTTGAACAGCCGGACCATTGAAGTCTGTATCGAAGAAGGATTCACACCGGAAATCGCGTATGAAAGTTCTCAGTGGGACTTTATCGTGGGAATGGTATCGAAGAACCTCGGGGTCACACTCATGCCAGAGCAGATCGGCCGCCGCGTTGCTGATCCGGACGTCAGAATGGTGAATTTATCAAAGCCTTTTCCATGGGTGCTCGGCATTATATCAGCTAAAAACCGGTATATGCCTTATGCGACAAAGGAGTTTATTAAGACGGTTCGGGGGCTTCATGAAGGGTGGTAAGAGCGGATGGGAGGAGTGTGGACAGATACGGAGACGGGGCAAACGACAGACAACAGGAGCTTATTCCATCAGTGTGAGTCATATTTCCATCAGGTTGGGATTTATTCCATCAATTTTGCAGATGATTCCATCAGGCTCTCGTATTTCCATCAATCTGAAAAATAATTCCATCACCTATGAGAATTATTCCTTCACCCCGCACCGTTTTTCCATCACCCCTACTTGAGCTCTAGCAACCGTCAACTGCCTCATCCATTCCTCTTTAGAAACCGGATCACGACCCGGTTTCTTTTTCATCCAGATACCTCTGATACGCTTCGGCCATCCTGTCTTTTGGCGCCTGCTCCTCTGCAACTTTACTCATTTGAATGGTAAATAATAAAGCAAATGCAATAACTCCACCGACGATCGGACCGGCAATCATAAAGATTAAGGTCGCTATCGCTATTCCTGAGAGAAAATATCCTGCTACTTTCAAGCCTACCGCCTCCTGTGAGTATCTTACTGTTTTCAGATCATTCAGAACATATAGTCACAGAATGTTCACTAGTGCGATTGATGCGTTTTGTGCAACTTTTGTGCAAACGCTTTCAATCAGACTATTCTCACCTTATAATGCTAACCATACCAAATATAAGGAGGAATGTATGTGAATCGCAGAAAGTTTTTAGCAGGGTGGATGGCATTACTATTAATTATTTCTTTATTGCCAATCGTGCAACCGATTGCATCAAACGTTGCACAGGCAGAAAGTAATACATATTCAACACTGATTGTGCATTATCAGGAAGATCCTGAGATACAAAAAGATTGGAACCTGTGGGTGTGGCCTGAAGGCGGTGAAGGACAGGTTCATGAATTTACTGGAGAAGATGAATTTGGAAAGATCGCCTCAGTTGACCTGGAGGGATCCCATGAAAACATCGGGTTTATTGTAAGAACTGATGCATGGGAAAAAGATGGCGGTGACCGCTGGGCAGAGACTGAAGCAGGCGTTGCTGAAGTATGGATTAAGTCCGGCGATGACACAGTTTACACCTCCCCTCCGGATGGAGAATACCGTGATTTCCCTGAATTTAATGAAGTCGATGTCACGCTGCACTATTACCGTTTTGATGGTAACTATGAAGGCTGGAACCTGTGGGCATGGCTTGGAGATGGTGATGGACAGGAATTTCAGTTCACCGGACAGAATGATTTTGGTTTAACTGCGAACTTTACTGTCGCAAGCGATGAACTTTTTGATAAAGTCGGCTTTATTGTGAAAAAGACAGAAGGCGATAATGCGTGGGCTGACCGCGAAAACGGTGACCGTTTCATTACGAAAATTAATGAAGACGGCACAGCCGAAGTCTGGATTGTTCAGAGTGACAGCGGCGTCTATTATGATTCAAAATATATTGACTCAACACCGCGTATCGTTAGTGCAACGATTGATGAAATCAATGAAATTACATTAACAACGAATCTCCCTATTGATACTGCTTCTGAAAGCCCTGGCATTACGTTAAATGGGCTGACAATTGCAGATATCCGCCCGTTTGAAGGAACGGATCCGGTCACCAACAAAGTGACGATCGAAACAGTTGAAGACATTGATCTGACAAAAACCTATACGATCGAAACTGAATTTTTCGGTGATGCAACAGTACAAGTCGGAAAAGTGATCCGTTCTGAGTCATTTGATGACATGTATTTTTATGATGGCGATGATCTCGGAAACACGTATACTGAAGAAAAAACTGATTTCCGCCTCTGGGCTCCTACTGCAAGCGAAGCTCGGCTTGTGCTGTATGACACATGGGATGCAACTGAGGGTGAAGAAATTGTGATGGACGCTTCAGAAAAAGGAACGTGGACATCAACAGTTGAAGGCGATCTTCACAACCAGCTTTATACGTACAAAGTAAAGATCGGTGATGAGTGGCGTGAAGCGGTTGACCCTTACGTCCGTTCCACTTCAGTTAACGGGGATAAAGGTGCCGTGATTGACCTTGACCGCACGAATCCTGAAGGCTGGGAAGAGTTTTCTAAAGGAGAAAATCCTGAAGATGCCATTATCTATGAGCTGCACGTCCGAGACCTTTCGATCCAGCCTGAAAGCGGAATTGAAAACAAGGGTAAGTATCTTGGCGTTACTGAAAAAGGAACAACAGGCCCTGAAGGTTATGCTACAGGTCTTGACCATATTTTAAATCTTGGCGTTTCGCACGTTCAGTTCCTTCCAATTTATGATTACCGTACAGTTGATGAGACAAATCTGGATACACCTCAGTTTAACTGGGGCTATGATCCGAAAAACTATAATACACCTGAAGGCTCTTACGCAACTGACCCGTATGATCCGGTTGTCAGAGTCAAAGAACTGAAGGAAATGATCCACACACTGCACGAGGAAGATCTGGGTGTGATTATGGATGTTGTGTATAACCATATGTATGCTGTGAATGAATCGAACTTCAATCAGCTTGTGCCGGGCTATTATTTCCGTTACAACGAAGACGGGACGCTTGCTAACGGAACAGGTGTTGGAAATGATACCGCGTCTGAACGTCAAATGATGCAGAAATTTATAGTTGATTCTGTCTCATACTGGGCTGAAGAATATGAAATGGACGGCTTCCGTTTTGACCTGATGGGCATTCATGATACAGGTACAATGAATGAAGTCCGTGAAGCACTTGACGAAATCGATCCGTCTATCATTGTTCTTGGAGAAGGCTGGGACCTGAATACACCGCTTGACCCTGAACTGAAAGCGAATCAGAAAAACGCTGAGGATATGGAGCGCGTTGCTCATTTTAACGATACCTTGCGTGATGGAGCTAAAGGGAGTGTATGGGAAGATACTGACCCTGGCTTTAT
Source organism: Jeotgalibacillus terrae (assembly GCF_016908195.1). Lineage (GTDB taxonomy): Bacteria > Bacillota > Bacilli > Bacillales > Jeotgalibacillaceae > Jeotgalibacillus > Jeotgalibacillus terrae. The sequence goes on from NZ_JAFBDK010000007.1 coordinate 158,785, forward strand.
CAACGGAAAACAGGGCATGGAAGATATCATGCGTCAAAGTGTAGCCGGCGGCCTTGACTACAGCGATAGCTTTGCCACATACCGTGATCCGGATCAGGTTGTCCAATACGTTGAGGCGCACGATAACCTGACGCTATGGGATAAGCTTGAGAAGACTAATCCTGATGCAACAGAAGACGAGATGAAGGCTATGCACAAACTCGGCTCATCTATTGTCCTCACTTCTCAGGGGATCTCATTTATCCACGCGGGACAGGAATTCATGCGCACAAAGGGCGGCGATCACAACAGCTACCAGTCACCTGACAGTGTAAATCAACTAGACTGGGAACGCCGTGCTGCCTTTAATGAAGAAGTTTCTTATATGGAAGGACTCATTGACCTGCGCCAGAAATATGAGGCGTTCAGACTGACAAATGCAGAAGAAATCAAAAACCGTCTGACATTTGCTGCTTCTCCTGCCAACACAATTGCTTACACACTTCAGGAGAAAAAGAACCGACACCTTTTTGTTGTGCATAACGCAAATAAAGAAGCAGTCTCTGTTGCACTTCCTGGTAAAGGACCGTGGAAAGTGCTTGTGAATGATGACAAAGCAGGCACAGAGGTGCTTTCTATCGAAAAAGGGAAAACAATTAAAGTCGATGGATTAAGCAGTATGGTACTACTGAAAGACGGAAAGCTGAAATAACGCCTCACCCCTGCTCCGCACTTGCCGGATCAGGGGTTTTTTTAATAATTTATATTCATTTTGTGAAAATATTCACAAATACCATTTGATCGTCTATAATAAAATCAGAACATCATTCTAATTGAAAAGGTGTGTTGTCAAAATGGTAAAAGGTAATCGCGTAGCACTGATTGGAACAGGCTTTGTCGGCTCAAGTTATGCATTCGGATTATTGAATCAGGGTGTAGCGGATGAGCTGATTATGATTGACTTGAATGAAGAGAAAGCTAAAGGTGACGTGCTGGATCTGAATCATGGTAAAGTATTTGCCCAGCAATCACTCAATATTTCATTTGGCACATATGAAGATTGCAAAGATGTTGACCTGGTTGTCATCTGTGCGGGCGCTAATCAGAAGCCTGGCGAGACCAGACTTCAGCTTGTAGAGAAAAACCTGAAAATCTTCCATTCAATCGTCACACAGGTCGTGGACAGTGGATTCGATGGCATATTCCTGGTCGCTACCAACCCTGTAGATGTCTTAACGTATGCGGTCTGGAAGTATAGCGGATTTCCAAAAGAGCGCGTGATAGGCTCAGGTACCATTTTAGATACAGCACGCTTCCGCTTCCTGCTCGGCGAATACTTCCAAGTTGCGCCACAGAACGTCCACGGTTATATTATCGGCGAACACGGCGACAGTGAGCTGCCTGTCTACAGTTCAGTAGATGTCGGCGGTGTGGCCGTCCTTGATATGATCAAAAAGCATCCTGAATACACGCAGGAAGATCTTGATGACATTTTCGTCAATGTTCGTGATGCCGCTTACCAGATCATTAACAGTAAAGGTGCGACCTATTACGGTATTGCGATGGGTCTTGTGCGGATTACCAAAGCGATTTTGCATAATGAAAACAGTATTTTAACGGTTTCTACGCTGATGGAAGGTGAATACGGTGAGGACGATGTGTATATCGGGGTCCCTGCTATTATTAACCGTAACGGTGTACGCGAAGTCATTGAGTTGAATTTAAGTGAAAAGGAAAAAGAGCAGTTTGCCCGGAGTGCAGATGTGCTGAGAGAGATTTTGAAGCCTCATTTTTAAATGGAAAAACCAGCTGGTGCAGGGCATCAGCTGTTTTTTGGTGTGTGACGGGGCGGGATTGGGACGGCGGCGGTAAAACGGCTTTCCGGGCATAGGTCTAATTACACGAAGTGGCGAACATGTCTGGTTTTGCGTCGAACATGACCTGGTGAAAGGCGAACAGTTACTGTTTTACGCCGAACCCGTATCATTTCCCGTCTAACATTCATTATTTCCCGCCGAACCCGAGACCGCACACAGCTTAGACAAATCCCATTCCCCCTAAACTTGCTCATACTGCACGCGATGCAAATTCGCGAATATCCCATCATGCGCAAGCAGCTCAGCGTGCGTACCATCCTCAGCTATTCCCTCTTCTGTGACAACCACAACGCGGTCTGCTTTCCGGATGGTCGCCAGCCTGTGCGCGATCACGAGCGTCGTACGGCCTTTGGCAAGCTCTTCAATTGCCTCCTGAATCATCGCTTCAGTTTCTGTATCCAGTGCAGATGTTGCTTCATCAAGAATTAAAATAGAAGGATCCTTCAGGAACATTCTCGCAATCGCAATCCGTTGCTTCTGACCGCCTGAGAGCTTTAATCCACGCTCCCCGATCTGAGTGTTATAGCCAAGCGGCAATCCATCCACCACTGACTGCAGGTTGGCTTTACGCGCAGCTTCCTGAATTTCCTCTTCTGTAGCATCCAGCTTGCCATATGCAATATTTTCACGCAGTGTGCCGGTAAAGAGGAACACGTCCTGCTGCACGATGCCAATCTGACTTCTCAGAGACTCTTTTGTCATGTCCCGTATATCCATTCCATCGATTTTAATCGCGCCATCTGTGACATCATAAAACCTTGGAATCAGCGAACAGATCGTTGTTTTACCCGCTCCGGACGGCCCGACAAAGGCCACTGTCTCCCCTTTTCGGAGTTTCAGGGAAATGTTGTTCAATACTTCCTTTTGTTCATCATAGCTGAAGGATACATTGTCAAATTCAATTTCCCCTTCTAAATGAGCAACCTCTTTTGCATCAGGACGGTTTGTAATAACCGGTGCCTGATCGAGCAAATCTGTAAACCGTTTGAAACCGGCCATCCCTTTTGGATACATTTCAAGCAGTGCACTGATTTTATCAATCGGCTTGAAAAGTACATTAATATATAAAACAAATGCGACAAGCTCTCCATAAGACAATTCATTATTAAGGCTCAGGTATGCACCAAACACAAGCACAACCAGGACAATCAGACGCGTCATGATATACATACCGGACAAGCTGAACGCCATCACTTTGTAGGCGCCAACTTTTGACTGACGGTAATGACGGTTGTCCGCAGTAAAACGCTTAATCTCGTGCTTTTCATTTGTAAATGACTGAACAACGCGCGCTCCAGATACGCTATCCTCAACCCGTGCGTTCACTTCAGCAATATTGCCATACATCGCTTTCCAGGCAGTATTCATCTTAATATTGGCATATGTGATGAGCCAGATCAGAAACGGTACAACAATAATCGCGACAAGTGCGAGCTCAACATTGATCGTCAGCATAATCCAAAACGCCCCGAAAAACGTCATAACCGCAATAAACAAATCCTCCGGACCGTGGTGAGCCATCTCACCAATATCAAAAAGATCATTTGTAATCCGGCTCATGATATGACCTGTCTTCGTGTTATCGAAGAAAGAAAACGACTGACGCTGCACATGTTCAAACAGCTCCTGACGCATGTCGGTTTCAATATTAATTCCAAGTTTGTGACCCCAATAGTTTACAACGTATTGAAGAGAGGTACTTGAGAGATAGAGAAACAGGAGGAGAAAGCTGACCCATGTAATCGCCTGCCAGTTCCCTTCCGGCAGCAGCGTATCGATGAACCATGATACAGCAAGCGGAAAACCGAGCTCCAGAATCCCGACAATCACTGCACAGCTGAAATCCGCTGCAAAAAGCTTTTTATGCGGCTTGTAATAAGAAAAGAATCTTTTTAGCATGATCAGTACTCCCTTGTGAAATATGTCACTTTTATTTTACAGCAAACAACAAAATGCGCCACACATTTTTTCGCCTGACGAAACAAATTGACTTCAGAATTGTCTGATACATTATTTTGCTCTATAATCACTCTATTAAGTTGTGGCTTTAAAGTTATTAGAACAAAACCAGCGAAACCTTGAAGTGCGGGACGGAGACTCCCGCCCCAGGAAGGGACAAGTGAGACCCCCAGAGCAAAGCTCGAGGAGGCTCACCGCCCGGGGCAGGAAAGTGCAGTCCCGTACGGAAAGGTTTCGCGTTATTAACATACTGACTAATTTTAGAGGAGGAATTCACGTGGAAAGAAATCACACTATGCTTCAATTCTTTGAGTGGCACGTTGCTGCAGACGGCGATCACTGGAAAAGACTAAAGGATGCAGCACCTGAGTTAAAAGCAAGCGGAATTGACGCAGTCTGGATTCCTCCGGTTACAAAAGGTGAATCACCTGATGACAACGGCTACGGTGTCTATGACCTGTATGACCTTGGCGAATTCGACCAAAAAGGTGATGTCAGAACAAAATACGGTACAAAAGATGAGCTGCATGAAGCCATTCAGGCCTGTCACGAAAACGGTATTCAGGTATACGTTGATGTTGTGATGAACCATAAAGCCGGAGCAGATGAAAAAGAAACATTCCAGGTCATTGAAGTAGATGCTGAAAACCGTCTTGAAGAGATTTCTGAACCATTTGAGATTGAAGGATGGACAAAATTCACCTTCCCGGGCCGTGATGGTAAGTACTCTGATTTCCAGTGGAACTTTGACCACTTCAATGGGACTGATTACGATGCACGCGAGGAACGTACAGGCTTTTTCAAAATTGTTGGCGAAGGAAAAAGCTGGAACGATCAGGTGGATGACGAGTTCGGAAACTATGATTATCTGATGTTTGCTAACCTTGATTATAATCATCCGGAAGTCCGCGATGAAATGATCAACTGGGGTAAATGGATGTCAGATACGCTTGACGCTGACGGCTATCGTCTTGATGCGATTAAACATATCAGCCATGATTTTATTGATGATTTTATTCGTCAGGTAAAAGAACACCGCGACGGCAACTTCTATATGGTGGGCGAATACTGGAATGAGGATATCGAAGCGTGTGGAAGCTTCCTTGAAGCAACTGATTTTCAGCTCGACCTGTTTGACGTTCAGCTCCACTATAAGCTGCACCGCATTTCTGAAGATGGCCGTGACGCTGATCTTTCTACGCTGTTCGAAGGTACACTTGTCGGGGAATTTCCGATGAATGCGGTGACGTTCGTTGATAACCATGATTCCCAGCCTGGTGAGTCTCTTGAATCCTGGGTGCAGGATTGGTTCAAACAGAGTGCCTATGCATTAGTTCTGCTGCGTGCAGATGGATATCCATGCGTATTTTATGGAGATTACTTTGGTATTGACGGTGAAAATCCGATTGAGGATAAGCGTGAAGCGATTGATCCGCTGATTTATGCGCGTTTCCACCGTGCATACGGTGAGCAAGATGATTATTTCGACCATCCGGCAACGATTGGCTGGGTACGCCGCGGTGTTGAAGAGATCGAAGGTTCCGGCTGCGCAGTTGTTGTGACGGTTGGAGATGAGGGTGAAAAGCGTATGTTCGTTGGCGAACACCGCGCTGGTGAAGAGTGGACAGACTATACGAATTCGATTGATGAACCTGTTGTGATTGATGATGAAGGGTATGGCACGTTCCCTGTGCAGGCAGGCAGTGTGTCTGTGTGGGCTTTGCCAGCTGAGTAAAAATGTAAAAAGCTTCTGCCGGGATTGTCTGGCAGAAGCTTTTTTGTTGGAAATTAGTACTGAATCAGGCCATAAAGCGAAGGTGGGCTGTTTTGCGTCGAAGTTCACAGGTTTTACGCCGAACACACACGTGGAAGTGGCGAACCATCCACGCTAAACGGCGAACCACACGTAAAAAGACGCGAAGCGCACATTAAGCTTCCTGTCCAACCTCAGCTGGAAAATAAATATGGTAAAGGCTCTGTACTGCACGTTCTACATCTTCTACATTAACCCCGAACATCATACTGACTTCACTTGATCCCTGGTTAATCATTTTGATGTTAGCGCCTGCCTGAGCGAGGGCCTGTGTTGCTTTTGAGGCGATACCGATTGTCTGGTTCATGCCTTCCCCTACGACCATAATCATCGCAAGGTCACGCTCGACGTACAGCTCATCGACCTGCAGTTCTTCACGGATGCGGTTCAACACGCGTGCTTCCTGGCCATTATAAAGCTGATGGGATCTCACAATGACAGACATATTATCAATTCCTGATGGCGTATGCTCATACGAAACGCCTTCATCCTCTAAGATCGCAAGGAGCTTGCGGCCAAAGCCGAGCTCTCTGTTCATCAGATATTTCGTCATATTGATACTGCAGAAGCCTTCATCACTGGCAATTCCGATTACAGGGCGGCCGTCGAGTTCACGGCTTGCAACAATTCTTGTCCCTCTTGCTTCCGGACGGTTGGTATTTTTTACACAGACCGGAATCTTTTTGTGAACAACCGGCTGGAGTGCTTCATCGTGAAATACTGAAAAGCCCGAATAAGCAAGCTCTCGCATTTCCCGGTAAGTCAGCTCTTTCAACTCACGCGGCTTGTCTACCATTTTCGGACTGACACAGTAGATTGAATCGACATCTGTAAAGTTTTCATATTCTGTTGCGTCAAGACCTGCTGCGATAATTGACCCTGTTATATCAGAACCGCCACGTGGAAATGTGACAATATTACCTTCATAGGAATACCCGAAAAAGCCCGGTATAACAAGAATTCCTTCAATATCACGAAGCTTCGCAATCTCCGGATAAGCTTCCGGCAGAATCTGCGCATTTCCCGGTTCATCTGTGACGATCATACCGGCTTTTTTCGGTGAAATATACGTTGCTTTTCTACCGAGTGATTGCAGATAAGCGGTCATGACTTTTGCGTTCAGGTCCTCCCCGCTCGCTTTCAGGCCATCAAGCAGACGGTCTTTTGATTGCCGGTACATTGAAATGACTTCATGAAGGTGGCCTTCGACTTCAGTCATCAATGATGAATCCAGTTCAAGCTCTTCTACGATGTCACGGTACCTTGCCAGTACTCCCTGAAATGCCTCTTCATTGAAGTCCCGCTCGCCCACACTGTCAGCCAGCCGGATTAATAGATCGGTTGTCTTCGTATCTTCCGCGTGACGCTTACCCGGTGCTGAGACGATAACTGCTTTACGCTCAGGATCAGCAGCAATAATAGATGCAACTTTTTTATACTGAGTGGCGCTTGCGACTGAACTTCCGCCAAATTTTACGACTTTCATGAAGGCAAAACTCCTTTGTTTTTGGTTCTACTTATTATATACGTGCGCTTCTGCGGAAGGGGATTGCTGCAGCCGAAGCGGTGCTCACTGCAACTGCGGCGCGGCTCACTACACCTGCTTGGTTCTTTTACTGCAGCTGCGTGCTTTCTCACTACAGTTGCGGTCCAAATCACTACAACTGCCAGCCCTTTCACTGCATTTGCCGGCCAAATCACTGCAACCCATCTGCAACACATTCCCACCAGTATCTTCACAAAAGACAACTGTTCTTCTTATAAAAACACTTGTATTTTTCAGAAAGAATTTTAATGACAAGTATACAAGGTTCATTGAGATGTGTCACCCTTATTTTCTGATTATTTCAATTGATAACGCTTACAATTTAATTTTTTTCAAAATGCGGGTTGTAATGCTTTAAAAAGGGAAAGGTACAAGCATGACAATAACAGGAAGGCAGTGAAATCATTATGGGTAAAGTATTATTAACAGGTGCTTCAGGCGGGCTTGGCACTGTGCTGGCACACGCACTGAAAGACGATTTTGATCTTGTACTGACAAACCGTTCTTCTTCAGATGAACTTCCGGAGGATCTGCCGTTTATTAAAGCGGACTTAAATGATTACACAGCGATTGAACAAATATTTAAAGAACACGACATCGAGACGGTTCTTCACTTCGGAGGACTGCCTGTGGAGAATGAGTTCGAGGACATTCTTGATGCAAATATCCGCGGTACTTATCATATTTATGAAGCAGCAAGACAGCACGGCGTGAAGAGGATCGTCTATGCAAGCAGTATTCATGCCGTCGGTTTCCTGCCGGCAGATGGAGCGCCGTATGATACAACGACTGAAACCAGACCTGATACGTTTTATGGACTGAGCAAAGTCTATAATGAAGATCTCGGGAAGCTTTATCACGATAAGTTCGGCATGGAAGTAGTGAACCTGCGGATCTGCGGCTGCGTGGAAAAACCGGATTCAAGAGAACATCTGATGATCTGGCTCAGCTATGCTGACTTGACACAGCTTGTGCGCAAATCAATCACAGCTGATATCAGAGAAGTTGTAACGATCTACGGCATCTCAAATAATAAGCAGAGCTTTTTTACGGTGGATCCTGATAATCCACTCGGCTATGCGCCTGTAGACGATGCGAATGAATATCTTGAAGATCTGCCGGATTCATTCGGGCATCCTGATGACTATAAGTATGTCGGGGGTCACGAGTTTGTAAAAAAAGACGCTGCAGAAGATTAAGAAAAGCTGTCGGGAACATCATCCCGACAGCTTTTTCTTATGACAGCAGCAGTCTCAGCTGCCTTCCCTGTTCACTGTAATTTCCTTTAAAGTGCCCGATGCCTGGAATATCCACTGCACCCTGACCCACGATCGGCTTTTCACTCAGGTTCAGCTGCAGTTTATCTGCATGCAGGATTGATTGGCCGTAATAAGTCAGAGCGGGCTGATTGATCAGATATTCCTGTTCCTGAATCTGCATCGTGACAAAATACTGATGCAGCAGCTGATGATCAACATTTACCATATTCATCGGATCAAAAAACACAGCTCTCATGGAGCCTTCAATTGTCAGCTGATAACCTTCAAACTCTGAGAATGACTGAATCTTCTTCAGCCTTGATTCCTGTACCAGCCTGTAAATTCTTGCCGCCTCACTTTGCGTTTCCGAGGCACAATTGTAAAGTGTAGGCTGATCCTGCCCCGACATTTCTTTCAGACATTCATATAGCGTGCATTCTTCTGTGAAATACCGGTGTTTCCAGTCAGGCAGCAAATCATCCAGCAGCAGGCACATTGCAAGCCCTGAGCTATAGCAGCTTCTTCTCAAGTGAAGACCGGCTTCTTCATGATTCAGCAGCTTTTGTTTGTAACAATTCTCTCTTTTAATATCATCGTGAAGAGATGCATAGGCTTTCATTTCTACGTACCACGCAGGACCTTCAATCGTTTCAATCAGGTTTTCATATTCAAGGGTATCGCCAAGCAATTCTCTTCTTTTTTCTCTCAATGAAACAAAATGCTTGAGATGCTGCCGGCGCTCTTCCCCTTGTGCTTCGAGCGCTTCACTCAGCACTGACCGTTCCTCAAGTCGAAACCCGATATTTTCTTCTGATAGCGGATATTGTACTCCCAGTAACTCATCCGGAAATCTTTTTTCATCCATCAGTGTCTGATAGCCGTGAAAAAGCTCGTGCACTAATACAGGATAAGTTTCCTCGAATCTGCCCGGGTTTTCAACATATACAATCGCTGTCGGTACATCTTCAAATAAGATCAGTGTATTTCCTACAAACCGCTTATCCCAGGCAAAAATCAACGGTTCTTCCTTTTCACCGCAGACAGGATGGTTAAATAAATACACAGATTCACGATTATAAAGCGCATATGCGGTCAGTCTGAAACCCGGCCAGAACTGATTCAGATCGGCTGTTTCAAGTTTTTCTTTCAGTTTTCTTGTAAAAGGAATCACTGGGCGCACCTCCATTTCTGTCAGTCCTCATCTTTCACATCGTAACTTTCAGGAATCGGTTCATTTTTCCACTCTTCGATGAGCTCTTTGACCTTTTCCATCTGTTTTAAATGCTGATTAAACTGCTCTTTATTCACTATATATTGCTGTCCATCCCAGACAGCTCTGATTTTATTTTCAAAGATCAGCTGAAGAATCAGCTGTTCAGACATATCCAGATAGGCTGCTAATTCTTTTGTTGTGAGGAACATATTTTACACCCTTCATATGTCACGTATATTTCTATCATTTACATAGGTAATTATACACTCAATCCTCTAAAATATCATCTTTTAAATTTTGAAACTGTATGACAAATACATGACAAAATCACTATTTTCCCAAATATTAAGGCTCTGTTGAGATTGGCTGTTAATTTCCGCTCCAGGGGGATGCTTTCCGCAGGGCCGGCGGTAAGCCTCCTCGTGCTTCGCACTGCGGGGTCTCACCTGTCCGGCTTCTCCTGCTGGAGTCACCCCCTTGCGCTCCAATTAACAGCTGCGGCAGAATCAAATCAGAACTTAACATTTCAAATTTAAAAGCAGAGATGCACTGTATATGTTGAAACAGCGCCCTCTGCCTGTATTCCCGCTATTCTTAAGAATAACCATCTTATGATTTACCACTCAATAATGCAATAGTTTTTTCCCATGTTTCCTGAATAAAATGCTGGTATGGCGTCTCCGGCAAATCAGCTACAGCAGCCATTGCTTTTTCTGCAGATACAAGTGCTGCTTCCGGGTCACCTTTTTCAATCAGACAGAGCGCCAGATAAGAATCTGCTGTCGCCATCATAGACAAATCGAATGGATGGGAGGCAAATCCTGTATCTTTAAACTGTATTAGTTCTTCATACGCTTCTTCGTATTTCCCAAGTCCATAAAGCGCACTTCCGCATTCCAAATGAAAATATCCACCGTCTTCTGTTGCACCGAACTGCTCAGCCCTTCTAAGCTCCTCAGTCATTTCCAGAGCTTCTTCATGTTGTTTTAAATAGAAGTTTTTATAATGAATTTCGATAAATATACTGCTGTATAGACCGTCGTGGTGCTCTGTAAACTCAGCAAACTGCCTAGATTTCTTAAGCGTATACTGTCTTTTTTCTTCATCACCGTTTAGTAATGCATGAAAAGCAGCCAGACGGTATATATCATCCATCAGGTAATAAATATTCTTCCTTTTTGAAAAAGAAATGATCTCTTCAAGCAGGTTTTCTGCTTCTGTATATTTCCCGACTGCAGACAAAAGTGCCGCTTCTAAGTGATCTGACTCAATTTGGACAAGAGGATCAGCAAGCAGTTCCTTTTTTTCATATTCGTGTTTATATTTTCTCAACTGCTCAAGTGCATATTCATATTTACGTTCTCTGAAATGCTCCATCACAATTCTGAGCTGCACTTTATAGACACTGTGATTAAGTCCGAGTGCCTGGTAATCATTCATGGCAATCTGCAGGTATGCCATTCCCTTTTCGATCTGCCTTCTGTTTTGATAGATTCTTCCCGCAAGCTCATGTACCCTTGCTGTCTCGTAAGTTTTTGGAAGCTCTTTGTTCACGATGTCTTCCAGCTCTTTTTGAATCTCTTTCAATAGATGCTCATATTCCTCTAACGAAATGGCATTGTAAGCCTTGCGTATTTCCTCTTCGATTTCTACAAGCTTCTTCTTCATCTCTTCGCTTGATTCTTCAGTCAGCAACACCTGTACATTCACACCAAGCTGCTGTGCAATATGCTGAAGGCTTTCCATCGACGGATTGGACCGTCCATTTTCAATCAGACTCAGCATACCTTTAGACATTGCATTTCCCGCAACGTCCACAAGGGTCAATTTCTTTTCTTTTCTTAATTTTCGTATGCGTTCACCCAGGCTGCTCATATGATTCATCCTCTGTCATGTTCTTTTGTTTAATTATATTAAACTTTTCTGTTGATTACCAGAAAAAAGCATGTTATGATTTGTTTAATTAAATTAAACTTTTGAAAAGAGGGGTTTATATGACTGATCAGCAGCGTCTTCAAAAAGCAACCCGTAATATGTTTTTCTTTACCGGAGGCGAATTCATCGGTACCATCGGCGCACAGATTTATCTATTTGGTATCAGCTTTTTCGTTTTGACATTAACTGGTTCAGCTTCAAGTTTCGCTTTGACAATCTTATGTTCAATGGTGCCAAGAATCATTTTAGCTCCGATCGCCGGGCACGTGTTGGACCGGCTGCCAAGAAAACAAGTTGTCATCGTATCGCATGCGCTGATGACTGTGATGATGCTGTCTGTATTCTTCTATACGATGTTCTTTGGGCTCAATCTGCCGGTTATTTATATCACAGCCGCTTTACTGGCAGCGTTCTCCACGTTTGCAGGACTCGGCCTGACTGCATCGATTTCAAACTTTGTTGATGAAGCCCGGATTCAGCGTGCCATATCACTGACGCAATCCTCGACCTCACTTGCCGCTATTTTAGGTCCTGTCCTTGGCGGTCTGATGTATGGATTTCTGTCAATAGAGGCTTTCTTTCTAATTCATGCCCTTGCCTATGCCACTGCCTTGATCTGCGAAATTAACATTGACTTTTCACTTTATAAAAGGCAATCCACTGATGATCCTGGTCAAAAAGATGAACCGTTGATCGCCAGCCTCAAAGCAGGAGCCTCTTATGTAAAAGAACATCGTGTTCTGCTGCCAATTATGCTTGTCGCACTTTGGGTAAATTTCTTCTTTATGGGTTCTGTGGTTGGCTTACCATATATTACGATTGAAGTACTTGGTGCCACATCGGATCAGTTCGGATTAATAGAAGCAATGTTCGGGGTTGGTACACTGGTGCTCTCTATCTACATTTCCACCCGGAAAGATTTCAAAAAACCGATCCGCACAATGCGATTTGGTATGCTGAGTATCGGATTACTATTTGCGATGCTTGCACTCCCGCTCATCATACCAATGGGGTCTCCCGGGTTTATTATCTTTTATATGATACTCGGCTTTGCGTTCGGCGGGACAATGATGATTATTAATACACCGATTTTGGTATTGATGCAAAAAACGACGCCTGAGCATTACCGGGGCAGAGTTTTTGGCCTGCTTGAAATGGTTGCTTCAGGTATCTCACCGATCGGCCTTGTACTGTTTGGGTTTTTGTACGATGTTGCTTCACCTTCCCTGATTATTTTGATTACTGCCGTATTGCTGGCTGCGGTGACAGTGATTGGTCTCAGACCATCGAAAGTGGATGATGAGGTTGCGGCTGATGAAATATTAGAGGAAAACGCTGTTGCCACACAGGCTCAATGACCATGAAAAAGGCCCGGACAATGTCCGGACCTTTTTTCTATAAACAGCTCACTGCACTCCAGATAAGATCAATCTCTCCCAGGATCCACGATTGCCGCTTCTTCAGGGTTGTGTTCACCGTGCAGCATTTCACAAAGCATTTTGGCACCAAGCTTGCTGTAGACGGTACCATTACCGCCGAATCCAAGGCAGTAATAGATGCCTTCCTGCTCAGGGTCTTTTCCGATGAATGGCAAACCATCCTCTGATTCACCAAAAGCAGCAGACCATGTATATTCAGCGTGAATATCAAGGTCCGGAAAATGTTCTTTGATGCGCTCAACCAGTCTGGCACCGCGGTCATGCAGCTTTTCATCGCTAACATTTGCATCCATCTTATCTTCATCAAGCCCGCCGGCAATAATTCTTCCCTCTTCAGTCGTTCTCATATAAAAGTAAGGACGCTTCGTTTCCCAGATCAACGCGCGGTAAATCCATGATTCCAGATCCTCAACCTGATTCGTTGCGATCGCATAAGTGCGGTTGAGTTCGCCCCCAAACCGGTCTGCCAGAGATTTTGCTTCATAACCCGTGCAGTAAATAATATGGTCTGCGGTTATTTTTCCATTTGCAGTTTCAACGGTGAATTTACCGTCCTCATTTCTTTGTGGATGATCAAAGGAGGTATTTTCGTAAATCTGTACCCCTCTCGTTTCAGCACTTTCAAACAGTGATCTGATCAGACGAAATGGATTTACTTCCGCATCACCATGCGTCATCAGTGCTGCCGGCTTTCTGAAACCATACAGCTCTTCAATTTTATCAGCGTCAAAATACTCCACTTCAAACCCATGCTCCGTCAATGCTTCATATTCTTTCTTCAGCTTCTCAATGTCGGATTCATCTGACGCATAATAAAGGCTCGGGCGTCTGACAAAGTCCACTTTCCCGGGCAGCGTGCCTGCTACTTTCTGTAATTCCTCCACTGCTTCAAGGCACAGCTTATAAAATGTTACAGCTTTTTCCTCACCGATCTGTTCGATGAACTCATGCAGCATTTTATCGTTGGAATACTGGAGCAGTCCGGTATTGGCTGACGAACTGCCTTCACCCACGCGTCTTTTATCTACGACTGCCACAGACATCCTTGTATGTGATAACTCCTCTGCACAGAGCGCACCGGCCATTCCTCCGCCTACAATCAAAACATCGCAGTGTACGTCTTTATTTAATTCCGGAAATTCTACATCTCTTTCTGCAGTTTCCGGCCAGTATAGTTGTCCATTATGTAATTCACTCATGTCCTGCACTTCCTCTCTGTCTGTATTTATTCCCCGTTACTCCACACTGCAAAACCGGATGAAAAAAATAAGCACAGCACTGTGCTTATTCCCCCGGGAGTTTGAACATATTTTTTCCATTATCCTTGGCACTGTATAACGCCTCATCAGCTTCCTTGATCAGTTCACGTTTATTTTTTCCATGAAGCGGATAAATCGATATCCCGATACTTGATGTCACATCAAGTTCCTGACCGCTGATCCTGTATGGCTTTCTGAGTGAATTAAGGACTTGTTCAGCTTTTTGAACAGCACCATCTTCACACGCACCCGGTAGCAGAACAAGGAATTCATCCCCGCCTAGACGCGCAACCATTTCTTCGTCTGAAAGTTCATGGCGGATACGGTTTGCAAAAAGCTTCAGCAGGTCATCCCCTGCATCATGACCAAGCGTATCGTTAATTTCTTTGAAGTGATCCATATCAATGTAAAGTAAAGCAAACTTTGTTTGATTTTTCTTTGCAGCAGTAATTGTGTCATCAATTTTTTCTGTAATATAGCGGCGGTTTGGCAGTCCTGTCAAACTGTCGCTAAACGCCATTTTCTTAAGCGCCCGCTGCGCACGGTTACGAAGCGTCACATCCTGACCAACTTCATAGATGCCGATTGTTTCACCATTTACGCTGATTGGCAGTGTTTTTATTTTCAGCTCAACTTTTTTACCTGTTTTATGGGTCAGGCTCGCAGTGTATTCGACTGATTCACCACCCAGCGTTTTTTTTAGAGCGTCCTCGTAATTTATTTGGGAATCTGTATGATTTGAGAGAAGATGATCCTCCATGTTCAGGATCTCCTCTCTTGTAAACCCAAGTATATCTAACGCAGCCGCATTCACGTCTTCCACCTGACCATGAGAATTAATTGCCCAGATGATATCGGGGTTTGCGTCAAACAAAGACTTAAATCGTTCCTCGCGCTCTTTTGCCTGTCTTTCAGCTTTTTTCAGCTGAGTCACTTCTTTATACATGACAATTGCGTAAGCTCTGCCATTCAGCTGAACAGGTCTGTATGAAGCCAGCACTTCGATGATGCGGCTATCCTTACACATCCGCTGACGTTCCATATTTTCAAATGAAGAACCGCCAAATAATTTTGATAAGAAGGCATCATGTTTTTCCTGATTATGTGCAGTGAAAAATGGTGGAATCAATACACCTTGCACTTCTTCTTCACGATAACCAAGCATGTCTTCAAAAGCACGGTTCACACGGTAAATCGATCCGTCTTCATTCATGAAAAAAATGGCATCAGAAGCATGATCCCATACAAGCCCAAGCTCCGCTGAAGTTTTTGCAAGATCCGATTCAAGTGCTTTCCGCTCTGTGATATCTCTTGTAATTGAAAGTATATGCGTGACCTCGTCATCAGCATTAATAATAGGATTCAATGTCGTTTCTCCAATCCAGCCATCTTCACCGGTCAGCTCAAAATGAGTATGATTTTTAGTTGTAAGTACTTTAATGTACTGGTTTTTTATATAGTCAGCCCTGCCCTGGGGATAGATATCTTCAAAGCCCTTACCAAGTATAGTTTCATTCAGACCAAGAACCTGTTTACCCTGTTCATTAATAAACTCATAAATGAATTCAGGTCCCGGCAGTACTTCAAGAATAAATACAATGTCAGATATCCTGTCCATCATCGTGATAAAGGGGTGTATGCTGTCTTCATATTTTTGTTTCATTCCAGTAACCTCCGCTCATCTGACATAGTACTTTTATCATACCACCCTTTCACGGAAGTTAAGCATGCCGATATGCTCAAATCTCATATATAAAGGGAAAGTTGGTATTTTAACTTTTTATAAATGATGAACACTTACGCAATGCTTTTTAATCCAATAGTTCTGTTAAATTTGGCTGTTGATTTCCGCTCCAGGGGACCGCTTTCCGCAGGGCGTGCGGTAAGCCTCCTCGCCGCTTCGCGTCTGCGGGGTCTCACCTGTCACGCTTCTCCTGCTGGTAGTCGTCCCCTTCCGCTACAATCAACAGCTGTGCTAAAACAACATTGAACTTTAACACAGCCAATCCAATAAAAAGACGCCCCGGAGTCAGGGCGCCTTTTACTAGTTCTTTCGCATGCTCTATGCCTTTTGGAATTGCTCAGCCTCTGTCGACCCTGACAGGGCAGTTGTAGAAGAAGTACCGCCTGAGATGACCATAGACACCTCATCAAAGTATCCTGTACCAACTTCACGCTGGTGGCGTGTAGCGGTATAGCCGTTCTCTTCTGCATCAAACTCTGCCTGCTGCAGTTCGGAGTAAGCACCCATGCCGCGTGCTTTATAGCCGCGTGCCAGTTCAAACATACCGTAGTTCAGTGAATGGAAGCCTGCAAGTGTAACGAACTGGAACTTATACCCCATCTTGCCAAGCTCCTGCTGGAACGTTTCAATCGTTTCATCATCCAGCTTCTTTTTCCAATTAAATGATGGTGAGCAGTTATAAGCAAGCAGTTTGCCCGGGAACTTCTCATGAATCGCTTCAGCAAAGCGGCGTGCTTCATCAAGATTCGGTTCAGACGTCTCACACCAGATCAGGTCTGCGTAAGGTGCGTATGCAAGCCCTCTTGCAATGGCCTGATCAAGTCCATCGTTTGTTCGGAAGAACCCTTCAGGTGTGCGTTCTCCAGTGATAAATGCATGATCATATGGATCAACATCACTTGTAATCAGATTGGCTGCGTTTGCATCTGTGCGGGCGATGATCACAGTCGGGACACCCATCACATCAGCTGCAAGCCTTGCAGAAATCAGGTTTTTCACTGCTGTCTGCGTAGGCAGCAGTACTTTTCCGCCAAGGTGACCGCATTTCTTTTCAGAAGAAAGCTGGTCTTCTAAGTGGACTCCGCCTGCACCAGCTTCAATCATTGCTTTTGTCAGTTCAAATACGTTCAGGTTACCCCCAAAACCAGCTTCCATATCTGCTACGATTGGGGCGAACCAATATGTATCGCCCTTTCCTTCAGCCTGCTGGATCTGATCTGCACGCTGAAGCGTCTGGTTAATTCTTTTTACGACCTGCGGCACGCTGTTGGCCGGGTATAAACTCTGGTCAGGATACATATGTCCTGAAAGGTTTGCATCTGCTGCAACCTGCCAGCCGCTCAGATATATGGCTTTCAGTCCGGCTTTCACCTGCTGCATTGCCTGGTTTCCTGTCAGTGCACCAAGTGCGTTAATGTAATCCTCTTCATGCATCAGCTTCCAAAGTCTTTCAGCACCCATTCTTGCAAGTGTCTGTTCTATGACAACTGACCCTCTCAACTTGATTACATCCTCCGGAGAGTAAGGGCGCTGAACCCCTTCCCAGCGCTCTCCCTGCCAGTTTTGCTGAAGTTCCTCAACCTGCTGATTTGCGTTTGTCATCATATCCATCCCCTTTTGTATTATTACAATTCATTTATTTTATATTTGTTATATAACACAGTTCTCAAAAAAATTTAGTCAACGTCTGAACAGCATTCAATTGCATCCTTGAAAGTATCGTATTCCATCCCGCATGCTCTGCAATGGTTCAATTCAATCGGCTCCTCAGGCTTTCTGAATACAACAACGTCTGAGATCTGTTCCGGTACAATTTCAATTTCGCCTGTCGGATGATGGTGAAGGCGGTGCGCTTCATTACCATAAACGAAGAGTGTACTATCCATCTCCCGGTTTGTTTTGCCATTCATCAGCTGCTGGGTTACCCACTTTTCAATCAGTTCCTGGTTGGTCGTACCTGTCATCTGTGTTTGCATTTGTCATCCCTCCAAATGGATTTGATTTCCTTTGATTGATATTAATATATAACAGTATATTTTATTTTGCAACTGTTTTATAACATAAAATTTAAATTTTTTAAAAAATGGTATTTCCGCCTGTTTTGCCGGGTGCGTTGTAGTGTCCTTGCATCTTGCTGCAGTATCCCATTATCCGATTGTGGTGTGATAGAGGGACATATCACTGCCCCCGTCACACCAACAGTTTATTCCTTTACAGCCAGCATTTTCTCCTTATACTCTAAGCGTCTCTTATGCAGAATCGGCTCTGTATAACCGCCTGGCTGACTCTCACCCTGAAAGATGAGTTCGCAGGCTGCCTGGAAAGCAACGGATTTTTCAAAGTCTTTGCTCATCGGCTGGTAGGCAGGATCCTGTGCATTTTGTTCATCTACTACTTTCGCCATTTTCTTCAGGACATTCATGATCTGTTCTTCAGAGCAGATGCCATGCTGCAGCCAGTTTGTCATATGCTGGCTGGAAATGCGCAGTGTAGCACGGTCTTCCATCAGTCCAACGTTATGAATATCCGGCACTTTAGAGCACCCTACTCCATGCTCGACCCAGCGGACAACATATCCCAAGAGGCCCTGTGCATTATTTTCAAGCTCCTGTTCGATTTCTTCAGGCGACCACTGACGGTCTGAAAGCGGAAGCGTTAACAGTTCCTGTTCACGGTTCGTGATCTCTTCACGCAGCGAAGTCTGGATGCTTTCCACTTTGTATTCGTGATAGTGCAGCGCATGAAGAGTTGCAGCTGTCGGCGACGGTACCCAGGCTGTGTTTCCGCCTGCTTTCAGATGACCTGTTTTCTGTTCCATCATATCTTTCATTCTGTCAGGCATTGCCCACATTCCTTTTCCGATCTGCGCTTTACCCGGCAGACCGCATAAAAGGCCATGATCTACATTGGATTTTTCATATGCGTTCAGCCAGACAGACTGTTTCATTTCACCTTTACGAATCACCGGACCTGCCTGCATAGAGGTATGGATTTCATCTCCTGTCCGGTCGAGAAAGCCTGTATTGATAAAGACAATTCTGTCTTTCACTGCATGAATACAGTTTTTCAGATTCAGCGTTGTTCTGCGCTCTTCATCCATCACTCCGATTTTGATTGTATGACGCTCAAGTCCAAGAAGATCTTCCACCGCATTGAACAGACGGTTTGAAAAAGCGACTTCTTCTGACCCGTGCATTTTGGGCTTTACAATATAGATAGAGCCTTCAGTTGAGTTTGAGCGTTTTCCGTTAAGATCGTGCACAGCAATCAGGCTGGTGATAACAGCGTCTGCAATGCCTTCATGGACTTCATTCCCATCACGGTCAAGCAGCATGCTGTTTGTCATCAGGTGACCGACATTTCTGATCAGCATCAGCGAGCGGCCTTTAAGCTTCAGGTCATCTCCATTTTTACCGGTGTAATAACGGTCATGACAAAGTGTGCGGTGAACGGTTTCTCCTTCTTTAGCAAATTTTTCGGTGAGATTGCCTTTCATCAGACCGAGCCAGTTGCGGTAGACCAGCACTTTATCTTCAGCATCCACAGCCGTTACTGAGTCCTCGCAATCCATAATGGTCGTCAATGCAGCTTCCACAACCACATCCTTTACACCCGCCCGGTCGGTTTTGCCAATCGGGTGGGAAGCGTCAATCCGGATATCAATATGAAGACCATGATGCTGTAGTAGTACAGCTGACGGACGATCTGCTGACCCCTGATGACCTTTGAAGGCATCCTGCTGTTGAAGGCTGGTTTTTCCATTAGGAACCTGTGCGATCAGTGTGTCATTTTCAATATAGTAGCGTATAACGTCTGAGTGAGACGCTCCTTCAAGAGGTACAGTCTCATCAAGGAAGTTCTTTGCATACGCAATCACTTTTTCCCCGCGCACAGGATTATAAGACGGGCCTTTTTCAGCACCATTATCCCCGCTGATTACATCTGTTCCGTATAGCCCGTCATATAAGCTGCCCCACCTCGCATTAGCAGCATTAAGCGCATAGCGGGCATTATTCACCGGAACGACAAGCTGAGGCCCGGCCTGACGAGCTATTTCAGGATCAACCTGCTGCGTTGTAATCTTAAAATCCTCCACCTGTTCTTCGAGGTAACCGATCTCCCGTAAAAAAGCTTCGTAATCATTGCGTTCTTCCTGCCACTTATGCTTTTTGTGCCAATCATCAATCTTTTGCTGAATGACTTCCCTTTTATGTAACAGTTTTTGATTTTCAGGCATAAATGAATGAATGATGTCACTGAACCCCTGCCAGAATGTTTCACTTTCATAGCCTGATCCTGTCAGCACTTCCTTTTCAATAAATGAATACAACTCGGCGTTAACTTGAAGATCTGCTTTGTTAATCATCTCAACACTCCTTTGTTATATAACAGTTTATTTAAATTAATATTATTATATAACATGAAAATATTATTTCAAGCAGGAATTAAAAAAACTCCAGCTTTTACTGGAGCCTGCTCTATTCATCATAATAGTCCCGACGGTATTGCAGATAGATTTGGAACTCAGTAAATTCTTTTTTTGACATACCTTTGCTCACACCTTTTTCGAGCAGTTCCATCCATTCTTCATCGATCATCGTTTTTTCAAGCTGCTCTCCCGCAACCAGTTCGTCTACAGTGGAGCCCAGTGTCGCAGCAATTCTTGATAAAACAATGATTGAGGGGTTATTCTTTTTATTATTTTCAAGGTTGGATAAATAGGATTTGGATACCCGTGCTTTTGCTGCAAGCTGTGAAATGGAGTAACCCTTCTTTTGCCTGAGCACCTTGATTTTTTGACCAATCATTCTCATTTCCCCTTTACCGCCCTGCTTTATGCATAGCGGATAGTGTATGTCATGCTTTTCACCTCTTCAACTCATTTATACTTTTTACTTGCAGGCTGTTTATTTAATAGAGAAACTTGCTATTTTATAACGCTTATCTCCTCTATCTGTATCCATTTCAAGTTCAACTCCAGGATCTCCGGTTAACGGGTCGTTAATAGCAACCAGGACTGAATAGTCTCCTCTGTTCAGATGAGCGGGCAGATGAATCACATACGTTTCAGTTGTATCACCCGGCAGCCATTTTCTGATATCTGTGTCGGCTCTTTCCCGGTGAACAATATGCCCATCACGATTTATAATTAAAAGCTCAAGCGGCCAATCAAAATAAAATGGAGCAGTGCCGCTGTTTTGCCAGACAACATTTAATTTCAATTTTTTTGTAAAGCGCAGATTCGGACGGTATTTAACCTGCTTTATTTTTAAGTGATAGCCCATTTTTCCAAGAAATTTGTCGATCTGCCTGTCGTATTGTTTATTATCTTCATACAACGGATTATGCGGACCAAGCCAGCTCAGGTGGGAGAGTTCAAGCTGTTTCATAATATCCTGGAACTGCTCCTCCCCGAATATGTCTTCCCAGCTTTTCGTCGGGTCAAATTCTCCTCCGGCAGGGGCGGTTTTCCAGTAATTCTGCATGGCAGGCTTATTTTCTCCCGTCAGCCAGAGTGTATAACCTTCATTTACCCATTTAAGAAACTCACCTGTGCTCTTCTCATCACCGAACATGTCATTGTATAACCCGATATTATTTTCTGCAGCAACCTGATGAGGCCTCCTCATCATGAGCATTTTCCGGTCTAGGAAATCGAGATAATGATTAACATACTGATTTGTTACGCTTCTGTCGGGAAACGGAATATAGAGTTCATCGTTTTGAATTGTATGCCACTCTCCCCAGTGACCGATGCTGCCAAGCTGAATGAAGGCGATATAAGGGTCATCATTATAGCGCTCACCAAACGCTTTCAGCAGCTCTTTATGACGTTCAATCAGGACACGATTGCTATAATTCGGGCTGAATCCCTTACCATAATCAGCGTCATACCAGGTCCCGTCCTGTTCAATTTCTTCATACAGCCATTCTGGTATTTCCATTGTGGCTTCCAGATCAGGCTTATCCATAATAATTCTTAGAATGAATCTGACATTTCTCTTTTTCCAGAAGTCCATTTTATATTTTGTTTCAATTTTGCCAAACTCGTATACACCCTTGCTGCTCTCAAGTTCCGACCAGGATATATTTGCGTATACAAGCGAATGATCTTTTGAATATGGCCCCCCTTCTGCCATTGGGGCGAAACCGGTAAATGGGTTCAATGTGACTTCACCACTTTCAGGCGGGTAATCAGTGATGATTTCCATCTGTTCAGTGTACAGGGCCAAAATCGACCCCGTCAGTATCACGATCAGACCGATCACAATCACTGTTTTTCTTTTGATTTTCATGTGCACGTCTTATGCTGCGTAGTCGCCGTTGTAGTTGATCAGCGCAACATCCTTCACACCATTTACCATTTGAATCTGTCTCATAAAGGCAGTATTGTCTCCTTTAATTTTCAGTTCTACTGTCAGTTCAATTTCATCGCTGCGCACAATTTTGGACTTGATGCTGTGCTTAATTTTTGAAAGCTGGACCTTCACGTGATCTGTTGCATCTTCATCATAGTGAACAACGAGAAGAAAAGTCTGTTCCCGGCTTCTGTTTCTTGTCATGATGTACATCACCAGACCGATGAACAGGGATCCGACAATAGACAGAATATAAATGCCTGCTCCTGTCGTAATCCCGATTCCAACTGACCAGAACATAAAGATGACATCAAGCGGATCTTTAATCGCTGTTCTGAAACGGACAATACTGAGTGCCCCGACCATGCCGAGAGAAAGGACAATATTTGTACTGATCGTCATGATAATTAATGTCGTAATCATACACATCAAAATCAGTGTGACATTGAAATTATGACTATAAATAACGCCGCGAAACGTTTTCTTATAGACAAAAAAGATAAAAAGACCGACAACAAATGCAACGAACATGCTGATAAAGATGTTTTCAAATGAAATCCTGTCAAACATGTTAAAGCTCAGCATATCCGGACTGAAAATATCGGTAAAGTTAATTTGTCCAAGCATGGGAATCACTCCTTTAATTGTTGGTTATTATGATGAAAAATGTCTGATGCTTTCTTCACGGCAGATCACATATTTTGAGATGGCTGATCTGCTGTGTGAAGAGAGCTGCAGGATGTTTCTGATATGCGTCGGAAGGTAGCTGTTATATTTAATCTCAAGTACCATCTGCGGCTGGCGGATCGCATTGACGGTTACGACATTCGGATCAAAGATATCGAATGTATTAACTCCTGCTTTCAATCTTTTATCGAACGTGATTCTGACATCACCATACTGATAGGCATATGCTTCCCTGATATAATCAACAATGACCTTAGGCTCCATTTTTCCAAGTGTGCTTTTCAAGTAGAATGCTCTTGCAACCGGCGAATCTTTTTTCTGAAGAAAATCATAATCACCGTCCATCATCGTTTCATATTCACACCTGGATAACGTGACCGAATCCTTAGAGATAAAGTCGTTATATTTACTTTTCCTTTCAAGCTTGATGACGCGGTCACATTCGTTATAGATACGGATTCTGTATTTATCCCGTCTGAACACACCCCAGTTTTTTTCGTGAAGCGCAAGATCTGTGACGTTATCAAAATACAGACTTCTGATATGATAGCCATCGTCATTAATGGAGTGTTTGTCACGTTGTACCGTCATACGCAGACGCTGTCTGAGCAGTTCAAATTCATAGTAGGTAATATAATATTTAAGCTCGTGCCTCATTTTTTTATTCTGATAGTACATTCAGGATCCCCCCTGCTGATATTGATTCAACAATTCATCAATATGCCGTGTCATATAGTCATTTCTCTCACGGGCAAATGTTTTCAATGCCTGAACTTCAGCTTCCCACTTCTCAGGGTTACCACCCCACTTTTCAAGATGGCGCTCCATTTCAGGTCTGATGTCGTCTGCCAGCCTTTCAATGACAGCTTCGATATGATCCGAAGAAAGCGTGCTGCTGTATAGTTCTTCTGATCTTTCTTTAAAACGCTCCCTGAATTGCTCATTTTTCAGCAGTTCGCGGAACAGATAGGAGCTGTACAGCTTATCGTCACCTTTACCTTTGTAATCATAAAACCGCTGAACGGTATTCTCCGTTGCATCCTGAAAACTCACATCACTGTCGTAGACAATCCATTTCCATTTTGTCTCCGGATTCGTATTTTTCCAGAACCTGATATTATGACTCGGCCAGTCTGTGTTACCGATATATAATTCTGTCAGTATATAATCAATAAAGTTTTCAATATCCATTTCTTCTTCAATCACCTTATAGACTTCCGGTTCAGCCGGCTCATTTGATTGAATATAAGCGATCATCCCGATATAGGATTCATCTGACCCTTCTTTTTCCTCTGCATCAGCTTCAAGGAGAACAAGGTCATCCTGGTTTACCTGATGGTGCCTTGAAAAGTAATGGTGATCAATTCTTTCTCTCAGATCATACAGGCCCCAGTACGCACCATTCAGGTATAATACGACCGGCTGGTAGACTTGTGCATCCAGTCCGATTTCAGCTGCAAGAGTGGATACAAGCGCATCAAGCATATGAGTCTTTTCAAAATCCTGTCCCCCGTTACGCAGGATGATGGATTCGTATGAGCTGTAAGGCAGACTGTCAAAGAACGGGTAAAGCAGCTCGCTGTTCCCGTATTCACTTTCTGCATCGATCATGAAAGACCGCTGAGGCTTCGTTCTCGTCTCTCCTCCAAAGATCTCCATATCAGCTAGTGATGAGTAAACTGACTCCTGATCCTTCAGATACTCCATCTGAACAGTGATTTTCCAGTCCATCCAGTAATTAGCCCCTTCATATGGATACTCATCTGATGCCCCAGGTCCTTCAACGTATATCCCTTTTTCCTCTGACCAGAGATCTTCCGGCTCAGCTGCGACAGAGATGACAGGCAGATCATTCGGCCCGGTGAGATAGGTCTGCATATAAGGGGGCGTCAATGTGCCATCCGCCAACTTCGCTGCAGCTCTGATCACAGTTGTATCACTGATCTGTAACGGTGCTGTATAACGGGTGCTTTGTTCTGTCGGCTCACTGCCATCCAGGGTATAAAAGATATCTTCCGCATCCGCTGACAGACTGATGTCAGTGCCGCCTTCATATAGGCCTGAAGGCAGTGAAAAGCTGATCTCACCTGTGTTTTCTTGCCCGCTCAAACTGTTCTGCAACACTTCACCACTGCTTTTTCCATTCAATAGTGACGCAACCCAGGCTGCCCCGAGCATCATACAGGCGACGCCAATAATCGAAAGTGCAAACGACCATCTTTTCACTGCCAACCCTCCTTATCCGTCCACGAAGAATTCCTTTAATCCGTTATAAAAAATGTCATTCCGGTAGATCCGGTCAAAAGCTTCCTGCGTGTTTCCTTTTTCATCTGTAATGATGATCCGCCAGTAATTTTCTCCTTTGCGGAGGCCCTTAAGCGGAATTGTAAACTCAGTTTTTTCAATATCCTTCTTTGAATAATAAATTTCTGTAAAATCAATTGTTTTACTGATTTCCAGCGTATATGTCAGCTCGTCTCCCTGAAGGTCATAGGATGTACCCCAGGTGAATTTCATCTGATCTTTCATTTGTTCAGGATCACCTAAGAATACAGGCATCGGGTTATCCATATTTTCATAGAAGAGGCTGGACTTTTCTTCAGGTGCATAGATCAGGTCCTGGTATAACCCATCAAATGTCTCAACTCTGACACTCAATCCTGCTAAATCAGGATTTTGTCTGACAGCACTGCTGACGATTGGATAATAGCTGTCGATTAACTCCTGTGTTCTTTCAGGTGTGATAATCTCCAATAATTCTGAGATTTTTTCTTCTATTGCTTCGAGGTTATCCGGATTTTTCAGAAAACGCTGATGAAGCACACTGCCCCAGTAATTACTGATTCCACGGTTCCATTTTGTAACATCTCCTGCATCTGTTCCTTCATTATTGGCTTCGAGCTTCCATGCATCATCATAGTCCCACGGCAGGAAGTAAAACTTTTTTGCATTGATTGGGTTATAGAGAAAAAAGTTCTGTGTCGTTGTATCTGTATTCCCCATCAGGATATTGACTGCCATCCAGGTCAGATAATTATCTCTGTCAAAATACTCTTCGATTACGTCGTTAATATTTTTTGAATAATCATTGACTGCTTCAAGCATTTCAATCAGATTAGTATGATCTTCACCTGTTCTGATTTGCAGAACCTCTTCAAATTTTGCTTTATCATACTCCGGGTCATCGGCGAGCTTAATGTGATCGGGATATCTGAAAAACTCGAAGAAATTAGCTTTATACAGATTACCGTTCGGGTCCAGTCCATGAGAGAACAAAAACCTCTTATTCGGCTGTTCGATATGTGTGTATAATCCGTAGTCAGTAAAACCGGTATCCTTCCCCTCTGACAAATCTTTTACATACAGCTTTACAAATTGTGTTCTCATACTTGTGAAGTCCGGAATTTCTTCAAAGTAATCAAAGCTCAGTTTATTTCTGACCCTTGTGTAGTCATACGGATGTTTATTCAAATTCAAAATCGTCTGCCCTTTCCACAGTCCTGCCTGTTCTTCAAGCTTGATCTGGTATGATTTCTGTCTGGCAAGCCGGGTCGTATTTCCCCGAAGCTCTACCGTACTATTGGCAAGTTCTTGATCCCCCTGAAACATATCAGGCGAAGGACCGTTTTCGTCCCCTTCCTGAATAATTGCCTTTAACGGCTGTGGATTGAGGGTCAAATCCTGCTGCATATCGTAAAAGTGGTTCAAATCATAAAATGTGTGTTCTTCTTCCTGTTCGAGCACGGTTAAATATAAATGAACCACACTGCTGTCATCATCCTGCTCATATACTTTCCGGTCTTCTACCAGTCTGTCCGAGTAAGGAATTGAGTTGACAATATCCTGAGTGGAACCCGCCACTGCTTCCTTGTATTCCTGGTCTTCAGCTGCCGGCTGCGCCAGATAAGAGCACCCCGGCATGAGCAGTATGAGGCATAGCAACCAAAAAATATTATTTTTTCGTCTCATAATCACTTCCAGCTCCATTTAGAGAATTTAGTCTGCTGACTATACCTTCCACCTTTTCTTTATGCTTTTTCATCATGACCGGTTGAGAACAGAACGTATAGTATCCAAATGTTTTGCTAATATGCTGTAGTCTCAGCAGCGCAACCGCCAGACCAATGACGCCTGCTATAAAACAGGAGAGTCCAAAGTTATCAAATGCCACTGTAAATGGCGTGACGATCAAAAGTCCTGCCGTATAACTTCCCATTGCTGCTGCCGCACCTTTTCGATCATCAAAGTACAGAAGAACCAGCATCAGGATAAACATTGTGATAAAAAAGTACCCGCCCACTGTTACAATGTTAAAAATATCAACCTGTGATCTGGTTATCGGTAATATTTTGCCGCCGAATACAAGTGCACTGATTGTGAAAAACAGCTGAAATTCCATTACAAAAGTGATTTCCCTGCTCAATATGCCAAACATTCTATCCTGCGCATGCCTGATCTCCTTCAAGGTTGAAGAACCGAGCACCACTTTGTAAAAACGCTGATAGTGCGGATAGAAAGCAGTTTCAAGTGAAACCACGAAAACAATCATCGCTGGTAAAATTGTCAGATAAGCATAAAAAACAGGAACATCATAGAGCGGAGCCATACGGTAAGTCCCTGCCACCGTGATGCCCGCACTGCTCATCCAGACAATAAAGTTGTGTCCAAACAATCCAAGCGTATAAAGAAAGCCGATCAGAATCAGAACCGGATAGCGCATAGCGTATGAAAGAAATTCAAAATACTTTTCGTTATTAACAGGAAATCTTTTTTTGATCTCAATAAAGAACATAAAGAGTATAGTAAAAAATCCTGCATTCAGCGTAACCAGCAGACCGGCAGCAGAAGTCATGTCAAAAAACTGGTAACCTGTAAAGATTGCAAGAATTGTAACGATTACACCTGTTAAAAATCCGTAGACGATTTTTTTATACTCTTTCAGTGCTGAGATATAAATCGTCTGGATCCATATGATCATGAGCTGCATAAAAAGCATATAAGCAAAAAACTTAAAGAGCAGCGGCAGCGGAGAAAAGGAATAAAAAATCATTGCCACAGTACCGCCAGCGATTAGCACAGTAATCATTACACCGTATAAAGATGATAAGATACTGTTCTCCTCACGGCTGTAGATCCGGTCAGATAAATACCTGGCAAGTAATAAAACAAATCCGCCTGCAGCAAGCTGTGAGAAAATAAAACTGTATTGAACGGCACCAAGAAACAGCTCTCTCTCTGTAAAAGGCGCTTCGATATACCTCAGGAACAGCTGTGAGGCAGTGATAATCAGGACACATAAAAGCAGTGGTCCTGCAATGACAATCGTTGATGCTGCATATGCTCTTCCTCTGTAGAATAAACTCTTTTCAGAAAACAGTTTTTTTAGTTCAAACCCTATGCCTGCCACTGCAATACACCTCTGCTTTCATAGATCTGTCTATAGCTGCTGATAAACTGATCTTTTGTATAATGTCTCATCACCCGTTTTCTGCCATTCTCACCCATTGCCACTCTTAGTTTTTCATCCTGACCGATCTCAATGATCGCTTCTGCCATTTTTCCATAGTGCATGACAGGTACTACTCTGCCTGCAGGCCCGATTCCATCATCTGACCCATACAGCAGTTCTCTGCAGGATCCAACATCAGTTGAGACAAAGGGCTTTCCGGCAGCCAGTCCTTCGAGGATTGCAAGAGGCTGACCTTCACTGATACTCGATAAAACAAGCAAATCCATTTTCCCCAGATAGTCTCTCACTGCAATCTGACCTGTAAAAATAATATCTTCTGTTCCCAGGGAACGGACAAGGTCCCTGCACTCTCTGTAATATTCAGGATCTTCATCATAAGGACCAAAAATATAGAATACGGCATGCGGGATATACCGTTTTACAATGTCAAAGCTTTGAATCATTGTTTTAATATCTTTAATCGGCACTACTCTTACAATGGCGCCAACCAGCAGCTGGTTGACCTGATCATTCTCTTTTGTTTTCAGCTGAAGGAATTCATCAGGATGAACGCCGTTTGGAATGATCGAAATTTTACCGCTGTCACATCCGATCTCTTCCTGAATCAGACGGTTTCTGTTGAACAGGCTGATCACCTGGTCGGAAGCTTTATAGGCACACATGGATAAAGAGTGGAAGTAGGCGATCCATAGATCTTTAAAGTTTCCTTTGATCCAGTCTGCTTTGATAATTTCTTCTTCGCGCTCTCTCGTATAAATACCGTGTTCAGTAAGGATATAAGGTTTTTCATATAAATACTGACCGTATGCACCAACGACTCCCCCATATCCGGTTGCTACACTATGATAGAGATCTGCCTCGGGAACCTTATGTTTTAACAGAGCAAGTAAAGGCAGCAGCATAGATCTGACAGACCAGAAAAACTCGGTAAACGGAATCTGCTGATAATGTTCTTCACAAACTTCCCGTACAATATCAAACAGATCTCTGCTCGATACAAATCCGCTTACTGAATCTATTCTCTGATCAGTAAATAACGAAAATAACTGATCCCAGTCGGTGTCGCGATGGGTTAATAAAGACTTGACTGCTTCTTTCTCTTTTGCAGAAAGCTTATAATTCCGCTGCAGACCTGCCACTTCATCATGAAATGTATCGAGAAACACTTCCTGTATCTCAAGCAGATTAGGCGGAAGGTCATACTTAAACTGACCTTTCATCGCCTTCTCTGCTCCAATGGCATAGATGACAAATTCATGATCCGGCATGGCATTCATCAGCATTTGAATCCAGCTTGATACACCGCCCATTACATATGGGTATGAACCTTCAGCAATCAGGCAGATCTTCATCTTGGTTCCTCCAATTCAATTTTGATTGTATCGGACGTTGCAGTCACCAGATAATGCCGGTCACTGATTTTTTCAGCATAAGCTCCGGACATATGAGCAGGTTTTTGATCGGAATTCAGCAAGAAAGTATATGAGCCTGTGAAATGATTGAGCCACACTTCTATTTGTGTATCTTCCGTTTTCATAAACACTTCAGTATTCTCATAGTTGACCAGACTGCCAGCACTTTCAGAAGCAGTTTCATTTTTCATCCACGGGTATTTTCCACGGTGGTCATCCATCATGGTTGTGAATTGCTTACGCATCTCTGACCATGAATCGTTATTACTGCGCTTATAATCAATCAGGTCATCCGGATGCAGGAAATGAGAAAATACACCTAAAAGCGTAGCCATATTAGACAATATCCATTTGTTTTCATCAGAATAATGAAAACCTGAAGATATTCTCGGCATTTCTATAAAGGAGTCTTTTTGTTGAAACTCCTGTGTATACTCAAGTCCTTTTAAATCTTTATGATAAAGAGAAGCAATAATATTCATTGATGGAATCACTTGTTTCATTGCTTCCTTTCCTTCCTCACTTAATACATTCGATGGCGGCACATAGGTTTTCAACTCATAATTCGGGAAGATTGATTTGAAATAGGCATCAGCTTCTTCGAGCCCTTGTACCATTTCATCCTTTGAAGGCCAGTTATTATACTCATAATGTTTTGATACGTCGTGATCAGGCGTCAGAGACTGGTGGTTGTACCCGTGAAGTCCGATTTCACCACCCATGTTGATCAGTTCCCTGCCATAGATTCTGAGATTTTCTTCTCCGACTCTTTCTTTAAACGGCCCTTCCACCCGGTCATTATAGGTTTCAATAAATGCACCTGTATATTTCAGCCCGTTATCTCTGGCAATCTGTTGCATTTCAGGCCACCAGATGTCTCTGAAGAATGTCGGGAGATCCCTATTGTATTCTGCATAGATTCCTTCATGTCTGCCTGTCGGAAAAGGAGCCGGAAAGTCATCAATATAAAACACTTTTGAATTGATGATGGGATACATGAATGGACCTGCCAGGTGACTGAGTCCACCGGCTATGATACCCCTGTGCATTTTACTAATGAGCATCGTCCCATTAAAAAACATGACCCTGCCTTCTCCTAACGGATTGCTCCACATTAACGGGATCCCTTCTTCTGATCGTGCGTGCAGTTCTGTATCACTATTGATCTGCAGCAGCAGTGCAGAGTTGCTGAAGAACTCATCTTCTACTTTTAAACCTTTAGCATTTACTAATAAATCTGACGTCATGACGATACTTTCAACCTGCTTATATTCACCTGAAAGTTCATAAATCCCAAGCTTTCTGTAGATTTTTTCAAAAATCGGGGAAATATCAGGACGTATCGCGAAAAAAAGATTTCCACCCTCTTCAACATAAGAGATGATCTTTTCAAAGTTCTCAATTGATTCTATTTTTTCCGTTGCGAGCGTAATGGATTTATACTGACTTAGATCTTCAGGAACATCTGCCGTACTAACCGGCTCACCGTTACGCTTCATATAACTGAGCGTCTGCATCATCTGGTTTTTAATTAACTCCGAATGCTCGACTGCATCACTGTAAATAATAAGGTGCTTTTCATGTGAAAAAGCTGATGCTTCAGTTTCACTGAGCGCTGAAGACATTTCCACATTCCCAGCCATCCCCTTCACAGGATCTTCATGCGTCTGAAGAAAATAACTGGCTCTTGGCAGCTGAACAAGGGGTCCAGCCACAAGCAGAAAAAGAATAATAAAAATGGTACTTTTACTTAAAATAAATCTGTACCCCATGTCAGGTAACCTCCTCAATTCCAGAACCGTACAATGTCAGCTCCTTCAGTCGTAAGAAATATACGGTTGCGTCTGATCTGTTTAAGCATTTGCCTGATACCTAATTCGTTGTTTGTCGCATAATATACTTTCAGTGCTGTGAGATATGCCTGTTCTTCAGAAGGGTATTGGTCCAGGAAAAAAAATGATGCTGCCTCCGCTTCCTGATACCGTTTTAATTCAAGTTCAGTCTCCACTTTTATTTTGCAGTGCCAGGGAAGTGCTTCCCCTGATTCAAGCAACTGATTCAGTGCAGTTGATAATTTTTCTCTATATTTCTGCTTCGTTATGTCATCCAGGAATCCGCTGTCCATATATTGTTTGATCGCCTGGACGTATGCTGAAAGTAAGTCTGCAGTCTCTTCTTTGCTAAGAGAATCTTCCACTTTTTTAATATAGTTCAATCTTTTTCTTTTCATTTCCACAATGGCTGAGGCTGCGTAGTGGGAAGTCTCTGAATCTTCATTTTCAAGTGCTTTTTGTAAGACATGCATATTTGTCATCGTATTTTCTTTCAGAGAATGGATCAGCATTTTCCGCTTTATATCATTATGGTTCAATATCAATGCATCCTGAATCGGGATGACATTGGTTTCTTCCTCAATATCCACTTTCATAAAAATTGCTGACAAATCCTCTGTTGAATCATTGCTTTCTTCAGTACTAACCCCGGTTAGTTCATCAGTTGAACGCAGTAAAGCATATAGAACAAACCACCCCGCAAGAGGCAGAAAACAGACTGCCGCTGATTTAAGCAGCCTGTTCTCTTTGGTCTTCTTCAGCAAAATCGCTAATACCAGCAAGGACACGATATAGTAGAAAACTAAGAGCTCAGCCATAATACTTCTCCTCTTGCGTGACATTCAGCTCAAAGCCTGAGTTCTCAAGCAATTTTAAGAACTGTTCCACCTTATTTTCCTGATCATTGAAGATCAGAAAGCATAAATGTCCGTCCTGATCGAGTCCCATGAATTCATTCTCTTCAAGAGCAGGTTCAAATACACCGGCTAATTCTTCAAGGCTGATATGCTCATGCACAACTGTTATTAACGTCTGAGGGGCCTGGAATGGATTAGCAACAAATTCTCTGTTTTCAAGCAATTCTGTAAAGTAAGCAGGTTTTAATACTGAAGTGCCCTTGATATAACGGTCTGAATCTATAGCACGCTGATATTGAATGGCTTTACCAAGAGCAGATGCAGTCATTTTTGAAGCAATTAGCAGCAGATTCTGATAAAATAATGAACACTTTTCAAATGGCAGATGATAGACACCGAGCACGCCATATTCATGTCCACTTACGACTACAGGGGCCATCATAGAAGGAAGATTGGAATCGAAGTTCTTATTAACGAACACTCTTCCCGCACGAATACTGCTTGCGACTGTTTCAGGCAATTCAAGCGTTTGCATGGCAGGGATCAGATCAGATTTAGCAGCAACAGCTAAAGTCCCATCTGTACTTACCTTAAAGAATGCAACTTCACCATTATTCAGCAGCTTTTCTGTCATGCTGACTGATGCCCACAGCAGATCAGATTCATGAAGACTATCGAGCGCTTTTACAATTTCATAGATCGTGCCGTGGCTATGGTTCGTATAGAGTACCTGTTCCTGCAGCTCGTTTTTCACGTGCAGCGTATCATTATACACAGCATGCAGCGAATCATACTTTTCACTCAATGTTTGATATTCATCCTGTGTATATTCAATTGCTTTTTCTTTTCTGTCAATCACATAACCAAGTGTAAGACCCACAAAAACATACAGCCCCATAAGAATTAAAGCATTCATATCGACCAGCATGGAGATCGGTTCACGGCCATTTGAAATATTAACGAATAAAAACCATGACAGCCCAAGACCAATTGAGAGAAGGGATTGGCTCCGGCCAAAAATTGAAGCGGCAATAACGATATAGAAAAGAATAAAATCTATCATAAAGAAAGTATCCTCCAGCAGTACACTTGCTGCGATCGCTAAAGCGAACAGAAAAAAGTTTTCTGCATAAGGAATCACAGGCCCTATCCGGCTGATTTTTTCTGCAAAAGGAATTGAGTCTTTCTTCTTTCTTTTAAACTCGTTATGTTCCTTGAACCATTCAAAAGTTTTTTCAAAACCTTCACTGAAAGTATGAAGCGGCACCCAGTCAAGCTCACGTTTTACCCTTGTATTATCAAGTCTGGAATGCTTAATATCACCGGGTGCTTCATCTGTATACACGACATCTTCAAGGTCTGCATACCGGTTTAATTCATCTATCAGGTCATTTACACTGGTCTGTGTATTGGCTGAAAGATTGTACATACCGGTAATATTTGATTCCATCGCTTTTAAAATAGCCTCAGCTACATCTTCTACATAGATGAAATCTCTCGTTTGTTCACCATCTCCGTAGACAGTCAGAGGTTCATGCCGGAGTGCCCTTGTGATGAATTTTGATACAACTCCGCCTTCACCGCTCATTCCCTGACGCGGTCCATACACGTTTGAAAAGCGGAAGGTAATTGTATCAAGGTTATAGATTGATCCCCACTTCTCACAGTACATCTCGCCGACAAACTTATTCATCCCATAAGTTGAAATGGGGTCACATACCTCGTTCTCCTGCAGGGGAATATGCTCATTTAATCCATACACAGCTGCTGAAGAAGCGAAAAATACTTTTTTAACACCATGCTTTTTGGACAGCTGCAGAATATTTGCCAGCCCGAGTACATTTGACTCAGAATCCTTATACGGATCTTTCATAGAGATGCCAACATCAACCTGGGCAGCTAAATGAACGACTGCATCAAACTTTTTTGAATCAAATACTTTATCACAGGCATGATCTTTCACATCCATTTCATAAAACGTGTGTTTGAATGAAATGTTCTTTTCAGATCCGGTGCTCAGATTGTCAATGATTGTAACGTCATGACCTTCTCTGTAAAAAAATTCGGCTGTGTGGGAACCAATAAACCCATAACCGCCAGTAACTAAAACCCTCATCCTCTCACCCCTCAGTTCTGTTCTTTTTGATTAGGATACATTTGACTTTTACCTCTGGTCCCCGATATAGTGACGGTCACTGTGAAAAAACCCGCTTCATATTTATGGACATCTTTGTCATTTGAATCAGGAAAAACCAGAGAATATGTACATTATAAAGAATAATTCGTTCTTTGTAAAGAACACTTTAAGAGTTTGTAATTTTTTATTCAATCATTCAAACAGTTGTCTTACATCCAATACCAGATCCGGCAGATAAATTTATTTTCCCGCTCAATAACAGAAGAACGCTGAATGGTCAGCGTTCTTCTGTTATTTGCAACTTTATATTTATATGATGTATCAATGAAAATGATGCAGCTATTTTTCTTTTTCCTCTCATTTTTTATATTATATTTCTGATTTACCAACCGGTTTTCTATGAACGTCACACATGTTTTTTCTGAACTTCAAATACTGATGAAACGCTGAAAAGTCTTCTTTAGACATGCCTTCTTTTATGCTTTCTTCTATCAGTGTCAGCCATTCCGGGTCAAGATGCCTCTTTTCAAAGTCCATTTCTTTATCTACCAGGTATTCTACTGATACATCAAGTGTATGGGCAATCTTTGAAAGGATGAATAATGACGGGTTATTTTTCTTATTGTTTTCGAGATTTGACAGATAGGATTTTGAGACATTTGATCTTGATGCCAAGTGAGAGACGGAGTATCCTTTTTTCAGTCTCAAATATTTAATTTTGTCCCCAATCATTTTCACTTCCCCTTTAATTGATTTAGACGCCTAATATGCACACAAGATTAATACGTCACTGTATTTTTCGCTTCAATCGTGCGGATCACTTCTTTCAGGTACTGTTCAAACTCACGTTTAATGGATGTATCGTTCAATGCAAATTCAATCGTTGTTTTCAGGAAACCAAGCGTTTCCCCAACATCATAACGGATGCCCTCGAACTCATATGCGTATACTTCCTGTAGGTGATTGAGCTTTTCGATTGCGTCAGTTAACTGGACTTCTCCGCCGGCCCCGGTCTCCTGGTTTTCAAGCAGGCTGAAAATTTCCGGTGTCAGAATATACCGGCCCAGGATTGCGTAATTCGATGGTGCAGTGCCAGGCAGCGGTTTTTCTACGAATCCTTCAACATGAATCAGCCTTTCATCTCTGCCTGCCGGATTAATGATGCCATACCGGTGCGTTTCTTCTTCTCTTACCTGCTGAACGCCGATAATTGATGTACCGGTTTGTTCATACTGATTCATCAGCTGCTTAATACAGGGAACGCTGCTCTTTACAATGTCATCCCCGAGCAATACGGCAAAAGGCTCGTTACCGATGAACTGACGCGCACACCAGACAGCATGTCCAAGTCCTTTGGGTTCCTTTTGCCGGATGTAATGAATATTTGCTAAATTAGATGTAAATTTAACCTTTGCCAGTAAATCAAACTTCTCTTTTTCTATCAGGTTCCTCTCCAGTTCTGATGCATAATCAAAGTGATCTTCAATCGCTCTTTTTCCTTTGCCGGTTACAATAATAATATCCTCAATTCCTGCAGCCACTGCTTCTTCCACGATATATTGAATGGTCGGCTTATCAACAATCGGCAGCATTTCTTTTGGCATTGCCTTCGTGGCCGGTAAAAATCTCGTTCCAAGACCCGCAGCCGGGATAATCGCTTTTTTCACTTTTTGCATCTTCATTTCCTCCTCTTCTAAGTGCCTTCTCCACTCTTAGAAACTTCCTGCCATTCATACCCGTCCCGCGTTCCAATGCAGATATAGACTTTATCGCCTTCACCATGGTCAACCAGGATCATCTTGCCTCTCCAGGCTGCTGATGGTTCCGGAAGCGCTCCAGCTGGGTAAACACCCATTCCGTCAAAATAACTTTGATCATTCAATCTGGTCAGTACCGGCGTGCCATCCTGATTCAGCAGGAACTGGTTTTGCAGCAACTCATCTTGATCTGTTTTAAAACCTGTTAATTCAAGGCGTCCTTCTGTACTGTCTTCGGTACGCAGGAGCGAAAGTGTTCCACCTGTTTCTGTATTGGATTCTGTATAAAATGTATCTGCTGATACCATTGAGTTCCATTTCATCGTAAAAATAGATGAATCTGTTTCAATTTCGTTGTCATATGCACGTCCGCCAATAATTTTTATGTTCGAGTCGTTAATATCAAAAAATGTACTGTTTTCATTTCGCAGGTTATTCCCTTCGAGATGCGGACTGATGACGACAACGTTAAAGCAGTAGTCGAATTGAAATGCAGTGTCCATATTTGCCCATTCTGCATTCAGCTGAATCAGCGTCATTTCACTGGCACGCTCAAAGACAAAAGGCACGACTTCCGCTTCATAACGGTTATCTCTCAGGCCATTGGATGTGTAGATATTCTCTATTACACTCCCTGTATTACCGCCCTGTGGCGGCACCAGATGAATCGCATTTTTAGCGTACTGATAAACATAAATATTTCTCATGTTCACTGAGAATGCATAATTTTCTTTGTCCTGTGCAATGTAAAAACCTCTGTAGACTGATACCATATGAATACTTTCAAAGACCGAATTGGCAACCTGTTCTTCAAACTGAATGGCGTTTCGCTTTGTATATTCACGTTGATCCCAGCCTTCATAACTAAGTCCAAGATTTCTGACATCATTTTTTGAACCTGTTATCCTGAAAATCGGCTCATTTGCAGTACTGTGTATCACAGCTGTATCCATTCCTGACCCTTCCACTCTTTTTGAGTCCACTTCGATCGAACCGGTGATTAAGTAAGTACCTGTTGGAAAATAAATATGATCGTTTTCTTCGATCGCTGTTCTGATCGCTTCTGTATCATCATGCTCACCGTCTCCGACTGCCCCGTATTCCTTCACATTTACATAAGCAGTATCTGAACTTTCCGGCCTGGGTTCTATTGTTCCATGCGTTTTTTCATCTTCCGGCCAAAGTGAGATCAGCGCAATCACTCCGCCGAACAAAACAAGCGTAATCATTAATTTTTTCATTTGCTCGCCGCCTTATATTGATTCAGCACTTTCTTTTCCGTCTCAAGCCAGGCGTTAAGTGCTGTTGTTTCTTCGATATCGACATCTTTCATTGTGATCAGCTGACCTTCTTCTATATTATTGAGAAGGACCGCATTTTCAAACAGACCGACCGGTAAGTGCCCCTCATGATCTTTAATTCTTACCGCTTCTCCTCTGACATCAAAGCTGCCGTTGGCCGATTGGATTTTTTCTCCTTTACTGATTGCTCTTTTAGCGATTGATCCTACACTGACTGAAGGGAGTGAAGAATTATTGAGCAATACGCCCCCGCCATTCATGACACGTCTGATTGTTTTAACAATTTCAAGGTGACACAGGTGATAGTTCTGGACGAGTGTATAAAATGGACCGGGACCAAGCTTCAGGTATTCAAGTGCTCCCTGCTGATCTTCTTCATGCTCAGCTGTAATAAATACGCCGGCAGGACCTTTGGGACATAAGACATAATCACTGATCGCTGCACCATGCTGCTTTGCTTTTTCAGCGAGATATTCTCCTCCTGTTTTAATATCTTCAGCAGCCGGGCCGAGCAATCCATCCTGATAAATATCTGCACCAAGCCCATTTGAAATAAAGGCCTGTTCAATCTGAACTTTTGTTCCATCAGTGAATGAAGTCACTTTCGAAAGGCTCAAATTGTTGCGTTTACTCCAATAGATCATGTCTTCGCGTTCGGGATTCAGATTGATAAAGCCTTTGATATTACCGTATACAAGTGGCTTAAAGCCCATCTGCATTATATCTTCACGCAGAGCTGCGATACATCCAGGCTGATCTCCCTCAGCTTCAGTTATAAATCCTCTTTCAGATAAGTACGAGCCTGACGTGACGTGGAGCTCAGCGTTCATCGTAACCACAGGAAGTCCGGCCGCAAAAGCCCGTAATACAACTTCTGTTGCATAAATCGGATCACCGCTGCACTCTACAATCAGATCTGAACTGGCTACTAGTCTGTCTATTTCGTTTGTCAGCTTGTCCTGGTAAGGAAATGAATGAAAGTCATTCAGGTTTCTTCTCGTCAGCACACTTGTGACTGTTATATCTTTTTGCAGGTGAAGTGCCCTGATTAATCCTGAAGCGATAAATCCAGTTCCTGCAATTCCTACTCTCGTTTGTAAGTACATGTTCTACACCTCTCAATTGTTATTGATCCTGCGCGGCCTACACCAGTTTTCTTGCAGGTCTGATTCTGACAATTTCTTTTCTTACCAGGCTGTATATACCCGTGAAATCCGCATAGCCTTTAATGCTCAGCGCCCGGTATACGCTGATCATCATATAGATTTGCGCCAGCGTTCCCGGTATTAAAAATCCAAGTGCCACTCCCGCTCCTCCATAATGCTGACCTGCCCAGCCAGCTGCAGCCATAGAGATGAATCCTGTTATGATCGTAATCATCATCAGTTTTCTCTGATAACCGGTCATCGCCAGCAAATTCGCTGCTGTGCCGCTCCAGATCACCAGCAGATGCTTTAAAGCCAGCAGGAATAGAATCAGTGCGCCACTTCCGTATACTTCAGATCCGAAGATAAGTTTTAACAGTACGTCTCCAAAAAGTACAAATACTATAAAAAGCAGGAATGCCGGAATGAAAGCTAACGCAGTGACAGTCCTGAGCGTTTTTTCAAATTCTTTTATTCTGCCGGCTGCAAATTTACTTGCAATCATCGGCTGTGTGACAGAGTTCAATATAATAAAAGGCATAGACATCAGAATCGCCAGTTTTGCTGCTGCTCCGTAGATCGCGATATCATGCTGGCTGCCGATTATACTGATCATCCAGATATCAGCCTGGGTGATAAAAAAGTAGCTGAGTGCTGTAATCATGAATGGAAATGTAACCGGCATGATCTTTTTCAGTGATAAGGTCGGTTTGCCGCTGAAGTGCTGAGCTGTTTTAAGTACTGAAAGTTTTTTGATCAGAACAGCCAGACCAAGCACATTGGATATGGAGATGGCAGTGACCCACAGCACGATGACAGAGTGAATGGATAAGCTGTACCAGTCAAACTGGCTGATACATGTGAGCAGTACAATAAAAACGACTGTGGATGCAAGTCCGCCAAAGATGGTAGCGAGCTTAATATTCTGAAATCCTCTGAATGACTCTCCTATGAGTACCTGAAAACCATTAGCAATCATCCAGAAAATCAGTACCAGTGTAAGAGCTGTTAATCCTTCAATATTGAAAATAACTGATGCGATCACCTCAGAACTGAAAAAATATAAGACCCCGACAGCTGCTGATCCGGCAAGAGTGCCGAGAAATGCTGTTCTAATCATATAAATTACATTTTCAGGTTTGTTCTGAGCAAGATTATCTGCTACGTACTTTACCACTGTCTGTTCAAAGCCGGCGGTCGATACGTAGGCGCCGAAGATCGCGATATTAAATATAAGGAAGTATAAACCAAGCTCTTCTGTCAGCAGGATCCTTGCAAGCGTTGCATTGATCACCAGTGTCATAATTGAAGTTGAAAACTTTCCGAGAAACGCCCATATACCGCCTGATCTGATCGTCCTGCCGTCTGTTTCTGCCACCACGTCCGCTCACCACCTTTTTACAATTCATTAATCAACTTTTGCTTTAATGACTTTTAATTGATGCCAGGGCTCATAAGTCTGATCGGTGTACTGCTCCTTTTTCTCCAGACTGTTCTTCACCGCAAGTGTTCCGAGTATAAAACATACATAAATGGTTGTTGTCTGAAGGAGAGAAGCCGTCAGAAACGAATAATTGATGAATAGCGCAAGTGTTAGTACCTTGTGATGAGTAATAGAAAAGAACGTATAGACAATAAAGATGGTGAAAAGAATCCCGCCGATGATTCCGTATTCAACGAGCAGCTTGATATAGGCGATCGGGTGAGCTGTAATATGCGAAGGAGACAACTCATCAAACGTGTAATTAGCTGAATAATATTCCTGCACACTTCCTGCCCCGTAACCAAAAACGACTGTTGAGGTATCTTCAGTACGAAAGAATTCCCCGTATGCCTGCCATGGTGCGATGAATCTGACGTGTCCGCTAGTTCTTGGTGTATTAAACTCTTCCAGCCGTTCGACAAAAATTTCACCAAACCCCTGGGCGAACATGATATAGACTGACACGCCGCAGATCAGTGTAATCAGAAAAAACTGGACAGGCTTCATCTTAATCAGTAGCGGAACTGCCACAATCGCCAGGATAATGAACCCGGTACCTGAAAAGGCGAGCAGCATTCCGACAAAGAACAGCATCATCACTGTGACACGCCGTCTTGTGATAAATTCAATGACCAGTCCGATTGCCAGCATTTTCGAGAAAAACGACGGTTCAAGCATGAACATGCCATTTGCCTTAATAATCGGTGAATCCCAGGACATCGGGTTGAGCGTATTGTAATCCTGCAGAATGAACTGTTCAGGAAGTGACTCAAGCGGGTCATAAAAGCCTGCCCCTGTGAACTGGGCTGCATATTGCATAATTCCGATGACGGCGATGATGATCATCATCGTCTGGTAAGTAGAAAGAATATAATCCAGGCTGCCTCTCTTGCGGTTAATAAAAAGCAGCGGTAAGTAAAAAACAATGACAGAGAGCAGGGATGCTACACCTACTGATCTGAGTTCCATCAGTGCGTAAAGACTGACCAGGCTCAGCCCGCTGACCGCTAAAAGAAACAATGTCAGTCTCCGCTGATCTATTTCAATTGTGTTCAGTACGTATAGCACTGTGATCGAGAGCAGTGATAACAGAAAGACCGGGGAAAGCTGAATGTCACCTACTGTAATGGCAAATCTCTGTAAGAATATCAGACTGAATAAGATTAAAAAGATAAAAAATTTTTCCTTATTGGAGATCACCGCTTCATTCACACTTTCCCCCTCCTCACCTCTAATCTGAAAACTGACCAATCTGATTTCTAAGGCCATGCAGTGCGCCTTTGAAAATCATTCTGCTGCGCTTTAACTTGTTATCTTTATTCAACACATACAGCAGGTGGAATTTTACGATTCTGTATGCCATATAAAGAAGTGCGATCATTTTGTATTTCGGATTGTTCCTTTTGACGAACAAGTAACCATTACGCATCAGATAGTAAGCGTAATGTGGTGATAATTCCTCAGACTTAGTGGAGCTCGATTCCTTGTGATAGATCAGGGAATCGGGCACGTAAACAATTTTCATACCCGCTTTTTTTGCTTTCAGATTCCAGTCTGTATCCTCATAATAGATAAAGTAATCTTCATC
The DNA here is from genome assembly GCF_016908195.1 of Jeotgalibacillus terrae. Taxonomy (GTDB): domain Bacteria; phylum Bacillota; class Bacilli; order Bacillales; family Jeotgalibacillaceae; genus Jeotgalibacillus; species Jeotgalibacillus terrae. The sequence continues at coordinate 200,836 of NZ_JAFBDK010000007.1, forward strand.
CAGCCAGCCGATCAATTCAATTAATTCCCTGCGGAACAGCATGCTGCATCCAACGACAAAACCCACTTCTTTTCTCGTATTGAATTCTTCCGACTCCTGCTGATCGATGCCGTAGGGTGTGCTTGTCCCAAGGTATTGATTGATCGAACCGCCGGCAAACCATACGAGATTATTATTCATATTGATAATCTTTGAACCGACAATTCCAATTTCATCATGCGTTTCCATTTCTTCAACAAGTCTGGTGAGCGAATGCTGATCAACAACCGTATCGTTATTGAGCATCCATAAGTATTCGTATCCCTGCTCATAAGCTGCTTTCATGCCGACATTATTACCACCCGCACAGCCCATATTGCTGCCAGACTGAATAATGGTAAGCGGAAGACTGAATTCGCCTGAAAGCTGATCTGCTCTCAGCTTTTCATAAGACTGATCCTTGGAGTCATTATCTACAAGAAACACATGAAAGTTCTGATAGACCAGCTTTTCAAGAGAATGCAGACACTCTACTGTATCGTTGTATGCATTCCAGTTCAGCAGGATAATCGCGACTGACTTCTCGTCCACGGAATCGTTCACCTCATTTCGATATCATTTGTTTTTTATTAAGAACGATCAGACCGTAGCGATTTTCAGCTGTTTTGCTGGAGCAGGTACCTCATGTTCTGTATCCTTCAGATCAATGACAATATTTTCAACGATTTTATTCGCACGGGCCAGTGATTCATGTGTGCCTGCATCTATCCAGTCACCGTCTACGATGCCAAACTGCAGTTCATTCATTTTAATATACGCATTGTTCACATCTGTAATTTCCAGTTCACCGCGTCCTGACGGCTGGAGTGTCTTGATGATGTTGAATACTCTTGCGTCATACATATAAAATCCAGTTACCGCATAATTTGATTTTGGATGTTTCGGTTTTTCTTCAATCGACACGATATGATCCTGCTTCACTTCCGCCACACCAAAACGCTCCGGATCACTTACTTCCTTCATCAGGATCTTAGCGCCTCTTCCCTGCTGCATGAATTCTGTCACATAAGATGTAATATCAGTCGTGAAGATGTTATCTCCAAGAATCACAGCCATCAGATCATTGCCGACAAATTCTTCAGCAAGGTCAAGTGCTTCAGCGATGCCACCCGCCTGATCCTGGACTCTGTAAGTAAGCTTTAATCCCATCTCAGATCCGCTGCCCAGAAGGTTAATAATATCTCCGGCATGATGTCTGCCGGTGACGATCATCATGTCAGTAATACCAGCCTGCTTCAGTTTTGCAATTGAGTAAAAAATCATTGGGTATTTTCCTACTGGAAGTAAGTGTTTATTGGTCACCTTTGTTAATGGGTTCAGCCTTGAACCTGTTCCACCTGCTAAAATAATTCCTTTCATTCCGCTCACTCCTCCATTTTAATTCTTAATAAAGAACGATTTGGTTAAAAAAAATGTGCCTTCTTGAGTTTTCTTTTATCAAGGACAACAGTTCCGACAAAATGTGAACTTCCTTTTTCCAGGTTTTCTTTTGCTTTCAGTGCTTTGTCTTTTTTTGTCTTACCAAATCTGATGACCATGACAGATCCGTCTGAGCAACTTGTGATAATTTGTGCATTAGCATTTTCCACAACAGGTGGACAATCAATTAAAATAACATCATAGATCCGCTTAAACTTTTCAAGTAATACTGTAAATTGTTCTGAAATGAGGTCAATTCCCATTCCTTTTTGTGATCCGGAAGTCAGTACACTTAGCCCTTCAACAGAAGTTGGAAGTATATATTCAGCCGTTCTCATATGCGGATCAGCTAAAATATCTGTAAGCCCGTACTGATTTTTTTTTCTGAAAAACAAATGTAGTGCCGGGTTTCTTATATTCCCATCAATCAGGAGCACTTTTTTACCTTTTTGCGCCATGACGACACCAATATTGACCAGTGATGTTGTTGTTCCCTGTTCTTTATCAGCTGAAGTGACAGCAATTGTCTTCATAGAAGTACGCTGCGTAAGAAATTCCAGGTTGGTTCTGATCACCCTGTATTGTTCACTGTAAGGTGACATTGGCTGCTGCTGTGTAATAATGAATCTTTTTTCAGCTTTGTGTTTTTTAACCGGTAAGCTCATTCAGCCTCCCTCCCCAGATTTTTATAGGTGGAATAAACGCGCTGAGCGTCTTTTGCTGCCGTCATCTCTTTCAGCTGTTTATGACGTTCTTTAGAGACTGTACCGAGTACAGGGCTCTCAAGCAGCATCACCGCATCTTTCTCTGAATCTATTGTTGTACTGAAAAGTTTTTGTACGAATGCGATTGAAAGTCCAATTCCGACACCTGCTACCATTCCTACTACAATAAATAGCATCGTTCCCGGACTGCTGGACTCTGCGTTTGCTTTTATTTCAGCCGGCGGGAAGAGCATGACGTTATCAAGTCTCATAATTTCTTTTACACGGTTTTGGAAGACAGTAGCTGTTGCATTCACGATCTGAACGGCTCTTTCATAATCAGTGTCCTTTACCGTAATTGTAATAACTTGTGATTCATTTTTACTTGTGACATCAATTTGCTTTTCAAGTTCCTTGACAGAAGTATCAAGACTCAGGTCACTGATCACTTTTTCAAGCACTACTTCAGAGTAGATAAAGTCACTATACGTATTGGCGTATTGAAAGTTCGTCATCACTGTATTGTAATCAAGCTGCTCTGCCTGATTATTGACGACGATTTTTCTCGACGCTTCGTATGACGGGTCTACCATATAAGCAGAAATGGCTCCGCCCAGCAAAGCGAAGATGAATCCTGCCATCACGATAAAAATGATTCTGCTTTTGATCACTGACCAGAATTCCCGGATTTTAAGTGACTGCTCCACTTTAGTAGGCCCCTTTTCTCTGCAAAACATATAGTATGCTTTTTACTAGGATTTTCACATCCAGTGTCAGGGATTGATGGTGAATATAGTAGAGTTCAATATCCACCCGTTCAGGGTATCCTACTTCACTCCGTCCGCATATCTGCCAGTAGCCTGTTACGCCCGGATCTACCGATAGAAACTCCCCGGAACGGTCTCCATATTTTTTCAATTCTTCTTCTACCACCGGTCTAGGCCCAACCAGACTCATTTCTCCTTTCAGCACGTTAATCAGCTGAGGCAGCTCGTCCAGGCTCGTCTTTCTGAGAAACCTGCCGATGCGTGTGATTCTCGGATCATCCTCAGGTTCGAGTTTGAAGTTATTTTCAAGATATTTCTTATAAAGAATATCATTATTTTTTAAGTATTCTTCCGCATTCATCACCATTGACCGGAACTTATAAATGTAAAATTCCTTTCCATTTTTTCCGAGTCTGCGCTGTTTGAAGAATACAGGACCTTTTCCTTCTCCAAAAAGATAAGTGACCGCAATGCATAACAGCAGGGGAGATAAAATGATCAATCCAGCTAACGCCCCCATCACATCAATCATTCTTTTTATCAGCAGGTAGGTTTTATGCTTATTCAGTACGTGAACGTTTTTTCTGACTGGTGTTTTATAAGGGACTGCAATTGGTGCAGGTACTTCTCTTTCTCTATCCATTCTCATGATCTTCACCCTCTCTGACAATATTTTCTTATGAAGAGATTAAATAATGTGTCAGAAACTCTTCCAGCGCTTCGCTCCAGTGCCTGACCTCCGCAAAACCGTTTTCTCTCCATCTGCCGTGATCAAGTATTGAATACGCCGGACGTTTTGCCGGGCTTTTAAAGTCTTCAGTTTTACAGGGTTCAACAGAGACGTCTTTACCCGCAAGGTAGAAGATCTCCCGGGCAAACTCATACCATGAACAGCTTCCTGAGTTTGAAAGATGATAAATGCCAAATTGATCCGTGACAATCAGCTTTGCAATCGCAGCTGCCAGATCACCTGTATAAGTCGGGGAACCGACCTGATCATTGACGACAGTGACTGTCTGCGTCAGATCACCTGCTTCAAGTATTTTTTTCACAAAATTATTGCCATACCTGCCGTAAAGCCATGAAGTCCGGACGATAAAGTAGTCACTGAGAATGTCTCTGACGTATTCTTCCCCCCGGAGTTTGGACTCTCCATAGACACTCAGCGGATTAGGGGTTTCCTCTTCACGGATCGGATATTGTGACGTTCCATCAAATACATAATCCGTACTGATATAGACCATTTTCGCTCCGATTTCTTTCACTGCAAGTGCCACATTTCTGGTGCCAATCGCGTTCACCTGAAACGCTTTTTCAGGCTCCTGTTCAGCACGGTTTACATCTGTGTAAGCTGCAGCATGAATCACTACATCCGGTTTGCAGTTCTTCACTTTATTTCGAACTTCAACCGGATTCGTGACATCCAGTTCAGGGCGGCTGAACCCTGTTACTTCGTGCCCTTCATTCATCAGCACGTGACATAATTCCTGTCCCAGCTGACCCTTACTGCCTGTCACCATTACTTTTAATGGGTGCATAACTGATCACCGGATTTCTTTGGATGATAGGTTACGTATGAGCCATTCATTATATTTTTCCACCATCCTTCGTTTGCCAGATACCATTCTACCGTTTCTTTCAGACCTTCTTCGAAATAGTAGGAAGGCTTCCATCCGAGTTCCGTTGTAATCTTTGTTGGATCTATTGCATAGCGCTTGTCATGACCTGGACGATCCGCCACGTAAGTGATCAGATCCTTTGAAACATTCAGCTGATCAGTAATCATCTGAACAATCTCGTTATTTGTTTTTTCATTATGACCGCCGATATTGTATACTTCACCCGGTCTGCCTTTATGAACGACGAGATCAATTGCCTGGCAGTGATCTCTGACATGGAGCCAGTCTCTGACATTACTGCCATCACCGTAGATCGGCAGTTCCTTCCCCTGCAGCGCATTTGTGATTAACAGTGGAATCAGTTTTTCAGGAAAATGATTAGGTCCGTAATTGTTTGAACATCTGGTAATATTCACATTCATGCCGTATGTTTCGTGATAAGCTTTAACCAGTAAGTCCGCTGCTGTTTTACTGGCTGAATAAGGACTGCTTGGTGCAAGAGGTGTGTCTTCAGTAAAGTACCCCGTTTCTCCAAGACTTCCATATACCTCATCAGTGGAAACCTGAACAAATTTGCTTATGCCGTATGCCCTAGCTGCGTCAAGCAGGCATTGCGTACCAAGGACATTCGTCTTGACGAATACATCCGGTCCTGTGATACTCCTGTCCACATGAGACTCAGCCGCAAAGTTAACAATGGTATCAATGCTGTACTGCTCAAGGATCAGATCCACCAGCTCTCTATTTGCGATGCTGCCTTTTATGAATACATAGTTTGCATGTCCCTCCACCTCTTCAAGATTGTAGAGGTTCCCTGCATAAGTAAGGACATCAAGATTGACGACAAAGTGATCAGACCCCTCAGTCAGCAGATGTTTGACAAAGTTACTTCCAATAAAACCTGCTCCGCCAGTAACAAGATACCTCATGCCTTAACCCCCTCCCACGTGAAATCGTATTCTGCCTGATCGAATAATGGATGATTGCTGTCTTTATCTGATAAAACAGGATTCGATACAGGCCAGCTGATGCCGATTAACGGATCATTCCATACAAACCCTCTGTCGTGTTCTCCTGAATATACTTCATCGACCTTATATTGAACCTCAGTATCAGGTACCAGTGTACAAAATCCATGTGCAAATCCCTTTGGCACTAAAAGCTGTCTCTTATTTTCCGCAGTAAGTATATATCCTTCCCACTCACCAAATGTCGGGGAATTCTTTCTGATATCTACAATCACATCAAAGATCGCCCCATTTGTGACCCTTAATAACTTTGCCTGCGCTTTTGTTTTCAGCTGATAGTGCATGCCCCGGAGCGTTCCGGCATGTCTCGAAAGTGAGTGATTTTCCTGTACAACATCCATGACCACCCCATGTTCTTCAAGCAGCTTTTTTTTATAACTTTCCATGAAATACCCTCTGCTGTCCTGAAACATATCAGGCTCAATCAGGAGTGCACCTTCAAACTTTGTCTTTATCACTTTCATTGGATGATTCTCCCCTCACTTCACATGCATCATGCTGTGGTTTGAATGTTTTTTGCCAAAAAAGATTTCATGCAGCCAATCGTCCAGTGAATACTTTTCGTATACTTCTTCAGGAGGTTTCTCGTACTCCTGATAAATAAATGACGGGTCAATGACAGGTGCATAACGGTCTATAATATTAATATTTTCAGGGTTATAAAGATCATAGTTTTTGATTGATTCATTTGTTGTGATCAGTTTTTTATGCGCTCCGAACACTTCAATTGTTCTCATGGTCAGACCATTTTGTTTTGGCCTTTCAATATCAACAATGACTCTGGATCTGTTAAAGAGCTGAGTAATTTCTTCTTTTGACAGCTTGTCATATTTCAGTTCAGCCTTCCCATATTTCCTGATATCCCTGTCACGCAGCCGCTTAAAATAATACAGTTTTTTGCTTGGATAATAATGATAAAAGTAAAAATTCAGATTTTTCTCTTTAAGCTGACGTTCAATCCGCTTTAACACGCTGAACCTGTCTGTATGAACTGTCCCGATAAAGAGAACATCAATATCCTGGATCACTTTTGCTTCAGCTGACTTTCTGTATTCATCAATGAAAAACAAGGGCCGGAACTGCATATCCGTATAGTGTTCAGCATCACTTTTATCAAATGTATAAACCGCATCAAAGCTGTTTTTGATTACTTTGGAATTTGGTGAGTAACTTAACGCATCCCATAAATACAGGATAAATTTTGCCTGTTTGTGTGCCTGTCTCAAACGCTCTATATGAACGTTTGAAATGACTTCCCCTTTAATGACAAAGATAAAATCATAATTCCGGTGTTTCGTTTGTTCTATTATATTGTTGTAATATGCATTGTTCTTTGGTGCGAGCAGCTTACGGTTCACTCTGATCAATGACTTTGTCAGAAAATCATTTTCAGGACGTTCATCAAAGTAATCCACTTCAGAGCCAAAGGATTCAAGTTTCCAGCGGATTTCCTTTTCATAACCGAAAAAGCTGGCTGAAATCATCAGGATTTTTTTACCCCTGTAGAGCGCATTCATTTGTATAATCCCTTTTCTTTCATTTCAAGCATTGCATGTTCATAGCGATCCTCTTCAACTTCCTGACTGTTGACCCACTCTGTAAACTTTTTAATTCCTTCATTAAAAGAATACGAAGGGGTGAATGAAAGAGCTCCTGTCACTTTAGTTAAGTCAGCAAAATTATGACGGATATCACCAAGTCTGTAATGACCGCTTACCTGATATGTTAGATCTGACCCGTAATGGTGAAGCAATGCACGTGCGACCTCTGTTACACTGACGGCTTGCCCGGTTCCTACATTGAATACCTGATGATTTGCCTCATCAAGTTCAATCGCTTGGACAGTAGCATCTGTCACGTCATCAATATAGACAAAGTCCCGGCTTTCTTCTCCATCTTCAAAGATCATGAGGTCATTGCCATTTTTAATTCTGGTTGAGAAGATAGACAAAATTCCTGTATACGGATTTTTAAGTGATTGACCTGGACCATATACATTTTGATACCTGAGTGCAACAGCCGGAATGTTTAGTGATTTCCCTGTCAGCATGACCAGGTTTTCCTGGCCGAACTTTGTAAAACCATAAATGGAAAGCGGATTAATCCGTGAATCTTCTGAAGTAGCAAGAACTTCTACATCGCGCGAACACTTGGGACACTTTGCTGAAAAATCTCCTTTCGACAGATCTTCATCAGATCGGCTGTCAGGGAACACTTCTCCGTGTTCTTCACATTCATATTTTCCTTCACCGTAAATCGCTCTTGATGAAGCTACGACAATTTTCTTGATCTGATGCTGGTTTTCAGCAATCACATTCAACAGATTCACTGTACCGTTAATATTCACATCAATATATTTCTCCACTTCATACATTGATTGTCCCGTGCCTGTTTCAGCGGCAAGGTGTACCACTGCATCTACATCCTTTACTGCCAATTGAAGATCCTCTTTGTTCCTTACATCTCCAAATATGAATTCCACACGGTTTTTAATCCGCTGGAATAATTCAGACTTCTGAGGGTCGTCTCCGTGAATTTGTGGTGACAAGTTATCTATGACCCTCACACTGTATCCTTTCTCTAATAATTTCATAGATAACGAACTGCCAATGAATCCTGCTCCACCCGTAATTAATATTCGCATGTCTGTCCCTCCACTCATTTATTCTCGATAAAGAACGTTAAGGGTAAAAAATAAATCCGTTTATGTCGGATTTTATGTTCTTTAAAAAGAACGTTTTTCATATTGTAAACCGATTTTTTTATAAAAGCAACATGATTATGCAATTTTCTTTTTAATCTTTCTTTTTTTTCCTTCTTAAGCGTAATCGTGTCGCTTTCTATCTATAAAACTTTCTTTATCAGTACGATCAGCAGTACCCAAAACGGTGCTGTAAAAAGCACGCCAAGTACGCACCCCTTTGAAAAACCGGATTTTTCACTCATATTCTGTGTCCTCCTGACAGCATTGAATCCTATGTAATTTGATTCTAGTTTAATTCATTTGAAAAGAAATTACTACACCATTCGTTCTTTATGTAGAATATTTTCTGTAAACATCTTCTTTTTTTTATCAAAATTCTTTATAATGAACAAAACAACAACACAAAAGGAGTGATTTGATGAAAATACTGCTGCTTGGCGTACAAAAAATCAAATTTATGCCCTACATCGACTTTTACCTGAGTAACCTGGACACCGAACAACACGATATTCACTTATTGTATTGGAACCGTGATGAAAAAGAGGATGTCGCAATTGCTGAAAATATCACGCTTCATGAATTCTCTCATGTGCAGGAAGATGAAGTGTCAAAGATCAGAAAGATGAAAGGGTTCATTAAATATCGCAGGCGCGCACTTGAACTGATCAAAAAAGAGCAGTTTGACTTTATTATTATTCTTAATACAGCAACCGGTTTTCTCGTACAGGATATCTTATGGAGAAGTTACCGGAAGAAATATATTTATGACTACAGAGACCCTACTCACGAGAACTTATTCTGGTACAAGTGGCTGGTAGGAAGAATCGCGAAGCATTCTCATATAACTTTTGTCAGCTCGGACGGTTTCAGAAAATTTCTGCCTTCATACGGGCACATTCACACTTCACATAACCTGATTTCTGAAGCACTGCTTAAAAGGGAGATCAGAAACCAGCAGCAGAGAACTCAACATCCTGTCAGAATACGCTATTGGGGCATGATCAGAGATGAGGAAATGAATAAAGCACTGATTAAGAAACTTGCTAATGATCCAAGATTCGAGCTTCATTACAATGGAAGAATGCAAAAAACAGGGAAAAACCTTCAGAATTTTTGCGGAGAGCAACAAATCAGCAATGTATTTTTTCATGGCTCCTATCTGCCTGATGAGCGCTATCAGTTTATAGAAGAAACAGACATTCTTCATAATGTGTATAAAGAGGATAAGTTGTTGTCCCAGGCGATGGGAAACAAGTTTTATGATGGAATTATTCATTATATTCCTCAGATCTTCACAGCAGGTTCTTTCATGGGAAGAAAAGGTTCAGCAACCGGAACTGGAATTGAGTATAACCCCCATGATCCTGATTTTGCTGACAAGCTGTACCATTATTACACTTCGATGAACTGGAATGACTTTATCAGGAACTGTGACAGCTGCCTGGATCAGGTTCTGACTGAGTATTCACAGGGACAGCAGTTGTTGTGGAATATATTTGATACTCAACCCGAATCCGTACAGCCCTCAAAAGCAACATCGTGAATAGAAAAGCGGAGGGCGCTCGTTCAGCTCTGACAGGCATAAGACGCAGAGCGGAAAACGGGCGCTCTTTCCCGTTTACCGGTTTGTGGCTTATGACCCGAAGAGCTAGCGCCTGAAGCTAGACAACTCGAAATGCTGAAGCGCCTTGGGCAGGTCCGACAAGCATAAGACGCACTGAGAGAAATGGGCGACTTTTCCCATTTTCTCAGGGTGACTTATGACTCGAGGGCCTAGGCGCTGAAGCTGGACAACTCGAAAAGCGGAGGGCGCTCGTTCAGCTCTGACAGGCATAAGACGCAGAGCGGAAAACGGGCGCTCTTTCCCGTTTACCGGTTTGTGGCTTATGACCCGAAGAGCTAGCGCCTGAAGCTGGACAACTTGAAATGCGGAGGGCGCTCGGTCAGCTCTGACAGGCATAAGATGCAGAGCGGAAAACGGGCGCTCTTTCCCGTTTACCGGTTTGTGGCTTATGACCCGAAGAGCTAGCGCCTGAAGCTGGACAACCCGAAATGCTGAAGCGCCTTGGGCAGGCCCGACAAACATTAGACGCATACAAAAGGGCCGGGACATATTTGTCTCAGCCCTCTTCATATTAATCTATATACTGATCAAAAAACGCCAGTACTTCCTCATATACTTTCATTTCATTCGCTTTCTTCGAGAAGCCATGCCCTTCATCATCAAGTACGAGGTATTTCACGTCTCTTCCCTTTCCTTTCAGCGCTTCAACAATCTGATCCGACTCAGCTTTCACAACGCGCGGATCTTTTGCGCCCTGGATCACAAACATCGGCTTTGTCATTGAATCAAGGTATTCAATCGGTGAGTCTTCAGTCAGCTTTTCTTTATCCTCAACCGGATCTCCCACCCACTGCTTCATGACAGGCTTCCAGTGCTCCGGTACTGATTCGATAAAGCTGAACAGGTTACATGGCCCGAAGATATCAACGACTGCTTTAAAGTAATCCGCATGACGGCCGTGCAGGAGCAGTGCCATATATCCGCCATAGCTACCGCCCATCAGCAATACTTTATCACGGTCAGCAAGTCCTTTTTTGAACAGGTACTCAAGACCCTCGATATTATCCAGGCGTGGGCCGTGACCCCAGTCACCTTCAACCATTTTAGAGAATTTCAGTCCGTATCCGGTTGATCCTCTGAAGTTAGGCGTGAAAATGCTGTAGCCCCGGTAGACAAGGAACTGGAACAGTGAACGGAACGTCGCACGTTCTGCTGCCTGCGGTCCGCCGTGCGGCCATAAAATCACATGACCATTGCTGTTTTCAGGCTTTGCTTTGAAAAACTGCGCTTCAATGTCAAGCCCGTCAAATGACTTGTATGTATGCAGCTCAGGCTCTGCCATATCTTCCTCCTTCACACCCGGCACATTATACTTTGTCAGCTGCTTCCACTGACCGTCTTTTCTCATATAAAGGTTAGCCGGTCTGACAGCTGTTCTGCCAGCTAGATACAGGTTACCTGAATCAGCCACTTTCAATCCGGCAATTTCAGTTGTCGGAATATCGATCTCATTCAGCGACTCTTCCTTCAGGTCGAATTGATACAGCTTATCTTTCACACCTTTTTCAGCGCGGATATACAAGCTGTTTGATGACTGATCATAATGGACTGAATCAAAATCCTCTTTCTCAATGGCAGCCACTTTTTCAAATGACTCATTTTCAAGGTTAAAGCGTGCCAGGTAAGAGAAATCTTCACCGTAGTTCGTTGTAAAATAGATCAGTGTGTCCGAAACGAATTCCACACCTGAGACTGTATGTTGTTCTTCACGATCCGGTGTCAGATACACTTCCTGACCATCTTTTTTCACAAAAGCAAGCACATAGGTGTTGGCATAATGTTTTACATAGACGAATGACTGTTCATCAGGACTTTTTGCAGAAAGATAGGTTGCTGCGTCCCCGCCTTCATGAATCACCTTTTCATCTTTTTCCTTCATATCATAACAATAGGATTTTAAGTACGTCTGATCTTCTTTTGTTGACGTATAATACAGTCTTTCCCCGTCTTTACTGAGATCAAGGCCCATATGACGGGCACCTTCATGCGTACGAACCGGCTCAAGACTCCCACCCTGCGGCGGAACAGCATAAATCTGTCCATTTTCATCACCGTCATTGTCCATGATTGCGAGAATATAGCGCCCCTGCTTATCATAAGCAAGCTGCGAACAGCTCTGGTTATGAAAGCTGAGCGGATAAGGAAAGGCATTCGGAAGATCCATCGCCCAAAGATTATATTTCCCATTCAGGTTCGTACTGAATACAAGCTGTGTCTCTTCTTTGTTCACTGTAAATGTCTGAATCCCGAATGTCTGAAAAAAGTTCTCCACATCCGGCTGTCTGAATTGAATCATATGATAAAATCCTCCTTATTTGTTTCGTCCTCCGTAATATTCTAGTTAGTTGTGTAAAAGTCCTTTTTTTGTCGGAAATTAGTTGTGATTGGCGGGTAGCTGCGCCAAAATGGGCGAATACGACCTTCGAGTGTGCATACACGACCTTCAACAGCGTATATACGACTCTCAATCCGGGTGTATCGGACCCTGGCTAAGTGCAATACGAGCATCGCTAGCACTCACAAGACCTCCGGCAATTGACACACCCTTTACATGCACTTCGGAAAAAGTCCCTTCAGTTTCTTAAAGGCATGAAGAAGGTGCGTCTGTGCAGCCCGTGCGGATGCTACTACAGCTGATTCCAGTCTTACTGCAGCTGCGGAGCAAAATACTGCAACCTGCAGCTACCCCAAAACTTTTAAATTGAATAACTATTCACTCTACGCTATACTAAAATCCTAAACTAAATATCGTTCCATCTTCAGGGCAGGGTGAAATTCCCGACCGGCGGTAAATGTAAGAATGAGCCCGCGAGCGAATAGGGAGCTATTTGCTGACTCCGTGAAAACCGGAGGCCGACAGTATAGTCTGGATGGGAGAAGATGGAGGCATGTAAAGGATCTGTGTAAAAGCGACCCTTTATTTCGTGCTGAATTCTCCCTGCTGATTGCGCCGAATCTGCAGGGTTTATTTGTGTACGATGCCGAAACTTCTGTGTGGAACGAGGACAGGAGCTACTCATGTTAAAAAACACACAACTTTTAGTTAAGCTGTCTATGCTTAGCGCTGTGGCATTTTTGCTGATGATGCTCAATTTTCCACTTCCGTTTTTACCGGAATTTTTGAAAATTGACTTCAGTGACGTGCCTGCTTTACTTGCAGCGATTCTCTTCTCACCAATGGCTGGTGTTGTTGTAGAAGCGCTGAAAAACATTCTGTACTATCTATTTAAAGGGAGCGGCGTCCCGATCGGGGAACTCTCAAACTTCATTGCAGGCTGTGCATTTATCCTGCCTGTCGCGTTTTTCTATCATAAACGCAAAACAAAAGGTGCACTGGCAAAAGGGCTGATTGCAGGAACTGTTCTAATGGTTCTGCTGCTTGCAGTATTAAATTACTTTTTAATCCTGCCTGCATACGCCTGGTTCTTCGGAATGGATTATATGCTTGATCCGGCAGTAAAACTGGGTCTGACAACCGGCGCAATTATTCCGTTTAACCTGATCAAATCAGCCTGTGTCGCAGCACTATTTATTCCTTTATTCGTCAAATTAAAACCATGGATCCGGCAGCAGTCACTGCAGAGCGGACCAATATCATAATCAAAGCATCGGCAGCCCATTAGGCTGACCGGTGCTTTTTCATGTATAATATAAATTATATTAAAGTTAGTTGATGTTTCAATACAGCTGTGATTTGAGCGTAAGGGGGTGACTCCAGCGGGAGCAGACGGACAGGTGAGACCCCGCAGTGCGGAGCACGAGGAGGCTCACCGCCGGCCCCGCGGAAAGCATCCCCCTGTAGCGAAAATCAGCAGCCAATTTTACAGAACCATATTAAAAATCCAGGAGGCATTCTCATGCAACAGAAATTAATGGACCGCTTGATTACATATGCAAAAATAGATACACAGTCGAACCCCGACTCCCCTTCAACACCTTCAACTGAAAAGCAGTGGGATCTGCTGCGTCACTTAGAAGCCGAGTTAAAAGAAATCGGTCTTGAAGAAGTCGAAGTGGATGACCATGGCTACCTGATGGCTACATTGCCTGCCAACACTGAAGGCGACATTCCGACAATCGGCTTCCTGGCTCACGTAGATACAGCGACTGACTTCACCGGAACAAACGTGAATCCTCAGGTCGTACAATACGAAGGCGGGGGCATTCCTTTAAATGATAAAGTCACCATGTCACCAGCTGAATTTCCTGAGCTGAGCAAATATAAAGGCCATACCCTGATTACAACTGACGGAACAACCCTTTTAGGTGCAGATAATAAAGCAGGGATTGCTGAAATCGTGACTGCAATGGAACATCTGATTCAAAACCCTGAGATCAAACATGGGAAAATCCGTGTTGCATTTACTCCGGATGAAGAAATCGGACGCGGACCGCATAAGTTTGATGTAGAAAGGTTTGGTGCTGACTATGCCTATACGATTGATGGCGGCCCCCTTGGCGAACTTCAGTATGAAAGCTTTAACGCTGCAGGCGCTAAGCTGACAATCCACGGTACAAACGTTCACCCGGGTACCGCTAAAAATAAAATGGTCAACTCGCTGAAGATTGCAATGGAGTTGAATCAATTGCTTCCTCTTGATGAAGCACCTGAATTCACTTCAGGCTATGAAGGCTTCTTTCATTTAATGCAAATGAACGGAGACGTTGAGAAAACGGAGCTTCAATACATTATCCGCGATCACGACCGTGACAAGTTTGAAAAGCGCAAATCAACATTGCAGCGTGTTGCTGATGAAGTGAATGCGAAGCATGGAAATGGAACAGTAGAACTGACGATAGAAGATCAGTACTATAACATGCGTGAAAAAATTGAGCCCGTCAGTTTTATTGTCGACATTGCTGAAGAAGCAATGAAATCACTTAATATTGAAGCGATTATTGAACCAATCCGTGGTGGAACAGACGGCTCTCAACTATCTTATATGGGGCTGCCGACACCTAATGTATTTACAGGCGGTGAAAACTTCCACGGGAAATTTGAGTATATCTCTGTGGATAACATGGAAAAAGCTTCACAAGTGATCGTGGAGATCGCAAAACGTTTTCCACATGTGGATAAGTAATAGAGAAAGGAGACCATTGTGGACTTAAGAAAACTTGATCTAATTTTAAGCGTTGTATTACTTATTAACTCGATCCGGATTTTTTATCTGATCGCGACAAATGATGATCCGGTGCCATTTGATTATATGGTCCTTTTCTTCTCTACAGTTGGAGCTGTGATTTTATTTATGAACAGCCGCCGCAGGAAAATGAAAGAAGAAGGCCGTCTGGAAGAGTAACGGTAATTTCAAATAACCTTTAAACGAGAGTGAGACATTACATGTCCATTCTCGTTTTGTTTTTCGCTCTGTAAAGAGTACTATTGCTTTTCACTATAATCACCATCTTTGCAATAGAACGTCAGACTTTAACATCATATGTTTTTTAATTATATTCAATTATATGTAAATTAATTAAAATTAAAAAGGAATCTATTCCAATAGATCCCTTTTTAATCATTTATTTATTCATTTTATCCAAGAAACTTCCTAATAAATCATCTAAATCTTCTTCTTTATCCTCCTGAACCTCTTCACGCTCAATTTGTATTGAATCAATCTGGTCCAAATCGTCGTATTCCGGTTCCGGCTGAGGTTTAGGATCAGGAGTTGTTTCAACAGGCGGCTCATCCTCCTGAAGATACAATGCTTCATCCACAGATAACGATGTGCTGTTCATTGATGCCAGTATAGCTGTTGCTCTGACAGGGTCGTTAAGCAGCTGATAGACGATATTGCCAAGCAGTGCCTCTGAATGCGCATGTCTGAGCCACGAGCGCTGTTCTTTAGATAGCTGCTTAGGAAGAGGGACAGTGATTGTCTCTCTTTCTTTTTGACTGTTTTTACCCAGTCCTTCAAGTGCAAACTCAGCAACTTTACTTGAAAAGTTCCGATTTTCGCTTTCTTTCAGCTTTTGCAGTTCACGCAATAAATGATCTGGTGTATCAGAAGGGAGGCGAAATGTAATTGCCTGGCCCTTCTTGATCGAACCACTCATTTAATACACCTTATTTAGAAGCTGCTTTCGCTTCTGGCTTTTTCTGAGCAGCTTCCTTATTGTTTTTGCGCACAAAATCACTGATTAGCTTGTGGTAGGCGTTAGCCATCATCCAGATGCTTTCTTTTTCATCCTCAAAGAAGTCGATATTGTATCCGTCCAGGTTGTTATTAAGTGTCTTAAGATAGTCTTTTAACACCATTGAACCACCGCCAACGAAGTAGCAGATTTCTGTCTGTGAGTTCTTTGCCCATACATTGCGCAGGTGACGGTATTCTTTCTTTGCAAGGTCCAGAAGAATACGGTCTGTGATGTCGTGTACGCTTGTGCGTGAACCTTTTACCATGATGTGGTTGCGATCATTTTTCTTCGTAATGATGTCTACTACATCACGGCGCGTATCAAGCTCGACACCATGACGTGAACGGATTTCCTCACGAATTGCTTCGAGTGACTCAGATACGCCAAGGTTGAAGCCCTGAGCCTTATCATCATCTACGTTACGGTTTCTGATTACAGCAATGTCAGTGGAAAGTCCACCGATATCCTGGATCAGAATCTGCTTGTCAATCAGGTCACGGTTAATGATTTTGCCTTCGTTATCCATGACAAGGTTAATAAACGCAGCAAAACCTTCCGGATATACTTTTACTTCTTCAAACTTGATGTTTACTTTCTTACCTTGAAACTTAGGTGTCACCAGGAATTCAACCTGATGTACAGAGCCGAGCAGCTGAGAACGGAAGCCTACATCTTTTCCTTCTTTTACTTCTCTTAACGGAAGCCCCGTACCCAGTGTATATGTTGCATCCACTACGTTATTTTTTGCTTCAAAACCACTTTCTTCACGTGCTGCATCAAGGGCAATGCTTGCAAACAGCATAACAAGTGACTGGTCTTCTTCAGACTTGCTGCTTCCCGGGTCCAGCTCAGTTGCGTTATCACTCTTAGTTGCAAGGTTACCTACACGGTAAATCGCGTTATTGTCCTGCAGGGCAGGGGAGTGAACGCGGATATGTAAGCCATCAAGCGGATCTTTCTGGTGAAGGTCCTCAATACCAATAACCGGACGATCTTCACGGTCTCTTGCAATGACGTTAGGGATATTTAGTTCATAATCAGATTTTCCAAATAAAGCTTTTACTGAATCATTACCAACATCTACTGCTGCAATTCTTGTGTTATTCATAACATCCTCCTGGTTAACGTTAAATTTCTACGGGTTTACCCGCTCTTACCTACTTTATATAAGAGAGGCTTTGACGTCAATCAAACATAAGTACTGAAAAATCTGACTTGATGTATACAAAAACGAATACATGTTTACAAAAGCGTATACATACTTATATATCAACATGTATACACAATTGTGTACATGTATACGTTATTGTAAACATAATGTATACAAATTGTTTACATGTGTACGAATTTGTATACATACAATTCGTTATCTAAAATCCGGAAAAACATGAAACTAAATACCAGTGTAAATCGTATGAATAATTAAGAAGAAAGGAGCTTGTAAATGAATCCGATCATTTCAGTTTGGCGGGAACCGAAGAAAACTACGCAGTATATGCTCGATCATAATAAATCAACCTATTCGTTAATTTTATTTGCGATATCAGGGATAGGAATTGTGCTGAATGCACTTCAGGAAAGCGGAACAATGAATGATATTCCATTTTTGTATGTAGTTTTAATATTTCTGGCAGGGGCTCCGATAGCAGGTATACTATCGTTTTATATCAATGTTGGGTTAAATACAATCGTCGGGAGATGGCTTGGAGGTACAGCTAATGCGAAAAGAATGAAAAAGGCTGTAGGTGTCACTGTTATACCAAACCTTTATTTAACGGCTATTACAGCAGTATTTGCAATCGTTTATGGACCACAGTTTTTCGAAACACCAGGGTTTCAGGAGATATCATCACTGCCTACTACTGCTGCTGTAATCCTTGGCGCATTCACTCTCCTCATCAGTATCTGGCAGCTGATCGTAACTAGTAAAGCGTTAGGCATCATCCATGAATTCTCCAGCTGGAGAGGACTGGGTGTAACATTAATTGGCGGGATATTGATCACTGCTATTATTATCCCTATTGTTACTGCTTTTGTACTGATGAATATGTAAAAATCCGAGACAAACACTGTCTCGGATTTTTTCGGGTTATTATTTCTTCGCAGGGTACACTTTCAGTTTTTTCCCTTTGATCGTAGTTTCTTTTAATGCAGCAATCACTTTATGACCCTTACCATTATGAATTTCAATAAAAGAACAGGTCGGTTC
Organism: Jeotgalibacillus terrae; assembly: GCF_016908195.1. Lineage (GTDB taxonomy): Bacteria > Bacillota > Bacilli > Bacillales > Jeotgalibacillaceae > Jeotgalibacillus > Jeotgalibacillus terrae. The sequence continues at coordinate 219,090 of NZ_JAFBDK010000007.1, forward strand.
GATCGTAATAATGCCTATATCTTCAGCCTCAACGCCGCTTATCGCAGTAATTGTACCTACAAAGTCGCCTGCTCTCAGCTTTTTCTTTTTACCGCCGTTCACATAAATCTTCAGGATATCCTCACTGACCTTTTCAATCGCTGCAGTTTTTCTTTCCAGCTGTTCATCCATTTTAGCCCAAAATGCAGCAATATCAGCGGGCGGCACTGCGTCCATTTCAATAAGATTCGCATTGGAATAGTCAATAATCGACGCAAGACGCTCTTCTTCACGTCCTGCCTCTACAAACGATACAACTTTTCCGCTCTTCCCTGCCCTGCCTGTTCTGCCGCTTCTATGTGTATAAGCAGGCAGCTCCAATGGCAGATCATAGTTTACAACCAGCGAGACATTCGCTACATCAATTCCCCTTGCAGCAATATCTGTTGCAATCAGATAACGGAAGTCTCCTCTTTTGAATTCATTCATCACATCAAAACGCTCTTCCTGTACCATTCCCCCATGTATTTTATCGCATGAATAGCCTGCGCGGTCGAGCCGTTCAGTCAGCTCATCCGTCCGATCCTGCGTCCGGCAGAAAATCATACACGTGTCAGGGTTTTCACTCATCGTGACCTGTTTTAAAAGTTCAAACTTCTGCTTTTCATCTGTTTTCATATAAAGATGCTGAATCAAATCCTCCACTTTGTGCTCAGAAGCGATCTCGAAGCGCTCAGGCGATTTCAGCCACTTAGCAGCCAATGACTCTACTTCTTCAGAAAAAGTCGCTGAGAAGAGCGCTGTGACTCTCTCTTTTGGCATAAATGCCATAATCGATTCCACCTGCTCGACAAATCCTCTGTTAAACAGCTCATCTGCTTCATCAATGATGACGTATTTAAGTTTTGAAGGATCAAATGTCCCTTTTTCTAAATGATCGAGCAGTCTGCCTGGTGTACCGGAAATGATATGCGTTTTTTGTTTCAGTTCAAGCTTCTGCTTAGCAAATGGCTGTCTCCCGTATAAAGCAGTGGCTTTTATACGTTTGAACCGGCCGATTGCAAGTGCATCAAGGCGCACCTGGTCAGCAAGTTCACGTGTCGGCGTAATAATCAGGGCCTGCGGTTTATTTTCTTCCCAGTCAATCTGATCACATAGCGGTATCGCATAAGCAGCTGTCTTTCCGCTCCCTGTCTGCGCTTTAGCCATCAGGTCATGCCCTTTAGTCAGAGCCGGGATTACCTGCTCCTGCACCTCTGTGGGTGATATATATGAAAGTTTCTCAAGTGAGTCCTGAATAGAGGGACTAAGGTTAAATTGTTGCCAGTTTTTCGTCATGTGGTACTCCTTTAAAAGTGATTCTGTTAGTATACCACGGACCCAAAAGAAAAAAACTGCCCGGCGCCGGAATAGCGCTGAGCAGTTTTTGTTAAAACAATTAAATTATACTTCTCTGTTCCAGTGACGGTGTGCTTTGATTGCTTCAATAAATGAATGAGTGAAGCTGTCTGCATCATTGCCGTGAACAACACCCGGGCTGTCTGCAATATCATTGGCTTCAAGCCACTTTGTACCTTCATGGGTGGCACCAATCGGCTTGAAGTGCATGAACGCTTCATTCAGGAAGTAAGAAGTGGTCTGTACAAACTTTTTGCTCAGATCCTTACCGCCTACAGCGTAAAGTGCATCATAGAGTACAGAGTCAGCTGTCAGGAAGGTCTGATCCACTTTAAGTTCAGAACCATCTGACCCCTTCAGCATGCCCATAGATTCACTGACCACTTCTACTTCAGCACCTTCTGCTTCAAGCTTTTCAATGATTGAAGGTACATTACCTTCAAAACCATCTCCGGCGATCAGCAATACCTTACGTGTTGCTGCAGATTTAACCGTATTCTCCTGACTTAGTGCAGGTGAGGATTTTGTTACGCCTGTATCACTGCCTGTCGGAGCTTCAACACCAATGTTTTTCGCCACTTCAGTTGCAAGTTCCATGCTTACATTCGCGAACATATCCACTACCTGCCGGCGCACTGACTCGCTCTTACACTTCCCAAGCTCAAAACTGAATGCATTTTTGATATGTTCCTTTTCAGGTGCACTCATACTGTTCCAGAAAAGTGTAGCTTGAGAAAAGTGATCCTTAAAGCTGTCACTCCGCGCACGGACTTTACGCCCTTCCATCTTCTCCTGATAGTGTTCAAATCCGCCTTCTTCAGGTGTGGCTGGTTCTGGCGTGTTATTTGCAAGTGAGTTTTTATGATAACTTACCTGACCCTTATTAATCGTCTGTCTGCCGTAGCCATCACGCTGGTTATTATGGAATGGACATACAGGGCGGTTAATTGGGATTTCATGAAAGTTAGGTCCACCCAAACGGATCAACTGTGTATCTGTATACGAGAACAGACGTCCCTGAAGTAGTGGATCATTAGTGAAATCAATCCCCGGCACCAGATGACCAGGATGGAATGCCACCTGCTCCGTCTCAGCAAAGAAGTTATCCGGGTTACGGTTCAGTGTCATTTTACCAACAATGCGTACCGGCACATCCTCCTCCGGCCAAAGCTTTGTAGGGTCTAATACGTCAAAATCAAACTTGAATTCATCTTCCTCAGAAACCAGCTGAACACCCAGCTCAAATTCAGGATAGTCTCCGTTTTCAATAGATTCAAAAAGGTCCGCTTTATGGAAGTCAGGATTTTTACCATTCAGTTTCTGTGCCTCATCCCATACAACTGAATGCGTACCGAGTACCGGCTTCCAGTGGAATTTGACAAAATGTGCTTTTCCTTCTGCGTTAACAAAACGGAAAGTATGAACACCGAAGCCTTCCATCATCCGCAGACTTCGCGGAATCGCACGGTCAGACATTGTCCACATGACCATGTGGGCAGATTCCTGGTTATTTGCTACGAAATCCCAGAATGTATCGTGAGCTGAAGCTGCCTGCGGAATTTCATTGTGCGGCTCAGGCTTCACTGCATGTACAAGATCCGGAAATTTAATCGCATCCTGAATAAAGAATACCGGGATGTTATTTCCTACAAGGTCATAGTTCCCTTCTTCTGTGTAAAACTTCGTAGAGAACCCTCGTGCGTCACGTGCAAGGTCTGCTGAACCCTTAGATCCTGCAACGGTTGAGAAACGGACGAATACAGGTGTTTTTCTCGAAGTATCTGTTAAAAATCCTGCTTTCGTTACATCTTCAAGTGATTCATATAATTCAAACTCACCGTGGGCACCAGATCCTCTGGCATGCACAATTCGCTCAGGAATACGCTCATGGTCAAAGTGAGTCATTTTTTCTCTGAATTGAAAGTCTTCAAGAAGGGTTGGTCCTCTTACCCCAGCCTTTAGTGAAAATTCGTCTTCTGATATTTTAAGCCCCTGATTGGTTGTCATCTTTTTACCGGAGTCGTCTGTTGTAAACTGTTCGAGCTGTTGTTGTTTCTTATTCGGGTTTTCGTTGCTCAATGTTATTCCTCCTTATGTAAATATGTGATGAAACTGCCTTTATCTGTTTCCCTGTTAGTTGTTTCGACAAACAGTTTTTTCCGAAAAATTTCGAAAATAAAAGAACCCGGACAAATGTCTCAGGTTCTTAATCGTTTCGCTACGCTTCAGGCGGACGCTTTCCGCATGGGTGCGCCGGTATGTGGCGCCATCCCGCCTACTCGGCTTCGCCTGCGGGGTCTCACCAGTCCGACTTATCCTGCTGGAGTCGCCGCCTTCCGCTCCGCTGCACTAAGATTTCAATAAAAATATAGTTCAACTTAACAAAAGAGATTGTTTGGTTCATACCCATTTTAACAATCGTAAATAAATTCGCTTCAAATAGAAAAGAAGGTGAAACTCATTTACTTGAGCTTCACCTTCTTTTTATCACTTAATATGATCGCTATACCCAGGTTCATTGTAGCGGAAGGTGGGGGACTCCGGGACGATTAGAGGGAAGCTGAGACCCCGCAACCGAAGGTGAGGAGGCTCAGCAACCTCCGTCCGGAAAGCCTCCCGCCTGAAGCGGAAATGAACCGGTTTAGATATACATTACAGTGTTTTAAGGTAATACTGTCGCGCCCATCAGGTAGCGGTCACATTCGCGTGCTGCTTCACGGCCTTCGTTGATTGCCCAGACAATCAGACTTTGTCCGCGTCTCATGTCACCTGCTGAGAAGACACCTTCAACGTTGGTACGATAGTCTCCGTATTCAGCTTTAACAGTAGAACGCTCTGTTGTTTCAAGCTCAAGCTGCTTGATCAAGCCCTGTTCCGGTCCGCTGAATCCGATCGCAAGCAGGACAAGGTCTGCTTTCCAGACTTTCTCAGTACCTGGAATCGTTTCACGGATACGGTTGCCGTTTTCATCAATGCGAAGCTTTACGTTAATCGTGTGTACTTCCTTAACGTTGCCATTTTCATCGCCAACAAACTTAGTTGTTTGTACCGCAAATGCACGCGGGTCAGAACCGAACTTTGCAGCTCCTTCTTTCTGACCGTACTCAATACGGTGAACGATCGGGTACTGCGGCCATGGGTTACCCATTGCATCGCGGATTGACCCTTTTTTATCGTAAATATCAAACTGAGTCAGGCTGTTACATTCGTGACGGATTGCAGTTGCAAGACAGTCAGTTCCTGTATCACCGCCCCCGATTACAATGACATCTTTCCCTTTAGCAGAAATATAATTGCCATCTTCAAGGTTCGAATCAAGGAGGCTCTTCGTATTGGCATGAAGGAAGTCCATTGCATAATGAATACCTTTCAGGTCACGGCCTTCAGCCGGAATATCCCTGTGCACCTGCGCGCCTCCGCAAAGAATAATGGAGTCGAATTCGTCACGCAGCTTCTGTACCGGGACATTTCCACCGATTTCAGCGTTTGTTTCGAATTGAATACCTTCTTCTTTCAAAATATTCACTCGTCGCTCAACAACGGAATACGGCAGCTTCATTTCAGGAATGCCGTATGTCAGAAGACCACCTACGCGGTCACTCTTTTCAAATACAGTCACCCAGTGACCTGCTTTATTGAGCTGAGCTGCTGCAGCAAGACCTGCAGGACCTGAGCCGACAACAGCAACCTTTTTACCAGTGCGTTGTTCAGGCGGTTCAGGTACCACCCAGCCTTCATCAAAGCCGCGTTCGATAATTGAACGCTCTACTGTACGGATTGCTACAGGGTCTTCATTTATCCCCAGTACACATGCGCCTTCACACGGTGCCGGACATGCAAGACCGGTGAACTCAGGGAAATTATTTTTCTCATGTTCACGCTCAAGCGCTTCTTTCCACTTGCCCTGATAGACAAGATCGTTCCACTCAGGGATTAAATGATTAACAGGACATCCTGTCGTCTGCCCGTTAATTTCTGTTCCTGTGTGGCAGGTAGGCACGCCGCAATCCATACAGCGCGCTCCCTCAAGTTTCACTTCTTCTTCAGGCATCCGGTCAGTGTAATCTTTCCAATCCTTAATTCGTTCTTTAGGATCGCGTTCACGCTGCGAATGACGGTTATATTCCATGAATCCAGTTGCTTTCCCCATCAAATCCCTCCTTAACGATTATTGTGTGACGGCTTCACGCTTACTTTCTTCAAATGCAGTCATTTCTGCATCATCTTTTGAAGCACCGCCTTCGATTAATTCATGAATGCGCGTATTAATCTTCAGATAAGCTTCCGGTACAACGCGGATAAACTGCTCTGAATATTTCTCCCAATATGTCAGAATCCGCTTGCCGTGGCCGCTTTCTGTATATTCAACATGCTTTTCAATCATGTTATAGACGTCTTGCTTTTCCTGCTCGTCTGTCAGGTTCTCAACCAGAACAAGCTCTTCATTGCAGCGTTCTCTGAATGAGCCGCTTTCATCAAAGATATATGCGACACCACCGGACATTCCGGCTGCAAAGTTTCGGCCGGTCTCGCCAAGTACGACGACACGTCCACCTGTCATATATTCACAAGCGTGGTCTCCCACACCTTCAACGACAACTTCAGCTCCACTGTTGCGGACGCAGAAACGTTCTCCTGCTACACCGTGAATATAGGCTTCACCATCAGATGCACCATAAAAAGCAACGTTTCCGATGATGATGTTCTTTTCAGGCGGGAATGTGACAACAGGATCCGGATGAACAATAATCTTTCCGCCGGATAAACCTTTTCCGACAAAGTCATTGGCATCTCCAACCAGGCGGAGTGTCATGCCTTTAGGAATAAATGCACCAAAACTCTGACCCGCTGAACCTTTAAAGGTAAAGTTAATTGTATCTTCAGGAAGCCCCTCTGCTCCGTAGCGGCGGCTGATTTCACTGCCGAGCATTGATCCGGTTACACGGTTAATGTTACGGATTGCTGTTGTAAAGAAGACTTTTTCACCTTCTTCAATCGCTTTTCTTGCCTGAGGAATTAATTCCTGATAATCAAGTGTTTTCTCAAGTCCGTGATCCTGATTCTGCATATGATAACGGCCAACTTTTGCCGGAAGATCCGGTGAGTAAAGCAGTGGAGACAAATCAATATCTCCAGCTTTCCAGTGTTCGATATCAGGGTTACGCTCAAGGAAATCTGTGCGACCGATCATTTCGTTCACTGTTCTGAATCCAAGCTCAGCCATGATTTCACGCGTTTCCATTGCGATAAAGCGCATAAAGTTCGCTACGTGCTCAGCGTCTCCTGTGAACTTTTTACGGAGCTCAGGGTTCTGCGTAGCAACACCAACCGGACATGTATCCAGGTGGCAGACACGCATCATGATACAGCCAAGTACAACAAGTGGTGCTGTTGAGAAGCCATATTCTTCTGCACCAAGCAGTGAAGCCATCACGACGTCACGGCCGGTCATCATCTTCCCGTCTGTCTCAATCACGATACGGTCACGAAGGCCATTAAGCAGCAGGGTCTGATGCGTTTCGGCAAGACCGATCTCCCATGGCAGACCTGTATGCTTCAGACTTGTTCTCGGAGCAGCACCTGTACCGCCGTCGTATCCGCTGATCAAAACAAGATCAGCGCGCCCTTTTGCCACACCGGCAGCGATTGTTCCAACGCCGACAGCTGAGACAAGCTTCACACTAATACGTGCACTTGGATTGGCATTCTTCAGGTTATGAATCAGTTCAGCCAGGTCTTCAATCGAGTAAATATCGTGATGCGGCGGTGGTGAAATCAGCTCAACGCCTGTTGTGGAACCACGTACTTCTGCAATCCATGGATATACTTTTTTACCAGGCAGGTGTCCGCCTTCACCCGGCTTTGCACCCTGGGCTACTTTAATCTGAATTTCATCAGCGTTGACAAGATAGTGACTCGTTACGCCAAAGCGTCCCGATGCAACCTGCTTGATTGCACTTCTGCGTGAATCTCCGTTTGGTGACGGCTTAAAGCGTTCCGGTGATTCCCCGCCTTCACCCGAGTTACTGCGTCCGCCGATACGGTTCATCGCAATCGCAAGTGCCTCATGTGCTTCCTGGGAAATCGATCCATAACTCATCGCACCTGTTTTGAATCTGCGGCAGATTGCCTCTACAGATTCCACTTCTTCAAGCGGGATTGACTGTCCTTTTTTGAATCTCATCAGCCCTCTCAGTGACTGAAGGTTAGCACCTTCTCCTGAAAGCAGCTTTGAGTATTTTTTAAATGTCGCATAATCATTTGTTCTGCAGGCGTGCTGCAGTGTATGGATCGTGCTTGGATTGTACGTATGATCCTCACCGTTGGCACGATATTGATACTCATCGCCTGACTCAAGACTTGGCGTACCTGCACGCTTGTCTTTATATGCGCGCTCATGACGAATAAGCACTTCTTTTTCAATCATATTCATCTTAATTCCGCCGATTCTTGACGGTGTTCTTGTAAAGTATTTATCTACTACTTCAGGGTGAATGCCAAATGCTTCAAAGATTTGAGCGCCTCTGTAACTCTGGATAGTAGAGATCCCGATCTTAGACAGCACTTTAATAACACCATCCGTTGCAGCATTGATATAGTTTTCTACTGCTTCATCATATGTCTTGCCTTCAATTTCGCCTGTTTTAATCAGGTCGCGCACTGTCTCAAACGCAAGGTATGGATTGATTCCTTCCGCACCATAACCAAGAAGTGTGGCGAAATGATGTACTTCGCGCGGCTCTCCCGACTCAATCAGAATACTGACTTTTGTGCGTGTACCCTGACGGATCAGGTGGTGATGCACACCTGCAACTGCAAGGAGTGCAGGAATCGCAGCTTCACTTGAAGACACACCACGGTCAGAGAGAATCAGCAATACTTTTCCATCTGCGACTGCCTGATCAGCCTTTTCAAAAATCGCATCAAGAGCAGGCTCAAGACTGCCTTCTTTCGCATCAAACAGCGTTGAGATTGTTACGGCTCCAAAACCATCCAGATTCTGCTGGCGCAGCGATTCAAGCTGTTTGTTGTTCAGAATCGGTGTCTTCAGACGGATATGTTTACAGCTTTCAGGTCCCGGCTGTACAAGGTTTCCTTCAGGTCCGATTGTTGTCTCAACCATCGTGATCAGCTTTTCACGGATTGCATCAATCGCTGGATTCGTTACCTGTGCAAACAGCTGCTTGAAATAGTTATATAAAAGCTGTGGCTTTTTAGAGAGCACAGCAATTGGTGAGTCATAGCCCATTGATCCGACCGGATCTTTTCCTTCTGAAACAAGCGGCTTAATGATTTTATTCAGTTCTTCACGTGTATAACCGAAAGCGACCTGCTGCTCTGCAAGCGGTTCGCCTGTAATTTCAGGTGCCACTTCTGCCGGCTCATCAAGCTCTTCTAGATCCTTCATATTCGTTAGCCATTCTTTATATGGCTGCTCCGAGGCGATCTGAAGCTTCACTTCCTCATCTGGAATAATCGTGCCTTTTTCAAGGTCAACAAGCAGCATTTTCCCTGGTGTCAGACGCTCTTTGTACTCAATATCATCAGCAAAAATATCAAGCGCACCAACCTCTGAACCTAACACAATCATGCCGCTTTTTGTCACGTAATAACGCGCAGGACGCAGGCCATTTCGGTCAAGGAATGCACAGATCTGATTGCCATCTGTTGTAACCAGTGCCGCCGGGCCGTCCCAAGGCTCCATCAGTGTGCTGTGATACTGATAAAAGTCACGTTTTTCTTCGCGGATCGTACTGTCATTTGACCATGGTTCAGGTACCATCATCATGGCAGTATGCGCTAAGGAGCGTCCTGACAGATGAAGGAATTCGAATGCATTATCAAACATAGATGAATCACTGCCGTCATCATCAATGACAGGAAGAATTTTTTGCAGTTCATCTTCTTTAAAATAGTCTGAAGCGCACATTTTTTCCCGTGCACGCATCCAGTTCACATTTCCCCTGAGCGTATTAAATTCTCCATTATGAATGGTGTAACGGTTCGGGTGAGAACGTTTCCAGCTTGGGAAGGTGTTCGTACTGAAACGTGAGTGGACTAGCGCAAGCGCGGATTTGAAGTCTGGGTGATTCAAGTCAATGTAGAAAGAATCCAGCTGTTCAGGGATCAGCATCCCTTTATACACGATGGTTCTTGTTGAAAGACTGCTCACATAAACATCTTCAAAACCTTCAATAACCGGCAGTTCACGTTCGATTCTTCTGCGGATCACGAAAAGCTTGCGTTCAAAATCCATCTGATCCTTCAGATCGTCAGAAGCTTCAACAAATACCTGGCGGATCGCCGGTTTTGACTTTGTTGCCACTTTACCAACAAAGGAATCATTGATTGGTACAGGTCTCCAGCCTAAGAATCCCTGACCTTCTTCCTCGATAATCTGTTCAATCAATTCTTTACTTTTCATTCGGGTGTTATGTTCCTGAGGAAGAAAGATCATTCCTACGCCATATCTGCCTGAGTCAGGAAGGAATATATTTTCTTTTTCACATTGTTTTTGAAAAAAGCGGTGTGGGATCTGTGTCAGGATTCCGGCTCCGTCACCGGTACTTGTATCGGCTGACTGACCTCCACGGTGTTCGAGGTTACATAAAATGTTAATCGCATTCTGAACGATATTATGTGTTTTTTCCCCATTGATATTGGCAATCATACCAATACCGCAAGCTTCATGTTCGAGTTCCGGGCTGTACAGGCCCTGCGGATCCGGATAACCAGTCTTTTTCATCTAAACGTCCCCTCTCTTTTTTAAAAGTGTGAAAGTCGTTCTTCATCCGATGTGAAGAGAGGCATTTGCCCAAAGTACTTTCATTTTCGAACAAGTATATCACGAAAATAGCATTCACATAAAATTCTGATAACAAATTTTATTGCATTTTTATGAATAAAAATGAATGAAAACGCTATCATTGATAGGTTTGGCATATACATTTTTACGTTCCGTCCCTTGCTATAACTGGATTTCTTTTAAATATGAAGAAAAATTCGAAAATATTATGATTTTTTATAAAAAATCATTATGTGACATGAGAATTGCCTGTTTACTTTCCTGATGATGTCAGGTTTATGGATATCATTGGAATGGGGCTGCACATTTTCAGAAGATCAAAAGTGCGTTCTATTTTCAGTTTTGCTATGCTAAAGAAAGCGAAAAAAATAGTAGGAGGGTATACATATGAATCAGGCTTATGATTATATGGTCCGCAAAACGAATGGAGATCTGATATCACTTGATGCTTATAAAGGACAGCCGCTGCTGATTGTTAATACAGCGAGTAAGTGTGGCTATACACCTCAGTTCAAGGGACTGCAGGAACTTCATGAGGCATACCATGATAAAGGGCTGGTTGTCCTCGGATTCCCCTGCGATCAGTTTGCAAATCAGGAATTTGAAGATATTGAAGAAACGACTGAGTTCTGTCAGGTTAATTATGGCGTCACATTCCCGCTGATGGCGAAGGTAAAAGTAAACGGTGAAGGCGCAGAAAATCTTTTTACTTTTTTAAAGGATGAAGAAGGTGGAGAGATTAAGTGGAATTTCACAAAGTTTCTCGTTGATAAGAATGGTCATGTGACCGGCCGCTATGAACCTGCTGTAGAGCCTGCTGATATGAAGGATGATATTGAGAAAGTATTGTAATTTTAGCTCTGTGAAATTTGGCTGTTGATTTCCGCTCCAGGGGGAACGCTTTCCGCAGGGCGTGCGGTGAGCCTCCTGATATGAACAAAACTGTCAAGAGTGCTGCTCCCAACCCGGTTTGGATCTTTTTTAGTCCGCCCTTAAGAAACGAAGCTTTTTCAG
>NZ_JAFBDK010000008.1 GCF_016908195.1 Jeotgalibacillus terrae
ATAGCTCTGATTGGGTTTGATGGTTTCTTACTTTCTTATACCCAGTTAACCTACGAATGTACGAATAAGGAGCTAGTTTTGTTCATGATAACTCGACGCTGCGCATCTGCGGGGTCTCACCTGTCACGCTTCTCCTGCTGGAGTCGTCCCCCTTCCGCTCCAATCATCAGCTGTGCTAAAACAATATTGGGCTTTAACAAAGCCTATCAATTAAAATCCCGGACATTCTGAGTAAGAATGTCCGGGGCTGAAGTTACATTTAATTATTTTCCAAAAGCTGCTGAAAGTGCCTCTGGCGGGTATGGCTTCGTTAAGTAAGCCGTAACATGATATTGTCTTACTTTTTCAGCGTCTTCATCGAGTGCAGAGGACACGACAATTGGCAGCATTTCGTTTTCTTTCTGCCCGCGGATTTGTCTGATCACGTCCCATCCGTTTAAATCATCCCCAAGCATCAGGTCAACCACAATGCCTGAAAAAGTCCCGTTTGCAACAGCTTCGATTGCTCTCTCAGGCTGATAATGATGAATAACGGAAAAACCTTTGGATTTTAATTCATCAGCGATTAACAGCGCAAGGCTCGGGTCATCTTCAAGCAGGAGAATTCTTTCTTCACCTGAAATAGAGTGACTCTGATTTTCCCGTAAAAGAGGCAATTCTATATGAAATGCTGATCCCTTACCCACTTCACTCGTGGCATAGATATCCCCATCATGACGCTGAATAATCTCTTTACAGATTGCAAGGCCAAGTCCCGTGCCGCCAATTTTGCGCGTTTCACTATTATCCACACGTCTGAATTTCTGGAACAGATGATTCATTTCGCCTTCAGGTATCCCGATCCCCTGATCTTCTGTAATCACACATGCCCTGCCGCTTTGATTACATAACCGCACAGTGATATCTCCACCCTGAGGCGAGAACTTTACTGCATTGTTCAGAAGGTTAGTCATCACCTGCGTCAATCTTTCCCTGTCTCCAAGAATCACATTATTATCCATTTGATCCTTTAAGATCAACGCATGAGTCGGAGGGATGCTCACCTTTTCAAGAATGTCCACCATTAATTCATCAAGCCTGACTTCATTCATGTGGTATTCCTGTCTGCCTGACTCCATCCGCTGCAGATCAAGGAAATCATTGATCAGGTTTGTCAGCCTTTTCGCTTCTTTATGGATGGTTTCAATATAGCGCTTTTGCTTCTCAGGCTTCATCTCTTTGGTTAAAAGAAGTTCAGCAAATCCAAGTACGCTTGAAAGAGGTGTTCTGAGTTCGTGACTCACCGTGCTGACCAGTTCAGATTTCATCTGATCTACTTCATAATCTTTTGTAATGTCACGGTGAACAAAAATTGTCCCTGTCCATTCTCTATCTCTGTAGACGGACATCCCGTACACTTCAAACACTTTCAGTGACTCATCAGGTGTTTTTAATGTATATCGGATCGACATTGTTCCATCGAATGAAGATTGTATAGACGCTTCAAAAAACGCTTTTAATTCGTCTTCTTCATTTACACTCGAAGTCATTTTTCCGAGCCATTCATCACACTCTACTTTTTCCTCTTCTGAAGGATCCATACTCAGTAATCTGCATAATGCCTGATTATGCTGGACCATACACCTGTCTTTATTAATCAACTGCAGACCTTCAGTCATATTATCAAGCATATCCTGCGTCAGCTCTCTGGCATATTTAATTTCATCAAATGCCAGCAGACGCTCAAACGCAATGGACATACGTTTGACAAGACCTTCAATCTCTTCGCATTCGTCCTCCCCAAATGGTCGTCCGTATCGATTCGCCCTGAAGATTCCTATTGTTTCACCTGTAGCATTTGTAATTTCTGCTGTCAGATCATAGACATAGCTTTTGACTGAATGAAGGCTGTCCTCCTCTGATTTAGCCAGACGTTTGCGTACTCTCATTCCTTTCTCATCAGAAAGGAATGGCGCCTGCAGAATTTGATTAATTTTTTCCGATGGCACATTCATTGCAGAATAAGCTGACCGGTCAGCCATATACATCATCACCTGATCAAATGCATACAGCTTGTCCATATGCCGGACCATGTCATCAAGAAACTTGTAACGGTTAGACGTATTTGACAGCACATGATTCAGATCATTAAAAACCTCCAGGCGGCCCTTTGTTTTCTGCGTTTCAGCAAGTGTTACAGCCAGCTGATCCTGCTGCTCATGCATCGCTTCCTGTTGCGCAACCAACTCTTCATTTTGCGCCTGAAGCTCCTCTTCATTTTGCTGAAGATAAGCAGTCATATCAATAAAACTGGCGGTTAGTGACCCAAGTTCATCATTCCGCCCGGATGTTTCGATGACCGGCTTCCCGCCATGCTGAACGTCGAGGGCTGCTTTATGCAGTTTTTCAATCGGTTTGACAATGGAATGAATGGTCCGCCATAAAAAGAGTATAATCAATAATATCAATAGCCCTGTAATGACAAGTGATAATGTAAAGGCTGATGTCATGCTGTTAATGGACTGTTCTGTTGTTTCACTCATTCTGTTTTCAAGCGCTGTTTCAGTCTGTTTTGTGTAGTTCACAAAGTCATTAACAGCCAGGTTCAAGCCGCTTTGAGATAACGTTCTTAATGCTTCATAGTCCCCCTGCTCAGCAAAATCAAGCGCAGCAGGCAGACTGACCGCTTCATACTCCTGCATAAATTCCCTTAGCTCACTTACCATCAGCTGTTCGCCGCCGGTCAGTTCGAGTGCTTCATACGTTCTTACTGCGGCATTATATTCAAAGAGGGCCTCAGTCAAACGTTCCCGCTCAAATTCAGATTGAAAAGCGTAGACGCCACGGGCTCTGAAGAAAACCTCATTTAATGAATCAGCCAGATTAGACGCCGCTTCCTGTTTCTCAAAGATTTCATCCTGTTCAGCCAGAAGGTCTTTTTGAAAGCCACTCATATACAGGCTGATGAAGATATAAGTCAATACCACAATCACAGACGCCCCCGCTGCGATCAATAAATACTTACTGCGCATTGTTTTCATCTTAACGGTGTTTTTCCTGAATCATATTCTCAACAAAATTGCTCAGTTCGACAGGGCTGAAGGGCTTTGGCATAAAGTGATCAGCACCTGCTGCCTTCAATATTTCCTGATCTTCTTTTTGCGTTTTAGCAGTCAGCATTAAAATCTGAATCCTGTTTTTTAATTCCGGCGTAAGTTTTTCAAGCACTTCTCTGCCTGACAGACCCGGCATCATGTAGTCCAGAATGACATATGCATATTCCCCGCTGCTCAGCTTTTGAAATGCTTCAAGGCCATCAGAGGCTGTATCGATTTCAACTTCAAGATCTTCTAACGTATCTTCAATCAGCATTCTCAGAATATCTTCATCATCTGCTATCAATAACTTATTCATCTGACTGTCTCCTCTTCTTTCAATATCTGCCGCCGGCTGATTTCATGTATATTGACCAGCGGGTATAAAGCATCACTTCCTGCAAGCATCGCCGTATTTCTGCTCATAACGAAATGATAATCTGACAGGTTAGCCTCCAGTCTTTCAAAAGCCTCCTGCGTAATCACTACGTCATCTCCAGTACTCTGCTGCTGAATTCTCGCCGCAATATTAACAGTTCTACCGAAGTAATCCAGCAGGTCATTCGCGTTGACAGCGATAACCGGCCCAGTATGCAAGCCAAGCTTTACAGACAAGTGAATCTGCTGATCCTCATTAAACTTTCCAACTCCCGACTGGATATTCAGTGCTGCACTTAAAGCATCTTCTTCACGGAAAAATACGGCCATTACAGCATCACCAATCGTTTTAACAATCGTGCCACCCGCTTCAGAAATATGAATTTTCAAGTATCTGAAGTGCTCACTTACCTGAAAATAAGCTTTGGCATCTCCTTCTTTTTCGTACAAAGCAGTTGACGCTTTCAGGTCACTGAACAATACTGTCATCGACTGAATACCAATCTGCTGATCCGGAGCCAGGACTTCTGCTGAAAACAGATCTCTGTATAACTGTAATGAAGTGAGTTCAGCAGCCGTGACAGATTGGCTGTTCCAATCCAGCGTTTCATAGACTGCTATCATTTCTTCTTCTGCGTCATTCATCAGCGTTAATTCTCCACCCTCCGGATCGACGTTCGCATATTTATTACTCCAGGTCTCCCCATTAAAGCGATACGTATGGTTTTCAGATAACCCTATCCCATCCATACTCGCATTATGCTTTAGCAGACGGATTCTTGTTTTACCTGTTGCGGGCGGATAACGTAACACAGCTTCCTGTCCTGCCGGAATTCTTAGCTGCGCCAGTACGTGAGGAGATTTAGCAGGGCCCATCAGGCAAAACGTCTGGTCCGCTGCTTGACGAACAGATGGGTGAACAGAGAACTGCATTTCTATATACCTGTCAAAACTCATCTCATAATCTATTCCACAAAGGTCGCAGTGCACCTGATCTTTTATTTCTTTCATTGAAGAAGCAGTTGTTTTAGAGACGCGACAGTTAGGACACATTAAATGCCACTCCTGTGTAAGGAGGCCCTCTTTCACCGATGTGAGAAACAATGTCAGGATTTCTTTACGCGGATATCCCCATTGATCTGCAAGTGTATAAGGCTTCATATGCATCACCTCATCATCACCAGCAGTTGTAAGATGCTCCTGTAATCGCTCAATGTGTTCATTTTTCTGATAGATGGCTGAAATTTTTCCACATAATGCTTTAAGCCTTTTATCCTCAACTTTTGGTGATGAAGCTGCCGGCAGTTTTTCATAACGGCTGTTCAGGTTTGCTTCAATATACTTATCAAGATATTTCATGATCTCTTTGATAGACGACAGTCCCACTGACGGAATTGCCGCAAGACCGAGCAGATTAGCAGGTGTGAATACTGCGGTACCTGTTATTTCAGTTCCGAACGTACCATCCTCAAGCAGTTCTGCCGAGTCCTTAAAAGCTACTTCCCATAAAAGCCGCTTGATCGGCCCGCTTTCATATTTTCGTTCTACTGCATACACTTCTTCTTTAACCCACTCAAACGGATACTCTCTCCACTTGAGCGGGATAAGACCCATTGCTTTTGCGTTCGCATATCTGAAGATTTTCTTGTCATCAAAAGCGGTGTCAGAAAAATCTACAGGAAACAGACCTGACACACGATTCAGATGTTCAGTGTTCGCCAGCAATTCCCAGGCTTTCTGTCTTGAAACCGGATATATCTTTTTAAAAACGTACTGCTTTTCTTTCATACAGCACCGCCCTCAGCTTTCATCTCTGTAGTCATCCCTAACTTTTTCAATTGCTTCAAGATGGTCGAAAAAAACATCCGTGAGTTCAGGGTCAAAATGTTTTCCTTTTTCAAATCGTATCAGATTCAATATCTTTTCAAGCGGCCATGCATCTTTATAAGGTCTTTTTGAACCCAAAGCATCAAATACATCGGCGAGGGCAACGATTCTTCCATACAGATGAATATCCTCTCCACTGCGCCCATGCGGATATCCGGAACCATCCCACTTTTCATGGTGATCCCTTGCAATCAGCGCCGCTGCCTGAAGTATTTTTCTCTTTGAATTTTTAAAAATGCTGTATCCTGTTTCTGCATGCTTTTTCATTTGATTAAATTCTATATCGGTCAATTTTCCAGGTTTATTTAATATCGCATCAGGTACTGCAACCTTACCGATATCATGCATCGGACTTGCAAGTTCAATTAGCCTGGCTTCTTCCTCAGAAAGTCCGCTGCCCCTGGCAATAATGTATGAATACGCAGCCACCCTTTTTACATGCTGACCCGTTTCACGCGAGCGGCTCTCTCCAATGTTTCCCATCGTTAAGATTATTTCTTTCTGGGATTCGATCAGTTCTGAATATAAAATGGCTTTCTCCATTGATTGTCCTGTGTAAGTGGCGGCGAGGGAAAGGTACGTGATATCTTTTTCAGTGAATACTGGAGGCGAAGTTTGTTTGTTGACGGCCTGATATACGCCAATCATCTCCTGATCAGCGTTCCTGATTGGGATGCACAGAATAGATTGTGTGCGATAACCCGTTTTCTGATCTACAGCCGGGTTAAAACGGCTGTCTTTATAAGCATCATGTATTGAAACCACTTCTCCTGAGCGATAAGCAGCTCCAACAAGCCCTGACTCTATTGGGATTTTAATTCTGTCCATACCATGTGCGATTTTCGTCCAGAGTATCTTATCTTCAGGATCAGCAATCCAGAGTGTACACCGGTCAGCTAATGTTAGTCTTCTTCCCATTTCAGCCATTAATAGATGAAGTTGATCCAAATCATTTTCGTGGGCAAGTTTTGATGCAAATTCGAATATAATTTTCAACAACTCTTCTGCAGGGATGTCAAAAGGTGCTTGATGTTGACTGTCCATAAGTAAATCCCCTTTTATCTGATAATTTATCATTCGCTTCTTCTGTTCTATGATATATTAAGTATATCAAATTCGATCATAGAACCAAAGAACTATAAGAGGTGAACAATGACACCATTTTCTTTTTTATTTCTTTCCCACCTTGTTGGGGATTATTTATTTCAGACAAGCTGGATGGCGGCACACAAAAAGCATGACTGGGCAGCACTATTAGTCCACTGTTCGGTATATACATTAACTGTTACTGCTGTCGCATTTTTCACATTTGGTGGTCTGTCAGTCATTGCAGTTGTTTTTGTATTTGCTACCCATGTCATCATTGATAAATATTTTATCGTTCAATGGTGGATTAAACATGTCATGAAGCCCCCTCAAAGTGAAACGAAGTGGCTGACGATCATCGCAGACCAGACCTTTCATTTAATTGTTCTTGCGATCGCGTTATTTTTATAAACCGTTGATACACAACTACGAAAAAACGTTTCTGTCAGGATGACAGAAACGTTATCTTTTTGGTGATAAATATTTAACTGAGAATTCTTCAGCAGGGATGGCTTTACTATAGTGATGCCCCTGGATGACCTTTCCACCCGCCTGTATAAAAAGACGGAGCAGTTCATTTGAATCGACGCCTTCAGCAATTGGAACAGCACCCATTTTCTCAGCCATTGTGACAAGTGACTGTACAATCTTGAAGGCATTATTGTAAGGAGCCATTTTCGTAATAAAAGACCTGTCAATTTTCAGAAAGTCCACACTTACCTCCATTAAATGAGCGAGTGTATTATAACCTGTTCCAAAATCATCGATCGATACTCTTACACCAATATCCTTCAACATTGATGTCTGGGATACCCACACTTCCAGATCTGTCGCGATTCTTTCCGTTAATTCGATTGTAATGTCCGCAGGATTAATGTTGTATGAGTGTGCCAGATGTGCAACTTCAGTTACAAGTGAACCCTGAACGAAATGATTTCCTGAAATATTTAAAGCAATATTCGTCAGCTGGTTCCCTTTCTTTTGCCACTGTGCCTGCTGTTTGAACAAGTGATGCAGCGTCCATCTTTCAATATCAATAATCTGGCCTGAATATTCTGCCTGCGGAATAAAGCTGTCCGGATAAAGCAGTCCACGGTCAGGATGCTCCCATCTGATTAATGCTTCAGCACCACACAGTTCACCGGTATTCACATTGACCTGGGGCTGATAATAAAGCGTGAATTCATCCGAACGCATGGCTCTTTTAACCTCTTCACTGAATGAAAGCTTCATACTGGAAACAGTAGTGTGCTGAAAAGGATTCTTTTTCTTACCCGATTGGTACTGAGTGTTTTTAAATCCCTTTACTGCTGTCAGTCCTTGTGAAAATTGAGCAACATTCAATTTACAGCACCCCTTCAAATACCATTTAATTGAATTCATTATAACGCACTTACCGATTATTTCATACTATTTTATCTGAATTTTTCAATAATATTAAACAGGTCTTTTATACCGCTCAGTTTTCATCATCCATATTTGTTTTGATGTTCTTTTTTCATCACCAGATATTCTTCATCTTCACGTACTATAATCCATTTCTTTTCAAAGATTGCAGCAGATTCCGCTTTTTCATCATCTATATCACGATCATTGACTTCTCCGCTTTTATTATACTTTCTTCCGCCTTTATAATTGGCATATCTTCTCGCACGCGTGTAACCCATTTGGAGGAACTTTCTTGCCATATCCATACCGACAAAATCTTCTTTTTCTTTATAATCAAGATATAATTCATAGATTTTTTCTGAGGATTCCTTCGCTATTTCAGGCGTTTTAAATCGCCAGTGAGGAAGAATTTCACTTTTGTAGGGTTCTACAAGGAGAACACCCTGTTCCCCGCGTCCCACTCTGTAGAGATCCGGCTTTTCCCGAAAATCTATTTCATCAAAATCCAAATCATAATCAAAAGCCATTTACCATCATCCTCCTTTGTAGACCATACCCAAATGGACGTGTATGTAACGGATTTGTAAACGAAAAAGAAACTGAAGCAAATGTGCTTCAATTTCTTTTTGTGATTCATTCACTACGATTATACATGCTGTTTTCAGCCAGGCTTTTGTGCCCGGTAAAAGTGCAGTGCTGCGCCATTGAGTATCAGCAGACCGCCAGCGAGTCCGGCATAGAAAAGTGCGTTTCCGCCCGCAGTCGGCGAAGGAAAAACTGCATAGCTGAGAGCAAATAACATGACGGCTGTCGTGATCAGGAGTCCTGTAAATAACCTGACTCGCTGACGGAACAGCCCATAGGCAATCAACACCAGCAAGTAAAGCCCACTGAATACCATAATCATTGGAAGTAAAGGCTCAAACTTTGCAGCATACACAAAATGATCCAGCTGCAATATCTGACTTTCAGAGGTGATGTCTCCATGAATCAACGCTGAAAAGGGAGCTGAATACTTCCATTCCCATGGTTCATTCAATATCCTGCTGCCCTCATACCAGCTGCCTAGAGTGGCAATCATGAATAATGTAAAAACCGCTCCGAATTGTACATAAAACCAACGCAATGAGGTCACCGCCTTTCGAAAATATCTCTATTTTAACTTTAGCATAAGATCACTGGAATTTTCAGTAAAACCAAAAAAATCCGGGAACGACTTTCATCCCCCGATTTTTACTTTTGCTTAATAGCCGTTATTCAATTCCCCGGTTCATTGCAGTGATGCGATATGTCAGATCAGCACCTGCTTCTATCGCTAATTCTTTTTCTTCAGACAGTGGAAAAACTCTGCATGTGAAAACTGCTTCCCCGTCATTAATAAAAATTTCTGCAATACTATGATCAATAAAAACTTCGATTTTTCTTAAACCTTCATTAAGTGTGACTTCTCTTGATGTACCGAACTGTGGTTCAGTTACGTGGTGCATGCGTGAGCGATCTATGCTTACTTTCTTTGAAGCATGATCAAAAGTAAGATTAAGGGATTCTTCTGCAGAATGGAACAGCTTTAGTTTTGTATCAGCTGAATCCGCTAAATCAAGTTCCCCTCGCCATGCTTTTATCGTGCCCAGATCAATCTCAGATTTACCGGATGACATGTCTCCTGCAGCTACCTCTGAGCCATTCAGCAGATCGAGTGAACGGTCAGGACGCTGGTGCAGCCTGTTGCCTTTCCGTACAAGCTCGCGCGGCAATGTCAGGCAGTGTGCCCATTTATTTTCATCTGTCGGAAAGTCCACTTCTCCTACGCCTGCCCAGCCATATAAGAGACGCTTTCCTTCAGCTTCAAAGCTTTGCGGTGCATAGAAATCAAACCCTTTATCAAGCTCATGGTACTCATCTACCTGGAAAGTGAGGCTGTCTGTATCAAGCTCCCCCGCCACATAGATTGTGTTAAATACATTATGGAAATCTTCACCTTCAGGTTCTATTCCCTGAGGAGAAAAAATGAGAAAATCTTTTCCATCAAGCTCAAAATAATCCGGACATTCCCACATATACCCTGAAAGATTTATCCTCACATCAAGCTCGCCCATAAAGGTCCAGTCAAGCGCATCAGGTGAACGGTACACAATAATCGCACCAGTCTCATCCATACGCTGAGCGCCGAGCAGCATATAGTAATGGCCATTCTTTTCAAATACTTTCGGATCTCTTACATGACCTGTATAGCCTTCAGGCACCCCTTTGATCAGCGGGTTATGTTCATATTTACGAATCTCCCCGTCTTGATTCATAATGGCAAGACACTGATGTGCGTCACGTTCAACAGGCCCATACTTCACATTACCTGTGTAATATAAGTAAAGCTCTTCTCCCACCTGCAGAGACGCCCCTGAATAGGCACCATGTGATTCATAATCCTCTGTCGGAATAATAGCGGTGTCATGTCTTTTGAATTGAGCCAGATCTTTTGAAGATACATGCGCCCAGTGCTTCATTCCATGGTAAGCACCATAAGGATACCACTGGTAAAAGACATGATATTCCCCGTTGAACCAGGCGAGTCCATTCGGATCATTTAACAGACCATACTGAGGATGAATATGAAAAGAAGGCTTCCATTCATCTTGAGCAGACTGCTGTTGCAGCGCTTCAAGCTCTCCCTCTTCTGCTTCTAAAATCGTTCGGTACTTCGGTTCAAAATAGCGTGTCATACCGCTCCTCCTATTACACATCAAAACTTGGGTTCTTAATCTTTCCATATAAAGCTGTAAATACAGCACCTAAAGCAAGTGCAGCAACATTGGCGATGACATAATGAAGGTGTCCTCCACCGGTTGTTGATACGATCGCGATTCCCGGAACGGCTGTTGCCCCGAAACCGAGTGCGTTAATATTTAAAAAGAATACATATGCCCCTGCAATTGCACTTGCAAGACAGCCGGCAATCAGCGGGAACTTATAGCGTACGTTAATCCCGAATAAAGCTGGTTCTGAAATCCCAAATAAAATTGAACCAAATGATGAAATACCAATCTGACGGGCCTTCTTATCGTGCCAGCGAAGGTACAGGTAACCAAGTACCGCACCACCCTGACCCATCAGCGCAACTGACATCAGCGGCATGATAAAGTTCAGGCCCGTATCCGCAACCAACTGAGCCTCCACAGCACCAATCACGTGATGAAGACCAGTGATGACAATCACCTGCTGTACGCCTGCAAAAATAACAAAGCCGACAACACCAAGATTTTCAGTAGCCCACAGCAGACTAGACGTTAATCCTTCAGCAAGGAATCGGCCGATTGGTCCAACAACAATAAACAATAGCAGACCCGATAATGTGACTGTCAAAAACGGTGCTAAAAACAGCTTAATCATATCCGGAACAACGCGAGAAAAGAACTTATCAAGCTTTGCGACAACAAGCCCCATCAGCAAAGCCACAATGATTCCGCCCTGAAAACCTACAAGTTCAACGTTGAGGCCCAGGATATTAATTAATTCCGCATCAACCGCGCCGCTTGCCACATCATAGGCATTTCCAAGATCCGGATGAAGCATGATGGCCCCGATCACAAGACCTAAAACAGGGTTCCCGCCAAACCTTTTTGTTGCAGACCATACAACGAGCAATGGCAGAATCGTAAAGATCCCCGTTGACATAATCTGAATAAATCTATTTACACCAGTAATCGATGGGAACATCTCTACAACTGACTGTTCTCCAAACACGCCCGGCTGACTGAGCAGTCCTGTAATCCCCATTAACAGCGCCGCTGCTAACAGACCCGGAATGATTTGTACAAATACATCTGATAATGCTTTAATGCCACGCTGAAATGCATTCTGCTTTTTAGCAGATTCGCCTTTTACATCACTGAGAGACATATCCTCCATACCAGCCTGCTGCTGGAATACCTGATAGACATCGTTCACTGTACCAGCACCAAAAATAATCTGCAGCTGGTCCCCTGCAATAAATGCCCCTTTTACATAATCAAGCTGCTCTATATCTTTTATTGAAATCTTTTCCTGATCCTCTGTGACAATCCGAAGACGTGTCGCACAATGTGCTGCTCCCTGGATATTTTCTTTTCCACCAATAAGACGAATGACTTCTTTTACAGTCGGTTCGTATTTCTGAAGCTTACCACTCATGAAGTTTCTCCTTTCAAGTGAACCGGTAACTTACTCCTTTATGGAACCGGTTCCATTTTTAGACTTTTATAAGGAACCGACAGTTATAGAACCGGTTCCACAAATTGATTTTAAAACACGAGTCTTAAAAAAGCAAGACTTTTTGTAAGCGCTATTTTTTCCCTTTTATGCTTTCGCCCGGTCGAAGTGAGAATCCCGGCCTTTGCAGGAAGTCTACAGGCTCGGATTGGATCATTTTTTCTATTGTACGGGCTGCCAATGAGCCAGTTTCCTGGTAATTGAATGCGATCGTAGCAAGGGAAGGGTGAATCATTTCCGATACTGTGTAACCTCCGAATCCGCTGATAGCCAGGTCTTCAGGAATGCGATATCCTTTTTCTCTGGCAACGCGCATTGCACCTAATGCAATTGTGTCTGTCGCACAGATCAGAGCCGTTGAGGCGGTTTCTGCAAGACTTTTTCCGGCTGCTGCTATCGCACTGTTAAAATCGAATCCGCTTTCGAAAAACGAGAATGTCTCTGCGCCGTGATCTTTACAGCCGTCTTTCACTCCCTGCTTCCGTCTCTGACCCACTGCTTCATCAGCTTCATGAACACCTATATAAGAAATGTCCGCATGACCTGCTGAAGCGATATATTTCCCCATTTCATAGCCTGCCTGATAATCATCGAACACGATACAATGGGTCCGCTTGGCTTCCTGTCCAATGACGAGCAGTGGTATGGTGAGCTCACTGAACAATTCAAGATGCGCAGGCGTAATCTCTGTAGCAAACAAAATCATCCCGTCTACCTTCTGGCGCTGCAGGTTTTGCAGACTTTCGAGTTCCCTGTCTATACTGTGACTCGTATTAATTATGAGCGTTGTGAACCCTGTTGCACGCAGTTCTTCATCTATTTTGATCAGGATCTTAGATGTAACAAATGAATCAAGTGCAGGCGCGACAACACCTATAAAGCCTGTTTTTTTAGATTTCAGGCTTCTTGCGAAAGAATTCGGTTCATAGTTATGTGCTTCAACAACTCGCCTGATTTTTTCACTTGTACGCGGACTGATCCGCCCTCCGTTCAGGTAGCGGGAGACCGTGCTTTTCGCAACGCCTGCCTCTTTGGCTATCTCATTGATCGTAACTTTCATAAATAACCCACTCCGTATCATTTCTTTGAATTAAGCATAACGGAAAATGAAGAAATAGGTAAGAGGGATCTATTGCGTCAGACATTGGTTTTTCGTGGGCTCTGTTAAAAAGGGCTGTTGATTTCCGCTCCAGGGGGAACGCTTTCCGCAGGGCGTGCGGTGAGCCTCCTCGCGCTTCGCGCTGTGGGGTCTCACCTGTCACCCTTCTCCTGCTGGAGTCGTCCCCCTTCCGCTGCAATCACCAGCTGCGCTAAAACAACATTGACCTTTAACAAAGTTTTCCCGTTAAAAAACCTCTTCAGCTTTCTCAGCTGAAGAGGTTTTTCTATCCTTTCATTTCGCCACAGGCAATACGCGCTCCGGCATTTCCAGCGGGGTCTGTCTGATAATCGTCAGCTTGTTCGTGAATAACAATCGCACTACCGTCTTCATCAAGCAAAGAGTGCGCACTGCCTTTTTGAAGCGTCACTTTTTCGACGGTCAGTTCCAGATTAATGGATCCATCCTCGTCTACCATCAGATTCGGCAAATCGCCTGCATGATAACCTTTTGGATTTTCAAAGCCATGCTGCTTTTCTTCAGGGTTAAAATGACTGTCTGCCGATTCAAAATCAGGCGGTGTACACTTGCCGGTTTTATGAATATGAACGGCTTTTTCACCGGGTTCCATCCCTTTTACCGAGAGCTGAATCAGTACGCCATCATCCTTTTCCCTGAAAGTAGCTGAACCAATGTTTTCTCCATTAGTATTTATAACCTCAGATTCAATGACCGGTAAAGCACTTGCCGGAATACTGCTTTCATTCAGCAGCTGACAGCCGCCAAGTCCCGCAGCAGCTATACTGATGACCAGACCAATTGTATAAAACTTCATTTCACCAGAACCTCCTATTCTATTCAATAGGCTGTCCTGATTTCGTTAAAAATAAACTACCTTCTTGCCATTGACATCAATGTGAATCCAATATTCGCAGGTCTTTCAGCTAACCGCTTCATAAAATAGGTGTACCAGTCTTTACCGAATGGCACATACACAACCACATTCCAGCCTTCACCAGCCAGCTCTTTCTGCTTTTCTTCTCTCATCCCCTGAAGCATCTGGAATTCAAATTGATCTTTTGATAGCTGATGCTCTTTTACAAGATCCTTTACGAAATCAATCATATCGTTATCATGTGTAGCCACTTGTGTATAGTTCCCTTTCAAAAGGCTCGTTTTCACAAGTGCTTTATAATTTTCATCTACTCTTTTTTTGTTATTCATATCTACATCTTTGTTTTCAATATAAGCACCCTTTACAAAACGGATGACAGGTGAGAAACGGTCCAGCCTTTTCACATCTGTCTCAGTTCTATACAGATTAGCCTGAAGCGCAATTCCAATATTATCGTGATTTTCACGCAGGGTCTCAAAAACCGAGATAATGTCTTCACAATTTTTATATTCCTCCATGTTGATTGTAACGAAGACATCGTATTTTTTTGCTTCAATTAAAATATCATTCATATTCTGAATGACGGTTTCTTTATCAGTTTCAAGCCCGACACTGAAAAGCTTCAGTGAAATCTGAGCATTCAATTGTTCGTCCCTGATTGCGTGAATTGCTTTATAGCAGTTATCCACGTATTTCTTTGTATCTTCTTCATTTTCCACAAATTCACCCAGGCAATCGATCGTTGCACCAATCCCATTCTGATTGAGCTTCTTTACCTGTTTCACCATATCCTTTGTCTTCTCACCACCCACAAAATGGGAACCGCCAAGCTCCATCCCCACACTTTCTGCAACATTTATAAGCAACTGATTATAAGCCAGAGTTAAAAAAAACTTATTCAAAGCATTTGCAACAATCATAATAAATCCTCCTTTAGTTGATCCAGTTCCTTACTAATTCCCCAATCCCGTTTTTGAAAACAACAGGGTAAGAAATTTTCCTTTGCCGGCACTGCATGTTAAAATAGGGATTGGACAAAACACTAAAGGAGTGCTACTCATGGCTAAAACTGGTTATATCGATTTAACAAATGGACATAAAATTTCTTTTGAACTTTATCCGGAAGAAGCACCGGGCACAGTTGAAAACTTTGAAAAGCTTGCAAACGAAGGATTCTACGATGGTCTTAACTTCCACCGTGTCATCCCCGGTTTCGTAAGTCAAGGTGGATGCCCGAACAAAAACGGTACAGGCGGCCCTGGTTACACAATCAAATGTGAAACAGAAGGCAACCCTCACCGTCATCAGCCAGGTTCATTATCAATGGCTCACGCTGGTAAAGACACTGGCGGCAGCCAATTCTTCATCGTACACGAAGCACAGCCTCACTTAGACGGCGTACACACAGTGTTCGGTAAAGTAACAGAAGGTCTTGAGCATGCACAAGGCATGGAACAGGGCGCTGGCATCAACGAAATCCGTATCAACGGTTAATTAAAAACAGCTTTGGAGGCGAATGCCCCCAAAGCTGTTTTTTGTTATTCAATCTGTATTGGTCCACCAATAGACCAGAATCATAAACAAAATCATTAAAATACCAGCCCCAATATAGAAACCGTCAGGCACATATTCTCCTCCAAAAAAACTGAATAACAAATGATCACTCCTCAATTCCTGAACGACTTAAAAACAAACCATCCCATCGACACAAATAACAGGGTTAGGAAGACCGGCATCACACCGGGTGTCAGATTAACGCTTTCTCCACTTCCGATCAACGTCATTTCATATGTGATATAAGCAAATAATAACACGCTGAGGTTTTTAATCACATTCATCATCAGTACGCCATTCAAATATTGTCTTTCTGCATTTTCTTCAGTAATTTTTACCAGATAATTATAAGTGTGCGGTATTCTCTCAAGTCCGGTCATCCCGCCCCACATAAAAAAGCCGATGACCGGCAGCATGATGGCTGTCCATTTTCCGCCAAAACCATCTGCCTCACCCGAAGCATTAAAATGAATCGGTATCGTATCTGCAAGGTCTCCCCATGACATTGCCAGATACACAGAAGCTGCAATCAGCAGAATAAGAGAGATCGCACTCAGTAACTTTGCCCAAAAAGGTGTATGGATCTTTACAATCGGTCTGTCAGAATGAATCATATTTATCCCCCCAAAAATGCTCTTACCAATTATACGAATAATTGGTTTGAATGTTCCCAAGTTTATAAATGAAGAAATAATGACTTAAAAATACTTCAATTCTTAAATTTTTTTGCCGTCAAATTATTCGTTCTTTCAATTATATATATCATTTTCCCAAAAACTTTATGTCTATTTGCCAGGGTACAGGTCATTTCATGTCACCGTATCATTCATTTTTGGATAAAAATACATATAAAAAGGTTCATATGATCATAGTCAGTTATTTTTATACCCTCTATTAGTATATGAATCTCAGAAAATTTTCCCGATAACCAAACCCGGCATCCTTTGATAGGATGAAGTTGTTCACAAAATATTTCGAAAAAGGGAGTCGGGAAAATGAAGAAAAGAAGTATGATCATGAGCTTATTGCTCGCAGCTAGTCTGTCTGTTCCTTCTGTTGCAAGTGCAGCACCGGATCAGGAAAGAGGTCAGGAAACATTCCGCGTATATGTAGAGACTACAGGATTCTCTGCTCAGAGTACGAATCAGTCTCTGAAAAAGCAATACGAGCCTCGCTGGGAACTGACTGAGAATGGCTTTTCTACAGAAATGAACGAAAAGCAGTTCAATGCCCTCCAGAAAAATAAGAATCTAAAAGTTACAAAGGTTCAGGAAGTAGAAATTGAAACAGATGTCCGCGCAAATGGATACGAAACAATGGCGGGTGAATATCCGACTCAGCAGACACCGTGGGGAATAAAAGCAATCTATAACAATGCATACCAGACAACCACTTCTGGTGGCTCAGGTGTAAATATTGCTGTTCTTGATACTGGCGTTTACACAAGTCATTACGACCTTGTGAACACAGTAGAACAGTGTAAGGATTTCACTCAGTCTACTCCACTTGTCAATGGTGCCTGCAATGATGCCAATGGCCATGGTACACACGTTGCCGGTTCTGCTTTAGCTGATGGCGGCAGTGACAACGCCGGGATCTACGGTGTTGCACCGGACGCAGATCTTTGGGCTTACAAAGTCTTAGGTGATAACGGTTCAGGTTACTCAGATGATATTGCTGCAGCCATCCGTCACGCAGCAGATCAGGCTTCAGCGACAAGAACCAAAACAGTGATTAACATGTCACTTGGTTCGGCAGGACAGGATCCTCTGATTTCTAACGCTGTGAACTATGCTTACAGTAAAGGTGTACTTGTTGTAGCAGCATCAGGTAACTCAGGTCCTAATCAGGGCTCAATTGGGTACCCGGGTGCACTGACAAACACAATTGCAGTAGCAGCACTTGAAAACCGTCAGCAAAATGGTACATATCGTGTAGCTGACTTTTCTTCACGCGGCTACAGTCAGACTGATGGTGACTACGTAATCCAGCAGGGTGATGTTGAAATTTCAGCTCCAGGTGCTTCCATTTATTCAACTTGGCCTGGTGGCGGCTATAACACAATCAGCGGTACATCAATGGCAACACCTCACGTGGCAGGACTTGCAGCAAAAGTCTGGGCGGAAAACCCATACTTCTCTCACACCCAGCTTCGTGCGGAGCTTCAAAACCGTGCTGCATCAAATGATATCCTTGGCGGATACGGTGCAGGATACGGCGATGACTATGCTTCAGGCTTCGGGTTTGCAAAAGTAAACTAATTTTTAATTTGTATCAGTAATAGCATCACTCTAATTTACCCCCTTTTACACATAATTTTAAGGCTGTCCCGTAAGCATAATGCTTACAGGACAGCCCTTTTTTGGTTCTGTTAAATTTGCCAAAGCGTTTTTTAAAATAATTTACCCTGCTTATACAGGATTGTTGAGAGTTTCATAACTGAGTGAATATAGCAGTTTTGACGAAGGGAGTGTGGGTCTCCAAAATATTTGGGTAAAATGGTTTCCATTGTTCCCTGCATCTTATCGTAAAGCTTTTTATAGATCTGCTCTTCAGAGTAAAATTGTGTTTCCCTGCCCTGCAGCCATTCAAAGTACGATACGATTACACCGCCGGCATTTGCGAGAATGTCCGGAATAATGACGACACCTTTATCATTCAGATAATCATCTGCTTCTGCTGTAACAGGTGCATTGGCACCTTCTACAATCACGCTTGCTTTAATCTCTTCTTTGTTTCCATTATGAATCTGCTCTTCAAGTGCAGCCAGAAACAGAACGTCTACATCCATCGTCAGGACTTCATCTCTATGCAGAATGTCCGCCTGGATACCGCTTTCTTTCAATAGCTCATCAGTATGAGGCAGATCCCCCTGGTTCGACGCAGTGTATTTGACCAGGGTTGGAATATCCAGTCCATCTTCGTTATATAATGTGCAATTCCGGTCACTGACTGCCACTATTTTATTCTGAAGGTCTTTACATTGATAAGCTTCCAGCGCAGTTACTGAACCAACATTACCAAATCCTTGCACAGCAACTTTAAGAGGCTTTTCATAGAGTTCCAGTGCGGTTTTCGCATAAGGACTTCCTGTTTTTTCAAGCCATGACTTTTGTTTATGAATAAAATCTGACATTGTATAGCGGAATGTAAAGTAAACCCCTTTTCCTGTCGCTTCACGTCTTCCGAGAGAACCGCCGTTAATGACGCTTTTCCCTGTAAAGCTTCCTCTGTATGGCTGACCCGGCTTAATATTTTTATATTCACCCATCATCCAGTCCATCTCACGCTCACCGCTCCCCATGTCAGGAGCAGGTATATCTTTATCAGGACCAATCACGTCTGCGAAATACTGAACATATTTTTTAGAGATCAGGTTGAGTTCCTTAGGAGTAAATTCACGCGGGTTTACAACCACGCCTCCTTTACCTCCGCCAAATGGAACATCGTGCAGCGAATTTTTCAGTGTCATCAGGAAAGCAAGATTAATGACTTCCTCTTCATTGACCGATTCATGAAAACGAATACCGCCTTTGTAAGGCCCCATCGCATTATTATGCTGAACTCTGAAAGCAGGAATCCGCACAATTTCCCCTTTTTCAAGAACAATCCTCAAAAAAGATTTATGTATTTTGTTAGGAGTAGATAAAACTGCCCCTAGAGATGAAAACGCTTTCTTTCTTGGCGCATCCTTGAGGTCCGGTAAAAACATATCATCGTCCATGAGTGCATCGAGTGATTCCTGTACAATTGATCTGGTCTGATATTGCATGTTTATTCCCCCTTAATGAGATTAAAAAGTGCTTATAAAGACCGTACCCTAATTGACCTAGTTGTGTAAAGGAATGAGAGCAGAGATCGTGTCCCTGCCCCCTTCACTTTTCTTCTTGTCCAGCTCCGGCAGGCAGGGGCTAGTGTGCTTCCCTCAGCTCCTTAAGATAAGTCAACATCGATTCACTTCATTCATCGTGTTTCCTTTATCTCAATTCGCTTCAGTCCAGCACATACGCCCCTAAACGCCTTCCTCCGCTTTTCTTTTGTCCAGTTCCAGCAGGCAGGTCCTCGAGTCATAAGCCACAATGAGAAAATGGGGAAGGTCGCCCATTTCTCTCATTGCGTCTTATGCTTGTCGGACCTAATCGCCTGCTTCCACTTTTCTTTATCATTCATCTTTTCCAAAGTTCATCCGGGCGTATCTTCCGCGGATAATTTCGTAGATGGCGTAGAGAATTAAGCCTGCTGCTGCAAGGCCCAGCAGTACCTGGCCGTATGGCTGTGAGGCGATTTCTCCGAGTGCCCCATCGAGACCCTTTGATTGATCAGGATTTGCTGTGATGGCAGTTTGAATAAAGAAAAAACCGACCATTGAAAGTACAATCCCGCGGGCAATCAGACCGATCTTACCGGCTTTTCTTGCCACTCTTTTTTCATGTTCATTCATATCATTGAGGATAAACTTGCTCATAAATTTCTCTTTATAACCACTGTAAAGGTTG
This sequence comes from Jeotgalibacillus terrae, assembly GCF_016908195.1. Lineage (GTDB taxonomy): Bacteria > Bacillota > Bacilli > Bacillales > Jeotgalibacillaceae > Jeotgalibacillus > Jeotgalibacillus terrae. The sequence continues at coordinate 20,101 of NZ_JAFBDK010000008.1, forward strand.
TAAAGTCCATATATAATGATGCCTGCGCCTAACAGGCCTACCAGAAATTGACCAAATGGCTGTCCGAGCAGCATAGCAGAAATCGTCTGCTCTGAGTTTCCTCCTCCACTTCCGGCATGCATAGCAATCTGAATCGCAGAAACCGCTAATCCTCCATAAATCACACCGCTGATTGCATAAGCAATTCTTGAGCCAATCCCCTTTGCGTCATTTCCTTTATGCTGAGGATCAAATATAGCGCGGATAAATTCCCATATCACATAAAAAATAAGCCCGATTCCAACAATCCATAACAGAATTTCCCCAAAAGGGAGTGTCGCAACCTGTTGCATGGCACCTGATGTATCAGTCGTCTCACCGCCGCCTACGCCAAGCGCTGCAAGAAGGGCAAGAATCCCTACGATGCCATATACAGCACCTTTTGACATGTAACCAAAACGTCCCATCCGTCGTACCCAGGGCTTTACTTCTTCCTTTGTATCATTTGATTTCATCGTCATTTGACTCATGCTTTTCACATCCTTTATTCTTCTATTGATTCGCCTTTCAACTGGCCTACAGCATTCTTTTTAATAATCGTATCTGACATCCTTAAGTGAGAGGCAGCTTCATACAGCATTGGCGCACAATTTTCCTTGTCCGTCAGTTCTTCACTTTCAAGACTGTAGCAGTTTCCGTTTTCCCGTTCACTCGTCAGATCCGCTTCATAATAATAACCGTCATAAATGTAAGATCCGTCTCTGAATACTGTGAGTCTAGGATCATCGCTTAATAAAGACTCACCCATCATGTACCCTTTATCGAGTCCAAGTAATGAAAGGATTGTAGGTGCAATATCCACCTGACCGCCAGTCTGTTCCATCACTTCCCCTTCACTCATATTTGGCAGCTTCATAAACAAAGGTACTTTTCTGCCCAGATTAAGATAATCCACTGCAGATTCAGCTTCTGCCATTTCAGCCATATCTCTTCCCGGTTCCTGTAATCCGCTGTCATGATCTCCGTAAGCTACGATCAGTGCATCATCCCATATTCCCTCATCCTTTAGCTTGTTAATCAGCGCGCCAAAGGCCTGGTCTACAAAATGAATATTGTGGTAATAATTTTGAATGATCTCTTCATCAATGCTGTCCAGGTTCAGCTCTTTTTTCTCATCCGGAAAATCATATGGCGTGTGACTAGTCAAAGCTACCATGAAAGCATAAAAAGGGTCACTCATCTCCATCATGCGATCCACTGAAGATAAAAAGAAGTCTTCATCGTTCAGCGTCAGACCAATCACATCGCCTTCCGGAAAATCTTTTATACTGTAAAAGTGATCAAACCCAAAGTTTTCATAAACATCATCCCGGTTCCAAAACGTTCTTTCAAATGCATGAAAGGCAGCTGTTTCATATCCCTCGGCTTCCATTTTCTCAGGAAGAGAATCATATGAATGGTCCGGATATCTCGTATACACAGACCCTGCTTTCAACGGATAAAAAGACGTATTTAACATGAATTCGGCATCAGACGTTCTGCCCTGATGTGTCTGATGATAAAAGTTAGGAAAATACATGACCTCTTCTTTGTAATCATTTAAAAACGGGGTCAGCTCCTGTCCGTCTATTTCCTGATCAATTACTGATGTCTGAAAAGATTCCAGCTGGATCACAATGACATTCGGCTGTCCGTCAATCACTGCCTCTTCAGAAGAACCTCTGTTACTATCAAAAAACTGCTGCATTTCCCGTAATTGAAGGGATGTCAGGGTTTTTTCTTCAAAGAACTGATCATCCAGCTCTCTGCCAATATCAAGCACGTGATGCCCAAGCATACCTGTCTTGAAATAGTTTCTCATATTTGAAAGAGAATCCTGTACAAGCCATTCATCTCTGTCTGCTGCATTAATCACAAGCGGTGTAAAAAACAGTACTGCCCCCGCAGCAAGTGCAACAAACGCTGATTTAGATCGTTTCTTAGCCGGATAATCCGAGAAACGGCGCTTACGGTCTTTCAGCAAAAGCGCTCCCCAGATAAATGTATCGGCAAAAAGCAGAAAATCAGCCGGATAAATCAGATCTTCAAGTCCACCTCCAACAGCACCCATCTGTGGAATCTGGATAATGAGAGCAACCGATAAGAAATCAGTAAAATAGCGATAGTACCAGATATTAGACGCAATCAGGATAGTCAATAATATGCTCAGGTAAAACAAAATCCATCTTCTGACGCGCGGTGAGATCCACAGAGACCAGAATGAAATCAGAATAAGTGCACCTAAACTGACAAAAAATAAATTCACTCCAAAATAAGTATTCGTAGCGGGACCCACTACAATTAATTTAATCAGAAGTATAAGTATAAATAGTATATAGTCTCCGTACATCAACCATAATTTTTTCAATTGTTAACCTCCTCCCGTGTTAACCTTTACCCCTTGTAACTGCGTCGTAACCTGAATGCAACACGGAAAATTCATTTAAAAAGCTGAGACAAATATGCCTCAGCTTCCATTTATAACCTGTTCTCTATTAACACTTCATGTACACATTAAGATAACTTAAACTGCTTTAACAATGTATTGAGCTGTACTGCTTCTTCCTTCAGTGAGCGTGCACTGCGGTTTACTTCTTCCATTGAAGCACTTGACTGCTGGGAAGTCGCTGACACTTCTTCGATTCCTGCAGCTGATTCCTCAGAAACAGAGGCAATGCTTTCAATGGACGAATTCATGACCTGAGTTGATTGAATCACCTCATTAATCGAACTGCTTATGCTTTCAACCTGCTCTGTTACATTTGAAATCGTGGCCTTCAGCTCTCCAAACAGGGTGCCTGTATGTGAAATCTTTGATGTTCCATCTTCCACCATGCTGTACCCATCCTCAAGATAGCTGACAACTTTTTTTGCCTCCTGCTGAATACCGCTGACGATATTTGTAATATCTGAGACGGATTTTGTTACGCCTTCAGCAAGCTTTCTGACTTCGTCTGCTACCACAGCAAATCCTTTTCCATGTTCTCCTGCACGTGCAGCTTCAATCGCAGCATTCAGCGCAAGCAGATTTGTCTGATCAGCAATTTCCTGAATCACATCTGTCAGCTTGGCAATATCATTTGTCTGTTCATCGAGTCCCTTTACCATCTCAAGAGACCCTTTTACTTTCTCATCAATGGCTGACATTGTATCAACTGATTCTGTCATCGCTTTGCTGCCTTCATTTGTAACAGATCTCATGGATGCAGAATCAGATTTAACCTGATTCTGTTTTGCCTCGACACTGCTCATGACAGCAGTGAAATCATTCATTTTCTCAGAAAGATCTGATGAAGCGTGAGCCTGTTCTTCAGACCCGCTCGAAAGCTCCTGCATAGTCGAAGCAATCTGGTGACTGCCTTCCTGCACCTCATCTGCGTACTGACTCAGCACGTCACTCTGGGAATTCACCGTATCTGATACGGCTGATACCTGAGTAAGCAATTCTCTCAGGTTGCCTTTCATTGTGTTGAATGAAGTGCTCAGCTGACCAATCTCATCCTTACTGTTGTAATCCATGTCTTCAACTGTCAGATTCCCACCCGCTACTTCATCGGCTAAAGCTACTACTTTATTGATATTGCGACGGACAACTCTGTTTACAAGTAGTGTAATCATGACACTGATCAAAATAGAGATTCCGACAGCTGCAAACATCGTAATTATACCCGCTGCAGCAGAAGCTTTAGCAGCGTCTGTTGCCAGGTTGCTATCTTCCTGAATCAGGTCAGTTAAAGCGAGAATTTCATCAACCGTGGTTGATCTGAGCTGTTGAGTCTCATCCCGTGCCGCATCAAGCGCAGCATTCCCTTCTTCTGAATAATTCGGTATGACATTATTAACAAATGCATCATCCATGTCTGACTTTGCCTGCTGAATTCTATTCATTACTTCAATTTGCCCGGAGTCTGTCATCCCATCAATCAATTCCGTTACGGCCGTATCAAAACGGCCACTCATTTCATTATATTCATCCACATATACGTCCTGGCCCTCACTGACATAATCAGCAATCCGGATATCCATACCCCTGAAAATTGCAGCCAGATTATTCACAGTAACAGCTCTGTCTCCGCGTCGATCCATCGCATCAACATCTTCCTGAATACCCTGAAATACAAACAATAAGACAACTGCTGTTACAATGAACATGATGATTGATGCTAATACGGCGGTAAAATACTTCATTCCCACCGATAAATTACGAAATACGCCCATATAAAATCCCCTTTTCATAAACATTTTTAGTATAAAAGAATCATTATGTAATAATATTGTACTACCCTCCCTTAAAATAAACAAACAATTTTAAGGAATTAAATAGTTCTTTCGACTTACAAAATATATTAAAAAAACGATTAGCATTAAATGCTAATCGGCTTTATATTAATCTCCCTCTACAGAACGCCTACTCCGCTGGAACCAGTGATCCACTGCCCCACTGCCGCCTAAAACGCCCGCAACAATAAGTGTGAACCCTGCGATTTGTCCTATATACACCGGTTCTCCCAAAAGCAGCGCAGCTCCTGTAATTGAAAACAACAAATTTAAATTTGTAAACACAGCTGACTCACTCGGCCCGATCAGGCGGATCGCATTGTTATAGATCATATGACCGATACCTGTTGCGATAAATGCTGAGCTGAAGAATATTGCATAATGATACCCTTCCCCCTGAACCAGTGACTGATAACCACCCGGCTCAGTAAGCAGACTGATCATCCCCAGCAATATTGCCCCTGTGATCATCATCCAGCCCGTTAAGACAAACACATTCAGGTCTACTGAGATCTTTTTAATCAATACAAAGCTGATCGCCTGGGTAACAGCTGCAAGAAGGATATACCAGTCACCAGCAGCAATTTGAATCTGCCCGCTGCTCCCCGCTGCCATAACAAGGAACACACCCCCAAAGCCAACCAGAATCCCGGCAGCTTTCAGCAGGGTAAGGCGTGCTTTGAGAAAGATGACAGCCGCAATAGCCGTCAGAATGGGAATCAGTCCAAGAATCAGCCCTGTATTGACAGCAGTAGTCCCTTTCAGACCAATCGACAGAAAGTAGTGGTGACCCACTATATTGAACAGACTGATTAACAGGATCACCCCAAAGTCTTTCACCCCTGGAACGGTCCATTTCTTCTGGAGCGCCAGCACAGTCAGTACCACAAGACCTGCTGTGAGAATTCTGACAGATGTCATCGCGACAGGAGAAAATTCCTCTACCAGTACTTTTAAAGCGACAACATTCAGCCCCCACGCCACCATAATAGAGACCAGCCATATAAATGCATTCGATTGCGTCATTTCTTCACCTGATTTCCTATAGTTGATTACGTTTTTCAATTAATTTCGGCTTTAACGTGTTAGATAAAGCCTGCGCTTCAAGCACGCGATCATACTGGACCGATGTTGGAGACTTTGAAAACAGCAGTTCATTCACTTCCTGTACAGAAACACCTGCCTGATCTCTGCTGATCAGTTTCAGGTGGTCACCTGGCTTAACCATTCCTTCCTGCAGCACTCTGAAATAAAATCCTGTAAAGCCGGACTCTCTCATTCTTACAATCAATTCAGGTTTATTGTATTTAGCGGCAATTTTAAAGCAAGGCTGTCTCGGTTCTGTCACTTCAATCACTGCTTCGCCAAATTCAAAGCGGTCCCCGATATGCGTGTTGCGCTCATCAAGACCCACAGCCGTTATATTTTCCCCGAACAGCGCACTGCCATCCTGCATCTCCATCCACCCGTCCCAAAAACCGTAGTGATCATATGGATACAGACAAAGCGCTTTTTCTGTGCCGCCATGATGCTCGGGTGTCTGTTCATCTTCAGCAAGTCCCGTCCGCGATAAAAACATCTCTTTCTCAATCGGCCGCTTCAGCAGCGCACTCGGAAAAGTCTTTTTACCAAAAGTAAGTTCAGTAATTTTAGCTGTATGTATTGCACGAACATGATAAGTTGTCATGATTAATCCCTCGCTTTAGTCGTTTGGCTTTGTTAAAGGTAAATGTTGTTTTAGCACAGCTGGTGATTGCAGCGGAAGGGGACGACTCCAGCAGGAGAAGCCGGACAGGTGAGACCCCGCAAGCGCCTCGCGCTGAGGAGGTCCGATTGAACCGGAGCCAAAAGACGGCTCATGCGGAAAGCGTTCCCCTGGAGCGGAAGTCAACAGCCAAACTTAACAAAGCCAATCCTTTAAATAATCAAACATTCATAGTATACCGCACTTTAAGATTGAACTGAAATTGAACAGGGTAGAGATAGAGTAAATCATAAAATCAGGAGTGATCACATTGGATACATATCTTCATATTATAAACGGACATGAGACAGGGCAGGATCTCGAAACAATTGATGTCATTAATCCTGCTACAACAGAAACGATTGCAACAGTTCCAAAAGGCGGGACAGACGAAGCTGTTAAAGCAGTAGACGCCGCACATACTGCCTTTAAAGACTGGTCTCAGCGCAACACGTATGAACGCAGCGCCCTGCTGATGAAGTGGGCCGACCTGATTGATGAGCATACAGACGAACTCGCACGCTTAATGACAATCGAACAGGGCAAGCCGCTGAAAGAAGCAGCCGGCGAGATTTCATATGCGAACGGATTTATTAAATGGTTTGCCGAAGAAGGAAAGCGTGTCTATGGCGAGACGATTCCTTCCTCTAAAGGAGAAAGACGATTATTTGTTCACAAACAGCCGGTCGGCGTGACAGCCGTTATCACACCATGGAACTTCCCGGCAGCGATGATTACAAGGAAAGTGGCACCGGCACTCGCAACCGGCTGTACAGCAGTCATTAAGCCGGCTACAGCTACTCCATTGACGGCATTCCGTTTGGTCCAGCTGGCAAAAGAAGCAGGGATTCCGGACGGCGTATTGAACGTGGTCACCGGGAAATCGTCTGATATCAGTAAAGCATGGCTTGAAGATACACGTGTCAGAAAGCTGACTTTTACAGGCTCAACTGAAGTCGGAAAATCGCTGATGAAAGGCGCAGCAGATACAATGAAGAAAATCTCACTTGAGCTTGGCGGTCATGCGCCGGCAATTGTGATGGATGATGCTGATCTTGAAAAAGCAGTAGACGGCGTGATTGCGACTAAATTCAGAAACGCAGGTCAGACATGCGTATGTGCCAACCGCATTTACGTACACGAGGACATTGCTGATGCATTCACAAAGCGCTTTACAGAAAAGGTTGAAGCTCTGAGACTTGGCGATGGTCTTGAAGAAGGGGTTGACCTTGGACCACTTATTGATGAAGATGCGATCGAAAAGGTTCAGAAACATATTGCTGATGCAAAAGAAAAAGGCGCAACGGTTGAAACAGGCGGCGAGCTTCGTGATGGTTTGTTCTTCAAGCAGACAGTTCTTTCAGGCGTGACAGATGATATGCTGTGTATGAATGAAGAAACGTTTGGCCCGGTTGCACCACTTACGACGTTTAAAACAGAAGAAGAAGTCATTGAACGTGCCAACGATTCGATCTATGGCCTTGCAGCTTATGTCTTTACCGAAAACATTTCTAAAGGGATCCGTATCAGCGAACAGCTGGAATACGGAATTGTCGGATTGAACGATGGCTTACCATCTGCTCCTGAAGCACCATTTGGCGGCTTTAAGCAGAGTGGTCTTGGCCGTGAAGGCGGTCATCAGGGTATTGAGGAGTTCCTTGAGACGAAGTTTATTTCGGTTGGACTCGACGAATAATGCAAAAGGGGTGAGACACATAGTCTCACCCTTGTTTTTTGAAGTAAACCAGCTCTTTATCAATTTGGAATCCTGCCCGCTGGTATAGTCTGATTGCGGTTTGGTTGGATTTGCTGACGCATAGCGTTAATGTTTCAGTTTGCCCTTCAGTGAATAGTTTTTTCATTACTTCTCTGAGCAGAGCATAACCCGTACCTTTTCCCCTGGCCTCCTCATCCACTGCCAGATATTCAACTGACGCTTCTTTAAATACCGGATCAGATTCCGCATAAATATAACCAATTAACTCGTTACCGATTGATGCAACCAGCACTGGACGGTCCTCATTTGACCGTGCAATCACTGTTTCGGCGTTATAGTATGTATCAGGAAAAGAGTTATTGTGCAGCTTTTTAAAAGCATCGTATTGGTGTGCCTTAAATGGCTGAACGTCTATATGTAAAGCTGATTCTTCAGTAAGAAAACGATCTGCTTTTAAGATGGTTTCCTCTCCTTTTTTGTCTGCTCCGAGGCTTTCCATCCATGCGATGGCGCGGCGGTTTTTACTGCCGTAAAAGCCGTAAAGTACCGTGTTTTCAGGAACCTTTTTTAGAAGTTCATTTGCCCGTTCTGACCAATCTGTGTCACTTTGAACAAAAGGTCCCCACATTTCAGCTGAGCCTTCTTCGTAATCAAGCATTAAGAGATCGTCTCCGATCCAGTACATGTGATCATCCATCGATTCTTCACGGATTGTGTTCGCTATTTCATCCTGATCAGTGCCGCAATAGCCAACGTATTGCGCAGCATCCTGATTGGCACGTGCAATTAATGCCGCCGCATCTTCAATTGTCTTCATCATTCATTTCCTCCCAGCATTCATGACAGTAAAGATCCTTGTCCTGATAGATGCCATCGAGGAAACCATCTGCACAATACACTGTTTTGCCGCATCTGATACATTGACCAACTTCTTCACGCATCTTACCACCCCTATTTCCATATTACACCTTTTGGATGTTTTTTACTAACCGGTTTACTGCGCTGCAGGCGGTGCTTTCCGCAGGGCGTGCGCTAAGCCTCCTCGAGCTTCGCTCTGCGGGGTCTTAGCTGTCACGCTTCTCCTGCTGGAGTCACCGCCTTCCGCTACGTTCACCTTAATCGTTAATATATAACGATATGGCACTTAAATATTTGGAGGCTTTGTATACTCGTTACTATTCCACCGGTTCAAGCAGGCCCATGGTCAGGCACAAGTCAATTGCGAGCCTTTTTGTTCCTTTAGAAAACCGGATCTCAAGTCCGTCTTCGGAAAATCCTTCAATGCGTCCTGTTCCGAAGACGCGGTGCTTCACTTTGCGGCCGACTTCAAGGTCAGATACTTTCCGCAATGCATTAGGGTTTTGAGGAACTCTGCTCTCATCCACCTGTTCTGACTCAGGCGGTTGAATGATTTTGTTGACTCTCAGTAGAAATGGCGAAGGATTTGTCTTACTGCCGGCACGGTTTCTGTAGGACAGCAGTTCAAGCTCTTTTTCAGCGCGCGTCATGCCGACATAAAAGAGTCGTGCCGCTTCCTCCATCGGATCCTTATTGCCTTTATCCTGTTCGGTCTTATCGTTTTTAGATGGAATAATATCAGCGATCAGATCGAGCATATACACTTTTTTGAACTCCAGCCCTTTTGAACTGTGAAACGTTGAAAGGGTTACGGCATTTTCATGCTTATTGAACTTGGATGTTTTAAGCAGTGATTCCAGCTGCTTCAGCCGGTTTGCGAATGCAACCATGCCTGTTTCCTTGCGCGCAATCTGCTCAAGTGTTGACAGGACATCATGCAGATATTCAAGCGAAAATCCGAGGTTCTCACTCATTTTTTCAAGCGCACGGTCATATCCTGCCTGCTCTCTGATCAGACGAATCACATGATAAGGCTCCCCGCCCTCCATTCTGACAAAAGCACGTTTCAGCCCGTTGATCTGCTTTTTTTGATAGTCTTTTAGAGATTTCAACTGAAGCAGGCGGTCAAACACTGACCCTTCTTCCGGCTGCTTTCTGAGTTCAAAGAGTTGCTGACGCGTAACGTACCCAAGACACTTCATTGAAATTTTCTCAAACAGGTCCACCCGGCCACTATTGAAGGTCAATCTCATAAAATTAAGAATGTCCTCCACAATCCAGTGGCTGAAAAACCGCACATCGGAATCCTTCATATAAAAAGGAATCCGTGCACGCTCAAGCTCATTCATAATCAGAATCGAAGAACTGTTCGTTCTGTATAGTACGGCCGCATCCCGGTAATCCTCAAGCTTTGAAAGCTCCTGCGCAAGGTAGGCAGCCTGATCTTCATAATCCGGAAATACCTTAATCCTTACAGCTTCTCCCTCTGGATTTTCTGTAAACATATTCTTTTCATAGCGGTTTTTATTACGCTTAATAAATTCATTTGCTGCGTTGACGATTTCCGGCGTGGAGCGGTAATTCTGCTCCATCATTAAAATAACCGCTTTTGGATACACCTTTTTAAAATCAAGCAGATACTGCGGTTCAGCAGCCCGCCACGTATAAATTGACTGATCATCATCCGCAACAACACACAGATTCTGGTGAGGCTCCACCAGTTTTTCAACAATCGCATGCTGAACAAGTGATGTATCCTGACTTTCATCCGTCAGTAAATGATCGTAGCGCTGCTGGTATTTTCTGAGCAGCTTTCGATCTGATTGAAACGCTTCAAGCGCGAGTGTCAGCATATCATCATAATCAAGCAGCAGCTTATCAGGCTCCTCACGTTTCACTGCTTCATATTCTGCTGCAATCGCCTCAGCATTTGCCACTTCACATTGAACTGTGCTCCATTTTTTACGTGGCAGCAGCTTATTTTTAATCAGACTGATATAGTTTGACATCTCCTCAAGCTGATCATCAGTCATTGCTTCACTGTTAAAACGCTGGAAAAGTGTCCTGAGCAGCAGTTTTTTATTCGCCTTGTAGTCTGCCGGATCTTCAATCGGGCCTTCAATCAGCTGCCATGATTTCTGCTCTTTTCTCAGGTAATCTCTGACCACAGCAAAGGCAAGGCTGTGTATCGTTGAAAAATCAACCTCAGGTAACGTCGGGAACATCCTTTTATAGCGCTGCTTCATATCTTCAGCAGCTGCTTTACTAAACGTCACACCTTTAATACGGGCGGGATCTGCTCCACGCTCTTCAATCAGATGGCCAATCCGCATCATGATGGTCGTGGTTTTCCCGGAACCCGGTGAAGCCAGCAGGAGCAGAGGCCCGTTCCCATGCAGGACTGCCTGCTTTTGAACCTCATTCAGTTCCACGCCGATCTCACGTTTCTTTCTTGTAAAATAATCTGCCATGTCCGTTCGACTCCCGTAATCTATTGTATGGTTATCGTATCATTGATTTGAGATTTTGAGCAGGTAAAGATGGAAGGAATTTTCGTGCATGATTTGTAGGCTGTCAGGACGGTGAATACGACATGTTCTGTTGGCGATCACTACCTTCTGGCCAGAAATTGCTATAAGGTTACCCGGTGTATCGCTACATCTCGAGCGCTGACTGCTGCCTCCCGGCTGGTCATAACCTCAACTTACTTCCTTCTCCCACTCGCAGCTCCAAAAATAAAAACCGCCTCATCGGCGGTTTTACACTTTACACTAAAATCTCCTGTTCAATCTGTTTCATTTCATAAAACATTCCACGTGCAGTCATCAGTTCATCATACGTTCCCTGTTCAGCAATCTGTCCGCCGTCCATCACAAGTATCTGATCCATTTTCTCAAGGCCGCTCAGCTGGTGACTGATCAGGCAGACTGTCGCATCCTCTGTACGTTCACCTAGATAACGCATAATTTCTGCTGATGTGACATTGTCAATAGAACTCAGCGGCTCATCAAGCAGCCATAAGCTGCGCTTTCTAAGCAGCGCTCTTGTAATCGCCAAACGCTGACGCTCTCCGCCTGAAAGATTTTCACCCTTTTCAAGTACCGGATCATCAAGTGAGAATCTCGTAAGGCTTACCTTTTCAAGCATCCACAGCATTTCTTCGTCTGTCAGCCCTTCTCTGGCAATCTGCAGATTGTCTCTGATTGTGCCGAAGAAAAAATGATTTTCCTGCATTACGACATTTGAATTTTCCCAGATATCCTCAGACTGAATATGCCTGATTGATTTATCCTGAAGTGTTATATCACCTTCAGACGTTCTGAGCACACCGAGTAACAGTTGAAAGATCGTCGACTTACCTGATCCGCTCGCGCCGACAATTGCGGTTTTAGATCCTGCCGGAATGTGGAATGAAGCCTGGTTTACTGCCGGACGTTCTTCTCCTTCATGCGTATAGGAAACTGCATCAAAGTGAATAGATGGTGCTTCTTCTGACAGCGTCACATAAGGTTCCGCTGCTTCAACCGGCTTCATATCCGTTACTTCGTTCAGACGCGCTGATGCCTTTCTGCTGTCTTCTAAGTGCGGAGGAAGAACAGCCATGGGTGCTGCATTTTCAAATACACTCAGTGACAGCATCACAAGCATAGCGAGAAATACGCCGTCTAACTGTCCTTCACCAACAAGGTAGACTCCTGCAGCAAGCACGCCCCAGGAAATCAATAATCCCGCTGCCTGATTAACAGACTGGTTGAACATTCCCTGGCTGCTGCTGCGCTCCTGATTGGCTATATAATCAGCTGCTGACTGGTGAAGTGAGGCTTCTTTTGACTCAAGCTGCTGATATATTTTCAGATCTCTGAAGCCGTATAGCACTTCAGCTGTATCAGTGGACAGCGCAGCACGCGACTCTCTTACCTGCTCTTCAATTTTCTGTCTGCGCAGGGCAAATGCAGCCGGTATGACAAGCCCTGTTAATAAAAGCCCTGCCGCAAAGATCAGCGGAAACCAGAATGAATAAAAAGCAGTAAAAATCATTGAACTTAAAAATACTAATATTAAGACAAGCGGCGGATAATAGACGCGCAGGAAGAAGTTCTGAAGACTTTCAACATCCCCTGTAATGCGTGCAAGTAAATCTCCGCTTCTGAATTTCTGAAAAATACCCGGTGCGAGCGGTTCAAGCTTCTCAAAAAAACGCACGCGGATACCGGCCAGAATATTAAACGTTGCACGGTGTGACACCATACGTTCACCATATTTAGACCCGGCTTTCACTAATCCGAACACCTTGATGAACGCAATCAGCAGGGTCAGCGTATAAACAGGTGGCAGGAGTGCAGCTTTAGAGATTAAATAACCGCTTGCCGCAAAAAGTCCGGCTGCTGTTACACCGCCAATATAACCGAATAATACTGAATACCAGACATTCTTTTTCTCAGCAGCAATCTGTCTTAAGACGATTCCGAGTTCATTCATGAGCAGCACCTCCCTGCACCATCTGCTGATACGCAGGCTCTTTTAACAGTTCTGCGTTTACGCCGCGGGTTTTCAGCTTCCCGTCTTCAAGCATCAGAATCTGATCGGCCTGTCTGATTGTATAAAGCCTGTGAGCAACTATGATCACAGTTGCCTCCTTTGACAACTCTTCCATCGACGCTGTTAAAATCTGCTCTGTTTTCAGATCAAGACCGGTTGTCGGCTCATCAAACAGGATCACTGAAGGCTTTTTCAGAAATGCACGCGCCAGTGCAAGACGCTGCTTTTCCCCTCCTGAAAGCCCTCTGCCTCCTTCTCCAACCGGTGTATCAAGCCCTTTTTGTAAGAACTGGATTAAAGGTAATAACCCTGCTTTTTCAGCTGCAGATTCAATCTCTTCACGAGTGGCCTGCTGTTTACTTCCAATGGCAATATTGTCTGCAAGCGTTCCTGAAAAAATAAACGGCTGCTGGGAAATATAGCTGAGCTGATCGAACCAGCTCTTTTCCTCATACTCAGAGAGTGCTTTTCCATTTAGCATAATCTGACCTGAAGAAGGCGCAATCAGTCCGCTCAGCAGGTTAAGCGCAGTTGACTTACCCGAACCGCTTTTCCCGATCAATGCAATATTTTCATACGGCTTAAAATCAGCATCCATCGGGCCGATCATAAATCCGTCTTCTCCATACTGAAATGCGACCTGGTTCAGTGAAATATGCGGTGGTTTAGTCCCTTCAAGCTTTTCTTCTCCCCATACTACTCGATCTTCATCTTTTGTCAGTTCTTCTTCAATCAGTTTTGCAGCCCCTATACTTCCGCGCCCTGTATGAAAAGCATTACCGAGTTCACGGATTGCCACATAAAATTCAGGGGCAAGAACAAGAACGAAGAATGCTGTAAAAAACGTGACACTTTCAAAATAAATTAATCTCAGTCCAAGCTCGAGTGCGATCAGTCCGACACCAAGCATCGAGATATATTCAAGCGCCAGTGACGAAATAAACGCAATCTTCAACACTTCAAGTGTGGCATCACGGAATTTCAGGCTGCTGTCTTCTATCGTATCGCGCTGTTTTTTCGCCTGTCCAAACAGCTTTAGCGTTGTCAGCCCCTGGAGCGTATCCAGAAATGTTCCGGAAAAAGCAGAAAGCTGTTCAAGCTGCTCTTCAGACTTCTTCTGTGTCTTAATCCCGATAATAATGAAGAATAACGGAATAAACGGCGCAGATATTAACAGCACAGTACCCGAGATCCAGTCAAACCAGAACGCTGTTATAATGATCATCAGCGGGATAATCGCAGTCAGAATCAACTGTGGGATATACTTGCTGAAATAACTGTCCACTTCATCAACTGCATCCATTAACACGCTGACTTTACGCCCTGACTGCCCCTGAAGTGAAGCCTGTACGGGGTTACGCGCGTATTTTTCTAGCAGCTGTGCTCTGATCTGCTTTTTCACTTTTGCTGCCATCCACGCACCTGACCGGCCGTTTGCAAAAGTCAGCATCGCGCGTGCAATCAGTGCAACAGCAAGCCATCCAAACAGCGGGAGTACGTTGCTAAATGATGACCCATTCAAAAATACTTCATCAACAATTTTGACAATAAAGTAAGCCTGGGCAATAATACTTGCGCCCGTCAATATTGCAATGACTGTCATTAACAGCTGCGTACCTTTATATTGCTTCGCATATTGCGAAAGTTGATTCATAGATCAAATCTCTCCGATCATTGATTATTGACGATATTGTGAATAAATTCACATATGTTGATAATCCTTATTATAAATGATTATACGTGATTTTTCATGTGTTAAGTTTGTTTGAACACATTCGTATGTATAGAAACGAAACGGAGGTTTTCCAAATGGCAGATACTAAACCTCCGCGTATGATTTTACTTAAACCAGCCCTTCTCCCTGAAACGGGAAATCGCTTCGATCCGGTTGGATACTTCAAGCTTATCAAGGATGACAGATATATAATTACGTACCGTTCCATTCGTAATAAAGAGCGTACCGGCAATCTCTTTTGTTGTTTTGCCTTCTGCGATCAGCTCCATCACTTCACGTTCCCGTTCTGTCAGAGGATTCGCTTCAGTCAGTGCCATATCTACAAGTTCAGGCGCATAAATTCTGCGCCCTTCCATGATCGTACGGATTGAACGCGCCAGTTCCTCACTCGGACTGTCTTTCAGCAAATAACCACTCACCCCTGCGTTTCTGGCCCTTTCAAAATAGCCGGGTCGTGCAAATGTAGTCAAAATGATGATTCTGCATGGCTCATCTTTTAATTCTTCAGCCGCATCGAGTCCGGTTTTCAGCGGCATTTCGATATCCATAATGCAAATATCAGGCTTCAGTGATTTCACCATGTCAACTGCTTCTTCACCATTTTTCGCCTTACCCATTACTTCCATATCATCTTCAAGATCCAACAGGGAGCCAAGCGCTCCGAGCAGCATCGTCTGATCTTCGGCTAATACAATTTTAATCATAGCGCTTCCTCCTTTGACTCTTGTCTAAGTATAGTCGGCACATGAATGGTGATCACCGTGCCAAGTCCGCTTTCAACATCGAGTGTTCCATTGACAAATTCCAGGCGTTCCCGCATGCCCCGCAGACCATTCCCTTCAGCTGAGCGATCTCCTGAAAAGCCTTTTCCGTTATCTTTAACTGTTACCTTCAGCTCTTTGGTCAACTGTGTCACATCTACTTTACAATGTGTTGCGCTGCTATGCTTCACTACATTTGTTACCGCTTCTTTTACACACATACTGACCACATTTTCCACTAAAAGCGGTACATTCTCAAGCAGTGGATTCCCTGTAATCTCAGGCTTGATCTGTGCTACGTGCAATAGCTCACGAATATGCGTCATCTCTTCATCCAGTTTTGTCCCGCGCATATCAGATACAAGTTCACGCACTTCCTTTAACGCAGTACGGGCCGTCTGATTAATATCGTTCAGCTCACTTTTTGCCCCGTCCGGATTAGCAGTAATCAGCTTTGCAGCCAGATCACTTTTCAACCCGATCAGTGAAAGCTTCTGACCGAGAGTATCATGAAGGTCTCTTGCAATACGCTGACGCTCCTCCATCACCATCAGATCAGAGATCCGCTTCTGGGCATACTCAAGCTGACCCTCAAGCTTTTCTCTCTTAATCCGGTTATATGAATTAAGCGGCAGCAAAATCACCCCGATAATACTGACCAGTACAAATGGGAACTGTGTGAAAAACAATTGATCCTGCGTGAAGAAGGCAATGTTGACGGTAATAATCGTTGAACCGACTAATATGCCATAAAGGGTGAAAAATCCGACCTTATGCTGTACACTCGCAATCATAAATGAAAGAAAAATCGCAAAATAAACAAAGCCGAACAGGATTGTCATCGCGATACTGATGGCAATTGCAATCCCTACCCAGACATAATTCACCCATCCCTTTGTTAAGTACGTCAGTCTGTAAGCTGCAAAAAACACCAGAATCATTGCAACACCGGTAATGATCTCAACCCATCCGGATGATCTGAAAATAAAATAAAAAGGCAGCATACAAAAGATAATCCATATATATATGTTAAGACCTGTATTTTTCGGAAAAATATTATACCATTTCTGCACTCAAACTCCGCCTTTCTCTTGTTATCAGTATAGCACGTGTGGCAGGTTGTTCAGAAGACTGAATAGCTCAACCATGACAGCTGTAACAAAAAACGCCCGCCAGGTTTTCAGAAAACCGGCGGGCGCTGCTATTGTTAAGACCTCGTCTGCATGCGGCGCAGTTCGAGTGACATTTTCTCTTTTTTAATCTGTCGTTTTACTTCACTGAAGCTGACAAACGTTTTACGCGATTCATCATAAAGACGGAATTTAATTGATTCCAGACTTGATTTCATCGTAATTGTCGTTGCTTGATGAAGCGGCGGCGTTGATTCATGTGCTTTTTCAAGGTGGTAGTTCGGCACTCTCGGGCTTAAATGGTGCACGTGGTGATACCCGATATTACCTGTTACCCACTGCAGCACTTTCGGAAGCTTATAAAATGAACTTCCATCAACCGCTGCTTTAACATAATCCCACTCAGATTCATCCTCGAAATACGAGTCCTCAAACTGATGCTGTACATAAAACAGCCAGATCCCAAGGAACCCTGAGATAAACATGATCGGTCCGTGAACCAGCAGGAACGCTTCCCAACCAAGCCATAAAATCATACCAGCATACAGGACAACAATCGAAGCATTTGTGATATACGTATTCTTACGCTCTTTTTTACGCGCATCTTTTCTGTTCATGCGATTTGTCACAAGGAACAAGTAAAGCGGTCCAAGTCCAAACATCACAAGAGGATTGCGGTACATTCTGTAAGAGAGACGCTCTTTCCATGAAGCCTTTTTGTACTCTTCCACTGTCATAATCCAGATATCCCCTGTGCCACGCTTATCAAGATTACCACTTGTTGCATGGTGAATAGAGTGCTCACGCTTCCACTTTTCATATGGGAACATCGTGACAATTCCAGATAAAGTACCAACCAGATTGTTCAGTTTTTTATTTTTAAAGAATGAGCCGTGACAGCAATCATGGAAGATAATAAAGATTCTTACGACAAACCCTGCTGCAATGACCCCAAGACCTAATGTTAGGAAATAAGAAATCTCAAGACTCTGGTATGCCAAAAACCATAATATAAAGAACGGCGGTATCGTGTTAATCATTTGTCTGATGCTTGCTTTCATATCTGCTTTTTCATAAGGAGAGACACTTTTTCGTAACTCTGCTGTTTTTTGTTTACTCATGTTTTCCTCCTCCTGTAACTCTTATGACCTCATCATAAAGCTTTCCCCAAAATAAAATAAGTCATGAGTGTAAGGAATAAGATATGACAAGTGTCATATATCAAGAAAAGCGGAAGCAGGCGTTTAGGTCCGACAGGCATAAGATGCCTTGAGAGAAATGGGTGCCCTTCCCCATTTTCTCAAGGTGGCTTATGACCCGAGGACCTGCCTGCTGGAACTGGATCAAAGAAAAGCGGAAGCAGGCGTTTAGGGGCGTATGTGCTGGACTGAAGCGGATTGAGATAAAGGAAACACGATGAACGTAGTGAATCGATGTTGACTTATCTTAAGGAGCTGAGGGAAGTACACTAGCCCCTGCCTGCTGGAGCTGGATCGAGAAAAGCGGAAGGCGCTTGGTCAGCTCCGACAGGCATAAGACGCGGAGCGGAAAACGGGTGCACTTTCCCGTTTACCGATGCGTGGCTTATGACCCGAGGAGCTAGCGCCTGGAGCTGGACAATATCGAAAAGCGGAAGCAGGCGTCCAGTTTCTCAGAACCACCAAGTGGAGTCTTGCTGCAACTAACTTTGTAGATATAAACATCAAAGTTGTCTGATTGCTACACATCAGCTGGAGAAAGCTACAAGTTCCCGTGTGTATCACTACATCCTGAGCCCGGATCACTACATCCCCCACAACAATCACTACATCTTCTCCCACTCACCTGCACATACTACTCCCGAGGTGATCAAATGAAAACAATATTAGCGGCAACAGTCAGCTTTTTGCTATTTTATTCAGCTGCATCTGCTGAAGATCAGCGTGCGACGCTCTTAAACGAACGTTTGACTTATTATAGTGCTTATCATCATCAGGGTGTGCCATGGTATTACCTTGCTGCGATTGACCAGTTTGAACGGAATATCCAGCCGCTGCGCCAGGATATTGAGAAAAAAGAAGGTCCCCTTGCACTTACAATTCCAGATGAGCGCTGGTTCGGTCCTCTTCATCCTGATACGTCAAACCAGTCGCCGTTTTTCATAGAATTTTTCGGAGGAATCGGTCAGGATATAAATGGAGACGGCAAAGCGGACCCCACTGATCCTGAAGACATATTCGGTTCAATGGCGGACTATATCAATAGCTACAGTTCTTTTAAAGAAGCACTTAAAGCCTACTACGACCGCAAAGAATCCATCAGTCAGATCCTGACGATTGCTGAATTGTATCAAAACTTCAATACGCTCGACCTTTACACACATGTGTTTCCACTTCAAAAAGATTATTTATACAGTTACAGGAGCACTTGGGGAGGTAAACGCGGCTGGGGTGGCCGCCGGATGCATGAAGGGACGGATCTTTTTGCAGGGTATGGTACACCTGTGCTGGCAACTACGTTCGGTAAGATCGAAGCACTCGGATGGAACGATTATGGCGGATGGCGCGTCGGGTTAAGAGATATTCATAATGTGTATCATTACTATGCCCATCTCTCCAGCTTTAAAAAAGACCTGAAGCAGGGGGATATCGTAAAAGCGGGTGACTTAATCGGTTATGTTGGCAGTTCCGGATATGGAAAAGAAGGCACAAGCGGCAAGTTCCCTCCACATCTTCATTACGGAATGTATATTGATAACGGAAAAAACCAATGGGCATATGATCCTTACCCTTCACTCAAAAAATGGGAATCAAGCTGACCTGCACATTCACTGAGCAGGTTTCTTTTAGTTACACGAAATACCCCTTATAATAATCTTCGTGTTGTAATTACATTTCGCCACATTAAAGAGGAGGCTAATCATATGACTAGAAAATTTATGGATTCATTCACATTTAAAAATGGAGTAACGCTTAAGAATAGAGTGCTGATGGCGCCTATGACGAATTTTTCTTCACAGGATAACGGTGAGGTAACAGCGGAAGAGCTTGAATATTATCGCGTACGTTCAGGCGGTGTAGGCGCTGTTTTAACAGCTGTTGCAAACGTAACTGATGATGGAAAAGGATTCCATGGTGAGATTGGTGCACATCGTGATGACCTGGTACCAAGTCTGAAGAAGCTGGCAGATACAATTAAGGGAGAAGGAGCGAAAGCAATTCTGCAGATTTTCCACGCAGGCAGAATGTCACCACCAGAGCTTCTTCCCGACAATCAGACAGTAAGTGCCAGTGCTGTGGCACCTGTCCGTGAAGGTGCGATGACGCCACGCGAACTGACTAATGAAGAAATTGAACAGATCATTAAGGCTTTCGGTGACGCGACACGACGCGCAATCGAAGCCGGATTTGACGGTGTTGAGATTCATGGAGCTAATACGTATCTGATCCAGCAATTCTTCTCTCCACACTCAAACAGACGTGATGACAAATGGGGCGGGTCTGTTGAAAAGCGTATGACGTTCCCGCTGGCTGTCATTGATGAAGTAAACAAGACGGTGAAAGAACACGGCAGCGATTCATTTATCGTTGGCTATCGTTTATCACCTGAAGAACGTGAAGAGCCAGGTATTACAACAGAAGATACACTGACGTTTGCAGACCGCCTGGCTCAAGAGGATCTGCACTATCTTCACGTCTCTGTACAGGATTTTCATCAGGGATCAATGCGCGATGAATCAGATACTGCATCACGCGTCCAGCTGATTCAGGACCGTATCGGTGAAAAGCTTCCGATTATCGGTGTAGGCTCACTTCATACACCTGATGATGTTGAAAAAGCAATGGAAGGCGGCGTTCCGCTAATAGCACTTGGCCGTGAAATCATTGTCGAACCTGATTGGATTCAGAAGGTTGAAACCGGTCGTGAAGAGGAGATCAGAACATCGCTTTCAGTAGATGACCGCGAAACACTGACTGTTCCGGAGCCACTATGGCAGGCGATCGTGAACACGAAGGGCTGGTTCCCTGTAAAAGAACATCAGAATGCATAATAAATAATCCTATTCATAATAAAACCGGACTCCCAAAAGGAAGTCCGGTTTTATTATTACCTGATTATCGAAGACTTAGAAAAGAACCGTTATGCTTGTTTTCTTTATCAACCAGCATCAGGTTTAGACCAAGGCCCAAATCAAGATTAGATGCAAATCCATTATCTTCATCCTCAGAAGAAAGTCCTGATGCTACACCAAGATCAGTAGCAACACCAAACTCATCTTCAGAAAGACCAAGATCAAGTGCATTTGTTACATCAGCAAATAAAGAAGAGCGATCTTCTTCATCTTCGTTTGAAAGATTTAGACCAAGGTTTGTGTCATTTGAAAGAGAAGACATGAAATCTTCATCCTCTTCACTTACGAAAGAACCTGACAGATCATTAACCAGAATACCATTTAATCCAGTTTTTGAATCTTCATCTTCAAATCCTGCACCAAATGTACCGCCAGTAACAGCATCTAATGAACCTGATGTCATGTCATCATTTGACTCAAAAGCACCATCAAGGTTGTTGAACAGGTCCCCACCAAGGAAAGAGCTGCTTTCTTCATCTTCAGCTTTCACACCGAAACCTGCAGTCGTATCATTAGAAACATTTGCTTTCACTTCATCTTCATTTGCAACGAAATCTGAATTCACATCATTTGAAGCATCCGCCATTACTTCTGCACTTTCTTCTTCACCTTCAGCTGTTAAGCCCAGTGATGCGTCCGTTTGTGCATCTGCGTTTGCAGCGACTTCATCTTCGTTTACTACTACATCTGTGTTCACGTCATTTGAAGCTTCTGCCATCACTTTCGCACTTTCTTCCTCTCCCTCAGCTGTTAGGCCAAGTGAAGCATCTGTCTGTGCATCTGCGTTTGCAGCGACTTCATCTTCGTTTACTACTACATCTGTGTTCACGTCATTTGAAGCGTTCGCCATTACTTCCGCACTTTCTTCTGCTCCTTCAGCTGTTAGGCCAAGTGAAGCATCTGTCTGTGCATCTTCGTTAGCTGCTACTTCATCTTCGTTTACTACTACGTCTGTGTTCACATCATTTGAAGCATCCGCCATCACTTCCGCACTTTCTTCTCCTTCAGCTGTTACATCTACTGAAGCATCCGTTTGTGCATCTGCGTTAGCTGCTACTTCGTCTTCGTTTACCATCACGTCTGTGTTTACATCATTTGAAGCGTCCGCCATTACTTCTGCACTTTCTTCTGCTCCTTCAGCTGTTACACCTACTGAAGCATCTGTTTGTGCATCTGCACTTGCATCGACTTCATCTTCATTTACAGCTGTTTCAGTATTTACATCATTTGAAACCTCTGCTTCAGTTGAAACATTTTCCTCGTCGTTTGAGCCCTGGACTTCCAGGTTGACATCTGTTTCAGCGTTACCTTCAGTGTTTACTTCTTCCTGATCATCTGATGATTCTGTCAAACCAATATCATTTAAGATTGATAGTGACCCTTCCTCAGACTCAAGAATTGAAACGTCATCTAAAAGATCTCCGCTAAGAAGACCATCACGATCTTCTGCCTGTCCTGCCTGTCCGCCAACTAAAAGTCCGAATGCTACTGTACCTGCGATTGTAAATGCTTTAACTGTATTTTTCATGATTTATTCTCTCCTTCTTTTTTCGTTTTTTTAGATGTTATTTCCGAAAAAAGAAGGGGATTTTGGTGGTTGAGACGGCGGTGCGTTCAGCCATTGATCAAATAAAAATCTTTCACTTACATATGTGCTGACTTCAATTTCTTCAATTGAACCGATTTGCTCAAAAAATACTGCAGTGACAGCAGGTGCTGATCCGCTTCCTGCACTTCCTGCAGGGCCTGAAGCTCCTCCACCGCTGAATGATGGTGAAGGTGTAACTGCCGCCTGATTAGGTACTGTCACTTTCGAAGATTGCTCAGGAATATCCGGGACCGTCTCATCCTGTCGCTCCGGGAATACTGCAGAAACTACATCATCTGGTTCTGTTACAAATGCTGCATCAAAATCTGCAGGCTGCTTAGCCGGTGCAACTGGTTTCGGGACAGTTTCATCAACTAACTGCTCTTGCTGTCTACTGCTTTCAACAGGAGCCTGCTCAGTTAGATTCACCTGTACCTCGTCTTCATTTTGTGAAGGTTCTTCTGATGTCACTGGAGTTGCAATCGCAACATCCGAATCATCACGACTAATCGTCTCTTCTGTTTCCTGTTCAGAAACTGCCGGAACCTCTTCAGAAGCTGGTGTTGTCTCAATGTTAACGCCTTTGTCTTCTGAAGCCTCCGCATTTACTGCAGGTGTATCGACCTGAATACCTTCCTTCACTGAAACTTTCGCCTCTGCTACAGGAGTCTCAGCTTCGACTTCAAGGTCAGTTGATACTGACGCATCTGCTACAGGTGTACTTACCTCGACACCATCGCTTGCTGAAACTTTTGCCTCGGCAACTGGTGTATCGGCTTCAATATCAAGTTCAGTCGATACTGATGTCTCAGCAACCGGTGTATCGACCTGAACACCTTCTTCAGCAGATACTTTCACCTCTGCTACTGCTGTCTCTGCCTCAACCCCCTGGTCAGCTGACACTTTTACATCAGCTGCGGGTGTGGAAACAGATACACCCTCTGACGTATCTACCTCTGCCAAACCGGCATCAACCTTCACATCAGGCAGTGTTTCCTCAACTGCTTCGGTCACCGGTTCAGTAACCTGATCAACACTATCAACGACAGAAGAAACAGTATCTCCAAGCAGCGAAGACGTCTCTTTCTGCTCTTCAGATTTTTCTTCTCCGGTCAAACTGTCCGTCACGCCTGACAACAATCCTTCAGCTGATACAGATGCAGGCAATAAAAATAATCCTGTCATCATGGATAAAGTAACCCACCACTTACGCACGCACTCACCTCCTTTCAAGAATGAATGTATGTTATTTTAATTAATCACTTACAGTAAACGAAGCAAATATCAAAACGGATCACTTTTTTATAAAAAAAAATTTAAAATTTATCTTTCTCTCAATTGTCATATTGTAAGCTGGCAGAGCTCTGTATTACCCGATAGAATGAAAAGGTGATCATTGTAAAAAAGGAGTGGACTTACATGCATAAAAAGCACAGCAACTTATTATTAAAAACTGCAGCGATCTTCGGCATGATTGGTGCAGGAATCGGCGGTCATATGGCCGGTTCCTATGACTACGCTTTCAGAGCAGCCCATGCACATATTCTTGTTGTAGGATGGCTTTCTTTATTTTCATGGGCAGTCTATTACCGCGTATTCAAACCGGTATCCAAAAAACTTGCCACTGCACATGTGTATACAGCGATCATTGGTACGATCGGCTTAACATCAGGAATGATCATGGATATATTTTCAGTTCCTCAGCCGTTTTATTTCATTGTCTACATCGGCGGCGGTGTGACACTGCTCGTCAGTTTCATTCTTTTTGCACTACTTGCATTTATGAAGCATGAAGACTGACAAAAACTCCTGTCTATGAAGGCAGGAGTTTTTGTTTTTATATCAGGGATACGGGAAATATAAGGTAAATTGGTATGTAAAGGAGCTTCTCTATGCACAAGGATCATGACGTGGAAAAGACACTGATTCAACAGCATCTTGCTAATGAACGCACAATGCTTGCCTGGACCAGAACAGCGATTGCTTTAATCGGGATTGGCTTTTTAGTGACAAACCTCCATTATACAATTGAAACGTCCGGCACTTCTAATACTGACTCATTTATTAATTTTATCGGTTTCTTTTCAGTGTTTCTTGGTATATTAACGATTATTCTTTCAATGATCTCCTATTTCAAAAATGCAAAATCTATCAACAATCAGACCTTTCACTCTTCACGATACACAGTGATTCTGCTGGGTGTTTTTGTGCTGATTGTGGCTATTCTTTTTGCTATTTATTTCGTTATCAGTATATAAAAAAGAAGGCTGTCCTAATCCAGCCTTCTTTTTTATATACTATTCTTTCCTTCTGAACCTGGCAGCGATGTACAGGACCATAAACAGCAGTGCCAGACTCAGCAACAAATTAGTTGCATACGCATTGCCGATGAATAAGTCACTTCCTGTACCAGTCATCAGCAGGCTGACTGCTGTCAGGAAAAAGAAGAAAATTGAAAAGAAAAGCAGAATCAATTTCCACCTCTGCCTGAACATGTTAAACCCCTCCTAAGCTTCCACTACCTGTTTTCCAGCACCTTCATCCTCATGATGCCGCTCACTTTTCATTAATCTTTCCAAATGCTTTTTAAATAAATACATCACGATCAAGTGGACATTTGCCTGTGTATACTTGTAAATAAACCACGGCATCGCCGGTTCATATTCATGAATAGCGATGATGCATTCCTGCGTATCCGGGATTTGTCTGAATTCAATCCTTCCGCGGCTGTCATCTTTTACGGAGGCAAAACGGCCGCCGGTTATTTTATATAACACCCTGTGCTGATCACTTTCGTCAGGTGCGAATGACAATTCCAGCAGCGGTTTCTTTTTACTGATTAAAAATATCTGTCCTTTTTTGGCATCATCCACTTCTGTCCATAATAGCGGTTTTGCAAGTGTCGCAAGCCAGTCCAAATATTCTTCGCCTGCCCACTCCGCATTTTTACCTTCCGGGAGCATAACACGCTGAACAGAGCGCACGTCTTTACCTCTTGGATTCGGCTTCAGATAATCCGGTGCCCCTGAATCCTTCTCTTCTTCCTCAAGAGCAGTTTCAGCAGCTTCTTTAAATGAAATCTTCCCATCGCTGATTCCTTCAGCTTTATTTTTTGCAACCATCGGGTGCTGAAGACTCTCCACAAGCGGATAGACCATTTCCTTTGAAGCACCTGTCACCAGCATGACCCAAAGACGGGACAGATTAACAGTCATAAACGGTACATCCACCACTCTTGGCTTTTTACCCAGCACTTCAGCCGTCTGAATCATCATGTCTTTATACGTCATCACTTCTGGCCCGCCGACATCAATTGACCGGTCTTTTACTTCTTCATTACCTACGCTCTTATTCAGGGATCCCACAACATCTTTAAGGGCAATCGGATGTGTTTTTGTACGTGTCCATTTTGGCAGCAGCATAAAAGGAAGCCTCTTCGCAAGCTTTGACAGAATCGGGAATGAAGAGCCCTTTGGCCCTACAATCAGCCCGGCACGAATCGTTGTAACCGGTGTACCGTAGGCTCTGAGCACCTTCTCAACTTCGAGTCTGCTCCGCAGATGCCGGCTTAATTTATTACGCTCTTCATTTTGAGGCACAATCCCACTCAGATAAATAATCTGCTTTACTCCCTGCTTTTTTGCTGCACGGGCAAAGTTATCTGCAAGAATCAGATCCATATCTTCAAATTTAGCCTGTGTTAACTTTGCAGCAGGTTTCATGGAGTGAATCAGATAAATCGCGTAATCTGCTCCCTCAAGTGCTTTTTCAGCATCAGGCATTGAAAAGAAATCTGCAGAACGCCATGTGACCTGTTCCGTGTTTTCTTTATCATCACCGCTTCTGGAAAGTGCAATCACATCTGCTTTTTCTTTAATCTGCTCGAGCAGATTACCACCTATGTAACCTGTCGCTCCAGTCAGTGCGACAACCGGTCTTTTGTTTTCCATTACAAACCCGCTCCTTTATTCTCTCAAGTCTTATCCTATACCCTGAAATATACAATAAGTAACAAACGAAGCGGTAAACGCACGCATAGAAAAAACCGGCTGAGGGCCGGTTTATTTCTGTTCTGCTTTTCTGACGAGCTGCTCTGTCGCAAGTGAGAGCCCGCGTGTCGTATCATTAACTTCCTGAATAGATGATACAATCATTTCAAGGTCCTGCTTATTTCTGCTGAACATCTCAAGATAATTCTCCATCTCCATCTGGAAAGTGGACAGGCCTGTTTTTACCTTCTTCACATTATCCTGAGAAGCATTATTCTCTTCGTTTAACTCCTTCAGCTGTGTAACAAGAGACTGAATACCATTGTTGTTTTGTGCAATCAGACCATTAATCTGCCCACTAAGCGTTTTTGCGTTTTCCGCAAGATTTCTTACCTCACTCGCTACAACGGCAAACCCTTTACCATGCTCTCCTGCACGAGCGGCTTCAATAGATGCATTAAGTGCCAGAAGGTTTGTCTGATCTGCAATATCTTCTATACCATGTGTCATTTTAATAATTTCTTCTGAAGTGTTTTTCAGTTCATTCATACCTTTAACTGAAAGACCAACCTTTTCAGCAGATTGCTCAAACTGTTTTTCCATTTCATTCATGAGCATTTCATTTTCCTTCGCGATTCCCGCGAGATTTTTGCTGGACTTTTCCGTCTGGCCGGTTTCTTCAAGGATCTGAGCTGCACTTTCGCTGGTTTTTGTAATTGTATGCTCCGCCTGGGTCACTGAGGCAGCGACTTCCTGGCTGACAGAAGCAATTTCAGCCTGTAATTGCTCATTGTGCTGATTCGCTTCTTCTATTGCATTCATTCTGATCTTCATATAATGCTCAGTCACAAGCTGTGCATCCAGATTCATTGCGTGTGTTACTGCCAGCAGGGCTTTTTGCAATGCTGCAGGATCCTTTTGCAGCTGTTCAACTACTTTTGGAATTAAAAGTGTTTGAAACGCTGAATAAGTAGCCAGAAACCAGGTAACTGGAACGCCCGAGCGGTTATGCGTTTCGCCCATTCTTTTACGCATTACAAAATACTGTTCATCCAGATCTCCGCTCAGCAGGCTTCTGAAATAGTCAGCAAACACTTTTTTCAGCCTGTCATGTGTAGATTTTTCACGGGCAATCACAGCCATTTCCGGACTTTTCATCAGATGGTCAAGTACAGTTTCTAAAATATCATCCAAAATAGAAGTAATAATTGGTCGAAGGTCCTGAAGCGTTTGCAAATGTTCCTGCTTAAATCCCATATAATATAGTCTGTCATTCAATTCAAGTTTAGTTTTTGCAATTTCCTGTTTTGGCGGGTAGGACATAGGGGCAGTGTAGAAAGAAGACTCTTTTCTTTTGAATGTTAACATTGGATAACCTCACTTATTATGATAATAGTCCTTGAAAAAGT
Source organism: Jeotgalibacillus terrae (assembly GCF_016908195.1). Lineage (GTDB taxonomy): Bacteria > Bacillota > Bacilli > Bacillales > Jeotgalibacillaceae > Jeotgalibacillus > Jeotgalibacillus terrae. The sequence continues at coordinate 47,978 of NZ_JAFBDK010000008.1, forward strand.
GATTAATTCTTTATTCCTATAATCCTATTGTAAACAATGCGTGACGAATTGTCTTTAGTTAATATGTAAAAAAGACAAAGTCCTTATTGAAGACTTTGTCTTTAATCGTTTTGAAACAGGCTGCGGAGCTCAAGCGGATTGTGTACCAGGTCAGCAAGTGTGTATTCGTCAAGCACCTGGAGATAAGCCTGCAATGCTTTTGCCAGTGCATGTTTCAGACCGCATACAGGAGAAATCACGCAATGTCCCCCGCCCGGCTGAAAACATTCCACCAGTTCAAAGTGATCTTCAGTTTTTCTGACTACACGGCCAACGTTAATTTCCTCAGGTTTCTTAGCAAGCATGATACCGCCTTTTCTTCCTCTGATTGTCTCAATCAGTCCAAGCTTTCCCAATTCATGTGTGACTTTCATCAGATGGTTTTTAGAGATCTGATAAGCGTCTGCGATTTCCTGAATATTGGATAGCTCCCCTGCCGGCTTCGCGCCAAGATAGATCAGTACGCGCAGAGAGTAGTCTGTATATAAAGTTAACTTCATTAACCTCACCCTATTCCTTATTGAGATTTTATTATACATGTAAAGACACCTGACTGCCAAAACGACGCACAGTTGTGACGATTTTATTAAAGATGTATTTGTTATATTGCTTTTAATATCTAATGAGTTATCATTAAGATATATTAAAAATACATCTTTAAATGGAGTGATTGATAACATGCTTTCTCAACAGACAATCGATACAGTTAAAGCCACGGTACCTGTTCTTGAGGTAAAAGGAACTGAAATCACAACGCGTTTTTACTCAATGCTATTTGAAGCTCATCCTGAACTGTTAAATATTTTTAACCACGCGAACCAGAAACAGGGCCGCCAGCAGACGGCACTTGCTAATACTGTATACGCTGCCGCAGTGCATATCGATCAGCTTGAAGCGATTATTCCTGCTGTCAAAAAGATTGCGCATAAGCACCGCAGCCTCGGCGTACTGCCTGAGCACTATCCAATTGTAGGAGAATACCTGCTGAAGGCGATCAAAGATGTTTTAGGCGATGCTGCCACAGACGACATTTTAACTGCATGGGGAGAAGCGTATGGCGTCATTGCTGATGCTTTTATCTCTATTGAAAAAGATATGTACGATGAAGCAGCTTCAGCTGAAGGCGGCTGGGAAGGTTTTAAAAATTTCACGATCGCCAAGAAAGAACAGGAAAGTTCACTCATTACTTCTTTCTATCTGAAGCCTGCTGACGGGGAAAAGCTCCCTGAATTCATGCCTGGACAGTACGTTACAGTGCGCACAAAAATTCCCGGTGATGAGTATATGCTGAACCGCCAGTACAGCCTGTCCACTTCTTACACACCGGACTACTACAGAATTTCCGTTAAAAAAGAAGCGGAACAGGATCCAAATGGTCGCGTGTCAACGTTTCTTCATGATGAATTAAAAGAAGGGGACACACTCGAACTAAGTGTGCCGGCTGGGGATTTCTTCTGCAATATTCACGATGAGCATCCACTGACACTCATCAGTGGTGGCGTAGGAATTACGCCAATGTACAGTATGCTGAAGTCGATCGCTGAGAAAAATGCCGATCGTCCAGTAACATTCATTCATGCAGCACGTAATCAGGACGTCCGCGCGTTCGGCAGCGATGTGCAGGAAACTGTAGCTAAGCTTTCAAATGGAAAGAGCTATATCGTCTACGAGCAGGAAGGACTTGATGGTGACTTCACAGGCTTCATTAACGCTGATGTATTGAAGCAGGCAGCCAACCTTGATGGCGAATTCTTCGTGTGTGGTCCGGTTCCCTTCATGGAAGCTGTGATCCGGTCACTGACAGCAATCGGTATTCCGGCTGAAAAGATCAACTTTGAATTCTTCGGTCCGGCTATGGCGATTAAAACTGAACAGAATGCTTGATAGATTGAAAGCCCGGGCAATTATGTCCGGGCTTTTTTTGTGTAGAGATGGGTCGTTTATTTTGAGGTGAGAGGGGTCCAAGTGTGGGTACAATGGCACAACCTCCGGAACCACAGCTAAAATTTCCTGAACGTCCCGTGTAATTTCATGATCATCAGCAGTAATCTTCTGAACCAGACCCGTAATCTCCTGAACACACACGATTATCTCCTGAACCCCAACCCGGCCCAACCCTTTCCAAAAAAACTTCACCCCTGGGTATCCCTTTCCGCCCTCACTTACGATCTAGTGAGTGAAAGGAGGTGATCAGCATGGCAAACGTATCAGTGAAAAATGTCAGCATCCGTTTACTGTTTGACGCAGGTCTGAACGGCGAAGGGAAAGCAGTAACAAAACGTAAAACTTACAGCCGCATCCGTCTTAACGCAACACCTGAACAAATGTATAACACATCAGCAGCACTTGCTGTTCTCACAAGCTATCAGCTTATTGAGATCGAAAGTGTCGAATCCGGCAGAGTAACGCTTTAATGATCATCTAAAATCAGAAAGGAGACACACACATGGATAAAACACTGGAACTGATCTTCATTACATCTGAGGGCGGGAATACAACTCTGACAGTTGACTCACCTATTGAGCCTGTTGATCCTGCAGCTGTTCAGACAGCTATGCAGACTGTCATTGATGAAAACCTTTTTCTTTCCACATCCGGCGCGCTGATTGGGATTAAAAGCGCCCGAATCGTATCGCGCGGTGTTGAAGCAGTAGATTTTGCAGTATAAGTAATGGAGGCGGTCAGCTCAGGCTGACCGCTTTTTAAAATCCGGTACAGAAAGGAATGAGGGAATGGAACAGTGGATTTCTTTCATCAGTGATGTCGGCTTTCCAATTATTGTGACGCTTTATCTGCTTCACAGAATTGAAGCCAAGCTCGAAGCAGTCATTGAGTCCATCCATGGACTGACTGAAGCAGGAAGGTAAAAAAGCTGAGACACTCACATGAAATAAAATTCATGAGTGTCTCAGCTTTTTTACTTTTCTTCTCTTTTTCTTCTTTTTAATTCAAAATACCACATCAGCATCGTGAAAAAGAATCCGAAGAGAACGGACTGCACAGCATTTGGCCCCCAGTTAATCTGATCTGCTAATGCGAGATCCCACAGCATCGAGAACACAAAATAAATGACGGTATAAATGACAAAACGAATGAAGATGGACACAATTGACGCTCCTTTTCGAGTTACATACTTAAGATAATATTAGTATGACACACCCAAGTGAAAAATGCGTCTTTCATTTCGGATCAGTATGTTACGCTTCAATGACTTCCTTAGTCGCCATATACCCTTCAAAATCAACAGGATTAAGCGGTCTTGAATAGTAATATCCCTGGATGGAGTGGCAGCCAAGCTTTTGTAAATGACGGACCTGTTCGATTGTCTCCACACCTTCAGCGATAATATTCAGCCCAAGATTTTCAGCCATTGACATAATAGCTGCGGCAACACCAGGGTCAGTTTCGAGCTGCAGTGTAAAAGATCTATCCATTTTCAGACTGTCAACATGCAGTTTGTGAAGATAGCTTAACGAGCTGTATCCTGTACCAAAATCATCAATACTGACTGTCACACCAATCGTTCTTAGCTTTTGCAATACACGATTCACATACTCCTCCTGCTTCATCACTAGTCTTTCAGTAATTTCGAACTCCAGCAGCTCTGCCGGAACCTCGAACGTTTTCATCAGACTGGTCACATACCCCAGGAATTCTTCCTGCAGCAGGGTATTCAAAGAAATATTAATAGATACCCGTCCTGTGAAGGTACCGTTCCTGTTCCATTCACCGACTTGTTCACATACCGTATAAATGATGTGCTGTTCAAGCGGTACAATCAGACCACTTTCTTCTGCTAAAGGGATAAAAATTCCCGGAGGCACCATTCCTCTTTCTTTATTATCCCACCTCGCAAGCGCCTCAGCGCCTTCAATTCTGCCGGTTCTCGAATCTACTTTCGGCTGGTAATAGACCATGAGTTCCTTTTCACCAATCGCATTCCTGAGCTCTGTCTCCATGCCAAGCAGCATGCCGGCGTCTTCTGAGTAGGATTGATTGAATTCAACCAGCTGATTCCCGCCCGCTTCCTTCGCCTTATACATTGCAAGGTCAGCATATTGCAGCAATTCTTCAGCGTCTGATGTATGTTCACCGAATCTCGCGGAGCCGATACTTGCTGTCATCATCACTTCTGTGCCTTCAACAGATAACGGTTTATTAAAATCCGACAGAACATCACGGGCAGCCTTTTCTGCAAGTTCCGACTCACATACAATGAGGAATTCATCCCCGCCAAGCCTGACTGCTGTGGCATTGTACTTGCGGGCAATCTGACGTATTTGTCTTCCCGTTACTTTTAACAGCTGATCACCGAACGAATGACCATATGTATCATTGATTCTCTTAAACCGGTCAAAATCCATCAGAATATAACTGAACGTGGCATCTGATTCAATCAGCTGCTCTGACACTTTATTTAACTTCCTGCGGTTGGGGAGCCGGGTCAGTTCATCATGATATGCCAAAAATTCAACGCGGGACTCAGTCCGTTTCTTATCTGTAATATCTTCTACAATACCAAATGCACCAATTACCTGACCGTTTGTGATTGTCCGGATTGCTGTAATTGATACTTCAGAAAAACTGCGGTCTTTTCTCATCATTCTCGATTGAAGCCTCGGCATCGACCCGCTTAACACCTTTTTGAAATAGCGTACTACATTATGCTTTCTTTTCGATTCAAACAGTTCTTCAATATTCATCCCACGCAGTTCTTCATAAGAATACCCGCTCAGTTTTCTGGCCTCGTTATTAACATCAATAATTCTTCCTGTGATATCCGTTGAAAATACAGCTGCGGGATTATGGTTAAATAGTGAGGTATAAACTTCAGTGCTCCTTAAATAGAGTTGATCACTGTACAGGTCAGGTACAACTTTTAATACAAGATTTGCGATAATCACGTAAAGAAATGGTACAAGTGCAAGCGGACTGCTGATAGAGCCCAGTGTTGAAAAGTCGAGAAGTGAAGTCAGCATAATATAAGGAGCACCTGCTAGTGCTGCCCCAGTCAAAATACTCCCTGCCACTTTCCATTTCCTCAGGGCGCGGTCATAACTCTCGTGAGTAATCTGCAATAAGAAACGGTAAATTGATAAAGACATGCCATAAATCATAAACAAAGACATGATCAGCAGGACTGGCTTTACATCAATATATTCTCTAAACAGCGCGATAAAGCCTGCCGAATTCGCCAGGATCACACTGAGCGCGATGACGCCACTCATAACAAAATATCTCACCGTATTCTTTTTCACCACGGATTGTGCAGCCTTCAGTGCTCCATAAGAACCGATCACACACATAGTGTAATTGATCACTGAATATGTAATATATGACGTTACCTCATGTGGCAAACCAATTGATATGGATACAAAAAAATGAGTCAGCCAGAATGTAAGTCCAAGCAGTAGAGCATTTCTGATCAGAATCATCTCTTTATGTTTATCACTGGTGAATTTTACCCGTCTGCTGAACTGTATAGCTAAAGTACTACTGATAATCGAAAAAATAATTGTCAGTAGTACATACTCTATTTTAAAATGATAAAAAGCCAGCTGATCCATGATCTTACGCCCTCCATCTATTCCATTTATCTATCATTTGATAATACTAAAGACCCAATATAGTTATTATACAGTGGTGACTATCATAATGGAAGGTTAGACAAAATCATTTTTTCCTGCCTATTAATATTTCTATATCCAGTGTCATCTCAGTCTGGTTTAATGATTTAAAAGAAGCAGTTTTCTCCGGTGCTGCATGCCAGCTGAGCGGTGTCATATCAACGAGTGCACTGATGGCCTTTTGATCCAGTACCTGCGTAACATGAACCGGTATTTTTTTCTCTATATTAAAATGTTCGTAAAAAGCTGAAACAGTATCATCATTTTTATATTGATCCCCAAAATAATGACTCCGCAGCTCTTTCAGGTAACCTGCTCCGGGCACAACTTTAACGACTTCTCCATCTTTTTTTAACAACCGGGTAAATTCACGGTAATTCGCTGGAGACAGGATATTCAAAATGACATCCACAGTCCCGCTTTGAACAGGCGCATTCGCTAAATCTGCAGTTATCCAGATTGGTTCCCCGTAATAACGGGCCGCCGTTTGAATTCCGTCTTTTGCAAGGTCGATGCCAATGCCCGCCAATCCACTCAGCCCTTCTATCATCTGAGCTAAGTGCGTTCCTTCTCCACATCCTGCATCAAGTATGACGCCTGAATCACGGCGTTTTAAATGAGTTATTACTTCATTGATCACAGGCTTAAAAAACTCAGCCTCGCTCATTAAGGTATGTCTGGCCTCAAACAACTCTTTTGTATATTTTGTTTTTATTGGTTTTGTTAACAGGTGCAGTGAACCATTTTTCGCGAAATCGAACTGATGGCTGTTCACACATATCATAGACAAAGACTGTTCTGTAAGCTGTTCACCGCATATCGGACAGAGCAAATGGGGGAATGTCTCCCTCACTTTTATTGCGGCTGCCTCTATCTTTTTTAATTTCATCCCAAAACGCTCCGATCAATTTTTCTTAATCATAACAAAGTCACGTCCCGCTGCATTCCGGCAAAATGTGACAAATGTTTGTCTTCATAGTAAACGGGTAAATGAAAAACAAAATCCTAAGGAGTGTTTTACAATGGAAAACAAGCATCAGGATTTCGGTGACAAGGTCAAAGGTGTATTAAACAAAATGACTGGGAAAGATAATCCGGACAATTACAACAATCATGAACACGACGATCCGTTACTGAAAAATCAGCTTCATGAAGCTAAAACCAAAGGTCTTGTCAGAGACGATTCAGGTATTTCAAAAAACAATAGTATCTAACCTTACGCTGTCTGAGTCATATACTCAGACAGTTTTTTTATCGTAAATAGTCCTCAGACGAATATTATCACTCACAACTGCCTCAGTTATTCACATACTTTATACACATATCCACTATAAAATGCTGATTGTAAAGGAAAACGATTACTGATTATCCACATGTGGATGAGTGAAATGTTCGTGTCAGAAATGGTTCAGTGTGGATAACTGTAAGGTGACTTTATTGTTGCTGCCACTAAGCATCTATGATTCTTCAATGACATTTTTCACGAAAAAAGCCGGGACATCATTGTCCCGGCCATTTCATTATATATTCTTAGCAAGTTCACGGTTCTTTTCTTTGAATACATCATTATGTGAAGATACCATTGCAGCTGCTCCCGCATCCGGTGTGATGTAACGCTTCGCCTGATTCACTGCAACCGCAGCATCATGGAACGCCCCCATCAGCAGGTTCAGCTTGCCGTCATGCTTAGAGATATCTCCAGCTGCATAAAGTCCAGGCACACTTGATTCGCCACCGGACTGTGTTTTAATAAAATAATCGTCCACCATGTTAATAGGAAGTTCACTGTTTTTAATCAGTGAAGCATCAATCTCATAACCGTGGTTAATGATGACATCATCCACTTCTAATGAGCTCTGTTCATTTGTAATACTATGTGTGAGTTCAACGCGATCAATTGCATCATGCGCTTCATTTGCATGCAGCTTTGTAATCTGTGTATTCAAGAGGCACTCCGCCGTGCTTCCCATCAGCTGGCCAATCTGTGATTCATGGCCTTTGAAGTTACAGCTCCGGTGCGTGATATATACCTTTTTCGCAATCGGCTCAAGTTCGTTTGCCCAGTCGATCGCAGTATTGCCTCCGCCCGAGATCAATACTGTTTTATCTTTAAATTTCTTCAGCGACTGCACTGTATAATGAAGATTCGTGACTTCAAAACGTTCCGCTCCTTCGATCTGCAGCTTCTGCGGATTCAAGATTCCACTTCCAACTGCCACAATAACAGTTTTTGAAGTATGTAGATTTCCATTTGCCGCAATAATTTCAAAGTGACCGTTTTCATTTTTCGAGATTGATTCAACCTTTTCATTCAGATAAACAGAAGGGTTAAACGTCAAGCCCTGTTCAATCATCTGTTCAACCATTTTAGCACCGGTCACAGGTGGCATACCGCCTGCATCCCAGATCATTTTTTCCGGATATACGTTAACTTTCCCGCCTAAATAAGGCTGGTATTCAAGAATTTTCGTTTTCATGCCGCGCAGTCCGCTGTAAAAAGCAGAATATAATCCAGCCGGGCCTCCACCGATAATGGTTACGTCAAATAGATTTTTCTCCATGATCTTCACTCCTGATTTTCAACTTGAAATCTTCCGTGAACGTTGATTTATAAGCAAATGATTCTCATTCTCATTTAAATTCTTTTTCATTCTATCACACTTTTCGAAAGAATTGCATTAGAAATTTGATTAAAATGTGCTAATTCACAGAAAACACTGAAACATCTTATGCTTCGTGAATTGTTTTTATCACCGGTAAAAATGCACGTTAGAGAGTATTTTAAAACAGTAAAAACTGCCGGTAAGCCCGGCAGTTTTTACTGTTCCTCAAAATATTTAACATCCGATGCCAGCTGACCGAAGAAGTGATTCATATTCTGCCCATTAATCCATGCGCGGCCCCAGACGTCTTCATTCGCCGCAAGAATGCCCATGAACCAGATCCTGCGGGCTGCAACAAAATAAGGCAGAGCCTTTTTATCATGTTCTTCGATTTTCCGCACGCTTTCATAACCATTCAAAAATGAACGCCAGCACGTTTTTTCCTGCTGTGGATAATTATTTTTCAGGTTCCACCAGAAGACAGCGATATCGTAAGCGCGGTAACCAATACCGCAGCAATCATAGTCGAACGCTTCAAGGCTGCCATCATGCAAATGGAAATTGAAGTTGTGGAAGTCTCCGTGACAGAACCCATAGGAAAGCTCTTTATTCTCTGCCACTTCCTTTACCTTACTCACAGCTTCGTGCAGCAGCGTCTCCTGTTCTTCAGTCAGTGCATGACCAAGACGCTTCATAATAATCGCAGCCGGAGCTTTCAACAGATGATTCACATTCAGTTCGTACCCTCTGCTGGTTGATGGCTTGAATTTGTCAGTCGCATTATGCAGATTCGCAAGCGCCCGTCCGATTCTGCCGCTGTTTTCTTCGGTTATCTCCGGGCGTTCTCCTTTTGAATATGTGAACATCACGCCAAAACGTGTTCCTTCAGGTGCTTCAATTTTAGTCAGATGCTGCCCGTCCTTACGTGTGACCGGAGTTGATGAATGAATCCCTTCGTGCTGGGCGAATTCAATTGCTTCAAGCTCAAATAAAATCGCATCTTCTTCCCGCCAGCCTTTACGGTAGACACGGAAAATATAATTGTCCTCCACTGTTTTCAACACATACGTATCGTTCAGGCCTCGTGCTAAAAACAGGCACTCTGTTACTTCTGGCAGATCATAATCATGAGCCAGATCTTGTATTGTTTGTTCCCCGATCAGTGAATGTTTGATGTGGATCATATTGACTCAATCCTTTCATTCGTAATACCTGACTACTTCTCCAGAAAAGAAAAAAATCCTCTTTTTCAAAGTGAAACGACTAATATCTTGAATGCCTATTTTCTATATTCTTTTATCCATACAGTGCCATACACAATCGTTGGAACAATAATAGCACTTGCAATCAGATATACCGGATATTCTGGCAAGAAATTGTAGATGAGAGGATAAAACATGACCAGCACAAGCAACAGCGGCACAAGAATTCCGATTGATTTGTAAGATGCTTTTGTCGCATCACGGGTAATCTGTACTTCTCTTTCATCTGTCTCCTGAAATTCAGTCATCTTTGTCGCAAATACATTAAACGATACTGAACGGTCACGCGTGATAAAGCTGTAGATCATCCACGGGATTGTAAAAATGAATAACAGCAGCCACGGAAGAGAATTCACTGTTACGCTGATCACGTCTGTCTCTGTCTGACCGGTTTCGTTATCAGTCACCTCCCGCACATCTTCAATCATAATGCCCTCAGACCCAATATTGATTTCATTTGACCAGCTGACCGTATTGCCAAGCACATCATCCAGCTCACGTGCTTCAAAACCTTCCGTCAGCTCCTGCATGGAATGCACCGTACTTCCAACTGTGACCGCTAACAGCACATAAAAAATCACACTGCATATCGTTTCGATTAATACTTTTCTCACTGATCTTCCTCCTTCGTAAAAATGGATTCTACTGCTTCATCAAATACTTCTGCGATATTTAATGCCAGCAGCAGAGACGGCGTATAGCTGCCTTTTTCAAGCGATACGATTGTCTGCCTGGTGACACCAATTTTTTTAGCGAGGTCCCCCTGCGTAAGACCATCGCGTGCCCGGAGTTCCTTCACCCGATTTTTTATGGCCATTTGATCTCCTCCAATATTTGTTAGTTTGATTGTAAAGTATACTTGTCTTTTTGTAAAGTTGGTTTTACTTTTGTGGTTGTATGAAATTGTGTGGTTTGGGGGTTCAGGAGATTATAGCCGTGGTTCAGGAGATTACATGCGGTGTTCCGGAAATAACATGGAGGATTCAGGAGATTTCCCAGCACGTTCCGAAGTTTATCTAAGTGGTTCAGGAAATTGTGTAAATAGACCCATTTTAAACACAACAAAAAAACCGGAAAGCACCCCGCTCCCCGGTCTCACGCAAATATTATTCTGGTCTTTCCAATGAAAACATCTCACCAAGCTTCGCATAATAACTCCCGGCCAGTCTGCTCACTGCGCCAAGCCCTTCAGGATCAATCCGTCCCTTCTCATAGATCGCTTCATCAATATGAAACCGCACAATTCTGCCGATTAATAGATCCGTCGACGGAACTCCATCTTGACCGCCAAGCGGAATATGCTGCTCCAGCACGCATTCCATCCTGAACCTGGACTCTTCAAGCCCCGGCACGCTTATCACATCACTTTTCACAGGCGTCAGTTCCGCCAGATCAACTTCACTCTCATCAGCCGGCAGACTGGCTGACGTCATATTTACCTTATCCACATTGCTTTCATCCACAATGTGCACAACGAATTCACCCTTTAACACTGCGTTCCGCGCCGTATCCTTCTGCTCCCCTGCTTTTCGCTGAACAGACACTGAGATCAGTGGCGGGTCGGCGGATACAATATTAAAATAACTAAACGGGGCCGCATTCAGCACACCCAATTCTGATTCGGTCGTTACAAATGCAATTGGCCGCGGGATGATCCCGCCTGTTAACAGCTTGTAGTTGTCGCGTTCGGTTTGGTTATTTGGATTAATAGATTGCATCTACATTCCTCCTTTTTGCGAAAAAACTGAATGAAGCTCCCACTTCTCTAGCCGCTCAATCACAGCCTCTCCCTCTGCTTCAAACTCAATGCCATCTGACGTTTCTTCAGGATATATACGAGCCGTCATCACAGCCTCTCCGTCATTGATAAAAATCTCTGCAGAGGACTGATCCAGAAACAGGCGGAACTTTAATATGTCACTTTCCGTATTCACTTTTACTGTTCTCGTACCACTGACGCCAGCGCCGGATTTTGTGCGATCAAGCGTAACTGCAGCATCCTTCTTGTCCCACCTAAGAACCGTTTTTTCTTCACTCCCGCTTCTGAAGTTTACGCGAAAAGCATCCGCATTCTTTATATTTACTTCAACTCTCAGCTCAAGACATGTTCCATTGACTGAATCAAACGTTTGTTTAGCTGTAACGGGCTGATTTTCATAGGAAACGGCTTCCCGTCTAAGCTCAGCAAGCTCGGGCAGCGGCTGAACAAGCAACCTGTCCCCGTCCGGCACAAGCACTCTCGGAATCGTCATCGCCCCGCAAAAGCCATGTGCCTGCGTCGGCATCTCGCTTTCCCACATATCCATCCAGCCAATCATCACGCGTCTGCCCTCTGGATCCTCAAGCGTTTGAGGCGCGTAAAAATCAAAACCGGCATCAAGCATGTGGAAATCCCCGTGTGTAAATGTGCCTGTCCCATACTCCAACTCACCAAGCACATACACCGCCTGATGCAGATTATGAAACTTCTCTCCCTCAGGCTTCACGCCCTGCGGTGACATCACAAGTACATCATGCTCTCCTAAATGAAAGAGATCCGGACACTCCCACATGAAACCGCCGTTCCCTTCCTTTTTCGCAGCCACCGCCATAAACGCCCAGTTCAGCAAATCATCCGAACGGTACAGCAGCACCTGTCCCTGATGATCCTTCGTCCGCGATCCAAGCACACAATAATATGTACCATTATGCTCCCACACCTTTGGATCTCTGAAATGGTAAGGGTGAATATCCCCCTCAGGTGCTTCATTAATTACCGGTTCAACACGTTTTGTAAAATGAATCCCGTCACTGCTTTCAGCAATCATCTGCACCTGCTTCAAGTCAGTGTCATGATCCGGACCAGTCCACACATTCCCTGTATACATAGCGACCAGCTTCCCGTTCACCTCAATCGCACTGCCTGAAAAACATCCATCCGCATCATCTTCTGTACTTGGCGCAAGCGCTACAGGCAGATGCTCCCAGTGGACAAGATCACGACTCACCACATGCCCCCAATGCATCGGCCCCCATTCCGGTGAAAATGGATGATGCTGATAAAACAAGTGATACTCCCCATTAAAATACGAAAAACCATTCGGGTCATTCATCCAATACGCCCGCGGCGCCACATGAAACCGCGGATACCACTTGTGCGCCTGCACCCGTGGCTCCATCTCCTGAATCGACGCCTCCGCAACCTGAATCTCCTTCTCCATCTCGTCACCTGCTTTCGGATTGTTGGTTTTATTTTATCACTTAGTTGAATGCACTTGGGAAATTGGGGGTTGTGGGAAAATTTTGTTCAGGAGATTACATGGGGTGTTCAGGAGATTATGAGTGAGGTTCATGAAATTGTCTTTAGTGTTCATAAAATAAACTAAGTGGTTCATGAGATTTCATACTATGTTCCGGAGATTGTATCCATATACCTATACTCCAGAATCCGCTATAAAACAAAAAAATATCATCCTTCATCGCAATTAGAAGGTATAATATGTATATCTTAAATAGAATTGGAGGTACATTTATATTGATTTTCCACTCCAGAAAGCCTTCCATCCGTGCCAACGCATATGAACTACTCGCAAGACATCTCCCTGATCACCATCTATCCAAAAACGACATATTAAAAGATGCTTCAATAATCAGGGCCGGTGAATATGGCGAACAAAGAATCGATCAATTTCTAAAACAATTTTCATCCCCCGAATTTCTTATCGGACTAAACCTGACTCTTCCTTACGAAGGTGAAACTATCCAGCTGGACCATCTTGTCATCACGCCTTCTTTTGCACTTACAATTGAAACTAAACACCTTAAAGGTCATATAAAATTAGATTATGAAAATGGACATATGTATCGCAACGAGAATGATCACTCACTGTCTACCTGGATTCACCCATTAGTTCAGGCGGAACGGCATCAGGCAGGTCTACTGAATCTCTTCAAAAAAATCAATGTTAATCTTCCCGTTTATTCCCTCATTCCCTTCACACATTCAAGCGCTCATTTAGAAGCGGTTGGAACTACTAATATCCTCCCTAAAAACTTATTCAGAGCTGAACAATTTACAATGAAACTAAGACAATTGATAGAGACTAACTGTAATAGATTATATGAGAGTATAGAGTTAAATGACATTGCAGCTTCTATTATCAGCTATGGGGTGAATGAAAAGATTTATGATGTAAGAAAAAAATATAACCTCCTGCCTGACTCTTTACAAGCAGGCGTTTGGTGTCATACATGCGCACAGCTTTCAGCCGAATGGAGATCACAGCGATTCAGATGTAATATATGTGGCGAACCTTGTGATGAAACCTATTTGGATACCCTCTATGTTTATCTGACTTTTATCTACCCAACGATTTCAAATCGACAGGCCCGCAGTTTATTAAAAGGATGCAATGCTGACACTGTAAGATATCTTTTACACAAAGCAGATTTGATACCTGTAAATAAGACCAGTAAAAGAGTATATAAATTGAGAATTTCCCACCGCGATGAGTAAGTCTCGCGGTTTTTTGATTATTTTCTGATGGGTATATGTACCCTATTTCATGAACTGCCTTAATAATCTTCTGAACCATTACGAAAATCTTCGGAACGCCATGGGTAATTTCATGAACCTCACCCATAATTTCCGGAACACCCCATATAATCTCCTGAACACAACCCCACAGTTTCCCAACTGCATCAACTGCAAAAAAAATTACAAAAAATAGTATTGACCAACCGTACCAACCGTATTACAATAAGTAGTACAGGTAATACACTAATATTTGGAGGAGGGTGCGGATGTTTACGTTGGATACGCGCAGCCGGGTGCCGATTTATGAGCAGCTGATGGATCAGTTGAAGACGCTGATGATTAAGGATGTGCTGCAGCAGGATGAGCAGTTACCTTCTGTCAGGAATCTGGCGCAGGAATTGACGATTAATCCGAATACGATACAGAAGGCCTACCGTGAGCTCGAGCGCGAGGGATTTATTTATTCCGTTCCTGGAAAAGGCAGCTTTGTGGCGCCATTGCAGAATGATGGAAATGGGGAGAGATTGGAGATGCTGAGACAGGATTTAGAAAAAATTGTGAGCGAATTTTTGTTTCTTGGCGGGTCGAAAGATGATCTGATCAGTCTGATTCAAAAAATTGAAGTTGGTGAAAAGGAGGGTGAAAAATGATACAGGCATCCGCAGTTAATAAACGGTTTGAAGATCTGCAGGCTGTTGAAAATCTCACACTCCATGTGAAAAAAGGTTCGATCTATGGACTGCTCGGTTCGAATGGTGCCGGTAAAACAACCTTGCTTAAGATCCTTGCAGGTATCTACAGATATGACAGCGGTGAAGTAAAAATCGCTGACAAACCTGTGTTTGAGACGCCTGATACAAAACAGCACGTGCTCTTCATCCCTGATCAGCCGCACTTTTTGCACCAGACTTCTCTGAATGATATGGCCGGTTTTTATAAAGAAGTGTATGCACGCTGGAATGAAAAAAGGTTTCAGCAGCTGACGAAGCATTTTAGAATGAATCCGGATAAGAAGCTGACACGGATGTCAAAAGGAATGCAGCGACAGGCTTCATTTATTCTGACACTCTCTGCGATGCCGGATGTGCTGATTCTCGATGAGCCGTTTGACGGACTGGATCCGGTTGTGCGCCAGCAGATGAAGAATGCGATCCTGCAGGATGTGGCTGACCGTGGTCTGACGCTGATTGTATCTTCGCACAATCTGCGCGAGATGGAAGACTTTTGTGATTACGTCGGGATCATGCACAATGGCGGTCTGTTATTTGAACGGGATCTGGATGAATTGAAGACTGATATTCATAAGCTTCAGATCGCATTTAAGCAACTGCCTGAAAAAGATGCATTCCTGAGCGGACTTGATGTGCTGCATTATGAAAAGCGGGGCAGCGTGCTGCTGATTATTGTAAAAGGACGTGAGGAAGAGATTCTTCCTTATGTACAGAGTTTTAATCCGGCGATCTTTGATTTACTGCCATTAACACTTGAAGAAATCTTTATTTATGAGCTGGGAGGTGTTGGCTATGAAATCCGGAATCTTATTGTGGAATAAGGGGCTTTTCAGACAGCAGCTGAGATCAATTACGTGGATTGGTGTATTTTTAGCCATCGCGCTGGCAGTTATGCTGCCGCTCAGTATGTTTATCCGTGAGATGACACTTCGGAATGATCAGTATTATGGAGGATTTGCCGATTACGAAGGCATACTCAATCCACTGATGGAATTTTCAATTCCGTTCCAGCTGATTGCATTTTGTTCATTCCCGGTGCTGGTTGGCATTATCCTGCTTAACTTTATGACGAATAAATCGGCAACGGATTTCTTTCACAGCCTGCCTTTCAAAAGAGGAACGATCTTAACAAATGTGTATGTAACGGGTGCTGTGACATTATTCGTTCCGCTTGTTATTACAGGTATACTCGTTGCCATTCTGTACCCCTTCCTGACTGATCAGTTTTATACGATCACTAATATTTTCAGCTGGATTGGATTATCTTATCTGATTATGCTGTTTATGTTCATTTTGACAGTGACGGTTGGGGTGTTTGTCGGGAATGCATTGCTGCATGGTGCACTGACTTACACAGTCATCATTGTTCCTGCACTGATCATTCTGCTGATTCTGACAAACCTTCAGTATTATGTCACAGGGCTCGCATTAAGTGCTTATACAGATACGCTGCTGACAAACGGTATTTTCTTTGGACGTCTGATCGAATTAACCCAGACTCCATTCAGTCTGACTGAGTATCTCGTCTATACGCTGATCGCTGCAGTGCTGGTTGCGCTGTCGTATCTGGCGTATGCGAAGCGGCCTTCTGAGGCAACAGACCAGACGATTGTATTCACTTTCGTCCGATATGTCTTTTTGTACAGTCTTACACTGTTTGTGATGCTGATCTTCGGCTTTTATTTCACTGAGATTCAACAGGGTAACATGGTATGGACGATCGTTGGCTATGTGCTAGGTGCTTTTATCGCCTATACGATTTTGCAGATGATCCTGCAAAAAACGCTGCGCCTGTCGTGGCCATGGAAAGGATTTATTGTATACGGAGTGGTTGTGACTTTACTGCTTGTGCCGATCAATCTTGTGGCAGGTTTTTATGAAGATAAAGTGCCTGCTGCAGGTGAAGTCTCATCAGTTGAGATTCACAGCCCTAACTCGCGCAACAGTATCTGGTGGGATTTAGAAGAAACTGCTAACCCTGCTTTAACAGATCCTGAGGCGATTGAAATGGTGACAGCCATTCACCGTGACATGATTGATCATGAATATAATAGGAGTGATGAATGGAGCACGGTTCTGATTAACTATACGCTTGAGGATGGCAGTACACTATCACGGGAATATGATGTAAATCATGAGTTCCTTAAAGATGTGACAGCTGACCTCAGAAGCACGCAGGACTTTAAAGAAACGTATGATCCTGTTTATATTGCTTCAAGAAGCGATAATCTGAACTACATGATGTTTTATTCGAATCATAACAGTGAGCCTGTGAGAATTGCTGATCCGGATGAAATGGAGAGTCTGATTAATGCAATGAAGGCTGATCTTGAAACAATGCCTTCAGAAGAGCTTGCAGTAAATTGGCAGCAACAGACTGCAGGTGAGGTTCAATTCTCTATGCAGTTGCCTTATGACTTATATGCAGGGATTACAACTGAACACACGAACACGATTGAGTGGTTCAAAGAGAACGGATATGAAGATGCGCTGTTCCTGCCTGAAAATATTAAATCTGTAACCGTTGCAAAGTCTAATGGTGACGAGTTCAATATGATGACTGATGCGATCGTTTATGAACAACGGATGACACCTGAAGATCTGGATGTGCCGACGATTGAGATTACTGATTCTGAACAGATTCAGGAGCTGTTCGAAATTAATTCCGGACAGCGGTACGGAGACTATTTCGTATTTTTCCGTATGAGTAACGGCTACAGTTTCGTCAGCTTTGATGAGGCTGATGCACCAGACTTCATCACCAGCCAGTTCGACTAATTGAATGCAAGGGATCTGATTTTGGGGTCCCTTCTTTCTTTTTGCCAAAAATGAGGAAAAGGAGTGTTAATATGATCGAAATTAACCAGTTAAGCCATCAGTTCGTGCTTGGTAAAAAGGGCCAGCAGTCACGTCTTGATGTGTTGAAGAATATCTCGCTGCATGTAGCTGAAGGGGAAATTGTATCAATTGTCGGCCGAAGCGGATCAGGGAAATCTACATTACTAAACCTGATCAGCGGCTTTATCCGCCCGACTGAAGGGGAAATTATCATTCTTGATGAAAAGGTCAGCGAATTTACAGAAGAGGAATTTGCTGAATTCCGACTGAAGAATATGGGCTTTATCTTTCAAAGCTTTCAGTTGATCCCGAGTATGACAGCGTATGAAAATATTGAACTGCCGCTGATTTTAAAAGGAATGTCTGAACAGGCCAGAAAACAGATGACACTTGATATGTTGAAAACAGTTGGTCTTGAAAACTTTAAGGATCATTATCCAAGCGAACTTTCAGGCGGACAGCAGCAGCGCGTCAGTATTGCGAGAGCCCTGGTACTTGAACCGCCGCTGATTTTAGCGGATGAGCCGACCGGGAGTCTTGACAGCGAGACGGAAGCGGATCTGCTTGCGTTTATAAAAAAATTGAATAAAGAGCGCGGGATCACATTCGTGATTATCACACATGATGATGAAGTTGCTAAAATCGGTGACCGTACGATTGAGATCGCTGATGGAGAACTTGTACGAAGCGGGGTGTTCGTATGAAGCTGAAAGACCAGTTCCGTTTTATCCGTCAGAATATGAAGAAGAATCGAATGCGTGTGTTCATGACGATTCTGGCATCTGCGATGAGTGTAGCGTTCCTGATCGTTCTTGCGTCAGTCGCATTCGGCCTTCATGATACAGTCATTAAAGATACGATTGAATCTCCGGAAGTGACGCAGATTGAAGTTGCCGGAAAAGATACCGGGAATGGCAATGCTGAGAGCCTGACCAATCAGAATATAACAGAGATCGAAGCGCTTGATGGTGTCAATGCAGTCACCCGAGCCAAGCAGATCAGACAGGAAACGCGCTATGTCACAGATGGTTATGAAATTAACACTCAGACTGTTCAGAGTCACTTCCCATCGATGGAAAACGCCGGAATTGAGTTAGGGGAAGGTTCTTTTCCAGAGACAAAAGATGAAGTAGCAGTCGGCTACCATTTTGCGTTAAACCTTTTAAAAGACGATGTGGCGGATGAAGATATAGAGTATGGGGAAGACGGGCATCTGATTCCGGAACAGCGTTTCTCAGGTGAGATCATCGGCCAGACTTTTGATCTTGAGTTTAAAAGAATGGAAGATGGTGAGGAGATCGCTGAGACGGTCCCTGTAACGGTTACCGGCGTGCTTGAAAAACCGGGCCGCGAATGGGCCTGGGATCAGAAAGTCTATATCACGGATGAAAAGCTTGCCGAACTCGAAGCAATCACAGGCACCTCTAAAGCAATGCTGACTGACCCTTCAGAAGCTGGAGAGGATATAGGGTACGACACTGCAACTGTCTATGCAGATGATCTTGAAGCTGTCAAAAGTGTGATGACCTCACTTGAAGAAGAAGGATATTATGTGTATTCCATTGTTAGTGAGATGGGTCAGATTAATACACTGTTCAATATTGCAAAAGCCGGGCTGATCTTCATTGGAACCATTGCAATACTGATCGCATCAATTGGGATCTTTAACACGATGACGATGGCTGTAACTGAACGTGCCCCCGATATCGGCATTATGAAAGCAATAGGGGCAAGTCCGAAAGTCATTAAACGGATTTTCCTGCTTGAGAGTACGTATATCGGACTGGTTGGAGCAGTTATAGGAATTGCTGTTTCTTACGTGATCAGTATTGGTGTGAATCTGGCACTGCCGATGATTCTTGAAACAGCTTTTGATGAAGAGCTTCCGGCAGGTTTGCAGTTCTCCTCTATTCCGTTCACACTTGTCCTGATCGCTGTCGTTATCTGTCTTGCTGTAACGATGCTTTCAGGCTTGAGACCTGCAAAGCGTGCCACTGAGATTGATGTGCTGAAAGCAATGCGCAGAGAAATTTAAAGGGACAGAGACGGCACTTTTCGAGACCACTGAAAAAGTCTCTAAAAGGGACCGGTTCATTTACGCTCCAGGCGTAGGCTTCCACTACAATGAACCTAAGTTTTAAATAAAACAGTTTACAACGAAAAGGAAGATGACGTTTAAGAAAAGGTGCGTCATCTTCCTTTTTATAATGAGCATAACTAATCGAAAGCGGATGAATGCATACTTTCGATAAAGTAAACTTTAAACTTGAGTCTATACTCTGCGCTCCGGATTAACTCGTCCTCTGTTTTTCTATCCCCTATAATCAGATGCTGCCTGACGCCAGGTGGCTTCCTGTTCAAGTAAAAGTGCGATCTGCTCAGGCTTCATTGGCCTTCCGAAATAAAACCCCTGAATATCTGAAGAGCTGTTACTCCTGATAAATGCAGCCTGTTCGGCCGTCTCCACACCTTCTGTAATGATATGCATACCAATTCCTTCTAGGACCTGATAGAGTCCTTTCAGCAGCTTTGAATCAAACTCTTCTGCTGGCACATGTTTGATAAATGAGCGGTCAATCTTCACGACATTCACAGGCATATTCCGCAGGTTGAAAAGTGTTGAAGTCCCCACGCCAAAATCATCAAGCGCCACTCGGACGTTTTTCTTTCGCAGTTCTGCTGCAAATTCAACAATTTCCCCATCGAAAAAGAGAATATCGCTTTCTGTAATTTCAATTTGCAACTGCTCAGGTGAAAATTGATATTTTTCCAGCAGATCATCAAGCTTTCTCAGAAAACGTTCTTTATTTTTCATCTGCATTTTAGACACATTTACAGCCACACCAATGTGTTTGTGGCCACTTTTATGCCACTTTACTGTCTGTTCAATACTCTGCTCAAGTACCCATTCCCCTATGTCACTGATAAAGCTGCCGTTCTCTGCGATTGGAATAAAAATATTCGGAGGAATCCTTCCTTTTACAGGGTGGTCCCATCTGATTAACGCTTCGACACCTATCATCCGGTTTTTCGATCCTGTATAAACCGGCTGGTAATCCAGATACAGTTCATTATTTTTAAGTGCGAATTTCAGATCATTTTCAAGCATTAGTATGTTCTTATAATCCAGGTCACCCGCAAGGTCGTGGTAATGAACCAGCTGGTTTTTTCCTTTTCGTTTTGCTTCATACATCGCGATATCAGCTGCCTGAAGCACTTCATCAAATGTAGTGCCGTCCTCCGGATAATTTGCTACCCCTACACTTGAGGTCACAAAGGTCTTAATATCATTCAAAATATAATTCTGCTTTAATACCCTGATCATTTCATTGGCGCGTTCCTCAAGGTAATCCGGATCTGAGGTCTGCATCAGCATCAAAAATTCATCTCCGCCCATTCTCGCAATGACTTCGCTTTCTGAGCTTTTAAAATGACTTAATCTATCTGCGACTTTTTTCAACAGGGCATCACCCATTTTATGTCCAAGGGAATCATTAATCCTTTTAAATCCATCCAGGTCAAAAAACAGAAAAGCAATCGTTGTATCATCTGAATCTTTCAAGCGCTGAAACTCATCAATAATCCCATACCGGTTCAGCATACCTGTTAACTGGTCATGTTGCGCCATATCCGAGATCTCCCGGTGTGACTGCTCAGCTGAATCCAGCATTCCGTTTATAGATTTCCCGAGCGCATGAATTTCATCCCCATTATGATTCTTCCATTGCACTCTCGCACTGATATCACGCTTGCTGCGAATCTGATTTAACTGTTTTGACAGTGAAGTCACTCTTGAAATCATCAGCCGGTCAAGCATGATAAAGAGGACAATAGCGATTACCGTCATTAACACAACTAAGGACATAACAAACTTAGTAATCACATCTCTTTTAGATAGATAATAACTGCGCGGCTTATCGATCGTCAGGAGCATATTCACATTTCTTTCAGAACCTCTGACAGCCATTTGTCCCTCAAGACGATCCTCACTAACAGTTCTGATAACTCTGTTTTGTTCGATTGACCCGTTTATAATTGCGGCATCAAGTTCCAGTGATAAGTCGTATCCGAGACGCTTTACATAATTACTGCTGATGTCCCTTGCGATAATTAACTTTCCGGCAGACCGGCCGACACCTGAAGTCGGAAGCACTCTTTGTACAGAGACAATAAAAAACGAGTCATTCATACCGATCAGATAATTATTAAGCGAGGGAGTGAGACTATAGAACTGCTCTGTAAGCAATTCAGCTTCTTTCTTCAGTCCATAACTGCGGTCAAGCAGAACCTCACCATCAGAATTAATCGCCATCATCCGCCAGATCCTATTATTCATAAAAGTATTTTCATCGATATTTGCGGCTGTAAAATCAGGGTTTTCCCCGAGCACAAAATCATACATTTCATCCCATTGTGCCCAGTCCTGATTCAGGCTCGTCAGCAGCTCCTGCTCAAGGCGGATCGCATTACTGATCCGGTCCATATCCCTTAACATACTCTCTTCATCCATTGCCAGTGCATCAGCGAGCAGCATCGGCCTGATAAAAGTGGTCAGCAGAATTAAAAAAAGAAACATGCTCCCGCCAATGACCCATAATGTTTGCTTTTGCAGCTTCATACTCCCCACCCCTAATCATCAGGTCTTTTGAAATAGTTCTTTGTATTTATTTTACGGGATGTGGATATTTAGTCAATAACAATTAAATGGAAAAAATCCGATCTCACTTCTGAGACCGGATCCTCATCAGATTGTCCAGCGGTCATTAATAATGGCGATCAACACCCAATCCCCGCTGCTATTCTTTTCAAATACAAGATTCAGACTTTGCCAATCCATATAATCGAATTCTGCTGTTCCTTCATAGGAATACTCCACTACTCTTCCTGCAGGATATTTCTGTCTAATCAATTCTCCTGTAGACATATGCTTTGAGCGGTCGTAACGCGTCTTAGATTCATACACTGCATCCATCAGCCACTCATCGTAATAGGCTGCCGGTGTCAGTTCAAGCGGAAAACCGGAGCCATCCTGATCTCCCCAGTAATAAACATCAGAATCACTCATGAAACCATCAAGCTCCAACGCACTGAACTGTACGCCGCCATGATCAATACAGTTGCCGGCATAAGGGCAGAACGTCAGCGGTTCTTCACCCATATACGCTGCAAGATCTCCAAATTCTTCGTTTTGTAAATGGGCAAGTATATCATTTGCAGTTTCTAAAAGGGATTGATACTGCGGGACTAACGTTGGTTCAATCGCGCGTGCAAGAAATGCTGCGAACTGGCCTCTTGTAATTTTTTCATAAGGTCTGAACGTGCCATCAGGATAACCGGTGGTCACGCCGTGTTCCTTCAGCTTAGCTACTGCCTTTGCCATCTCACCCTCACCTGTCACATCGCTGAATCCTGCAGGTTCAGCCTCAGCCCACTTGAATGCTCTGGCAAAAATTAAAGCCGCCTGCCCTCTTGTCAGATCCTGATGCGGTCTGAACGTTCCATCACTGTAACCACTGATATACCCATTCTCAAAAGCTGACATCACATAACCGGAATAATACGCGTGTTCCGGCACATCACTGAACGGAGTCGGCCGCTGCTCTTTATAAAGAAAGATTCCTTCACCAATCATTTTCATTGCCTGTGATCTTGTTACCCTGTTATAAGGCCTGAACGTTCCATCATCATACCCATCAATGATTACCTGTTCATGAAGATAAATGATTTCCCATACAAACGGGTGGTCCATTGGTACATCATCGAATGACACAACACCTTTTGCCTGATTCGGAAAAAGTAAAAACAAAAGAATAGAAGCCGCTGCTAAGATCCCGAACTTTTTCATGGGAAAACGCCTCCTTTTGCTTTTTATTATATCATTTTTAAATATATATAATTTGAATGTTCTGAAATTTTATTTCCGCATCAAAAAAGACCCGTTCGTAAGTGAACAGGTCTTTTTTCTATGCTTATTAAAGTAAAATGATGTATTTGCACAGCTGATGATTGGAGTGTAAGGCGGTGACTCCTGCGGCAGGAAGGGACAGGTGGGACAGGCGAAGCCTGATCACCGCCCGGCCGCGGAAAGCTTCCGCCTGAAGCGTAAATCATCAGCCAACTTATTGAGAGACTACTTTTTAAAGCACAACCTCTGTTTCATTCGTCAGTCGCTTCCGTGTATTCGTAACCGGAGTAATGAACAGCTGAATCAGCGTGCCGATTCCAAATGCCACAATCACCGTTCCAAGCCCGATCGGTCCTCCGAATAGAAATGCGATCACAAGTACACTTACTTCCATCACAGTTTTTGAGAATGCAAGACTCTTACCTGTGCGCGTCTGAATTGCAATCATCAGACTGTCAATTGGATTTCTCGCAAAGTTTGCCTGCAGATAGAATGTGATACCGACTGCAATAATAATAACCCCTGCAGCAAGCATCATCGCTCTTACTGGCATTGCGAGCGACTCAATTCCGGCAAAAGCTACAAGCAGCCAGAAATCCATAAACACACCGATGAGAAAAATCGTAATAATGGCCAGGAAATCCGGCATTTTCTTCATTAAATATCCATTTAACAGAATCAAAATGATTCCGAGTATAAACACCCATGTCCCAACCGTAAAACCGATTGTTTCTGATAAACCTACATATAAAGCATCCCATGGTCCAACGCCAAGATCTGCAACGATCATCATACTGATTCCAAATGACAGCAGCAGTAATCCAAGCAGATAAAACATTCCTATAATTAAACCTTTTTTCAAGATGGCACCTCTTCTTTTTAAGATCTACCAGAATATCTTAACATGCAGAAGAGGTCCGTACCACCAAAATAATGATGATTGATTACACTTCCTGAATAGATGTGATTTTCCACACATTGTTTTCAAGCTTAAAAAATATCTTAAGCATCGTCTCTCCATCACGATTTACCGCTGCGACATAGCTCTCAGTATCAGAAAGGTATACTTCAATTAATTGTCCTGTTAAATGTTCATACATAGGGCCATTGGTTAAGGCAATTGACAATTCTTCATATCCGGTATACTGTCCATAATCTGCTTCATCACTGAATAGAATTCCTCTTCTTTCATTGTATATCGAATTAAATACCTGAATGATGTTCACAGGAGAAAGATCTCTTAACTCCCGGTCATCGGGGTTTTCAGAGATGCTCAGAATTATCTGATTGATATCTTCATAATCGTAGCCGTTAAATGGTATTGCATTTCCGGTAAACAAATTCTCATTCACAGAGTCAGGATCAAATTGAGTATATGGTGGTCCGAAGTCCGGTTCTAATATGGCTCCGCTTTCCGGACTGCCATCAGTCGGGTCAAATCCAATTGATAATGTGTGGGTGAGGAGTGCCACTTCCTTGCTGTTTTGAGGCTCTATGCCATATATTTTCTGGTAGGTCGTTACATAACCGCGAAGCTGAATTTTACTTGAATTCAGCTGAACCGGAAAGGTATCCTGTGCTATATTTCTCGGTTCAAAAACAGGTTGGAAGCTGTTTTCCGGAAATGACATTTCACCTGTCAGCTTAATTTCTTTCTCAAAGTGAATATATGAGCCTCCCTTATTATTTTCAGGTGCAACGATATAGGTGGCTACCCAGCCATTAAGTGCATCTCCCACTTGAATGGTCCTTAAGTCAATTTCTTCAGTCTGCTCAGTCGTTTCTTCTGTCTCCTCAACAACATCCTCAGTCTCAGTCTCGACTGTTTCCTCAATTTCCTCCTGCTCCTCCGGCTGATCAAGCGGCACACTATCCTGCTCCTCCACCCCTGTCAGCTGAACGACCAAAAACAGAGCTGCCGCGGCTGCAATACCTGACAAACTGATCGGCAGCCACTTATTCGGACGTTTTTTCTTTTTATTGATCTTCTCCCATACAGCATTTCTGTCTTCACTTGAAAATTCCGAATGAACAGGCCAGTTGATACGTTCCGGAAGCTTTTCCTTACTCATGACCAGTCCCCCTTCTTTCCTGATATACATAGGATGTTTTCAACTTCTCACTTCCGCGTCTGATACGCGTTTTGACTGTGGACAGCGGCAGGTTTAATACATCTGCGATTTCCTGATAGGTCAGTTCCTGTTCAAAATGTAAAAGAAGCAGCTCACGATATTTCACAGGCATCGCCATCATAAGTGATAACACCTGCTCTTTCTCTTCACGGAGCACTGCCTGATCTTCAAGTGTAAGCCGCTCTGCTTTTTCACTTTCAAAGGAATGTTCAAATAGATTTACTTTCCGGTGATTCCAGCTTTTTAAGTGATCTTTTGCTTTATTCGCTGCAATTTTATAGATCCAGGTTTTCATTGAAGCTCTTCCCTCGAACGTCTCCCATTTTTCATAGACAGTCACAAACACATCCTGAGAAAGGTCACCTGCTGTTTCCCAATTTTTCACGTATGTATATATAAAACGTTTAATCGCTGTACCGTATTCATTCATGACAGCTTCGAGCCCTTCACGTTTCCCTGCAGAAGATTGCATTCACTCACTTCCTCTTTCAGATTGTTACTATATAGACGACGGATATTTTATCATCGATTCATTATTTTTACAGCACGCTATTTGTTTGAAAATTCCCAAAACATTCTTGACGGATCTTTTTGTAAACGTTTACAATAATCAGAGTAAGCATGGGCGCTGAGCGAGCGTTCAATCGACATTTACAACATAGAATATCGAACGGGGGAATGGGTATGAATGCTGAAAACTTAATTGCACCTGAACAGTATAATATTGCAAAAGAACTGGACCAGTTTGCATCGGATGATCAGAGAATTGCGATCAGATGGCTTGATGACAAACAGAACAGACGTGACGTTTCCTATAAAGAGCTTGTTGAACGGACGAATCAGTTCGCACTGGCTTTGAAGAGTAAAGGAATCTCTAAAGGCGATAAAGTACTGATTATCCTGCCGAGGATTCCGGAAGCTTATATGAGCTATCTTGCCTGTCTGAAAGCCGGTATTATAGCGATTCCATGTTCTGAAATGCTGCGCAAAAAAGACCTTGCCTACCGGATGAAGCATGCAGATGCAAAAGGGGTCATTGCATTTCACGAGACTACAGCTGAAGTTAACGCCATTGATGAAAAGCTGCAGGCATTACATAACAAACTGATTGTCGGCGGAACTGAAGAAGGCTGGGATTCACTTGAATCACTTGCCAATCAGCAGTCTGCTGAATACGACGGAGAACCGACTTCCCGTCATGATACAGCTTTTCTTCCTTATACATCAGGAACAACAGGCAATCCTAAAGGCGTCATTCATACACACGCCTGGGGTTATGCACACGTCAGAACCGCTGCAAAAGAGTGGCTTGGCGTTCAGGAAGGTGACCTCGTATGGGCAACAGCAGCACCCGGCTGGCAGAAGTGGATCTGGAGTCCATTCCTTTCAACGATTACACTCGGCGCGACCGCATTTGTCTATCACGGCGGCTTTAACGCTGAAACCTATATGGAATATCTTGAAAAAGAAAAAATCAATGTACTTTGCTGCACACCGACAGAATACCGTCTGATGGCAAAGCTTGAGAATTTATCATCTTACTCCCTGCCAGAACTGCGCAGTGCAGTCTCAGCAGGTGAACCGCTGAATCGTCCGGTCATTGAAGCATTCAAAAATGCCTTTAGTGTGATCGTACGCGACGGATATGGTCAGACAGAGAATACACTCCTGGTCGGCACGCTTCAGGGAATGGAAGTAAAACCTGGTTCTATGGGTAAACCCACGCCTGGTAACAATGTAGAAATTATTGATGAGCACGGCCAGCCTGCTAAGACAGGTGAAGTCGGGGATATTGCCGTTCATAAAGACTGCCCTGCCCTCTTTACTGAATACTACAATGATCATGAACGCACGCAGGCGGCTTACAGAGGTGACTGGTATTTAACAGGTGATCAGGCCACGCGTGATGAAGATGGCTACTTCTGGTTTGAAGGACGCAGCGATGATATTATCATCAGCTCAGGGTACACGATCGGACCATTTGAAGTAGAAGATGCATTGCTGAAGCATCCTGCTGTCCGTGAATGTGCTGTTGTGGCTGCGCCTGATGAGATCCGCGGCAGTATCGTAAAAGCTTACGTTGTGCTGCGCGATGACAATGCAACAGGCGACGACTCCCTTGTAAAAGAACTGCAGAATCACACGAAGGAAATGACAGCTCCTTATAAGTATCCAAGACAGATTGAATTTATCAGTGAGCTCCCTAAAACCACTTCAGGTAAAATTCGCCGGATTGAGTTGAGACAGAAAGAACAGCAGAAATAAGAAAAAATCCTGGGACAGATTGTCTCAGGATTTTTTTAATCGTTTCGCTGCGCTTAGATTCTATTATTAAAAATTCGTTTCCTTCATCTAACAAAATCCTTTTGCTCCAGCTTTTTAATGCTCGTCGTGTCCTTCTTCATCTTCACTCTGCTCATCTTCTCCATGACCGCCCATGTGACTGCTTTCCTGATTGCCGGCATTTTCTTCAGCCGCAGCAATCTGCTCATCTGTCGGCTCGCCTACATGAAACTGTGTTTTTGGCATCACATGCATATCGCGCGCAGTTGTGTGTGCCTGAACTGTATAGACGCTTTCTTCAAACGTATATGGAATCTCATAGACGCCGTTCTCAGTGTGTGACGCTTCTACGCGTTCACTTTCCGTACCTGCAGCATCATTCCAGATCTCAAACAGTACTTCGTTCGCATCCTCAACGGCTTCCCCGCCCTGTGTGACTTCCGCCTGCAGCACTGTCTCTTCACCCGGAACTGCATCTTCTGGAACCATGATCTCCACTTCCACCATTTCAGGCAATTCATTCGCAGCTTCTTCCTCCTGAGAACAGGCAGCAAGCAGCATCACTGCCATTAATCCGATCATCCATTTCTTCATAGTCAGTTTCTCCTTTTCAACAACAATACACTCAGTATAGCCGGTCAATGTGAAATGAACGTGAAGTCCTTTTAACATTCACATTTTATTCAAACTTACTGCAGTTGTTTCACATCATCAACAATCTTTCCGACTGTATTTTCTTCTGTAAAATTATACTCGCTGAAAATTCTGCCTTCCTGGTCAATCACATAAAATGTCACACCATGAAGCACCTGATCAGCGTCATCCGGCTTATTCACAAGTGATTGAAATTCTTCTCTCGCAAACTCCTCGATTTCCTGCTGGCTGTACCCGGTCAGCATGTGCCAGTTGCTGTCATCTTCTGTGAATTGACCGAGAAACTCAGCCAGCTTCTCAGGCGTATCCACTTCAGGATCTACGCTGAATGATACAATTTCCGCTTCAAGTCCTTCTTCTTTCAGTGATGCCTGAATATCAGCCATTTTAAATGTCATTGGCGGGCAGACGGTATCGCAGTTTGTAAAAATAAAGTCCGCAATCCATACCTTTCCCTCAAGCTCAGTGCTACTGAAAGCTTCACCGTGCTGGTCTGTATATTCAAAGCTGCTGACTGGCGGAGTATCCGGTTCGCTGCTGCAAGCTGTAAGCAGCATTGTAAATATGATCATCATCATCCACTTCTTCATTCTGACTGTCCTTCTTTCGGAATTGTAATATGAATCTCGAACGCTTCTGACTCAGTGTCTATCATGAATGTTCCATCCATCAGCCGGACTAACTCTTTCACAATTGCAAGACCAAGCCCTGTCCCGCCCGACTGACGGTTCCGGTCGCGGTCAGCTCTGTAAAAGCGCTCACCCAGCCGTTTTTTATCAGCTGCAGTAATGGTTGAATCATTTACCATCATCAGCTTCATCTGATGCTGGTCCTCATTTAGAAGAATCATTACATCCGATGCTGGCGGTGCATACTTTACTGCATTTTCAATCAGATTATAAAAGATCTGCTGCAGCCTTTTTGCATCCTGCACCACAATCAACTCTTCATCAGCTTCAAGCTGAAATGTTAATGATTTTTCTTTTATAGATAGTGAAAAGGTCTGGACAGTTTCATAAAGCAGATCTGCAACTGCAAGCGGGTGTCTGTCAAATTCAGCATAGCCTTCCTGCAGGCGATTCAGCTCTGTCAGATCTGACAACAGCGTATTCATCCGCTGCACTTCACTTTCAATCACTGAAAGAATCAGCTCTTTGTCCTCGTCACTCTTTTTCAGACGCTCTGTATAACTCTGAATATAAGTGAGCGGCGTTCTGACTTCATGCATGATATCAGCGAGAAACTCCTGCTGTCTTTCTCCCTGATACTGCAGCGCCTCGCTCATTCTGTTAAGCGCAGCAGATACCTGCCCGATCTCGTCCATCTGCTTCACTTCAAGCCTGTTCTCATATTCGCCGGCTGACACTTTTTTTGAAAAGGATTCAATCGAAGCTAGCGGTCTGAATAACGACTGTCTGATTCTGCTGACAAACAGGCTGAGCACAATAAAAAACAAAATGCCTGCACCAATTAAGAGAGGAATGCTGCTGCCAAACACTTGCGCAAGCCCTTCAAGCGGCACGAATATATAGACATAGCCTGCAGTCGATGTGCCATCTGTGATCGGATAGACACCGCCAATCACTTCCCGGCCATAATGATCCACAAACCCTTCCTTGATCATTGACTGCCCGTCTAACAATGCCGCGCGATCTGATTCCTCCACCAGCATCTCCCCGTCTATTTCATACGGAAACAGCCGATTCAGTTCGTCCAGGTCGTCTGCGACAAGCACTTCATATTCAGATACCACGTTATACCAGTGGATTTTTTCAATAATCTCTTCAGTCAGTTCACCTGAATGATAATGTGCAGCCGTACGCTGCCCCTGCGATTCCACTGATTCCCTCACCGTTGTCAAATAAAGGTCTCTATAAGTAAAGTGCAGAAAAATAAATGCCGCAAGCAGTGTCACGCCAATACTTCCAACAAGTAGAAAAAGAATCTTCCGGCTGAACGTCACGATGATGCCTCCAGCCTGTATCCGACACCGCGCACCGTTTTTATCCGGTCACTCTCTTCCGGCAGCTTCATCCGGAGGGTCTTCATATGCGTATCCACCGTGCGCTCAGAACCGGGATAATCCGGCCCCCATACGAGCTCCATAATCCTCGATCTCGTCACCGTATGCCCCTCATGTTTTACAAGCAGTGCAAGCATTTCGAATTCCTTCTTCGTTAAAGGCACAAGCCTGCCCTCAGACTTTGCCTCCATATATTCAAGGTCAAGTGACAGTTTCCCTGAACTGATCACCTGTGAAGGCTGCCGTAATCCTGCACGCCTGATCACCGTTTCAATCCGCGCAATCAGCTCTCCTGAATGAAACGGCTTTACCATATAATCATCCGCTCCAAGGCGCAATCCCTTTACCTTATCTAGCTCTTCGCCTCTTGCAGAGAGAAAAATAAAAGGAATATCTGAACGCTTCCTGATCTCCTCAAGCAGTTCAAAACCGTCCATAAACGGCATCATAATATCCACAACCAGCACATCCGGCTGAGCTCGCTCAAAAAGCTGCAGCGCCTCCACTCCGTTTGCAGCTTCTGATACCTGATACTGTTCTTCTTTTAAAAAAGAGGCAATCAGCTCTCTCATTGGCTGTTCGTCCTCCACCACCAGCACTTTATAGCCTGACATCTATTGATTCACCTGCTTTTAATGAAATGATACCGCTATTGTATCAGTTTTGTGTGAAGTTTGAGTGAAGTTGGGGTTTTGGGGCAGGCTGGTGTGATGGTTCAGGAGATTAACGGGTGCGTTCCTGAAATTACTCAGGTGGTCCCTGAGATTACACGGGGTATTCAGAAGAAAATCAGACATGTTCAGGAGATTTCCACTGCGGTTCAGGAAAAAGTGTAATTTGACCTACCCTCTCTCACCACTCCGCTCTCAATTCATCAAAAACCCCGCCTGCATCATACAGACGGGGTAATCTTTTATATACCGACCCGCTCTTCACTCCAGCCCCAGAGTTCTTCAGCAAGCCATTCATTTGCGGCATCTTCAGATACATCAATTTCTTCCATTTGATAAAAGTATTTACCCGTTACATCCTTTAATTCAGGTGCTGTTGCGAGATAAACAGTTGTCGCAGCACCTTCTTCAGCGGATTGGAAAAATGGTTTCAGGATTTTATGGACACTTTTACCGAATTCCGTTTTACGATCTATCCCTAGATTAGTGGAGACTGCACCTGGATGGACGGCGTTCGCTGTTACGTTAGTGCCTTCCAGACGCTTTGCAAGTGCTTTTGTGAAAAGGATATTAGCGAGCTTTGACCGGCCGTACGCTTTTGCTACGTTATATCCTTTTTCAAAGTGCGGATCATCGAAATCAATTTTGCCCCATTTATGCGCTCCGGAGCTTACTGTGACAACTCTCCCCTGATCTGACGCTTTCAGCTCTTCTAACAGCAGATTTGTCAGCAGGAAGTGCCCGAGATGATTTACACCGAGGTGTGATTCAAAACGGTCATCTGTCAGCCGGCGTTTCACGGACACGACACCTGCATTATTGACCAGCACATCAAGCTTTGAAAACTTACTCTTAAATTCTTCCGCAAAATTCCGGATGCTTTCTAAGGAACCGAGGTCACACTGCATGAGCGTCAGTTCTTCAGATCGTGTCTGTTCTTTTGCAGAGATCCATGCCACTTTTCCGCGACGTGTATTTCTGCACATCATGACAACGTGATAGCCCTGTTTTACAAGTTCAATGGTGGTGGTCAGTCCCATACCTGAGTTTGCGCCTGTAACTAATGCTGTTTTCATATGTACGCACTCCTTTTGATGTGAAAGATTTTGTCTATTATAACAGATCAGCTGAAAAAAACTCCCCTGCAGGGCGCAGAGGAGCAATGAAACTTATTGAATACCTTCATGGATTTCGTTAACCATTTCCTGCACAGAAACCAGTCCCCCGCCTGAGAGGTACCAGTAGTCAGGGTCCAGGTAGATGATATTCCCATTTTCATACGCCTGCGTACCTGCGATGAATTCATTTTCAACGACCTGTTTTGCTGAAGATTCACCGCCTACTGCTGCGCCCCGGTCCACGACAAAGATATACTGCGGGTCTTCTTCTACAATATATTCGTAGGAGATGCTTTGACCGTGTGTTGAGACTTCAATTGTTTCGTCTGCCGGTGTAAAGCCGAATACGTCATGGATGATACCAAAACGTGATCCTGCACCATATGCACTGATTTTCCCATCGTTAGCAAGTGTCACCAGTGCTTCCAAGTCCTGAGAAGTTACTTCTTTATTCAACTCATCAATCGAAGCATTGATTGTTTCAAGCTGTTCAGCTGCCTCTTCTTCTTTTTCAAAAAGCTCAGCAAGCGTTGTTACGTTCTGTTCAAATGACTCCATATAGTTTTGTGTATCAACACCCATATGAATCGTTGGAGCGATTGCTTCGAATTCTTCGTAAAGGTCTGCCTGGCGTCCTGAAATGATGATCAGGTCAGGGTCCATTGCATTAATCGCTTCAAAGTCAGGCTCTTTTAATCCACCCGCATTCTCATAATTCTCCCCTTCATACTTGGACAGGTAAGAAGGAATATTCATCTGTGGGACTCCCGCTACTTCCACGCCAAGCGCATCCAGTGTATCAAGTGTACCGAAGTCGAATACTACGACTGATTCCGGATTCTTTTCGAGCGTCGTTTCACCAAGTTCGTGTGTGATCGTCATTTCTTCTTTTTCTGCCGCTGATCCTGTCGTTGTCTCAGCACTTTCTTCTGATCCGCATGCGCCAAGTGTAAGGGCACCTGCGATGACTGGGAACAATAATTTCTTCATATCTGATCCATCCTTTTTAAGCGTAGTACACGCAGATTTTATTTTCATTTATGTCTTCAATATTAATATCCATATCGTAAATTTCTTTTAATACGCATGGTTTAATGATGTCATGCACTGTGCCTTCACGGACAACACGGCCATTTTTCATGGCAATGATATTGTCTGAGTAGCATGAGGCAAAGTTAATGTCATGAATCACGATGACGACTGTTTTTCCAAGCTCATCCACCAGACGGCGCAGCACCTTCATCATTTGAACAGCGTGCTTCATATCAAGGTTATTCAGCGGTTCATCAAGCAGGATATATTCGGTATCCTGTGCGATCACCATCGCGAGAAATGCGCGCTGTTTTTGACCGCCGCTTAATTCATCCAGGTAGGAATCCTCAAGATCTGCAAGCTGCATATAGGAGATGGCTTCATCTACATAGCGCTCGTCTTCAGCTGTCAGCTTCCCCTGCGAATAAGGGAAGCGTCCGAATGAAACGAGTTCTCTGACTGTCAGCTTCAGCGTCATATGATTCGCCTGCTTCAGAATGGAAATCTTTTTGGCAAGCTCATTACCACGGCATTTTGCTATATCAAGCTCGTCTATTTTGACCTCCCCTTCATCAGATGTGATCAGTCTGCTGACGATCGATAGTAATGTACTTTTACCTGCACCGTTCGGCCCGATCAAAGATGTGATTTTTCCTTTTTCAATCCGAATCGATACATCCTGCACGACTTTCTTTTTGCCGAAAAATTTCACAACGTTACTGGCTGAAACCATTTACGATCGCTCCCTTAATAGTAAGTATAAGAAGTACACGCCGCCGATGAAGTTGACGATCACACTTAATGTCGTTGTAAAGCTGAACACTCTTTCTACTAGCAGCTGGCCGCCGAC
Source organism: Jeotgalibacillus terrae (assembly GCF_016908195.1). GTDB lineage: Bacteria > Bacillota > Bacilli > Bacillales > Jeotgalibacillaceae > Jeotgalibacillus > Jeotgalibacillus terrae. The sequence goes on from NZ_JAFBDK010000008.1 coordinate 82,262, forward strand.
AACAGCGATGATTCCGATCAACGCGGAGGCTGCCATCAGATAGGTATGACGGTATGTTTTCATCACTTCATATGTGACGTTTGCTACAAGCAGGCCGAGGAAAAGAATCGGTCCGACAAGTGCAGTTGAAATCGCAACAAATACAGCGGTCACAAGAAACAGCTTCCTGACGACCCGTTCGTAATCCACACCAAGGTTTACAGCCTGATCACGGCCGAGAGACAGCACATCAAGGTACTTCAGATCTTTCCACACCCAGATAACTGTCAGTGCGATACAGGCGAGTGCGACCCAGACGAGATCTGAGCTGACATTGTTAAAGCTTGCAAACATTCTGTCCTGGATCATCAGGAATTCGTTCGGATCAATTAATACCTGCATAAAAGTTGAAATGCTCGAGAAAAATGTACCGAATATTAAGCCGAGCAGCAGAAGGAAGAACAGGTTCGCACCTTCTTTTCTAAACAGCAGTTTATACAGCAGCAACGCAAAAACCATCATGAGTACAACAGAAACGACAAAGTTCAAATTACGGTTCATGATCAGAGCACTGCCCGAGCCGACAATAAAAATCAGCGCTGTCTGAAGCAGCATGTAAAGAGAATCCATTCCCATGATGCTTGGTGTGAGGATTCTATTATTGGTCATCGTCTGAAAAATAATGGTTGAAATACCGATTGTGCTGGCTGTAATGACCATAGCGAGCACCTTCATCCCACGGCGCGGAAGTATGTAATCCCAATTTCCACCTGATGCAATCGTCATATAGATCGCAATTAATGCGACAGCGCAGATACCAAGTACAGTTAATATCACCTTATGCTTCACGTGATCGCCTCCTGATCAGCAGCCACGCAAAGATTCCGCTTCCAAGTACACCAACGGTTAAGTTAATCGGCAGCTCATATGGATAAATAATCATCCGTCCGAGAATGTCACATACCAGAACAAATAAAGCACCCAGCATCGCTGTATGAGGAAGATTCTTTTTCAGGTTGTCTCCCTGATAAATGCTGACGATATTCGGTACAATAAGTCCAAGAAACGGGATCATCCCGACAGTCAGCAGAACAGATGATGTTACAAATGCGACGAGTACAAGACCTGTGTTGACAACTGTTCTATACTTCAAACCAAGACTGACTGCAAAATCCTCACCCATGCCTGCGATCGTGAACTTGTTGGCAAATATGTATGCTGCAATCATGAACGGAATACTCAAAAACATCAGTTCATAGCGGCCGGTCACGATCAGAGAGAAATCCCCCTGCATCCAGGCAGACATGTTCTGGATGAGATCACGCTCATAGGCAAAAAATGTTGTAATTGAGCTGATAATGTTTCCAAACATTAATCCGACAAGCGGCACAAAAATCACATCTTTGAATTTAATCCGGTCTAAAATTTTCATAAAGATAAATGTTCCGAGTAAAGCAAATAGAAAGGCAACACTCATTTTTACAAGTGGAGAAGCACTCGTGAAGAGCATAAGTGAAACCAAAACTCCAAGTCTTGCAGAGTCCATCGTTCCTGCTGTGGTTGGCGAGACAAACTTATTTCGCGAGAGCTGCTGCATGATCAGCCCACACACACTCATCCCCGCTCCCGCAAGCAAAATACTCATTAATCGCGGCAGGCGGCTGTTCCATAAAACGTGAAGCTGTTCCTCTGACAAATCCAATAGATCCATCGGTGAAATAGATGACACACCGACAAACAGAGATCCCACAGCGAAAAGAACGAGTGCACTGGCCAGATATCGTTTTTTCATAATTGGAACCCGACTTTCTTTTAAGTGAAAATGATAATTATTCTCACTGTATTCTAAAAAAAAGAGAAGCTTCTTCTCTCCGTCAAACACTTGTTTCGACAACTAACATGCTTAAAAATACTTGTCGCAACAAGTGTTTGACGCAAAAAAGATTATTCAAAATTACCTCTAATTTTATCGAGGGCATCTAACGTCAATGCCAATTCTTCTTCTGATAGGTCTTTTGAAGCCTGGGCGATGGTTTTCTGCGCAAGGTGTTCAAGGTCGTTTCTGATTCGCTTTGCTTCATCAGTGAGCAAAATCTTATTTACGCGGCGATCCTTCTGATCAACTTCTCTTTTGACATATCCGCGCTTGATCAGGTTATCAATCAGTCTCGATACACTGGCTTGATCTCTTTCATTTTGTACAGCGAGGTCATTTTGAGTTTGAGCGTCGCGTTCATACAGCCGGCTCAGGATTTGCCACTGTTCATACGAAAGATTAAAACCATTTTCTTTAAAGTTGCGATTTAACCGGCTGTTCATCAGCCTTGACGCATGGAAAAGCTTATAGCCCAGAGAATCATTCAGGAAATACTGCTTATCATTCATGTGATCCATCCTTTTGTCTTCCCATAACTGATAGTAATTGAAAATCGTTCTCAGTGCAAGAGGGAAAATGAAATTTATTCAAAATTTAAGAGGCTGAGATTGACTCAGCCCCTGTAGCTGTTTACATTTCCTTTTCATTCACCATTCTTAAAATCTCTGGCAATCAGCGGTTGCGGCTGTTCTTTATCGAGTTTACGGTCTTCAAGTTTTGCTGACGCGACACCATAAAGAATGCCAAAAATACCTCCTGCCAGCACTTCAAGCGGCTGGTGGCCCAGCAATTCTTTTAACTCTTTATCACGTTTTTCAAACTGCAGGCTCGGATAATCATCTGAAATGATTTCAAAATGATCCTCAAGGTCGTTTACCAGACGGGCGATTTCCCCTGTATGTCTGCGGACACCCTGAGCGTCATACATCACAATTGAACCGAATACAATGGCAAGTGCCGTTTCAATATGGCGTGTTCCTCTGTTTGCAGCAACATAAGCTGCAAGCGATGCAACGCCCGCTGAGTGGGAACTCGGCATACCGCCTGTCTGGACAAGCGGCTTCAATTCCCACTTTCCAGTCAGTTTTTTATGTGTCACAATTTTTAATGCCTGGGCAATCCCAATGGCAGATAATGAAGTCAAAACGCCTCTATTCACTTAAATCTCCTCCTGTTGGGTATGTATATTCTGTTAGTAACCATACCCTTCCTGAGAAGAAATATTCTATCTAGATGAAAAATGGGGCTACCACATGGATCGCAATATTAGCTGAAAAGTGAGCAATCATAGCAAATTCAATACCCAGTTTCAGAAACAGAAATCCAAAAAAGAGTCCTCCGATTCCGTTGATAAGCACCATCCCCAAAAACAGACCGGTCGTCATTTCAAAGTTATCCAATGCTACCCTGTAGTGCATAATACCAAATACGATTGCTGCAAATACAATTGCAAACGAACTTTTCCATGTGTTCACTTTACGTTTGCCGACCTTAACCAGCAATATCATTACCAGGCTGACTAAAAACATCCTGAAAATCGATTCTTCGTTAATAGCAGCACCGCCCGCTCCAAGGATACTCAGCCACCAGACAGGCTCCTGAATGGTTGAATTATTAATCCCAAGCGGCTTTGAAATGACCAGGCTGACTGCAATAATCAGAGAACCGACTACCAGGCCCCCTCCAATCGTTTTAGCCGCATTGAGCCACCATCCTTTACAAATCAAAGGGACTTCAGTAAGTTTTTTGAATGCAGGATCATATATTGCGAGCTTTTTAAGTATTAATAGAGATAAGAATACTAAGATTCCTGTCTCAATCACTACCTGAAATAAATAGAGTGCCCCGAACGCAACTGGTGATAGTCCAAGCTGTGTATGCAGGCCTTCTCTTTCCATTGCATATGGAATAACGGCAAGCGCTCCTAATATATTGACCACCATCAGAATCCAATACAGCTTCCAATTCACAATCGGAGACTTTTTCACCATACTTTCATGCTGGACTGGCAGTATTTGCTCTTTTTGAACTGTTTCAATAAATCTTTCAGGTTCATCCAGATAAAGCCAGGCTTCTGAAACCTCAAATTTCCTGCCAAAATAACCTGTTGCGATCATCGGCGTTTTAAACTTCACCGCATATGATGGGTCATCTCCCGCTCCAAAAACCCTTGTCAGAACCCTTGGAAAAGCAGTAGCGTGAAATACATTGGACGGATGAATGATGCCACCTTGTTTATTATATTGAATTCCAGTGGGCTCAAAGGAAGCAACCTGATGTACACCAAAAGACAGTTCCCTTCTCAGACCGATTCGCATATGTACGTTTCCATTTTTCACTGTTACCGGCCTGTGCCGTAACACATTATAATCTCCCATCAGATAAAAGACTGAATAAATATGAAGGCCTGTCATGATCCAGACTGTTTCAGGGTAAAGGATTTTCAAATAGTAGTGAAAAATAAACATTTCAAGTAACTGTTCATGAACAAGTGCGAGAAAAAACCAGAAGTAAGCTGACTTTTTGTGAAAAGTAAATTCATTCGATTTGTATTTTCGTTTTTTCCATTTAAAGAATGCATAGAACAGGATCAGCCATTCTTTTTTGAATAGCGTTATGAGTGGATTCCCTCTCAACTTTCCCTGCCTGTGCAAAACCACCCATACGACTAACGCGGCTTCAAGTAATACTGCAAAAATAATAAGAGAAATCATTAAATCACGGTCCATCCCCATGTCCCCCTCGTCAGATATGGCGTCTCATATGTACCCAGTAAATGGTGTATTGAATGACGCCCATTGCAGTTAATATCAGAACCGGCAGATAAATGACGTGATTAAAATAAGCTGTCAGCGCAATCGCCGGTGGAATGATAAGTGCAAAAAACACATAAACACTTCTTGTTGCCTTAAACGTCAGCCACTGCATCCCTTCATCCTCTTCTCTTAACTCCATAGGGATAATTTGCGGCTTGATTTTATTTTGCGGATTAATCCGGTTATAGATTGGTATACTCCCAAGCAATATCAGAATTGGAATACCAAGCACCATTGAATCGATGTTATACCATTCAGGCATAACGCTGCTGTATTTCTCACTCAGCATAATTAGCCCGAGTCCAATGACAAGCACAATATTAAAAACCGGTGAATGAAATATTTTCTTTAACATGTCAATCCTCCTTTACTCCAAAAAGATCTTCTACCTTAATTCCAAAAACATCAGCCATTTTCAGCGCAAGTAACACAGAAGGAGCATAATCTCCTTTTTCAATCAGTCCGATCGTCTGACGGGTAATCCCCATCCGATCTGCAAGCTCCTGCTGTGTCATCCCATGCCTGGCCCTCCATTCTTTCACTTTATTTGTCAGCACAGATTTCAATCCCCCTCTATTGCTACTTATTGTAAATGTAAAGGATCATTTGCATAATGTAAATGATCCTTGTCATTATGTAAGAAATATGTCACACATTACTTAAACATAATATAAAAAAGAAGCCCATTATCGGACTCCTTTTACTTCATCGTATATGCGGGTGAAATCTATCTCTACAATCTGCTCTTCCTTCAACAGCCGCTCACGTAGACTTTTAACCAGTGCCTGCTCCCGTTCACTTGCATTCTCAAGATCAACCTGCTTATGAAACACACCGTATAACGTGTAATCTCTCATTTTCAAAAACAGCGGCAGCCGTTCAATCCATTTCTGGTCGATGCTGCTTTTTCGTACATACCCTGACAGAAAAGCCTTCAGAAACTTCTTACCCTGCTCAGACCGTTCTTCAAGAGAAAGATGATTATATTTCCACAAAATCGTATAATAAAGCGGAATCGCGATATCACTGACGTAGTGAAAATACATGGTATCATCAAAATCAAACAGGTGAAGCTCTCCTTCATGCACAAAGAAATTCCCCATATGAATATCAGAATGAATCAATCCATACACCTGCTGATCAGACGGCAGCTGTCTGATGCGATCCACCAGCTCCCCGTTGCCATCGATGATCTGCTGATCGTCCTTAGACAAATATTTTTCAAGCTCAATCAGATCATCCTCATACCAATGTGGCCGGTCAATCTGAGCGGTGTCAAAACCCTTTGCTGCCGTATGCAGTTCTCCTGTGATCTCTCCCCACTTTTCAAAAAGCGGAACATCGAATGCCGGATCATCCATTTTGATCAGTGACCCTGGCGCTTTGTTAAAAAGGCATGCATAAAAGAACGTATCCTCCGCGGGAATTTCTACAACTAGATCACCATCAACAGATTCGTTCACCAGTGATACATTGATCCCCCGACTGTGCAGATCATTGATCCATAGCAGTTCACTCTCCACTTCAGCTTTTGTGCGATGTGAGGAGTGGGTAAGTCTGAGCACATAGGGCACTCCGTTTTTAGATACTTCATAGACATAATTCTCAAAACCATTCAGATTTTTCGCTTCAGCAGCATCTGCACCAAAGCGTGATGCTGCCTCTGTAAGCAATTCATGTGAAAATAGCCGTTCGACTGACTGTTCCATAAGATCCTCCAGTTTTTATTCAAATTTTAACGTAAAGCTTTTTACGCAGCATCCGTCCCGGGACGGGGAGCAAATTTCTTTTTATAGTAAACGGTAAACCCTACAATAACCGGTGTCAGTAAAATTGTTGGTAAAAACCAAAGCAGCAGGCTGACCGATTCCACCTGAAGCAGCCTTGGCGCCCCGAATACTGTGAAAGCTGTCACCGTGGAAATGGAACAGCCCAACATACCGCCAATATGTTCATACCACCAGTGCATACGCTCCGAAGACTTTGAAAGCCAATATTTCAATTGAATCACAGCAAGTGCAACCCCAAGCAGCGGAAACCAGGTGAGAAGCGGATCACTGATCGATAAACCATATATCACAACAGCCGCTGCCGATAATAACAACGCAAGTGAAAATCCAAGGTCTGCAGGAGATTGGTGACGCCCCCGGCGCTTTTTATGGCGCAGCACCCGTAATCCATACCAGGCAGTAGAACTGCTAAGCACCGCAATAAATAACAGGAAAATTGAAAATGAACTGAGTGATGGATCTGAGAACGGGTCCATCAGCCTTGCAACGCCCATATAAAACGCACTGACTGATACAGCTGCCATTCCAGCAGTAAAAATCCAGCCAGATCCCCTGTGAACCCGTCCGCCTTTCTTTGTAACAAGGGGGACCAGGAATACAGCCAGTGCTGTAAAGCCGCCGATGATATGAAGTACTCTAATTACCTCAAACATGTTGCTGCTCTAATAGACGTCTTAATTTTTCAGGTTCATCTACACAAAACGATGCACGGTGAATAAATTTCTTTTTCCCATAGAATAGTGATAATTCAACCGGTTCTTTAAAGTGGATAGTTAACTGTGGCACCGGCTGTTCAAAATCCTGATAAGCAAATAGTGGTGTGTCAGGATGAATTACTCCTGACCAGTCAATACGCTCAATATTTGTTAATTCAACGGTCATCTGCTGCCTGATCCCCTGTGCTGCGTACAGTTTTCCGCCTTTAACTTCGATCGGAATTAAGCGGGCAATTTGCAGTTCTGCGAGAAACAACAGGATAGAATATACATTCAGTATAAGTAAAATAATTGAGAGTACAGGCCACTTCCCATGCAGCCACCAGTGAAGCCCTATGGTTTCAAGAACGACCGCATGGATCAGCATGAGCTGGATGGCTATTACACTGGTTTTTTTATGCATCGTGACAGTACCGGCATGCTCGATCGGTTTTTTCCAAAACCCAGTAATCGCATAGTAAAACATCAGAAATTCATGGGTGAAGATCCGTAGAATTAAGGCTTGATTTAAATTCTTTGTTACTGCCGGGACAGCTGAAAATAATAAAGATGATTCCGATTCGCATATACTTTTTCTGATCTTTGGCAGTTTCCATAATGCAAGCCCGAGAAGGCTGAGCTCGGCTATAACCAACAGACCTTCTACAGCGAGCCCCGTATAAAAAACAGGACGTACCATAGAATAATACGCAGAAGGAACTAGCAAATTCACAAGCAATATGCCGAAAAACAAGACAGCCGCCATGTATCTTTTCTTTAACTTGAATGCCGCCAAAACAAGAAGTGGCATAACAATAAGCAGGTCCAGCATTGATCCAGCTATGACACCCGGGTCAAGTGAAATTGACAGACTCCGTTGCACAGCAGGCTGATAAAGAAGAACGTTCGTGAGCAATAACAAAAATAAAAGGATACATGCAGGTTTTGAAAATCGGGTTTGACGCAGGACCACAACAAACACCTCTTTGTTATTTTATAATTCTATTTAACCACTAATTGTTTAAAAAAGGAATTTCAAATTTGAGGAAGCATTGTTCGAAGTAGTTCAAATTTCACTATTTTATGAACCGATGGCGAAATCTCATGAACCATCAATATAATCTCACGAACATCGCCTATATTTTCCTGAACCAACAACTCTAAATCTTCCCCCCCAGAAAAGAAACCGCTTTCATTCGCAATTACATTGTCAAAATGTTATAATAATTTCACACAAGAGGAGGAACATGATGATGGATCCCAGAGTGAAATATCTAATGCTCGTACTCCCGACGTTTATTCTGAGCATTGTACTGCTCTACATATTGCCTGAAAGCAGAAGCCTGCTTGCGATGTCACCAGTCATTGCAGCATGGATCATTTATTTTCTCTGGCAATATGCAGAAAAGCAGTCTGATGACGATGAAGAAAGTACAATCTGAATTAATGGAGGTTTTTTAGTGGCTGCACTATTTACCATATTAGGTGATGTGTTTTCAGCAATTGCCATGAATTTCTGGCACCGGAAACATACAGAAGAAAATCCTGAATCGGAATGATTCAGGATTTTTTATTGTACAGTAATTTTTTTCGGTTTAATTCCTTTCACCATGAGCCCTGCTGATACAAAAGTAATCAGGCTGATGATAAAGAAGCTGTAGGCATAGTCCGGTACGTGCTGCCAGAGTACCTGATCATTTATTTCAAATATAAGAAAGTAAACGCCTGTACCTGCCCCGTCTCTATTTTCAAGTGTCTGAAGTATGTCAAATCCTTTTAATGCGAATAAACCGGACAAAACAGTCAGTGCAATGGCTGTCATTCCTTTTCGATAGATCGTCACTCTTACCACTCCTAGCGTGATAGAATTTCCTCAATTGTTCTTTTCGCCTCAGAATTTTTCAAAATGAACGTTCCCTCTTTTTCAGAGCTTGTAAACCGGGAATATTGCCCGCTTTCTTTCCAAAGATAAATGCTTTCCTGCCGGTTATCGTCGTATGTAATGGTCAGCTTCACATCAGCAATTACTGCCATTTCTGATTGACGCGCTTTATAATCTGATTGGTTTAATACAGTTCTTAACTCTTTTTGCTCTTTATCATTTAATACAATTGATATATCTTCATACACCTGCATCTCCTCGTCCCAAAACTGAACAGTCGCAACACGGCTCTTTTCAAATTGATTAGATGCAAAAATGATTCCTGCAATACCAAAAAATAAAATAAATGCGATGATAACCGGTTTTTTCATGATGTACGTTCTCCCTGAAATGTTTTCTTATATGAACAGACGGCTGAATTCTGCAAAAGTTACAGTCCTTTTTTAGTTATTTTAACAATTTTTCGGGAAAATAGTTGTAAAGGAGTTGAAAAATATATGACAATTAAAGCCTACATATTTGATGCATATGGAACGCTATTTGATGTTCATTCTGTCATGGAGGAATTAGAGACACTTTTTCCGGAAAAAGGGGAGGCCATCAGTCAGACCTGGCGCAGGAAGCAGGTGGAATACTTTTTTCTGAGGCAGGTAATGGGCCGCTACAAGCCGTTCGATCAGGTGACAAAGGATTCACTTCTCTATGCTGTAAATGAAAGTGGACAGTCTGCTGATGAAAGCAGGCTTGAGCATATGCTTGAAAGTTATCGTCAGCTGAAGCATTATGATGAGGTTGAGGACGTGTTAAAGGAGTTGCAGGGAAAAGAGTTGATCGTGTTTTCCAATGGCTCTGAAAACATGCTTCATCCACTAATGACATTTTCAGGTCTGGAGTCATTATTCACAAGTACGATCAGTGCTGATGAAATTAAACAGTATAAACCTTCTCCTGCCGCTTATGCTTATGCGCTTGAAAAAGCTGGTGTAAAACGTGAAGAGGTGCTGTTTATGTCATCTAATGGATGGGATATTTCCGGGGCGAAGAGCTTTGGATTCCATACAGCCTGGATTAACAGAAACAACCTGCCCACTGAAGAATTACAATTAGAGCCTGATGCAGTGTATGAAGATCTAAGGGGAATATTACAATGGTAAAAAGATCCGCTTAGCACCACGCTAAGCGGATCTTTCAGCTTCATACTACCAAATAAATAACAGCTGCCACGATAACAACAGCGAGCATTACCATGTAACCCTTCCATCCGATCCCTGTCCTGCCGGGTGTTTCTGAAGGTTCCTCAACTGTCGTTTTCATGGTATTGGTTTTAGGATTTAATTCCTCCCGCTGAAGCTGCTCTCTTTTTTCTTTAGGTGTTTCTGACTCGTTTTTCATATGAATTCACTCTCCTAATGCCAGTTTTTCAGCTGGCTGAATATCCGCGTTTAATGACTGTTTGATAATGCGCATTGCACTGTCATGCGCTTCTTGTGATTCAGCTGCTGAGCAGTCTTCAGGCACACAGATTTCATATTCACGCATATGGGCATCGTTTGCTGTGAATAGAACACAAATATCTGTTGCAACGCCTGCAATGATGACGCGCTCAACGTCTAATTGCTTCAGCAGAATATCAAGCTGGGTGCCGTAGAAGCCTGAATGCTTTGGCTTGATGATGAAGTAATCATCATCTTCTGGAACAATCTTTTCTACCACAGGTTTGCCTTTCGAATTCATACACTCCTCTATAACCGCATCCGTATTGTCCTGCCAGTGGTCAAAATTATCGTTTACATAGATGACAGGCAGCCCCTCACCTTTGGCACGGTCTTTCAGTTTTTTCAAACGATCCACCATAGGAATGGTATTCTTCAGAAGGTCCTCTCCCCCTTCAAATTCCATATGATTCATCATATCTATTAATAATAGAGCTGACTTTTTCATACCTCTCACTCCTTGTATTACCAATATTTCACTTAGCGGGTATGAGTAAACATTCAAGAGGAGGTCTATTTAAATCTTTTCCAACTCTATGACAAATACATCTGCCTGCATGCTACACTTAAAATATGAATAACAGAGAGGAAATCACATCATGAAACCAATTAATCTTCTTATTATTGTCATTACCCTGATGCATTTTTCATTTCTCGTCAATCATTCTTTCTTTGATAGCGCGTATACCGGAATTATTTTAATGACGAATACAATTTTATTTTTAGTAGCAATGATTACATTCGCAACTGTTCAGAACGCTGAACGGAAGAAGAAAGCATTATCATAAACTTCATAGCTCAAACAAAAACACCATCCGCCTCATCATAAGGCGGATGGTGTTTCATTATTTCATAGAATATTATACTGAATTACCTTTCCCTGAACAGCTCATCCGCTTTCTTCTCAGCGCGGCGTGCAAGTCCAAAGTAGGCTGTAAGCGCAAGTAAGCTTGCACTTAAGATAATCAGTCCCATTGGTACGGCAGAATATTCACCGGCAATTCCAACCAGTGGTGCAGTCAATGAACCAAGTACAAGCGGCAGCATCCCAAGGAAAGCAGATGCGCTCCCTGCGATATGTCCCTGCGTCTGCATAGCCAGTGAAAAGGACGCTGTTGCGACCATTCCGATCGACATGACAAAGAAAAATAATGGTAATGCCACAAAGAAAAACGGTCCATCAAGGAGAACGGTTATCGTTAAAACGGCCCCAGCCGTAACTGCCTGCGATAATCCATAGAGTAAAAACTGTCTCTCTGAAATTCTGTGAGACAGGCGTCCCACAGATTGAGTTCCGATGATCAGCCCGATTCCATTAATCCCGAACAGATAACTGAATTCCTGCTCTGAAAATCCATATATATTCTGATAGACAAATGGTGTACCGGATACATAGGCAAACACCCCTGCTATCATAAAGCCCTGTGCCAGAGAGTAACCAAGAAACTGCTGATTTGTAATCAGCGACTGAAAGTTCTTGACTGTTGTGCCAATGTTACTCGGCACCCTTGACGTCTCAGGCAGTGTCTCTTCAAGACGTAATGTAATTAATGCGAATAACAGTAATCCCACTACACTCAACACAATAAAAATGCCGTTCCAGTCAGTAAAAATCAACACCGTGCTTCCGACAATCGGCGCTAAAATCGGTGCCAGGTTACTGATCAGCATAAGTAATGCAAAAAACTTCGTCAGTTCCCTTCCACTATAGGAATCCCTGACAATCGCGCGTGAAATCACGATCCCAGCTGAGGCTGAAAATCCCTGCAGAAAGCGCAGTGCGACAAGCACATAAATATTTGGCGAAAAAGCGATCGCAAGTGATGCAATGGCATACGCCATCAGTGCAATAACAAGCGGTTTTTTCCTTCCGTGTACGTCACTCAATGGCCCATTGATCAGCTGTCCAAGACCAAGACCAAGGAGACAGGCTGTCAAACTGAGCTGAACAGAAGAAGCGCTCGTCATTAAATCTGCAGCAATCGTTGGAAATGCCGGCAGATACATATCAATTGTTAAAGGACCCATCGCACCGAGTGCACCCAGTATCAGGGCGAGACGTGTCCGCTTTGAACCGGAAAGTGTATTCATGATGAACCAAGCCCTCTCATTTATTCGATAGTCGAAACATGAGGACTATTATACACCTCTTGCGTGAACATACCTATACATGAGGTTCAGTTTTTACAAATTAGCAAGATTGAGATTATTTTGTTAAATAATAAGGCCTAGCTTTGGCCAATTTCCCCTGCATCTGTTCGACCATCTCAAGCACAAACTTCCGGCATGCAATGGCCCGGTACAGACGACTGAAATAAGTTGATCCTTTTCCATTCAGTAATCTCTCAGCCTCACGCAGCTGTCTGACATCTTTCACATTTTTACGAGAGCCTGCCCACCTGACCGCTTCTGGCTTAGAGATTATTTTTCTCTCTTCCCATGTAAAGGCAATTCTGCAGAGCGTAGCAACTGCATCAGCTACTTCCGCATCTTTCAAAAATGTATGTATCCGCCCTGCCCGTCCAGGCCAGTATACTTCAATGTTATATGTAAGAGTCCGTTCAACCTGAGACCACGTAACGCCTGTTTCCACCGGTTTTCCGTATAATAAAATACCCTGATGTTCAAGACTCCACCAGGTAATCGCATTGATATTCCAGTGTCCTGTATGAAGACTTCCGTCAATCAGATAAGGATATGGTTTGATCTCATTGTTATCCTTTCCGGCATCCCCCACCTGCAGAAACATACCGTCAACTTTCTTGCCCCATTCAGTTTGAAGCAGGGGTTGTACCCAATTTGACAGCGTTTCAGCTGATAAATCTTTATTCAGAAAAATGATCAGATCCAGATCACTTCTTGCCGGATCAAACCCGCCATCAGCGACCGAACCATACAAATATATTGATTCAAGTGAACCCCCCAGCTCTTTAACTGCCACATTGACCAGCTGATTTAAAAACATTGAACATTCGTCAGGCACACGATTTGTAACCATCTTTCCATCCCTTTCCATTAAGTGCTTTTTGTGAAATATTAGCATACTAACCTTTAATTAAATAGGTGTAGTAAAGTCTATTATTGTTTTAATACAGCTGGTGATTGGAACTGCAGGGGGGGCGACTCCAGCAGGAGGAGTCGAACAGGTAAGACCTCAGCAGAGCGAAGCTCGGGGAGGCTTACCGACGGCCCTGCGGAAAGCGTACCCCTGCAGCGGAAATCACCAGTCAACTTTAAATAAGCCTATTAAACACCCACTCTATCAAATCGTGAACAATTCAGCAGAATACTTGCAAAACAGTTCTTTCATTACCTAAGCACCTTGTCGCTTCTTAAAAACAGGCGTATAATAATATTTCAGTTATTCATTTTGAATGACAGTCAGAGGAAAGGATAAGCGCCATGAAAAATACAAAACAATTCATTATGATCAATATCGGACTTGTGCTTGCTGGCGTCCTTGGCTACTATCTGATTTTAAATGAAACACCTAAACCAAGAATATTTGCGATATCGTTTCTATTTTTCTTTTGGGTCATTACAGATTATGTAAAAGCACATATACAGAAAGCCGGCGCCTCAAAGAGTATGCTCTGGGTCGGTAATCTCAGTTTTCTTATTACGTCCGTAATTGGTTTCAGCATCATATATTTTGCTTCATAAGCCGTGCACATGCACGGTTTTTTTATTTGGACCTGGCGTGATAAGCACCTATGCCTTCTGTATTTCTCCGCGTATGATATAGAGAATTCATTACAAGGAGGAAGATCATGAACCCGCATTTTATTCACCCTGCTGAATTTGAACGTCTGGCTTATGAGGACAGAAATATATACAGACCGCGGCCGTATGGAAGACCAAATTATTATAACCGGCCACGTCCTTACTGGGGCGTGCCTTTCCTTGGAGGATTAGCCGGTGGACTTCTTGCCAGCACCCTTTTCCCTCAGTACGGTTACTATGGAAATTACCCTTACTACTATCAGCCGTGGTTTAGATAACAAAAGCATTGAGCGCGGTGTCCTATCATTGGTTCAGTGCTCCGCTTATACAGAAAACAAGCCGAGACAAATAGTCCCGGCTTGTTTTTATTGCTGCCTCGTATTCACTTGAAACACTCTTTTCGTGTCGAACTCAAATGCAATTCCCCTATAGATTCCCTGCAGTAAAAACCCTGATTTCTCAGCCGTTCTTACTGCCGCCACGTTATCAGCAGCACAATCCCAGTACGGGACCCCGCCTTCAGCAATGCATTCTTTTACAAAAGCTTTGGCAGCTGTTGTACCAAGACCTCTTTTTTTAAAAGCTTTATATGTTTCAATATCAATTGCATGAACATTTCCTGCTCTGAAACCGGTCATACAGATCGTTGCTACTTCGTGATCCTTCATGACACATAGTCCAATCCCATTTTCGTAGAAATCTTCCGGTGAAGACCAGAACGTTTGAATCTTCTCATGAATTAAGGATCTGCTGAAGCTGCTTGCCTGAACTAGTGCTTTTTCAATAGGTACAACTCTGTATCCTTCAGGACAATCAGGATTTTTACTTTCTTTTGACGGATAACGATAGATAAATTGTTCCCACTTCTCATTCGGACGGTCGCCGAACACATCATCAAGAACTAAATCCCAGTTAGGGTGATAAGACAGCACTTCAGCTTCATGAACACCTGAGGCAATAGAAGCAGGCCCAATCACCAGGTCAATACACTCTCTTAGCTTTGTTGTAAAAAGCGGATTGCGTTCTTCGCCGAGTATGAATATTCCGTCCATATTGCCAAGCCATACGACTGCAGATGCAGGTTCTGTTACCTGATCAACAAAGACCCTGCCTTTATTGATTCCATCAAGCACAGCCCTGACTTCAATAGAGCCATCCTCTGTTAAAAGAGGCGCAGCCAGATAAAACTGATCTTCAGTTAATTCTTTCATCCCAATACTCCTCTTTTAAAGTTCTTATTTCATCTATCCTAACACACCTGATTTTTGAAAGTATATTCAGAGCATTTTCACAGGATTTCACTTCTCCTATACATATTATTACTTGTTCAGGGTATGCATAGAATCATATAGGCGATGAAAGGAGACTCACGATGGGCTTTATTTTATATTTAATTGTAGGTGGATTGATTGGCTGGCTTGCGGGACTGATTCTTGGTAAGGATGTTCCTATGGGCTGTATTGGCAACGTGGTGGCAGGAATTATCGGTTCGTGGATTGGCGGGGAACTCCTCGGCAGTTTCGGGCCTACACTTGCAGGAATCGCGATTTTCCCGGCACTGCTTGGTGCAGTAATCTTTGTATTCCTTTTAAGTGTTATTTTAAAAGCTGCAAACAAGAAATAATCTTTGTTAAATTTGGCTGTTGATTTCCGCTACAGGGGGACGCTTTCCGCTACAATCACCAGCTGTGCTAAAATAACATTTAACTTTAACAAAGTGGGAAATAAAAAGCTGGCGGCTGCCAGCTTTTTATTATGCTCTGAGACTGATGCCTTCTACCTGATGCAATGCTCTTTTGACATCCAGACCTGCGCTGAATCCGCCCAGGCCACCGTCTTTTGCAATGACTCTGTGACATGGTACTACAACAAGTAATGGATTTGCCCCAATGGCTGTTCCAACTGCACGGAACGCTTTTGGCCGCCCTACCCGCGCAGCAATATCTGCGTAGGTACGTGTTTCACCGTATGGAATCTCCAGCAGCGCCTGCCAGACCTCCTGCTGAAAATCAGTTCCTTTAGGCTCAATCGGCATGTCGAACGTTCTCTTCTGCCTTGTGAAATAGTCTTCAAACTCACTGATAAATGGGTGCATCTGTTCAGGACTTTCAATCATAACTGCTCCCGGTACGTATTTAGCCGCCCATTTTTCGAGTGCCGCATAGCCCTCTTCCGGACCGCCGATATAACATACTTTTCCATCAACAGCAGCAAGCTGATAGCAGTCCTGATCATATTTAAATTCCGCCCAGTAAATTGACGTCATGTGTACCTCCACCTAACCTTTTCTTCTATTATACATCGAAGCTCCAATTGAAAAAACAGGGGTGCGTCCCCTGTTTTTCATCGTAACGTTACCTGATTACGTCCATTCTTCTTAGAGTAATATAAAGCTTCATCAGCACGTTTGAAAATCGAATCTTTGGTATCCATCTTCTGAGCTCCTGATACACCGATCGAAATCGTAATCGGACTGTGCGGCCACTCGCTGATTTCAATATTTTCACGGATCCTGTCTGCGATTTTCACTGCAAGCTTGTCCTGTATCCCTGATAGTAAAATCACAAATTCTTCTCCTCCAAAGCGGATCAGCACATCGTCACTTCTAATTTCTCCTTCAAGCTTCCATGCCAGATCCTGAAGAACCTGATCGCCAACAGGATGTCCAAACTCATCGTTCACCTTTTTAAAATGATCAATATCCAGTATAAGATAGGAAAAGTCAAAGTTTTCTTCTTCTGACTTTTTCAAAAAATGAGTCAGTACTTCTTCATAATAGCGCCTGTTTCTCACACTTGTTAACGGATCGATCATGGCCAGGTTCTCAAGCCTCGAATTCGCTTCTGTTATTTCTTCCCTCTTACTTTCAAGTTCTGCGAGAAGTTTTTGCAGCTCTCCATTGGCATAATCTGTGTCTTCAAGAATTTTTTCCACCTGACGCTTCGCTGTAATTAAGCCATTTTCAAAATCATCCCGCGTTTTCATTTTCACGAACACATATTCAAACTGCTCATCCCGCTCCTGGGCATTCATCAGAACCGGTACAGGTCCTTCAGACGTCTCAAGTGTCAGATACATTTCTTCCACTTTTTTATATAAAGATATAACAGGCGAAAAATAGGTCTGAAAATACAACTTCGAAGGCACTGTTAACAGCGATGTAATATGCCGCTGCTTTAATTCACTACTCTTTTCTCCTATGATTTTACTGATCATTTCATTTGCTTCAATAATTCTGCCATCCGGCTCTGTAATAATAAATCCGCATGGTGCATAGTAAAGCTGCGTATCCATGCTCATCCCTCCTGCACTAAAGCGCTTCAACTGCTATATATTTTCTAATGTATTTGATCACTTCTTCCGGATGACTGATGTGTGGGTTATGACCCGTTGCCTGAAGCACTACAAATTCACTATCCGGAAATTCATTTGCGAGATACAATGCTGCCTCGTGCGGAACAATTGTGTCATCACTCGGTTGCATAATGACAACTGGCGTTTCTACACGCTTTAACTCAGCTCTCATATCAACTAAAAATGTCGCCTGTGCAAATTCCCGTGCGATCATCTGGTCATTTGAGAGCAGCTGCTGTTCAAAATTTTGTGCGAGCTCAGGACGATCTTCATTTTTAGAAGTAACAGGTGCCAGATATTTCGCCCATTCATTGAAGTTTTTTTCCATCATGTCAAGCATGCCGCTAATGCTCTCTTCATCAAATCCTCCATGATAGCCTTCATCATTTAAATATCTTGGAGAGGCTGCAATCATTATCATCTGTCTGAACAGTTCCGGCTTTTTACCCGCAGCAATTGTTCCAATCATACCACTGACAGAATGTCCAATAAAAATAACATTTGTTAGCTTCAAATCATCACATACTTCAATCAGATCTTCAGCATATCCTTCAAGGGACTGGTAGCGGGCAGAGGAGTATGCATGCTTATCAGCGCTACCGGATCCCACATAGTCAAACAGGACAACTTTATATTCTTCTTCAAACGCCTTCACTACCTGCTTCCAGGCCTGCTGACTGCTTCCAAAACCATGTGCAAACACGATTGTCTGCTCACCATTTCCTGTTACATGTACGTGATTTCTTTTTCGAATATCCATTGTCATACACTACACACTCCTCTTATATTTGTCATTTCATATATGTATTACTATTTTACTATTCAACTTGGTAAATTAGTATTACTTTTTGTTTCTTTTATCATCTTTTCGAAAATAGAATTGACGCCTTTCCACCAGTTTGGATCTTCAGCATATTTTCTATTAATCCATTGGATCGGATCTGCTCCGTCCGGTCTTCCCTTACTCAGGTTTACCACTGTTCTTGCAGCAATCTCTGAGGACTCCTCAATGGATGTGTTAAAGTCTTTCCAGCTATGAAATACGTTAAATGGATTATTGGCAATTTCTTCAGCTTCAGGATGATTTACTGATACAAATCCCTGTTCCTGTCCGGTAATCGCAAATAGCAAATATGGATGAATATTAAAGTCATAGGCAGCCTGGTAAATGGCAGAAAAGTAAGGCTCTTCTGCGAGCATTGAATCTCTTTGCTGAAGCCACGATTTCAAATTTTCCTGGTCAATCACAGTGAACTTTAACTCTTCCGGAAGTTCATTAACAGGTCCCTGATAGATTGGTTCCACCTGAGTATATTGGGCAGCAGCCGGAATACTTTCTGTTTCCTCCGCTGAGTCCGGAGACAGCATAAAAAACAGGATACATACCCCTGCAATCAGTGCGGTACTCAGGAGATAGGATCTAACTCTTAACGGCTTTCTCTCTACGGTCATTTCCTCTTCAATCTCTACCTCAGAATCATCTGCGTAAAATAAATCTGCAGCTTGTTCTTCAAGGCTGTGAAGCTTTAACCACTCTATAAGCTGAACCTTTGATACATAAGGTACAGCAGCTTCAGCCAGGTCATACCTGCTCAGCTGCATGTTTCCCCCCTGAATCATTTTTTCAAAAAGCTTAACCCGCACAGTTTCTTCCTCTTCAAAATCCGGAAGAGAACGGGTAATCATCTGGTGCAGCGTCTGAGATAAAAGAGCAGCACGTTTTTTAGATGAAGCTTCCGGGTATTTTTTTAATAAATATTTCTGAACACCTGCGATTTTCTCTTTGGATAATACGATGTCCCGTTTCAGAAGCTCTTCCCCATCCATTTCCCACACTGCTCCGTTCCAATCCTTTTATCACATTTTAACATATTGAAAAGACGCAGCTGAATACAAGTTTGAAGCAAAATTAGGCGGGTACATACAATTATGTAAGCGTTTACTAATATTTCATTTTGGAGGTGACTTGACCATGAGTGAAAATAACAATCAGGGTAAGAGTGGGGAAAACCGAAATGAAGAAACGAATAAAGAATATGGACGCCAGGGGAAGCATGCAAAAGGGAACAACGACTCAAATAAAAAAAATAACTAAGACATAAAAAAGAATGAGATCCTATTCCGGACCTCATTCTTTTTTGTGATTAATGCATTTTACGCAGCTGATCTTCCACCATTTTCCCGACAATTGGTAAGTGGTAACGCTCACCCTGATAAGCTTTGAACATCAGCAGGAGCCACAGGACCAGTGCGATAGGCCCGATTAGCAGGCTGATTATAAAGCCGATAAGCGGAATAAAATTGAGTACGATACTCAAAATGAATAGTGCACCAAAAACGATTGTTGACTGCAAAGCGTGAAATCTGATTGTCTGATTCTCCTTTTCTACTAACAGCAAGACAATTCCACTGATAAAACCGACCAGATACGCCAGTAAACCACCAACATTCTCCTGCAGACCAGTAGATGATTTCTTCATTCCCGGAGTGCCCTGTACCACAACTTTCGCCCCTTTCATATTTGGACTGAGAATGAACGCCGCTTTAATTAACAAAATATTCTGTCATTTAAGTATAGTAAATGAACCATCGTTCGTCAACGCGAACATCAGTAATCAAATAATAAAATATACTCCGTTTACATTTATGTGCATACTTAAAATTGCTCTCTTTATATACAGGTGCTAAGTTCTTTATAAGGAAAAAAATGTTTTTACATCTGAGGGAGTGGACCAGCATGGCAGGTAAGGTTATTTGTATTATTGGCGCAGGGCCTGGAATCGGAATGAGTGCCGCAAAGACATTTGGACAGCACGGATATTCAGTCGCTTTAGTAGCTCGAAATGAAGAAAAACTGCAATCGATGGCTGAAGAACTGAATCAGCAGGGTATTGAAGCGATTGCTTTGCAGGGCAATGCGTCAGCAAACGAGAGTGTGCGTAAAGCAATTCGAACTACCCGGAATACCTTCGGCCGAATTGATGTCTTACTATACAATGCTTTTACTTTCCGTGACCAGCTTCCTTCCGAGATGGATCCGATTGAATTCGCAAGCGATCTTCAAGTAGATGTGATTGGTGCATTGACAGCATTTCAGACTGCAGCTGCTTTTATGGAAGAAGGCAGTTCGATTCTATTTACAGGCGGCGGACTCGGCGTCAAGCCGATGAAAAAGTTCACTTCGGTTTCTGTTGGAAAAGCAGCGATCAGAGCACTTGCACTGGCTGTTCATCAGGAATTAAAAAGTCAGGATATTTATGCAGGCACACTGACAATAAACGGATTTGTCAGAGAAGGCACAACGTTTTCACCGGACCTGATCGCTGAGAGGTTATATGAGATGAGTGAACAGCGTAAGGAAGCTGAATGGACATTTGATAAGGTGGCCATTACCTGAGAATGATTTTACTTTTTGAATGATGAATATAGGAACAGCCGGCTGCTGAAGGCCGGCTTTTTGTTATGTAAGGTATCTTTTTAATTGCTGTACGATAATATATACAGCCTCATTGACATCATTAATTTGTTGATTCAGCTTATTTTCATGATCTGTAATTAAAAATGCATCTGTTTCTTTTTCGTAGTTCACCAGCAGTTTTTGCTTGTTCCCGCTGCTGATTGTTTGAGTGATGCCACTCCGATTATACTGCTTCATTGTTTCCAGCAATGTCCGAACATGATTTTCGTTCATCATCCATTCTCCTCTGTTTTTACTTCGAATTCGAGATATTACAAATTTATTATAATGGAGGGTATTATTTTGTTCTAATTTGGATGTGCTGGAAAAGATGACATGAAAAAAGCCGGGATAGTCCCGGCTTTTTCAAATGGTTCACTTTACTTCTGATGACACTTTCTAAATCAGTTCGACTGGTGATAATAGGTAATAATGCGGCTGCTCATTTTGCTGCCGGCCCTGATTCCCGATGCTTTTTCAAGAGCGGCTTCCGGTCCATCATGTTCAATCCACTCCTGCAGCTGAACCGCTTCAGGATCTTCAGATACATTAAACTTCAATGCGGCTGCAATTGTTTTTTCAAGGTTGGCCGGTTCCATTCTCTTTTGATCAAGTCCGGTTGCGGGATAAGTCAGACGGTCTCCTGCAGAAAGCTTGCGTAATGGCGCACGTCCTACACGATCCAGCCCATCGGAAATATAGGGATTTCTGTAGCGTTCAATGATCTTATGAACGTAGGCCTGATGTTCTTCATGATCCAGATCGAACTTTCCTGTCAGGAAGGAACTTGTCTCTTTCAGCACACCTTCAAGTAATGCAACAACTTCCGGATCATCCATTGCCTCTTTTACTGTCTGATATCCTTTTAATAAACCATTATAAGCAATTGAAGCATGCCCTGTATTTACAGTTAACAGTTTTCTTTCGATAAATGGCACCAGATCTTCTACAAAAAGAGCACCTTTTAATGCAGGCTGTTCACCTTTAAGACCAGCAGTTTCAATCACCCATTCAAAATAGCGTTCAACTTCAATCGTCAGAGGATTTTCATGCTGCTGAATCGGTACAATACGGTCAACTGCTGAATTAGGAAAACCGCTGACCTCAAAAACTTTCTTTGCTTCATCCTCAGTCAGGTGTTTCTCAACTTCGGCTTTCAGCTGGTCACTGCCACCGATCATATTCTCACATGCGATGACATTGACAGCAGCTCCTTCAGCTCTTTCATTCAGCCCCTTTGCAATGACTGGGGCAATAAATGGAAGAACATGTGGACCAACTGATGCCGTGACAATATCAGCCGTTGCTACTGCAGATATTGCTTTTTCAGGACTCTCCTGACTATTGATGCCACTCACGCCATCTACTGTAAACGATTCTTTCGTTTCATCAGCAAGCACTACCTGATAAGACTTGTCGTGATTCAGACGGTCAATCAGCTCCGCGTTTACGTCAACAAACGTTACTTCATACCCGGACTGTTGAAGAATCGCGCCAATAAAGCCGCGTCCGATGTTACCCGCTCCAAAGTGTACGGCTTTCATTATTCTGCCTCCTCAAAAATTGCGATAATCTCCTCTTCTGATTTTGCATGGATCAGGCGTTCAACATTTTCTTCTTCAGAGCATGTAATGGCAATCTTTGAAAGAATCTCAAGGTGCTCACCATCTTTTCCTGCAATTCCAACCACGATATTCACTTCATTATCATCAAACATGACACCTTCAGGAAGCTGAAGCACAGAAATACCAGACTGTTTTACAAGCTTCTTGGAGTCCTCAGTACCGTGTGGGATCGCAATTTTATTACCGATATAAGTAGTTGAAATCTGTTCACGCTCAAGCATACTTGTTACGTAATCAGCATCTACATAGCCTTTTTCAGCTAATACGTTACCTGCTTTTTCAATCGCTTCTGTTTTTGAAGATGCACTTTCATTCAGGTAGATATTTTCCTTTTTAAAAATCTCACTCATGATGAACCCTCCATTAGTTGATGTGATTTTGTTGTGTAAAATTGGTTCAGTGTTTTTTGCAGAAATTGAAATACTTCCTGTTGATTGCCGTTTCTGATCAAATGCATGGTATATGCTTCTTCCACCAGACTGCCACTGATCGAGCTTAATACCTCTGCACCTTTGTGATCGGGATCAGCCGGTGAGATCATCAGGATGAGTCTGCTTACTTCCGCCTCCTGTCCGTCCATCCCCTTAAGCATGAAGGGTGAGGACAGATCATAAAGCCTGAACAGCGGCTGCCTTACTGATTGATCCCGGCAATGATATAGCGCGAGTCCTGTATCAGGTATCGCCATCCCGCCCAGAGATTCACGGGCAGTCAGGCTTTTCGCGACTGCTCCTTTTTGATTGATAATACCCTCTTCATAAAGAGAGAAATCCAGCTTTGTCAGCACTTTCTCAAATTTTTTGTTCTGATCAAGTGATTCAATTCTGAATTGCTTCAGAATCTGTTCGACAGATGTAGCATATTGATTCATTAACTTCAGCCTGTGTAAAAACGGTACCGGGTCATCCGGTTTCTGCTTCATAGCTGAAGGTTTTTTCATTGGTTTGATCGTCTGAATCGCGGCCCTGATCCTGTCTGCATCCTGCTGCGGCAGCAGTGGATTGACTAGCAGATAATCCTCAGCAAGCCCGCTCAGACCAACTGTTGATACGATCAGATCGTAATGTGTTTCTTCAAGGTGTTTTTCCACTTCACTGATACTTGAAAGTGTAATTGATTTGAACTCATCGAATTCTTTATTCAGCCTGCTCCCGATCATTTTGGAAGTTCCGATCCCGCTGGCACAGACGACCAATACGTTCAGTGAATCCGGACCTGTTACACCTTCAAGCGCTGAGCCGAAGTGAAGAGCCAGAAATGCAATCTCCCCATCCGGAAATTCATAAGCGGGTAGTACTTCTGTCAGCCCGGCCCTGACTGCTTCAAATAAGTCAGGATATTCTTTCTTTATCCGCTTTGTCAGTGGATTATACGTATAATTCTTTTCTTTTGCCCGCTGTATACCCGGCTCAATATGTGCAATCAAGCCTTCAATCAGATCCGGGTCATCAATCAGATTCACATTCAGCCTGTCAGATATCGCACGGACGAGCTGGTGAACTGTTACAGCAAGTTCAGGGTCAGTCAGCTGATCAACGAACTGCTCCTGGAATCGACGCTTTGCCGTTTTCAGATGAATCGTAATGTAGCCGACTTCCTGTTCTTCAATCTCAAGGTTAAACGCTTCAGCTATCACATTTGTAATGGTTTGTGCGATTTCATATTCAGGCAGAAGCTGAAGATTCTGCAACAGGTCTTCATGGTGTTCAACCGTTGCCCCTGCGCGTATACGTTCCAGTGATAGACAGATATGCAGCAGCAAAGATACATAGGCACTATCTGTTAACGGGTAAGGAAGCTCAGCGATATCCGCTTTGATTAACCGGTCCACCTGATCAAATTCTTCTTTAGATACAATTGAAAATACCCTGTGATCAAGTGTCCGCTGATTAAACAGCTGGCCTTCATGAATTGAATAAATGGATGAACTCTCAAGTTCCTCCATCATCAGGTTTGCAAGTGAGCGCCGTTTTGACTTTTCCTCGCCAAGCAGCTCAATGCCATATCCTCTTTTTCTAATAATTGTCACGCCATACGGTTTTAGAAACTCTTCCAGTTCATCGAGCAGCTGACTGAGTGATGCGTTTGTCATTTGAAATTCCTGAGCAAGCTCAACCTGCTTTACAACAGCATCCTGCTTCATCAGATAATGAAGCAGCAAAATTTTTCTTTCTCCCGGATCAAGTTCTGATGAGGGAACCTGGAGCAGCGCAGATTCCAGTTTCCCGAAACCTGCGCTGTCTCCTGTCAATCTCATTCCTTTGCCTGCCTGTTTATCAAGCTTCAGATTGAAATGGGCACATATATCCTCGATCTTTTGAAGCTCCCGTTGGATAGTCCTCTGACTCACCTGCAGATGGTCTGCAAGTTCAGCCAGCGTTGTGTACTGGTGCTGAGCGGTCAGCAGTATATGAAGCATCTTCCGTTCTCTCCCTGTCATGTACACGCTCAGTCACCTCCTGTTTTTATTTATGCTGATTCATTCTTTTTTAATTCGTTTACAAGCTCATCGTATTTTGGACTGCCAAGGAAATTGTCTACTGAGATATGTCTTGCATCAGGACGCTTATCTCTTGCGCGGTCTGTCAGATCTTTATGTGTAATGATAATGTCTGCATCATCCGGAATCTGATTGATCGCGGTATTTGAAACCGGGATATCGATATTTGCTTTTTTGAACTTATTTCGAAGCAGTGAAGCACCCATTGCACTTGAGCCCATTCCGGCATCACAGGCAAAGATGACTTTGTTCACATCTCCAAGACCGGCAAACGATCCGCCTTCAGCAGCTACAGGCTCCTGCTGTCCAGTTAAGTGAGATGCAGCCTGACTCTTTTTACCTTTCATCTCCTGCATACGCTCTGTTGCTTCTGTCAGTGCACCGTCTTCTTCAGTAGACTTCGTGAACTTCAACAGGAAACCTGCTGATGCGAATGATACTGCAGTTGCTGCAAATACACCAGCCAGCATGCCAAGGTAATCTCCACGCGGCGTCATTGCAAGGTAAGCGAAAATACTTCCTGGTGATGGTGTTGCGACGAGTCCTACATCAAATAATGTGAATGTCATGATACCAGTTGCACCGCCAAGGATTGCTGCAACAATTAGGACCGGCTTCATTAGAATATAAGGGAAATAAATTTCGTGAATCCCTCCAAGGAAATGGATCACTCCCGCTCCCGAAGCAGACATTCTTGCCATACCCTTTCCAAAAACCATATAAGCTAACAAAATACCAAGACCTGGTCCCGGGTTGGACTCAACCATGAAGAGAATGGATTTACCAGCCTCTGCAGCCTGGTCAAGTGCCAGCGGGCCAAGGATCCCGTGGTTGATTGCGTTATTTAAGAATAGTACTTTTGCAGGTTCTACAAACACACTTGCAAGCGGCAGCAGGTTGGCGTTAACGATGACCTGAACCCCGGCAGCCATTACTTCATTCAGTCCCTGCACAATTGGACCGACCCCCATGAATGCAACCAGTGTAAGAACTGCCCCCAGAATACCTGCTGTAAAGTTGTTGATTAACATTTCAAATCCCTGTTTGATTCTTCCTTCAAACAGTTTATCTATCTGCTTGATCAGATAACCACCCAGTGGCCCAAGCATCATTGCACCAAGGAACATTGGAATGTCTGTACCTACGATGGCACCGATTGTAGCAGTGGCACCAAGTACACCCCCGCGGACGCCGTAGATCATATGTCCGCCGGTGAAACCGATCAGCAATGGTAACAGATAATTAATCATCGGACCGACGACAGTCGCTAAATCTTCATTTGGTGTCCACCCGGTCGGAATAAATAATGCCGTAATTAACCCCCATGCGATGAAGGCACCCATATTTGGCATAATCATTCCGCTCAAATAGGAACCAAACTTCTGAATTTTTGCTTTAACACCTGACTTATTTTCCGCCATTTGTTTTTCCTCCTTCATATTTTTTGACTTAAGCAATGTTGTTAATTTAATAATAAAGCGCTTACTTATGCAAAACAATGAATAGAAAATACAACTTTGTCATACCTGAAGTGGACATTTTTTGATTAACAATGTTTTGAACTGGCGGATGGAGATTTTCACTTCATATGGTAGAGTTAATAAATAGAAAACCGGTTAGCTGAATTGATGAGTTAGCCGTAAAATGAATGAGATACATAGAGGGATGGAGAGATAAACATGACTGCATATGGAACGATTCCGGAAACCATATCACCATTGATGGCGCTGGACAGTATAGGAGAAACAGTTCTGCTTGCTGATTCCACCTGCCATATACAATGGATGAATCAAAAAGCTTCTATCCTGATGGATGAAGTTGCTTTGCTATATGGGCTGTCGGGAAGTAATGAAATGATTGGCAAAAGTATGGACCTGTTTCATGCAAAGCCGGGGTATCAGCAAAGTATGATGGATCGGATTAAAGATACACACCGTGCGAGGATAACCATTAAGGATATTGTGGTTACTGATATCGTCATTACACCGATCCGTTCAGAGCATACGGTGATCGGCTATATTATTATGCTCATGGATGTTACAACCAAAGCTGAGGAAGAAAAGGCAAAAGAAAAACTGATTAAAGATTTATCTACTCCTATTATGAGGGTATGGCATAATGCTATCGCTCTGCCGTTGATCGGGTCATTTGATCAGGAACGATTTGACCTGCTTGTGACTGATGTGCTGGTGGAATGTTCATTACATAAGATTGATTATGCACTGATTAACGTGAATAAAATACATGTTGAGGAAGAAAATCAGACCGTTTTTCAATTTCAGAAGCTGATTGACTGTCTGCGTCTGATTGGCACTGAATGTATGATTGTTGGTGTTCCACCTGCATTGGCAGTTCAGATGCCGGGACTTGATCGGGATATATTGATTTTTAAGAGTGTGTACGAAGGCTTGAAGTGTATTATTTCCTCTGAAAAATAAGTGTAAGAAACCCGGCCGGACAATTTCATTATCCGGCCGGGTTTCTTAAAAATTCTTTCACATCTCTGTCGTTCTCCAGAATAATAAGTTCAGCCTGAACAGTTTCTGAAAGATGCATAACGTTTGGTCTTCCCTTCTCATCAAACATTTTCGCCCACTTAAACATTTTGAAGTAGATAGAGATCGTAGGCGTGTAGTGTACCGTTTCTAGCTTTAGCTTCTGCCTGATAAACCTTTTCGTCAATCTATATTTTATGACTTTTTTCGGAGGGTTCAGTAAACACAATACATCAGCATGTTCGAACGTATCATATGTCCACTCTTCATTGTGCATGCCTTCAATTATCCAAGCAGGCTGCTCAATGATTTCTTTTAACAGCTCAGCTTTTTCACTCTCCGATCTGAGCCGGTCTCCTCTTTGTCCCTGCCTTTCCCTTACAACCTGATCCAGTTCATAGTATGGAATTTGATACTTTTTTGATAATTCCCGGGCCAATGTTGTTTTCCCGCTTCCCACTGCTCCGCATATCCGTATTTTCAATCGCCCATCCCCTATGTCTTTTATTTTTTAGACTATGTTAAAGCCCAATGTTGTTTTAGCACAGCTGGTGATTGGAGCGGAAGGGGGACGACTCCAGCAGGAGAAGCGTGACAGGTGAGACCCCGCAGACGCGCAGCGTCGAGGAGGTCCGATTGAATCGGAGCCACATGACGGCTCATGCGGAAAGCGTTCCCCCTGCAGCGGAAATCAACAGCCAGATTTAACAGAGCTATTTTTTATGTACAACAAGCAATAATATGAAAGCCAGAGACATTCCAACCGGTATAACAGTAAAGCCGTATGTACAGAAAAGTGTAACCGGTACTGACAAAATTGCTATAAAGCCGGAAATTGTGTACCTGCGTAAAACGCCATAGCTGATGCCCGTCACACCAGCCACAACAGCAAGTGAAACAGGCTCGATCCATAATGCACCTGCCAGATACACTACAACGCCTTTTCCTCCACGGAATTGCAAATGCACCGGATACAAGTGCCCAAGAAAAACAAATATCAATGCAAATAATAGAGCCCACTCGGCGTCACCAAACCATAAACCTGTCAGCCATAATGCAAGCCACGTTTTCGTTGCATCGATCAGAACCGTCAGGACAAAGCCTTTTTTACCGAGCACCCTGCCGGCATTTGTGGCACCGGCATTACCGCTTTCGAGTGTACGGATATCCTGTTTTTTAAAAAGCTTCGTCATATAATAGGCACCATTGATGCTGCCCAGTAAATAAGGAATAATGGCAGAAAATAAAATTAGCATATCAATTAACTCCAAAAGTGTGATTCTTTGTATATTCGATATTTGTCAGATTAAATCCTGCAAAATAAAAAATGACCACTGCTCTTTAACAGAGCACCAGCCATTTCTATGATTCTATAATGTTTCAGAAAATTTTGCAATCACTTGTTTATACTAGTCGAGGAATTTTTTAACTTCCCGATCCAGATCATATGATCGAACCCGCCTCCCCAGTAATCTTCGAGTATGAGATCAGGCTCTCCCAGACGCTTTTTCCAGTAGGTTTGTGAACTGACAAATCCTGCGTCCAGATAAAACTTTGAATGGTTGCGTTCTATCAGATATTCTCTGATGTATTGAAATAAAGCATGGCCTATTCCCTGCCGTTGATAATCAGGATGTATGTAGATACTACCCACTTCAAATACGTCTGCTTCAGGCTCCAGTCCGCACGTGATCAGCTCTCCCGGTGCCATACAGGCAATGGAGCCAATGACTTTTTCACCTTCCACGGCGACAAACATGATTTCCTGTTCAGATTTCAGAATCCTTCTAGCAACCTGACAGAGCCGCTCCGTTTCTTTTCCGATCAGCCATTCTTTGTCATTTACATTTTCACGAGAGATCAAATTGGTCTGGCATTTCAGGATCATCTGGTCGAAGGATGGAAGATCACCTTCCTGTAATATTCTGATATTCATTGTCTCCCCCTGCTTTATGTTTTTTTCATTGTACTAAAAAAGCTGCCTGAGAATGATCTCAGGACAGCTGTGTTTACCTTAATGCATCCGGAAATACTGTCAGATCAATACCAAATACAAGTGGCAGTAATAAAACGACAAAGGCAACAAGTACGATCGTTGCAGCAATGTTCATCCAGATACCCGCACGTACCATATCAATCATTTTCAGATATCCTGAACCAAACACGACTGCGTTTGGCGGTGTCGCAACCGGCAGCATAAATGCACATGACGCTGCCACAGCAGCTGGCACCATGACTGCGAACGGGTGGACATCTACTGCAACTGCAAGCGCCGCCATAATCGGCATCAGCATCGTAGCAGAAGCAGTATTAGACGTGATTTCTGTGAGGAATACCACAACCAGCGATACAACCGCAATAATCACAATGAATTGTACACCCTGAAGAACAGTCAACTGCTCTCCAATCCAGACATCGAGTCCAGTTGCACCAAATCCTCCTGCAATTGCAAGACCACCACCGAACAGGAGCAGAATACCCCAAGGAACATTCTTCGCTGTGTCCCAGTTCATGAGCTTTACACCCTGATACTGAGCTGACGGGATTAAAAACAGTACAAGTGCACCGGTGATTCCAATCATCGTGTCATCAATTGCCGGACTCACATACTCCTGCAGGACAAATGAACGCAAAATCCAGGCAAGTGCAGTTGTACCGAATACAACTGCCACCATTTTTTCATCTGTACTCATTTTACCAAGCGCAGCCCGTTCATTTTTGATCACTTCTTTCCCGCCAGGAATTTTCTTCAGCTCCATCGGAAAAGCAAATTTAACTAAATAGACCCATGCAAATAAAATCATGATAATGGCAAACGGAACGCCGAATAGCATCCACTGTGCAAATGATAAATCGATATCATAAATCGCACGCAATTGAGCTGCCAGAATTGTATTAGGCGGCGTACCTATAATTGTTGCGATTCCGCCAAGTGAAGCTGAAAAAGCAATCGCAATCATCAGTCCTTTTGCAAACTTATCTTTTTCACCTTCCACATCCTTTACTGAACCCTCACTGATCAGTGATGACATCTGGAAAATGATTGCCGTTCCAATCGGTACCATCATCATGGCTGTTGCCGTGTTGGAAATCCACATAGACAGAAAGCCAGTCGCAGCCATGAAGCCGAGCATAATACCGCTGGTGCTTGTCCCGACAAACGAAATGATGCCGAGTGCAATACGCTTATGCAAATTCCATCTCTCAAGGGCCAGCGAAATAATAAATCCACCTAAGAACAAGAAAACAAGCGGATCTCCATAATTAGGTGTCACTTCCCCTACCCCAACTCCGGCTGCAAGCGGAAATAAGATAATCGGTAACAGAGAACTTGCCGGGATCGGAATCGCTTCTGTGATCCACCAGGTAGCAATCCACACAGTTCCTGCGAGTACACCTTTTGCTTCCGGCGACAGACCGTCCGGGTTAAAAAATAGCATGAGAATGATAAATAACAATGGTCCTAAGAAAAGACCAATCTTTTGCTTTGTAGAGAAATCTCTCTTTTCAGGTGACGGCTGTCTGTAGGTGCCGGTCAATTTCCCTGAAGCTTTTGCCATTCTGTCAGGATCATCACTGGCCGGACCATCCTGATTCATATTCGGCTTGAATAGAAGCAGTTCTTTGATCCTGTCATGACTATCCCAGGATCTTTGCCATAATCGTTTAACATTTTCCATCTCAATCACCCCTTGAATAAAAACGCTTACACGCTATGCATTATAGCATGAATTTAGGGAGCGAAAGGAAATGTACCTGATTATTCTAAAAATAGTCTTTATAACCATTAATTTTTCCCGTACAATTAGATTTCCTTTAATCCATATTCAGGTTTTTTACAGGTTGAAATTCGCGTGTCTCCTCTTTTTTCAAGTATGATAGCCAAAAGAGGTGATGAGATGAAGTTTATTCTAGTCTGGCTGCTGCTTCTGGCTTATGCAGTGTTTTTTGCACCAGGATCTGAAGGATCAGATCCTGTGATGGACAATGTATTTGCAGGAAACTGGACAGCGATTGACCCGCTTGTACTGACTGTGTTTAATTCATTAGGTATTTTCCCATTGGTTTTCCTTACGATTCTATTGCGCAATGACCGCTGGAAGTGGCCGGCATGGCCGTTTTCGCTGGCTGCTTTTGCAGGTGGTGCATTCGCGCTTTTACCATGGTTTGCTTTCGGTGACCGACCTGCAAAGAGGAGCTTGAGAACTCCCCGATGGATACTGCGCATCCTTCAGTCAAAGATCTGGCTGATTCTTTTACTTATAATGATTGTCGGGAACCTGCTGACACTGCTGCAGGGTTTTTCGCTCACAGCTTACGGTGATGCCTTTATGGAATCAAGTCTCGTTTCTGTGATGACAGTAGACTGGTTTATTTTATGGTGGCTTTCAGTTGAGGCCATCAATAGATTTTATCCTGATGTTAAAAATAAAGGGCTGGCATGGATGCCGATTGCAGGACCAGTGCTTGTATTACTCTTAGACAAACAATCCTCATAGATTTCCAGATGAAAAAAGGCGGGTTATCCCGCCTTTTGATCCTGTTTCATCATCGTCTGTTCTTCAACTTTTTTCAAATGAAGGGTCAGTAAGACTGCACCTGCAACCATCACTGCACCAATCCATGGCGTATGAATTAGTCCGATACTGTCTACGATCAGACCTCCAACAAATGAACCGATTGCAATTCCTACATTAAAAGCGGCAATATTTAATGCTGAGGCAACGTTGACAGCTGATGGCACATATTTCTCAGCCAGATTGACGACAAGAATCTGGAGACCCGGTACATTCATGAAGGCGAACAGCCCCATCAGAAAGATCACAAACAGACCCGCAACTTTAAATGGTGCGGCAAAAGTTAATAACACGAGAATGACTGTCTGGAACATAAACATGACTGATAATGCTTTTAACGGATGACGGTTCGCTGCCTTCCCGCCAATCATATTCCCAATTGCAACTGCCACTCCATAGATCAGCAGTAATACACTTACCCATTTCGCATCAAAGCCTGTCACTTCTTCAAGAAGCGGTGCAAGATAAGTGAAGGCAACAAACGTACCGCCATATCCAAGTGCTGTAATGGAAAATGCCAGCATAAGCTTACTGTTTTTCAGTATTTTCACCTGATCTTTAAAGGATGACGGCGGTGCCTCTTTCAGATTCTTCGGAACGAGAATAGCGCTTGCAGTCATTCCAATAACCCCTAACGTTGCAACGCCCCAGAATGTTGCTCTCCATCCAAATTCCTGGCCAATAAATGTGCCAAGGGGAACACCTGTTACAGTGGCCACAGTCAATCCTGTGAACATAAATGCGATGGCACCTGCCCTTTTATGAGGCGGAACGAGATCTGCTGCAATCGTTGAACCAATTGAAAAGAAAATCCCGTGGGAAAATGCTGTAATGAATCTTGCTATAAGAAGCAATGCAAAACTGTCCGACATGGCAGCTGCTGCATTTCCGATAATAAAAACTGCCATTAAAGCCATCAGCAATGTTTTTCTGCTGACACGGTCAGTCAGTGCAGTCAGAACCGGAGCACCAATCGCAACACCCATGGCATAACCTGAAATCAATAAACCGGCAAGTGTAATAGATATAGAAAGGTCATCTGAGATTGACGATAATAGCCCGACAGGAACAAATTCAGTCGTTCCAATTCCAAATGCACTGATCGCAAGTGCAATTAATGCAAGAGTGCCTCCTTTTTGCTGAGGCTTTTCTAAAGAATGTGTATTCATCTTTTATTTCCTCCTCCAAACAAATGATCACGAAGGCGCCTTTCGTGTTGTCAAATGTCATTATGAACCCGTTCAATCCCCTTGAGAAGTACGTACTTTAAAGTGCGATAGGCACCAAAAAGTACCCTATGGACGATTTTGAATGTTTCCGTTAAGATAAATCCAAGTAAGAAATCTCTTGTTAGAAGGAGGTAAAAGAGTGGCTTATAATATTCCGGTTGAAGCGACACTCGAAGTCATCGGTGGAAAATGGAAAGTTGTGATTCTCTGTCATTTAGATAAAGGAGAAAAGCGTACAAGTGAACTGAAAAAATTGATGCCCAATATCACTCAGAAAATGCTGACGCAACAGCTGAGAGAACTCGAAGCAGACGGCGTGGTCAAACGCACTGTCTATGATCAGGTTCCACCTAAAGTTGTTTATTCACTGACTGAATATGGCTGGTCTCTGAAACCGATCCTTGACGTCATGTGCAGTTGGGGAGAATGCCATATCGAACTGACTGAAAAAGATCTTGCTCAGTAAAGCCGCCTGCAAAGTTTCTGCAGCGCGGTTTTTTTGTTTAGAATACAATCCACTGCTCCATACTATGGTTAAAAAGGCAGTGAATCATCCGATGTTTCCTGATATCCATACAAACTTCTGGGATGCAGTCATTGCAGTGCCAGTCGTAATGATACTGACTCAAATCGTTAAACTGACCCTCAGACCTTCAAAGACTTATGTCCCTTTTATTGCCCTTATATTCGGGTTAGGTATTTCTATTTTTATCAGCCACAGAGAAAGTCTGCTAGCCGGTATTTTTATGGGATGGTTCTATGGTTATGCAGCAGTCGGTTCCTACGCTTCACTGAAAACGACGATTCTTGCTTATCTTAAGAAGGTACGAAGAGAGCCATCTTGATGAAATGAAAAAAGCAGCCTCACGAAGAGACTGCCTTTGTTCTAACCTATTCTTCAGAAGTTCCTGACCCTTCTGATGCTGATGGCTTTTGATCAGTTGCATCCGGTTCTTTTGCAGGTGCAGCTTCTGCCACTGCCTGCTTTCCATCCTGATTTGTTACAACTGTGTGCGTGTTACCGCGGTTCACCATGTCAGAAAGCAGCTTGGATACATCAATACCTGTCAGCTCCTTCAATGGCTCCTGAATCTCAAGCATGGTCTGGGTGACACTCTTGCCGTAAGAGGATACGCCATTGCCACCGCCCGTATCAAGAATCTTAACAGAATCAATGTTTTCCATTGGCTTCGCAACCTTCTCAGCAAAGACTGGCAGCATGTCGATGAGCTTCTCAGCAAGGATGACTTCACCGTGCTCAGCAATTGCTTCAGTCAGAAGTCTTCTTGATTCCGCCTCAGCTTTACCGCGCTCTAAGATAACCTGTGCTTCTGCAAGACCTTCTTCACGCTTAATTCGCGCTTTCGCTTCCCCATCAATCTCAGCTTTACGCGCATCGGCTTCCGCCTGACGTGTAACAGAGTAGTAGTCAGCGTCAGCTTTTGCTTTACGGATTTTATTTTCCTCTTCTTCAATATCAACCTGACGTGAACGCTCGACCTGCTGGATGCGCAGCTCTTCTTCTTTACGTTTTGCAATCAGCATTAGTTCTTCCTGCTGAACTTCCTTATCAAGCTTGGCTTTTTCAAGCGTATAAGATTGCTCTGATTTCGCACGGGCACGCTCTGTTTCTTCTTTGATCGCTGCATCTTTCAGATCTTTATTCTTCTGCGCTGCAGCAATTTCTGTCTGACGCATATACTCCTGTTCTTTTGCTTCCTTATCTGAATTGGCGCGCTGAATACGCGTTTCTTTTTCAGAATTGGCTTCAGCAATTTCAGCCAGCTTACGGACTTCTGCGATACGCGGACGCCCAAGGTTTTCTAAGTATCCATTTTCACTATCAGCATCGCGCAGATCAGTCAGCCCGAGTGAAGTGATACGGAATCCCATATCATCAAGCTGCTTCTGTGCGACTTCTGTTACCTGTTTGTTGAACGACTCACGGTCTTCATTAATCTGCTCAACCGTCATCTTTGATAAAATGGCGCGAAGATTAGCACTCAACACCTCTGCGATTTCATCTTCAAGTTCTTCAGATTTCTTCCCAAGAAACTGCTCTGCATAGTTCGCAATCCCTTTTAATGTATCAGCAACTTTGACCATCGCAACTGCATCCGCTACGATTGGCACACCACCATTTGTGTATACACGCGGTGTTGTCAGCTTAAGCTGAAATGATGTCAGTTCAACCGGTGTCGCTGTCTGATGCATACGCAGCAGGTGTCCTCCACCACGGATAATCTTCATAGAACGGCCTTCATTGTCTGTGAAAATATTGGTTTCTTTCTCCGAATCTCCAAGCTTCGGTCCTGTGATAATCAGTGCCTGATTCGAACGGGCTGTTCGATAGCGGATTTTGTAATAGACGAATACAACTATTCCGGCAATCGCAAGCACGACAAGAATCGGAATGATAATTGATAACGCTGCAAATAATTCCATTATGTAGCCTCCCTGATAAAATTTGATTGTTCTGACTATATTTACGGTCCAAATGACAGAAAAGTTTCAAATGTTTTTACAATTTTCTATAACATCTTCACGTATCCATATACCGGCACAACCCGATCATGATCGATCTCTTCCAGACTCTTCTCGTCGAACACTTCGTAAACCGAGTCCACTAAAGCGAACCCTACTCTTTCACCACCAGATTCAGCGATCACTTCCCCGTTACCTGGCTTTACGTTCACTGGCTTCCTGATTCCTTTTTCTACACCAAACACATCAAAATAGGAAACAGTTTTCTCAAATCCCTGTTTTTCATAAAAAGTATTAGCAGCCTGATCATCCCGCGTATACAGTTCAATAAATTGAACATATTCATATGTACGTAACCTCTCCATCGCCTGATCATAAAGCTTCTGGGCAATCCCCTGCTTCTGATAATCCGGATGTACAGCGATCGTCTGTATGAAAGCTCCTTTTTCACTTCTTAAAAACGTCAACTTATTGCTTGCATCATCTACGATCATATCAAGCAGACCAACCACCTGGTCACCCTCAAGTGCAATCAGTTCAATTGAAGTCTGATTGAATACAGGTTTTTCTGTTTCCACATCCTCATAAAAAGCTGAATAAAAGTACGCGAGCAGCCTGCACCTCAGCCAGCTGTGTTCATACTGTTTATCATAGTTTACAATTTTCATCATCGTTCCCTCTCATTCTTTATCATCCTGCTCATCACCCGCTGTTCTCCAACCGGTCCGGTGATTCTTCTTCCCGTATCTTCAAAGCCTGTACTCAGATAAAGTCTGAATGCCGCATCATTTTTCAAATTCACTGACAGCACAACCTCATCACACATCGGAATTTCCTGTCGCACCCACTCCGGGAGCAGGTTCATCGCCTCTTTTGCGAACCCCTTCCCCTGCTGTCCTTTTGTAATGGATAGTGAAGCCAGCAAATATGCAGATTCATTTTGAGTGTAATGATTCAACCGCTCTGACTGCTCTAATACAAAAAAGCCGACAGCTTTCTCATCCGCTGTGATCACTACAGGCCACTGATCACCGGTTAACCTGATCAGCTGATCTGCAGGCAGCGTTGTAAATTGTTCCTGTTCTTTTGGCAGGATAAAGTTTTCGAGGTCTGCCAGATGTTCTTCTGAATAATGAACGAGCCTGACCTGATTCAACTTGTTACACGCTCGCCATCGAGTACTACAATCATCTTTTGCATAAATGTGTATGCATCAGATTGATCGCCCAATGTTTGTTCTAACCATGCAGACTCAGCTTTCAGAAGTTCAACTGTCTTTCTCATTGCCTGTTCATGGTGCTGCGGTGTGATCAGTTCCAGAATATTGATCAGCTGGTTCAGCGGTTCTTCAGGTAAAGACCGCATGGCATCCTTCATCCCAAGCTGGGCACGCTCAGGTGCATAACGGTGAAGCATGACGCGTGTCAAAAACTTCATCATCAAATGCAGCGCCTCCACTGCCCAGACATCATTCCCTCTTTTCCAGGCTTTTCTGTACTGGAATAAAAACCAGCCAATATCAAAAGCCTGCTCCTCTGTCTCTTTAGGTGACAAAGTGAGGTGCTGTTTGTCTTTGAACTGATCCAGCAGATTCTCCGGATCATATAAAACGGTAAAATAATCAGTCGTTTTGAACGTTTCTTCTGTCACTGTAAATAAATCCACATGCAGCAGGTTATCGTATACTGTAATAATCTGTGGGGCAATAATAAAAATACTGTCGTGAAACAGCATTGGTCTGTATGAAGCGAGGTGTTCCACTCTTCTT
Organism: Jeotgalibacillus terrae; assembly: GCF_016908195.1. Lineage (GTDB taxonomy): Bacteria > Bacillota > Bacilli > Bacillales > Jeotgalibacillaceae > Jeotgalibacillus > Jeotgalibacillus terrae. The sequence goes on from NZ_JAFBDK010000008.1 coordinate 120,005, forward strand.
GCTAAAAATTCATCCGATTTTTCGGGGTCCACAAAGCAGTACAAATCAAGATCTGAGTGGTCATCCCCTTCATTTCTGCCAAGTGATCCTTTCAGCACCACCGCTTTGACTAACGGATCATTTTTTAAAGATTCAGTTATTTTTTCAGCTGCTTCTATCTGTATGTTCATTTGACATCCTGCCTTTCCTATAGAAAAACCCTGTTCAGTACATTGTACCGAACAGGGTTTCCAACTACTACCTTTTTATGAACCAATACATGTCTAGACCACAAAAAACGTCCACACTGAAAGCACGACTGACACACCTAAAATAATCAGAAACGGTCTCAGCGCCTGGCTGCGGATATCCTGCAGACTCACGTTCAGACCAAGTCCAACCATCGCCGCCGTTAACAGCCACGTCGTAAGGCCTGATACAAATTCAAGTACCCCATCTGACACCGGAATGACCGGGCCAATGATATAAGTTCCAGCAATACTCATCGCTAAAAAGCCAATCAAAAACCATGGAAAGGTGACTTTTGCTTCAGCAGACTGCGCTGACTTTCTGTTCATCCAGAACATCAGAATAAAGCATAACGGGATCAGTAAAAATACTCTTCCAAGCTTAGCAAGCAGTGCCATCGCAAGTCCGTCTTCCCCTGCAGGTTCCCCGGCAAGCGCTACATGCGCAACTTCATGCAGACTAAGCCCTGCCCACATGCCATATTCAATATCAGTCATCGGCAGTACAGGACGCAGTAACGTATAAATAATAGCAAATACCGTTCCGAGTAAAGCGATAATCCCGACACTCATCGCCGTATCTTTTTCTTTCACTTTTAGAATCGGTGCCACTGCAGCAATCGCGGCCGCCCCGCACACACCAGTCCCGACAGCAACAAGCATCGAGATGGCTTTATCAGCCTTGAATACTTTTGCAAGCCACACCGTAACTGCAATCGCAAAAATAATGACAGCCGCATCTCTGATCAAAAGACCCGGGCCGTCCTGTAAGACGATTTCTATATTTAACTTGAGACCGTACAATACAATGGCTGCCCTGAGCAGGCGTTTAGTTGAGAAGGTAATCCCGCTTCTCAGTCGATCCGGATAACCAAAGATCTGTCTGTAAAACACTGCAATGACAATCGCTGCAGCAAGCTGGCCAGCTCTGTCAAAACCGGGCACCATGGCAAGCAGATAGCCAAGCCCCGCAATCAAAAATGTAAATAAAACACCTGATAACCAGGCTGTTTTAGAAGATTGTTTCATATTTTCACCCCAGCCTACACTATACGCCTCGTTACATGATTAGGAAAATTAATTATAATGATGTTAACTATAAGTAATACTGATGGAAAGGTGATGAACGAAATGGACCAGCAGCTTAAAGTATTTATTGCTGTAGCGGAATGTCAGAGTTTTTCACAGGCAGCCGCACAGCTTCATATGACACAATCGGCTGTCAGTCAGCATATAAAAAGCTTTGAAAAGCAAATCGGCGCAACGCTGCTTGAGAGAACGAATAAATACGTCAGACTGAATCAGGCTGGGGAGGTTGTGTATCAACATGCTCTTGAAATCACCGGACTCTATGGCAGAATGCAGCGTCTGGTTGATGATCTGACAAACCACGCAGCAGGTCCGCTTAAAATCGGGGCAAGCTATACATTTGGAGAATATGCCCTGCCTCCTCTCATTGCCAGGCTTCATCGCCTGTACCCTGATATTGAGCCGGACGTGACGATCGGAAATACCGCTCATATTGTTGAGCTGGTAAAAAACAATCAGCTCGATATCGGCATTGTAGAGGGACAGGTGAAAGCTGGTCGTACATTGACGATTGAGGAATTTGCTGAGGATGAAATGGTTATTGTAGGCGCGCATGATCATGAGGGAATGACCCCAGACTCTGATACACTCGCCCGGCAGTTATGGGTGTGCAGAGAGCCGGGTTCCGGTACACGGGAAGCAGCCAAAGTGATCTTCAATCAATTTGGCATCACACCTGCGCGGATGATGACCTTCAGCAGTACCCAGGCGATCAAACAGGCTGTAGAATCCGGTCTCGGTCTGACACTGTTATCAAAACTCGCAATTCAAAAAGAGGTTGAATCCGGTACACTTAAAGTGATTCAGGTAGATGGTCTTCCTTATAAGCGTGCTTTCTCTACAGTCATTACGTCATCTTTCCAGACAAAAGCACTGCAGGAATTTCTAAAGCTGTTGTATGCGAAGAATTAGTTTTGGGTCCGGCTGCGGAGTGGACTGTGGAGTTAGAATTATATAAATGGTGATTGTATTACTCCCGGAGCTGATAGAATTAATCAGATTGGTGTAGGAATTCCAGGCGCTTATGGCACTGTCATTGTAATTAGTGTAAAAGGTGATTGAATAACTCATCAAGCTGATAGATATTTTCTAAAAGATGATGCAAATCCCCTTCCCTGCCACAACTACAGCCACTTAAGGCAGATCGAACCCACTTTTGACTCCACTATAAAAAGCAGGCCTGGCGCCTGCTTTTTCAATACAGCTTATTCTGATAGCTATTATTTAACCTTTCCTCGATCCCTACTTCTGTCAGATCAGGCAGCTTGGCATGAGCCTGAATCGCTTTTGCCGGTTTTGGCAGCTCTTCCTTTTTAAGCCACGAATCAGGCTTCCACAGTCCAGACCTGATAAATGCTTTTGCACAGTGAATGAAGCATTCATCCACTTGCACTTTAATTGCAAGAAGCGGACTTTTTCCGTTTACCGCCATCGACTCAAGAACAGAAGACTCTGTCACAAGTACTGCACGGCCATTAACCCTGAGCGTCTCCCCAAGACCCGGGATCATAAACAATAACCCGATACGGGGATTCTGCAGCAGATTAGAGAGTGAATCCGCCCGCTTGTTGCCAGGACGCTCCGGAATAAGCAGATGCTGATCATCCTGAACCATCACAAAGCCAGGTGCGTCTCCTCTTGGTGAAGCATCACAAAACCCGTTTTCATCTGCTGTTGAGATTGTCAGGAACGGGGATTTACTGATGAACGCGCGGCAATGTTCATCCAGATGATCAATCACTTTATTTTGAACCAGTTGACTGGGTTCACCTAAATAGTGTCTCAGCTCTTCTTCTGTTTTGATATCGCCCATCATACAGTCTTCCTCCTGATCTTTTGTGCTAATAAAAAGGCAAGACTCGCAGAACCAAGCACAACCAGACTGTTAATAAGCTTCATGTTATCAGCAAATGCCTGTGTACCCACGCCAGGTACATGTGTACTTGTCAGCCAAAGTCCTGTTCCGATTTGGTAAGCAGCTAATAATAGAATCAAGCTGACGATAAAGATAAAATACTTCTTCACGTCCATCACCTCTTATTTATTTTTACGAATGAAAGATGATTAAGTTTCAATAGACAAAGAGATCGTATTGTTTACAATAACAGGGGATAGGAGAATAATGAAAGGCAAATATGAAAGGAGCGAAAACATGAGTTATTCAATTTTCCGCTGGATACACATTATCCTGACCGGTATCATGACGGTTCCATTCACTCTATTTTTAGCTACTGGATTTATTAGTGAAAACTATGATGATGAGCTTTTCCTTGCCCCGGAGTTTCTAATACTGATCGCAATCTGGCTGATTGGAGCCATACTGATGTTCTTTTCAAAAACAAAGGTGATTGGTATGGTGCTGACGACTTTACCATCCGTTTTTTATGTAGCGATTATCGTTTATTTCCTGTTAATTCCTGCTCTGACCTATTGAGACTGGGGGTCCTGCGTGGTTTATAAATCCTGAAAAGTGGAAAGCAGAAAATAATAAGCATATACAGGAGAGGATGCAGACCATGAAAACCATTGAGGAGTATTTTCCGAATACATATATAGAGTCGAGAGAAACGTTTCGGGCTAACCTTGAACAAATTAAACAGTATTGGCCGGACGCCGAACTGACTACCCGCCAGATCGGGAAAGAAGAAGACAATACAATTGATATGATTTCTTCAGGCGGTACTGAAACGAATGAAAGAGTGCTGTTCATGACCGCTGGTGAACATGGCATCGAAGGCTATGCCGGGGCTGCCATGCTTGATGTGTTCGTTCAGGAAATGGCGAATCAAATTGATCCAAAAAGAACAGGTATCTGCCTGATTCATGCTGTTAACCCATGGGGCATGAGAAACTTCAGGCGCGTAACTGAAAATAATATCGATTTGAACCGTAATTATCTCGTTGATCCCGAAGATGTTCCCGTGGATGTTAATGAGCATTATGAAAATGTGATGAAAGTGTTTTTGCCGAACGGTGTCATTGATAACTACCACCTTGCAAGAATTGACCTTCAGACAAAGCTTGCAAAGGGGCTGGTATCTGAGGGCTACAGCGGATTAACAAAAGCCAAAGGTATGGGACAGTACGAATTTCCGACAGGGGTTTACTACGGCGGTAAAGAAAAAGAGGAGAACGCACAGTTTCTCCAGGCAATTCAGGAAAAGCTGCTTTATGAGTATCCACGCGTGATTCACATGGACTGGCATACAGCACTCGGACCGACCAATGAAGTCACAATGGTGATGAGTGAGGATGACGGCCGTACGTTAAAAGAACTGAAAAATACGTACGAGCTGAAAAACATTCAGCAGTTCACACCTGAAAAGACAAAGGGTGATTCCACCCATCATTTTCATGCGCTGAAAAACCGGCATTACCCGGATACGTATCTGTTTTCAGCATTATTTGAGTTTGGTACATTCGGAACGAGTATGAGCGCTTCTCTGCGTGAATTTATGACGATCATTCTTGAAAACAGACTGCATCATGACGGTGCGATTCACGAAAAAGACAGACAAGCGATCTTAGATGAATTTAAAGCGATGTTTTATCCGGAAGATCAGGAATGGCGGCTTGCTGTACTGACTGAAGGACGAAAAGCGATGAAGAGTCTGATGCAGAGTGAAGGATTATTTACGATCAGAGGTTAAGAAAAAGGTTGCCCGGTTTAATCCGGACAACCTTTTTTAGTTTGTAATATGATAACTGGAGGTGCCGGCTCCGGGTTTGTTTCGGGTCACAAAACCCACATCCCTCAGCGTCTATCCCCAGCGTCCCCGTTTCTCTTTCTGTAAAAATTCTATAAACAAATCCACACCCTGCAGCGCATTATTTCTCACACGTCTCAGGTATTCTTCTTTATAATCACTGTCACTCTCAGCAATCCGCTTCAGCATATAATCCTGCGTCTGAACAACGACTTCCGTCCGTTTCAGTTTTGCTTCTTTCGATAGAGCCATTCCCACTGAGCCGAGCACAGCAAACAAAATGAGTGCAGGGATAATGTCAGTTGAAACACCGAAAGGAAGAATAATTAAAAACAGATTCAATACAGATACGACAACAAGCGGTGTGCCCCAGAGCCGATATTTCATAAACTGTTTGGTAATCGGTTCAATTTTATCATTGAGTTTTGAGAGCTCCTGCCGGATATAAGGCGGGTATTGTTCAAGCTTTTTATCCATCATGGTAAAACCCTCCTCCCGTACATTTTCATTGTCTTTTTATTATACTTTTTTCATTCAGTCACAGTCAAAATAGCAGTCTTGGAAAAAGTTTTGAACCTTTTGAAGCCCCGAGTGGTATAACATGTAAATAACAATTGAAGAGGTGGAAAATATGGATACCGGCTGGATCATTTCACTTGGCGTTATGGCGGTTTGGATTACGATTATTATGGCGGTTATGATTCCTATGCACAAAAAGCACATTGTAAAAGAAAATGGAAAGATCAATTATAAGAAAACCAAGATTTTTTTAAGATGGAACCGTTTTGATACGATGACGCTGATTCTTGCTATTTATACGATTCTTTGTATTCAGGCACTCAATATGCTCCTCTCGAGCGGCTTTACAATCGAAAATCATTTTGTTCAATTCTTTACAAATCAGGGGCAGGCATGGGTCATTGTTGTATTCGCTTATCTGGTCACAAGGGTCACTGCCACATTAAAATCCATTAAAGCACATTGGGGTGATGAGCTTGAGGCAGACTGAAGAAATTGAGATGGCTGCCTATCAGGCCGGAGATGTTGAAGCGCTCGGAAGAATCTACGAGCAGTTGAAGCAGCCTCTCTATCTGTTCATCTACCGTTATACGCGGGATGAACAGCTGAGTATTGACGTTGTGCAGGATACATTTATTAAAATCCAGCAATACAAACAATCATTCAGCCCTGAAAAAGGGTCATTGAAGAATTTTTTGTTTCAGACTGCCTACCGGATCATGATTGATAAGTTGAACAGACGAAAGAAATGGTACCGGCTGATGCCCTTTTTAAAGCCCGAAGACCCTCAGCCTGCCAATACTGAAGATAAATTAACTGTGCAGCAAGCAATCAGCTCTCTTCCTGAGAAGCAGCGCGCCGTGATCCTGCTGACTTATTATCATGACCTTTCTCAGGCAGAGATTGCACAGATGCTAGAGATCCCTGCCGGAACAGTAAAATCCAGACTGCACCATGCGATATCTTCATTAAAAAACATGCTGGGAGGCGATTACCTGTGAATCAGGATCCATTTAAACATGAAGAACAGTTAAAGACATTTTTAGATTCATACCACGTTGATATACCTGAATTTCAGACAGAAAAACCCGGCAAATGGCAGCGGGTGATTCAATGGCTTGCAACACCTGTCAAAAACCCGCTTGATCCACTTGTGGAGACAGTCCGAAGCTATTCTTTAGCAGGCACACTGCCAATCGTGCTCGGTCTTGTCATTGCTGTTCTTACGTGATTATTAAATACAAAACTCTGTTAAAGATGGCTGTTGATTTCCGCTCCAGGGGGAACGCTTTCCGCAGGGCGTGCGGTGAGCCTCCTCGACGCTTCGCGCCTGCGGGGTCTCACCTGTCACGCTTCTCCTGCTGGAGTCGTCCCCCTTCCGCTGCAATCAACAGCTGTGCTAAAACAACACTGGACTTTAAAAAAGCCAAATATAAAAAGCACCTCATGATTCATGATCAATAAGGTGCTTTCCCTTTTTTCTCAGTATAGATGTCCACTGCCTGCTGATAAGTTCCCTCGTCTAATCCGAAACGTCTCACCCATTCCATCACGCCTGAATGATCAAGTGTATGATCCTCAAAACCTGTTTCCCTGAAAATACGTAGCCCGTTATTTCTGAGCGACACAGCAATTCCATCTATATAACCAAACAATTTCAGTGACTGAAAAGCAAACCCATCCTGCCAGTCATGGGTACCGCGGACATGTTCCTTCACCCATTCAAAGCTTACAGGCTCCGTGACCAGTTCTTTTACAGGACCCGGATCCCTTGTGACAATGATCTTCCTGTCACTCACATCATAGGTAAACGTTTCTGCCGGCGCAGTTACCTGGAAAGACTTATACAGCGGATACGCCTGAAAAAGCGGTGCACTGTAACCTGTATCAACATAATAGGATTCACCCTCGAGGTCTACACACAAACAAAGATGTCGCGGGTTCATAAAAAGATAACACACATCAAAACCAAGCTCTTCAAGCAGCTTGTGAAATCCTCTTGCAAGCGTGTAACAGGTACCGCCTGTCCCCTTATGAATGATGCGGTCGAGACATTCTTCTGCTGTTGGCAAATAAGCATCCTCTTCATTTCTTTCAGCATAGTCAATAAATTTTGTGATTGTCTCCCATCTTACTTTTTTCTGGTGAGCCTCAACCAGCCTGTTCAGATAATAAAGTGAGGGAGCTTCTTTCTCAAGATCTAAAAATGCCAGAAACCGTTCTGAAAACATTACCTCTGCCTCCCTGTTTTTAAAAATAGGCTATGCTAAAGCCCAATGTTGTTTTATCACAGCTGGTGATTGGAGCGGAAGGGGGACGACTCCAGCAGGATAAGTCGGACAGGTGAGACCCCGCAAGGCGAAGCCTGAGGAGGCTCACCGCCGGCCCTGCGGAAAGCGTTCCCCCTGGAGCGGAAATCACCAGCCAGATTTAACAGAGCTAAAAAATATAATAATAAACCACATGGAAAAATACAGGCGCTGTATAGGTCAGGCTCTCCACCTTGTTAATCGTCTTACTTTCAATCATCCGCCCGTTTACCGTTTCTCTGAGGAAGAAGTTGCGCTTCAGTACAGACATAACCACCGTTCCAAAGAAACCTGTTACACCGATCAGCAGTCCGGTAAAGATGCTGAAGCCAAATGACATTGGCGTAATATAAGGGGCGATCACAACTGACAGCAGCACCGTTCCGAGTAGCCCTGCAGCGAAGCCTTCCCATGTAAGGTCCGGGTTAGCAGATTCAAGCACTTTTTTCTTACCGAATTTTTTTGATACAAGCAGATGAATGACATCATTCGCCTGGGTGAGCGGCACCAGATAAAGTACCATCAGCGCGCCATACTGCTCTGCTATTCTGACGTCATGTCTGGTAATCTCCGGCATCGTCGCAAACAGGGCCAGGTGACTGATACCGAACACGAGCAGCATCAGTCCCCACTGCGTCATGCTGACTGACTTCAGGAAACCTGCGCTGCCATTTTTAAAAATTCTGACCAGCGGCAGGAATAAGAAGACATAGATCGGAATAAATACAATAAACATGCCGTACCAGCCAATATAGATCCAGTAAAAATTAATCGGAATCGCAAGGTAAGCCCAGATAAAAATCCGTCTGTCCTGTTTTCTCGTCTCAAGCATGGAAAAGTATTCACGCAGTGCCAGAAAACACAGTATCATTAGTGAAATCATTGATACCGTCGGATGAAAAGCCATCGACAGAACAAAGATGATTGCCATCCCCCACCAGAGTTTTGTACGGATCATCAATTCATCATATTTATCACTGCCCTTATTTTTCCTTTTGTGAAAATATGTTATAACAGATACTAGAAGACTGACCGATATGAGAATTAAGAAGATAAAATATATGTATTCTATTAAGTTATTCAATTCATTCACCTCGCTTTTCTGAAAGGAGTGACATCATTTTTGGATGACAAAAAGATTTATATCCTGCTGACAGATACAGGAACTGCTTTTACCAAAACAATTAAGCGCTATACTAAAGCGCCCTATAACCACTCTTCTTTGTCCCTTGATAAAGAACTGATTCAATTATATAGCTTCGGACGCAAAAATCCTAATAACCCCTTTAATGGCGGTTTCGTCCAGGAAGATGTGCTGAAAGGAACCTATAAAAAATTTCCACATACAACATGCGCTGTTTACGAAATGACAATCACTACCCGTCAATACGAAAAAATAAAGAGAATGATTCGTTTATTTCAAAAAAAAGACCGGAACACGATTTATAATCTGCTTGGCGTCCTGGGTGTTGCTTTTAAAGAGCCCTTTGAGCCGCATGGGTCCTATTTCTGTTCACAGTTTGTAGCAGAGATTCTGCACCGGGCTGGTATGAGGCTGTGGGATAAACTCCCTGCCCTGGTGGAACCTGATGATTTCAGAAGGTCAGATCAAACCACATTAATTTATGAAGGGCTGCTGACAGATTATGAGCCCGTTTTAATACGCAGAAAAGCAGAGTGAACGCGCACTCTGCTTTTTCTAAAAGTCGTATTCTTCTATCATTCTGTTTGTAATTAACTCATACCCCTTTTTATTTGGATGGAGCGCATCACTAAAATATTCAGTGCTTTTTTCTTTTAAAATGCCGTCTGTGGCAATGAATTTTACGCGCGGATATTCCTCAAGCATCTGTTTACTCAGATCATTCCAGTCATCAATCACCTGCTGGATTTCTTTATTTTCAGGGTAGGGATTATATAACCCCAGAAACAGAATCGGTGCCTCAGGATTTTCCTTACGAATGATTGCGAGTATGTTTTCCAGATTCTTTTCATAGTCTGCTTTACCTGCCTGAATCCGATCATTATATAGAGGGTTGAGATCTCCGCCGTTTGTTTTGATCAGATCATTTGTCCCAATGAACATCGTAAAATACTCTGCATTTTTCAGCGTTGCTTTCACGTCGTCATCCTGCAGTTGAGAAAGTAACCCGTCAGTCTGCTGACCAGGAATGCCATAATTATAGACTGTCAGCGGTTCCTCACGATTATCATTTATTACTTCTTCAAGGTTTTCAGCATACCCGGCTCCTGACTGATCCCCTATTCCATACGTTAGTGAATCTCCAAGCGCCACCAGTTCCTCACCGCGTTCAGGTGTATTGTGATCATAGATCCATAGCCCGCCGGCTCCCGCTGTAAGAACAGTCAGTGCCAGAAACGCCAATTTCATTTTACTCATCAGAAAAACCTCCTAAAGGATATGAATTCCCCGGGAGGCCTTAGTCAAACTTCTATCTTCACTTTGTCATCTAAAAGATATTTAATCGTATCAAAATACAAATATAATCGTATACAAAATCACTGCCACATTAACGACTGTCAAAATCGTTGCAATCGTAGTAAGAAGGTTTCTTTCCTCACCGCGAATCACTGTAATCACCATAAATATGACACAAGCCGGGGTCAGTACAACAATGGCAAGCATCATCACACTTTCAAGGTCCATACTGATCGTACGGACAGGCTCAAGCAACAGCATTAAAATCGGGACCAGTATACTTAATCCCAGGTAAACCCCGCTCATCCATGTCCGGTTTTGATCTCTCACGTCAGTCTCCTACCTTTCGTTTACCACAACAGCTGCATAACGGTCATGCGCCATGCTTCTGCCGTCTGTCCCCACGTAATCTTCTTTATTTTTCATATACTTAAATCCGCCAATTGTATCACGGTAAACCATCCGTTTTAATAGCTGTTCAGTTGTGAGCGGAAAGCCATCTTCACTTTCAAGTTTCAGCCCCATTGCCTTGTAGCCGACTGTCTGACCACAGCTTTTAAGCTGCGCCAGCTCTAACCCCCACATAACTGCAGTAGGTGTCACCAGGGCATGAAATGCTTCGTTTTTAACTTTCTTTCTGAGTACGTATTCAACACCCGCTGTTACCGCACTGGATACCGCCAAATCAATTAAAATTGCTTTAAATCTTCTTTTCTTAACGTCTTTCATTAATTGTCTGCTCCTTCCGCCGGATACATTTTTTGTAAAAATTCAATCGATTGTCTGATCAAATCCTTTAATACATCAGTATGTACATCATCAAGCTTATTGATATACACACATGCTTTACCCGAAGTATGCTTCCCCAAATCCTTCAGCAGCGCTTCCCGCTCAGGATCGCCCGTCGCAAAATACAGACTGATCTTTGCTTTTCTTGGTGAAAAACCGACAAGCGGAGCATCGCCTTCATGGCCCGTTTGATACTTATAGTGATAAGAGCCAAATCCTATAATACTGGGTCCCCACATTTTTGCTTTATAGCCTGAGGTCTCTTCAAAAATGTCCAGCAGTCTGTATGAATCCTCACGCTTTTTCGGAGATTCTACAGTCTCAATAAATTCAATTACACTGCCATCATGCTCTTTTGTTTTCTGTTCATAAGTCATCACCTGATCACCTCACATTTAAAATATAGCATCGGGCCATTTACGCCTGAAAGTTTCCCGCCTTCATCGCCGATTTGATTAAGTTTGCTAATGATTCTGCGTTCAATTTCTTCCCGGTTATTCGACCTTGTCTCAACAGACTCGATTCAGTATTCAAATTTTTTCATCTCTTGACATGCTCCTGATTATTTTATTCTTCTTTTTTGTATCAGCAGATATCCGCCCTTATAGAGCGCAATCAATCCGTTTACAGATGATGCAATCATAATAATATACAAAAAGAGTGGAACAGAGCCATCACCCACAGGACCGATTCTTTCATCAAAATGAGTGAAATAAATCAGCTGCAATGCTAATCCGGTCATCAGTATCCCGCCAATAATCAATAACCAGCCACGCATCTGTATCACTCCTTTACTTTTATACGTGCCGGCTGTTAAAAAGATTCAGTGCCCTGCCATTTTTCAGCATGCCACTCAAACCACCTGCCATGCCCATCTGTCTCACCAATTAACTGACTGGTCCGGCGTCCATTGACAAACAGATCAACGCGGAGCTTGCCATCAGTGATGTTATTAAAAATGTGTGCAGTATCTCTTTGTTCACCGAGCGCTTCGACCTTTTCCATTAAGTCCTCTCTGACATGTGCAGGCATCTGGTTCGCTACATGCGTGTGAAAAATGCACAGCAGGCTGTCCTTATTCATCTGTTTCGCCAGTTCAGGCAACAGACTGACACCATTTCCTTCTACCAGGCGTGGAGGATTTTCCCTCACGATCATTGAAGCGCGGTCAAAATTGCCTCTTCTTTCATGATGCTCAGGCCAAATCAATGCCTTCAGCCACAGGCGGTCATCCTCGTCTGTAAGATCACTGACATTCAGATCTACACCAACTCTCTCAACAACAGGAGGCACGTCTCCCGGCAGCACAGGCAGACGGCCGTTTTTTACTTCAGCGGTCAGCACCAGTTCAGCATTTTGATTCCCATAAGTTTTTCCGTGATAGGAATAGCCATACTGATCCCATAGCAGCTGCAACCCTGCGCTTGTCCCAACCTCAATCAGCGACAGCGGCTTTTTCAAATCCTGATGTAATGACGCAAATACAGGATACAAATAAGCACACCTTCTTACTTCATTCGTCTGCACGCGACGCGTTTTTAAAAGTTCACGGATCTGTTCATGGTGTGTCAGAACAAACTCTTTAAAAGCCGGAAATGCCTCCTGTCCCGTTTCTGCACGCTTAGTCAGACTAGGATAGAACGCTCTCAGCGCGTGATGCGTTTCTTTCATCAGTATATACTGAACAGCCCCGAATAAAAGGTTCGGTACCGGCTGCCCTTCGTTCGCACCCAGACAGACTTCAAGCACCTCATCATCCTGTGAAATACGCAGAGATAAAGCTTTATATAAAGGACTGGACCCTTCACACTGTTCCATTGCAAATTGCTTAAATTCCTTTGAAAGCTGGCTTTTCATATACGTCCTCCCATTCTCCCCTTTTCATTCATTTACTTCTATACAGCACAAACGAAATCCTGCATATGGAAATTCATGTTCTGATCACTTGCCCGAACTGGTGTTACAGCGTATCCTAAAAAGCAGAGAATTCGTTCAGGAGGGGTATACATGATTGATTTGCGCAGTGATACAGTAACAAAACCGGATGAAAGAATGAGAAAAGCGATGTACGAGGCAGAAGTTGGTGACGACGTATACGGTGAAGACCCGACAGTTAACCGGCTTGAAGAAATGGCAGCTGATCTGCTCGGAAAGGAAGCTGCACTCTTTGTCACAAGCGGCACACAGGGAAACCAGATCGCAGGACTTGTGCATTGCAGACAGGGTCAGGAAGTCATTATGGAATCGCAGGCACACCTGTTTTTATATGAAGCAGCTGCCATGTCCGCGCTTGCAGGCGTTCAGATTAAAACACTGGAAGGTAAGCGTGGTGCAATGAACCCTGCTGAGGTCGAAGCAGCGATTCGCGGCGCGGATATCCATGAGCCCGAAACCGGACTGATCACACTTGAAAACACGCATAATAAAGCTGGCGGTGCAGTCCTCCCGCTTGAAAATATGAGAGACATTCATGAGATTGCCAAAAAGCATCATATACCTGTCCATTTAGATGGGGCAAGACTCTTTAACGCTCAGGCGGCCACCGGTATTTCAGTAAAAGAATACGCGCAGGATACCGACACGGTTCAGTTCTGCTTATCAAAAGGGCTCGGTGCACCGGTCGGGTCGATCATTGCAGGATCACGTGACTTTATCAAGCAGGCCCGCAAATGGCGCAAACGCCTTGGAGGCGGTCTCAGACAAGTTGGCGTCATTGCCGCACCAGGCATCATTGCCCTCAGTGAAAATGCTGAACGTCTGAAAACAGACAACGCCAACGCGAAAAGACTGGCTGACGGCCTGCTGAATATTGATGGGGTTGTCATTGATAATGAAGTGGAAACAAATATTATCTTAATGAACTTATCTGACTCAGGTATGGAAACAGCAGTGTTTCTTGAGCAGTTAAGAGATAATGGCATTATTGCCGGTGGATTCGGTCCCGGCATTGTCAGGTTTGTAACAAATAATGGCGTTTCTGAGGAAGATATTGATGAGACACTTTCTGTTGTGGAAAAAATCGTGCGTGGTTGATGGTTGAGGGTCTTATATGGCTGCGCGGAGGTCGTATCACACTCCGTGATAGCCGTCCCAACCCGTGCCACTAACCAATCACAGCTACAGAACCAAAAAGGTGTCCGGCACTCAAGCGCCGGACACCTTTTTATCTTATGAAGTCATTCTTTTCTCTTCAACAGACTCCGCTTCCACAGCATCTTTCCTTCTTTCTTTCAAAAACAGCACCAGAATCCATCCTACAAGTGCCATCCCTGTTGCGACTGTGAACGTCAATCCGTAACCTGAGTACAGCGCATCAGCAGATACAGCGGCTTCAAGCTGTTCAGCACCAAGCCCTGCATAATTAGACATATCAGGTTCAAAGTTCAGTGAAGCCTGCGTCATAATCGTGATCAGAATCGCTGTACCGATCGCAGCACCTACCTGCTGCATCGTATTTGCCATCGCAGAACCGTGTGCATTCAGCTTTGCAGGAATCTGATTTAATGCGTGTGTCATCACAGGCATCATACCAAATGACAAGCCGAACATCCGGATTGCATACACGACTGTGATCGTCGTAATTGATGTCGTGGCATCAAGCGTTGTGAAGAAGAATGTTGTCACCACAACGATCAGCATGCCTGGGATCGCAAGCTTTTTCACACCAAACTTATCAAACAGAATACCTGTAATCGGAGACATAATTCCAATTACAATTGCACCAGGAAGCAGCATTAATCCCGAATCAAGTGCAGTCATGCCTCTCGCTGTCTGCATATACATCGGCAGAATCGTTTCTGCACTGATCATCGCAATAATCACAAATACTGAAACCGTTAAGCCAAGGGAAAAATCTCTATTTTTAAACACCCTGAACTCAAGAAGAGGCGTTTTAAGACGAAGCTGCCTCAGGATAAACAGTCCAACGATTATGAAACCTCCTGCCACACAGGTGATGACCAGGCCATCATCCCAGCCCCGCTCAGATCCTGCACTAAAACCATACAGAAGACCGCCAAAGCCAAGGGAAGACATCACAATCGAGATCACATCCACTGACGGATTGGTCTGCTCTGTTACGTTTTTAATAAAAATAAATGCCATAATCCATGTCAGAATGGCAATCGGCAGCACTGCGTAGAACAGCATGCGCCAGTTATAATACTCTACTAGAAATCCCGATAATGTCGGACCGATTGCCGGTGCAAATGAAATCACAAGCCCCATAAGCCCAAGCGCAGTTCCGCGTTTTTCAACCGGGAAAATATTCAGAAGGACGGTCATCATAAGCGGCATCATCACGCCTGAACCCATCGCCTGAACTATCCGTGCAACAAGCAGCAGCTCAAATGAATCTGAAAACGCAGCTACTGCAGTTCCAAGTACAAATACCGTAATGGCTGTAATAAAAATCTGTCTTGTTGTAAATTTGCCGATAAAAAACGCTGAGATCGGAATCATGATTCCATTCGTCAGCAAGAATGCGGTTGTAAGCCACTGCACCTGATGCGCGCCAATATCAAAATGCACCATAATCTGAGGAAGTGCAGTTGCAAGAAGTGTCTCATTCAGTAATGCAAAAAAGGCGCCCATCAGCATGACTGCTACCATCGGGCCTTTACGTATATGCTGAAAAGATTCGGTCATTCGAATCACCCTTTCTATAGATAAAAATCACAAACTTTATCATAAAGGATTCAATAGTGGTTTTGAATGATCAATTTTCATATAATGTACAGATAAACGACAGTGTAGGAGATATGTCTATGAAAAAAGAAGATTTGCGCGTGAAGAGAACAAGGAAACTCCTGTTTGATTCCCTGATCCGTCTGCTCAACAAACCCGGCATGACATTTGAAGACGTAACCGTTCAGCAGGTCTGTGAAGGAGCAATGGTTCACCGGTCAACGTTTTACTCACATTACACGGATAAATATGATTTATTTACGGTTGAACTGGGCAGGCTTGATGATGTGCTCAATGAAACAGAACGTGCTGTCAGGCTCACAAAGCCCTTCAGTATTATGCAAAAGCTTGATTACCTTGAAGAGCTTGAACATGTTTTTCTTGCTAACCAGAATGACACCTATCTCGCAAACCGGCTGCAGCAGGCTTTTAAAAAGAATATTGAGCGTGACCTGACACTATTGAGTGAAGAAGCAGGCAGGTTAGGTGTACCGCTTGAGCTGTATGCAGAACACCATGGCAGCACCGTTGCGACACTCCATATGTGGTGGCTCAGACAGGAGAAGTCAATTACAGCGGAGGAGATGGATGTGTATTTTGAGCGTTTGATGCGGGGGTAAGTTCGGGATGGGGTTCATGAGATAAACTTTTATGTTCATGAAATTACTCGTGCTGTTCATGAGATTTTCCCCATGGCTCATGAAATCGTGACAAAAGACTCACTCTATATCCACACAAAAAGCTGCCCCTCACAGGCAGCTTTTTACCTTTAATCATGTTCCGCAAAATGTCCGGTAAGGCCCTGCATCAGAATCCGGACCCTCGCAGTAAGGCGTCTGTTCATCACTATACGCATAAGGATCCTTTAACACATTAAGCAATTTGTGCATAACACTCAAATCATCACGCTCAACCGCTGCGCTGATCGCCTCTTCCACGCGGTGATTCCGCGGGATAACGTTCGGATTGTGTGCCTGCATGACCTTCCGTACCTCTTCAGGCGAAGCATCCTGTCGCTCAAGGCGCTTATTCCAGCGAGCGAGCCATTCGGCGAACTCCTCACCCTGAATCGGCACTTCACCGAGCGTCAGTTTTCTGAATGTATTCGTAAAATCGGCTTTATTCTTATGCATCAGGTTCATAAGCTGCTCAATCAGCTGCTCATCCTCAGTCCCTTCATTGATCAGACCAAGCTTTTGACGCATCCCGCTATGCCAGGCATTGAAATAAAAATCTTTATACTGATTCATTTCATGCTGGGCAAGTTCGATCGCTTTATCCTGATCATCGTGTAAGACAGGCACCAGACTTTCAGCAAACCGCGCAAGATTCCACCCGCCGATATGCGGCTGGTTCCCATAAGCGTAACGTCCCTGCACATCAATTGAGCTGAAGACAGTTGACGGATCATATTCATTCATAAATGCACACGGGCCGTAATCAATCGACTCACCACTGATCGTCATATTATCCGTATTCATAACACCATGGATGAAGCCGACGTGCTGCCAATTTGCAATCAGTTGAGCCTGCTTTTTCATGACTTCCTGCAACAGTCCCACATATGGATTTTCCGTTTCTTTCACATGTGGAAAATGCCGGTCAATTGCATAATCTGCCAGTGCTTTCACGTTTTCTGCTTCTGTCAATCTGACGGCATACTCGAATGTACCAACCCGCAGATGACTTGATGCCACACGCGTCAGCACTGCCCCGGTCAGCATTCTCTCACGCATCACAGTCTCCCCGGTAAGTGTGACAGCAAGACTTCGGCTGGTCGGAATCCCGAGTCCATGCATTGCTTCACTGATGATATACTCTCTCAGCATCGGTCCAAGCGCCGCGCGTCCGTCTCCTCCGCGTGAAAACTTCGTGCGGCCAGATCCCTTCAACTGAATATCCTTTCGCTCTCCGCCTGGCGTAATCTGTTCACCAAATAGCAGCGCACGCCCATCACCAAGCATTGTGAACTGACCAAATTGATGACCTGCATAAGCCTGTGCGATCGGTTTTGATCCTTCAGGCACTTCATTACCTGCAAGGATGTCCTCTTCATCTTCAAGTACTTCAGGGTCCAGTCCAAGTTCTGCTGCGAGCGGTTCATTCAAAACGATTAACTCAGGGCTCGCGACAGGATTTGGCTCCATCTCCGAATAAAAAATCTCCGGCAGCGTGGCATATGTCTGTTCAAGCTTCCATCCTGCTGTTGTTCGCTGTGTCATCGTATATCCCTCCTCTGGCTATTATCTCCTGATTTCAGTGTAACATGCCGGGGATCGTTTTACGTTTCAAAGGACTGAGTGTTAAAAATGCCTTTTCAAATCAGCCAGGTTTTCAATTTCATATTCATAATCACCCACGTCACCAAATCCATACTTTGCATATACAAATGGCACACCCGCTTTGCGTGCAGCATCACGGTCACCCTGAGTATCACCAACATATACAGGGTTCTCCAGTCCATTCCGTTCAATCACCAGCTTAATGTTCTCGCCCTTTGAAAGCCCGGTTCTCCCCGGATTTTCAAAATCATCAAAGAACCGGTCAAGTTTATGGTATTGGTAAAATGCCTCTATATAACCTTCCTGGCAATTACTGACGATGAATAAACGATACTTTCCAGAAAGATAAATAAGTGTGTCTTCAAGACCCGGATACAGCTCCCCGCCGTTTTCTGCAACATACGGAATTTCAATTTCAGTCAGATAATCCATTACTGACTTCTGATCTTCTTCACTCAGTTCAGGGAAAAAGATTTGTGAAATCTCGTGCATCTGCTTACCCATCGTCTGCTTCAGGTCATCAAGCGTCAGTTTTTTATTCACTTTCGGATGTTCATCAATGGCCCTGTTCCAGGACGTCAACACGGTTTCCCGCGGGTCCCATAATGTTCCGTCAAGATCAAAAATAATACTATCCATCTGTCATTCCTCCAAAAGAGCTTTTGTTTGGGTTTACCCGAATTACTACCATCATATGTATGGGCATGAAAAAAGCCCGGCAAACATCTAAGCTGCCAGGCCCTTCTTTACCGGTTACGGAACTGATTCAGCAGTTCCAGCCCCATCGTCACACCATGACTCATCGCAGACCCGCCGCCGTAAGCAGCTGCAACCATCATCGTTTCATGGATCTGCTGGTCGTTACAATCATGTCCTACACATTGATCCATATGGTAAGCGATGCTTGATTCATCTCCATCTTTCACTGCAATCGCGAGTGCAGTCAGATGCTTTTGTGCACGGTCAATTTCTCCGCTCTCGAATGCTTTTCCAGTAAAGCGATTATACTCGCTTACTGCCTCCGGTAAAGCATCATGCACCTCTTCAATCCCTTTTCTGTAGCGGTCTAAAATCTTCTCTCCATTTAAAGTCATCATACCACTCCTTCACTGATTTCAATATTATGCCATTCCTTCTAGAAAAGGTGGTTAAACAATTGAATGTGTTCAGGAAATAGGATGACCTTCAGCGTCTATCTGTATACTTTAATGAATTGAAAAATATAATAGCCCTGCAACTATCAGGTTCGGTAAAGCCAGTAAAGCTGAAGCCTGCGTAACCTTTATCCGGTCCCGCCGTCCTTCCTTAGTCTCGGTGGCAAAGTTCGCTCTCATTTCCCTGCCGCTCGCCATTGCACCTGAAGAAAACATCGACACGACCAGAAACAAGATACCAAGTCCTGCAGGAATCGTATAAATTTCTTCAATTCCCCAGATGATCCATGACAGCACAAGTCCCACCAGTGTGAGACTACTGCCGATACCGAGTGCTTTCATCCAATCACCCCTTATATTGTCTTAAAACGCGCCCGATCCACCGCCGCCTCCACCAATACCACCTGCAGATCCAGTGGAGACACTTGAAGAAGCGCCAGTACTTGATGCAGAAGCGTTGGCTGCGTTGAAGCCCGGTGAGATCGCAGTAGACAGCAGCATAATCGTTGCAATATCAACGGTGTTTGGACTGAAAGTAGGCGTTGCACCTGCAAACTTCTTTTCAACCGGACCGGAAATTTTTTCATCCTGGGTACCTAATCCGTATAGATAGACACGCATCTGCTCATCCTTTGTCCATGTGTCCTGCATAGGATTCTCCTTGATATGGTGCCATTCCCTTTTGACCATCATCCCCTCAAGTGTCCGCGGATAATAAACAAACGCGAAAGTCAGCGCTGCACCTAACAGAAAAATGGTGAAGAACAGCCCTGGCAGTAATTCAAACAGCGGAAATAAAATCAGAAATGGAATCAGCAGTGAACTGACTGCAAAAATCAGCGTTCGCTGCTTCTTCACATTCTTCATCAGATCATGTGATTTCACTTCTTCTTTAATTGCCGCACGCCAATCTGCTTCGTACTTTCTGTAAGCCTGCTGATTGGATTCTTTAGAAGCGTACGTTTCCAGTTCTTCCACTGTGAATATTTCGCCGTTACCGATCTCATCGAAAAGCCATTGAATTAAAATCAATTCGTGGTCCAAAAGGCCATGTCGGCTGACAACCCGAAACTCTCTTTCCGTTACCTGAACCACTTTCCCTTTTCGTACAAGATCAAGCAGCGCTGTACTCAGCGCATTCCCGGAAAACATATGATGATAATTATAGGAGATCGTTGCCATCAGCGACATGACTTCACGTGGCGCTCCATTCAGCGGCAGTTGTGCATCCGCCTCGCTTTCAAGCTTCTTACCTCTGATGACAGCTCTGATCCACATGATTGTCAGCATAAGCGCATGAAGAGAAAGCAGAGCTATTCCTATATACATGATCCAGCCGCGTGTTTCTGCAAAGGCGGCAGCCTCTTCTGCCTGGCGATCTATTTCGCTGATCAGTTCTGGACGGATCTCCCCACCTGTCCCTGCTGCAGCAAAAATCTCTGCATCCCATGCTGCACGGACATCTGCATTTTCACCACTTGAGACAGAACCCATATTGAATGTGACGACACCTGAAGATGCGGTTTCAGCTGTTCCTTCAGCTTCATCATAACCAAGCGCAAGCACATCCTGCGTCGGGGAAGGCGGCGTTAATGTAATGGTCATGTTTTCATAATCAGACTCATTTTCTTCACTGAAAAATGGCCAGTAAAACTCCCCCATGTCTTCATATACTTCTACACCGTCTTCAATGACATAGGACAATGTCACAGAAATGATTTCATCCTCACCACCACGGTAAATGCGGTAAAGATTCCCTTCCTGCTCCACCTTCAGCGAGTCGCCGTTTTCTGATGCTTGAAAATCAGTAATCGCTGATCCATCCTTTGCGATCAATTCACGGGTAATGCCATTGAATTCTCCATCAAATTCATAAGTATGTGTTTCTGTCACAGTCACATCTCCGGACTCCTGAATACGCGCATCAATATCCGTGTTTTCTATTGAAAATTCCACTGCAAGCGCCTGTCCCGGAAAGATTAGGAATAATCCGAGCAAGACAGTTATCATAATTTTTAATCCGTTCATCTCGTTCACCTCTTACATGAAATACGTACATTGAAGTGAAAAGGTTTCAATTTTCTGTCTTTACCAATCATTCCAAAAACAAATAAACATACTCATTTCTAATGAAAATGAATATGTTTATTTGTTTTAAAGTTGATTTCATCTGTATTGATCAATTCGCTCAAGCACAGTCAGATAAAATGCCGCCTGATGCGGAACAAAAGACGCCTGACTGACCATCTCGTCTACCTTCATTTTTTCTCCATCCATGACCTTAAATCCCTCTATCCTGACCTCATCACATTCACCCTTACAGAGACTGCGAAATGCCTCAAAATCAGTTCTGACAATACCGGCTACTTCATCCTGTTCAAGCATAAAATGTTGATCTGTAAAAGCACCCTTCAAAAGAAACGAATGGGCAAATTCACGGTCAATGAACCCTTTTCTTTCAGCAACACATTCAATGACGCCAAGAGACTGAAGCTGCGCGAAAGGAACCCTGATGCCAATCTCTTCTTCCATCTCTCTAATCCCGTCTTCAACTGTCTCACCAGCAAGCAGGTGACCAGCTGCAGTGATATCCAAAAGTCCGGGATAATCTTTTTTCTCTTCACTCCGCAACTGAAAATAAAGTGAATCTTCCTCCACCAGCCAGCAATGAAACGTTTCATGCCAGAAGCCTTTTTCATGTACCTCTGACCGCATTTTTTCACCTATGTATTCATGTTGCTCATTAAATATGTTTAACCGTTCTGATTCCATGGGGCCTCCTCAGACTGCTCAACTACCCGCCATTCTTTGTATACAACCGGTTCCGCTGAACATTGTTTGTTTTTGATCCAATTGAAGGCTTCAATCACTAAAGGTGATGCCTGATCCTGTGCAACCTCTTCTTCCGATATCCATGACGTGCCTAGCGCGTCCTGTCCATCAAACTGAATTGGCGCAGCAAGCGCACCCTCAACCCGTTCCACCTCATAAAATACCGCGATATGGTGAACGTGAGTGTGCTGTTTCCATGACCAGGGAAGCTTAAAATCTGCTGTGCCGATCTGGTTTTTACGAATCACTTTCAACCCCGTTTCTTCAGCGAATTCACGCTGCAGCGCCTCTGTAAGACCTTCTCCCTCTTCAAGACTTCCTCCGGGCAGGTCGTACCTGTTCCGGTAAGGGCCGCGGCTTTTCCTGATCACAAGCAGTTTATCGTTATAGATATACAAGCCATATACACCAAAAGCTCTGTGCCAGGAATTATTCATGCCACACCCGCTCCACCGTCTTCTGTTCACTGTCAAACACATACACATCCGGATTACTGAGCCTCTGCCATCCACCGAATCCGAATCCAGCATCATACTTACTCAGGAAATGGGACAGGATCCCACCGTGCGTCACAATCAGCGTCGTGCCTTCCTTTTTGCTTTCAGCATCTACCACTTCAGATAATCTCTCTTCTGCCGCTCTTGCTGATTCCCCACCTTCAAACACAAGCTCCGTATCCGAAAATGATTCCTCAAGCTTTTCAAGCCAGTCCGGCAGAATGTCAGCACTCAATACTCTTTCTGAGAGCTGCGGATGGATCTGTATGTCCAACCCTTTACTTTCAGCTAATGGCTGAATAGAATCAACCGCTCTTTTGAATGGACTTGAGATCATACGATTCACTTCAATTTCTTTAAAAAACCTTATTAATGACTGTGCCTGCTTCACTCCGTCTTCTGTTAGACGTGCTTCAGGCTCCTGACCTTCAGCCTGGCAGTGTCTGATCAGATATACTTTTGCCATGATCTCACTCCCTCTTACACATTTCTTTTCAGTATACAGCATTTTTTTCCATCACTAAAAATGATCCTTTACTTCACTTAAACAATGCTTCACACTAATTGGGACATATGTCCTTTTGAAGGTGCATGCTACGTTATACAGTTGTCCTGACAGAAAGGTGGAGAAGCAAATGAAAGGTGTTCTCTTTGCACTGGCAGGCGGATTTTTTCTGACCTTTCAAAGTGTAGCGAATGCAACAATCAGTAATCAGATCGGCACCTGGCAGGCCGCTGCGATGACACAGCTTACAGGCTTTGTGCTAGCGATCATGATCGTACTTATATTAAGAGACCGCACATATAAAGACCTCGGACAGGTGCCAAAGCTGTATGCCTCAGGCGGCGCGCTTGCTGCGATTGTCCTTTTCAGTAATATCACAGCTGTGCATCTGATGGGTGTTACACTTACGATTGGTATTTTCCTTATTGCACAGCTGGTCGCAGCCATTATCATTGACCGGTTCGGCTGGTTCGACATGTTGAAAAAGAACATCAGCACCACACAGATTATTGGTGTTGGCCTGATGATTGCAGGCGTGATCGTGCTGAAGATCTAGGAGATGAGGATATGACAGAACAGCTTTCACATTATCTAAAAGAATATAAACTCGACCAGCTCTTTACCGATCCGGTCTGTAAAGAAATGAAGCTGCAGACTTATCAGGCCGGCCAGCGTTTATTTTCCCAGGGCGAACAGTCAGACAGAATGCACCTGTTAGTTGAAGGAAAGCTCAAAGTCTCTATGCTCACTCCAGAAGGAAAACGGCTGATCCTGGCATTTAAAACACCGCTGGATATCGTCGGCGATATTGAATATGTCCGGGACTGTCCATTAATTAATACCGTAGAGAGCGTCATGGAAACAACCGTGATTGAAATCCCGTATGCGATCCTCAGAAAAGAAATGGCTCATCATGCGCCATGGCTGCAATTTCTACTTGATACAGTAACTAAGAAATTTGAAATGAAGTCACATACGATGAATTTCAACCTGCTCTATCCGGTCGACGTACGCCTGGCAAGCTACCTGCTTTCGATGACGCCGGTTCAGCCAGTGATTACCTCTGCATCCCTGATTGATATCGCAGACTTGATCGGCACGAGTTATAGACATCTAAACCGTGTGCTGCAGCAATTTCAACAGGACGGATGGATTGATAAAAAGCGTGGATCAATTGAAATTAAAAATCGCCGCGCCTTACTTGAACTTGCCGGCGAAAACATTTATGAAAAGGAGGCGTTCTGATGGTTATCGGTATTTTACTTGCACTGTTAGGCGGCACGCTTGTCTGCCTTCAAAATACATTCAACGCAAATGTAAAAAAACAGGTCAGCGTCTGGTCGACGACGATGCTTGTCCTAGCACTCGGATTCCTTGCTTCATTTGCAGCGGGGCTCGCATTTGAAGGCACTGCCTTATTCAGCTTCAATGCAGAGCCATGGTTCTGGTTCAGCGGAGTCGTGGGTGTTGGTGTTGTGGCCTGCGTCACACAGGGGGTTCAATCACTCGGACCCAGTCGTGCGATCTCACTCGTCATGGTCTCCCAGATCTTCTTTGGACTCGTGTGGGACTCACTTGGATGGTTCGGACTTGAACAGGTCCCTTTCACACTGCAGTCATTTTTAGGCGTGCTCCTGATCTCAGGCGGAGTCCTGTTATTTCAGCTCGGACCTGCCCTGGAAGAAAAAGTGCGCGGACGAAAGCGGCAGACTGCTGCAAGGCGTACAGTGAAGGTGAATGGTTGATTGAATAGAAAATGCGTACCGGATTCAAACGAATCGGTACGCTTTTTCTATTATCCTGAACGGTTGCGGGAGATCTTTCTGAACTGAAAAGCTGTCACCCCGATGAATAAAGTGATAAAAATCAGAGCAGCTATACCGATTTTCATCCCGGGATCACCGTTTAAACCACTCGTCTGATATTCATGTTCTCTGTAAGCTTTGACGTACTGATCACCTGTGACTTCTACTGCGATCACATCAGCTGAATCTGTACCTGCAATCGAATAATAGTGAGTGCCTTCTTGATAAGCGTTCGAAAAGTTCCCCGAAAGTGATTCCATATCAGAGTAAGCAGTCACTTCCCCGATCTTCTCACCAACTTCTTCAACCGGTTCATCCGTGACCTGATAGACAAAACCGTCCCATACGACGAATGGATAGGCCCACGATGTGGCAAGAATACTTTGAGGAAAAAGGTTAAAAAAGAAAATGAATAATCCTATTATGGTAATGACAAGCGACTTTTTCATTCTGTTTCCCCCTTTTTATATATGACGTTCCGCTGGCTGGTTGGTTTCTTGTTTGAAAGTATTCTTTTTCCACATAATAAAACCCTTATTACCCCAAACAAAAAAGCCGTTCATCACGACTTTTTGTTTGAAACTATATAGGTCATATTTCACTTTTCTGCGAACATGGGTGGTTTTTCTTTGAACCTCACCCGGATTTCTCCGAACACCAGCGATCAAACGCCGAACATCCGGCATTTTTCTCCGAACTTACCGCCGCGACCTCCGAACCAAGACCCCGGAACTCCAACACCAACCTCAAATCATCTTCTTAAAAGCCTTCACAACAATCCCGTCATCAGCCGGAACAAAATCATACTCAGGCATCCGCTCGAAACCATATTTCCCCTGGTAAAGACCAATGGCATCATCCATAAACGATCCTGTGTGCAGCCCGATCGCATCAAATCCTTTTGCCTTTGCACGCCTGATACATTCATCAATCAGCGCTGAGGCAACACCCTTTCCGCGTGCGGTGCTGTCAACAGCAAGCACCCTGATTTCCGGATAATCCATTTCATCCACATAGCCTTCATAAGCATCCGTTTTAGCCGGAAACAATGCCACACTGCCGAGAATCACGTCATTCACCTCTGCAACGATCAGATCCACATTTTCCTGCTGATCAGCTTCAGAAGAGATGGCTTTTTTCAACGCTTCCCAATGCTCAGCCGGGACTTTTTCAATGTGATCTTCATAGGCTTTTACACGCTGCTCACGAATGAATGGCAGCTCTTCTTTTCTCGCGTCACGAATCATCATATGCTTATCCCTCCTCAAACCGCAGAAACTTATCTGACGTTCCAAGCTTCTCCCTGTCATGCGGCTCATTCCAGACGGTCAGGTCAGGCCCTTTTGGCAGGATACGCGTTTCAGACTGATCAGGATTAATGGTAATTGATACATGGTAGTGCTCTTTAATCGCATCAAATTCAGTCGTATCACCAAAACCTTCTGTCTGATAAAGATCACGCGCATAACCCCACAGATTCGGAAACTCACGCAGCAGATTGCGGTTTGTATTAAAGCCGTTATAATACGCTGCATCGAAACGGGCAAGCGTAGTATATAGTCTCACGTCAGAATCCGTTATGAAATCCCCATGCAGAAATCGGCGGTCAGCAAGACGTTCTTCGAGTGCATCCAGTCGTTCGAAAAGTGTATCAAACGCAGCTTCATACGCCTCCTGAGACTGTGCAAAACCGCATTTATACACGCCGTTATTCACTTCATGAAAAATCACTTCATTTAATTCATCTATCTCAGTTCGCAAGTGCTCAGGATAAAGATTCGGCGCATGTTCTTTATGAAATGGACGCCAGACCGTTTCAAAGTAATTCGTCATGTTAAAATAATCATTGTTCACTGCTTTTTTCGTCTGCAGATCGACCATTACCGGCACAGTTGGCCTCCCATCATAATCAGGATCAGCATTGAAATAGACGTCGCTTACATATTCAACGTCTAGAACCGGGTCACGGCCGCCTTCATCAAGTGTAAACGCCCAATCTACACGGCCAATTCTCGGGCGGAGCGGACTTGCTTTACCGAGGCTGATTGCATTTTCGAGTCCAAGCACCCTGCGCACAATCACCTGGCGATGCGCCCATGGGCATGCAGCTGACCATAATAATCTGTAGCGTCCGCTTTCAACAGGCAGCTCGCCTTCCCCGCTGCCAAACGGTGTAACAAAACGGTTAACCTGTCTTTTAAATGAACCATCCTTACTGATTTCAGCAGGCTTTTTTGACATCCAAATCCCTCTTCCCTTTTCAGAAATTTCAGATCTGTCACTGTTATCTCATTTCCGAGTAAAACAATCAAGAATGATGGACTAGAGAATGCGCTGGGTCATTAATTCCTTAAAATGCGTGTAATCACGATAACGATCAGTTTTTAAAAAACCATGTTTTTCATAAAAATGTGCGGCTTTTACAGTGTCCGTGAATAGTACGATCCTATGAAAGTGATCAGCAGATAAAGAAAGGATATGTGCAAGCAGAATCGCCCCAACACCTTTTCCCCGATCAGCGCTCCTGACATAAAAACGCCTGAGCCTGCCAGTCGACATATCGCCTGCTGACTTCTGACGATTGATCCCACCAATCGCAACCACATCACTACTCGAATTCATGATGTACCAAAGCCCTTCACCTTCCAAAGAAAAACGGTTTGACTCACTCTCATAGTCATCTTCAAGCCTTTGCAGAAAACGAAAACCTTCCGACAGGCTTTCATCTATCAGGCTGCTAATATCCGGCAGAGGGTCTGCAGGATTAACTCTATGTATATGAATATCATTGTTATTCAACATTTCCCACACTCCACACAGCGCCGGTCCAGATCATGCTCTCCGTAGATTCGGAGCTCTTTTTCAATCCCGCAAATTCGGCAGACTTCGAAATAAATCTGCGGAATCACCCCGGCATCCGCCTCCGGTACCCACTCCTGTTCATACCGCTTTTTCGTCATACCATAATCAATGAATACCATTCGTGAGGAAGCATCCACACCAAAGTTTCCGCTATCCTTCAGATCAAAGCTGTCAAACTCACGATCCAGCAGTTCCAGCAGTCTAAGATGGTCAGCAGTCAGCCTTTTATCATCAGCAGAAAGGTCATATGTCTGAAAGTCCTTCAGGTCAAGCGGACTTGCAAACGACTGGACCGCATATTCCTCATGCACTTCTTTCACTTCTGCAAAATACGAACGATATCCACGACGCTCCATTTCCTGATAGATCAGCTTCTCCTGCATCGACTGCTCATAACCGACCTGATGGAGATGGACTTTGATTACTTCATTCCCGGCCCGGTACACTTTTCTTGTAGATCCAATCCCGAGGAAATTCTCTTTTGTACAATAAGCTTTCCAGTTCTTCAACTTTCTTTACCCCCAGATCCGCCTTGCGCTCTCCAGATCATTGGGGGACACAGGCATCTTCTGAAGAGGCGGCGGACAGGATTTATTGTGTTCAGCTATTTTCTTATTAATCTTTGATACTTCTTTTTTTAGATGAGCTGCGTCCAGACTTTCAAGACCTCGCAGCCTGTCGCTGATCTCGTGCTGCAGCTTTAACCAAAGCGGCTTATATCCGGCATCTTTTGCGATTTTTTGAAAATGCTGAAACGTATCTCCGGAGAAATACTCTTTCGGAATCTTTTCTCCCGTTCCTTTCAGATTGTCCATGCCGCCGGTTTTTGAGTAGTCCTTTAAGATATCACCAATCAGATCATGTTTAGGCTGCTGTTCAAAATCACTCATTTGAAACACCCCTTTATTTTCCTTTTTCCAGCATACCATATCCCTTTTTAAATAATCTGACTATTCACTAATTCTCCATATCTCAAATGGTGTAAATCATGACAAAATGTAATACTGCTCTTTCATTTGACCGGTTAATATACGCATGTTTCTGATCCGCATTGAATTTGATCGAATCAAACTGCTCCAGTTTATACTCATCTTCTCCAACTCGGACAATCACCGCTCCTTCCATGACAGTAATATATTCCTTTACACCAGGCTGATGGGCATCCGCTTCATACACACCTTCCGGATTCAGATAACCTTTATGCAATTCGATTGATCCCTGCACCTGGGTTGTAAAAATCGGTTCCAGCTTAAGCGACTGATCTTCACTTAACACGCTGTTCCCGCTCTTTTTAAGCAGCGTGACTTCCTGGTTTTCTACTAGTAATGAGGAGATCGGAATCCGAAGACCATTTGCGACCTTCCATATAATCGCCAGCGAAGGGTTCGCTTCTCCACGTTCAATTTTACCGAGTGTTAATTTGCTGACACCTGTCAGATCAGCCAGGTTTTCTAGTGTCAGCTCTCTTTCTTTTCTCAGTTTCCTCAAGATTTTACCGACCTGTTTTGTGAATTGATCCGGATTGATGTGTTCCAATGATTTCCCTCTCCATTCTGATGTCTTTGATGAATTTGGCTGGTGATTTCCGCTTCAGGGGAACGCTTTCCGCATGGGTGCGCCGTTTTGTGGCGCCATCTCGCCTCCTCGCGCTTCGCACTGCGGGGTCTTACCTGTCCGACTTCTCCTGCTGGAGTCGTCCCCTTCCGCTACAATCACCAGCTGCGCTAAAACAGCGCTTATTTATAATAAATCTTTAAAAAGCTTGCACTAATCACCAAAAAGTATATTATAGTATACATTATATCATTAATCAGATACTGAAAGAGGTGTTTTAAATGAAGGCTCTGCTGATTGGTGTATTGTCCTCAATGTTTTTTGCTGTCACCTTTATATTGAACCGATCGATGGAAATGGATGGTGGCAGCTGGCTGTGGAGCGCATCACTTCGCTTTATCTTCATGGTGCCGTTTTTAGTGGGAATTGTCTGGATCAGGGGTAACTTGAAAGGATTGTTCAGCGAAATGAAAAAACATCCGCTTGAGTGGATGATCTGGAGCATCGTTGGATTTGTGTTATTTTACGCACCTCTTACATATGCAGCGGCTTACGGTCCCGGCTGGCTGGTTGCCGGCACGTGGCAATTTACAATCGTAGCCGGGCTTTTATTGGGACCTCTTTTTCTGAAAGCTGATGGCAGCAGACATCCCATTCAATTCAGAGCTTTACTTATTTCCTGTATCATTCTGACTGGTGTCATACTGATTCAGGTTCAGCAGGCTGATGAGTTAAGTGCAGGTGCATTATTGATAGGCGCACTCCCGGTTATTGTGGCGGCATTTTGTTATCCGTTAGGCAACCGTAAAATGATGGAATTATGCGGAGACCGCCTTGATACATTTCAGCGGATACTCGGGATGACGTTCGCAAGTCTTCCTGTCTGGCTGATTTTAAGCGGAATCGGGTTTGTGCAGACTGGACCCCCATCCTCAGGTCAGGTCCTGCAGACTTTTATCGTCGCAGTCAGCTCAGGCATTATCGCGACCACGTTGTTTTTTATCGCAACGAACAGTGTGCGGCAGGATCAGGGAAAACTTGCTGCGGTTGAAGCCACTCAGGCGACTCAGGTGCTTTTTGTCATTGCAGGTGAAGCACTGATTTTATCCAGTCCACTGCCAACAGGCATTGCTTCTGCCGGAATCGGACTGATTGTCGTTGGAATCATCGTACATACGTTAAACATGAGGATGGCAAGACGCGGGGTGGCTGTTGTGGCGAAGGGTTCAGGAAATAATAAGTGATGTTCAGAAGATTGCTGGGGTGGTTCAGGAGATTTCACAGCAGGTTCAGGAAATTTCCCGGGTGGTTCAGGAAATCATGACTATGTACCTAATCCCCTCTGCCCACCCACAACGGCTCAAAAAATCTTTCCCGCATTTGCATGGAGCGTTCGGACGCGTCCCACATAGTGCAGCATCGCTTCTTCATCTTCCACAGGATAATGTAAGCCTGTCCGCTCAGCTATTGTTCTGCCGAGCAGCCCAAAAAGCTCAGTCGCTGCATCTACAGCTTCCCACGTGTCTTCTGAGTAAGTTTGTTGGTACAGCTGCCAATAAGATTCCGGTAAATACTGCTTGAAATACTTCCCCATTTTACCCACTGATACCCGGTAATCGTTGTCTCCGCCAATCCACCACTCAATCACCTGATCAAGCGCAGCACGCGTCGTCAGTTCATACATGTGACGCGCATATGGCAGCTCGTCCCGCCATAACCCCTTGGCTACATTCTGCAGACACCACCAGAAATCATTCGTCACACTGTTGAACTCCCCTTCTGAAGGTCTTTTCACATGATAATCCACATCAGAAGCTTCAGGAATCTCCGGTAACGTACCGTCCTTATCCAAGAGCGGAACCGTCAGCGAATCTTCCTTAAAAACCATCTTCATATACTCAAAGGTCTGATAAGAAAGATCAATCCGGTTTCCATCATCAAACAGCATCAGAAAAGCATATCGACCTGGATCCGTTTCAATTCCTTTTCCAGCATCAAGTTCGTCCGGCTGTTGCATCATCAGTAGGGTCCCGAAGTGATTGATCCATGACTGATCATTAATAAATGGTGAGATATCCTGCATGACATACACAATATCGTAATCCTGAAAAATATCCTTAGGTGCGTTAGGGTTTGTGCGTGAACCATTCATATAGACAGCACGGATCCGCTCATCATGTTCTGCAAAACGTAAAATCAGCCCCATCATTTCACTCGCAGACCTCATTTTCTTTCCTGCCTGTCTTCAAGCAATTCAATAATACGGTCCAGCTTCTCATTTGTCTCTTCCGACTTTCTATTTTGTACAGTTTTTGTTACCAGCATCCTCCTGATAAATAGACTGAAAGAAATGACAAACAATACAAGCAGACCTAGCATCATGACTTGAAAAATTATATCCCCTGTACTGAAGTTATCCATTTTTTATAACCTCCCCAACCATCACAATCTCATCACCAACAGACACAACACCCGTCTTTCTGATCGTCGCATACATACCGAAATTATTACCGTGCTTTTGATACACGGTTTTCAAGACAAGCGGATCAATTGCTGTGGATGAAGGATCGATATTTATAATACTGCAGCGCTCACACGGTCTGACAATTTCAATTTCAGCTGAGCCGATCTGCAGCTTCTTACCTGCCATGTGTTCTTCAGAAAAAGGAACGCCATCGGATAGTGTTACAACAAAATTTGGCCGGAACCGTCTCCAGTCTATCTGCTTCCCGGTTTCCTCTTCCAGTGCTGTAACAGATGCTTCGTTGACGATCAGAATATGCTCCTCCTCAATTGCCCCAAGCGGAACGTGCTGTGGTGTATGTACTTCTTTTAAGAGAGTCTTGCCTGCAAGCTGCTGAAATTCTTCAAGGCACCTGTCTTCATGCCAGTAAAACCTCTGCCCATCAGGTGAAGTGATCCGTACTGGCGGATAACTGTTATCTGATTCCTCTCCTTCAAATGCAGCCGAATACCCAACCATTTTAGGGTTCTGGGTAGCTGTATGATAACGTTCACCCTCTAAAAAAGCGTGACTTCTGTCTCCATACAAACCATACGACATCAACCTGGTTTTAACTACCTCTTCACCGCTCAGCGATTTTACAGGATGACGGATAATCGTATGTAATCGCCCGATTGTCTTCATGTTTATTCCTCCTTATAAGACTTAATTCACATCTCCAAGATACACAGCTGTCTTGTCAGTTTCCTGAATAACACGAATCAGCGCCTTAGGGTAAATTCTGTATTGATGAAGTTCTTTTATCGGGAGCCATTCAACACCTGTCTGGTTTGCATCCAGTAAAACCGGCTCTTTCGCTTCCCCACTCACACTGCACTGAAAATAGGATTCAATCTGGTGCACATGCGAGTCGAATGCAGCATATTCATGGTTTTTTCCTATGTATTCTCTTACGTATAACAATTCTCCAGGTTTCACAGTCAAACCCGTTTCTTCCATGCATTCTCTTATACATGCTTCATGCATCGTCTCCCCGTCTTCCTGTCCGCCGCCAGGGAAAATGTAAAATGCACCCTGCTGGTCTTCGTTTTTCGTTAATAAAACTGAATGATCTTTTATGATCAGCGCTTTTGTAGAGTGTCTCATAAATGTAACCCTCCTAATTAGTCGTTCATGTTAACTTTACCATAATGAGCAGCCATTATTTTCTATGACTATGTTACCATTGTCAGTAACAGACTGATTACTTCAGAGGGTCATTCCAACCGTAGTGCAGTAATTCTGTCCGAAACAACGCTGAAGGAGCTTATATGAACAAGAACATACTTAAAAAACTGACCATCCCACTCCTGATCATTTCGCTGGCAGCCGCCATCCTTTTAGGGTTTCAGTATTCCACACAAAAACAGGAAATCTATTATCAGGCCCATCATATGACGCAGAATCATCTTAAACATCTCGATCAATTCCTGGATTATCAGGAATCATTAATTGACGAAGAATGGTCAGCAGCGCAGCAACAGGAGTATGATGCAAGGTATAAGGCGCTTGAATTACATAGTGGATCAACATGGATTTATATTGACCTGAATGATCCGGAAATGACAAAGTATCGCTTGGCATACAGGGATATTGTCATTGAAGCTTATTATTTCTCAGAAGCAGCAACACCTGAAGAACGTACATGGCACCATGAGAATATACTGAAGCTGCGCGGAGATCTTCAGTCTTACTTTGACTATTTGCAGGAAAACCATTCTCCGCCTGAAGCTTAAAAAACAGCATTCGTCACCTCTGACGAATGCTGTTTCATTTCCTTAATCCCTGCACAAGCACCAGCATCACAAATGAAATGCCGACCATACTCGCAACCCAGAGCCAGGCCATCTGCATATTGCCGGATTCTATCGCAAGGTATATAGCTGTTGAGGCAGTCTGTGTGCGTCCCGGAATATTCCCGGCGAACATCAGTGTTGCACCAAATTCCCCGAGTGCTCTTGCAAAGCTTAAAATAAAGCCTGCTATAATTGCTTTCCAGGCAAGCGGGATCGACACCATCAGGAACAGCTTCCATTCCCCGGCACCATCCACGCGTGCTGCATACTCGATTTCTTCATCAATTGATTCAAAACCGGTTTTCGCTGATTGATACATAAGTGGAAATGCCACTACAACAGCTGCAATCATCGCAGCCCACCATGTAAAAATAACCGGCTGCTGAAACAGCCATTCTATGAAATGACCTGCGGGGCTGTTTCTGCCAAAAATCACAATTAATAAAAAGCCGACCACTGTTGGAGGGAGAACCAGCGGCAATAGAAAGATTGTTTCAATGATGGCTTTACCCCTGAAATGCCGGTTCGTCATGATCCTTCCTGCAACGAGACCAAGGATCATGACGACTAAACTCGCAGCAGTGGCAATTTCAAGTGACAGTCTGAGCGGCGACCAGAAATCTGAAGGCATCTGCTAATTCAGCCTTTTAAAGCCAAGCTCTTCAAAGATCGCCATCGCTTCATCACTTTGAAGGTAATCTAAGAAGGCTGCTGCATCTTCAGGGTGCTCAGCATCTGATAATATGCCTGCCGGA
Organism: Jeotgalibacillus terrae; assembly: GCF_016908195.1. Classification (GTDB taxonomy): domain Bacteria; phylum Bacillota; class Bacilli; order Bacillales; family Jeotgalibacillaceae; genus Jeotgalibacillus; species Jeotgalibacillus terrae. The sequence goes on from NZ_JAFBDK010000008.1 coordinate 154,316, forward strand.
TAGATAATCGGGCTATGCCACTCTTCATCTGCTGTTGCAGCAATTTTCAGCTGATCTCCTGCAAGCGCATCTGAATGATAGACCACACCTGCATCTACATTACCGGACTCTACATAAGTCAGCACCTGGCGAACGTCTTTTGCAAAGACTATCTGCTCCTCCAGCTCTTCCCAGATTCCGAGCTCCTCAAAAACTTCCTGACTATACTGACCTGCAGGAACAGTTTCCGGCGTTCCGATCGACAGACTTTCAGCCTCTGTCAAATCTTCAAATGTAGCAATATCAAAATCATCGCGAGGCACGATCAGGACGAGTTCATTTCCTATTAGACGGACACTGTCCGACTCGTTAATCACGCCGTCAGACACAAGGTCATCAAAATGATTTTCAGCAGCAGATATAAAAAGATCAACGGGCGCCCCCTGTGAGATTTGCTGTCTCAGGCTGCCTGACCCGCCATAATTGAAGGTCACATCTATATCTGTCTCTGCTTCAAACTGCTCTTCTATTTCTGCCAGTGCATCTTGAAGGCTTGCAGCAGCGGATACAGTCAGCCCCTCGCTGCCTTCTTCTGGCATGCTGGTACACCCGCTGACGAACACCAGCGCACTAAGTCCTAACAACCATTTCTTCATGATCTAAGTCTTCCCTCCGAAAATAAGTTGTTATCAGTATAGCAGAATTCCAACCATCATGATTCACACTCGTTTTCCTGAAAAATAAAAACCCATCCTTTACACAGGAGGGGTTTGAAGATCACGCTTAATCAGCAACCGTGCTTACTGTTTGGCGGTAAGCAGCAGGCGGCATCAGCACGATATTTTCTTTACATTCAATAATGGTATGACAACGTGTAATAAATTGACGGACAATCTCAATGATAGAAAGGACTTCTTTGGGAGAATAATGAATCTGGTGGGCATGCTTTTTTAAGTAGTGTTCAGCTTCATTGCCAAGTTGTGAGATTAAGCAGGTCAGATATGAAGTGGAGCAGCCCAGTACAATGACTTGAGAGGTTAACGCAGACAAATAGCGTTCTTCTTTGACACTCAGGCTGTAACGGCGGTAAGCAGTTGCTTTTAACAGGTAAACCGTATAAGAAAACCATGTCTCGATTTTTTCGCTGTAGGCATAGAAACGGTATTCTTTTTCGGTCAGAAACTCTTCCAACAGCTTCTCAGCTAATACAGACAGACTGAATACAGGAGGATGAAAGCTCTGATTTACGCCCATATCATTTTCCTTTCCTTACATATTTAGACCTATTTTACACCTTACAGAAAATTCATTAAACTGATTTTTCATACATTTAATCCATTTGTAATATTTGTTACAAAATGGTTATTTTTCTTGCAGCTGTTTCCATTGTACTGCTCTGGATTCAAGCTGCTGAACAAAGTCATTTTTTCCATCAATATAGCTTTCTATGTGGTTTGGGTAGGCTTCAGCGAGTTTAACTTTTAAAGCACCATATTCCGCTGCGGCTTCAGGATGCTGTCTCAGATAATCACGTACTGCAACGTGCCGCTCTATCTCATCATTACTTGAAGGGTCATACATATGAACATGGTGCGTACGGTTATCCGCTCCTTTTCTGAAATACCGTCTTCCCGGAAGGCCGTATTCTCCAAGCGCTTCATAGCCAAGGTCTTCCATTTCACTTGCCAGCTGATCTGCAATTTTAATATCTTTCAGGACAGGAAGCATATCGATAATCGGCTTGGCGTGCAGTCCGGGCACAGAAGTACTGCCAATATGATAGATATCAATCAGCTGATCTCCAAATATCACTTTTAATTTTTCAGCTTCTTCTTTGAAAAGGTGAGGCCAATTACTGTTATATGCGCGAACTGTTACTTTCATGTCTGTCTTCCCCTTTCGCCTAAAGTAAAAATAGACTGGCAGCCGCAGTCTATTACTTTACCTTATATTTTTCAGTAGCTTCTTTAAAACGCTGTTCCGGCGAAACAGATTTGCGCTCAAATTCACTATGCATCGTAGAAATCAATAAATACCCGTGAACGATCATCGCGGCTAACGCTGCACCAATCAGAATAAACCCTGCCGGACCGAGAAATGCCAGAGCGGCCCACATAACAGCACCACAAATAATAAAAATCACAAAAAACCCGATATCTCTCACCTCTTTTAAATGGAATAAAATATGTTAATTGGTGAATATTATATCAGATTTTACTTCATGAATGGTTTGAATCCGGTATCTCTTTAAATAGTCAGTACCATTTACACCGGGTATTTCGCATTGCGGATTTTTTTGTTTTAGTCACTTAACTTTAGTATACTAAAAGATAAGACGACTTCAGGAAGGATGATCATATGAAACATTCTCTTCCAGACCTAATAGAAGCACAAAGAAACGTACATGTGCTTTACTCATACGGCGAAAGAGAAATCTATCTTCAGACAGTTTTAACATACATTTTAGACAGCATCAGTGCTAAAGAAATGATCGTTTTGATCGAGAACGAACGGAATTTCCGCCAGCTTATGATCAGGTTAAAAAAACTGGTATCAGTTGAACAATTGGAATATGTTCACTTCATTAACAGCTTTGATTTTTATTTTTCAAGCGGTGATTATAATCCTTCATCTATTACTGCTTATTTTGAAAAAGAAATCGAGCCCTATTTGAATAATAAAAAACCGTTTCGTTCCTGGGCGCATGTTGAATGGAATTCTTCCGATATGCCTTACGAACTCATACATAGTCTGGAAAAAACAATTGATGAAACCGTTAATCAAATTGGCTTTCCTCTTATATGTGCTTATAAAAAAACAGATATGCCTGCAAGTCTGCATTCAATCCTGATTCAGTCACACCCTTACATACTTTCAGAAAATATGTTAAGTCCTGATTGTGAACAGCTTATAGTAAAGCCAAACATGGTCAACTCTGAGCAAAACGGATAATCTGTTCCGCTACTTTTTTACCTGAAATATAAGCACTTTCAACCCGGGTGTGTCCAGATGGATCATCCGGATCGAGAAAAGCATCTCCGCACAGCCAGACTGGATGCTGCTCCAGCTGATAGTATGGAGCATTAAACACCTGTTTGGCCTGTGCATAGCGCCAGCGCTTCAACTGCTTTGAAGCAATTGACAGATCGCCAAGCTGCTCAACTGACAGACGAACAACTTCTTCCATCGCCGCCTCTTCGCGATCAAACCACTTTTCACTCCACTCACCAGTCATGTATATGCTTAAAATCGGGTTGTTAGAAATCCCTTTTTCACCATTATTCACGATTTTCAGGATGCCTTCCGGTAAATCCTGATCCAGCAACCCATATTCTCCAACCTGGATGTTTTCATTTAACTCTATTAACCCTACAAATGCAGGTTCAAATATGTATTCTTTAAGCTTTTGATCTTCCTGTGTCAGATTAAGTGGTGAACCCTCAAGCAATGCTGCCGCCTGAGGTATAGGAGCTGTTATAATGACAGCATCATAATGCAACTGTTCAGAACCTGTAAGCATGATACCACCCTCTTTAGCTGCGATGGTTTCAATCTTTTCATTCAGACGGACATCTAATCCTTCTGCAAGATATTTACCGATTTTGTTCATTCCGTTTGAGCCCACGTATCGCGGGTAAGGGTCCGCAAACCATTCCTTTACAACGCCTGCAGCCTGCCACTCTTTTACCTCCTGCTTCAGTTCATCTGAGCGCACGGTAAAATATACTGCGCCGTGATCAGCCTGACCGTCATTCATTCTTCTTGTCGCCAGCCTCCCGCCGACACTTCTGCTTTTTTCAATGATTTCGACTGTATGTCCTGCTGACTGTAAATCTCTTGCTGCTATTAAGCCTGACATACCGCCGCCGATAATACCGATTTTCAATATGACCTTCCCCTTTCTACACAATAAATTATATCGGAAATTTTTTACACAGGCAGTTATCAATATGCTACACTTTAATGGGATTTAATGTAAATCAAAAGGAGTGTCAATATGTTTAAAGTAGGCAGTGTGTTTATTCCCGTAACTGATCTTGAGTATGCCGCCAAATGGTATCAAAAACATTTTCATGTCAGACTGATTGAACATTTTGAAGGCGGCGCGGGCTTTTACTTCCCTGATAGTGCTGTTCAGCTTGGGCTGATAAAAACAGATTCTCCACAAGATCCTCATTTCAGAGATCATCATGGACAAAAAAATTCATCTTTTAACTTTGTAGCTGATGATATAGCAGCTGTCCATGCTGATTTCACAAATGAAGGGATAAAGGTCAGTCCGCTCAGTGACTTTGGAGGAATGAAGTTTTTCGAATGCACGGATCCGGATGGAAATATTCTAAGTATCGTTGAAGAGGTGCCTGGGTCTCCGTATCATTCTGATGAGATTAAAAAACTTCAGGCAAAATAATTTAAAAAACATGTGACCAGTTCTGCTGTCACATGTTTTTTCAGGTATACTGTTTATTCAACTCTTTATCTTTATACATATTCTTATCTGCTAAAGAAAATAAATCCTTCATCTGTCCATTAGAGGAGGCGGTATATGCCGCTCCAATTGATAGAAAAATCCCGGCTTCTTTACAGCCTGCTCTAACGCGTGCCAACTGTGCTGTCAGGTCAGCCTCATGAATATCCTGAAGCAGCACGACGAATTCATCACCGCCGATTCTTGCAGCGATCGCAGGTTCCTCTACACAGCTTGCCAACTGGTCAGCCGCCTTTTTGATCAGTTCATCTCCTGCAGCATGACCGAATGTATCATTCGTATATTTGAGCTGATCCAGATCACACAGCAGCAGGCCTGCAGATACTGATTTCTCCTCATCAAGCAGTTCAAAGATTTCTTTAAAGTATGTACGGTTATACAAATCAGTCAGACTATCATGATGCAGCTGATATTCAAGTTTTTCCTGCATAATCACACGTTCATCTATATTCCGGAGCATTCCCTGAATCGCAACCAGCCTGCCATGTTCATAGACCGGAGTAGCATACTCTTCAAACCAGCGGTATTCTCCACTCTTATCTTTCCATCGCTGAATAAGGGGCTGATTAAAATCTACCTCGCCAGCAATTTTCTTTAAAAGCAGATCTTTATCATCCGGGTGGACATCCCTGAAAACCACTTCCGGATTCACATAAGCATCTTCATTACTGCCTTTACCAAAAAAATTCTCAGCTGACGGGCTCAAATATTTAAACTTCACGTCTGGATAGACTTCAGCATAATACATAAAATCATTTGGTGTCTCGATTAGATGAATGAACTGCCTATGGTGATCGATGAGTTTAACATATTTTCTATTCAATCGAATATATAGCCACAGGTTTAGCGCACCCGCAAACAGCACGACTGCAATCACTAAAAGCATAGCCTGAGTTTCGCTCATCATCTTCACCGCCAATCATTCACAGAATTTTCCCTGTTATTCACTATACTCTGCTAAAGCATCAGGGGCAACAAAGGATTGGTCATATAAATGAAGAATTATCCAATATGTGAAAATTACCCTTTCGAATCATTTACCCACTAGTACCGGAAACTGAAAAAGGTGCCCAGCTATCAGCTGGACACCTCTTACTTTGCTTCGATTGATTATAGTCCTTTCACAGCTTCTGATACGTCTGTATCTCCGCCGATTACCTGAAATTCTTTCCTGATCGTTGAGTCATTTTCAAGAACTGCAAGCAGAACACGCGCGACATCCTCACGTGGAATCTCACCGCGGTCAACTGACTGTGCCGCCTTTACTTTGCCTGTTCCATCATCATTTGTCAGACCGCCCGGATGAACAATAGTAAAGTCCAGTTCGGTGCCGCGGAGCCATTCATCTGCATAATGCTTTGCAATCACGTATGGTTTAAATGAATCAGGTGCATTTTGAATTTCTTCACGTGTTGTATCATATGAGCTGACCATAACATAACGCTTCACGCCGGCTTTTTCAGCTGCTTGAATCGTCTTAACTGCAGCATCGAGATCAATGGTAGCTGTTTTGTCATCACCTGTATTCGGGCCTGATCCGGCAGTAAATACAATCGCATCTACTCCTTTAGCAGCTTTTACCATATCATCTACTTCACCTTCAAGGTCTACTAATACAGTTTCAGCACCGAGATCCTCAAAATAAGATTTCTGCTCTTCTTTACGGATCATCGCCCGTGCTTCAAAATGATCTGTTTCCTGAATCATCTTTGTTAAGTGTTTACCAACCTGTCCGTTTGCTCCAATAACTAATACTTTCATCAATAACATCCTCCTAGAATATATTACGATTTAATAAGTTCTGTTAAAGCTGTTTAATAAGTAAGCTGGACAATCAATCTGCTATTTCAGATTCTTTCTGATATATGAGATCGTTTTTCTCAGCTCTTTTGCATGCGGGCGTCCAAACGGGTTTGTCTGCCGCTGCTGATATAATACTTTTCCGTGCTCATTCAGCAGGAAGTAGGCAGGTTCAGCATGCTCGCCGTGATCTTCATACGGTGCATCTTCCCCGTGATAGTACACGTCATATGCCTTCAAAAAGCTGAACTCTTCATCAAGCAGTACCGGGAAACTGAACTGATGATCTTTCATCATCTTTTCAAGACTGCTTTTTTCATCATGTGTAATAGTAAGTAATTGAATGTTGTGCTTATCAAAATATCCCATTGTATCTTCAAGCTCATCTAATTCCTCCATACAGGCAGGGCACCATGAGCCGCGGAAGTATATTAGCAGAAACCATTTTTCATCATTCTTTTCAAGCATGTCAGTTAAATGGTACTCTTTTCGATCAAGACCAGTCAGCTTGAAATCAGGTGCCTGATCATTTAACTTGAATACACTCACCAAACCACTCCTCAAAAAGTCAGTATATGTGGTGTATACCCGAATCGTGTCTTTTAAATCAGAGGAATGTGCTCAGTTAACTGTTTCACTTAATTGTGAAGTACATCCTGATATTCTTTATGCTTGTCAAATTCTACTTTTGCGAACGTACAAAGCGGCATGAATTTCTGTTGATCCTCTCTGGCTTTTTCAACGATATGTTTTATAAGCTTTCCGGCAACACTCTTCTGCGGACTGCCGGGTTTGCCATCATTATTGCAGGGTTGTATGTGATCATAAAAGGTCGCAATCAACAGTAAAGGGAAGCCATTATGACGGCTTCCCTTTACTCCTGCTTTAACCAGTATTTAATACGTTTACTTCCCAATACCGCTACAATCAGCAATGCAAAAAGCGTGAGTACCCATACACCCATCTGTCCAGCTTCCCGGATCTTTTCTGAATTCCACAAAACAAATATAAGTGCCGCTGTAAAAGCGATATAAGATAATATATTCGGAATGATCCACATCACAATCAGTCTTTTAGGACTCATGAGTCTCTCCCCTCTCTATTTAGACCTATAAGCTCTTCATTCTCTTTTTCTCGTTATTACTCCTGCTGTTAAAATAAAAAAGCCACTTTTTACAGTGACTTTTAATAGTTTTATGAGGGTGAAATCACCACATTATGACGAACTTCTGATTCATTTTTCCAAATCACGATTGTACCAGGGGAAACGGTGATATCTTCGCCGAATTGAAAGTCCACAATCTCAGATTCAACAGTTCCGCTTACTTCACTGCCTTCTTTTACAGTCACAATCATTTCCATGCGTGTATGAGGATCACAGTTGATGACATACGTTCCCTCCTGATCAAACTGATAGGCAACCTGCTCACCCGGTGGAAATAGTTCTGAAGCAGTTGCACCAGCTACAACTTCTGCCTCGACAGCATCAGCTTCTTCCAACCCATCAGCAGAATCGCTTTCTTCATCAGCCATTGTTTCATTTTGATGTTCCTCATCGGAATCATGGTTTTCCTGAACAACGGTTTCCTCATTTGATTCAGCTTCAACAGCTTCTCCAGTATCTCCTGCAGCACCTTCACCCGAACAGCCGGCCAATGGAAGGGTCAGTAAAAGAGCAATCAACCATCTTTTTCTCATGTCAGCACACTCCTTTTGAGAAGCTAACGATGAAAATGTAAAAATCGATCACTTCATTGATCTTTTCTTACATATAGCTGCCTACAAACCCCCATACCTTATTCCAATAAGTTTCCGGATCAACCTTTTCAGCCTCACCGTGCCCCGCCCCTTCGATAATCAGCTGATCTTTTTCAACGTCAGCCGCTTCATACACATCATCAAGCATCTCAAACGGTACAAATGTGTCCGCGTCTCCGTGAATAAACAGGGTAGGCGTTTCACTCTTCGCCACCTGATCAACAGCGGATGCCTCATATAAATCATAGTCAGCACGAATATTTGTAACCGTATTGGCAGCATTCAGTACCGGAAATTCAGGCAGGCCGAACAAGTCGTCCAGCTGATAAGTAAACACATCGCTCACTGAAGAATAACCGCAGTCCTCCACAATCACTTTTACATTCTCAGGGAGGTCTTCACCTGAGGTCATCATGACTGTCGCACCACCCATAGAAATTCCGAATAAAGCAATCTCAGCATCAGGGTTAAGTTTCACTACTTCATCAATCCACTTCAGCATATCAAGCCGGTCATGCCAGCCCATCCCGATATAATCTCCTTCGCTGTCGCCATGCCCGCGCAGGTCAGGAGCAAGCACGTTATAGCCCTGTTCATGAAAGTTGCGAATATATCTCGTCATACCTGAAGCATCCATCATATAGCCGTGGGCCACAATCGCCCATTTGTCACCTGCTTTATCGTTTTCATAGACATCAGCTGATAACTTAAGGCCATCATCTGACGTAATTGAAAGATCTTCCGGCTGGTGCTCCTGTTCAAACGCTTCATCAGCTGCATCGAGCGCTTCCGCCACCTCAGCCATGACTGCCTCACTCTCAGCCAGGTTCGGGTTCCCTTCCAGAAACTCTTTTTCATCTTTGGCGCTTAGTGCGTAGTTGTAAAAGTAATTTCCCACTGCACCGTACAAAACTACCAGTAAAACTAAAAAAACTGCCGGTATCACAATCCATTTCTTTTTCATTTTGACATCCTTCCATTATTTCCTTGTCTTCCCATTATATCTGTAAGACTGAAAAGAATCTTCTTTTACTGTTTCGAAAAACAAGTTATTCTTTACTCAATGAATAGAAAAGGAGCACGCATATGACTCAACAACTAATGACTTTATCAGACCGCATTTCCTACCTTACCCCCGTCGGACCGACAGACAGACCGATATTAATGTCAGTATCCGGAGACAGACATACATTAATGATTGATGGCGGTAATTCAAAAGCCCATGCTGAATTGTTTTTGGAAAAGCTGAAAGACGAGGGGAAACCTCTGCCTGATCTGACAGCAGTTACACACTGGCACTGGGATCACAGTTTCGGACTTGCTGCACTTTCAATTCCCTCTATTGCATCTGAGGACACGAAAAAAGCGATGAAAGAGCTGATTAATTTTTCATGGGACGATGCGGCACTTGATGAGCGCGTTGCCTCCGGCGTGGAGATTCAATTTTGTGCTGATGCGATCCGTGAAGAATTCAAAGAGCATCGTGATATCAAAGTCGTACTGCCTTCTATTACATTTAAAGATGAGCTGACAGTTGATCTGGGCGGGGTGACATGTGTGTTAAAGCAGGTCGGCAGCGATCATGCGAAAGACAGCACAGTGGTATATGTAAAGGAGGAAAAACTACTCTTTCTTGGCGATGTAACCGCCCCGCTCATGTATGCACCAGTCTGGCATTTTACAGCAGAAGAGACGTTGAAGCTGCTTGACCAGTTAGATCAATTCGACGCAGATACATATGTGATCTCTCACTACAAACCGATTTCGAAAGCGGAATATCAGCAGGAAGCAGCACTTTTAAGAAAGGCTGCAGCGCTGGTGACTGAACATAGAGGTGATCTTGATCAGATGAAGACAGGGCTGTCCACCTTTTACAACAGACCGCTGATTGAAGATGAAATAGACATTCTCATTTACTTTGCTAATGGTGTACCTGAAAAAGCATAAATACATTCACAGCACCTCGATATTAGAAAATCAAAAGCCGCTTGATTATGCTTTTTTCAGGTGGTGATTGATGTGACTAACCCGACAAACCGTAAATGGATCATGGGACAGACCTGGAATGACCTGCTGTTTGCCCATTATCCGGTCAATGAGAAACATCTGCGTCTCCTGCTCCCTGACTGCCTGAGATTAGATACGTATGAAGGGCAGGCATGGGTCAGCGTTGTCCCGTTTGAAATGAGTGATATCTACTTCAGAGGTTTATCTGCAGTGAAATACCGGAAGCGGTTCAGCGAGTTGAATGTCAGAACCTATGTCACATTTAACGGTGAACCGGGCATCTACTTTTTCAGCCTTGATGCCAATAGCCCGCTGGCTGTACAGCTTGCAAACTTATCTTATGCTCTGCCATATCTGCATGCGGATATGAGTGTACAGAAGCATGGAGATACCATTCAATTTAAAAGCAACCGGACTGACAAGCGAACATTAGCCGGCTCTTTTTACGGAAGGTATGCACCTGATGGAGATCCGTTTCAAACGACACCCGGGACGCTCACCTGGTGGCTGACTGAAAGATACGCGCTATATACTGTTAAAAATAACAAGATATTAAAAGGCTCTATTTTTCATGAACCATGGAAGCTGCAACCCGCAAAAGCTTCATTTACATTAAATAATGTTGCTGAAAGCGCAGGGGTTGAACTGCCGCAAACGCCTCAACTTCTCCATTTCGCGCGGAAGCTGAACGTACGTGTCTGGCCTCCTGAGCAGATTGGCATTTTTCATAAAGAAAAGAGATCCGGCACATAACCGGATCTCTTTCACATTAAGATAACTTCAATTCTTCACCCTGAAACATCTGAACAGAAAGCGGTGCGGCCAGAAATGCCGGCGCTTTTTCTGCAAATGCTTTGAAGTGTGCGCTCTCATTATGGTGCTGAACAGCATCCATTCCTGTCCAAAGCTCTACCATCGTGAATGTGTGTTCCTGCTCGATATCTTTTTTCAACGTATAAGAAACATTGCCTTCCTCCTGCTGGGAAGCTTCTGTTAATAGCTTCGCAGCATCAAGAAATGCCTGTTCTTTTGAAGGCTGGATCTGTAATTGTGCAAGTGTAATAATCATCTGACTCTCTCCTTTTTACTTCCACTGAGCGATTTCTTCAATTGGCAGACGGACAGATTGATAGCCTTTTTCTGCTGCCTGACCAATCGAGATCAGCATAACCGGCTGATAGCGTTCTTTATCCATGCCATATGCTTCAGCAATCTGATCTTTTTCATAGCCGCCGATCGGGTTCGTATCATAACCATGAGCACGCGCAGCAAGCATCAATTGCATTGACACAAGCCCCGCATCAATCAGATTCATTTCTTTCATCTGCTGTTCAGGAACTGCGCTTAGCATTCCTTTAATACCAGGAACTTGACGATCTCTAACTTCAGCAGGCATTAATCCTCTTTCAACCGCTGTATCATAAATATCCTCAATATACGCCAGGCTGTTCATATCCACAAATACTGCGATCACAGCAGAAGACGTTTCCACCTGTCTTTGGTTGAACTTTGCAAGCGGCTTAAGCGTTTCTTTTCCTTGTTCGCTGTCAATGACAAGAAAGCGCCAAGGCTGAAGATTAACAGATGAAGGTGCAAGCGTTGCTTCTGTCAAAATCTCTGTCATTTCTTCTTTACTGATTTTTACCGATGGATCATATTCTCGGATTGAACGTCTGCCTGTAATAATGTCTTTAAAATCGTTTGTGATTGTTTTGTTCATTGTAAAAACTCCTTGTATTTAAATTAATCGTTAAAATCATTAACATTCTGCTGGATCCTCGCCAGCTGACCTGATAAATGATTGATTTCTTCTTCAGAGAAATCTTTCAGCACGTGATCAACAAAGCGGTCTTTTTCAGCTTTAAAAGAATCAATCTGATCTCTACCCTGCTTCGTCAGCCTGACAAAGGTGACTCTGTTATCTGCAGGATTTTTCCTGCGGGAAACCATTCCCTTTTCTTCAAGCTGTCTGAGATGCCTGGTTACTGCAGCGTTGTCAATACTGACTTCTTTCTGCAAAGCTGACTGGTTGATTTCATCCACTTCAAAAAGCGCATTCAGCAAGTCCAGCCTGGACTGACTCATGCCTGTGCACCGTTCAAACTTCGGACTCATAAATTTATAAATATCATTTAATTGATAAATGATTTTTCCTTTTTCTGAACAATGTTTCCTCAAAGCATGCACCTCCTGCTAATCATTGAGGGGTCAATTAATCGTTTAAAGCTCTTCATTCGATTGACTTTTACACTATAACACCTAATCATTTGAGGGGTCAAAGGTTTTGCTTAATCATAAGAAAAAGCCTGAAATACGCCTTTTCCCAAGGCATATTTCAGGCTTTCATTCACTTAGAAGTTCTTAAAAGAACTAATAATCTCCCTCAGCTGCCATTGCATCTGCTTTCGTCTGATGAACGGTACCAAACGGGTGATTGGGCGGGGCATAGATTGAATACAGCTTCAGCGGCATACAGCCGGTATTCGTCAGGTTGTGCCACGATCCTGCCGGAATGACGATTGCACAATCTTCAAACACATGGCACATATAGTTCATTTCGTCTTTCTTCGCACCCATTTGTACCAGGCCTTCCCCATGCTCCACTCTCAAGAACTGATCCACATTTGGATGCATTTCAAGACCGATACACTCTCCCGGCATCAGGTTCATGAGAGTTACCTGGAGATACTCTCCTGTCCACAGTGACCTGCGAAATGCATTGTTTTGCATCGTGTCAGCATGAATATTTGTGACAAACGGTGCTGGTCCATGATCCCTCAGGTTATAATCGTGTCCCTGGCAGTGATGATAACACTCGTGATCCGGCATAGCCATCTGACCGGGCATTTGTTGATATCCGTTATGCATATGCAACGCATTCAAATCCTTTCACACGTGATAACCTATTTTATGCTCGGATCAGCAGAGTGTTCACCTCAGTGGTGGAATTATAGGATTGAAAACTCGTCATTCTTCAAATCAGTGATCAGCATATGTCCCGGCGCATGGGTAATCATTAAGCTGGGCTTTACCTGCATGGCAACTGCCTGCGGTGTCACGCCGCAGGCCCAGAATACAGGAATTTCTCCATCCTTCACTGTCACAGCATCACCAAAGTCAGGCTGATTTAGATCCTGAATACCGATTTTAGACGGATCTCCGATATGAATCGGTGCACCATGAACAGATGGAAATCGGCTTGTGACCTGAACCGCCCTGATCGCCTGTTGCTCTGTCATCGGACGCATACTGACAACCGTTGGCCCTTCAAACCGGCCAGCTTTTGTACATTGAATAGAGGTCTTATACATTGGTACATTACAGTTCTCTTCTATGTGTCTGATTGGAATCCCATTTTTCATCATAGCCTCTTCAAAAGTAAAACTGCAGCCAATCAGAAAACCGACCATATCGTCTGTCCAGAGGTCTGACACGTCATCCCGTTCTTCTGTGAATTGTCCATCACGATAGACACGATATTTCGGAATATCTGTCTTTACATTGCTATCAGGCGCCGCAATCGCTGCAGCCTGAGCACCCTTTTCAATCACATCAATGATTGGACACGCCTTTGGATTCCGCTGACAGAAAAGCAGGAATTCAAAAGCGAGCTCCTTTGGCAGGACTGCAAGGTTCGTTTGAATATAACCGTTTGCCATGCCGGAAGTAGGCTTCTTCCATTCGCCGTTCCTGATCATTTCTCTTGCTTTTGCGGGAATCAGCTCTGAGATGTTCATATTATGTATGCCTCCTGTATCGAATTTTTAAGTAACCTTATTCGTCTGATCATATCATACTTCCATAATTGGTATTTCTTTTCCTATCCCCTTCCACTACAATAGAAACAGGGAAAACGTCAGGAGGAATTGGATGACATTCATAACCGGCTTACTGATTGCGCTGTTCGGTATATTTTTGATGAATCTGACCGTGGATGGGCTTGGCACGTTAGGAAACGATATCATGCATGGGACAGGGCTGGTCCTTACGATGGGTGGGATGTATATGGCTGTGAAAGGCCGTAGTGAAGGGGAAAAGAGGGTGTGAAACAATGAAGATATTACCTGCTATTATCATAAGTATAGTTGTAACCTTGTCTCTCATAGCATTCCCGCTTTTTTTCATCTTCTCACAGGTTACTCACGAAGATGGTCAAATTGACCGTGCAGAAGCAGGCGGGTACCAGCTTTCCATTATTCAGGATCAACAGGAGCGGGCATTTCAGTGGACCGTCAGTAATGGAGAACAGACATTAAAGATGAATGAAACAAACTTAAATGAAAACGATTTACTGAATTACAGAGACGCTGTTTATGAAATGGATGGGGCCTTTTCAACAGCTATGATCTCTGGTGCATACATACTCATTGCGTTGATTGTCAGTCTGGTCTTTTTTATCAGAAACAAGCAGGAGCGGAGAAGCCCGCTGATCCTGATCATAGGTGTGATGGTGGGGATAGCGGTATACACCCTTGCTTCAAACACCATGCAGTATCAAAACGCACTGCAGGATGCCTCGTATTATTTTTTCCGGTTATCACAGGGAGCAGGATCTTAAAGATCACTTATGCTTCCTGCTGATACAGAATGTTCCCCTCCTCATCGCTCACAATTACATCTGAGACAGCTGCTTTTGTTTCACTTTTGTTCAGGAGAAAAGCTCCCTCGTCTCCATCAGTCATCGCGCTGTCAGAAGTCCCGTCAGCATATTGAACCGTCACAACATTCGCCTGATCGCTTAGTTCTTCACTGAATACGACACTTGCCGCAACAATATCACCGCTGATAGATCTCACCATGACAGGATCACTTTCTGTCCAGGCGTAGGGTGTAAAGTCACTGTCATATTTTGCAGTGCGGTGTGAAACCTTATACAGCCCTTCCTTCACTAAAATAAACGTCATTCCATTTCCATTCTTAACAGCAATCGGATCCAGTTCATGCTTCTGAACGAATCCCTCAATCTGCTCTTTAGTCAGTGCACTGTTATGAAAAATGCCCGTCACATTGATTATCGTCAGAATGAATACGCCAAGGATAATGGCTTTTAATATTCTTTTATTCACTGATTCTCCCTCCTGACCCGTTTCTTCTGAAAGATCTGTCCGCTGTGCCGCGCTTCATGTTCGATCAGATGATGAATGACCCACTCAGGTGTTACATCATACTCCTCTAATTCTCTTGAGGTCCGCCAGTCAATTTCATTCATCTGCTTGAAATGAAAGCATAGGGTATCTCTGACTTTTTGCAGCCTTTGGATATGCTGTTCAACTGATTCACCTTTAAATGGCTGTAGTTTGCCATTATCCCAGCTCTCATCAGGAAACAAAGCTTCAATCTCACTGTCCCAGTCTCTGCATAAAACTTCACCATACAGCCAGCCTGCCTCCACAGCCGCAATATGATACAGCAGAGTCCCAATCGAATGAAGTCCATCATCGTCAGCGTCTAATTCATCCTGAGTCAGATCACAAATTCTGGAGATCAGTGTTCCCCGCACATCCTCCAGACACCAGATCTGCCGTCCAATATCCGGTGAGTAGCCTGGTAGTGTTTGAATAGATAACTGTTCTTTTGTCATAGATACGCCTCCCTTTATGCCTTGATAAATGAATGAGCCTGAGACAAAACGATGATAATTGTTGTTTGAATTACTTTTTATTGAAATAAATCTTAGTGGAACGGAGCGCAAGGCGGTGACTCCGGGACGATTAGCGGGACAGCTGAGACCCCACAGCCGAAGGCGAGTTATCATGAACAAAACTAGCTCCTTATTCGTACATTCGTAGGTTAACTGGGTATAAGAAAGTAAGAAACCATCAAACCCAATCAGAGCTAT
>NZ_JAFBDK010000009.1 GCF_016908195.1 Jeotgalibacillus terrae
TGTATTAGGCACGCCGCCAGCGTTCGTCCTGAGCCAGGATCAAACTCTCCGTAAAGTGTTTGAAAAGCTCATTGTCTTTTTTGTTCGAAAAAGACGTAAAATCTTAAAACATTGACGTTTGGTTGTTTAGTTTTCAAGGTTCAAGTATTTCAAAAATAATGGAGCGGGTGATGAGAATCGAACTCACGACATCAGCTTGGAAGGCTGAGGTTTTACCACTAAACTACACCCGCATATAATGTTGTAAAATATGGCGCGCCCGAGAGGAGTCGAACCCCTAACCTTTTGATCCGTAGTCAAACGCTCTATCCAATTGAGCTACGGGCGCTTACTTGTTTGGTGCGGTCGAGAGGAGTCGAACCTCCACGGGATTTCTCCCACTAGGCCCTCAACCTAGCGCGTCTGCCATTCCGCCACGACCGCTCGGTTTCGAGCGACAAGTAATATTATATCAATATAACTTCTAAGTGTCAATGCTTATTTTAAAATAAAAATGCGGGTGGAGGGACTTGAACCCCCACGCCTTGCGGCACTAGATCCTAAGTCTAGCGTGTCTGCCAATTCCACCACACCCGCATGAAACAAAATGGTGAGCCATGAAGGACTCGAACCTTCGACCCTCTGATTAAAAGTCAGATGCTCTACCAACTGAGCTAATGGCTCTAAAAAATGGCTGGGCTAGCTGGATTCGAACCAACGCATGACGGAGTCAAAGTCCGTTGCCTTACCGCTTGGCTATAGCCCAATAAAAATGGCGGTCCCGACCGGGATCGAACCGGCGATCTCCTGCGTGACAGGCAGGCATGTTAACCGCTACACCACGGGACCAGATGAAACTATGTATTTTTCAAAAATAAGTGGTGACCCGTACGGGATTCGAACCCGTGTTACCGCCGTGAAAGGGCGGTGTCTTAACCACTTGACCAACGGGCCATGTTCTGGCGGAGAAGGAGGGATTTGAACCCTCGCGCCGCTTACGCGACCTACACCCTTAGCAGGGGCGCCTCTTCAGCCACTTGAGTACTTCCCCATAAAAATGGCTCCACAGGTAGGACTCGAACCTACGACCGATCGGTTAACAGCCGATTGCTCTACCACTGAGCTACTGTGGAACGATATGATTCAGTTGTTGCAGCAAGCCTTTATGTAAGTTGTTCACTTGGCGTCTCTCTTGCCGACGTTTAATATCATAACAGATACTCAAAACATTAGTCAATAACTTTTATAAAATAATTTATGTTATTTTCCTCTGTGTATACCGTCCGCTTCAAAGGCTAGTGAATGTAATTTACCACATTTAAGAGGCGATGTCAAAAGCAATCCACTCATACAATGATGAAAATCATCACTCTCCCTTTAAATGAAATGCCTTTGTTCATTTAGGCTGTTGATTTCTGCTCCAGGGGACTCATCTGTCCGATTTCTCCTGCTGGTATCGTCCCCTTCCGCTT
The DNA here is from genome assembly GCF_016908195.1 of Jeotgalibacillus terrae. Taxonomy (GTDB): domain Bacteria; phylum Bacillota; class Bacilli; order Bacillales; family Jeotgalibacillaceae; genus Jeotgalibacillus; species Jeotgalibacillus terrae. Next base: position 1,452 of record NZ_JAFBDK010000009.1, read on the forward strand.
CAATCACTAGCTGTGTTAAAACAACATTGAACTTTAACAAAGATAATGAAACAAAAAAGTTCCCGAAGGAAAAAACCTCTGGGAACCCTGTATTAAGCTCTTGAATGATCCACACCTAAAAAGGTCAGTTTACCGCTGCACTTACCACAGCGGTATTTACTTGTATCAAACCTTCTCTTACGGTGATATAGCTGTCCGCAGTTGATACATTCATATACCTTATTACGCGGAAGCTGCTTTTTCTTTTGTGAAGGGAGTGGTGTGCAGAATCTTGGTGCTCCCACTTTTTTAATCAGTTCTCTGAAGTCGCGATCACGGTGCTGATACCCTTTTCCTTCTATATGAAGGTGGTAATGTGCGAGCTCGTGTTTAATAATACCTGTCAGTTCTTCATACCCATGTTCATCCAGATACTTTTTGTTGATCTCAATATGGTGACTCCTTAGCAGGTATCTCCCCCCTGTTGTTCTGAGCCTTGTGTTAAAGTATGCCTGGTGACGGAATTTTTTACCGAACGATTCAAGTGAGATATGTTCTGTCAGTTGCTGTAATTCTTCGTTTGTCATTGGCTGCCCCTTTTAGATAAACAGAAAGATCAGCGCGACAAGCGGCATTGATGTGATCAATTGTATGCTGATCAGAGAAAAGGAGCGTACCTGTCCTTTTACTTCTGCCGGCACCTGCTGGTTCATTCTGATCAATACCTGAGTAACGCCGAACGCAGCTGCTGCCAGAATGATGATGAGCGGGATGACCGGCAGTCCGTTATCCGGTCTGTCCATTAGTACATATGCAAGCAGCATGATAACGATCGGTACGAGCTCAATGATCATCGTTGAAAAGAAGAAACGCGTGAGCACAGCTGATACTGTCATCCCTTCATCGCCGCGGCCTTCTGCAGTTTTTATTACTGTACCCAGATGGGCGATATAGTTGAATGTAATGCCAAGTGCTGCAACGGCTGCCGCAATGGCGATAACATAATAGACCATTTATATTCCTCCAATTAGTCAGTCTGGTCGGCTGGCTCTAAAATAGTGAGTGCGATTCTGCCTTTTTTGACGTCGACCTGTTCAATCCAGACAGTTACCACGTCTCCGAGTGATACAACATCAAGCGGATGTTTCACAAAACCTTTTTTCAGTTTTGAAATGTGGACAAGCCCGTCCTGTTTGACACCGATATCCACGAATGCGCCAAAGTCCACTACGTTGCGGACTGTTCCCTGCAATTCCATGCCAGGTTTCAGGTCTTCCATCTTGAGTACATCCTTTTTCAGGATCGGTTTGTCAAGTTCATCACGCGGGTCGCGCCCTGGACGAATCAACGCTTCGATAATATCTTTCATCGTATGAATACCGATGCCTGTTTCCTCTGACCACTGCTCAGGTGTTTTTTGAATGATCGCTTCTTTCAGCTCTTCAGAACCGATCGCATTCAGGTCGTAACCTGCCTGATTGATCATTTTCTGTACGTCCTGATAGTTTTCCGGGTGAATAGCAGTTTTATCGAGCGGATTTTCTCCTTCTGCAATACGGAGGAAGCCGATACATTGCTCATATGTTTTCGCCCCGAGTCGCGGAATCTTTTTCAGCTGTTTGCGGTTGCTGAATTTACCCGCTTCCTCACGTGCTTTCACGATATTTTGTGCAACGGTTTTTGATAGACCTGCTACATACTGAAGCAGTGAAGGTGATGCTGTATTCACGTTCACTCCTACTTTATTTACAGCGGTCTCAACAACAAAGGTCAGGGATTCATTCAGCTTCTTCTGTGACACGTCATGCTGGTACTGACCGACACCGACTGATTTCGGATCAATTTTCACAAGCTCTGCCAATGGATCCTGCAGACGTCTGGCGATCGATACAGCACTTCTTTCTTCTACCTGCAGATCAGGAAATTCTTCGCGCGCTACGTCTGAAGCAGAGTAAACACTCGCCCCCGCTTCATTTACAATCAGGTAATACACTTCCTGATCAATTTCCTGAAGCTGGTCTGCTACGAATTGTTCCGTTTCTCTTGATGCAGTACCGTTTCCGATAGCCACAAGCTCAATACCGAAGTCTTTTACCACCTTTTTAAATGTGGCAGCCGCTTTTGAAGGATCTTTTGTTGTATGCGGATAGATCACGCCAATATATAGCATTTTACCGGTCTCGTCTACGACTGCAAGCTTACATCCTGTTCGGTAAGCCGGGTCAACGCCAAGCACTTTTTTCCCTTTCAGTGGTGCCTGCAGCAGGAGGTTTTTCAGATTTTCAGAGAAAATGTGAATCGCCTGATTTTCCGCTTTTTCAGTGAGTTCATTTCTGATCTCTCTTTCAATAGATGGGAGGATCAGACGTTTATAGCTGTCTTCAATGGCTTCAGCTATTTGTTCAGCTGATACTGACTGAGGATACTTCACGTGCTTGCGCTTTAATTCAGAAAGGATTCTCTCCTGGTCCGGCTGGATCGAGACGCGAAGCACATCTTCTTTTTCACCACGGTTCAGTGCAAGTGTACGGTGCGGGACGATCTTTGAAACGGGCTCTTCGTATTCATAGTACATCTCGAAAATGCCTTTTTCATCAAGCTCTGCTTTCTTGACTGCAGAAGTGATTTTACCGCTTCTGAAAGTCTGGTTTCTTATGTATTCACGGATTTTTGCATCATCTGCATACATTTCAGCAATGATATCTCTTGCTCCGGCAAGTGCTTCGTCAGCATTAGGCACTTCTTTTTCCTCTGAGATAAATTCAGATGCTTTTTCTTCCACGTTTCCGTTTCTCGGGAAGGATAAGAGCCATTTTGCTAATGGTTCAAGACCCTTTTCCTTCGCTTTGGTAGCCCGTGTTCTTCTTTTTTGTTTATAGGGACGGTAGAGATCTTCTACTGCCTGCAGTTTATCAGCATTTATAATGGATTGTTTCAGTTCTTCTGTCAGTTTGTCCTGTTCTTCAATCAGACGCAGTACTTCTTCTTTTCGTGTCTCCAGGTTTTGCAGGTAGACCCAGCTGTCAGATATGTTTTTGATCTGGACTTCGTCAAGTGCACCTGTCATTTCTTTACGATATCGCGCAATGAATGGGACTGTATTTCCTTCATTAAGGAGCTCAATTACTTTTTCTACTTTGTCAGCACTAATTGAGATACTGTTTGCCAGACGGGCGATCTGTTGTTTCTGATCCATGCCTTTCACTGCCTTTCTATAATCATTTCCGAGATTAATTGTACCACAGAGTATTTAGCTCTGTTGATGTTGGCTGATGATTTCCGCTGCAGGGGGACGCTTTCCGCAGGGCCGGCGGTAAGCCTCCTCGAGCTTCGCTCTGCGGGGTCTTACCTGACCGACTTTTCCTACTGGAGTCGCCCCCTTCCGCTTCAATCAACAGCTGTGCAAATCCTAAATTATATTTTTTATATAAAAAAAAGAGACTCCTTAATGAGGCAGTCTCCCAATGATAAAGGTTGTATCGTCACTTCCCGAAACGATTGAATCGAGATAAGTTGAAATATAGTCAATTGAGCGTCCTGACTGTAGCAGCGGTCGTACACGTGTGATCTGCAGTCCGTCTGAATGAATGAGAAATGATGCGCCATCTTCATAAGCGAAGCTCTGCGTCTTATAACGCTGGGGCCTGCCGGATAAATATCCGGTTACCGGCAGCGGATAAGTCAACTTGCCTGCTTCTGAATAAAAATAAAAGCGGATATTTCCAACGCAGCTGTATGTAACCTGTCTTGTGGCATATTCGATTTTTACAATCGCAACTGCCGCGCCCCTTTTTTTCGCAAGAGACTGATTGGCTCTTTCCATCAGCTGATCAACGTCTTCATCCATGTTTTCCTCTACTGCACTGCAAACTGCCTGGGAAGCTTCATGCGCATACTTTCCGCTCCCAAGACCGTCTGCCAGCACGCATATAAAATAGTCATCAGTTGCCGCAAAATAATAACTGTCGCCGCAATCCTGTCTTCCATCCTTTGCATACTGTCCTGCATGTACGGTAACTAAACTGTGGTCAAGTACATCCATCAGGCAAAATTCCCGTCTTCAGAATTTTCCTGCTGGATTGCATCACGCAGTTTTTTGATGGCTCTTCTCTGCAGTCTGGAAACATGCATCTGAGAAATGCCGAGCATATCACCAGCGTCTTTTTGACTCATATTTTCTAGATACGTATATTGTATAATCTGTTTTTCTCTCTCACTTAACACATGAAGTACTTTCTCAAGTACCATGCGCTGATCCGTTTTTTCATAGTTATCATCCATGCTGCCAACAATATCGAGCAGTGTGACTGTGCTTCCGTCAGAGTCCGCTTCAATAGAATGGTCAACGGACAGTGCCTGATAACTTTTTCCCATTTCCATCGCTTCCAGAATTTCCTCTTCTGAAACTTCCAGGTGCATCGCGATCTCACTTACTTTTGGGGAGCGCTGCAGATCTGTTGTAAGCTCTTCAACTGTCGCTTTAATTTTTGGACCAAGTTCCTTGATTCGCCGCGGTACATGAACACTCCATGTTTTATCGCGTAAAAACCGCTTAATCTCACCGATAATCGTAGGGATCGCGAAAGCTTCGAAGCTTTTTCCAAAAGTATCATCATAACGGCGGATCGCACCCAGGAGACCGATCATTCCAACCTGTGCAATATCTTCATGATACGATTTACCCTTGGAATATTTTCTGGCGATGGATTCTACAAGATTTTTGTAATGAACAACTAGCTTGTGCTGTGCATCTTCATCCTGCGTTTCCTGATAGGCTTTGATCCATTCCAGTACTTCACTTTTGCTTGGTTGATTAGGTTGAGACAGTTTCCGCATCCCTCTCCACCTGCTCTTCCTCAATGTACTTTGTCATAAAGACCGTTACACCCTCTTTTTGACTGATCTTCACGTCATCCATCAGGCTTTCGATCAGGTAAAGACCTAGCCCCCCTTCACGGAGCATGTCAACCTGTGAACCCTCATTGTAAGGTCCAACTTCTTCTTTTACTTTGATGAAATCAAAACTTGAACCGTGGTCTGCCACAATGACTTCAAGGCGATCATTGTATAATGCAAAACCAACAACGATTTCTCCTTCATCATTACCTTTATAAGCATGCTGAACAGCATTGGTAATTGCTTCACTTGTCGCAATCTTCAAATCTTCAATATCATCATAAGTGAAGCCCATACGGCTGGCCACGCCTGAAATCGTCAGGCGGATCACACCGACATACTGAGCTTTGGCGGGTATCTTCATCTCAATGTAATCAAATGGTTTCATCATTCCATTCCACCTTTTACTTCGGAGTTAATATCCATGATGTCTGCAAGTCCAGTGATGTCAAAAAGGCGTTTCAGGCGATCTGAAAGACCAATAAGCTGAAGGTGTCCGCCATTTGCTTTAATTCCTTTGAACAATCCGACAAATACACCAATGCCCGTACTGTCCATATAACTTACCTCAGAAAGGTCAGCTACTACGTGGATTCCTTCCTGTTTCGAAAGAGGTTCTGTTTTCTCTCTTAAAGCCGGTGCAGTATAAGCATCAATTTCCCCTGCAATTTCAAGTCTTGCAAAATCTTCTCTCTGCTCTGTTATATCAACTTTAATATTCATATTAGTTCCACCTTTTTTTCGAATGTCCAGCCCCTGACCCTCTGATCTTCCAGTGAGGTGCAGGCGCTTATACACAAAATCTCCGTAAGACGTACTTGTAAACTACCCTAACTGCAGGGAGTTAAACGTAATCAGCCGGAACTATTTTGTTCTTTTTAAAATGATAATTGTAAAGTCATCCCTTAACTGGAAGTGCTGCAGACGCTCCAGGTCCCGGAAAATTTTATTTACAATTTCCTGCGGTGGGAGTTCTATATATTCATTGATATAGGAAATTAACGTTTCACGTTCAATGAATCCTTCATCTGTGCGGCATTCTGTTACACCATCAGACATTAGAATAATCATATCTCCCACTTCAACTGCCTGCTCATAGCGCTTGTACTTTGTGTTTTTATCAACACCAAGTAAAAGCCCTCTCGCTTCAAGGTCAAGAAACTCCTTATCTTTCCCGCGGTAGAAAAAGCCGGGCTCATGGCCTGCGGAAGCAAAATGCAGAATATTACTGCGCAGCTCATACATCCCATAGAACATCGTAATGAACATAGAGTCGTCTACGTTCTGTTCTACTACTCTATTCAGACTTTCAAGCACAGCGCTTGGGTCTTTGCGGTATTCAGGCAGACTGTCCATTGCATACTTGATCATAGACATGCAGAGTGCTGCCGGGATCCCTTTACCGATTACATCCGCAATGGCCACATTCACTGAATGATCTCCGTCATGAACAAAGTGGTAATAGTCACCATTCATCTGTTTGGCAGGAACGCTCAGTGCACCAATTTCAAGACCATCCACTGTCGGCACAGAGGTGCCAAGGAGTGTGTCCTGTACGTTCGATGCAATCTCCATTTCATTTTTCAATTCCTTTTGTGTGTCAAGCAGACTCTGATGTTCTCTGAAAGCAAATCCGTATGCTGTCATGACTTCAAGCAGAATATCAAAAGAATGCCAGACTTCCGGTGAGAGGTCAGGCATTAACTGCTGCATTGCATTCTTTTGAAGACTGATGATTTCCTCCGGCGGCACTTTTTTTGCAAGAGCAGTCCGGCTGAATTGCTGAGCAGCATATAGAGCCTGCTCAGACTGGTTGTTCATATATTCCTGCAAAATTTTACTATATTGTGCTTCAAGTGTTTCTTGTTTATTCATTCGTCAAATGCCCCTCCTATCGGAGCCATTTTGTTGCGCGGATATCTGTACCTTCGCCAGGGTTTGAATCAATGTTGAAATCATCCATTAATCTCCGTACACCCGGCAGGCCAGCTCCTAGACCCCCTGAAGTTGAAAAACCGTCTTCCATTACTTTTCTGATATCTGGAATACCCGGACCTTTATCCAGTGCAATTATTCTAAGCCCTGCTTTACCGTTTTCATTCAGCCGGTCAATACATAATTGACCTTCTCCTGCATACAGGTAAATATTTCGGGCGAGTTCACTGATGGCTGTTGTGATTCTAGCCTGATCTACGGTTCCAAATCCCAGCTCTTTCGCTACATTTCTGCCAAGCTGGCGAGCAGCTACGATATCCCACTCGTTCAGAATGGATACACAGGATTGGATTTCCATATGGTCAGTCCCCCAATTCCTGTTGAAGTTTCTCTAAACCTTTTTCCAGATCAAGTGCGGTCATTACGTCATCAAGTCTGATGCCAAGCTCGATCAGTGTAATGGCCACTGCCGGCTGGATTCCTGTAATAACAACTTTTGCACCCATTAGTCTGGACATATTAATCACATCACCAAGCACCTTAGCGATAAACGAGTCGATAAAATCAATTGATGTAATATCAATGACCACACCGCGCGCATTGGTTTCGTGAATTCTTTTTAGCAAATCTTCCTGAAATTCAAGGGCAGTCTGATCATCTAACTCCCATTGAATTGAAATTAAAAGGCAATCATTCAGTTTTAGGATCGGAATTCTCACCGTTTACCCCTCCAATTCCACTATTTTTCTGCCTGTCATCTCTAACGCCAGCTCAACACCTTTTTTCATTGTGCTGGTTGTAATAAATTTATCTAAGTCAATCCCCAGATTAACGATCGTCTGGGCAATTTCAGGCCGGATTCCGACCAGCATGCATTTTGCCCCGACCAGATGAACCGCTTCCGCCGCCTGGATAATATGGTGAGCAACCATCGTGTCTACTACAGGCACGCCTGTAATGTCTATCAGCACGACTTCAGAGCGGTGGCTGACCACTCCGTCAAGCAGATTTTCCATCACAAGTCTTGCTCTTTCAGTATCAATGGTTCCTACAAGCGGCATGACTGATATCTGTTCCATAACCGGTATTAACGGGGCAGACAGCTCCTGAAGGGCCATCTTTTGAAGAGATACAGTTTTCTCCCATGTTTCTGCATATGTCTGGATGATTTCATTTGAGAATGGTGTCATCCATTTATCCAGGAGCTCGAGATACTCTCCTTCTCTCTCTTTATCAATACTTCCATATTGGACTAAGTTTTCCTGCACGGTATGTACAAATTCTCTCAATCCTTTTACAACCAGCGCAACCGGCCAGCCCAGTCTGACTACTTTGTCAGAAAAACTCTGAAGCTTTTCTTTATATTCTCTATCTTTATCTTTCAGGTTCAGTAGAATAATATCAAAAAACTCTGAGCTTGTTGATTCAAAAATGTGCTCTGGCATGATGTCAATGATGCGCGCATCTGAATCGCTCGTAAGCCGTTCTTTCCATGCCCGTTCGAGCTCTTCACGATGATCTTCAATGTGCGCAGTGATTTTGTTATACAAAAATTTCACCTCTAACTTATCATTCTGTATTCGTACTTATGTTCTATTATAGAGGAGTGTTGCCCCCGGGTCTATTGATATGAAAAAAAACGCTCCTGAAAGAGCGTTTTCCACATTAGAGGTCTATCAAGCCAAGGCTGATCTGAAGTGCCTCGTCTACCTTATCCATCGTCTCGTCATCCAGATGGGTTATTTTGTCTGTTAATCGTTGTTTGTCTAATGTTCTGATCTGTTCCAGCAAAATAACTGAATCACGTTCAAAGCCATTACGCTTTGAACTGATTTCAACGTGGGTAGGGAGCTTGGCTTTTTGAATTTGTGCTGTGATTGCTGCGACCACTACTGTGGGACTAAACCGATTTCCGATGTCGTTTTGGATGATGAGAACGGGGCGGACTCCACCTTGCTCTGAACCGACAACGGGAGATAGGTCAGCAAAAAATACGTCTCCACGCTTCACTATCAAAGCGTTATCCCCCACTTACCAGACGTTCAATGGTATGGTCTGCTTCGTATTCTGCCTGTAGCGCTTCCGAAGCCATTGATAAGTTGATCTTCGCCATTTCCATATAGCCCCGGCGCATAGCATCTTGAGTTTGTTTTCTGCGTCTGTCACGGACATAAGCTTTTGTTGCACGATAAATACAGTCACTGCAGCTTAATTCTTCCTGTTCGGCAAACGCTTCCAGTTCTGTTAGCAGTTGCTTTGGTAATCGTACCAAGATTTCTGATGTTGCGCTGGATTCCGACACAAACTACACCTCCACCATCATATGCATACCTATTTTTTCTGAAACATTTATTCTTTTGTTCATTCATCATTCAAGTCCATGTTTATATTAACATTAAAAAGCCGTACTGAAAAGGTTCTCTTTTAAAATATCTGACAATTCTTTGCAAAAATGATTATTTCAGATGATTAAAGACCTTTTTTATCACACCATTTTCCCAATAGATCCGGGGTAGTCTCGCAGCCAGCAGACAGGCAGATTCATAGTGAATCGTTCCGTTATGCGCAGCAACGTCATCAAGCATGATACAGTCATTTTCTGTACGCCCGACTAAAGTAACAACCGTGCCTTCCTCCATTTTAAAAGGCAGCCTGATCATGCACTGGTCCATACAGACCCGTCCGATCATTTCCGCGCGGTGCTCTCCTGCAAGTACTTCAAAGCCCTGCATCTGCCTGATCCATCCATCAGCATAACCAATTGGCAGCGTCGCAATCCATTCATCCTGCTCTGCTGTGTAGGTTGCGCCATAACTGACTTTATCGTTCTTTTTCAGCTGCTTCACCTGAACGATTTTCGTATAAAGGGAAAGGGCCGGTTGAAGCGTAACGGGCATCTCATTGCGGATATCTCCGGAAGGCACAAATCCGTACATTGAAATACCGAAGCGTACAGCGTTAAATGCTGTATTATCTCTGAGAAATGCACCTGCGCTGTTAGAAGCATGAATCATTTCCGGCTGCTGCTCGAATACCTCAAGGAACTCATGGAAACGTTCATGCTGCCAATCAGCATAGCTGCGGTCAGGCTCGTCCGCTGTAGCAAAATGAGTGAAGACCCCTTCTATCGTTAAACGGGAAGAATCCGCTACAAATCTTTCCGCTTCCTTTAAATCTGCTTTTTCTCTAAATCCGATCCGTCCCATTCCTGTATCGATTTTCAGATGTACGTTCAACGTATCGCGATCAAGAACGTTTCCGGCTTTCCTCAGCCAGTCTCCTGAAAAAACAGTCAGGCGGATCCCATGCTGCGCAGCCAGTGCGGCATCTTCAGGCCGCGTAGCGCCAAGCACCAGGATCGGAGCGGTAAAGCCGTGCTTTCTAAGAAAGAGTGCTTCATCAAGAAAAGCCACTGCCAGCCATTCCGCTCCGCTTTCAAGTGCTGTCTCTGCTATTTCGAGATAACCATGTCCATACGCATTCGCTTTTACAACAGCCATGATCACTGTGTCATTATTAAGTCGGCCGGACAATTGAGTGATATTATGTCTGACTGCATCCAAATCTACTTCAATCCATGTATCTCTATGGAATTCATTATTCATCATCTGGCACCTTCTCTTGTCACAGGAGTCGCTCCTGTTTTGGATGCCGTTATTTTATCATAGACCCCTGCACTGAGCGAGCGACTTCGAGCATTTCTTCTTCTGTCAGATCATTGGAAGCAAGTAAGTAGTTGACGCCATTGTAGGTCCATTCAAGTGAATTCTCTGTCATAGCCCCTACTGCAAAGCCGAGGTCCGCTATTTCTCCAGTGGCTTCAGATGTGGTCAGCATGACAGGTGCAGCATCCAGTTTTTCCTGAATGATCGTATAATTTTTTGCGCCTTCATACGTCAGAATCACCCGGCTGCCGTTATCGGTGTTCACTTCTTTTTCTTCTTTCAGTGCAGCGCCTTCGATCTCAGCAGTCGGGTACAATACTGCCCACTCTTCTGTTTCTTCCCCGTCACCTGATACAGGCATTTCAAGCTGGGCACCCATCATATTTTTCTCAAGGTTAAAATCACTTTTTTCAAATGACGCTTTGTAATCCACTTCACTGAAGCTCAGTTCGATTTTTACATTTCCTTCTTCATCTTTTACTTTTACGTCTGTTGGTGCAAGTGTCTTCTTATCAAATATAACCTGTTGAAGCGGGAACATCTGCTGATGCTTGTACCTTGTCTTCGTATCAAACACATACTGCCCTTCTTTTTCCGTAAAAACTGCTTCCTTATCTTCCTGAATATCTTTTACAAGCGATTCAGCCAGATAAGCCTGACTGCCATTTGAAGGCCAGTCACTCTGGAAACGGAAGCTCTTGTTCAGCGCAGGCGTCAGGACAAATACACCTTCATCATTTCTGATAATCATCTGACTCTGCTTGTCTTCAGCATGCTTCAGATGAACCCGGTAATAATGAGGCTTCATGTGCCAGACTTCCACATCATATTCCTGTGGTGTCTCTCCTGTGGTAAAGGTCATCTTCGCTTTTGCCTTATAGCTTTCAGTCTCCTCCACCTTGTCCATCAGGTCCTGAGCCGCTTCTTCCCTCGTCTTCTCACCGCACGCAGCCATCAGCATCACTAAAAAGACCATTATCAAACAGAGAGCGGTTTTCTTCATGGTTTCCTCCCCTTCACTCATTAAGCATCGTTGCCAGTGCACTTTCAGTGTATGAGAGGAGATGGGCTTGTATGACATAGAAAAGCGGAAGGCGCTCGTTCAGCTCCGACAGGCATAAGACGCGCTGAGAGAAATGGGTGCCCTTCCCCATTTTCTCAGCGTGGCTTATGACCCGAGGAGCTAGCGCCTGGAGCTGGATCAGGGAGAAAAGCGGAAGCAGGCGTTTAGGTCCGACAAGCATAAGACGCAATGAGAGAAATGGGCGATCTTTCCCATTTTCTCATTGTGGCTTATGACTCGAGGACCTGCCTGCTGGAGCTGGACACAAGAAAAGCGGAAGGCGCTTGGTCAGCTCCGACAGGCATAAGACGCGGAACGAAAAACAGGTGACCTTTCCTGTTTACCGATGCGTGGCTTATGATCCGAGGAGCTAGCGCCTGGAGCTGGATCATTAGAAAAGCGGAAGCAGGCGTTTAAGCTCCGACAAGCATAACACGCGGAGCTGGCAGGGCGGTCGAATTGTTGAAAAGATGATTGAATTAAGGCACGAGGTGATACTAATATTCATAAAGGTGATTGAATTCCTTCACCTTTTTCGAATACATGTATAAGGTGACGCAATTATAAGCAAAGGCGATTGAATAAACAAAAAGGTGATAGATAAAACTAAATTGCTGATATATTTCCAAAACCCGCCCTTTCATCAGAGACCCATTTCCACCAACCAAAAAAACAGGCGCACCTAAGCACCTGTCCCCTCAATCACCACCTGCGCGGCGGCATATTCCTTTGTATGGGTAATGCTTACATGCACCTGATAATCCGGATGACTGATATAAGGCTTGCCGGATGATGCTTTTTCAATCTCAATATCCTGAAAAGACAGCTCACTTCCAATGCCGCATCCAAGTGCTTTTGCATATGCCTCTTTGACAGCAAAGCGCCCTGCCAGAAATTCCAGTCTGCGTCTTTCGCCAAGCTGCCCGAACTGTTGCTGCTCACGCTCAGTCAGGACACGCCGGATGATTTTCGGCTGTCTTACAAGCAGTTTGTCTATCCGTTCAATTTCTACAATATCCAAACCGATTCCATGAATCATCTGAGTCACCTTTTTCGTATAGAATCCTGTATGATAGAACTAATCAGGTACAGGGAGGATTTCATTTGTTTGTACGTACTGAAAGCTTATCACAGTTTATCAGGTTTTACCCTGTCGTATCACTGTTGATCCTGATCCATGCGCTCGTATTTATTGCGACTTCACTTCCGGGCGGTATTGGATCTTCAGTCCTGTTTTCACTCGCAGGCATTAACGGATTGATTTCTCAGGGAGAATACTGGCGTCTGATTACGCCGATCTTTGCGCACGCTGACTTATTTCATGTGCTGTTCAACACATTTTCATTAGTACTGTTTGCACCTGCACTTGAACGCTTGCTTGGGTCTGTACAGTTCTCAGTTGTTTATTTACTTACCGGGATTATCGCAAATGTGGCAACGTGGGTATTACAACCGCCTTTTTACTCTTCAGTCGGGGCCAGTGGGGCGATCTTTGGACTGTTCGGATTATACGGGGCGATCTGGCTCATTTATAAGCAGGCAGCACCTCTGGAGATCAGACAGGTCATGGTACCGATCATTGCGATCAGTGTTGTGATGACATTTTTCAGTTCAAACATTAATATAACCGCACACCTTGCAGGACTTGCAGCAGGCGTAATGATTGGCCTGTTTATCTTTCAGCAGCGGCGTCGGGAATAGCAAAATGCCTGGAGCTTTTATCACTCCAGGCATTTTCTTATTGTCCTTCTAATTCAGGATTTGTCATGATCGGTTCGTGTACCTTTTTCACTTCCGCTTCAGGGCTGTACCAGTCCATGACAAGATCGGCATCTTCTTTTGCGACATGTGCAATGCTGCTGTGGCTGCCGCTCGTATATGATTTAATCGTTGCATGCAATGTGGCAACATCTCCTTTATGCTGAAAAAAGGTCTGGGTCCATTCCACTGACTGAATCCGTTTCTTTTTCAGGTAAACGATCTGCTTGCTGATGCCTCTGTATTTCAGTGTCAGCTGATCATGCGACGCGCTCCAGCCTGCTGTTTTGTACTGCATCCAGCCCAGGATCACTGCCAGCGGGATCAATATCAGTGAGATCAGGCCGAGCGGAAAAAAGAAATAAGAAACCGGCACGATCAAGACCAACGAGAACAACACTTTCCAAAAGATATATCGCTTCAGGGCACGCTTAGGCGCACCTGTAAATTCTGTCTTCCAATGATATTCAGGCAGAATTTCATCCAGAATGGCATAGGTTTCTTTTTCACGGATCATCGGCAATAATCTGATCGCATTTGAGTCTTTTTCAAGGACAGATCCGCCTGCACTTTCGATCGTCACTGATGTATATCCAAACGGCTCCCGCATGATATTCTGATCAAACGTGATGCCCTGGATTCTCTTCAGCGGCACAGTCGTCTGCTTTTTCTCAAGCAATCCCCTGGTAATCACAATATCCTTATCCACAAGCTTCACTGTGAAATGCGCATAGCGCAGGAACGTCAGACCGACTGCAATAAGCCAGGCCACGAAAAAGACCACTACTGCCAAAATCCCTGCAAGCAGGAAGCCTGCTTGCACAAAATCAATCAGCTCCTGAAACACGGCTTCATATGGAATAATCTCGCCAAATTGTGAAAGAAAAATCAGGATACCACCGATTACAACGCCCGCTCCGCCTGAAGTAGTCGCCATGACCACAAGATCTTTCGGGCTCATTTTATACAGGACCTGCTCATCCGGTTCCTGCTCTACTATTTCTTCTCCCTCAGGCACTACCGAATGTTCTTCTTTCAGCCGCTTTTTAGCAGCTGAAATCATGCGGTTCAGATCATCTGCTTCAACTTTTGTAATCGCCGTCAATTCTGCCTCTGACTCAAGAGTTGAAGAGCTGCCTGCTGTCTCAACCTTAACTTTCACAAGCTTTAAAGGCCTGTGCAGAACACCTTCTGTATAGTTCAGGCTCTGTATTCTTTCAAAAGGAATATAGCGCTTTTTCTTTACGAATAAACCCTGTTCAATTTTAAGTTCATCCTCTTCAACCCAGTACTTAAAACGCCACCATTTAATCACGCCAAGAAAGAGAAACAGAATCACCATGGCACCCATAACCAAAAACGGCAGATAATCAAGAAACGATTCCCTTTCCCCGCGGTTTAAAAAGATCAGGATAACAAATGGAATAAATGCTTCTTTCAGCGTTTTCAGTGCATTCATCACAGCTGTAATCGGATGCAGGCGTTTTTCCTCAGACATCGTCTTCAGCCACCCTTGCCAAAGCAGAAATTGAGTCTCTTAATGCATCTGCTTCGTTAATATCAAGCGCAGGGATCTGATGCAGTGTGGCTGCTGTTGAAATACTGACTGTTGCAAGCCTGTATTTACGCAAAATCGGTCCCTGCTCTGTTTCTACGTGCTGCACACGAACCATGGGCACCAGTGTACGTGTCACAATAAAGATCCCATGCTGCAGTTCAATCTCCTCTTCTCTCACTTCATAACGCCAGCGTTTCCATTTCAGCGTTGGCAGTACAAAAACAAACAATACAATTTCAAGTATTAGTGCGATCGCTGAGCCGATAATAAACCATACCGACCAGTCAAATATGAGTGTAAGTGTGGTTAACCCTGCCCCAATCAACAGGGTGACTGCTGCAGAAATCCAGCCATAAAGCTTCCAGACGGTTAACGCCCGTTCTGAAATTCTCATTTTAGGCTCCTGTCTCCCCATCATTTTCTCTCCTGTCTATATGTATCTTTTATGTATCTACTTTATCATACGAACTGCCGGTCATATATGTTTCAAAAGTTTTCATGAAATATTTTAAAAAACGAAACTTTTTATCAAAAAATTCTGTATAGTAGATATGAAATTATTGTAAGGAGGATGTTTATGCACCGCGATTTTACAGAAGGGAATATCATGTGGATTGTTCTGAGCGTGATCACCTTTATTGTTTCGCTGATTTTTGCCTTTATCGGCCCGAACCTGCTCCACTATCTGTTCTTTTCGTACGGGGATGTCATCACCATACGTACGCCTGCCCTATCCAATATCCTTTTCGGCGCTTTTGGACTCCTGTTATCTGTATTCTTTTTCCTGATGTATAAAGAAGGAAAGGTGTTCAAAGGAACCGGCTTCGGGCTTCTGGCAGTTTCACTTGTCCTGCTGGTCCTGAGCTTAACAAATTATTCTGTATTAAGAGAAGAGAAAATTATCCATAACGATCTTTTCGATGTCACTTCAAATGAATATGCATGGAGTGACATAGAAGATGCTGTTCTGCTCAAGCAGAATGAAGAAGTGAAATATGACACCCTTATTCTTAAAATGAATGATGGCGAAAACCTTGAATTTGACCGCAATGGACAGATGCAGGCCTCTTTTTCTAAAATCGACGGCATGCTGCAGGCAAACGGGATTGTCTTTACGTTTCAGGAAAGAGAATAATGATAAAGCTGTCCTGGTTTTTAGGACGGCTTTTTTGTTTGGGTTGGAGTGGACGGATGGGGATTGATGGGGCGCGGACGAATTCCTTCAGCTGTCATCACAATTCCCTCAGGCACAGCTACTTTTCCTTCAGTGCTTTTTTCTCAAATAAAAAAGCTGCACCGGAACAGATCCGTGTGCAGCTTTTTATATGTTGTCCAGCTTCGGTTTGCAGGGGCTAGCATGTTTCCTTCAGCTCTGTCCGATAAGTCAACATCGGCTCACTTCGTTCACCGTGTTTCCTTTATCTCCGGCGCTTCAGTCCAACATGTACGCCCCTAAATGCTCACCTATGCTTTTCTTGGTGTCCAGCTTCAGGCGCTAGCTCCTAGGGTCATAAGCCACCCATCGGTAAACGGGAAAGTTCACCCGTTTTCCGCTGCGCGTCTTATGCCCGTCGGAGCTGAACGAGCGCCTTACGCTTTTCCCATTGTCCAGCTCCAGCAGGCAGGGGCTAGTGCGCTTCCCTCAGCTCCTTAAGATAAGTCAACATCAGCTCACTTCGTTCACTGTGTTTCCTTTATCTCAATCCGCTTCAGTCCAGCGCATACGCCCCTAAACGCCTGCTTCCGCTTTTCTGCTTACCCTTCGCGTGATTGACGCTTTGGCTGGCGCTGACGGCTGTTGTAAGGTTTGCCGCCGCCTCCGCCTTTACCGCCACGGTTTCCACCGCGGTTGCCGAACTTTTTGTCGTCTTTGCGGTATGATTTCTTCTTAGAAGAAAGTGGGCGCTCAGGTGTGATATCGATTGGTGTTTCGTCCGGCTCTTTAGTAAGGATCTTAAGAGCAGCTGCGATTAGATCCAATGATTCTTCGCCATCGTTTAACAGTTCACGAGCAAGTACTTTGTACTCCTCAAGATTGTTTTTCTTAAGTGTTTCTTTCAGTTCGTCAACTGCTGCGCGCTGAAGACCTTCAAGTGCTTCTGATGAACTTGGTGGACGCATTTGCTCCATTTTCTTCTTCGTTGTTTGTTCAACAACGCGAAGGTAGTTCATTTCACGCGGCGTTACGAATGTCATCGCCATACCTTTTTTACCTGCACGGCCTGTACGTCCAATACGGTGAACGTAGCTTTCAGGGTCTTGAGGAATGTCATAGTTGTATACGTGTGTAACGCCTGAGATATCAAGACCACGTGCAGCAACATCTGTTGCAACAAGTACGTCGATACGGCCTTCTTTGAATTTCTTAAGTACACTCATACGCTTCGCTTGCGTTAAGTCACCGTGAATTCCTTCAGCCATATAGCCGCGGATTTCAAGTGCACGTGCAAGCTCATCAACACGGCGCTTTGTACGTCCGAATACGATTGCAAGCTCAGGTGACTGAACGTTGATCAGACGTGAAAGTACGTCGAATTTTTCGCGCTCATGTGCTTTTACAAAGAACTGCTCAATGTTTTCAACAGTCATTTCCTTCGCCTGAACTTTTACAACTTCAGGGTTCTTCATGAAACGTTCAGCAATCTTGCGGATTGGTCCAGGCATTGTTGCTGAGAACAACAGTGTCTGGCGAGTTTCCGGAACGTTTTTAAGGATTGATTCGATATCATCGATGAATCCCATGTTCAGCATTTCATCAGCTTCATCAAGAACAAGTGTCTGAACCTGGTCAAGCTTCAGCGTACGACGGTTAATGTGGTCAAGAAGACGGCCAGGTGTACCTACGATAATATGTGGCGCCTTTTTCATTGCGCGAATCTGACGCTGAATGTCCTGTCCACCATATACAGAAAGTACACGCACACGCTTGTCGCTGCCGATTTTGTAAAGCTCTTCAGAAACCTGAATCGCAAGCTCACGCGTTGGTGCGATAATCAGACCCTGAATGTTTTGTGATTTAGTATCCACTTTTTCAAGCATAGGAATACCGAATGCAGCCGTTTTACCTGTTCCTGTCTGCGCCTGCCCGATAATGTCTTTACCTTCTGCTGATAGTGGAATTGTGCCAGCCTGAATTGGCGTTGCCTCTTCAAATCCCATACGTTTAATTGATTTTTGGATTACTGGACTAATTGGTAGTTCTGAAAAAAGTGTCAAATCCTTCATTCTCCTTTGTTTTGTGAATCATCTATTTCATACACATAGCTAAGATCGCTCAGAAGACTGCGACAGCCTTTGTTCGTTGTCCTTAACATTTAAAATAACAGGGGCATTTCTTCCCCAAAAAGAAAACCCGGTCATAGGCCGAGTGCGTCAGAGATGCCAATATGTCAATTGGTCTTTCATGCTGGTTAAAGACAACCATCAAAAATACGCAGGACAAAATACGTCCTTCACGGGATGCTCCCGCATTGCGCATTTAAAAGTTATATCACACTCTTCTTATAAATAAGAGAGCTTTTTGCTAATTGTAGCAGATGTCTTACGTATCTTATCATGTCTATTTTCAAAAAACAATCATCCGTTGTCAGGAACTTTCTCCTGTTTTAAAAAGAAAGCGATCTCATGAAAAAGCTGATCACAGTCGGACCCATAGCATATCAGGTGTTTAGACGATTTTGATAAATATAATCTTTTCTGGTAAGTTCCAACCCGGTCATAGACGAATCTCGCTGCTTTTGGAGGCACGATCCCATCCATCTGTCCCTGTGCAATGAAAACAGGCACGCTGATTTTTGGGAGCAGCGGTACGACATACGATGCCAGGCGTCTGAACTCTCTTGTGGAGCGGATTGGTGTATGAAAGAGCTTATATTTATAATGACCAAACCATTCATTTTCATTCAGCTTTCGTCTTAATGTATCTGCAAATACTATTTTAATGTCGCTCAGGATCTGTTTTGGATTAATGTAAAGGGCTGCTGCACTGAGTAATACCAGTTTTTTCACCGGATAGTGGATGGTCAGGTAAGCTGCAATGAGACCGCCCATTGAAAAGCCGACTACGTATACTTCGTCACAATACATATACAGCCTTTTCAGCTCTTCTTCTGCATATGTGATCCATTCAACTGCGTTCGTCTCATGCAGCCTGAGATGTCTGCCATGGCCGGGGAGCACCGGCACTGAAATAATCCAGTCTGTATGCTCACGCAGGTATCTGGCAAGCGGATTCACCTCGTAAGCCCCGCCTGTGAATCCGTGAAGCAGCAAGCATCCTGTCTGTCCCATGACGTCCCTCCGTTCAATCTTCTACCGTTTTTTATACCCATAAATGGAGGTTTTAAATCTTTAGCGGATCCCGCCTTTTAGCTGCTGATTGTTGTATCATCGCCAGTTATGGTTGCATTGTGTCCGTTTGTGGTCGTGTCGTGGCTGCTGATGGTTGCATCATCGCCAGTTATGGTTGCATTGTGTCCGGTTGTGGTCGCATCACCGCCGCCGAAGGTCACATCGTCTTCCCTGACAGCCTTATCACCCCACACCACGCAAAAAGCCGCCCCGCAGGACGGCTTTTCAGCTGCTTTATTTAAAAGCCTCAATCACTTTCTCAAGCTCCATTCCACGTGACCCCTTCACAAGCACAAGATCTCCTTTACAAAGATGCTTCTTAAGCTCTGCCACAAGTTCATCATGTTCCTTGAACCAGTAGACAAGCGGGCTTCTCTGGAGGGCTTCTTCAGCAAGCCACTTTGAGCGCGGACCGTACGTGAGCAGGACTGGAATCTCATTAAAATTGATCTTCTGTCCGATCTCACGGTGAAAAGTTTCTTCGTTGTCCCCGAGTTCAAGCATATCACCGAGCACAGCGATCTTTTTCCCGGATGCTTTCGCCTCTTCTAAAAACTGTAGCGCAGCGAGCATGGAAGTAGGACTCGCGTTGTAGGCATCATTAATAAATATTTCTCCGTTTACCCCTTCCACACGTTCCATACGCATAGATGTCATTTCAGTTTTTGCAAAACCTTCTTCAATTTCTTCAAGCGTCAATCCGAGATGAAGCGCTGTACGGATTGTCGCAAGGCCGTTCAGGACGTTGTGTCTGCCAAGTACCGGGATAGATACCCACGTTTCTTCCGTACCCAGCTGGATACGGCTTCCTGATTCATCGATCTCAGTGTTTCTCGGGTAAAGACCATTTGTATCCTCATAGCCATACGATGCGCTTTTTAAGTCTTCTGCCTGCTCGACAAGTGTTTTCAGTAAGGGCTCATCACCATAGTAAAACAGAATGCCGTTCTGATTCAGGCCTGAAATGATTTCAAACTTTGCCTTTGCAATGTTCTCTCTTGATCCGAGATCCTGCAGGTGTGATTCCCCGATATTCGTAATCACTGCGATATCAGGCGTTGCAATGTTGCTGAGGAGTTCGATTTCACCGAATCCGCTCATACCCATTTCAAGCACAGCCACATCTGTGGATTCTTTAATATTCAGCAGTGTTAACGGCAGACCCAGGTTATTATTAAAGTTTCCTTCTGTTTTCTGCACGCTGTATTTAGTTGAAAGAACGCCTGCAATCATGTCTTTAGTCGTTGTTTTTCCATTACTGCCTGTAATCGCGACGACTTTAAAATGGTTTTCCTGTCTGTAAGCAGACGCCAGCTGCTGCAGTGCAGCTTCAGGGTCATCCACCAGAATAATCGGCAGGTCATGCGGGGCATCAGGTACATCTTTTTGCCACAGTGAAATACCTGCGCCTTTTTCAAAAGCCTGACGGACATATTTGTGACCGTCAGTTTTTTCGCCTTTAAAAGGCACAAACAGATTACCCGGCTGGATTGTCAGTGTATTAATACTTGCACCTTCAGCAACTGCATCTTCAAACCCTTGGGCAGGAACGTCAGCTTTCAGGATCTCAGCAATTTCTTTTAACGTTTTTTTCATGACTGGCTTCTCCTCAGATTGAAGTTTTTAGTTTCTGTTTATCTTCATAGCGTTCCATGCCGAACTGAACCAGCTTTTCAATCAGCTCAGCGTAAGGTACACCAGTGTTTTCCCATAAGAGCGGGAACATACTGTAAGGAGTGAATCCTGGCATCGTGTTGATTTCATTGATATAAATTTCATCGTCTTCAGTGACAAAGAAGTCTGCACGTACAAGTCCCGAGCAGTCGACTGTCTGAAATGCAGTTTTAGCCATTTCCTGAAGCTTTTCAGCCATGCCATCCGGCAGTTCAGCCGGGATAATCATGACAGAATCACCGTCTACATACTTCGATTTATAATCGTAAAAGTCCTTTTTTGCTACGATCTCGCCAGGTACTGATACTTCAGGGAAATCATTGCCAATCACACCCAGTTCAATTTCACGTGCTTTGACCCCTTCTTCAATCACAATCTTGCGGTCAAATTGAAACGCTTCTTCAAAGCCTGCTTCGAGCTCAGCACGATTTGTACACTTGCTGATGCCCACACTTGAACCGAGGTTTGCAGGCTTAATGAAGCACGGATAACCGATTTCTTTTTCTGTCTTTACATAGCTTGCTTCCTTATCCTGCTCCCAGGCAGAGCGGATAAAGGATGTATAGCCTACCTGAGGAAGACCGGCGTCTCTGAACAGATTCTTCATAATGACCTTATCCATACCGGCTGATGATGCAAGTACACCATTCCCTACATAAGGAACATTCAGAACTTCAAGCAGTCCCTGAACTGTACCGTCTTCTCCATTTGGTCCGTGCAGCAGCGGAAACACGATGTCGTATGAAGCTTCCTTTGCCGGCACAAGGCCTTCTGCAGGTGATACTTCTGCCTGTGCTTCAAACTGGAGCTGTTTCACATCTTCCACTGGTGCAGTCAGTGCGGAACCTTTTCTCCACTCCCCGTCTTTTGTAATAAATACAGGGTCAATATCAAATTTTGTCAGGTCCAGTGCTTTAATAACGGCTTTGGCTGTCTGTAATGACACTTCATGCTCTGCAGACTTTCCGCCGAACAGCAGACATAGTTTTGTTTTCATTTATATAGTCCTCCGTTTATCTCTTGATCTATGTAAAAAATTCATTTCGATTTACCTCTCCATCTTACCACGTTTTTTATTTTTCTAAATGAGTTTGATGAATTGGTTTTTTGTTTTTTCACTATAACAAAAACACTATTTTTCGAGTCTAGAAACACTTATTTTACTGATAATTCTTAATTATTTTATTATTACTAATTAAGTTTTTCCCCTTAACAACGTATAATCATCGCGTTATAATCCATCTATCAAATACAACTGTACACA
Organism: Jeotgalibacillus terrae; assembly: GCF_016908195.1. Lineage (GTDB taxonomy): Bacteria > Bacillota > Bacilli > Bacillales > Jeotgalibacillaceae > Jeotgalibacillus > Jeotgalibacillus terrae. The sequence continues at coordinate 23,594 of NZ_JAFBDK010000009.1, forward strand.
ACAGGAGGACTTCACCATGAAAAAAATCGGATTACTTCCCCGTATTGTTATTGCGATTGCACTTGGTATTGCAATCGGGAGCTTCAGTCCTGAGTGGCTGATCCGTGTGGCAGCAACTTTTAATGATATTTTCAGCGGTTTTCTGTCATTTGCCATCCCACTGATTATCATTGCATTTATCGCGCCGGGTATTGGTGCGATGGGGCGCGGTGCCGGTAAAGCACTTGGACTGACGGCCGGTATTGCCTATGCATCAACAGTGATCGCAGGACTGCTTGCGTTCCTGAGTGCTACTATCCTATACCCCATTCTTCTTGGCTCTCAAGCATCAAAAGCATTTGAGAATCCGGAAGAAGCACTGCTTGGCGGGTATTTCGGTATTGAGATGACACCTGTGATGGGCATTATGTCTGCGCTGCTGCTGTCATTTGTTCTTGGAATCGGGATTTCAGCTTTTAAAAACAGTCTACTGCAAAAAGGATTGGAAGAATTCCGTACGATTATTCAAAAGCTGATTGAAAAAATCATCATTCCACTCCTTCCTATTCACATATTCGGAATTTTTGCGAATATGACCCAGGGTGGCCAGGTCAGCGCAATTATTAACGTTTTCCTGCTCGTGTTCGTAATGATTATTATCCTGCACGTGCTGTATCTTGTTATGCTTTATACAACTGCAGGATCACTGCACAGTAAGAATCCGTTTAAAATGCTGAAGAATATGATGCCGGCTTATTTCACAGCGCTCGGTACACAGTCTTCTGCTTCAACCATTCCAGTCACACTTGAGCAGTCGAAAAAAATGGGTGTCCGGGAGAAAACGGCTGACTTCTGTATTCCGCTGCTGGCTAATATCCATTTAGCAGGAAGCACGATTACACTTGTTAGCTGTGCGATGGCCGTGATGCTTATACAGGGCGACACAGCGACATTCAGTCAGATCTTCCCATTCATTCTGATGCTTGGTGTGACAATGATCGCTGCACCGGGTGTACCTGGTGGCGCAGTCGTCGCTTCACTCGGCCTGCTTGAATCCATGCTCGGCTTCTCAGGTGCAATGACGTCTCTGATGCTTGCTCTTTACCTCGCGCAGGACAGCCTTGGTACTGCAGCAAACGTAACGGGTGATGGTGCGATCAGCTCTATTGTGGATCGTTTTACAAAACGTAAGGTAAAAGGTGAAGCGGTGACGAAAGCCGGTTGATGGTTCGTGAGATTTTGGCTGTGGTTCATGACATTACACATGGTGTTCATGAAAATCCAGCTGGTGTTCAGAAAATTACACCGGACGTTCAGGAGATTTCAACCGATGTACAGGAAATGATGTAAATAGACCTATGCAACATCTTTTACCAAAAAACAACCGCTTAACAACAAATAACCTCAAAAAGCCCGTAAAAGCACACACGCTTTTACGGGCTTTTCATCTGTTTATTGATATTTCCGCATATAACCACGATCAATATAGTCCTTCCACAGCCACGCCCAGCGGCCGGCTTTACGCCATTTACCATAGAGCATGAGCGCTTCCATTCCGCCTGTCGAGAGCAGAATGAGCGCTCGTTGTTGCGGCGTGTAATCAGCGAGTGGCTCACGGTTCAGACTTGCGAGCAGGTTGTGATAAAGCACTTCACCCTGCCTGACTGCATAAACCCCGCTTTTTGGCAGATCCGGGTGTGTAACAAGGGCCGCGCAGTCGCCGGCTGAAAACACGCTGCTGTTATCAATCGTCTGTAATCCTGCATTTACTTTTATAAATCCTTTCTGATCTACAGGCAGGCCGGATGTCTTCAAAAGATCAGGCGCCTGTGCCCCGCCGAGAAAGATTACTTCTTTATATAGAATGTTTTTATCATTTTTTGTGATAACGTGTCGGTCCGTTACTTTTACAGCATAATCATTTTTTATAAAATGAATGCCTTTTTCCTCGAACATTGCTTCAATAACCTGATCTGATCTCTGGTCAATGAATTCATTTGAGGCAATCACCGTGATACGGTCGTATTTGCGTCCGTGCTGCTGTTTCCACTGATGGAATGAGAACGCCATTTCACAGGCTGCTGCACCGCCTCCGATGATCACGAGCTCTTTTGCTTTGCGGCATGCTTCAATTCTGTCAGGAAAAAGGTGCGCAGGCTTCATCTGCGTCTGTCTTTCTGAGAGTCCTTCGATCTGATCCGGTGCTGTATGAGAACCGATATCGAGTGAAAGGCGATCGTATGTCAGGCGTTCTCCGTCTGAGAGAGTGACAGTTTTATGTTCAGGATCAAATGATTCTACTGATGCTTCTATAAAATGAATGTGTTTATTTTCGCATAACTGTTTGAGATCAATCCGAATGTCTTCTATTCCATATAACCCTTCGGCAAAGCCTGAGAACATTCCGGAATAATAATGGTAGCGGGAGGCAGACACGAGGATCCACTTTACTGAAGAATCGTGATGTGACGACAGACGCTTCAGTACTTCAAGATGCGTGTGACCGCCCCCTGCAAGAATAACTGTTTTCATAAAATCCTCCTGCGTGTTTTCTCCATCATAGCAGGGGGCCAGCCTGAAAATAAAGTATACAGGCACCGTCTCCCTTATTCAGAGTTAAATAAGATATAATTTACCTATACACATTTTTAAGAACAGGAGTATTTCATGGCTAACAACGAAACCAGTTTGAAACCATTTATTCAGTTAATTTTATCAACAAAAGTGCCGCGGCTGGCCTTATCGCTCGGTCTTGCAGGAAGTATCCTGACCACACTTGTCGGACTGACCATCCCTTTACTGACAAGAGAACTGGTTGATGGTTTTTCTGTGGATCTGAACGGCTGGCTTGTGGCTGCGATTGCGATTGTGTTTATTGTGCAGGCGCTGATTGACGGCGGATCGACGTATTTACTGGGCTATACCGGACAGGTCGTTGTGGCAAGACTGCGTGAACAGATGTGGGAAAAGATGATCAGGCTGCCTGTCAGTTATTATGATCAGAAGGCAAGCGGTGAGTCTGTGAGCCGGGTAGTCAATGATACAGGGATTGTAAAAGATCTGATCTCACAGCACTTCCCTCAGTCTATCACCGGAATTATTACGATTATCGGTGCAGTCATTATTCTGCTGATTATGGATTGGAAGATGACACTGCTGATGCTGATTTCTGTACCAGTAACAGTCGGAATTATGATCCCGCTTGGGCGGCAGATGTCTAAGATCTCACGCGGACTGCAGGATGAGACGGCAACTTTCACCGGTAAGATCCAGCAGACGTTAAGTGAAATCCGGTTGATGAAGGCTTCAAATGCAGAGACATTTGAGTCTGAAAAAGGGAAAGGCGGGATCCGTAAGCTGCTGTCATTTGGATTAAAAGAGATGAAAATTTTCGCGATTGTCGGACCTCTTATCTACCTGATTATGATGGCTGTTATTGTCGTTATAATCGGTTATGGCGGTATTCGTGTTGCTGAAGGCTCTATGACGACCGGATCTCTTGTTGCATTTTTACTCTACTTGTTCCAGATCGTTTTTCCGATTACGTCGTTTGCGATGTTTTTTACACAGCTTCAAAAAGCAAAGGGTGCGACAGAACGGATTATCGGTATTATTGATACACCTCAGGAAACAGGACGTTCCGGTGAGGAGATGGATATCAGCGGGCTGCCGGTTCATGTGCGGAATGTTTCTTTCTCTTATGAAGAAGGTGAGCCGATATTATCCAACGTGTCATTTGAAGCGCAGCCTGGTGAGATGGTCGCCTTTGCCGGACCGAGTGGAGGCGGAAAGACAACGATGTTCGGGCTGATTGAGCGTTTTTATGAGCCTTCTGATGGAGCGATTTTTATTGGGGACACGTCGGTGACGAGCCTCTCAATGGATGCGTGGCGCAGTCAGATCGGGTATGTGTCACAGGATAGTCCGATGATGGCTGGGACAATTCGCGATAATTTAACCTATGGGTTAACAGATGCAACGTCAATCAGCGATGAACGTTTGTGGGAAGTTGCGGCCATGGCTTATGCCGAGCCTTTTATCAGGGAATTTCCTGAAGGACTGAATACAGAGGTTGGCGAACGTGGCGTAAAACTGTCAGGTGGACAAAGGCAGCGGATTGCGATTGCGCGGGCTTTTCTGAGGGATCCAAAAATTTTGATGATGGATGAAGCAACGGCAAGTCTTGACAGTCAGTCTGAAGGAATTGTGCAGCAGGCGCTGACACGGCTGATGGAAGGCCGTACGACATTTGTCATTGCGCACCGCCTGTCTACAATTGTAGATGCGGATAAGATTATTTTTATTGAAAAGGGCCGGATCACAGGGATCGGTTCACATAGTCAGCTGATTGAGACGCACCCGCTTTACCGGGAGTTTGCTGAACAGCAGTTGGCGCAGTAAGTAAAAGCACAGGGCGGCTAACCGCTCTGTGCTTTTTTCGGTTTGCTTCCGGTGCAGACGATAAGAACGGGGCTCATCCCAATAATCTCTTCGCCTCCATAAACCGCTGTCCCGCGGTAAACAATTCGACTGCGAAGAATGCCAGGGTTGTCCACAAGACGATGGATGGGGCGAGCATCATCACACTCAGGAAAAGAAAACCTTCCGTTCTCTCAGCAAGCCCAGCCTGATAGCGAAAAGACTTTACTCCATTGTTCTCAGAAACATTTCCGACGGTTAAAAATATCGTCATCGAAATCACAATCGACGCCATTAACAATAGGGCCGCCCACATGATATCAGGGTAGAGAAAAGCGACACCAAGAATGACACTGATCTCCACGATACGGTCAAAGGTGACATCCATCACTGTGCCAAAAGGTGACGTTTTCGTTGCCCGTGCCATTGATCCGTCCACTGCATCAAGAAATCCTGAAAGCCATAGGACGATGACAGCCAGGACCGGGAAACCGAGATAATAGATCAGGCCGGAAGTCGCTCCGATGATAAATGCGCCAATGGTTACCTGGTTAGCGGTCCAGCCGAATGTTAAAAACCGGTCAGCCGTTTTACGAATTACCGGTTCTGCATATTTCCTTCCATATGTATCAAGCAGTGTCAGCACCCCCTACTCTTCATTCTTCTCTTTTTTAAGACCAAGCCACACGGCTACTTTTTTCCTGAAAATAAATGAAACAGCAATGAATGCTGCAAGAAATGCAAGACCGAGTAAAATAATTCTCATATCCCCTTCTGCTACACTTGAGCCCAGAAAACTATAGCCGAATGTTCCGGGAACAATACCAATGATCGTAGCCAGGGTAAAATCCTTCAATTTCACGTTTGCGAGCCCTGCAGAGTAACTGACAAGATCAAAGTTTAAAAGAGGTGCAAGTCTCAGGATCAGCACATACAAAAACCCTTTCTCTTCCATCTTAGACGTAACCAGCTGCACTCTGGGGTCCTGAATCTTTTTAATAAATGACCGGTTAAAACGGCGGGCAATAAAATATGCGACAATCGCACTCAGTGTCGCACCTATCATAATGTAAATGAACCCGAATACTGCCCCAAAAGCAAGACCGCCTGCGATTGACAAAACTGAAGCAGGGAACAGAATCAGCGGTCTGACCATATAGATCAGGATAAATAACAGCGGTCCCCACCAGTGCAGCGACTGGATCCACTGCTGAATATCTACAGGCGATACATTCAGATAGGTTCTGTTAAACCAGAACAATCCTGCTGCAGCCAGCAGTATCCCAATGATCGCTAACACTGTTTTTCTGTTCATGCCCTGCCCCCTTCCCTCTTTCTCTTATCATGTTTCTTTAAAATATTTGATTGCTTCAGGCGGAATTGTTACATATCCACTTGCTTCCTTCCCCGACTCACCTGCCGGAATCGTAATACGGCGGCCGGTTGAGATAAGCCTTATATGCGCCAGTCTCCTGCCGAAGTGATATGTTTCATTTACCCACTCTGCCTCAAACCACTCATGCCCATCTTTTCTTTCTGCACGCCAGCTGGCTTTTTCAGCCGGACAGTACCGTGCTTCATCGAGTACGATCACATCTGAATACAGCTCAGCAACGAGCGCATTATGCGGCGTATGATACAGCTCATGAGGAAGACCGATTTGCTGCAGTCTCCCTTCAGCCATCACAGCTGTGCGGTCACCGAGCAGCATCGCTTCATCTTTATCATGGGTAACAAAAATAGATGTCATCTCTTCTTTTTTCAAAAAACTTCTGACCCATTCTCTCAGCTCTTTTCTGAGACCGGGGTCAAGGCTTGAAAAAGGTTCATCGAGCAGCAGGAGTTTCGGCTTTAACAGCATGGCTCTGACCAGTGCTGCCCGCTGCTGCTGACCGCCTGAAAGTTCGTGGGGGTATTGTTTCACATGGTTTTCAAGTCCTACTTCCTTCAAATAACTGTGCGCCATTTCATACGCTTCTTTTTTGCCATGCGTAATCTTTTTCCCGTAAGCAACATTTTCTAAAAGTGTCAGGTGCGGAAACAGCAGCGCCTGCTGAAACACCATACCAACCGGACGCTTTTTTACCTGCATAGCTAACAGATCAGTATCTTCGATCAGCACTTCTCCATTTGAAAAATGATCCAGCCCTGCCAGACAGCGAAGAAGGGTGGATTTCCCTGTACCTGAAGGGCCTGCGAGTGACAGAATCTCACCTTTTTTGAGAGAGAATGATAGATCTTTGAAAATTTCTGCTTTATCAAATTGTTTTGAGACGTTTTTTACTTCCAGATAGGGGAGAGTCATTGTATGCTCCTCCTTTTTATAAATAATCTGCCCGCAAGTGCCATAGCAGCTGCTTCTGCAATGAGAACGGCTGCTGCAGGAATGAGTACAAATGCGACTGAGAATGCAGACATGACTGTATCATCAGCTGACTGCAAAAACGGATAATAGATGATTGGCATTGTAATCACGCTGCCTCCGCCAATAATAGCGGTCAGTACATATTGACCGGCACTGATCGTAACAGCGAGAAAGATGGCACTTCTGATGCTTGGAATGAGAAGTGGCAGTTCAATCGTACGGAAAGCGTGCCAGACACCTGCTTTTAGCATCCTGCCCTGATTGAGCATATCCTGCGGAATCCGATCATATCCTGCTTTTAACACTTTAATTGTGTAGGGTATGGTCGGCACCAGGTGAACAATCGTAACACCGATCCACGTATTTGCGAGTCCGAGACGGATCATTGTAATGTGAAGCCCCATCGCAGCGGCTATGACCGGCAGAAATAGTGGTAATAGCAGCAGCACTTCAAGCGTATTCTTCAGCTTAAAAGACCGGTGGGAAAGTGCTTTTGCTACAGGGATGCCCACGATCAGATTAATGAGTGCAACAGCAAGTGCAATGCCAAGCGTGATCGCCATTGATTCAATCACTCTGCTATCCTGAAAAACTGTTTCCCAGCCTCTGAGTGTCCAGTCAGGCAGATTTCCAGAGCGCCACGGGGCAGTTATGCTTTTTAATATCAGTAAAAGGACGGGAATTAAAAAGAAGATCACACTGCTCATATAAAAAATGTTCTTTTTCATTGTCCCCTCCTAATAACGGTGGCTGCTTTTTGACAGCAGCATTCTTCTTTTATTCATCAGCGCAAAGCCTGTTAATGCGCATGCCCCCAGGATGAAAGCCGCAAGCATCAACAGCGCAAAGGCCATTGACCGTTCTTCTCCTGAAGCGCTGTAGAACCAGTCATAGGCAATGACCGGTGTCATCTGCGGGTAAGATACCCCGAGCAGACCTGGCACTTCATAGGCAGTAAAGATAAATGCTGTAATAATCAGCCCTGTCTCAAACATCACCGGCTTTATCCACGGCCATTCAACCGTTTTGAACCAGTGTCTCTGCCCGCCGCCAAGTACGGTATTCACTTCCCGGAACTGACGCGGGAGCTGTAGATAGACAGGGAGCAGCATTAAAATGACAAAGGGAATCTCTTTCCATACATAGGTGATAAAAATACCGATTCCGCTTCTGTCCTGAACGAGCACCGGAAATAATGTCCGGTCCTCAAGCAGCCCGCTTTGAACCAGTGCAGTTGAGATCAGCCCGCTCTGTCCTAGTAAAAGGAGCACAAAATATCCCCATACGAAATGCGGAAACAGCATCGGAATCCACACAAGCCATTTTGCATTTCCATCAATCAGACGATAAAAACTTCTGACGATCAGCCAGCCAGTGATCAGGGAAACGACTGTTGAACTGACTGTAATCCATATACTGTAGGTCAAGCCATCTGTCAGCTCACGACGGTCAAAAAGTGATAGATAATAAGACCATGTGAACCCTTCACCGTTGCCTGTACTTTCGATAAAAGCGAGTATAAAACTTCCTCCGGCAAGCAGTAAGAATGCATAAGCCGGCAGAAGCAGCAGAAACAATCCGTTAGTCCGCTGCCACTTCATTACGCCACTCCGTTTCGATCCATTCCACGTATCCTGCGTCTACTTCAGAAATATACGTGTCAGCAAGTTTTTCTGCATCCGGCACTGTCTGGCCGCGATCAAGTTCATCAAATGCTGCACGCTGCTCTTCACTTAAGCTCGCCTGATCAAGCGGCGTACTTTCACCCCAGTAATCAGGCTTCAGTTTTTCAAGCTGAGCATCCGGACTTAAGAAGAAGTCAATCGCTGCCATGGCAGCTTCTTTATTCGGACTGTTATAAGGGATGGAGAGAAAATGTGTATTTCCGATTGAGCCGGGATCTTCAAGCACAAAGGATTCAGTTGTTTCAGGGAAAATACCGTCACGCACAAGTGATTCAGCACGTGCCTCGTTGTATCCCATCGTTATCCATACTTCCCCCTGGCTGTACAGGCGGTCAAGCTCTTCAAGTGAAGCAGGATATGTCTCCCCGCCTCTCCATAGATCAGGTTCAAGCTGATTCAAAAAGTCCCACATAGCAGCTGACTGTTCTTCTTCAAGCGGCTCATAAGGTTCCCCGAGCAGTTCATCCGCTTCTGCAGCTTTACCTAGCATCACGTGTCTGATAAAGGCGTTGCCTGTAAAGTCACTCGCTTCAGGATATGTAAATCTCCCTGGATTCTCTGCAACCCAGTCTGCAAGTTCATCAAGTGTTGAAGGCGGCGTATCCACAACTGCCGAGTCATATTGAAAAACGAACTGAACTTTCCCCCATGGTGCTTCGTAGCCTTCAGTTGCTGTGCCGAAATCATAGGCGTAATCCTCAGCCTGATAATATTCCTGATAAGATGGAATCTCTTCAACAAAAGGTCCGAAGAGAAGATCCCCTTCTTTCGCACGCTTGAAATTCTCTCCATTCATCCAGATCAGATCGATTGTCCCTTCATTCTGATCTGCTCTTTTTTCAGTCTCAAGCTTCTGAATAATTTCATTTGTATCAAGCGGAACCCGCTCAAGTGTGACATCATACTCTTCTTTCAGCGCAGGAATGGCATACTCATCAATGTAGCTGTTAATACCTGTATCCCCGCCCCACATATAAAGTCGGACTGTTTCACCTGCCGCCGCTTCTGTTATGTCTTCCCATGATCGATTTGAAAGGTCAATCTCCTCTGTGTCAGACGCTGAACTGCAGCCGGTAAGCAGCAGACCAGTTATAAGAATGGACATTTTTTTCATTGATTTAACCGCTCCTTTAAAGTACCTTCAAGGTTTAACGTATTTCATTCACTATACAGGCGCTAGCTCCCCGTCTTATGCCTGTCGGAGCTGATCGAGCGCCTTCCGCTTTTCTTATAAAAATAGGCACCTGCTTCATGCAAGTGCCCGATTAATCATACTGCCGACCATTCTTTTGTTTTCCGGTCATAAGAAAACACTGCAGACGGCTCACGCTTATATTTTTTCTGCATATCTTCCTGCAGATCATCCATATTTACGTAGTCACCCGATACCCAGACCGGCACCTCGACTTTTCCTTTATTAACCACACTGTGCTGGAATGAAATGACTACCCCTTCTCTTAGCAGGTGTGAAATTTTCATCACCACTTCTTTCGGAATCGGAGAGAGTGCTTTTTCTTTTTTGAACTGAAGCAGCTTTGTATTTTTGCGCACTGCTATTTTTTCAGGAATCACCTTTCCAATCATTAAAAAGAAGTCTGTCCACTCCTTATAATATGTACGGTTGAGCATTCCGTCCTCCGTTGATAAATAGACAAAACGGTTGTTTAATTTTTTATAAAACGGCAGGTTCAGATGGTACTTCATATGTCCCATATATAATAGTTCCGCTAATTCCTGTGCGCTCATCTCATCAACGCCTGCTTCATCCTCAAAATCAATCCAGCAGAATTCTCCGTAAGCAGCTATGTCCTCTTTTACGAGATCGCTTACTTCCTGTTCATGCACATATTCCAGATATGTATGCATGTTGAAAGAAGACTGCTCAAATTTATGCTTTAAGAGGAGCAGGTGATGCAGCCTGTCTGATAACGCATGATAAAAGTCCTTCATATCAATCCCGCTGGACATTGCAAAATCCTGTGCTGTATTCAAATGAAGATAAATCCAGCCCTGGCTGCTTCCCTGATTCTTCATGCCACCATCTCCTCTATGTAACCTCATATTTTCATTGTATCAAATTGTTTGAAAAAGGAGAAAAAGAAACTTTTTTGGATGCTCATCCGTCTATTAGACAGACGTTTATGACAAAAGTAATGAAACATTTTCAGGCGTTGTGACTTCTAGTGAATTGTGAAACAGTGTATAATCTGATACGCTGAATGCATTGTTCATAGAGGAAAAATTAGAATTCAGGTGAATAGATTGAATACAAATAAACACTTTTCAGACAGAATAGACTGGACCCTTGCATCACTGCTGATTTTATTTATGATTGCAAGTGTGCTGGCGATTTCATCTGCCCAGACAACGGGTCAGTATGCCGCTATCGGGACCAATTTCGCAATCAGGCAGGGCATGATCTACGGGGCAGGCTTCGTCCTGATTGGTATGATGATGTATTTTGATATGGATCAATACAGGAAATTAGCCTGGGTGTTTTACGGGATAGGGATCGTTTTACTTGTCGGTCTGCTTGTCCTTCCGGAGTCGCTTGTTCCGTATATCAACGGTGCTTACAGCTGGTATAACTTCCCGGTTATCGGAACACTCCAGCCTTCTGAATTTATGAAGACTTTTACCATCCTTGTTCTGGCTAGAGTTGTAGCGGGCCATAATGAAGCATTTATTAACAGGGATTTAAAGAGCGACATATGGCTGCTCGCAAAAATCGGACTGATTGTCGGTATTCCTTTTATACTGATTAATGAACAGCCTGACCTTGGTACCATGCTTGTCTTTATTGCGATTACAATTGGTATTATCCTTGTATCGGGTATTACGTGGAAGCTGCTGCTTCCTACATTTGCTTCAGTTGGTGCAATTGCAGCTTCAGCGATCTATCTCGTACTATTCAGACGCGACCTGATGGAGCGCTTTTTCGATGATTATCAGCTGCGTCGAATCTACTCATGGCTTGATCCATACAGCTATGCTTCAGGTGATGCTTATCAGCTCACCACTGCAATGAGTGCGATCGGGTCAGGTGAAATTTTCGGTAAAGGTTATCAGGATCGGCAGGTATATGTACCCGATAATCATACTGACTTTATTTTTGCAGTCATCGGTGAAGAATATGGATTTATTGGAGCAAGTATTGTTGTCAGCTTATTCTTTTTGCTGATCTACCATTTAACAAAAGTAGCACTTGAAACAAAGAGCCAATTCAATGTATATGTGTGTGCAGGCGTAATCAGTATGATTACCTTCCACGTATTTCAGAATATCGGCATGACCATTCAGCTGCTGCCAATCACAGGAATTCCACTGCCGCTGATCAGTTACGGGGGAAGCTCACTGATCGGTACATTGTTTGCACTCGGATTGTTATTCTCAATGAAATTCCATCACAGGACCTATATGTTCTCGAATGAAGATGATGATTAAAAAACCGTGTTAGGGGCTTCAGGCTTTTAACACGGTTTTTTTTATCCATTTTCAGCAGTGGCACCAGAAGGTACAATCACAGAAATATGCTTGTTTAGAATCCGGATGGTATCATGTGCTCCTTTATAGTGCTCCCCATCAAGATCTATTGTCTGCGTCTCATCAAGTGTCACTTTGCAGGAAGATGTCATGTATTGTGTAATCGTCGATTCATTTTCTTCCCAATCTACAGACGTTTTGGCAGTGAAGATCTCTTTTAAAAGTGTAAACCCTGCTTCCTTCACTACCAGGACATTCAATAACCCGTCATCCATCTGAATAGACTCCATCGGAAACTCAGCAGCACCTATTGATTTGCCATTCATAAACAACAGCATAACAGCATCATCTTCAACTGTACGTCCGTCAAACTCCAGCTTAAAATGGAAAGTGTCCTGTTCAGATAACGTTCTGAGCGCACTCATATAATAGCTGAGACGTCCAAACATTCCTTTTGACGTGTCATCAATGCTCTCAGAAGCCGCTGCAATTAACCCTGTACCCCAGAAATTACTGAAATACCGGTCATCCGTTTCTACAAGATCCACTTCGCACTCCACCCCGTTAAATACAATCAGTTCAGCAGCCTGCTTCAGATTGAGCGGTATGTTAAGTGACCTCGCAAAATCATTGCAGGTACCAGCCGGCAATATTGCGAGACCGGGTCTTTTATCAAGCGGGGCAAGCCCGTTAATAGCTTCATGAACAGTCCCATCACCACCCATAACAATGACCAGTTCAACTTCTTCGCCGTGCTGACGGCAAAAATGTTCAGCATCACCTGGTTTTTGCGTCTGATATAAAAACAGTTTTGGAATTTTGGATGCCAGGATTGGTGCGGTCTGACTCAAAATTTTCTCAGCATCCCGCTGTCCTGCATTGCCGTTATAGATCAGCATTGCTTTTTGAAACATCTCTGCCCCTCCTCGCCTTACCTGTTTTATATGTATATTCCCACTATTTGTGCAAAAAATCCTCCAAATAAAAAAGGCCCTCTCATATTGAGCACCTTTTAGTCCGCTAACGGATCATGTACTGGAAACCTGATGAGGCTCCTTGACAGCTTCAAGTATTTCAAGACGTGATTTTGTAGTGGTGATTTTAACGCCTACTTCAGTCATTTTTGTCATCATTTCTTTGATGCTTTCTCTGTTTCTTGACATCTTAGCAGCACCTCTCCCGCAAATGTAGTCTGAATAGTTAATCATACGAATCAGTGGTTAAAGAAGTTTCGTTTTATTTATAAATGTTTCTTTCATTATTTAAATAAGTGTCATTACGATTATCATACCACCAGATACAATGATTTAACCTTCATTCAGTGAAAAATTAATTATTTTTACACATTTTCTGAAGTGAGAGATTCATGCATAATCATCCAGCCAGGTGAAATAATAATGACGTACTACATTTGGAGGTGGAAAGATGAATATCAGAGAAGTAATGACAGATGAGATCTACACGTGCAAGATCACGGATTCAGTTGAAACAGCCGCTGAATTGATGAAAACACATAATATTGGTGTGCTTCCTGTTCTTGATAAGAATGGCAGCCCGGCAGGTATGGTCACTGACCGGGATATCGTCATACGCGGAGTGGCGGAACATAAAGAGCAGACTGTCGATCAAGTCATGACACATGAGTTAATTCATGTGACACCAGATACGCCTGCAGAAGAAGCCGCTGACCTGATGGCTTCAACACAGGTGCGCCGCCTGCCGGTTATTGAAAATGGACAGGTCATTGGAATTGTGTCACTTGGAGACTTGTCTGTGAATCCACGATCTGATGAAAAAGCGGGAGATACACTGTCAGATATTTCGCATCCTTAGATAGACAAAAAGCCTGCAGCGCTACCTATGCGGCAAAAAAGCCTTTCAGCACAACATTGCTGAAAGGCTTTTTATATTTACAGCTTCACTCTCTGCAAACGCAGTGCATTCAACACAACTGATACAGAGCTGAATGCCATCGCCGCACCGGCTAACCATGGTGCAAGCAGACCGATTGCTGCTATAGGAATACCAAGCGTATTGTAGCCGAACGCCCAGAATAAATTCTGTCTGATATTTTTCATCGTTTTACGGCTCATCATAATAGCATCTGCAATGCTGTTGAGGTCTCCGCGAATCAGCGTAATATCCGCTGCTTCCATTGCAACGTCTGTACCGGTTCCGATTGCAAGTCCTGTATCAGCTGTTGCAAGAGCAGGCGCATCATTAATGCCGTCTCCGACCATCGCAACCGTACGTCCCTTTTCCTGAAGCTTTTTCACTTCATTTGCTTTCCCATCCGGAAGCACTTCAGAGATCACTTTTTCAATACCCGCTTCTGCCGCAATAGCGCGGGCTGTGCGTTCATTGTCACCAGTCATCATGATCACATCAAGCCCCATTTGCTTCAGACGGCTGACCGCTTCTTTTGAGGTGTCCTTGATTGTATCAGCTACTGCGATGATGCCTGCAGGCTCGCTGTCTATTGCGATCAGCATCGCTGTGCGTCCCTGTTCTTCAAGTTCAAGCAGGTTCGCTTCAAGGTCAGATACGTTAATGCCTTCCTGCGTCATTAATTTACGTGTACCGGCAAGAATCTCTTTTCCATCAACAATTGCACGGATACCGAATCCTGATACAGCCTGGAAGTCTGTCGCTTCTTTAAGTTCTGCCCCACGCTCCCGCACACCGCTTACAATTGCTTTCGCTAAAGGGTGTTCTGATCCCGCTTCTGCAGATCCTGCCATAATAAGCAGGTCTTCTTCAGTCCAATTACCCAGCGGTACAACATCTGTCAGAACAGGTTCACCTTTAGTTACTGTACCTGTCTTATCAAGTACAACTGTATTAATGCCCTGAGCTGCCTCAAGGTGTTCCCCGCCTTTAAACAGGATGCCCGCTTCTGCTGCACGACCTGAACCCGCCATGATAGAGACTGGTGTTGCAAGACCGAGCGCACAAGGACAGGCAATCACGAGAACCGAAATCGTTGCTTCTAATGCCGGTGCAACTTCACCAGGTGATACAAGTGAAATCCATACAATAAATGTCACGATCGCAATACCGACAACGATTGGAACAAAGATGCCTGAGATTCTGTCAGCCTGACGCTGAATAGGCGCTTTTGAGCCCTGAGCCTGTTCTACCACGCGGATGATCTGTGCGAGTGCAGTATCTTTTCCTACTTTGACTGCCTCAATTTTCAGGAAGCCCTGCTGGTTGATCGTCGAGCCAATTACAGCATCGCCTGCAGTTTTGTCGACCGGAACACTTTCACCGGTAATCATTGATTCATTGACAGCAGACTGTCCTTCTTTAATCACACCGTCCACCGGAATTTTTTCACCCGGGCGCACTGCAAGTAAATCCCCTGCTTTCACCTGTTCAAGCGGAATCTCAACTTCCTCACCGTCACGAATGACAAATGCTGTTTTTGCCTGAAGACCCATCAGCTTTTTAATTGCTTCAGATGATCTTCCTTTTGCTTTAGCTTCGAATAACTTACCCAGCACGATTAATGTAATCAATACAGCACTCGTTTCAAAATACAGTCCCATTGTATGTCCTGGCATAGAAAGACTCTGTATGGCCAGGTAGACACTGTAAAAGTATGCAGCTGACGTCCCGAGCGCGACCAGAACGTCCATATTCGCGCTGCCGTTGCGCAGTGCTTTATAAGCACCTGTGTAAAATGGCCCCCCGACAATGAATTGAACCGGGGTTGCGAGTGCCATCTGTACCCATGGATTCATCAGCAGATCAGGGACATACATCCATTCTGTAAATGAAAAATGGCCGACCATCGTCCACAACAGAGGTACTGCAAAAATTAACGAAAAGAGAAATCTCTTTTGCTGACGCTTAATTTCAGTCTGCCGATGATCTTCTTCTGGCGCGCGGTCCTGTCTGCGCGTTGCCCCGTAACCGATCTTTTCTACCCTTGCAATAATGTCATCAACTGACAGCACACCGTCTGTATACTCAACGGTTGCCTGTTCAAGTGCAAGGTTGACGGTTGCGCTTTTTACACCTTCAAGTCTGCTCAACCCTTTTTCTACACGCGCCGAACACGCTGCACAGGTCATGCCTGTAATATCAAATTCCTCTTTTTTAACAGAAACACCGTAACCAAGACTGGTGACTTTATCCTGAATATCATTCAGCGACACTTTGTCAGGATCGTATGAAACCGTTGCGCGTTCTAAAGCGAGATTCACACTCGCCTTTTCCATTCCATCCATCCTGTTCAACCCTTTTTCCACTCTGGTTGAGCACGCTGCACAAGTCATGCCTGTAATGTTCAATTCCTTCTGAGCCATTTTTACAGCCCTCCTTATATACCTATATGGGGTATATTATTTTCTGAAGAAAATGCGCAGGATTACTGCGCATTAAAATTATTTTACGTCATATCCCTGATCTTCAATCACATCTTTAATCTGGTCAACTGTCACTGAAGAATCCTGATAGTCAACATCGACTGTTCCCTGATCAAGGTGAACTTTTACTGATTCCACGCCACTCATTTCTCCTACGTTTGATTCCACAGCCTTTACGCAGTGCTGACATGACATTCCTTCTACATTCAATGTAACTTGAGACATTTGGTATTCCTCCTGAACATTATTTTTTCATTAACCTTTTCATGGTGACTAGAAGTTCATCTACAACTTCAAGGTCACCTTCTTGAATCCGGTCAACGATACAGCTTTTCATGTGCCCTTCAAGAAGCAGTTTTGATACGCTGTTCAGTGCAGACTGAGTTGCTGCGATTTGAGTAATCACATCGTCACAGTACGTATCCTTATCAATCATTCCTTTAATCCCACGCACCTGTCCTTCAATACGGTTCAGACGGGTTGTCAGATTTTTCTTCATATCTTCAGAGTGATGACTTTTACGATCACTGCTGCAATGTGTATGTTCATTCAATTCTGTCGCTTCCAAACACATTCCCTCCCTGCACTGCATTCTTGATATTTCCATCATAACATACCCCTACAAGGTATACAACAGAAAGAATCCGAATGCTCTAAACTCTCTATAACAAAAATATCCCATATAACTGAAGATTTCAACACTTTAAAGCGGATTAAAGTTGAAATATTCCCGAAACTTTTCCGCATGTCATCCGTAATTAGAGATTATCAGAGATTATGCGTATAATACATAATAAGAAGAAATCTCAGATAGGCAGGGGCTGAATATGGACTTTATCTCTTTTGACTGGATCTCAATTTTTGTAGGATTTATTTTCATTTTGAACTTTTTCTTTGCAGGGATCCTTATTTTTCTTGAAAGAAAGGATGCCAGTGCCACATGGGCATGGCTTATGGTCCTGTTTTTTATCCCTATCGCCGGGTTCGCGCTTTATCTGCTGCTTGGCAGAAGTCTCAGAAAAAAGCACCTTTTTAATTGGGAAGGCAGAAAGCGTGTGGGAATTGAACAGCTGATCCGTTATCAGATTGATGCAATTCATGAACGTAAATTTCATTTCAAATCTGAAGAAACCGAAAAAATGCGTGATTTGATCTATATGCAGCTGGTGAACAATGCCGCCGTACTGACTCAGGATAACCAGGTTGATATATTAGTAGATGGCAGAAAGAAATTCAAAGCGCTGTTTGATGATATTGAAGATGCAAAAGATCATATTCATATCCAGACCTATATTCTGAGGAGAGATAACCTCGGCCGCGAGCTTTACCAGCTGCTTGTGAAAAAAGCCAAGCAGGGTGTAAAAGTTCGTGTACTTTATGATGACATGGGGTCACGCGGGATGACTAAGAGGTACTTCAGGGAATTACGGGCTTCTGGCGGTGAGGTGGAAGCTTTCTTCCCTTCAAAAGTACCAGTCATTAACCCCCGTCTCAATTACCGAAACCACCGTAAAATCTCTATTATCGATGGGCGTGTGGGGTATATTGGCGGCTTTAATATCGGGGATGAATATCTTGGTCTTGATAAGCGTTTCGGTTATTGGCGGGATACACACCTGAGAATTGAAGGAAGTGCAGTACACCCGCTTCAGACAAGGTTTATACTCGACTGGAATCAGGCGTCGCACCGCTATGATATTGAATATTCGGATATATACTTTCCTCCGATTCCGCAAAAAGGCGATGTAGGTATGCAGATCGTCTCAAGTGGTCCGGACTCGGATTGGGAGCAGATTAAAACAGGCTATCTGAAACTGATTAATAATGCTGACAAATATGTCTACATTCAGACGCCTTACTTTATTCCTGATGTCAGCCTGCTCGATGCCCTTCGCGTAGCAGCTCTGTCAGGTGTTGATGTGAGAATAATGATTCCGAATAAGCCTGACCATATGTTTGTATATTGGGCAACTTATTCTTATGTCGGAGAACTGATGAAAGCCGGCGCCAGGATATATGTATATGAAAAAGGGTTTATTCATGCGAAAACACTTGTGACTGATGATGAAGCAGCATCAGTTGGAACGGCAAATATTGATCTGCGGAGCTTCAGCCTGAACTTTGAGGTAAACGCGTTTCTCTATCATCAGGAAACGGCTACTTCACTTGCGATGATTTTTGAAGAGGACATGAAAGATTCAACTGAGCTGACGCCTGAGATCTATCAGGAGCGGTCGAATCTGATTAAATTTAAGGAGTCGATTTCAAGATTGCTGTCTCCAATTCTATAAGCAAAAAACAACGGCTGTGACAATGATGTCTCAGCCGTTGTTTTTGTATCCGGTTCACTTTGCAGAGAAGTTCACCTTTAAAACACTCAACTCTTATACATTTCAAGTCTAACTCACTACAGCTTTTGTTAATAGAACACAATAAAATCAAAGGTCAGGTTAAGGAAAAACAACGTATGCAAAGCTGTGAAGATATATCCTGCACGCGAAATACGATTCATTTTTTCCACCCCCGCAAATATTTAACTTCATTATATCATATTTTCAGAAAAGTAAATCAATTTAGTTTCAACAAAGTCTGCTCTCTTTCTTTTGTCAGACCGGCTTTCCATTCATGATCCTTCTGCTCGTTCAGCCAGAGCAGTGTATCACTTATTGTTTCTTCAAGCGGTCTGAATGTCAGTCCTTTATCAATCGCTTTTGATGCGTCAGCCAGAAGGAAGCCATCCGGATGAGTATCTGAAATCGGGAGCCAGAATGGAAGTTCTACAAAAGGCCCTGCATCATGTTCAATCAGTTTCCGGTCACTGACCCATTGATACTTAACCTCTGTGTTGGCGACTTTCTTTGCTGTCTCCAGATATTTTTCCATTGTAGGCAGCGGCTCTCCTCCGGCTGCATTATAGGTGCCGGTTTCCTGGCGTTCGATCATCGTAATGGCCCATTCACTCAGGTCGCGAACATCGATCCACTGAACTTTACGATCCGGATTCCCAGGCGCCAGTGCTTCTCCACCCTGCTGTGCCCGCCAGACCCAATAAGTGAAGCGGTCAGTCGGGTCATGGGGACCGACGATCAGGCCGGGACGGATGACCAGTGAGTGCCCGTTATACAGGTCTTCAATTATTTCTTCGCTCTTTTGTTTCAACGGTCCGTAAGTCTCGCCAGTTATCTCTTCAGTGTCCTGCTTCAGTTCAGCAAGCTTTGTCACACCTTCTACTGCCGGTCCATTCGTATAATCCTCATAGACAGAGATCGTGGAAATAAACGTATAGTGTTTGACGTGATTTTTTAACAGTTCAGCAGTCTGTCTGACCTGGGATGGTGTGTATCCTGAAACATCAATGACTGCATCCCAGCTTCTGTTTTCAAGTGCACTTAAATCACCGTTACGGTCCCCGGTCAGCTTCTCAACATCCGGGAAAAGGGATGTATTCGTCTGTCCCCGATTAAAAAGTGTGACCTCATGACCTTTATTGACTGCACTTTCTGTCAGGTGTCTGCCAAGAAATTTTGTCCCGCCTAAAATTAACAGTTTCATGTTGAAGAACACTCCTTTTAACTGGATTGATGATATTTGTTCTGATAATATTTCCTGATCCCACTGCTTAACAGATAAAATGTCACCATTGTAAATGTGATGATCCCTACTGTCGACAATACCACCCATTCAGCTGTAAAAACATCACGATGAATATTTTGCAGCAGCGTCGGCCAGATAAATGAATTATTGACCGTCTCAACGCCACCGCCTCTGATCGACCAGAATGCATTTTGTAAATAGACTCCGATAATCGCGAACTGGGCGATTAAAAATAACGTCCGACCCATATCACTGATAAAGTTTGTGACAATCGTCAGCCGCAAATCCGGCCAGAAGTAGTTTTTAAACAGTGTCCACTGAGAACAGCCTGATACGATCCCCGCTTCAAAAAAAGATTTCTTCGCGCTGTAATCCATTGACGTTTTAATCATATCTCCTGTCCGCCCTACTTCAACCGCTGCGATAATGACAATCATCCAGATCTGCCTGTGTTCAGAAAATACCACAAATGGCAGTCCGGCGAAGAAAATCACAATAAAAATAGATGGCATAAAAGAGAAAAGCTGACTCCATATTGAAAGAACCGCTCTGATCGTTTTGAAATAATAACTGCCGATACCAAGCACGGCCGACACTGCGAATCTGATAAGAACAATCGCAAGTATAACAAGCAGTGTTTCTTGCGCTCCTGCAACAATCAGACTCAGTATATCTCTGCCTTCTCTGTCAGAACCAAGCGGATCTTCTGCTGAAGGAGGAAATGGCGGCACTTCGATTCCTTCGTCAGTAAAACGTACGCCTTCCTGCGAAATGCTATTGTCTATTACAGGTAACAGCGGTCCTAAAAAAGTAAGGACCAGCAGAAAAGCCATCATGAGTCCGCCAATCGTTAAATGCTTATTCATCCGTTTCCACCCCTTTCATGAGGCAGAAGAAACCCTCTTGCCACCTGACTGATCAAACCGGCCAGTAAAATTAATATTGTAAAGAAAAAAGCAAACGCAGCAATCGCTCCAGTATTCAGCAACAGTGAATCCGGTCCATTTATGACATTGGAAACTGCAATATATTCCTTGAAGTAATAAGCCGCTCCCCTGTAGTTTGTAAAATATTCAATGACAAACAGATTTGACAGCAGGTACAGCACAATCGTGTTTGTATGTACAAAGATCTTCGCAAGCCCGTTTCTCAGCATATGTATATAAAGAAGTTTAAATGATGAACTCCCTTTCGCCCTTGCTGTTCTGATATAGTCGGCACCATTTTCATCACTAAGTGCAGAAAACGTAATATTAGCAAGATAAAACATCGGAAAAATAGAAAGATAAATCACATTGAGCACAATTGCTTCCGGGTTGCCCGCTCCGTAAAGGCTCAGTCCTGTAATGATGCCTTTCATATTCAAGTACATTAAAATCATTTGAATAAAGATGATAAAAACTATATCCGGAACCGAAAGACCAATCCACGTCGTCTGCAGTCCTGCAAACTTTCTTTTTCCATGACGGGTTTTAAAATCAAATACACCTTTTGCGACCCCAGTAAAAATACTGATGAAAAACGCCGGTATGATCAGCCAGAGACTGCGCTGCATCATGTCCCAGGCATGACTGATAAACGGTCTGTTATAGCTGTCAGTGCCAAACCCTTCCCCATTGATCAAAGGTGTAAAAAACTCTTTAATACTTTCTGCATGTGCTGCTATAGAATATTGATAGTGCGCAGCTTCGAACTCTCCAGAAGGACCTGATTGAATCTCCACTTCCCGCGGGAGTAATAATAAAATCATTAGTACGCTAAATGCTGCTAGCCACTGTAACAGCAATTTCAAAATCCTCGTCCCCATTTCACCCTCCATTATTTGACTGTTCTGAATAGTAGTATAACTGATATTTTTGTTTAGGGAAACTAAGAGAATACAAAAAAAGCTGAACAGCATTTCTGCTATTCAGCCTCATTTCGGATTTCCCGGGAAATATTTCCGCATTAAATGCCAAGATATTCTTCGAGCGTCTGTCCGCTTTTATACACTTTTCCGGCAAGATCCTTTCCAATGTAACGGAAATGCCATGATTCATATTGGTATCCTGTAATATGCTCTTTTCCTGCAGGATAACGCAGAATAAAACCAAATTTATGCGCATTTTCTGCAAGCCATTTTGCTTCCGGTGTATCTTTGAAGCTATCGCTAGCCCAGTGCTCTTCCTGACCTTCTGCACCAATATCAAAACCAAGTCCTGTCTGGTGCTCAGAATATCCCGGCCTTGCACTGAATCTGTCAGCCTCTTCCTGCCCATGCTGTGCAACGTAGTTGTTATACAGGTCTGTCTGGTAATCATATGACCGGTAAGTGCTGAATGCCACAAGACTGTATCCTGCTGCTGATGCTGCCTGCTGCATTTCGTTATAGGAAGCTCGGGCTTCCGGATCTTCTCCCGGTGCATAATCTGTCGGCAGCGGATATTCTTTATTCGCAATCAGAACACCATCTACATAAAGTGGTTCAGTCATTGTTTCAGGTGTTCGCTCTACAGGTTCTTCGGGTGTTTCAGTATCTTCTGCCGGTTCTTCTGTTTCATCAGGCACGTCTTCAGGTGCCTCTGTTTCATCCGGTATTTCTTCTTCAGAGGTCTCTGTTTCGTTTTGTGTTTTATTATCTTCTTGACGTGTCATTTCCTTAACATCTTCATCTATATTACGTTCTTCATGGCTGCTTTCAGTAATAGACTGTTCTTCACTGCTGCCAAACAATCCTTCTATTGCCTCTTCAGGCGACCAGTTATAGGCGCTGAGCGCACCAAGTGAAGCGCCGGCAAAGATCGTAACGCCAGCCCCAAGTGCAATCCACCATTTTGTTTTTTTCTTTTTTTGATTCTGTTCAAGTCGCATGATGTCCAAGTCCCTTTCCTGTTGCGTGTCTTCCATTCTTTCAGTTTATCAAAAATCTGCTGATCATTATAGCAATTCGCAGAATGTCCTTAATTGATAACCATGTTATAGTCCAATGTTATTTTAACTCAACTGGTGATTCTCGCTGCAGGGGACGACTCCAGCAGGAGAAGTCGGACAGGTGAGACCCCGCAGAGCGAAGCTCGAGGAGGCAGGATGGCGCCACAAAACGGCGCACCCATGCGGAAAGCGTTCCCCTGAAGCGGAAATCACCAGCCAGCTTCAACAGAGCAAAATGTTTAACTAATTGAATAAAAGTGAATCATACAAGAGAGTAAAATTTTTTAATAAATGAAATGGAGATGAGATTGATGGCAATTTTAACAAGCACTGCAACAGCGAAAAATGGCAGAAACGGACATGTAAAATCTTCAGACGATTTAATCCAGCTTGATCTTGCAATGCCTGGTGACGGTCAGGACCCGGAAGGCAAATCGAATCCCGAGCAGCTTTTTGCAGCCGGTTATTCAGCCTGCTTTGACGGGGCGTTTAATCTCATGGCTAAAAATGCAGGCAAAAAAGTAGAGTCAACAACAACTGCACATGTGAGTCTGAATAAAGATGAAAAAGATGATGGTGTAAAAATTTCTGTAAAACTCGAAGTTGAAGTCAGCGGCGTGTCTCAGGATGAAGCAGAAGACCTTCTGAAAAAAGCACACGACTTCTGCCCATACTCTAAAGCAACCCGCGGCAACATCGACGTCGACTTGAGCATTACAGCTGTATAATACGTAATGATTTTGAGGCTGAAACGATTATGTTTCAGCCTTTTTCTATGTGGAAATATGCTATACTAGCTCAGGACAAACTTTCATTTGTCAGATGGAGCGTGATGATATGAAAGCACAATCCTGGCTTTCAATTAACTTTTTTACTTTCTTCTTTACATGGGGAATTTTCCTGCCATATTGGACAGGCTGGCTTGTATATGAAAAAGACCTGACAGTAGCTGCTGCGAGTTCTATTATTGCTGCAGGCTTATTCGCACGGTCCTTTTCAACACTTTACTTATTTCCTGAACTGAGCAAACGTTTTTCACTGGCTTTTCTGATGAGAGCATTGCCAGTCATTTCAACATGTATTCTGCTGCTTTTTATTCCTGTCGATTCTTTTACTGGATTAATGATTGTCATGATTTTATTCAGCTTATTCTATCCGAATATCCTGCCGATGATGGAAAGTAATGCTTCACTTTTAATGCGTACTGACAATATTCATTATGGCAGAAGCCGGTCGTGGGGGTCTGTCGGTTATACTGTAGGACTGATCATTGTGGGGCTTGTGACTGCGATCTGGACGGAGTCAGCTATTTTTGCCGTGATGGCCGTCGGTTCTGTGATGATGATTGCAGGAGCATTTCAATATGCACCTGATGCACTTCAGGAAAAGGTTAGCCCAAAGCGCGGCAGCTATAAGGCTGTGTTTAAAACGCCAGGCTTTATGCTGGTCATTTCAATTTGTGTATTAATTCAGGGGGCACATGCTTCTTATTATAATTACGGGTTTATATATCTGCAGGAATTGAACGTATCTAATGCATACATAGGGTTCATCTTAAATATTGCGGTGCTTTCAGAAATCCTGTTTTTTGCTGTGGCAGACCGCTTTTTCAAGGATCGTCCTGCAGCTTTCATGTTTTTTATTGCTTCAATTGCAGCTGTGGTCCGCTGGGCACTTGTCGGGCTGTTCCCGTCACTGTGGATATTCCTGATCACACAGCTGTTTCATTCATTGACATTCGGGCTCGCACATTATGCATTTATCCGCTACCTCTACAGGTCAGTGGATAAACAGCTGATTCCGACTGCACAGGGTGTGTATGCGTCACTTGGAATGGGGCTTAGTGCTGCAGTTCTCACTCAGGTTGGAGGGCTGTTGTATGATATCGATTCCGGACTTGCTTTTACCGGGATGAGCATTGCCGTTATGCCGGCTATCCTGCTTTCGATAGTGATGCATCAAAAAAGAATTGCGTAATACCCCCGCAAAATAAAAAAGCTTCCGTATGTTTTAGTAAATCATAAACATATGGAGGCTTTTTCTATGAGAAAAGAATCTTCTTTTAATAAAGATCATGTACTTTCACTAATTGATTCGATTGACCGGCTGACGGCTGCACGTAAAAGAGATCGCGCTGCACTTCTTGCGTCTCTTGATGAGCTTGAAGAGAAGCTTGCGATGTGTGATGCGCGTATCCGTAACATTAAAGATGCTTAAGCTTTGAACCGGCTCACTGCGCTTCGGGCGGACGCTTTCCGCAGGGCCGGCGCTAAGCCTCCTCGGACTTCGTCCTGCGGGGTCTTAGCTAACCGGCTTCTCCTGCTGGAGTCGCCACCCTACGCTCCGTTCGCCTCAGACCATCTCTCACAAGTTAATTTCATTTTAATTGTCCAACAATACCTATAACTTCTCAATACACAGCCTGATTGCTGTTTTGAGATCTTGCTCTGACCAGCTTGGGAGTCTTTTGGAGGCTGTGGCCATGTCGTGGGAGGCGGGGATGTGGATGAAGCCTGAAGGGATATCTCTGCCTTCCTGCTGCAGATGCCACAGCATGCGGTACATGACATGGTTGCAAAGGTAAGTCCCGGCAGAGTTCGATATGCTTGCCGGCAGTCCATTGTCATGTAAATGATCAACCATTGAACGGATCGGCAGCTTTGTGAATAGTCCATCAGGTCCTTCTTCTGCAATTTTTTCTCCTAAAGGTGTGTAGCCGTTGTTATCTTTTTCTCCTTCATTACAATTAATTGCAATACGTTCAGGTGTAATGTGAGTACGTCCTCCTGCAAGACCGAGTGACATCACAGCGTCAGGTTTTACATCGTGATAATATTGAATGATCTGATCCCCTGATTTCGCAAAGTCCACTTCCAGTATCCGTCCTTCAATTTTCCATCCATTGATGACCTCACCATCTAATTCTTTTACGATTTCCATTGTCGGGTTCTTTTTGAAATGTAAAAATGGCTCAAAGCCGGTTAACAATAGTGTTTTCATAAAATGTACACCTCTTTTTGTTCAGCTTACCATTTTATTTCGGATGACGAAAGAGCGTATATAAAAAACTGCCCGCTAAGCTGGCAGGGCAGTTCCATTTTTTACTATTAAGATTCAGTATCTTCTTCGGTGTCATCTTCCATCTCATCTGTTTCTTCTTCCATTTCGTCACCGGTATCTTCCATTCCGTCTTCCATGTCTTCACCAGTGTCTTCCATGTCCTCTTCCATGTTTTCATCAGTGTTCTCGTCCATCGGTGCTTCTTCTTCCTCCATGCCTGGTTCTGCCGGGTCCATCTCTTCTTCATCGCCTCCACATGCTGCGAGTACACTCAGACTCAACATTCCGGCTGCTCCAACCTGCATCCATTTTTTAAGATTCATCTTCAACATTCCCTTCAGGATTGTAAGTATTTTGTTCAATACTTATTGTTACCCGGATTATGAGAATAATAACAATTAAAACACATTACATTTCCATTAAGTAACATTTCGTTCAGATGTCACTTTGTTGAAGGGAGATAATCATTCACGTGATAAAGCTTTCCGTTTATCAAATCCTCTTCCATTAGTACCTTCACAAGAACACCGCCAACTTCATCAGGTGTGCGCAGCTTTCCCTGTTCTTTATATGCCTGAAAAGTTTTAACAGCTGCAAAAGACGATGCATCTGTTGATCTGATTTCCTCCTGCATACCTGTGTCCATAATGCTCGGGCTGTACGATATGATGGTGTGGCCCTGATCTCCCTGTTCCAGCGCAGCAGTCTCTGTGAAAAGGTTTAGTGCAGCCTTCGTACTGCCATATACACTCCAGCCGTGATTCGGCTTATCCGCCGCTCCTGAAGTGATATTGACAATCACGAGCTCAAACCCATGTTCATCTGCCAGCTTAAATGCAAGGTTTGCCCAGGCTGCAGGCGCTGTATAGTTCAGTGTTATCGCCGTTTCAATCGCTGATGGGTCCATATTGCCGACTGTCTCCATCGGCTGAACAGTTCCGGCATTTTGAATCAGATACAGCTTTGTAAGGTCCTTCTGTTCTTCAACCCATGTTCTCAGGAAACGCAGTGAATCTGAAAGTGATGTCATGTCTGTCTGGTTATGATGATAGCGTTTATTCCCCTTCATCGCTTCATTCCCTGATCTAGATACATCTGTCACATCGGTATCACGGTCAATCAAATGACTGACAATCGCTGCGCCAAGTCCTTTTGATCCGCCTGTTACAATTGCTTTAATCATTTTTTTCCTCCTATTCATTCTCTGTTTCAACAGGACATAGTATCGGAATATGTCTGCTTAATACTTCTACAGTCAGTGGCACATGGGCTCCCTCATCGCCGTCAACATTTGATATCAGATCTGTATCTGAATTAACATGTACTTCTTTTGCTTTAAAATATTCTACATTTTCATCTTCTTCGAGCTCACCCTTAAGTAAAGCGGTCATAATGCTGATCAACTTAAATAGTGGAACATCCTTAATGACAAAGCAATGCAGATGTCCATCATTCACTTCTGCATCCGGTGCAAGCTTTTCAAAACCGCCGACAGAGTTAGTCAATGCCATTAAAAATAGCAGTGCATTACCTTCCCACTTGACCCCGTCGTATGTAATATCCGCTGCAAACGGTTCTTTTTCTTTGATGGTTTTGAAGCCTTCAATCATATAAGCAAGCGGTCCAAGCTTTGTTTTCTGTTCTACTGAGACACCAAACGTTGCTTCTGCGATCCCGCCGAGTGCGATGATATTCATAAAGTATTTATCATTGATCCGGCCGATATCCACCCGTTTTGTTTCTGCTGTTTTGAGCTGCTGAATGGCTTCTTCCGGGTCCATTGAAATATTTAATGCCCTTGCAAAGTCATTCACTGTGCCTAAAGGTACAATACCAAGGGACGGCTGGTAATCCTGTCCAACAAGCCCTGTAATCGTTTCATTCAGCGTACCGTCACCACCCATGGATACGACTGTATCATACTGTTCCTGGCATGCCTGTTCAGCAAAACGGGTTGCGTCATCTTCTTTCTCTGTTTCTTTTAACGTTACTTCATAGTCCATTTCTTTTAGTACAGTCAGGACAGATTCTTTATGATCAAGCGCCTCTTCCTTGCCTGAAGAGGGATTTAAAATTAACATAGCTTTCTTCATTTTTTTAACCTCCCTAAAATGTGAACGTTTTCTCTATATCTTTCCTTTTTTCAGCCATGACGAAACCGTTTTGTTCACGTATAATGAAGATTGTTGATTTTACCAACTCAAAAGGAGCATGTATATATGTTTGACTGGAGAAATATATTCCGCGGTATGGCGATGGGCGCAAGTGATGTTGTGCCGGGCGTCAGCGGTGGTACGATCGCTGTCCTGCTCGGTATTTATGATCAGTTTATCAATGCTTTAAGCGGCATTACGACGAGAGAATGGAAGAAACATCTGCCATTTCTGATCATGCTTGGTGCAGGGATGGGGATCTCAATTATAGCGCTCAGTAACCTAATTGAGTGGCTGCTTGAAGTTCACCCTCAACCTACTTATTTCTTTTTTATCGGGCTGATTGGCGGAATCCTGCCTTATCTGCTGAGAGAATCGAATGCAAAGGAAAACTTTAAAGCAAAGCATATCGCAATGCTGCTGGTTGGCGCAGTCATTGTATTGATGATCGGCTTTTCGAACCCTTCAGAGGAGGGTGCGATTATTACGGAATTAACCGCAGGCAATATGGCGCTTCTTTTCGGGGCTGGTATCCTTGCAAGTTCTGCAATGATGCTCCCTGGTATCAGCGGGTCTTTTCTATTGCTTGTGCTTGGCGTCTATAATACTGCAATTGCCGCGATCAGTAACTTTAATCTGCCCGTGATTGCGCTGGTTGGAGCGGGTGTTGCTTTTGGCTTTATTTTCACAAGTAAGCTGATCCGTTTTTTAATGAACCGTTACCCGGTGATGATGTATGCATTTATTATCGGTCTTGTATTCGGCTCACTGTTTGTGGTGTATCCAGGACTGGCATTGTCGGCTGCTAACGTCATCATGTGTGCAGTTACACTTGCTGCAGGCTTTTATGCGGCAGTATTACTTGGCAGAAGCAGTTAATATGATGAAGTCTGAGGCAGATATGTCTCAGACTTTTTTATTGGGTTATAGTATGCTCTCATGGTGTACACTCTTGAGCTATGAAGAACTGACGGGTTGGACCAATGTAAGTGCAGCGGAGCGTAAGACGGTGACTCCAACGGGATAAAACGGACAGGTGAGACCCCGAGAAGGTCTGATGGGGTCAAAAAACGGCCCATCCACGTGGAAAGCATCCGCCTGAAGCGCAGCGAAACGATTCTAAAGTAGCAACCCCATTCGAAGTCATCCTCTTTTGAAACTTATTCTCTCCGGGTACGTATATAATCATAAGAAGACTTTTAAAGGGGGACCTGGTTATGCATTCGTCAGAAGATCGTCTCGTTGCTGCACTGATGTATTTCACCAGCACTGTAACGTTTATTGTCGGACCGCTGATTCTATGGCTGATCAAAAGAGATGCCCCCTTTGTCAGGGAGCACGGTTATGTTTATTTGAACTTTGCTGTCAGCTACTTTTTGTACCAGGCATTTGCGGGATTCTTTTATTTCATCGGCATCGGCTGGGTGATTAACTCAGTGCTGACTGTATTGTGGATTGTGTTTGCCATCATTGCCGGAATATACGCATTAAAAGGTGATGTATTCAAGATTCCGCTTGTCATCCGTTTTTTCACGCCTGACTGATCACTATTCTAGTCTCGCAAGCTTCTGGGCCAGTTCTCTTGCTTCCGCTTTTGATTCTTCAAGAATCTTATCTGCCATATCAGGGTACTGGCTCATCCCTTCACAAATGACTGAATCGTATTCCTTAATGCCAAGAAAGCGCATCACTTCCCGTAAATAATCTTCAGAGAAATTTAATCCTGTTCCTTTATACACCCCGCCGACAGATTCGATATGAACAGCGCGTTTGCCTTCAATTAATCCTTCCTGTCCACTTGCGGTATAACGGAATGTTTTTCCCGGAATACATAACGAATCAATATATGTCTTCACTCTTGGCGGGAATAACAGGTTCCAAAACGGTGTGACAAATACATATAGATCAGCAGCTAAAAACTGATCAAGTACATCATCCATTCTTTTTACTTTCTCTTTCTCGATTTCAGTAAATGCTTCCCCTGTACGATGTTTACCCCATGATCCTAATACATCCTCGTCAATCTCCTGCAGGTCCATTTCATACAGATGAGCATATTCAACTTCCACACCCTGCTCAGCTTTTTTTATTTCTTCTATAAATGTATCAGCAATTTCTTCACTGACAGATTTTTTTGTTCGCGGGTTTGCATTAATATAAAGTACTTTCATCTCTATTCCTCCCTTTAATTTACTATGGTCTTCTTCTATTTTAAGCGATATACGGAATGTTGCCACTTTTCTGCACTCATCCGGCATGAATTCAGACTATTTGATGAGAAAGGGGGTATACAGATTTTACACATGAAGATGTCCTCCTGCTGATTCTGACGTATAATAGTCGTAACACAATGAATTTTCCGGCACTCCATAGAGAAGGGTCTGATCAGCATGGTAAAAATAGAGTCTTTTGAAAAGCAGCCTCCAATTCTGAAAGAAGTCACGGTAACACTTCATTACCATCGCTATGATAACGATTACGACGGATGGAATCTTTGGGTATGGCTTGAAGGTGAACCTGGCCGTATGGTTGAGTTCTCTCAGGAAGACAGCTATGGCAAAGTCGCAGTCTTCACACTGCAGAGTCCTGATGAAATCAAACGCGTCGGTTTTATTATAAGAAAAAGTACAGCTGAAGATGACTGGGCGGGTAAGCGTTTTGATGACCGCTTTATTACTTCATTCGACCGCTCCGGAAAAGCTGAAGTCTGGCTGATGCAGGGAATGGAGCGCATCTATGAACGGGTGAACGATGTAACCGTTTTTCCAGGGATCATTAGTGCCAAAATTGATAAATGGGATGAGATCACTGTCCTGACGAATCTTTCTTTTGACTGGAAGCACGACAACCTTCAAGTGTCACTTGATGGGGCTGAAATCAAAAAGATTCGTGCTGAAAAAGATCATGCAGGATCCGACCTTGCAAACAGGCTTGTGATCAAGACGAAGAACCGTCTGTCACTAACCAAAAAATATCAGGTGAATATTTCTCATTTCGGGTATTGCGAAGTCACTTTTGGTGATATTATGCGGACCAAAAAGTTTGATCAGTTATTCAATTATGACGGCTTTCTTGGAGCCGATTATTCGCCGGAACAGACATTTTTCAGCGTATGGTCTCCTCCCGCTCAGGAAGTTGAAGTAAAAATTTTCATGAATGATCAGATTCATTTATATAACATGCAGCAGGCCAATTGCGGCGCCTGGCATCTGAATCTCCCCGGTGACTGGGACGGCGCACAGTACCTGTACCGTGTGAGAATCGGAAAAGAGTGGCGCGAAACGCAGGATCCCTATGCGAAAGCTGTCAGCGTGAACGGGATGCGCAGTGCTGTCATTAATATGAAAAAAACGAGACCTTTATCATGGAAAAAATCAGCAAGAACACTCTCCTCTCCTGTTGATGCAGTGATCTATGAACTGCATATCCGCGATGCAACGATTCACCCTGACAGCGGGACTTTTAACAAGGGCAAGTATCTTGGATTAGCTGAAGAGGGCACAACAACCACGCACGGATTCTCTACAGGTCTGGATTATCTGGCTGAGCTTGGTGTCACCCATATTCAACTGCTCCCATTCTTTGATTACTGGACAGTGGATGAGACAAAGCTTGACCAGCCGCAGTATAACTGGGGCTATGACCCGAAGCATTTCAATGCGCCGGAAGGATCGTACTCTACAGATCCTCATAACCCTGCCCTGCGGATAAAGGAGCTGAAGACACTGATTCAGGCCATTCATGACCGCGGGATGAGCGTAATTATGGATGTTGTCTATAACCACGTGTATGATGTCAGCCGCTCGCCTTTCCATCAGCTTGTGCCGGGTTATTATTTCCGTTATGCGAAGAATGGCAAGCTCTCAAACGGGACCGGAGTAGGAAATGATACGGCATCCGAACGCGCGATGATGCGACGGTTTATCGTGGATTCACTTGTCTACTGGGCGACTGAGTATCAGATTGACGGATTTAGATTTGACCTGATGGGCATACATGATGTTGAGACGATGATTGCTGCCAGAAAAGCACTCGATCAGGTCAGTCCTTCCATCATCATGCTCGGAGAAGGATGGGATTTGCAGACGGCGCTTCCTGACCACCTGAAAGCAAACCAGCATCAGGCCGGTCAGATGAAAGGGATTGCCCATTTTAATGATGCACTGCGCGATCATTTAAAAGGGAATACTTTTTCAAAGCAGGATAACGGATTTATCAACGGCAGAATTGGTATGAGACATCACCTGCTTCAGGGTGTATCTGCAGGCATGAAAGTGCCTTATGACAGGAAGACATTCACTTCACCTGAACAGGTCGTCAATTATGCTGAAGCTCATGATAACCATACACTGTGGGATAAAATCAGCTTCACGTCACCAAATGCATCAATGAGCGATCATAAACGAATGCACCGCCTGGCAACGTCAATCGTTCTGCTGTCTCAGGGTATTCCGTTTCTTCATGCAGGCCAGGAATTTATGAGAACGAAATTCGGCGTTGAGAACAGCTACCGCTCACCTGACGATATTAATAAGCTTGATTGGCACCGCCGGGAGGAATTCAGTCAGACCGTTCAGTATGTCAAAGGACTGATTAAACTCAGAAAAGAACATCCGGCTTTCAGAATGCGGACAAAAGAAGAAGTAATCGAGCATATGCACTTTCATCCGACTGATGAAAGATTGATTGCCTATGATTTAATTGCAGATCATGGACCTTATGCGAAGTATACGGTTATACACAATGCTCATGGCTCCCCAATTAAATATCATCTTGATTCAGAAGGACCGTGGCATGTGTTGTCAGATGGCATTCAGGCTGACAGCAAGCCGCTCAGCGTGCTGAGGTCAGACCTGGTCAATGTCAGCCGTCACAGCACCTGTGTGCTCGCGCTTCCGTTTAGTTCAGTGGATATGAGGGAATAAATCTATTAACTGACAGGAGAAGGGTTGATGATTGAATGCTATATATTTTAGCTATATTCCTGCCGCCCTTAGCGGTATTATTTACAGGCAGATTCGGTTCGTTTCTGCTGAATATCCTGCTGACCATTCTCGGCTATATCCCGGGATTGATCCACGCTGTGATCGTTGTCAGAGACGAGAAGCATAAGAAGGATATGCAACGATATATGAATAAGAATTAATATTGAATGGCTGAGACAGTTGTGTCTCAGCCTTTTTCTGTAACCGGTTCTCCACGCTGCTAACTTCTTTACAAAACCCGAGTATCCTTATACGATATAAGTAGCTCAAAATTAAAATTAAAGGAGTTTATCCTATGGAATATGATAAGCAGCAAATTAACCGTCTGAAGCGTGCTGAGGGTCAGATTAAAGGCATTTTGCGGATGATGGAAGAAGGTAAGGACTGCCGGGACGTTGTGACGCAGCTCTCGGCTACACGTACTGCACTTGACCGTACAATCGGCCTGATCGTTGCACGCAACCTTGAGGAATGTCTGCGTAATGCAGAAAAAGATGAGGATTCATCAGATTATATTAATGAAGCCGTACAATTGCTTGTTAAATCAAGATAATCAAAAAAGCTGTCCTTAACGGGCAGCTTTTTCAATGAACTGCAGCGCTTTCTGCAGTCCTATGCTCCGGTTT
Source organism: Jeotgalibacillus terrae (assembly GCF_016908195.1). Taxonomy (GTDB): domain Bacteria; phylum Bacillota; class Bacilli; order Bacillales; family Jeotgalibacillaceae; genus Jeotgalibacillus; species Jeotgalibacillus terrae. The sequence goes on from NZ_JAFBDK010000009.1 coordinate 57,226, forward strand.
TGATCCGGTCTCTGTATCTTGCAATGCTCTTCTCCACACTCATGACAAGCTGTTTTTCCCTGCGCCGCTCCTGCCATTTCGAGGCAAGCGAGTGAAGGAACATCAGCCCGATAAATGGAATAATGCTTATGTAAATAAAATGAGACGCTCCCTGAAAAATTTCCTGTAGTACAAACCACCAGTAACCTATGTAGATGATTGTGAATATAAGGCTAATCATTCCTTCTCCTGAAGATCTGCTTCTTTTTTTACGCATTTATTCACCTGCTTCACTGTACAAGATAGTTATATCCTATCATAATTTTTCAGAAAATTCATTTCTTTTATCATAGCGTTGTTAAAGTTGGCTGTTGATTTCCGCTCCAGGCGGAGGCTTTCCGGACGGCGGTCGCTGATCGTCCCGGAGTCACCGCCTTACGCACAATGCACATATCTTTTTCAAAAAATATTTTTTGTAAAAAAAGAAAGACAATACTATATAAAAAGCATCGTCTTTCTTTAATAAATAATAGCTATATTCAGGCCTCAGTCTTTTCAATCCAGCGCTGTGTTAAATACCTGTTCCATGTACTGAATGCTGCCGGTCAGGGAAGTAAGATAGTAAATCATCATAAAGATTGAAATCCCTAGCAGAACTGCATGCAGGACATTTTTTCCCTTGAAGCCTTCTTCTTTTCGTTTCCGATAAGCAGGTATGATCCGCTGCAGTAAGTAGACTGCCAGAATCCCCAGCGTTAATAACATGACCCATGACTGGATTGCCTGGTTGACTTCTGTCTCATAAAGGACAAATTGTAACGAGGGATTATCAGTTACTTCTATCGTGACATCTTCTTTAACAAACATGCCCCGCTCAAGCGTGATCTGCTGCGAACTTTCGTCATACATATAATCATAACCGCCTGGATATACACTTAATGTTATTGCAAGTGTAATCAATAAAACCATAATGCCGTATCCGGTGGCTGTTAACCATAAAGTCTGTTTGCTTTGCAATTTCATCATGCCTCCGCTCAAATTCAGCTAAACTCCATTCTAACAGAGTACCATATGTCCTGTAAGCGAAACTGATTTTTTTGCAAAATTACAGAATTTTTCCCCTATTCAAGTCTATTTATAGTAGAATACATAAGTACTAATGGGGTATATATCTAGTAAACATGGCTAGTATTTAAAGAAACGGCTTCTCTCATGTATAATGAAGAACAGTCCGTTACAAATTACTTTTTTAAGAATATGGGGTGCTGATATGACACAGGCTAATGTAGGACAGAAAGTTAAATTTACACGTCACGGGTTTGATATCACTGGTGAAGTGACTAAAATTCTGGAACGATCTGTGATTGTAAGTATATCAGAAGAAGACGCATTGCTTTTGGATTATGGAACGAACTTCACTGTCGTTTCACATGAAAATTATAAAGTGATAGAAAATGCTTAATATTCATATGGCAGTGCGCTGCCTGTTTTAAAAAATCTCCTGTCACGCTGACAGGAGATTTTTACTTTCTGTGATCTCAGTCAGCACGGCTGCTGACTTATATTGCTCAGGATCAAAGTTAAGCATCAGTATAAAGATTAAAATAATCATAATCACGACAATGGCCACAATGGCAATGACACTTTTTTTACCATTCATTTTATTCAACTCTTTTCTTTTGTATCTATTGTCAGTAGCATATCCACGTGTGGAATGCCGTCATCGAGATACTCTGCTGAGATTTCTTCAAAGCCGAATGAACCGTAAAATGTTCGCAGGTAGGTCTGACCCTGCAGCATGATTTCCCCGGTACCCCAATCTTTCATGACATCGATTGATTTTTCAACAAGCGCACGGCCAATCTGTCGGTTTCTGAATTCTTCAATCACAATGATTCTGCCGATTGACGCTTTATTATACTTAGTTCCAGCCTTCATCAGCCTTGCATATGCAGCAAGCTTGCCATCGATCTTCAGCTGAAGGTGCCATGATTCCGTGTCGTATCCATCCACCTCATGATAAGCACAATCCTGTTCTACTACAAATACGTCCACCCTGGCTCTTAAAATGTCATGCAGCTCCAGTGCAGATAGTTCCTCAAAACTTTTTAATACCCACTCCATTATGTACCTCCGTTCTGCTTTTACATCTGACTTCATTATAATAGAATGAGAAGTGAATTTCACATGAATGGAGGAATTGATTTGGACAGCGCACTCGACTGGGTCTTTCAGGTGTTATATGGCATCGGATTATTATTCATTATTGGATGTGGGATCATCCTCATGCTTCTGTTACAAAAAAAGAACCCTAACCGCCGTAAAGACGATTAGAGTATGATCTTACTTATCCAAATCCAGAGACTGTGGTTTCTCGCCTGAGTTCATCAGACGGATTGAAGTCGGTTCAATTTCGAGCACCACATATTTCGGATCATCCGGCCCTTCAAACCAGTTTGAAAAACGTTCATTCCAAAGTTTTTCCTTCAGTTCTTTGGAGTCACGGATCACAGCAGTACCTTCCACTTCTACATAAGAGTCCGCGTAGCCGTCACCTTCATATCCAAGCAGTACATGTACAAAAGGATTCTCATCTACCTCATCAGCCTTATGTGTATCACTGCTTGTTGGCGTGTGCAGTACATATCCTTCGTTAAAGAAAGTCATATAACGCGAATGCGGTCGGCCATCCTTCACCGTCGCAAGCGTACCTGTTTTATTATTTTCAAGCACATTTAAAATATGGTCCTTTAATTCTTTCTGATTCATTTGTCTTCCACTCCTTTTTTCTGGTCATGGTATTAGTATTTCCACGATTATGGGATTAGAAAACATTTGGGTCGGTTTTATTTGGGGGCACAGGGAGAAACGGGGCTTAGTGTACTGTTTTTAGAATGATTTCAATATCGGCACAGCAAGCTCCGTCCCTGGTGCGCCACCCTAAAAAACGCCCTGCACCAGCAGAGCGTTTCATTGTTTATTCAGTTAAAAAATAGTTTTCAATATCATCAAGCATAACGTTTGCCGCAAGGACACCACCTGCTGTGTTCCAGATTGTGTCGCTTACTTCTTTAATGTTGCCTTCCTGCACAACTTCAAGGTTTTGGAATAGCGGATCATTCAGCCAGTCTTCAGCATTCTGGTTCGCTTCTCCATCTCCTGTTTCGTATGTGAAGTAAAACAGCACGTCACCTTCCATTGCTTCGACACGCTCTTTCGTCACACCTTTTTCTGCGAAGTCATCTACATCCTGTTCTGGTGGACGCGCAAAACCAAGCTGATCTAAAATAATGCCAGAGAATGAATCTTTATGATAAATACGTGTATCTCCGGCAAGGAAACGGACCATTGAAATTTCCTTTTCAAGGTGACCGCCTTCTTCAAGCTGACCGCTTAATTCATCAACGCGGGTCTCGTAATCAGCCATGACCTGCTCGCCTTCTTCAGATTTATTCAAGGCTTCAGCATAAAGCTCAAAATTTTCCTGCCAGTCACCCTTCAGCGTTTCTGACATCACTGTTGGAGCAATCGCTTCAAGCTGCTCATATACAGCTTCCTGTCGCAGTTTTGTACCAATGATTAAATCCGGGTCAAGTGCAGCAATCGCTTCTACGTTTACTTCACTTTCAGTCCCAACCACTTCTACACCTTCCATCTGGTCAGAAATGTGGTCATACCATGGATCACCTGTCCATGATTGAACTGCGCCAACAGGGGTTACACCCATTGATAATAATGCTTCAGTACCTTCATTTGTCAGAATCACCACTTTTTCAGGTGTTCCTTCGATTTCAGCTGTACCCATCGCGTGTTCAACTGTGTATGTTTCAGCAGTTTCCTCACCGCTGTCAGCTGACTCATCTTCTGAAGTTTCATCAGATCCGCCGCAGGCTGCAAGAACAAGTGCTGTTATGCTCATTAATAAAAGTAGCAAATTGAACTTTTTCATTTTTTTCTCTCCTTACCTCTTAATATTGATAATGATTCTCATAACTATTCAAGAATAATCAAGAGCAACGCTGGTGTCAACCGCTAAATGAAAACCGTTTTCATTAAGCTGATTTTTCGTTATAATAGACCTACTTGTGTGAAGGAAGGATCTTTTACGATGAAATCTTCAAAATCATTTACATGGCTTTCAATTTCAGGCGCATTATTATGTATGCTCCTTCTCTTATTTGCCAGTGTGCGATTCGGTTATCAGCAAACCTCATTTCAGCAGATTATCCGGTCGTTTACTGCTTTTGACGGGTCAAATGCCCACTTAATTATACAAAGTGTCAGAATCCCTAGAGCGCTGATTGCAGCAGCAGTTGGAGCTGCACTGGCCGTATCTGGTGTCCTGATGCAGACGCTGACCAAAAATCCACTGGCTTCCCCCAGTATTTTTGGAGTTAACGCTGGCGCGGGACTGGCGGTTGTCATCGGGGTAACGATACTGAATGTCAGCTCTCTTCACGCTTTTGCGATCCTTGCATTTATCGGGGCGGCAGTTGCGATCACAGCCGTTTTTGCCCTCGGTTCGCTTGATCAGAGAGGCTTGTCACCACTTCAGCTGACGCTTGCCGGGGCGGCATTATCCGCTCTTTTCGGATCAGTTACGCAAGGGCTTTTAGTTTTAAATGAATCAGCGCTTGAATCCGTGATGTTCTGGCTTGCAGGGTCTGTCCAGGGGCGGGATCTTGCACTGTTACAGACAGCCCTTCCCTATCTGGCAGCCGGATTCATCATTGCGATCTTTTTCTCACGGTCCTTTAATATATTGGCCATGGGTGATGACGTGGCAAACGGTCTTGGCGTGAAAACTGCTCCACTGAAAATATGGATTGGGATCATCGTTGTTTTACTCGCTGGCGGTGCCGTTTCAGTTGCCGGACCAATCGGCTTTATCGGCATTATGATTCCACATTTAGCGAGAAAATGGATTGGTATTGACCACCGGGTACTGATTCCGATGGCTGCACTGCTTGGGGCAAACCTGCTGCTTGCAGCTGATATTGCAGCAAGATATGTGATTATGCCACAGGAAATTCCTGTCGGCGTCATGACTGCGATCATTGGTACACCAATCTTCATTTATATCGCAAGAAAGGTGGGGTCTTCACAATGAGCCGCTTTAAACCTGTCCGCTTCGGTCAAAAGGGACCTTCATTTTTATTTGATATCCGTACTGCGATCAGTATAGGTGTTGCTTTGATCATTGTCATTGCAGCATTCCTTATCAGCCTTGGATTAGGTGAAGTATGGGTATCTCCACTTGATATCGTGAAAGTATTTTTAGGAATGGGCGAACCTCTGAATGAACTTGTCATCAGAGAATTCAGATTGCCGCGGGTTTTAATCGCACTGCTTGTCGGGGTCGCGCTTGCAGTTGCGGGTGCACTGCTTCAGGGGATGGTCAGAAACCCTCTCGCCTCACCGGATGTCATCGGCATCTCAGGTGGAGCCAGTGTGTTCGTCGTCGGTTTTCTTGTCCTGTTCAGCGATTCCAACGGCGCACTGAGTGTATCCATCCAGTGGCTGCCGGTTGCAGCTTTTCTTGGCGCATTAATCGCTGCTGTGCTGGTCTATATTTTTTCATGGAAAAATGGATTGTCACCGATCCGGCTTGTGCTGATCGGAATCGGCCTATCACTTTTTGCAAATGCTGTCACAACAATGCTCATGCTCATCGGCCCGATCTATCGTGCGAGCCAGGCAAATATCTGGATCACAGGGTCAGTCAACGGATCAACGTGGAGCCAGGTGTGGATTTTACTTCCATGGGTCAGTCTGTTATTCTTAGCAGCACTTCTCATGGCACGTCACCTGAACCTGCTTGAACTTGGAGATGATATCAGCACGTCAATGGGATCAATTGTCTCTAAGCAGCGGATTCTGATTCTCCTGATTAGTACAGGTCTCGTCGGGGGATCTGTTGCTTTCGCTGGCGGAATCGGTTTTGTCGGATTGATGGCACCGCACCTGGCGAGAAAATTAATCGGATCATCTTTCGGATCACTTATTCCAATGTCAGCATTGATTGGTGCAGGACTTGTCATGCTCGCCGATCTGATGGGACGGCTGATTGCCGCGCCGCTCGAGATCCCTGCAGGCGTATTTACTGCAGCGATTGGCGCACCTTACTTTATCTATCTTTTATTTAAAGAAAGGGGTAAAAAATCGTGAACCAGCAGGAACTTTTTTCATATATAGAAGACGCTTTTCCGGTAAGATTCAGTGAAACTGAACTCGGTACAGAATGGAACTTGTCAGATTGGCTTGATCAGGATACAGCAGCAGAAGATCTCGCGTATATCCAGCGGATTCAGGAAGCACCAAAACTTATGGTCGCAGGATCGCTGTCTATGAAACGCACGGCTTTTACACTTGTCAGCGTACTGCTTGCCCATTATAAAAGCGGACAGGCATGGGATCTGTCTTCCTCGGATGTGAGACTTGTGCATGACCCTGAAGCTCCTTTTCAGCTTGGTGTACACTTGAGTGGAATACAATCTTATGACCGTGAGCTCAGTTGGGATGACCTGCTGCGCAACCTTTATTTTGACTGGGTGAAACCGCTGATCCTCTCAGTTGAAAAAGCCGGCAAAGTAAAACAGATCGTCTTATGGGAAAATTTTTATATCTATCTGCGATGGTTCTATAAAAGTCTCGCTCCTGAATTAAAAGGACTCGATCAGCTCGACTGGGAATCACACTGGGAGCATATTGTCTCGGAAGACTTTTTCGGGGAAGAAGAACCAAACCCCTTCACCCACCTCGATCAATTCAAAGCCAAACGACAGCTGGAAGATGCGCGCGTCAGAAGCACATGCTGTTATAAATACATGCTGCCCGGCAAGAAGAATTGCCGGACGTGCTGTCTGGTGAAGGATTGATTTTCACGGGCAAAAAAAGCCGCTGTTCCACAATCGAAACAGCGGCTTTTTCTATTAAAGTGGTCTCATCTCATCATCTGAATGAGTATATGGATCTTCCACTACTTTCGGTTTACGTACGAAGCACATAATCGCTGCGATCAGGAATAATAGTGCCGGCAGCCACCCTAAAAGGACCGTCCCAACTGCTACAACCAGTGTACTTGCGATCAGTAAGCCGCCTGCAAGTTTCGGTTTTTTATTACGCTTCATAGCGAACAGGGCGATAATACTTAAAACCGTACTTATAATAACAACTACATTGAAAAACAAGCCCAGACTTGCGAACAAATCTGTAACCACGGCCGGGTCGACTCCTGCATCTGCAAATGCCGGGTCATTTTGGAACTCCATTTCCATTTCTTGCTGCACTGCCGGGTCCTCAAATAGTGCACCTAAAAATAATGCCCCTGCAATCATCAGCACATTTACTACAATTCCAATAATCGTTAATACACCTTCTGCTGTTCTTTTCATCTGATTACCTCCCAATTATAAATATGTATGATTTCCTTATCCCCTCATTTACGGAATGATACACCTAAAGGTTTCAAAATTTCACAGCAGAGTTTTTATTTCTTTCAAACGGCGGATTGTCTGGTCAGGCTGTCCATCAGCTTCACCCGGCACAGTATCATCATGATGCTGGATCCATATGCTGTGAATGCCTGCCCGGTTAGCACCAAGTATATCCGTTTTCAGATTATCGCCGACCATCCACGCATCATCAGCTGACACTTCCGCGAGACGGAGCGCCTGATCGAAAATAGCTCTTCCCGGCTTCCCTTCACCCACATTCCCTGAAATAATTATATGATCAAAGTATGGAACGATTTCCGGTGTAATCCGGAGTTTTTCAAGTTGTAGTGACGGTGCTCCGTTAGTCACAATGACCAGCTTATAGCCGGCCGCTTTAAGATCACTTAATACCTCTATCGTTTCCTCATATAAAAAAGGAGACGCTTTTCTATGGGTGATAAAATGCTTTCTTAACACGGATCCATCCACGTCTGTCCCACATACTTTCAGGGCAGCCTGCCAGACGCGCTGCTGATAGGATTCTATCTGTTGACCCATCAATCTGAACTGATAGTGTACCGGGTCTCCAAAAGCGCCCCACAGGCCTTCAAACGGGTTAATACCGATCATCTTCGTAAAGTCATAGAAAGCGTATTCCTGATAAATCTCCGGTGCCGCTTTTTTGACTTCAGCAAGCATTGCTTCCGGGTCTGTTCCATATAACCTTTTTGCATCTTCTGCCGTTTTGGACAATGCGGTTTCAATACTTTTTTTATCCCACAAAAGTGTGTCATCAAGATCAAAGAAAATTGCAGATGGCATGTGATCAGCTCCTGTTCTGTTAGATTTTAATATTGTCACAAAATTCGGTGGATAAAGCAATGGGGAGTTAGGGAGGTGAATGGGGTGTGTCCAGGAGATTACGGGGGTGGTTCCGGAAATTATATGAGTTGTTCCTGAGATTCCCATTGATGTTCAGAACATGATAGCGGTGGTTCAGGAGATTATACGCATCGTTCAGGAAAAAGTGTAATTTGACCTAGCCCCCTCCCCCACCGCATCTGCCGCGAACACATGCCACAATCCAAAATAAAACCCCCGCACCTGCGGAGGTCTATGATGGATTCAGCACACGATCGAGAAACTGCTTCGTACGCGCTTCTTTCGGTGCTTTCAATATTTCTTTTGGCGGACCCTGCTCCACGACAACGCCGCCGTCGATGAACATGACGTGATCTGCAACGTCTTCAGCGAACTTTAGCTCGTGCGTCACGACAACCATTGTCTGTCCTTCCCGGGCAAGCTCTTTCATGACGCTCAGTACTTCACCAACCAGCTCAGGGTCGAGCGCTGAAGTCGGCTCATCAAACAGCATGAGTTCAGGTTCGATCGCAAGTGCGCGGGCTATACCAACGCGCTGCTGCTGCCCGCCTGAGAGCTGATGCGGATAAAGATCCATTTTTTCTCCGAGTCCCACTTTCTCAAGCAGTGACACAGCCCTCGCCCGTACTTCTTCTTTATTCAACTTCTGCACAATAACCGGCCCTTCCATTACATTTTCCAGAGCAGTTTTATGTGGAAAAAGGTTATAGGACTGGAACACCATGCCGGATTTGCGGCGGAGCTTCAGGATTTCATTCTTTTTCGGATACTTAGAAAAATCGAGACTGAATCCATCAGAGAATTCAAATAACCCCTGATTCGGCATTTCAAGTGCGTTCAGACAGCGCAAAAAGGTTGTTTTGCCTGAACCGGATGGTCCGATAATTGCCACAACGTTTCCTTTAGGTACTTCAAGGTCAATGCCGCGCAGGACGTTCAGTTCTCCAAATGACTTATGAAGGTTTTGTACATGAATCTGCATGTGATCTCCTCCTTATTTCGCGACGTAGCGATCCAGTTTTTTCTCAATCCGGCCCTGTACGAGTGACAGGATAAAGCAGACAATCCAGTAGAGAATGGCTGCTGTAATATACAATTGGAGGAAATCATAGGTCCTGGCTGCGATTTCCTGTGATTTCCGGAAGAGTTCAACCACTAAAATCTGTGAGGCAAGTGATGTATCTTTTACCAGGCTGATAAATGAATTTGACAGCGGTGGAATTGAGACACGCGTTGCCTGCGGTAAAATAATTCTGCGCAGTGTCTGCGGGTAGGTCATACCGATTGTATACCCCGCCTCCCACTGACCTTTAGGTACTGAAAGGATTGACGCACGAACAATTTCAGATGCATATGCCCCTACATTTAGAGAGAAGGCAATGACTGCACTTGGGAACGGGTCAAGCGTGACGCCGAGGTCCGGCAAGCCAAAGAATACGATAAACAATTGAACGAGTAATGGTGTTCCGCGGATTGCTGAGACATAGACTCTTGCAATGCCTGAGAAGACTTTGTTGCCTGAGAGTCTGGCTAATGCTGTTAGGAGTGCGAGTATCAGACCAAAAGTAAAAGATAAAAGAGTAAGCGGAATCGTATTTTTGATTCCGCCCTCTACCATTGGTCCAATTGAAGACCAAAACAGCTCCCAGTCCACCAGTGGATCAGCTGCTCCTAATATAAAATTACTGAGAAACATCTTCGCCAAACCATTCTTCAGAGATTTCTGCCAGTGTACCGTCTTCCCTCATATCTGCAAGGTGCTTATTGAATTCTTCTACAAGCTCCTCGTGACCCTGACGGAACATAAATGCACTTTCTGATACGTCACTTTCTTCTGCTGCGATTTTAATACCTGCATCAGGCTGCTGCTTCTGGAAATCCAGAATGGCAAGCTTATCATTTACAGTCACTTCCGCACGACCTGTTTTAATCAGTTCAATTGCCTGTGCAAGTCCTTCAACCTGAACAAGCTCTGCACCGTACTCAGTTGCAATATCCGCATAGTTACTTGTCAGTGACTGTGCTGACTTTTTACCTTCTATATCTTCGAATGAAGAAACTTCACTATTATCTTCAGGCACGACTACGACCGCTGATGAAAGTGTATATGGCTCAGAGAAATCATATGTCTCAAGACGTTCATCATTAATACCCACCTGGTTGGCAATCACATCAAAACGCTCAGAGTTCAGCCCTTCAAACATTGAATCCCACTGCGTTTCGTTATATTCGACCTCAACGCCCATGCGTTCTGCAATTTCATTCATAACTTCAACATCATAACCAGTCAGTGCGTCTGATTCATCATGGAATGTAAATGGGGCATACGTTCCTTCTGTTCCAACTGTGATGACGCCTTCTTCCTGAATGGATTCAAGCAGGTTCATGTCCTCTGAAGCATTGCTGCTGTCACTGCTTTCTTCTGAAGATCCGCATCCTGCAAGGACCCCTGTTAATAGTAATGATGCTGCTAACGTTTTCTTCATCTCTAAAACCACCTATTCTTATCGGGATTATGTCATAAGCATGATTGTACGACGGATCGGGTAAATTGTAAACACCAAAGTTTTTTGAGCTTAGGGGTTGCATTTATTTTCAGGAGATGATTTAATACAAATATACCCCACAGGGTATTAATAAAATCTCTGTGAAACGATCAAGGAGGAGTTTAACCAATGTTATTCCGTTCTTATTTTGATGACAAATTAGCTCAATATTCATATCTAGTAGGATGCCAGCGTACAGGCGAAGCTATTCTGATTGATCCGCCGCGTAATGTGGAACCTATTTTAGCGGATGCAAAGAAAGAAGGATTACATGTATCTGCTGCTACTGAAACACACATTCATGCAGACTTTGTTTCCGGTGCACGCCAGCTTGCTGAAAAGCACGGTGTAAAGCTTTATCTTTCAGATGAAGGTGATAACGACTGGAAATATCAATACACAGACAATCTTGATGTACAGCCTTTAACTGATGGCGATGAATTCAAGATCGGTAATATTAAATTTGAAGTGATGCACACACCAGGTCATACCCCTGAGAGTATCTCATTTGTATTAACTGACCTTGGCGGCGGTGCTGATAAGCCAATGGGTATCTTCACTGGAGACTTTGTATTCGTTGGTGATATCGGACGTCCTGACTTACTCGAAAAAGCTGCAGGTGCTGCAGGTACTGCTGAAACTGGTGCAAAGTCAATGTTCCAATCACTTCAGCGCTTCAAAGAGCTGCCTGATCACATGATGGTGTGGCCTGGTCACGGCGCAGGAAGTGCATGTGGCAAATCACTTGGCGCTGTCCCTCAGTCAACTGTAGGTTATGAAAAGCAATTCAACTGGGCACTGAATGAGCAGGATGAGCAGAAGTTCATTGATGAGCTGCTGAAGGATCAGCCTGAAGCGCCTAAGTATTTTGCTCAGATGAAGAAAGTAAATAAGCTTGGACCTGCAATTGTTGAAGATCCATCAGCTGAATGGTTCGAGCATGCTGAAGACGTTGTTGAATTCAGTAAGCAGGATGGGAATATTCTGATTGATACACGCGCTTCTAAAGAAGCTGAAAAAGGGCTTGTTCCGGGTTCAATTAATATTCCATTTGGCAAAATGCTGCCGAACTGGGCTGGCTGGCTTGTAGATTATGATGAAAATATAGCACTGATTGTTGAAAAGGATCAGGCTGAGGAAGCAATGAAAATTCTGCGTTCTATTCATTTAGATAATGTAGTGAAGCTTGCTGAGCCTTCACTGATTGAACCTGTTGCGACTGAAACGTATCAGTCTGTTGATACAGAAGAGTTTGCAAAACAGAAAGATCAGACTGACTATCAGGTCATTGATGTACGTAACGATTCTGAGTGGAACAGCGGTCGCATTGAAGGCACTGAACACAAAATGCTTGGACACCTTCGGGAAGAGGGAAAAGAGCTTGATAAGGATAAGCCTGTATTGATTCACTGTCAGTCAGGTGCACGTTCTGCAATTGCTGCAAGTGTGATGCTTGCACTCGGTTTTGAGGATGTGACACACCTGAACGGCGGATTCAATGCATGGTCTAATAACCGTCCTAAAGAAGTTGTAACCAACTAAGAAAGGGGACAGCTCAATGGAATGGATTTTAATCGGTGCAGTTGTACTCTTCTTCGTCTGGCGCATGATGCCGGCGAAGGGGATACGCACCATTTCCCCGGATGAATTGAAGTCGATGAAAAAAACAAAGGATTCCCAGTGGATCGATGTGAGAACACCTGGAGAATTCAAAGCACGCAATATGAGAGGGTTTGACAATATTCCACTTGGCAGCCTGCCTAATCAGACTGATAAGCTGGACCCTGAAAAAGAAACAATCGTTCTGTGCCAAAGTGGAATGCGCAGTGCACAGGCAGCCAAAATTTTAAAGAAAAAAGGGTTTAAAAACGTTGCGAATGTCCGCGGCGGAATGAACCAACTTTAACCGAGGAGTGTTTATATTTTATGCATGCAGATCACAAGTTAGACGCTAAAGGCATGGCTTGCCCAATGCCAATCGTACGTACGAAGAAATCAATGGCGAACCTTCAGGAAGGTGAAGTGCTTGAAATCACCACAACTGATAAAGGTTCCCTTGCAGATATGAAAGCATGGTGCAAGTCTACAGGTAACGAATACCTGTCAGGCACTGAAGAAGGAAATGTGCAGGTCCACTATATTAAGCGTGTTGAAAAGAAACAGTATGTACCGAAAACAGAACTGAAGTCTATTTCAAATGAAGAGCTTGAAGCGATTATCGCTGAAAAACCTGCCGTCATTCTGGATGTACGTGAGCCTGAAGAATATGCCGGCGGTCACATCCCTGGTGCGCATTCTGTACCGCTCGCCCAGGTTGAGAATTATATTGCAGCACTTCCTGAAGAAGAAACTGTCTATGTGCTGTGCAAGTCAGGTAAACGCAGCCAGGCAGCCTGTGACAATATCAGAGCGAACGGCCGCGAGAATCTTATCCGTGTGACGCCTGGTATGAGTGAGTGGAACGGTCCGATTACCACATCACTTGCTGCAACTGCAGGTGCGAGGTAAATAGTGTTTGTGAAACCCGGGAAGCGGAGGCTTTCCGGGTTTTTTGGTTGTTGCGGGAAGAAATTTGGCAGTGGTTCATGAAATAATATGGGGTGTTCATGACATTAGATGGTATGTTCATGAAATAACCAAGATGGTTCATGAAATATCGCTCGCCATTCATGAAATTTCAGCCCATGTTCATGAAATCGTGTATAAAGACCTACCCCCGCTCCTCCACAGCTTATCCACATAAAAATACCGGAAAGCTCAATCACTTTCCGGTATTTTTATGTGGGAATGTCATCTCCACTGACCCTTTATAAGATAAAATCGTGCCAAACAGCGGCTGGTATATGTGAATATGAACATCAAACATCTCAGTTCTCTTATTATATTCCTCCAGCACAGTGGCCCTGACGCCAAGGATCCTTGGAATCTTCATATACTTGTTACCGATATGCAGCGTCATGTCACGCGAGGTTAACAGCATACCGCCTGTCCGGGTCGCATTCAGATGAAGCGGCAGACGCGCAATCCCCCACAGATCTGTAAAGTTATCGACGGTATTCGGCTGCTCTCCTTCTTTCATTTTATCGTAGAAGCATCTGACTGCATCAGGGAACGTAAAGCTGCGTCTCCAGGACATCGCTTCACGGCCATGCCTGTCACGATAACCGGCGTTTTCCATATAAAAAGGAATCTCATCTCCACGTTCCGGAAATGCAAAATTCATTTTCACGCCTAAATGCGAGACTTTGCGGACAAGCCTGGATCCGCCTTTTATCTCATGCATCGTTCCTTTTGTGATGACTTTATAATCAGATGAACTGTTCAAAGCATACTTTTTTTGCAGCTGTGGATGGAGCTTTGTGAATTCTTCTCCCATTGCTTTTTGGAACATTGACTTCATTTGCTCGCGCCTCCTTTGAGCTTGCATGATAGATCTATTATATCACGATCGTTTTCTGAGTCCTCTATGGATAGGTCGTGCGAAGCGACCCCACTCAAAACAATGAATACAGAAAAAGCCGGGACACAGCTGCCCGGCTTCAACTTCCGAATATTACTTATAGTGGGATTTCTGAAGCTGTGAGATCTTTTTCCACTTCTTCTTTTCTAACAGCTGTTCACGCTTATCAGTTTTTCTCTCAATATAAGCAAGTTCCTTCTGCAGCTTTACGTAACTGCTATAGCGTTCCAGTTCGAGTTCCCCGTCTTCAATCGCATGACGGATCGCGCAGCCAGGTTCTGTTTCATGCTGACAGTCTCTGAACTGACAGTGTTCTGCAAGTGCTTCAACATCCTGAAACCCCTGTGTGAGCCCGCTGTCAGATTCCCATAATTGGAGCTCCCTCATACCCGGTGTATCAATGATCACGCCTTTATCAGGCAGCATGATCAGTTCTCTGTGAGTCGTGGTGTGCTTTCCTTTGCTGTCATCTTCACGAATATCATTAACGAGCATCTTATTCTCTCCAATCAGTGCGTTGATAATTGAAGACTTTCCTACTCCTGATGAACCCATGACAGCGACTGTCATTCCTTCAGCAATGTGACTTTTTAATTCATCAAGCCCGGTACCATTGTAAGCACTGGTGACCAGCACCGGCACACCCATTGCAGCCGCGCCTGCTTCTTCCGCTTTTTCATCACTGTTGTCACAGAGATCTGCTTTTGAAAGCACCACAACCGGATTCGCACCGCTTTCCCACGCTGCAATCAGATAACGTTCCAGCCTTCTCAGATTAAAGTCATGATTCAATGACATGACAAGAAAGGCAATATCAATATTCGCAGCGACGATTTGTTCATTCGTCAAATCCCCGGCTGCTTTTCTTGAAAATTTTGATGTTCTTTCAAGGATCTGATGAATCATGGCATGCCCTTCTCCGGCAGGCGTTGAGACCATGACCCAGTCACCGACCGCCGGATAGTCTTCTCTTACTTCAGCCTGGTGACGGAATTTTCCTGTCACTTCCGCTATATAAATTGATGTGTCTGTCTGTATCTTATAAAGGTTTTTGTATTCTGCGATGATTCTTGCAGGTGTGAGGTCAGATGAACCTGCCTTCTCCTGCCATTCTTTATTCCATCCAAGTTTCATTAATGTATTCAATGTTGTTTCCTCCTGTTTTCAAATCGACTTTGTTAAAGCTGGCTGTTGATCTCAGCTGTATTGAAATAAAAATGGACTTTAACAAAGTTTTAAATAAAAAAGTCCGCTGATTTGTGTGTACACAAACCCGCGGACTTCTGATGTTGAAAACAGAAAGATCCTATCCTTTAGATGGACGCCTCTAAATGGGCATACGGGTTGTGTACAATTGAAACAATGATCTTCTCTGAACGGTTTCTCATCACACATCACACCCTTTCCATTTACTTCTTGTTCATTATAAATGAAAGCGTTATGATTGACTAGCGATTTTTTAAAATAGCTCTGTTAAAGTGGGCTGTTGATTCTCGCTCCAGGGGGAACGCTTTCCGCAGGGCGTGCGGTGAGCCTCCTCGCGCTTCGCGCTGCGGGGTCTCACCTGTCACGCTTCTCCTGCTGGAGTCGTCCCCCTTCCGCTACAATCACCAGCTGTGCTAAAACAGCAATGGTCTTTAACATAGCAATTAAAATTAATTCCTTTTTTTGAATTGGAGGTCTATATATGAAGAAAATACTGGTCATCGGGTCAGGCGGTGCTGGTAAATCCACGTTTTCCAGACAGCTTGGGAAAAAGTTGTCTCTGCCGGTATTTCACTTGGATACACTATTTTGGAAACCTGGATGGGTCCAATCTGATAAAAGTGCTTTTCGTGAAGAGATTGAAGAATTAATGGAATCAGATGAGTGGATTATGGATGGAAACTTCGGCGGTACTTTAGATAGCCGTCTTCAGAAGTGTGACACAGTGATATTTCTTCACTATTCGAGATGGGTCTGTCTCAGGAGAGCGCTCAAGCGGCGGGTCATGTATCATGGAAAAAGCCGTCCGGATATGACGGAAGGCTGTGATGAAAAGCTTGATCTCGAATTTTTGAAGTGGATCTATTTTTATAATGACCGTCATGCGCCTCAGGTCATTGAAAAGCTGCGCAGCTCACAGATTGAAAACATTGTGATGCTCAAATCCCCTGCTGCTGCTGAAAAATGGCTTAGGAGCCTCTCTTCTCTTTAAATCCTACTGCCGTGACGGCCATATGCGGCCAGAAGTAACGGTAAGTCAGGGTGATATGTGCAAACCCTGCTTTTTCAAGGCGATGATAAAGATCGTTTCCTACCATCCTTGTCAGGTTCGGGCTTGCATTGTCTTCCCTTGGCTGAACGGTTATGACAATCCGTCCGTCTGATTTCAGGGAGCTGTATAATCGTTCAAGTGCCTGGTCGGGCTCTCCCCATATCGGAAAATTATTGACTGAAAGAATTTTATCATAATAATTTTCAGGCAGATGAATATGTTCCGCTTTCCCCTGCATGATTCTCACACGGCCGCTTTCGATCATCGGCGTTAACCTTTTTTCCGCACTCTCCGCCATTGAGGCAGAGGCATCGAGTCCATCTACAGTAACACCTTTTTTCAATAACTTTTCTATACATGCACCGGAGCCAAAACCGATTTCAAGGACATGTTCTCCCGGGTGCAGATCAAGACAGCCGGATGCCCAGCGGTTGAGTTTTCTATTCTCTTTCGACATAATGAAACCAGCCACTTTTCCTGCTTTTCCCTCCGGGTGGCTGAACTGCTTAAAAAATGGAACTGACATTTTCCGCACCTGCCTCATTCGTTTAGTATAAATACTTTATACTGAATAACATCATTTTAAACTTCTCAATAAGCTGTTTAGTCATTTATAGATAGGGAACTAAGTACTAAGGTGGTGCAAATAACACAGGTAATCAGAAAGGAGACGTTATGAACAAAGAGAAAAAACCGCTTGGAAGGGTATTTTACATATCCGCTGCAATCATTGCTGCACTTGTGCTGATTGGAGCATTCTTACCTAACCAGTTTGCAACGGGTGCGAATGCTGCGTTCGGATTCACAACCCAATCATTTGGGTGGCTTTACCTGCTATCTGTATTCTTCTTTGTATTATTTTTAATTTTTATTGCATTAAGCAGATATGGACGTGTAAGACTTGGTGGGGATGATGAACGTCCCGATTATCCGGTTTTCACATGGATCGGAATGTTATTCTCAGCAGGATTCGGTGTAAGTCTTGTATTCTGGGGAATCGCAGAGCCAATGAGTCATTTTTACACTTCACCGGAAGCCGGAGTTGAACCATTAACTGAAGAAGGTGCAAGACTTTCTATGGCCTATTCGTTTTTCCACTGGGGAGTCAGTCAGTGGGCTACGTTCGCCATTGTCGGGTTAATCATTGCATACTTTCAGTTCCGCAGAAAGACAAATGGTTTAATTTCAACCAGCCTTTCACCATTGATTAAAGAAGGAAAGATGAAACAGCCAATTAACCAGACAATTGATATTCTTGCAGTTATTGCAACTGTTATGGGTGTTGCGACTTCACTTGGGCTTGGTATTTTACAAATCAACGGTGGTCTGAACAGTGTATTAAATATTCCAAATAACGCGTTTGTACAGGTGATGATCACGTTAGTATTAACTGCCCTGTTCCTGCTTTCAACAACCACTGGTATTGATAAAGGAATCAAATGGCTGAGTAATATCAACCTTGGCGCAGCACTTGTACTGATGATATTTGTATTCTTTGTTGGACCAACTGTCTTTATTCTGGAAACATTCGTACTGGGGCTTGGAGATTACATTACAAACTTTGTGCGTTACAGCCTCCGTTTGCAGCCATACGTTGAAGGTACATGGGTGCGTGACTGGACGATCTTCTACTGGGCATGGGCAATTGCCTGGTCACCGTTTGTCGGCGCATTTATTGCACGTGTCTCAAAAGGACGTACAATCCGTGAATTTGTAGTCGGTGTCCTGATCGTTCCTCCGGCAATTGCAATATTGTGGATTGCTGTATTCGGTGGTACTGCATTGCACCTTGATTTATTCCAGGGCACTTCTATTGCTGAAGCTGTTAACAATGATATAACAAGTGCATTGTTCTCAACATTTGATCAATTACCGTTCTCAACTGTATTGTCAGTGCTATCAATTCTGCTGATTTTAACATTCCTGATCACTTCAGCAGACTCGGCTACTTATATTATCAGTAGTATGACAACGAGCGGCGGACTGAATCCACCGTTAGTTGTACGTATCGTATGGGGCGTATTGCTTGGTTCGATCGCCGCCGTACTGCTTGTAGCCAGCGGCCTTGAAGGCTTGCAGACGGCCTCGCTTGTATCTGCACTGCCATTTACGATTATCTTACTCTTAATGATATTTACGCTGTTTAACCTGCTGCGAAAAGAATTTCCGCGGCCAAAGTTAAAAACAGCAAAACAATTGAAAGCGGAAAGAAAAGCAAACGAAAAGAAATAATACGAAAACTGCCGGAGGCTATCCCCCCGGCAGTTTTTAATTCTCTTGCTTACTCTTCATTTCTTTTATTTCTGCTAAAATACGCGCCTGTTCCATCTCTATCTCTCTTTCTATTGATAAAGGCACCTCCCCCCGAGGCATGCGCCATCTGACGTGCCAGGGGAATAATTCCTTCATACTGTCCACATACAATTCTCCATCGCCGGGTACTTCATGTCCCACCACTTTTCCGTTTTCAATTAGCAGCTTGACGGCAAGTGACGCGCTTGAGCCTGTTTCATTTTCTGCTGCGAGAAACTCATCAAAAGCGTACCAGATATACAATTCATCTTCATTACCACCGTATACTTTAAAAGAATCGGTTACTTCCCCCTGATTATTTGTAAAAGCTACTTCTTTTTCTAAATAGGCCGATGCGTTGTCACCGTTGTATGACGGCACTGAGACCATCAGATTCACAACAGTGATAACTGCTGTGGAGAGTGCAATAACAATCAGTCCGTTCCTGGCAGATTTTTTTAATTTCATTGTAAGCCCATCCTCTGCAATCATTTCTTTTTATATTCTTCAGATTTTTGGAAAATCCTGTTTACAATGAAATTAATTTTTCGCCATATAAAAAAACTATCCGGCACATCAATAATGGCTGATGTGCCGGACAGTTGCTCAAGATTATTTATGAGGGCTGTTTTTGTGTTTCATGTTCTTTGATCAGGTCTGCTGTCAGCTGACCCGATAGCGTAACCATTGGAACGCCTCCGCCTGGATGAGTTGAACCTCCTACAAAGTACAGGTTGTCGTAGAGTTCACTCTTGGCTGGAATTTTAAATCCGCCGTTCTTTTTCTTATCTGAAGCGACGCCGTAGATTGAACCGCCGTTTGGTCCATATAATTCTTCAAGGTCTTCAGGCGTGAAGCGGTATTCAAATTCAATTGAATCTCTGAGTCCTTTCATTCCATTGCGTTCAAGCTTATCAAGGACAAGCTCGCGGTACTCTGCCCAGTCATACTTACCGTGATCTCCTTCTTTTAAAGGTGGCACGTGAGTCAGGACAAACAGATTATCTTTTCCTTTAGGTGCCTGCGAATCATCAGATCGTGCGGAGATGCCGATATAGACTGTCGGATCATCTGACGGGATACCTTTTTCAAAGATATCATGGAATTCTTTCTCCGGGTTTTCAGAGAAAAAGAAGTTATGGTGCTTCAGATCGTCAAACTGACGGTCAACTCCAAGCAGTAAGACAAGCCCTGATACACTTGGCACAAACTTTTTGTTCAGCTTCTTCGCTTCCTTCTTACCTTCCTTATGCGGTACAAGGCTGCGGTAGGCAGGGATTGCCTCAAGGTTGGATACGACAATATCTGCTTCATGCAGTGTGCCGTCTGCTGTGCGGATCCCTTTTACTTCTTTCCCTTCAATCACGAGGTGATCAACAGGCGTGTTCAGCTGAATATCCACGCGCAGTTCATTCAGCAATTGCTTCATGCCTTCAGCGATGTTATACATTCCGCCTTTCACATAATGAATGCCAAGACCAAGCTGTACATAGATCAGCTGATTTAAAATGGCTGGTGCCTGATAAGGGTTCGATCCTACATACATGACAAAGAAATTAAACATCTGTTCAAGGTACTTATTATTCAGACGCTTTTTCGTTCCATCAGCCACGGTACTTAACGGATCCATCGCCATCAGTTCTTTCAGCGTATGATGCTGCTTCAGATCCTTCAGATCAGCAAGGCTGTATTTATAGAAGCTCTTCATGCAGAGCTCGTACATATTTTCAGCATAGTGAATCAGTTCTGTGAGCTTTGCAGAAGTGTCACCTGATACTTTCTTCATTTCTTCAAGCATATCCGGCAGATCGCTGGTGACATCAATCTTAGTCCCGTCTTCGAAGAAAGTCCGCCATTGAGGCTCTACTCTTTCAATCGTTATGTAATCTTCAACGCGTCTGTGAACGCTTGAGAACAACTGCTCAAGTACCCATGGCATTGTCAGGATAGATGGACCTGTATCAAAGCTGAATCCTTTACCTTCTCTTTTATTTAACTTTCCACCTACATTACTGTTCTTTTCAATGATTTTCACATCATACCCGTCTCCTGCAAGGCGGATTGCAGCTGACATTCCCGCCAGTCCTGCTCCAACTACGATTGCTTTTTTCTTCATACTCCCACTCCCTTTTTATCAGTATATAAATGGAATCAGCCTGTATCTGTGCTTCATCCATTGTTCATATTCCGGGCCGAACTTTGACATAAGCAGCTTCTCTTCATAACGGATTCTGATCAAGAGTGTAAAGGTCAGAGCTACTGCACCAAGTACTGTTGCAATGACGCTTGTAAAGAAAAGTGTCATCCCTGTACCAATAAAAAAAAGACCTGTGTATAACGGGTGACGCAGCTTACGGTAAGGACCTGTACTGACAATCTGATCCCCTTCTCTTACTGTTACGTGACGGGTGAACTGGGCTTTCAGATGAAGGATTCCCCAGTACCTTAAGAACACACCCAGCGCGAAAAGAAGTAATCCGATCCATACCAGCGCTTCACCTGCTGCAGTCCCTCTCAGTTCCTGAAGCACAAGAGACAGCAGAATCATCGCTAACAGACTCATCAGAATATAGTAAAATGATTTCTGTTCCAAAGGGTCTCCCTCACCGGTACCCCGATTACGGAAGAATATAAATTCCCCAATCCATGCAATACTGACAACGATAAATATCCATTCAGCTACAGACATTGGCTGCTCCTTCCGCTTTCTTTAAATATATAGAATTTTCAGACTTAAAACAATGAATAAGAAGCGCGTATACTGCTGTTATTTCCTATTTCAAGCGTAAAAAAACCTTCTTATGTTGAAAAGAAGGTTTTCTTACATCTATTTATGAAAAGCTCAATTAAAGCTGACTGCTGAGTTGAGCTTCAGGGAGACTCTGAACAGTGTCCATGGGTAGGGACGGGTAAAACCTTTCGGGTCATATAAGCCGGATTACGGGTCACATGTGATGATTTACCGGTCACAATATGCTTTTTACGGGTCACAATACTCCCGATAGAGCTTTTACAGGTCACACCTGCAATTATATAGGTCATTAATTGAGTTTTACGGGTCACATCATCCAAATTACCGGTCACATCCGCCAGGATTTGTATTTTACAAATCAGGCAGAACGATCAAGTTCTTCATCTACGACAATCGGACGCAGACCTGAGTCGCTTGCGGCAAGACGCACTTTGACAGTATAGAAGAATGCAGCAATTGATGCAGCTGTGATCAGCGCAGCTCCTGCATATGCAATTTCAATCGGCAGTCTGAAGCCGATTTCTGCATTCAGGATATAAGTGAATGTGGCCATCGTAATAAATGCAGCCGGAACTGCTGCAATCCAGAAGTTTTTCCGCTGGAGTGCGAGGTACATTGCACCAACCCATAAGGCGATCATAGCGGTTGACTGATTCGCCCAGGAGAAGTATCTCCAAAGCAGGTTAAAGTCTACCTGTGTCAACACGACTGAGATAACAAACAGCGGCAGTGCAATCCAGAGACGGTTTGATATTTTCTTTTGACCCACTTTAATATAATCAGCAATAATCATACGCGCACTTCTGAATGCAGTATCCCCTGATGTAATCGGCAGAACGATCACACCAAGAATCGCAAGTGTACCGCCAATTGCACCTAGTGTTGTAATCGACACTTCTCTTACAACTGCTGCCGGTCCGCCTGCAGCAAGTACTTCATTCAGACCCTCACCACTGAACAGTGCCATACCGGCTGCTGCCCAGATCATTGCAATGATTCCCTCTAAGATCATCATGCCGTAGAAGATTTTTCTTCCCTGGCTTTCTTTTTGAGTCGTTCTTGAAATGATCGGTGACTGTGTTGCATGGAACCCTGATAGTGCACCACATGAAATGGTCAGGAACAATAGCGGGAACACCGCGAGTCCACCCGGATGCATATTTTCAAATGTCATCTCAGGAATCGGATGTCCCTGAACGATCAACGCACCGCCAACTCCAATTGCACTGATGACAAGCAGTGCACCGAAGATTGGATATAGACGGCCAATGACTTTATCGACCGGAAGTAATGTTGCCACAATGTAATACAGGAAGATTGCTACAACGATTGCACCCATTGTTACCCATGCAGGTGAAATATCTGCGATCAGGGCAGCAGGTGCAGTGACAAATACTGTTCCTACAAGTACCAGCAACAGAATTGAGAATGCATTTACAACATGTCTGAAGGCTTTTCCAAGGAACTTTCCTGCAAGTTCTGGGAGGTGAGCCCCTCTGTTTCTGATTGAGATCATGCCTGTTAAGTAATCATGAACGGCTCCGGCAAAAATACAGCCGAATACGATCCATAAAAATGCAACCGGCCCGTATAGTGCCCCCATAATTGGACCAAAGATCGGACCGACCCCTGCGATATTGAGCAGTTGAATCATTGAATTTCTTTTTGTATCCATCGGCACGTAATCCACACCGTCAGCATTGGCATAAGCCGGCGTCATACGTTCTTCCTTCACCCCGAATATTTTCTCTACAAACTTACCATACGTAAAATACCCAACAATTAATAGAGCAATTGCGACGAGAAATGTAACCATTTATCTTTCCCCCTCATCATTTTTGTATCCGCTTTCATTTTATCTGCTCTGTTCATTTTTTGGACAAAATACGGACAACGTGATACAAATCCGGTTTGAAAAGTAAAAATAAACGCCTGAACTGTATGAAGAAAATCTTCACAGTTCAAGCGTTTCACGTAAATCTTTTACATAATTTCTGCTGACTGGAATCAGCTTCTCACTATTTCTCACTTTCAGTTCAAATACATTGGTACTCCAGGAGACGAGTTCTTCCACTTTTTTAATGTTCACCAGGTATCCTTTATGGACCCGGAAAAATGAAAATGGTTTGAGCTTGTTTTCAAGATCCTTTAAAGAGGATTTAGTCGGATACGTTCCTTTTTCACTGACAAGAAACGTATCGCGCCCTTCTCTGTATACATATAGTAATTCACCCGGCTCAAGATAAATGATTCTGTCTTCACTCTGCACTGCCAGTCTTCCGGCTGAAGGCAGCTTTACTTCCTTGGGCTGTATTCTTAATTTCAACCGGCTGATGGCCTGATCGAGCTGATTTTCATCGAAAGGTTTCAGTAGATAGTCAACTGCCTCCACCCTGAAGGCTTTTACAGCATAGTCTGGATAAGCCGTTGCAAAAATAATGGCCGGCGGTTTTTTCATTTTCTGGAGTGCTTCAGCCAGCTCCACTCCATTCATACCGGTCATTTCTATATCGAGAAACAGTACATCCGGTTCTTCGGTAAGCACCATTTCCATTCCTTTTTCTGCAGACGGCGCTTCACCGATCACCAATATATCTGAATGGACTTTCAAAAGGTGAAGCAGTTCCTGCCTGCTGAGCGGTTCGTCATCAATGATCACTGCCCGTATTTCCATGGCTACATAACTCCTTTAGCAAATTCTTCATTTGGACAGGGAACAGAGAAGCTGACGATCGTTCCCTTCATTTCTGCTGATTGAATAGACAGCTTTGACTGCTCGCCGATGATTTTGATCAGGCGTTCATTCAGGTTGTAGAGACCAATCCCGGTTCCTTTTTCAGATGTGACTGTAGTTTCAAGGAGTGATTCGATCCGGGTTTTTTCAATTCCTTCTCCATTGTCTTCAACTTCGATTCTGATTCTGTCCCCATCTTTAAAGGCTCTTACAATTAATCTGCCTTCTTCACTTTTCCCTTTCAGTCCGTGCTTTACTGCGTTTTCAACGAGTGGTTGCAGGGTGAGCGGCGGAACAGATGCTGAGAGCGCCGTATCCTCAATTTCATAAAATACATCCAGCCGGTCAAAAAACCTGGCTTCTTCGATTGATAAGTATGATTTCACATGTTCAATCTCTTCGCTCAGTGTAGAGACTTTTCTTGTGGTACCGGCCAGATTCTGCCTGAAGAACGCTGACAAAGAAATCAGCAATTTCCTCGCATGATCAGGATTCGTTCTGATCAGCGATACAATTGTGTTCAGCGCGTTAAATAGAAAGTGAGGACTTACCTGCGCCTGAAGCATTTTAATCTCAGATTCTCTGGCAAGCTCACGGTGTTTTTCTCCATCTGCAATTTCAAGCTGATGACTTAATAATGTTGTCAGCCCGGTGATCAATTCAAGCATGATAGGCGAGATGGAACGTTCTGATGAAAAATATACTTTTAACGTGCCGATTGTCTGGTCTTTTCTTTTAAGAGGCGCAATAACTGCCGCCTGAAGCATGCAGTCAGGGTCCATACACTGAATAGAGTCTTTACCTACTGTCACGCCCTGTCCGGATTCAATCACGTACCTTGTGGCTTCAGTCCGTATTTCTTCTCCTGCCCCGTGGTGATCAAGACCGCTGCCGATATGAGACAGAATCTTTTTACGGTCTGTAATCGCGACCGCTAAAGATGGAATTTCTTTATATAGTATCGCGCATACTTCTGCTGCAGATACAGGTGTTAAACCTTTTCTCATATGCGTAAGTGTCAGGTTGGCGATCCGCAGCGCTTTCTGGGATTGAACAGCCCCCATACGCTCCTCTTCCTGAATAACGCTTTTGATAATCAATACGAATAGGGCTGTACCGATTCCATTTGCAAGGATCATCGGAAGGCCAATCTCCTCTACGAGTGCAACAGACCTTTCAAAAGGCCGTGCCACTCCCAGAATGATCAACATTTGTACCGCTTCAGCAGAAGCACCTACAACAAAAGCAGCCTGTGTTGAAATAATTCTGTTCTTCTTCTGCTTTTTTGAAATCACGCCTGCAAGGATCCCGGCAATAATCGTGGCAATTCCGCATGCAATGCCGGTAAAGCCGCCAAGTGTCATCCGGTGGACCCCGGCAATCAGGCCTGCACCAACACCAATGCGCCAGCCGCCGAGCAGCCCTGCTACAACGACGCCAAGCACTCTTGAGTTCGCAATTGCTTCATCATCATTCAGCACTCTTGTCCACCGGTCCATTGAATCTTCAATCGGATTGACAATAATACCGGTATACGTGCCGATAATGCCAAAGCAGCCAAAGACAATCACCAGCAGAATCCGCTGTTTATTATCAATTTTAGATTGTGAATCGAACAGTCTTCTGAAAAACGGTAATCTCGTTAACAGAAAGGCAACTGTGACGATAATGCCGAGACGTTCAATCATGGCAAGTATAAGCATATGATCACCTTCTGATTTTTTGTTAACGCTATCATACACCTTTTATGTAAAATGGAGAAGCCGGATTTTCATTGTGGTAATCTTGTATATAAGAGGTGAAAAAATGAAATCGACACAAATTATTCACGGGCATTATGTGTACGGTGCTGTTACCGATTCTGAAACAAGATGTGGTCACTATCACAGTGAAAAGGATATTATTGCAATCAAATTTTATTGCTGCAGACAATACTTTCCCTGTGTCAGCTGTCACGAGGAAAGCGGCTGCGGCAACAGACAGGTGTGGCCTGCTGAACATTTTAGCGAAAAAGCAATTCTCTGCGGAAAATGTGGAACCGAGTTGACGATTGACGAATATTTGCAGTCAAATTCAACTTGCCCATCATGCAAAGCAGCCTTTAATCCCGGCTGCAGTCTGCATAAACACCTTTACTTCGAAACCCACTAACAGTTGATTAAGAGCTTCATAGTGTGTTTAGATAGTAGAAGAAAAAGTTTGTAAAGGAGTTGCCCCTTTGCTTCATTATCGTACGTATTTCAGACAGCAGTCCCTCCCCTGGGTGACATTCATTCACGGAGCGGGAGGCAGTTCGAGCATATGGTTCAAACAGATTAAAGAATATAGAAAACATTTTAATGTACTTGTGATCGATCTCCGAGGACACGGTCAATCCGAGCGCGGCCGCTGGAGAAAAGGTGACACGTTCAGAGAAATTGCAAAAGAAGTCATCGACGTACTTGATGCTGAAAAAATAACCCATTCACATTTTATCGGGATTTCACTCGGGACAATTGTCGTTCAGACGATAACAAGTGAGTATACGCGATATGTCCGCTCGCAGACATTGTGTGGCGCAATCATTCAGCTTGATATCCGCACAAAGTTTTTATTATGGGTCGGACGTACAACAAAGCGCTTTATCCCTTATATGCTGTTATATAAACTGTTTGCATGGATCATTATGCCAAACAGACGTCACGAGGAATCGAGACTTGCCTTTGTGAATTCTGCGAAGAAAATGTGCCAGAAAGAATTTATCAAATGGTTCTCGCTGACCAAAATGATTAATCCTTATCTTGCAAAGCTTCAGCTTGATCATAAAGGTGTTCCGACATTCTTTGTCATGGGACAGGAGGATTACCTTTTCAGAGCACCTGTTGAGGAGCTTGTAAAGCGTGATCCGTCTCTAAGTTATGTCACTATCCGAAAATCAGGTCATGTCTGCAATATTGACCAGCCGCAGGAATTTAATGACCGCACGATTGAATATATTAAGCAACAGGAAGAGATTTTCTCTATAACCGGCTGACCTGCAGCCGGTTTTTTCTTTGTCTATTAAACTATTAGCTCTGTTAAAGGTGGCTGTTGATTTCCGCTACAGGGGGAACGCTTTCCGCAGGGCGTGCGGTGAGCCTCCTCGAAGCTAAGCTTCTGCGGGGTCTCACCTGTCACGCTTATCCTGCTGGAGTCGTCCCCCTTCCGCTTCAATCACCAGCTGTGCTAAAACAATATTGGGCTTTAACATAGCCAAACTATTAGTCAATTAGTATATAATAATCAAAAAAGGATGGTGGGAATATATGCTGAAGGAATTCAGGGAGTTTGCGATGCGTGGTAATGTACTTGAGCTTGCAATTGCTGTTGTACTTGGTGCTGCATTTGGAAAAATTGTGACTGCACTTGTTACTAATATTATTACACCGCTTGTTGGTATCATTCTTGGAGGAATTAACTTCTCAGGACTTGCCCTGACAGTTGGAAATGCCGAGGTTACATATGGAATCTTTATTCAGGCCATTATTGACTTTATTATTGTGGCGTTTGCCATCTTTCTTTTCGTCAAACTGATTAATCGCTTTAAGCGCAAAGAAGAAGCGAAAGAGGAAGCAGCAGCACCTGTGGTTGATCCTCAGACTGAACTGCTGACTGAAATCAGGGATTTACTAAAAAAAGAAAGAGTCTGAATGTAAAAATCCGCCGGGGTCTCCGGCGGATTTTTTATGTTTTCATTTTTGGATCGAGTGCATCCCGCAACCCGTCACCCATTAAGTTAAATCCAAGTACAGCGAGCATAATCGCAAGTCCAGGGAAGAATAACGTCCATGGTGCCTGTACGAGCAGTGCTCTCGAGGCAGCAAGCATTGCACCCCACTCAGGTTCAGGAATCTGCGCGCCAAGTCCAAGGAATCCAAGCGCTGCGGCTTCTAGAATAGCTGTTGCAATCGCAAGTGAGCCCTGTACAATGATCGGCGTCATTGAGTTCGGCAGCACATGCGAAAACAGAATTCTGCTGTCGCTCATACCTATCGCTTTTGCAGCCATAATATATTCCTCTTCCTTTACACTCAATACCCGGGATCTGATCAAACGTCCAAAGTTCGGAATATTAATAATGGCAATCGCAATCAGTGCATTACGAAGTGATGGTCCAAGAATCGAGACGACAGCAATCGCCAGAAGGATACTTGGAAAAGCAAGCATGATATCGAAAATACGGGAGATAATTGTATCCACCCATTTTCCATAGTATCCTGCAATAATCCCGAGCATACTGCCGACAATGGCAGAGCCGACTACTGCAAGAAATCCTACCGTTAACGATAGTCTTGCCCCAAAAACCACACGGGAGAAGATATCCCGTCCAAAGTCATCTGTGCCAAACCAGAAATCCGCAGATGGCGGCTGGAGTCTGTTTGGCAGATCCTGTTCATTTATACCCTGCGGTGCAATCAGAGGTGCAAATATTGCCACTAAAATAAAGAAGAAAACAATACTTGTTCCAACGAGTGCAATTTTGTTCTTTCTGAATTTCCTCCATGCCTCTTTCCATGGGGAAATCGTTTCTTCCTGAGGCGGCTTATTAGCCGGTTCCAGTCTTTGAGCTGGCTCACCCATTGCAAGTCACTCCTCTCTTACTTTCATGTCTTTAGTTATAACGGATCCGCGGATCAATGACTGAATACAGAATATCAACAATCAGATTGATCATAACGAAGATAAAGGCTACGATTAAAATCCCTGACTGAATAACAGGATAATCACGTGATGAAATTCCTTCATAGATGTAACGCCCAACCCCCGGAAGACCGAAGATTGTCTCAGTCAGAATTGCCCCTCCAAGTAATAGACCCGTCTGCAGACCAATGACTGTAAGTACAGGAATAATTGCATTTTTTAAAGAGTGCTTATAGACAACCCAAAACATTTTTTCACCCTTGGCACGTGCTGTACGAATGTAATCAGACTTCATGACTTCAAGCATGCTTGATCGTGTCATACGTGCAATAATTGCCATCGGGATCGTTGCAAGTGCAATACCCGGCATAACGAGATGTTTCAGCACAACGACAAACTGATCGAAGCGTCCCTGAATCAATGTATCGATTAAATACAGATTTGTAATGGCATTAACAGGATCACGTACATTTTCACGTCCGGTTGTCGGGAACCAGTCCCACTGAAGTGAAAATTGATACTGCATCATCAGTCCAAGCCAGAAGATTGGCATAGATACACCGACAAGTGCAAGGACCATTGCTGTGTAATCGAACCATGAGTTCTGGAACCAGGCAGAGATAATACCTGCATTTACACCCACAATGACTGCGATCACAATCGCAAAAATAGAGAGTTCAAACGTAGTAGCCAGATAAGGCCAGATTTCTTCATTAACCGGTGTTCTTGTCCGGATTGATTCACCCAGGTCCCCAGTCAGCAGGTTCCCCAGATACTGAAAATACTGTACATACCACGGTTCATCCAGGCCAAGCGATTCTCTGAGCGCTGCGACTGCATCTTCAGTTGCCTGCTGCCCTAGAATCACAAGTGCAGGGTCCCCGGGAATTGCACGGATAATCAGGAATACGATAAAAGTCATTCCCAGCAATACAGGAATCAGCTGCAGTAATCGTCTGATAATATACTGGAGCATGTTCATTCACCCCTCAAAGTTCAACATGATGTATTTAATAGGTTCTGTTGAAGTTGGCTGGTGATTTCCGCTTCAGGGGAACGCTTTCCACAGGATCGGCGTTGAGCCTCCTCGCGCTTCGCGCTGCGGGGTCTCACCTGTCCGATTTCTCCTGCTGGAGTCGTCCCCTTCCGCTACAATCACCAGCTGGATACAAACAACAACAGACTTTACCAAAACTATTTAATATGTAGTACATAGACATAAAGAAAGGGAAAGGCGAATGTTCACCTTCCCCCGAAAAAAGGTCTTACTGAATTATTCGAAATAAACTGTGTGTAACCAGTCAGAACCAGTCGGGTGAGGCATAAAGCCTTGAAGGTTTGCACTTCCTGCTAATAGAGGCGTGGAGTGTGCAAGTGGTACCCATGGTGCATCCTGATGAATCAGTTCTTGTGCTTCCATATAAAGCTGATTACGTGTATCTTCATCTGTTTCAGACTGTGCCTGAATTAACAGATCATGTACTTCCTGATTTTCATAGTACGTATAGTTGTTACTTCCAATGTTATCCTGATCAAGCAGTACATAAAGGAAGTTGTCAGCATCTCCGTTATCTCCAGTCCATCCAAGAAGGAATGCATCTGCTTCTCCCATACGTGCTTTTTCAAGATAAGTTGCCCACTCGTAAGTAACGATCTCAGCATTGATACCTACATCAGCAAGGTTACTCTGAATAGCTTCAGCTACCTTCTGGCCATCCGGCATATATGGACGTGGAACTGGCATTGCCCAAAGTTCCATATCAAATCCATCACCAAGACCTGCTTCTTCAAGAAGTGCTTTTGCTTTCTCAGGGTCATACTCATAGCCTTCAATGTCATCATTATATCCAGCAATAACTGGAGGCATTGGGTTTTTCGCTACTTCAGCGCGTCCTTCGAAGAATGCATCAACAATTGCCTGACGGTCAATTGCATGATTCATCGCCTGACGTACTTTAGGATCATTAAATGGTTCACGTGTTACTGTAAGACCCAGGTATCCAACGTTCATTGAAGGACGTTCGAACAGCTGAAGGCTGTCATCTCCTTCGATTTGTGGAGCATCACTTGGGTTAATACCGTCTGCAAGGTCAATCTCACCGCTCATCAGTGCATTCAGACGTGCTGAGTTTTCAGGAATTGAACGGAAAATAACCTGATTTACTTTTGGATATTCAGAATTCCAGTAGTCTTCGTTCTTTTCAAGTACGATACGCTCGTTTCTTCTCCACTCAACAAACTTGAATGGTCCAGTACCTACCGGGTTTTCAGCAAGCTCATCTTCACTCATTTCAGAAAGTGCTTTAGGTGAAACGATTGCGAATGGACTCATTGCAATATTCTTTAGGAATGGTGCCTGCGGGCGCTTCAGTTTGATTTCAACTGTTGACTCGTCAACTGCTGTAACTGACTCGATTACATGTCCTTCTTCATCACCAAATCCGCCAAACATTGACTTATAGTAGTAGAACTTGTCTTCTGTACCATTAGCCCAGCGGTCAAAGTTTGCAACAACCGCATCAGCATTGAAAGCTTCTCCGTCATGGAAAGTAACGCCATCACGCAGCATAAATGTGTAAGTCAGACCATCTTCTGAAACTTCCCATTCTTCTGCAAGACCAGGGTTAATATCAGTATCCTGCTCTCCAAATTCAACTAGTGTTTCGAAGATATTCTTTGTTACTTTGAATGATTCCCCATCTGTTACAGTAATCGGATCAAGCGCAACTGAGTCGCCCCCGCGTCCAAATACCAGTGTGTCCTGAGTTTCCCCATCTGTTTCTTCAGCTGCGTCACCGCCGCCGTCATTGCCTGTAGAACCGCCGTCATCCGATGAGCTGTCATCGCTCGAGCAGCCAAACAGAGCTGTTGATACTGTAAGTAATAAAACAAAAAACAATAACCAAGCTTTCTTATTCATACTTTCCCTCCTCAAGTGGTTGTTTATTTTGACCCGCTGCACTGCCTTCTTCTGTATATAAATGGCAGGCAACGTAGTGTCCGGGTTCATGTTCCCTCAGTTCAGGAACTTTTTGTGAGCAGACATCCATTTTAAACGGACATCTGGTGTGGAATGCGCACCCTGATGGCGGGTTCGACGGACTCGGAATATCGCCTTCGAGTACGACTGCATCTTTTTCATACAGTGGATCCGGAATTGGAACCGCTGATAATAGTGCCTGTGTATATGGATGAAGCGGCTTGTCATACAGTTTTTCACTGTCTGTCAGCTCAGCCATCCGGCCAAGATACATCACCCCTACACGGTCACTTATATGGCGAACGACACCGAGATCATGTGCGATCACGATATACGTAAGCTGAAATTCCTTTTGGAGATCCTGCATCAGGTTCAGCACCTGAGACTGGATGGATACATCGAGCGCTGAAACCGGCTCATCTGCGATAATTAATTTTGGCTGCGTCATCAGTGCGCGCGCAATCCCGATTCTCTGACGCTGACCGCCACTGAACTGGTGCGGGTAACGTTTTGCATGATAACTGCTCAGTCCCACAATTTCCAAAAGCTCGCGTACTTTTTGTTTACGTTCTTTCGATGTGCCGATTCCATGGACCTTCATCGGCTCTTCAAGAATTTTTTCTACTGTATGACGCGGGTTTAAAGAAGCAAATGGATCCTGAAAGACCATCTGCATGTCCCTTCTCAGCTTTCTCATATCCCCTGTGCTGAGTTTTGTCACATCCTGACCTTCAAAGTACACTTTACCTTCCGTCGGTTCGATCAGTCTCAGCAGCATTCGTCCGGTCGTTGATTTTCCGCACCCCGACTCCCCTACAATCCCAAGCGTTTCACCTTTTTTCACTTCAAAGGAAACACCTTCGACTGCTTTTACGGATCCTACTTCTTTACCGAGTATGCCGCCGCGGATCGGGAAATGTTTTTTCAGGTTTTCAACTTTTAACAGTGTTTCTGTTGTCATGTGCAGTTTCCTCCTTTTCGTCAAATAGGAAACATCTTGTCGAATGTCCCTCCGCTGTCTGGTATAAAGGAGGATCTTCCTGTCTGCAGCGGTCAAAAGCAAATTCACAGCGGTCTGCAAAACGGCATCCCTGTTTAATAGATCCGGGTTTTGGTACATTACCCGGAATTGAATACAGGCGCTGCTTTTTATAACGCATATCAGGAACTGACTGAATCAGCCCTCTCGTATACGGATGCTGTGGATCTTTAAATATCTCAACGGCAGGGCCTGTTTCCACGACCTTCCCTGCGTACATAACGACAATGCGTTCACACGTTTCAGCAACGACACCCAAATCATGGGTAATCATCATAATGGCTGTGTTCATTTTCGTATTCAGATCTTTCATCAGTTTCAGAATCTGTGCCTGAATCGTTACATCAAGTGCTGTGGTCGGTTCATCTGCAATCAGCAGTCTTGGGTTACAGACCATCGCCATGGCGATCATCACACGCTGACGCATCCCGCCCGATAATTGGTGCGGGTAGTCATTCATTAGTTCCTCAGCTCTTGGCAGACCGACAAGTTTCAACATTTCAATCGATCGCTGCTTCGCCTGTTTTTTGTTCCCCATTTTATGTATAAGCATGGCATCCATCAGCTGGTTACCGATCGTAAACAGCGGATTCAGTGATGTCATCGGTTCCTGAAAAATCATCGCAACATCATTACCGCGAATCTGTCTCATTCTCTTTTCAGAAGCTGTTGTCAGTTCTTCGCCGTTTAATTTAATTTCTCCGCCAATTATTTTGCCTGGCGGGCTTGGAATAAGTCCCATCACTGAAAGTGAAGTAACACTCTTACCGCAACCCGACTCTCCTACGATGCCAAGCACTTCACCTTCCCGGACGTAAAAATCAATATCATCTACCGCAGGCACTTCTCCTTCATCCGTAAAGAATGAAACGCGGAGACCTTTTACATCCAGCACTTTCTCCTGTGTCTTCATTGTGATCCCCCTCAATATTGCACGTTCTTTTTATTTTTCTAATATATTTAGTTTTCTGAATTTTGATAAATCTTATTATACGATGTTACAGTAATATTTCAATAGCTATTCGTCACTTTTTTGACAAATTGAATAAATTTGCATTATCAGCCTTAGACAAACTTCATTCCTATTGTTTTTATAGGAATTCACATTAACCTTGATGTGATAAGGTTTTTAAACCTGTTTCCTGCAATTTTACAAGAGTGAAACATTTCACATTGCGACTTATATTTTATTTAAATAACATTATAATTATTTACCCTGTAGAATATTTATTAATTTCCTGTCTATACAAAAAAGGATAGCCTCAGGTTTCAGCTGAGACTATCCTTTAAAATACTTTATGATTCATTAATTGTTTCTTCTTCACTACCTCCAAACAGGTTTGAAATCGCATCGATCAGCCCCTGGAAGAAATCTCTGACACTCTGCCAGAATCCTTCATCATTAACTACATCACTCAAACGATCCTGTATGGCAGTGGATAGATCATTCAATTGTTCAGATACGTTATCAAAGTTAATGTTAAGATTTCGCATTTGATCAAACAGATCCGTTAAACGCTGTCTGTCTTCTTCACTTAAGTTAATTTCAAGATTAGACAGCTGCTCATTAATAATCTGTTCGATATCTTCACGGGTTGCAGGGTTTTGTTCAGCAATTGCCTGTTTGATTTCTGCAAGCAATTCACTCACTTTTTCCTGATCGATCCCTTCTTCTTCAGCAAGGTCTGTTGCCAGATTTAATTCGTCATTGGCTACTTCAAGACGGGCTGTATCCAGCTGTTCCCCACTCACTTCATAGGCTTTATAAATGCCTGTCAGTGCAGAGTGACCGCTCACTTTTAAAGGAGAAGCGATTTCTACAGTGGCATTTTCAATTCCTGCTGTCAGCAGCGCATTTGCATACATTGTATCGGTTACCTGTGTGATATTTTCAGGAGTCACTCTTTCAATAACCAGGCCGTGGCCCGATTCTTCACGTGTTATTTTTGCTGAAGAATACATGCTCGCACTGCTGTCTTCTCCTTCAATATAACGGACAAGGTCCTCTCCTGTAACGATCACTTCTTCCACAGTTTCAGGGTCACTGGCACCAAGCATCTCTCTTACTTCCTGCTTTTGGGCATCATTCAGATTTCCACCGAGCACGAGGATCGGCAAACCGAATCTTTCATCGATTCCCTGATCAGTAGGATTAACGGAAGCACTCGCTGTTTGAAATGCCGGAATGATTAAAGCCATTGTTAAAAGAGCTGTGATTATACGTTTCATCATTTGCATTCTCCTTTGGTTTTCAGTTAGGCAGCATTTTCCTCTGCTGCTAATAGACGTATAGCATACCCAAAAGGTTTCATGATGTTTTTTTCAGATCTCCCGTCAGGTGTGCTGCCTGTTCTTTTACAGCATACGCAAAACGGGCGATTTCATCAAATGCGGTTTCAAGTTCATGTACGGTGTGAACAATCTCTTCAATTCCCTGGTCATTATCAGACGCGTGCTCCTGCATCGTCTGCATCGACTGCTGGACAGACGCTCCACTTTCCGCTGAAAGTCTTGAAGCATCAAAGATCAGGCTGAATTGTGATTTTAATTCTTCCTGTTTGCTGATTAATTCTTCAAATGCATCTGAAGTCTGGTGGATGGAGTTCATACTGTGATTAATCTTATTTCTTGTTTCCCCAAGTGAACCGGCTACCTGTTCTTTTGCAGCAGAAATTTCTGCAACGACTGCTCTGATATTAACTGACACCGCTGATGACTGTTCAGCCAGCTTCCTGACTTCCTCAGCTACAATCGCAAAGCCTTTCCCGTGTTCACCTGCACGTGCTGCTTCTATAGAAGCATTGAGCGCAAGCAGGTTAGTCTGTTCAGCAATACCTGCGATCTGATTCAGTGCAGCGTCAATTTCCTGTGTCTTCTCATCGAGCACCTGGACAGTTTCAGATGAATGACCGGACTGCTGCTGCACTTCCTCCATCTGTTCGATTGTACCCTTCAGATTTTCTTTGTTTTCTTTTGCTGACAAAATCACTTTGTCTGTCAGTATATTCATCTCTTCAGACCTTCTTGAAACATCTGACACGCTCGAAACAATCCCTGAAACATTGTCCTCAGCTGCTGCTGAAGATTGCCTGTAATGTGCGGATGACTGTTCCATCTTCTCGAGCTGTCTGCTGACTGCAGAAACAGAGCCGGATGAATCTGCCAGCTGTCCGGTCAGTTCTTCCACCATGTTTTCAAGGCGGCCTGCTGTTGTTTCAACGTTCGTCAGCATCTGTTTCAGCTTTGTTTGTAATTCCATGCTTTCATGATTCTTCTGACTCGCTCTTTTAACCGCGTATAACAGGACCACTGCAATCGGCACATATTGAACGATATGATAAGCACCTGTGAGAATCGAATATTCAAGAGAGGTTTCCACTACCATCGGCTCTGCAAAATAAAGATGTACAAACTGCGCTGCACCAAGAAGAAATGCTGTCGCAATCAGTGATCGCTTCATCAGTTTAGCATCGGCATATACCGCTGCAATCCCCAGCGGCACGAACCAGAAGTACGGTACGTTCACCCAGGCGTTCGAGTAAAATATAAATGCAAGAAGTAAAGTAGATAACACAGACAGTTCTTTAAAATATACTGCCTGTTTTGAGAACTTAAAATAAAGCGCTGGAAAAACCAGCAGTAAAAATTGCGTATTATACAGCACATTCATCAATGTAAATTCCGGCACCCCATACATAGCTACCTGCGCGACCATATTTACCAACATTAACGCTGCCGAAATCAAAAAAATACGGCTTAGTAGGCCTGAAAGCTTTTTCTCTGTTTTCATATTTTCCCTATCCCCTTCGCTCTATTGACCCCCCGGTCGTATATAAACTGACAACATCATTATAGTGATAATATTACTAAATGAAAAGAAATTTTTTACAATATTCAGTATAGTTTGAGTACTCTTTTCGTAACCTGTTCAAAAATGTCGTATGATAATGAATAGATAATCATAAGGAGGCTTTTAATGTGAATATTTTAATTGCAGGCGCTGGGGGAATCGGCGGCTACTTTGGTGGACGTTTAATGGAAAAAGGACAGAAGGTTACCTTTCTTGTCAGAGAGAACCGCAAAGAACAGCTTCAGAAAACCGGACTCGTTATCAAGAGTCACCATGGGGATTTCACAGGAAAACCACAATTGATCACAAAAGATGATCATGGTCAGACTTATGATGTCATCTTCATTACGACCAAGGCTTATCATCTTGATCAGGTCGTCAAAGATATCAAGCCTTTCGTAAATGAATCAACTCTGATTCTGCCGCTGCTGAACGGAATTGCACACCTTGACCCGCTGGTGGATGCATTCGGGGACCGGGTAATCGGCGGACTTTGTTTTATTGAGACAACGCTTGACGAAGAAGGCCACATCGTTCAGTCCAGTCCGGTGCATGACCTTGTATACGGGGAAAGGGACGGACGGAAAACTGAGAGAATAACAGCACTGGAAAAGGCTTTTGAAGGGGCAAATGCAGGCTTCAGGCTGAGCGAAAATATTATGCAGGATATGTGGCATAAATATTCATTTATTACAGCAATGTCCGGCATAACAACGTTAATGAGATCTCCTGTTGGACCGGCTGTACAAATTCCGGCTGCACGTCAAACATTAGAACGTCTGCTGCAGGAAATATCATCTGTGATGAAAGCCATCCAGGCGCCTATTGCAGATAACCTGCCTGAAGCTCAAATGTTAAGAATGGAAGAAATGAATGAAGCGATGAAATCATCTATGCTGCGTGATATGGAAAAAGGCATGCATACTGAAACTGAACACCTGCAGGGATGGCTGCTTGAAAAAGGACAGGCAGAAAGAATCGAGACACCTATTCTTCAAGCTGCCTATGCACACGTGAAGATTTATGAAAGCTTAAACGCTGACAAGTGACCACATGCCCCTCCTGCTGTATAATAGATGAACCAATGTATGTAAAGGAGGGAGCAATATGGCTGCGATGTCACTGTGTCCGAAGTTCGAACAGGCCTTTCAAATCCTGGGCAAACGCTGGAATGGCGTGATCATTCGTGTGTTGGCAGATGGTCCAAAGCGCTTTTCAGAAATTGCAGAGCCGATCCCTCAGATCAGTAATAAAATTCTGACTGAACGACTGAAGGAACTTGAGGAACACGGACTTGTGATCCGGGAAGTCTTTCCGGAGACGCCTGTACGGATTGAATATAGACTCTCTGATATGGGTGAGTCACTGACCCCCATTTTAGATGGAATTCAGAGCTGGGCAGATAAATGGATGATGAAATAGGAAAAAGGCTGGGACAAATTGTCTCAGCCTTTGCTTGTGGAACCGGCTCACTTCGCTGCAGGCGGTGCTTTCCGCAGGGCGTGTGCTTGAGCCTGCTGGAGTCACCATCTTCTGCTCCGTTCACCTTAATTTTTTTCTTGAGGAAACAGTTAGTTAACAGGATGCACACTCAAAAGACAATCATTTTATGATTGATCTTCTGAGTACTCCAGTTTCTTAATTTTAAATTGTCCGTTTTCCTGCGTGATCAGGAAGCGGTAGTTAAATAGGTTTGACTCGGGCTGGTTGTTAACGAGTTCTTCTTTTTCGACTGATGCCCGAACCTCTACTTCATCAGATACCACGAATGAATCTGATGATTTGAGCGAAATGGACAGCAGGTTTTGAAATTCATTTTTGAATTCTGTAAATGTATATTCTTCCTGCATAGAAACACTTAATAGTGAGTATGCTGTCACGTAATCCCCGAATTCGATACTGGAAAGATAATACTGGGCAATATACAACGCCTGTTCTTCAACTGTCGGAGCAACTGCATCCGCCGTCTGATCTGCATATTGTTCAAAAGCAGGCAGTTCTTCCATCGGCGCGTTAATCCATTCATCAATCATTCCTGTAACATCTGCAATCGGGATACTGTATCCAAGATTCTGATCCGGTTCTTCAGCGGAATTAATGCCGATTACCTTCATCGAATCTGCATTCAGCAGCGGCCCCCCACTATTTCCGGGAGAGATGGCTGCCGTAAATTGATCAATATTTTCATATTTGAACGGCTCAATGGCAAATGACCGGTCAATACCATCAATGACACCTGTAGTAACAGTGTTCTGAAATCCAAGCGGACTG
The DNA here is from genome assembly GCF_016908195.1 of Jeotgalibacillus terrae. Classification (GTDB taxonomy): domain Bacteria; phylum Bacillota; class Bacilli; order Bacillales; family Jeotgalibacillaceae; genus Jeotgalibacillus; species Jeotgalibacillus terrae. Next base: position 96,363 of record NZ_JAFBDK010000009.1, read on the forward strand.
CCAAGGGCCAGCACCTGATCAAGCAGCTGGGCTTCCTTCTCAAGTTCAAGCTCCATAGGCTCACGTCCGGTAAGTTCGTCCACCTGAACCACTGCCACATCCATTTCCGTACTGATTCCTGTGACATAACCGGTGTAACGTGCCGAGTCTGCTGTAATCACCGTTACTTCTGATGCGTTAGCTACGACATGGGCATTTGTCACAATTGCACCTTCAGTATTATAAATAAAACCTGACCCGATCGAGCCGATTGGTGTTTCAATCTGAATGACTTTCTGCTGAGCTTCAAACAGTGCCTCTTCCCTGGTCATAGACAGCTCATCAAGAAAGTTCTGCTCCTGTTCATTCACTTCACTGCTAATGAGGTATGACGGTTCTTTTGGTAAAGCATCAGCCATATATTGTTTAATTGCGACTCCACCCCATATTGTCAGGCCTACTATTAATCCTGACAGCACAAGAACTGCCGCCCATTTTTTATTCATACTTCACCTCTATTCCAAATACCAGGTTATCGATTCAACTTCAACCCTTTCAAAGGGACGACTCATCACAATTTCATCCTTGAATGTACCTGTCCCATCAGGAAGCAGATATTCAGGATCTGCCACTGTCAGACTGTCAGCGATCATCTCACCGTTCTCATCAAAGACACCCCAGGATATCTCAATCCAACTGATCGGGCGTGAGCCATTATTTTTAACTTCTCCAGTCAGCTTGATGATATCCTCTTCAGCTGTTACTTCCCAGTCTTCAACCGAAACAGCTTCCGTTCTGTTAAAACGATCCTGTCTCTCCGCTTCTTTCATGGCTTCTGCAAGACGTGAATATTCTTCTTCCTGATAAGCATTTCTCTGAGCTTTGATCTCTTCTTCGAAAGTTTGCAGCTGTTCATTACCAGGTGCATACCCAAGACCAATTTCAATCAGATTAAGGGCCTCAGAAAAATGGTATAACTCAAGCTCACCGGCAGCACGTTTAATCGACATCCCTGCAATCCGGTCTGTAATCTGCTTTTCAAGTTCAGAGGCACCTTCCTCGTCAATCTCTGATACTTCAAGCAATTTACCTGCAAGCGACTGAATTGATAATTCTTCATTCAAATCATTTCTAATCGAAAGCAGTAATGCCTTTTCTTTTATATCAATCATCCGCTGTTTTTCAGCAAACAACAATTCATTCTGTGCTTCTTTCATTTTTACTGTTAATTCTTCTATTTTTTCCTGAATGTTTGTATATTCTCCATCTTTAAGCTTTTCTTCAAGTCTCGATAGTTCATTTTGAAAACCTTCAGCCTGTCTGACTGCCCTTAAACTTTCACGCAAAGAATCGTATTCAGGACGGGCATTGGCTGCTCTCGCAAGACGTTGTTCAGCTTCGTTCCAGTTTTTATAAAAAGCTGCATTTTCACCTGCAGATTTCCACTCTATTACTTTTTGATTCGTCCAGGATTCATATCCATACACTGTTCCCAGAGATAATACGCTAATAACGATCATGATGGTCAGAAATCTGAGTGGTGTCATGATTCGTTTTTTTGGATCACTGAAATCTTTAGAAGGAGATTTGGACGATGTTTTTTTATCAGACTCATTAGATGTCATCGATGCATTCCCCTTTCCTTATCTATTGTACTACCCTTTTTTCCCTAATTTCACTCTAAATGAGACATTTTGTTAAAGTTCCTTGTCGAAATACAGACGAATTGGGTCCCATCATTGTTTCACCTGTGGAGGAATAACTTAAATTTGTTTCAGTTGCAAAAAATGCAGAAAAGATTTTTATTTTTATTGTTGACTTTATCTCGAATTCGAGATATTATAATTACAAATAACAACCGAGTTACAAAAAGTAACTCTAATAGGAGGAAATTTATTATGACAAACAGTACAGCAAAAAAATGGGCAGTAGACACAGCACACTCAAGCGTGGATTTTTCGGTGAAGCATATGATGATTTCAAAAGTAAAAGGTTCATTCCATGAATTTAATGCAGATGTAGCAGCGGATCCACAGGACCTGACTGGTGCAGACATCAGCTTCTCAATCAAAGTAGACAGCATTGACACGCGCAGCCAGGACCGCGACAACCACTTACGTTCAGCCGACTTCTTTGAAGTTGAGAAGTATCCGGAAATCACATTCCGCTCTACTGATATCAAGAAAACTGGTGAAGATGAGTATGAAATGACTGGTGACGTAACAATCAAGGATGTTACACGTCAGGAAACTTTTAAAGTGGAATACGAAGGTTCAGGCCAGGATCCATGGGGCAACCAGAAAGTCGGCTTTACAGCAGACGGCAAAATCAACCGTAAAAACTACGGCCTGACATGGAACCAGACACTTGAAACAGGCGGCGTACTTGTAGGCGAAGATATTAAAATCAACCTGCAGATTCAGGCACAGGAAGCATAGAAAAGCGGAAGGCGCTCGGTCAGCTCCGACAGGCATAAGATGCGGAGCGGAAAACGGGTGCCTTTTCCCGTTTGCCGATTCGTAGCTTATGACCCGAGGGGCTAGCGCCTGGAGCTGGATCAATAGAAAAGCGGAAGCAGGCGTTTAGGTCCGACAAGCATAAGACGCCTTGAGAGAAATGGGTGACCTTCCCCATTTTCTCAAGTCGGCTTATGACTCGAGGACCTGCCTGCTGGAGCTGATATAAAGAAAACCCGCTGTGGCAATAGCTCAGCGGGTTTGTCCTGTATTGACGGTAGTTTGGGAGCCAGCGCCCGGGGCTGAACATGAGTCAGTTTCGGATTCCAGCTGAATAATGATAAAGGTGAGTGAATAAATGAAAAGGTGATAGAATCATTACGATAGGTGATTTAATTATGTTGCTCATGTCCCCTTGCGATAGAATAATTAAAAAGGTGATAGAATTAACCAGATTGCTAATAGTATTATCTTCATTGATGAGAGAATAAACCCTCGCACAATCGTAGCGGCGTAAGTGAAAATCCGTAGTGACCCGAATTCACCAATCGCTCCAATCAAATCACACACGCAAAATACTGCCGAAACCCGGACTCCAACTGTTCTCCAATCTAGTTAATCATCTTCCCTTCATTACCCTTCCAGAATTCCTTCCTCAAGACAACCTTCTGAATCTTCCCTGATGCCGTCTTCGGCAGTTCGTCTGCAAAACTGAAGCTTTTTGGAATTTTGAATCGTGCAAGTTTTTCACTTGCAAAAGCAACGATATCTTCCTCTGTCAGATCCGCATCTGCCCGCTTCACAATAACCGCATGAGGTACTTCTCCCCATTTCTCGTGAGGAACTGCAATGACCGCGGCTTCCATGATATCAGGATGATCATACAGTGCAGCTTCCACTTCTATAGAAGAAATATTTTCACCGCCGCTGATAATGACATCTTTTTTGCGGTCGACGATCTCCATATAACCCTGCTCGTCAATGACTGCCATATCCCCTGTATAGAGCCATCCATCACGAATAGTTGCGGAAGTTGCTTCAGGATTTTTATAGTAGCCTTCCATCACATTGTTAGACCGCACGGCAATTTCACCAATCGTTTTTCCATCGTGCGGCACTTCTTCACCACTTTCATCAAAGACGCGTACCTTCGTACCGATCAGCTCATATCCTGTTTTAGCCTTCAGTCTTGCAAACGCACCCTCATCTTCTACCGGAGTATTTTCGCGTGGTTGGGAAGTTGTGACGAGCGGTGAGATTTCTGTCATGCCATAGACATGAATGAACTCCCATCCCAGCTCTTCCTCTACTTTTCTGATAAATGCAGGCGGTGGTGCCGATCCGGCCACAACAATTCTGAGTGGATGGTCAAATACTGATTTTGTGTGCTGCGCTTCCTGCAGGACCATGTTCAGTACAGTTGGTGCCATATGCATGATCGTAATCTGGTATTTTTCAATCCGTTCAAGCATCTGCTTCGGATCCACTTTACGCTGCATGACCTGGGTTGCCCCGTTCGCTGTGTAGTAAAAAGGGGATCCCCACCCGTTCACATGAAACATAGGCAGGACGTGAAGCAGAGTATCCCGGTCACTCACCCGTAAATGATGCATCGTGGCGAGTGCATGAAGATAGTTGGACCTGTGTGACAGCAGCACGCCTTTTGGATCTCCGGTTGTACCGCTTGTGTATAAAAGTGAGGCAATATCATTTTCTTCAAGCGGCTCACGGTCGAAGAGTTCATCTGAAAATGTCATCAGCCAGTCTTCATAGTCTATGCATTCTTTTGCCTGACCTCCCTGAATGATCACTGTATGAACAGTCTCAAGCTTATCTCTGACAGGTTCAACGAGCGGATATAATTCTGCGTCTACAAAAAGCACCTGACTTTCACTATGATTCAGGATAAACAGATAATCGTCCGGTCTCAGGCGGGTATTCAGTGATGTCATCACTGCACCTGTCTGATAGATTCCATAGAATCCTTCATACATTTCAAGCGAATTTGGCGTTAAATAGGCTACTTTATCACCCTTTTTAATGTTCGAATCCCTCAGGCCACGGGACAGACGATTGACTCTTTTTTCAACTTCCTGATACGTCAGCTCCCGGTCCCCATCAATGACTGCTGTTTTATCACCATAAAGTGTGACAGCCCTATCGAGAAAATCCGTTAAAATTAATGGCACATGCATACTGACATCCCCTTTGTTTTAACTTAAATATGGGTGTATTGTATACGTTTTCAATAGGTAAATCAATTAATGACAGAAATTTCAGTTATTTTATCATAGTACTTTATTATAATTTTATAAAAACGCCCCTGGTTTCCTCGGACGAACGTTTGTGGCTCCCTGGGGCTGAGTACTGAATATTACATAGACATTAAATGTTAGATAATGAATTCCTTTAATGATTAATTCATTGTCAGTCGGGAACAATACATAATAGACACATCTAAGGAGATGATTGATATGGCTGATAAAGATAATAAGAAAGAACAAAATAATAAGAACGATGCAGAAGAAAAAATGCAGGACATGTTCGAACAAGGTACAGTAGACCGTAAAAAAGATGATAAAGATAAAGATAAAGACTGAAAAAACCGGATCGCCCCAAAAAGGCGATCCGGTTTTTTTAACTGCGATTCACTGGCAGTGTACAGCATCTGAAGGAACCGCCTGATTTGATGATCTCTGAAATATCGCATTCAATGACATCATATCCGGCTCTTCTCAGCTTCTTATTGATATCCTGATTCACCGGCAGGCTGATGATCTTATCCTGTCCAATCGCAAGTACATTTGGTCCCATCGTGAACTGTTCTTCATCTGTCACATCAATCAGTTCATAGTGCGCTTCAAACTTTTCGATCATTTCCTCTGAAAAAGCCGGTCTGTAGATTAAAGCTTCCTCCGGTGAAATGATATTGAATAGACAATCCAGGTGAAGGTACTGGGAGTCAAATGGGACAGAAATAATATCATGGCCCGGCAGTTTGCTTCGCAATTCATCTACTGCTTCTTCAGTCGTTCTGCTGCTGATCCCAACCCATACTCTTTTGCCATCCGCGATCACATCTCCGCCCTCGATCGATGGCGACTTAATCTTTTCAAATTTCAGCTTTGATTCCTGAAGCCACTCTTTCAGGATGTTGTCTTCACCGCTGCGCATTTCAGTTCCCATCGTCGAGATAAATACTGTATCACCGATTGTAAAACCAATGTCTCGTGTAAACACCTGCTCCGGGTAAACAGCAAGCGGGGGCAGCTGTGCGACATCTGCGCCGTGTTCATGAAGCAGCTGAATAAATAAGCGATGCTGTTCCATTGCTTTTTCACGATCTATATTATCTTTTAGGAAATGCTTTTGTGTTTCATTAATTGCTTCTTCAATTTTCATAAATGCAGGCGGACAGACAAGTACTCTTTCAAGTGCGCCGTATTCATTTTGACACCCGGCCTGGTTATGGTTTTCTTTTCGTTCCATTAGCATGTTCCAGTCCTCCGTATTTACTCTTTTTGTATGTTATTCCTTTTTTACATCAAGATTAAACAGAGGAAATCGAACATTTAACGTACTGAATACTTTTGAAGCCCGGCATTGCTGTCCTGCAGAATTGAAAAAACTTTTTCTTTATATGCAGTCAGACTTAAGTCGCTTCTGCTGCGCGGCTTTGGCTGGCTGATTTTAATCTCTGCGGCAATTTCACCCGGCTGTCCGCTCATGACTAATATTCTGTCACACACGTGAAGTGCTTCATCAATATCATGGGTCACCATGACCATCGTTGTTTTTTCTTCCTGCCAGATATCAAGCAGCAGATCCTGCAGCTGCATTTTGGTAAATGCATCAAGCGCGCTGAAAGGTTCATCGAGTAGTAAGACAGATGGTTTCGCAGCGAGCGCGCGTGCAATGGCAGTACGCTGAGCCATTCCGCCTGACAGGTCCCGCGGCAGGGCGCGTGAGAATTCACTTAATCCGACAAGTGATAAGTAATGCGTGGCTTGAGACCGGTATTTAGATGGATTTTTAATGCCGAACAGTACGTTATCTTCTACTGAAAGCCATGGCATCAGCCTTGGTTCCTGAAAGATAACACCTGCTCCTCTTTGCCCTTCACCGCCCAGATGGATCGTGCCGCTGTCTGACTGATCGAGTCCTGATAATACTCTCAGCAGCGTGCTTTTCCCGCAGCCGCTCGTACCAAGAATCCCGATAATTTCACCTTTTTGAACGGTAAATGTAATGTCCTTAAATCCGGCTGTACCGTCTTTGAACAATTTTGATGCTTTCTTGACTGTCAGCAAATCATTCACCTCTTTACTTAGCATTTTGCAGATTATCCTGCCATCTTAACGATCTTGATTCAATTCCTTTCAGCAGTGAATCTGTCCCTTTTCCGAGCCCTGCAAATAAAATAATGCTTGCGATAATCAGTTCCGGAGATGAGGTGTTTTGTCCGAGTACAAGTAAATAACCGAGTCCTTCACTTGCACCGAGCAGTTCAGCTGCCACCACAAACATCCAGCCGAGTCCCAATCCACTTCTGATTCCGACTAAAAATGATGGCAGTGAGGCTGGAAGGATGATTCTTCTTACTAATTGCAGTGAATTAAAGTTATATACTTTACCGACTTCAATCAGTTTTCTGTCTACACCCTGAATTCCTGAAACAATATTCAGGTACACAGGGAAGAATACACCTACTGCGATAAGCGTCACTTTGGACGGCTCACCAATCCCCATCCAGAGTAAAAACAGCGGTACCCACGCAAGTGACGGAATTGACCTGAATGCCTGCAGAATCGGATCAAGCAGCCGTTCTGCCTGCTTGAAATATCCAACTGCAGCACCGACTACAAGCGCTCCGGCTGTACCGATCAGAAATCCTGCACCGACCCTGTAAAGTGTAATGGAGACATGTGTCCAAAGCGATCCGTCCTGTGCCATCTCTATGACAGATTCCACTACAGTAGTAGGTGCCGGGAGCAGATAAGATTCAATCCATCCAAAGCGTGCAGCTGCTTCCCAGATTGCGATTAATAAAACGGGCAAGATCAGTCCGAGTCCAATCAGATTTAATTTATTTTTCATCCAATCTCCTCCTTTACTCAAGATTCTCCGTAAATGAAGGATTCAGTAGTTCGTCCACCAGTGCTTCGATATCTGCATCAGCATCAATGACTTCTTCCTGGCGCAATACTTCACCTGCTGCAATCAGTGCTTCTGTATGTTCATCCCCGATGACTGGATTTGAAAAATCGTTGCGGGCAAGACTTGCTTTTGCCACCTCAAGATTCATTTCAGCTTCATCAGCAAGAATCTGTGCTGCTTCATCAGGGTTAGCCACAGTCCACTCCCGCGCAGTTTCGTATTGGGCGATGACTTCTTCCACAATTTCAGGATAATCTTCTGCAAATGATGATCTGACATTTAATGTTCCGTAAGTATTGAAATCAGGATTGCGGTAAAACAGTTCTGCGCCTGTATCAAGTTCCGCTCTGGCCATATGCGGATCAAGGCCGGCCCATGCATCCACCTGACCTGAACTTAACGCATTTGCACCATCAGCATGCTGCAGGTTCACGACTTCCACTTCATCAGAACCGACACCTGCTTCTTCAAGTGCACGCAGCAGGAATATGTATGGATCCGTGCCAAGCGTAGCGGCTATCTTTTTACCTTTTAAATCTTCTACTGATTGAATATCAGATCCCTCTGCTGCAACAAGGGCAGTCCACTCAGGCTTTGCATACAAGTAAACCGATTCAACCGGTGAACCATTTGATTTTGCAATCAGGGCAGCGGCACCCGCCGTCGATCCGAAGTCTACACTGCTTGAGTTCAGAAATTCGAGTGCCTTGTTACTGCCCTGACTGAGTACCCATTCCACTTCAATTCCTTCATCTTCTAAAGCTTTTTCCACAAGTCCCTGTTCTTTTAGCACAAGGCTTGTAGGCGAGTAGTAAGCATAATCAAGTGTGATTTTATCAGGCTGTCCGTCAGCACTCGCATTTCCTGAGCATCCAGCGAGGACCCCAATTGCTGCTGTCGTTAATAATAATGTAGAAACTTTATTCATCTTAATTCCTCCCTGTTTACTCAGATTTATAGTGAAAAGAAACGGACAGCTTTTACTGTCCAGTTTCAAAATGATGTTTAACAATGTGTCCCCATTTATCAAATTCAACGAGAAAGCCGTCGTGTCCAAAAGCTGTATCCACTTCGTGAAAAACGCCGTCTGGTACTGCCCCGGTAAATGACTGGATGTCTTCAGGCGGATATAATAAATCTCCTTTAAAGCCGATGCACAATAGCTTTGATCTGATCTGTCCGGCCGCTTCCTGAATGCCCCCGCGTCCTCTTCCGATATCATGATGATTCATGGCATACAGAAGGGTCAGATAGCTGTTCGGATCAAAGCGTTTCGTGATCTTTTCGCCCTGATATTTCAGGTAAGATTCCACCTGGTAAAACGGCTGCTTTTCTTCAGCTGTTTTTTCTTCACGATTGAACCTGCCTGTAAAAAGGTGAGGGCTTCTATACGTCACAAGCCCGACCATTCTGGCCACTTCGAACCCTTTCACATCAGTTGCATGTTCATAAAAACCATGGTTCCACGCAGGGTCATTTTCAATGGCATGAATGCCGATCCGGTTAAAGGCGATCCCGTAATCGCTTAGAGAAGGTGTCGCTGCAAGCAGCACTGCTTTTTCCATAAAGTCAGGATAGGTGATACACCATTCAAGTGTCTGCATCCCGCCGAGTGAACCGCCGATCACGCCGTGCAGCTTTTCAACACTAAGCTTTAACAGTGCTTTATGCTGCGCGTTCACCATGTCTTTTACTGTGATAAAAGGAAAGTCTGAACGGTATTTCCGGTCCCGATCATACGAATCAGGTCCGGTTGAACCGCTGCATCCCCCTAACACATTAAACGTAATTGTCTGAAACCTGGTTAGATCAATATAGCCGTGATCTGCTGCAAATCCTCTCCACCAGCCCGGATTCTCCTCTGTGCCGACTGACTGGTGGGTGCCGGTCAGGGCGTGGCAGATTAAAACAACTGGCAGCGTATGATCTCCGGCCCGCTCATAGCGGAGAGAGACATGTTCAATTACTTTTCCGGATTCGAGTGTCAAAGAACCAATGTCAATTGTCCCTTCACTGTATCTGACCTTCTCAGTTAATGCCTCTCCCATACTGATTCCTCCTCGCTTATGAATGCGCGGGTACTGCCGCTTTTTCAATCGCCTGATTCAGATCGTGAATCAGATCATCCACTGATTCAACACCGACTGATAATCTGATCTGCTCTTCTTTTACACCGGCTGCTTCAAGGTCAGCGCCTGTCAGCTGTGCGTGCGTTGTAGATGCCGGATGAATGATTAATGACTTTGCATCCCCTACGTTTGCTACATGTGACCAGAGCTGCGTGTTGTCAATCACTTTTCTGCCTGTTTCACGGCCACCTTTAATACCGAACACGATAATCGATCCTGCGCCTTTTGGTAAATACTTCTTCGCTGCCTCATAGGATGAGTGACTTTCAAGGCCCGGGTACTGTACCCAGTCAACTGAAGGATGCTGATCGAGATATTCAGCGACCTTTTGTGCATTCTCAACGTGGCGCTCAACTCTTAAGTGTAGTGTTTCAAGTCCCTGCAGTAAGTAAAATGCGTTTTGCGGGCTTAAGCATGCGCCTGTATCACGCAGCAGATTGACTCTCAGTTTGGCAATGAATGCCGCAGCTTCAAGGTCTACAAATCTCAGTCCGTTATAACTAGGATCAGGTGTTGTGAAATCCGGGAATCTGCCGTTGTCATAATTGAATGTTCCTGCATCAACGACGACACCGCCGATTGTTGTTCCATGTCCGCCAATCCATTTCGTAGCAGAATGAACCACAATATCTGCTCCATGCTCAATCGGTTTATTAAGGTAAGGCGTTGCAAATGTGCTGTCTACAATGAGCGGCACGCCTTCTTCATGTGCAACTTTTGAGACAGCTTCTGTGTCAAGTACATGCAAGCTCGGGTTTCCAATTACTTCTGCAAATACAGCCTTCGTCTTAGGCCCGATTGCTTTTCTGAAGTTCTCCGGATCCGTTCCATCCACGAATTTCACATTCACACCGTAGCGCGGCAGTGTCTGGGCAAAAAGGTTATACGTTCCGCCATACAGATTGGCAGCAGCAACAATTTCATCTCCCGCCCCGGCAAGGTTCAGTACAGCATACGTGATGGCCGCCATCCCTGATGCTGTAGCGACTGCACCAACCCCGCCTTCTAAAAGGGCGATACGATTCTCAAATGCAGCAACTGTCGGATTACCGATACGCGTATAAATATTGCCTTCTTCAGCAAGTGAGAACAAATTCTGTGCATGTTCAGCACTGTCAAAAACGTAAGACGTTGTCTGGTAAATTGGAATCGCCCGTGAACCTGTTGTCGGATCTGCTTCGGTTGCCCCGTGGAGTAAAAGCGTCTCGATATTGTATTGCGGCTGATTGTTTGTCATGAGTAAATCTCTCCTTTAATGGTTTGATGGATGTTTGCAGTGAAGTGTTATCTGGATGAAGGTGAAAGGGGAAAATAAAAAACCCCCTTCATAAGAAGAGGGTTATATATCCTCCTCTTATCTTTCAGACCCGTTCAGGATCTGTAGGAATTAGCACCTTTCCGTATCAAATAATTGATCCGTTGGTTGCCGGGCATCGCAGGGCCTAGTCCCTCCGCCACTCTGGATAAGAGTTATAAAGTTGTAAGTACATGTTGTGTTTTGCTCTTGTTGAGGATTATAAAGAGTCTGAAAAAGGAAGTCAACCTTTTTCTGAATATTTATTTTATTGCGCCTGGAATTGCTGGACTTCACCAATGATTTCCACATTTTCCGGAACGCGGAGGTGGATGACCTGAACGCCATATGAATAATGAAATCCTGACGACAGCCCCTCACGTTCTTCACCGAGAAACGGCTGTACAGTAAGCGATGGATTATATTCCACGTAATTCAGATTGTTCTGTCCATAAACATTGCTGATTGTCAGCAGATTGTTCGAAAATGAAACGTCCGGCCGCACAATCTCATCTGTTATATCTATACCACTCAGTGTAAACGGTGTTTTATAAACCTCCATTTGAATTTGATCTTTTAACTGTCCATCAATCGTAACAACGATGAGAGGGTCCCCGTACTCCATCAAACCTTCCGGCAGTACTAAACTTGTGTAGGGAAATTCAACTGTTTTCTGTTCCTCAAGATAAGCAGGATCAATCTCATCAAACCTGTTCTGCATTGCCTTTTCATGTACTTCCCATCCTTCATTTTCAGAGATTATCTCAGCATCAGGTTCGGGGAACTCTTCCCCAGATGCAGGAAGGATATAATACACGGCCATAGAGATCACCAGCAGTGCTGTATATCCAATGAATATAGGCCTGACGATTTTTCTGCGCGGCTTTTTTTGTTTTACTGAAATACTGTTGTTTTTAGTTTTCAAAAACAGTGTAATGATCAAAATGATCAGTGCTAATGGAATTAACTGTGCGAGGATCATCATATTTCCCTCACCTCTTTTCTATTCATGAGTGCCACACCGCACACATATAGCACGAGTGCTGTACCAATTGTTTTAACTAAAAACAGGAAAACTGAAGGTTCCTGTGCATAAAAATCATAGCCAAACTCATAGATAAATAGCGGCCTCACCATCGTTGGTCCAAAAATCATAATCGGAACAATTGCAATAAAGTATTTACTGATCTGGATCAGCACGCCGAAAAAATACCCCACTGCTGATGCAAGCAGTAAATAACCTGTCATTGCCAAAAAAGTCAGCAGCAACTCTCCCGGAGCACCGACACTTGCAAGTCCGGGATAAAATTCGATGTCTCTGAATAAGTAAACCGCCATATAGATCACATAGTTACTCATGACAGTGAATAAAGAAGCCGTCAGCACTGTGATAAGTAAGAGGATGCCATTTGAGACCTGGCTGATCATTCTCGTTGTTACATATGAAAAATCTTCATAGCGATAGCCTTTTGAGGTGATCAGCGCAGATGAAACTAAAATCCAGAACACAGTGAACATAAACACTGCATCGTTGGAGAAAGATGAAATACTGAGTGAGAACATATCATCGGATGTGCTCATTCCGCCTGACCCGATTGCTGAAAAGAAGATTGCAATTAACTGAATCACAACCAGACTTCTCCACAAATCCGCCATCGCATAACACTTATAGATAATCTGCTGGCGTATGAGGTTACCCGTGCTGACTGTTGCTAAAGACATCGTCAATTCCCCCTATATTTCTTCTCGTCAGATACACACAAAGATCACTTGCTGAGACAGGTGTAAACCTGAGTCCTCCTGCAGCCGCCTTTTCAGCAGCAGTAAAATGGTTTTTGACAATCACAGTGGAGATGCTGCCCTGGTCTTCAAGGTGAGCAATGACATCCTGCTGCGCAGACCAGTTTTTTACTTCTCCGGCGGGCCCTGACACTGCCATCGCATATTCTTTTACCCCTTCAATTGGCAGGTGCAGCACCGTCCGTCCCCCATCAATCAGCAGCAGATCTTCAATCAGTTCATCAATTTCATCCAGATGGTGACTTGAGATCAGAATCGTTCGTGGATGAGCAAGGTAATCCTTCAGCAAGGCGCGGTAGAAATCTTTTCTCACTGATGCGTCCATCCCTGTCGTCGGCTCATCAAAAATTGTCAGCGGACACCGCGCGGCAAGTCCGAGAATCCCGTAAAACGTATTTTTCTGACCTTTTGATAAATAATCAGTACCAACCCTCATTGGAATACTGAAGTAATCAGCTAGGCGCTGTGCAAGCTGTGCGTCCCAGTTCGGATAAAAGCGGCTGTGGTGGTGAAGGATATCTTTTGTAGTTAGCGCATTGGAGAACATTGTGTACTCATCAAGATACATACTGTTCGCTGATACCTTCAGGCTATTAAAAGGATTTTCACCGAATACGCTGATCTCCCCGCCAGTCACTTTCAGATAACCTGCGATCGTTTTCATCAGGGTTGTCTTTCCGGAACCATTCCGCCCGACAATGCCGGTGATGGTATTTTCCTGAATGGTAAAATCAGCATCTTTTACACCCGCTCCGCCACTGTACCTTTTTTCAAGGTGACTGCATTCAATAACCGTCATGATGATTCTCCTTTCCGGCGACTCTGCTCAAGCTGAATCATGTGGATCAGGTCCTGTTCTTTCACATTGAGGTGTTCCGCTTCAGCTACTACATCTGATATGAGTGCGGATAATGTTTCATTGATTCTTCGGTGACGGATCTGTTCAGCCGCCTCTTCAGTTACAAACATTCCAAGTCCCCTTTTCTTATATAAAATCCCGGCATCTGCGAGTATGGTCAGTCCTTTTGCTGCTGTGGCCGGATTAATATTGAATTGATCGGCAAGCTGATATTGAGAAAACATTTTTTCATGCGGTTTGAATCTTTCGTGTAAAATTTCTGTCTCAAGCCATTCAGCGATTTGTATGTAGATCGGTTTTGAGCTGTCATGGTTCAGCATGTGCGCAGTCACCTCCTTGTTCTGATATAGTGCATTACTGTTGTAATGTACTATATACTAATTTGTAATGATTGGCAATAGTTGTTTGTGGAAATTGTTGGGCTGATGAGGGTGTGAGGGAGGGGACGGGTTCGGGGTATAACTTAGGTTGTTCGCGATATAACCTTTTGTGTTCGGCGTATCTGACCTGATGTTCGACAGATAACATCGTTGGTTCGACACTCATCCCCGTATGTTCGACACTTCATGTAAAAAGACCTATACCACTCATCCCTTCCCAAAACAAAAAAACCGCACAAATGTGCAGTTTTTCCGACAAATCATATTCACGATTTCAACAGCTTTGCCAGTGGATGTACCCCCACACTCTGAATAAATAATGAGAGCAATACAGCGATAAAGGCTACTGTCATGACGGTTTCTGTTCCGCCGGTGTCTGAAGCTTCAAGGATCAGCAGCAACACAACAGACATTGTTCCTTTCACACCGCCGAATGAAATCAGCAGTGATTCCTTCCATGAGATGCTTTTACGGATAGGCGGCACACTCTGAGATGTAAGCAGCACAATTACTGTTCTGATCACTAGTGAAAGAACAAACACAACTACTGCAAAACCAAACCACTCCCATTTCAGATGTTCGACAGCCGTATAACCGATCAGCAAAAAGACCAGCGATAAGAGTGTCGGCTCCACCACATCCCAAAAATGGTCCAGAGACTCTCTGTAGTGGTCTTCTTTATTAATTCTGTTAAATTCCCATGACAGCATGAGTCCGGCTGCCACTGTGGCGAGCACCCCTGAAATACCGAATGATTCTGCTAGCAGGAATAACCCGTAAGCCATGACGATACTCAGCATGACCTGGTATTCCTGATGATGCGTAAAATGCACTGCGCGGCTGACAACCCAGCCGAATACAATACCGATTAGCGCTCCACCGATTGCTACGTACAGAAATTCTCCCATGAATGAAAAGAACGAAAACGATTCACTTCCCTGATGAATGGATAACAGGGTCGCAAAAATGACATAACTCGTTCCGTCATTGATCAGCGATTCTCCTTCCACCACATCACCAACCATTTCGTTATCCAGTGATTTATGTAAAATGGATGTGACAGAAACCGGATCAGTCGGTGTAAGAATAGCTGCAATCAGCAGTGCCTCTGTAAAGCTCAGCGTGACGAACAATGAAGCTGTCAGATAAATAACGCCGCCAAGACCAAGTACAGTGAGCATCAGACCTGCTGTACTCAATAATACAATTGACCAGCTGTTTGCCTTCAGAGCACCGACAGAAAATTTATATGCTGAAATAAATAACAGCGCGGGCAAAATCACTTCATACAGCGTCACCTCAGACAGTTCAATGCCTTTAAAGAATGGAATAAAGTATAGAATCATCCCTACACCCACAAGAACGGGCGGCCGGGGAAATACTTGCGTCAGTTTATCGATCGTAAAGATGATGTAGCCGATCAGCAGAAGTATAACAACCTGAGCCGGTTCCATATGATCACCTCCTTATCTCATGACGGCGCCGCCTGATATTTTAACAGATTCACCAATGATGTTTTCAGCTGCATCAGAAAGTAAAAAGATGATCGTTCTTGCGACTTCTTCAGGCTGCGTGATTCTTCCTGAAGGTAATCCTTCTTCCACGATTTTCATCTGTTCTTCAAATGAACGGTCTGCGCGGTCAGCTTTTTTCTGAATTGCATTACGACCCATTTCTGTATCCACAAATCCCGGGCAGACTGCATTGACTCTGACACCATGCGCTGCTGCTTCATGGGCAAATGCCTGTGTGAATGCAATGACAGCAAATTTCGACGCTGCATATGCTGTGTTTCCGTGAGTAGCCCTCAGTCCTGATAATGATGAGACATTGACCACTGCACCACTATTCGCTTTTTTCATGTCAGGATAGATCAGCTGTGTGAGTGCAACTGTTGAAAAGTAGTTCAGCTCCATCACTTTTTTCATATCTTCTTCTGAAAGTTCCTCAACCGGTCCGCCTCCTGATATACCAGCTGAATTAACGAGTCCGGTAACTGGTCCAGCATGCTCCGTTGCCTGATCATGCAGTTTCCCCCGGTCTCCTGATTCGTTCAGGTCAGCAGCGACGGTCAGCAGTTTATCAGCGATCCCTTCCTGCTCACACGCGGATTTCAACTCATCCAGCTTATCTTTGTTACGTCCTGCAGCGGTGACAGAAGCACCTGTTTTTAACAATTCTTTTACCGTGTGCCAGCCGATTCCTCCTGTTGCGCCTGTCACTAAAATATGTTGATGTTCCAAACCGTCCTGTGCAAATATCATCTGATTTCCTCCTAAAGTGCATTTAGAAGTCTTTACCACTCTTACACAAGACAAAACAAAAGCTGCACCTTTTTACAGGTACAGCATTTCGGCTTAGATCGTTAATGTCTGGTAAGCCGCTACTTTATCAAGAGCCTGGCGCAGGTCTTGAAGCAGGTCGTCAGCGTCCTCGAGTCCAACCGACAGGCGGAGAAGGCCTGACGTGATCCCGCGTGATTCACGCTCAGCAGGCGGCATTGCTGCGTGACTCATCGTAGCGGGATAAGACAGGATAGATTCCACTGCCCCCAGGCTGACAGCAAACACAGGAATGTTCATCGCTTCAACGAGCACGCCTGCACTCTTTTTGTCAGGCAGCCTGAAAGAGAGAACCGCCCCTGCGCCGGTCGATTGGCGTTGATGGATGTGATACCCTGCGTGAAATGAAAATCCAGGGTAATAGACTTCATCTATAAGCGGATGATGATGCAGGAACTGGGCGATCTGACTTGCAGATTCGGATGACTGCTTCAGCCGTACGCTGAGCGTCTTTAATCCGCGCAGCAAAAGCCAGCTGTCCTGTACACCTAATATAGAGCCGAATGAGTTCTGTATAAACTTTAAGCGGTCTGCCACTTCCGGATCTTTTACAGCGGCAAGCCCTGCCACCACATCACTGTGACCTGACAGGAATTTTGTTGCACTATGCAAAACGACGTCAGCACCAAGGTCAAGCGGTTTTTGATAAAGCGGCGTCATAAACGTGTTATCAACGAACGTCAAGCATCCGTGTGCCTTCGCTACTTTAGCCACACCTTCTATATCCGTAATGTTCAGTGTCGGATTGGATGGCGTCTCGACGTAAATGACTTTTGTATTCGGCTGTACATTACGGGCCGTTTCATCAAGGTCTGTCATATCAATAAATGAATGGTCAATGTCAAAACGGGTCAACACTTCTGTAATCATTCTATATGTCCCGCCGTAGACATCCTTGGAGACAAGCACATGGTCCCCTGCTGACAGAAGCATGAATGCGGAAGAGATCGCAGCCATGCCTGAAGCAAAAGCAAAGCCTGCATGTGCGTTTTCAAGGTCTGCAATTGTTGCTTCGAGCGATTCACGTGTCGGGTTGCCTGAGCGGCTATAATCATACGGGCCGAATTCATCAATGGATTGCTGATGATAAGTGGATGAATAGTGAAGCGGCACATTAACCGCACCTGTCTGCTTATCGATATAGGATGGCTGGTGAAGTAACTTTGTATCAAAATGATGCGTCATAATCGATCTCCTCCCCGTTCAGCCGCTTCAAGCGCCTGTTTCAAATCATTGATTAAGTCCTCAGGCTGTTCAATACCAACAGAAAATCTGAGCAGTCTGCTGCAGATTCCTTTCGCTTCACGTTCTGCTTCAGGAATATCAGCATGTGTCTGTGTTGCAGGGTACGTAATAAAACTCTCAACGCCTCCCAGGCTTTCAGCGAATGAAATAATGTCAATTGATCTTAAGAATGGATCTATCCAGTCAGCCTCTTTCAGTCTGAAAGATACCATTCCGCCGATTCCCGGATAAATGACATCTGTGACCTGACTTTGCGTTTCAAGAAATGAAGCTGTCTTTGCGGCATTATCCTGATGGCGGTCCATTCTGAGCGCGAGCGTCTTCATTCCTCTGATCAGTAACCATGAGTCCATCGGCGATAATACTGCTCCTGCCCCGTTGTGCATCGCAAACAGCTTCTCACATATCTCTTCACCTTTAGCAGCAACGAGTCCGGCGAGCACATCATTGTGACCCCCGAGGTACTTGGTTGCACTATGAATCACAATGTCTGCACCAAGCTCAATCGGCCGCTGCAAGTATGGTGTTAAAAATGTATTATCCACAATCAGGTGTATACCTTTTTCTTTTGTAAAATTTGCTGCTCTTTTAATATCAGTCGTTTTCATCAGCGGGTTGGTAGGCGTTTCAACAAAAACAGCCTTCACCCGCTCCGTACAGGCTGCAAGTAGTGCATCTGCGTCATTCGTATCTACATACACGAATGTGATTCCGTAGTGGCTGCTGTAATGATCAAAAAGCCGGTAAGTCCCTCCATACAGATCATCAGAAGCAAGAATCACATCTCCAGGCTTATATAAAGAAAGTACGAGCTGGACAGCTGCCATACCAGAACTTGTAGCAAATCCCTGATCTGCACCCTCAAGTGCTGCAATTCCTTCTTCTAAAATCGCTCTCGTTGGATTCTTCGTTCTTGTGTAGTCATAGCCGGTTGATTGTCCGATGCCGTCGTGTCTGTAAGCCGTTGATAAATAAATCGGCGGGTTTACTGTCCCTGTTGCGCTTTCGCTTTTATTGCCAAGCTGAGCCAGGATGGTTTCGATTGATGTTGTCATGAAAAGCAGCTCCTTTAGCGTCTGTATATACAGGAAAAGACCTTCTGATAAGAGAAGGTCTTTGAATACGTTCTTCTTATCTTCAGGCTGATTTGCCTGCTGGAATTAGCACCGTGCACTGCCGGTTGCTGAGGTTTCAAAGGGCCAGTCCCTCCACCTCTCTTGATAAGTTATGAAATTGTCAGAAAATAATAGTTGTTGTATAGCCTACATCATATTGAGAGATTGTGCAAGATTTTTCATGAATTTTTTTGGAGTGGGCTTGTGGGGCGAGCTCAGTATGTGTCCGGTAAATTTGTGGATGTGACCTGTAAAACTCCGGTTCTGACCTGTAAAAGTCGTGACCTGACCCATAATAACGATAGTTTGATTTTTATGACCGCTAACTGATTGAATCTGACCGGCAAATATTCAGTTCTGACCTGTAAAACAGCCGATGTGACCGGTAAAAAAACCTACCTCTCCCTCACCACTACAAAAACCACATAAAAACCGGATGCTGGTGTCAGGCAGCATCCGGTTAAGGGAGGGGGCGTCGCTTTCTTCGAGCCCTGGACATAAAAAGCCGGTGCGAAACGACTGTTTATGGGCATATATAGTAAGTGCGACGTTTTATCTTTTAATTGAGAATGAATCTCATTATTATTGTATACACAATTCAGATCGTTGTCCAGTGTTTAATCAATCTTTTTTTCGCCGTGAACATTTAAAAATTTCTCGAGGATCGGCTGAAAACGGTTATGACTCTGTTCCACGTATCCCGGGTCCGCTCTCGGTCCTTCCATATCAACCGTTCTGTCCCGTTTATCAATTTCCTGATCGTCATGGTCAATCAGGTTCTGGATCCCTTCAACCGTCATTTCAGGATGGAATTGAAAGCCAAGGATATGATCTGTATAAAAACCCTGTACTGGCGTTAATTCAGTACTGCCTACCGGTTTGGTGCCTTTTGGCAGATCATAAAGATTACTGTGCCAGTGAAACATTGGAATCGTCAGTTCCCCTATTTCAAAGTCTTCAAGGAAATCAGAATGCCAATGCAGTTCCGCCCATCCCATTTCATATTTTGGCAGTGAGGAGACTTCTGTGCCAAGAATGTGTGCAATCAGTTGCGAGCCGAGACATATTCCGATCACTTTTCGTTTCTCATTCATTGCTTTTTCAATGTAATCTGCCTCTTTTTGCATCCAGTCTGTTTCAGGAAGATCCAGCACACTCATAGGACCGCCTAACACAACCAGCACATCATCACCTGATAATGGTGGATAATCATCCGGTTTTTTCGCATCTATATAGTGCAGTTCACAGCCCCACGCTTTTGACCATTCTTCAAGGTACCCCGCATTGTCATACCATACATGCTGCAAACAAATAAACTTCATCCTGCATTCCTCTTTCCTCTAACGCCATCATTAGTTATTTGAAGAACTCGCAGATGCAGCTGCGCCTGCTGATACTGCGGCAAGGACCGCTGCCTGCTGTGCCTGTAGAATTGATTCGATTGTAGATGCAAGACCTACATCCAGCACATTGTTTTCCTCAACCTTCGTCTGGAGAACAAATCGGACTGCTGTCATAAAACAAATATCTTTATGCCACTTAAAGCTTTTTATACTGATCAGCTCATCATAGACCTGTTTAACTTCGCCAATCAGCGCCGATGGAGTCCCGGCAAGTGCCAAAACGCCAACGATCGGCAGATGATTACCACGCAATTTTATTTTGCGGGTTTTTAAGTCATCGAGCCAGGTGACAGTATTCTGCACAAGCAGCTGTCTGTTATCCTGCCGGCCGTATGTAAGGATCTGGGACAGGAATTGACGGTTATTTCCCTTAGCAAGGACGATATGAAGCTGATCGTAATAGTAAGCCATATCATCAAGCAGTTCTTCCTCTTCACCTTCTTCTTCAGCAAGCAGAACGGATAAAGGATAATCTTCATGTGATGTTAAAAAGAAGTGCTGTTTTTTCATTCCGGCATACATGTTTTTTGCCCGTGCCACATGTCTATCCATTTCCTCATCTGTGTACTCTTCAAGTGATGCATACAATGCATAAGCTGCGATATAGGCATGTGGACTCCTTGAGTATCCCGCTTCAATCAGCTTTTCGTAGACGGTCATCATTTCTTCAAACGCTTGTTCAGGGTTATTGAATTTTGATATCAGCATGCCTGAGATCAGCAGACGGAGATCAGCTGACTGAATGTAGGCAAACTGACTCGATTCTTTTTTAATTGTGTCATTAAGCGCAATCAGCTTATTCATCTCAAGCGGAGTATCAGCTGTCACAAGCTGTCCGGCGAGCATCATCAATGAGGTATTATTTATCCGCCAGCGATATTTCTTTCTCAGCTGTTCATAGATTGCTACATAACGTTCTATTTGAGCTGTTGTCTCCATTTAAATCACCCTTTTGCCTTATTTACGTTCAAACACTTGTCCGAGAAAGCGCTCAAGCTGCGCTGTATCCTGTATTGATTGATTACATTCTTTACTGTCATAACATATATACTGCCCGTAAGATTTTAATCCCTCTGATTCGCGCGGTCTGTTTTGAATGCTTGTCATTGCAACGTCACCATAACGGTTACAGATACTGCAGATGCCTTTTCTTGCAGAAATCACGTACCTGCCCTGGATTCCCTTTAGTTCTCCATCCTTTTCGTATACAAAATACTGTTTGCTTTGTCCAAGGTCTTTCCATCCCAGGTAAGTCAATGCACGAAAATCAATGTCAGCTAAATCCGGAATCAGTAACTTTTTAACCTTTGGAAAAAGTCCTCTCAGATCAGCTGGTGTTACTTCCGGAAACGACTTTCTGTAAGGCGTAAGATCCATTAAAAACTTCACCCGCTGCTCTTCCGTTTCAAGTGCAGATACGCCTGAGATCAGATTCCTCTGCTCCTCACTCAGCTCATCAAATACATCATGGACTTTTGCTTCTGCCGCTTCCTTCACGGCTGTTTTGACGCCTTCATCAGACGTTACTCCGGCCTGTCGCTGCATCCCGTTAATCTGGGATTTGATTACATTAAATTGTTCGTTAGAGATAAATTGCTCCATTGAAAAAGCCCCTTTACTTCATTTGAACTTGTCACTTTATATACTGAATATCCTGCTGAATAGTTTCACAAATTAACAGCCTCTCTATGCATATACCCAGTTTTAATCCTTTTGACGCATAAGAAAGCAACTGGCGTATTCTTTCTATTATCTGTACACTTGTCTTAAAATGACTTGCAAAGGATTGATTGAAAATGAGATTTGGCGTTACAGGTACGAACTGGATCACGGATACATTTATAGAAGCGGCACTTGCAGCAGATCATGCTGAAGTAACAGCTGTTTGTTCAAGAAAAGAAGAAACAGCGCGGACTTATGCAGAGAAGCACCAATTACCCTATACGTATACTTCACTCGAGGACATGTGTGACAGTGGGGAGATCGATGCTGTGTATCTGGCTACACCCAACGCTGTGCATCATGAACAGGTATTAACCTGTCTGTCAAAAGGGATACCTGTCCTTTGTGAAAAGCCGCTTACCGCGACAAAAGCGCTGGCGGAAAAATGTATTGCTGCGTCGAATGAGCATCAGGTTTTACTGATGGAAGCAATGAAATCAACCGCGATGCCGAATTTCCGCAGGGTGAAGGAACTGCTTTCTGAGATCGGGACAATCAGACAAGTACGTTTTCAGTACGGTCAGTATTCCTCCCGCTATGACAAATTCAAAGCTGGAGAAATTCTGAATGCATTTAAGCCTGATCTCGCAAACGGGTCATTAATGGATCTTGGCGTATACACGCTCTATCCGGTTATTTCACTCTTCGGAACCCCGGACCGCATCCAGTCAGACAGCACACTCCTTCATACCGGTGTAGATGGCCAGGGCGCAGTCTTGCTTTCTTATGAAGGAATGACGGTTACTGCCAGCTATTCTAAAATCGCAGACAGTTTCCTGCCAAGTGAAATCTCAGGAGAAAATGGGGCGATCCACATTGACCACATCAGCTCACCGGGTAAAATTACGTTGATGAATAGAGAAGGCGCGACTGACCATTCGGTTTCACAGAATAAGCCGTCGATGGCTTATGAGATAGAGGAATTCATTAAAACAGCCAAAGAAGGCAACATTGAGTCTTCTATTAATACACATGAGATTTCTCTGAAGACTGTTGAACTGATGGAGCAGATCAGAAAACAGCAGGGGATTGTGTATCCGATTGATTCACTATAGTTGTATGCGAAGCCGGAGCTTGGGAGCTCCGGCTTTTTTGGATTGTTGAAGGGGTGGGGTCTGGCTGGGGCTTAGCGGCAGGCCAACTTCCCCATCAAGTTTGATCACAATTCCTTCAGCGTACACCACAACTCAACCAATCACCGTCGCCTCGACAATCATATATTTCTCCTGTTACACTTTCATGACACATACCCCCCGTATGTAAGCGTTATCCCGAATGTTTCCTGCAGATTTAACCCTTGTGTCATATTTGTTAAAATGCTATGTTTTTAAAGGATTAATTTTAAGGAGGATTTTTAAAGTGACTATAAAGAAGTTTAATATTCGTGCGGTTTCTGCAGGACTTTTAGCTGCTGCAGTTCTGGCCGGCTGCGGCTCTGATGATTCATCTTCAGAAGAAACAACGGCCTGGGAAGATATACAGGAAGAAGGCGTGCTGAAGGTAGCTACGTCAGGAACACTTTATCCGACGTCTTTTCACGAGTCGGAAACGGATGAGCTGACAGGTTTTGAGGTTGAGGTTGTAAAAGAACTTGCAAACCGTCTCGATCTTGAAGTGGAGTGGGAAGAAATCGGTTTTGACGGCATGCTGACAGCTGTTAATACAGGTCAGGTTGACCTTGCGTCAAATGATATTGAAATCACTGAAGAGAGAGAAGAAGATTTCGCTTTCTCTACACCAATCAAATACTCGTATGGTACTGCGATCGTACGTGAAGATGACCTTTCGGGAATTGAAACGTTTGAAGACCTTGAAGGCAAGCGTGCTGCCGGTGCAGCCACTTCTGTCTATATGGACCTTGCACGTGAATATGGTGCTGAAGAAGTCATCTATGATAATGCGACGAACGAACAATATCTGCGTGATGTATCTGTAGGTAATACAGACGTTATCCTTAATGATTACTACTTGCAGACATTGGCACTTGAAGCATTTCCTGACCTTGGCATTGTAATTCATCCGGACCTGCAGTACAGCCCGTCAGAGGTTGGTCTTGTGATGAATAAGGATAATGAAGAACTTGTTGAGCAGGTGAATACGACACTTGAAGAGATGCTTGAAGACGGTACAATTGCTGAAATTTCAGGTGAGTTCTTTGCAGGTCAGGATGTAACACAAAAGCCTGATATTGATTTTGAACAATAAGTCTTAACTGAAAGGAGCGGCCGCTATGGATGGAATCCGCTGGGATTTATTATTTGACCCTGAACTTGCCTGGGAATCACTTCCCTATGTGATGTCAGGGATTGGCTACACCCTGCTGATCTCAATTGTCAGCATGGCGGCCGGTCTTGTTCTTGGCTTTTTTATCGCACTTGCCAGAACATCTAAATTCAATATTTTACAATGGCCTGCCCGTACATATATTTCTTTTATGCGTGGAGTGCCAATTCTCGTTATATTGTTTCTTTTATACTTCGGAATGCCTGTAATTGGAGTTCAGATACCAGCCATCTATGCAGCTTTGATTGCATTCAGTGTGAATAGTGCAGCTTATATAGCCGAGATTATCAGATCATCTTTGTCTGCAGTAGATAAAGGTCAATGGGAATCTTCCAAAGCACTTGGACTTACCTATTGGCAGACAATGTATGGCATTATTCTTCCTCAGTCTATCAGAACAGCAACGCCGCCACTGGCGAATGTTTATCTTGATATTATTAAAGCAACGTCCCTTGCTGCGATCATCACCGTACCTGAAATCTTTCAGCGTGCACGGATTGTCGGTGGACGGGAATTTGATTTTATGACGATGTATATCGTGGTTGCACTGATCTACTGGGGAATCTGTTCACTGATGACAGTTTTCCAGAACTATCTGGAAAAAAGATATGAGGAATATTTATAGTAAAATGCCCGCCGGATGATGATCCGGCGGGCATTTTTTTAAGATCCAGTGAAAATCAGATAGGATACAACAAAATATCCGACGACTATTAACAATGAAGGAAGGATATACGTAAATGTTGAACTTGCTTTCTTTTTAACCACAGAGAACATGACGATAATAGATAGAACAGTCACACCGATCGCAGTGAAAATGTGCGAATCTGAAACGGCTGAAAGAATGGATCCACCACGGTAGAAAACATCAGAACCTGCAATGATCAGCATGTTAAAGATGTTACTTCCAAGAATCGATCCTAGCGCAAGATTCACATTCTTCAATCTGAGTGCCACAAACACTGCTACTGCTTCAGGCAGAGAAGTCGTTGCAGCAATCAGAAAACTGCCGACAAAACTTGATCCAAGTCCTGTTACAACAGCGATTTCATCACCCATAATAGAAAGTACTGTACCTGCTCCCATAATGACAATCGCAGCGATAATAAAGCCGACGACCGCATGCTTCACACTCATTGAAAAACTTGCAGCCACTTCTTTATCTTCTTCCGGTGCGATTGTCTGCTCCACGCCTCCAGAATTTTCAGGGAGCTTGCTGATAATGATCATTCCAATGATATAAGCAGCTGCAATAATAAAGGCATCCAGGCCTATCCCCAGGAATGTTGTATCAATTCTCAGATAAAGTGCCACCAATGTTAACACTGTCAGCAGAAGACCAAGCCCTGCTGTATGCAGATGACTGTTACTCGCATCTAAAAAGAGTCTTTTCTTTCTGAAAAACAGGTCAAACCCAGCAATAATAAACAAATTAAATAGGTTTGAACCAAGCATATTCCCAATTGCAATATCCGGGTTGTCAATCACAACAGCTGATAAGCTCGTTGTCACTTCCGGTAAAGATGTGGCCCCAGCCAACAGCAGTGTACCGACAAGCATACCGCCCATCGCTGTCTTTGTGCTGATCACATCTGCATAAGTCGATAACTTAATGGCTGCATAGACCGTTACAACTGCAGCTAATAAAAACCATACAAATACCAATCCGATTCCTCCTCAAATCCTGTTAACGAAAAAAGACCCTTTTATGAGCGCTCACCAAATTGAGGACTCATAAAAAGGTCTTGCGTACTCTGCCGGTGCAGAGCTCAATGAACCGAGCAGAAAGTCTGCCGTAATGACGATTCATTAACCCGTGAAGGTCGCTACTCCCCTTTTTAGGGACTTATTCGTTTCTACTAATATACCATAACAAAACGATTTTTAAACACGATTATCTATTAATCTCCGCTCCTCAATCAATTTTTTTAATTTGATCAGGTCTTCTTTCAATTTCTCTTCCAGGCTTCTATTATAAAAAATAGCGGCCGGATGAAAAGTCGGGAAGATTTCGTACGTTTCTTCAGTCCAGCTGAAAGTGCCCGCATCCGGACTTTCAATGTATTGTACCGGTTGTTTTAACAACTGTCCGTGGACCTGCGTGACTTTTTTATCTTTACCCGCCAGACGTTGCAGACCGATATTACCGAGAGTCACAATCAATGGTGCTCTCACATTTTTCACTTCATAATCAAGAATTGGCGCATGCGCTTTAATCTCACCGGCAGTAGGCGCACGATTATATTTCCGTTTAATCATTTCACCTGTGCTGCGGTCTTTTTTCTCCCCCCATTTATAAGGACGGCTTCTGACAGCACTTGTGATATAGACATCATCTCTTGTCAGGCCGAGAAATTCCAATGACTGCATCAGTTCCTTGCCGGCTCTCCCGCTGAATGGGATGCCATTATGTATTTCGGTTTCACCGGGTGCTTCCCCCACAAGCATGATGACAGGATTTTCAGGTCCTTCACCATAGACAAAGCCTTCTACCGGATAATCTTTTATTCTTTCTTTCCCCTGTTTTGCCAGGGATTCAGGAATTCTCATTAAAAGCACCTCCATGGTTTTTCATTCCCTGGAATGTCCTGATTTAAAACAGGGTTATAAACAACAGAAGCAGAACTCCATTTGAAGTCCTGCTTCCTTCTGTATTTATGCCTCTTCGTTGAATGTTTCTGTTAAAACTGGTACGATCTGCTTTTTACGGGATACAACACCTTCAAGCAGGGCAGTCTGATTCGTAAACGGTACTTTAAATGCTTTTTCAGCCAGTGATACGTGTGAACCTTTTACGATCATTGTAGAGTTGCTGTTTAAAATATCTGTTACAACGACTGCGAATAACGATAGTTTTTCTTCTACAATTACAGCTTCAGCCGCCACTTCAATCTCATCCTGCAGATTCAGGACGTCCAGTGGATCTACTGCATTAATCTGCGCAATTTTCACCTGGTGCCCACCCATTTCAAATACTTTTGCATCAAGTGAAATCAGCTCTGCTGCTGTTTTACCGCTCAGGTCTGCGCCTGCTTTTAACATTTCAAGTCCATACTCTTCCGTGTTAACTCCGGCAATCGCCTCAAGTTCTTTTGCCGCTTTCACGTCTTCTTCTGTGCAGGTTGGCGATTTGAATAGCAGAGAATCTGAGATAATCGCAGACAGCATTAAGCCTGCAATGTTTTGTGGAATCTCTACGTTATGTTCTTTATAAAGCTTTAACAGAATTGTTGCTGTACAGCCAACCGGTTCTGCGCGGAAGTATACAGGGTCACTTGTTTCGAAGTTTGCGATTCTGTGATGGTCAATGACTTCAATGACTTTTACTTCATCAAGATCATCTACACTCTGCTGGCGCTCGTTATGATCGACAAGAATGACACGATCTGTTTCACCCGCTGCTTTTTCGATCAGTCGCGGCGTTTCTGCATTGAATTGCTCAAGTGCATAAGCTGTTTCGCCATTGATCTCTCCAAGCCGTACAGCTTCTGTTTCCATACCGATTTCATTTTTTAAATATGAATAGGCAATTGCCGATATAATTGTATCTGTATCAGGACTTTTGTGTCCAAAAACCAATGCTTTCGTCATGATATAACTCCTTTATACGGATGATTTTAAATACCTCTTTCATTCTACCAATTTTAGCGCGAGGATTGAAGTGTTATTGCTGATCAGTAAATATTTTTCATCCCACGCAAAAAAGAGCGCTGCAGCGCCCTTTCTTTCGAGTTACTAAATGCAACAGCAAAAAAATAGCTGTTATTTCTTTCTTAGCAGCTCCAGCGTTTTTTCAATATTATTCAGCAGTTCCTGATCAGGGACTCTCTTTTTTTCTTCCCTTTTTACAGGACGGTCCATGATACTGAATGGCTTCTTTGTATAAGTCGTTGCGCTGAGATTATCAATCTTTTCTAAAATGGCTACGTGACTGATTCTCACGTATTTTCCTTCTTCATCGTAAAGTTCTTCATTCACACTGATTTGTGTTTTCACTTTTTCTCCTTCAACCAGCCCTTTATCAACAGCGGTTGTCCAGATAAAGCGATTTTCAGCAGAGTCAGTGAAATGTATAACATTCGATAAATGTGACTTAACCCGGGGTTTAACGTGCACTACTTTAAGGTCAATCGTAATCCTCATTCTTTTGCAGACCCTCTCTCTCATGTTCTATATGTATAAATTTCCACCCAGCCCAATTCATTACCAATAAAATGAAAAGTACAGAGGACTTTTTCAGTATAATGGATAGACCACTGGTTTTGTCAATTAGTAACTTTATCCACATCAACCAATATTGTCGTTTTTCCTTGCTCTGATAGGATTTAATTATATATATTTTTTTTTGAACTTTTCAATCTATTTTTGTTTTATAATACGTTTGTCGTAAAATGTTCATATAATATAGAAAGAATTATTTTTCATACATCTTTAATTTGATAGATGCGTTTCATTTTTGGGGCCCAGTAAGCTCCATCCCAGGAGTGCCTCCTTGAAAAAACCGCGGACAGCCAAACACTGTCCACGGTTATTTTTTAATCATTATTTAGATAAAAACTTCACACATACAGGTTCCGGCACTTCTACTTTAACGTCTGTTTTAGTGAGTCTGCCTGATTCTTTGTCACGCTTAAGCAGGACAAGGGAGTCGCTTTCCTGATTAGCCGCTACAATATAAGCTTCTGACGGATCTAACACAAAGTCTCTCGGCCAGTTACCTTCTGTCTCTGCGTACTCAATGTGAGTGAGTTCTCCATTTTCTTCTGCTGAATAAACAGCAATTGAATTGTGTCCTCTATTACCGGCATAGACAAAACGGCCGTCCGATGACATATGAATCGCACTTCCCTGGCTGTTTTCTGTGAAGTCCCCGGGAATCGCCGGAATTGCCTGCAGCTGTCTGAATGCTCCGGTGCTGCTGTCATAAGCAAGCACAAGTACTTCATTACTCAGCTCTGTCATGACGTATGCAAGCGGCTTGTCAGGATGGAACGTTAAGTGTCTTGGACCGGCGCCCGGCTCTGCGTTAAATACAGCAGCCTGCTTTAACTCCCCGCTCTGATAGGTATAAGAAATGATTTCATCCGTTCCAAGGTCAACTGCCACAAGATATTTACCATCCGGTGTAAAACCGCTGAAATGCGCATGTGCAGCATCCTGGCGCTCATGAGGTCCTTCACCTTCATGCTGGATCAACGAAAGCTGCTCAGTCACTTTACCAGTTTCTTTATCACGTTTGAATAGCGCAATCGTGCCGTCAAGGTAAGTAGCTGATGCCGCAAACTCACCGTCCGGGCTGACGCTAACGTGACAAGGTGAGCCATCCCTTTCATTAACGTGAGCAATAGCGGATAAAGAATCCCCAATTTTATATGACGCTATGCCACCTGGTGCAACTGTATACAGGTACTCCTGTTCTGCATCCATATTGACATAGGCAGGGCTCTTACCTTCTGCCGCCACCCCTTTCACCGTCAGATTTTCTTTTTCAGTATCAAGTTCAATCTCATATACACCTTTGCTGGACTTCTTGGTATATGTACCAATAAAACCTTTATATTTTGTCATCATAATCGCTCCTCTCATCTTTACTATCTTTCCTTATTTTCATGCAGGAAAACGTAAAAATCAAATTAAGAGCCACGCAATGAATGGAATTGTTGCAAGACTCAGCAATGTAGAGGCAAAAATCGTCACGATCGCAGTTTCTTCTTCACTAGTAAACTTGGAAAACAATACAGCTGTAATCATAGCTGATGGCATAGCTGCCTGAATGACGATCAATTGTGCTGTCCATCCTGTAAATGAAAAGAGTGATAAGATGCCCATCACTGAAAGTGGAATCACCAGAAGTCTGACTGTAACCGGGAACCAGAGCATGGGGAAAAGTACTTCTTTCCCTCTTTTTAAAAGTGGAGGAAGCAGCATGCCCACATACAGCATTGCCATTGGGGCTGCAAGGGCTGCAAGCATTTCCACAAACTGAATCATCATGCCGGGTGGTTTAAAGCCGCTGAGTGCAACGATCATCCCAATGACAATTGCAATCACAGGCATATTAATGACAGCCTTGAGTTGACTAATATGAAATTTCCCTTCAGATTGCAGCATGTAAATCACTACTGTATACACAACCAGGCTGAGCCCTGCATCAAAAATCGCTGCAAGAAACCCTCCTGCCGGACCAAAAATCGTTGCGGCAAGCGGGATGCCCAGAAAGCCTGTATTGCCAAGCGCGCCAAGGATCACCATCTTCTTGCCGAACATCGAGCGTATTTTCAATAGTACAGTCAGGATTTTAACAAATATGAGTGCACCAATATGATACATAATCGAAATGGCAAAAATCAGACCCGCTTCCGCTAAAGCATCCCCTGTCAAATCCACACTGAAAACACCATTTAAAATGACAGCCGGTACAGCAATATTTAAGATAAGTAATATAAGGACTGATTTCACCTCAGCTGTAACATTTACCCGCAGTGCAAATATTGAGCCTGTCGCAATCATCAGACCCATAACAATAATGGTAGAAATAACTGTTTGAATGTCCATCTCGAAACTTCCCTCAACATTTAATTTTTTCAATCGTACGCTACTTATCCAGATATGTCCAACCGATTTATTTCACGTTCATGTTTAATGAACGTTTGACCGGGAAACATGTCTAGACAATACATGAAAAATAATGTTAGAGGTGCTAATATGTTTCAACTTAAGGATATCTGGACTTTCTTATGGTCCTTTCTCATAGTCTTTCCAACCGTTTCACTCGTTCACCAGCTTGGACATGCATTCTTCGCCAGAATCTTTGGTGGAACCTCCAACTTTGCCTTAGGGAGAGGCAAATGTCTGATTAAATTCGGTGGAATCAGTATTCACAGCATTTACTTTCTCGATTCATTTTGTAAGTATACGTCTTTAAAATATAATAATCGCGTCACAAATACCCTTGTCCACCTGGGGGGCGTTATTTTTAATTTCGGTTCTATTTTCCTTATTAACATTTCAATTATGCAGGACATCATCGGACCGGATATCTTCTTTTATCAATATTCCTATTTCTCATTATACTTCGCTGCTTTTTCACTCCTGCCAGTTAACTTTGGCAACGGGAAATTCAGTGACGGTTATGCCGCCTACCGTATTTTGAGGTACGGGGAAGAATTACAACTGGAGAACTAACCAACTTAATCAAAAAGGAAGATGCCTAATGCCTGAAGGTCCTGAAATCAGACGTGCAGCTGATCAGGTTGAAAAAGCCCTGAAAGGCCGGCAAGTCATGGAAGTTCACTTTGCATTTGACCACCTGAAGGATTACGAAGACTTTTTCTCAGGTGCAAAAGTGTTGAAAATTGATACAGTCGGTAAAGCGATGCTGATGCGCTTTTCAAATGGATTCACCGTCTATACGCACAATCAGCTTTATGGTAAATGGGTCGTCAGAAACGCTTATAATTATCCTAAGACCAATAGACAGCTCAGGTTCGCCGTTCACAATGAAAAGAAGTCCGCACTGCTATACAGTTCATCAGACATTGAAGTGATGCGCGATGAGGAGGTTCACCTGCATCCTTTTATCCAAAGGGCTGGTCCTGATGTATTAAATGATCAGGTAACAGTTAATGAGCTGATCGAACGGATCAACAGTAAGAAGTTCAGCGGCAGAAGATGGACGGCACTTCTGCTTGATCAGGGGTTTGTAGCAGGGAATGGAAATTACCTGAGAAGTGAGATCTTATTCAAAGCAGGTATTCACCCCTCTCTCAGACCCAAAGACTGCAGCGCGGAGCAAATCAAAGCAGCGGCTGAAGCAATCATTCAATTGACGGTTCAGTCCTATGAAACAGGGGGTATTACAAACGATCTTGACCTCGCAAACAAATTGAAGGCTGAAGGTAAAAAGCGGTCGCAATACAGACACTGGGTGTTCAACCGAGCGGGGCAGTCATGCAGAATTGATGGTACACCGATCGAGAAGATAACAGCCGCTTCAAGAAGACTTTATTTTTGTCCAACCTGTCAGCAGATTGAGGAACTGAAGTGAAAAAATTTATTTTTATCGCAGTTTTGTTAACCGGTGCGGGCTGGCTGATCTGGAAAGAACTTCAGCATCGTGAAGAATTACGCAATCGCCCTCTGCCAACCGGCCTTCATCCAATTGTAGAAGAAAAACAGGATGAGCTCGTACAAAAATCCTCTGAGGAAGGGATTAATATCGTCATTACTGATGGCTTCAGATCATTTGAAGAGCAGGATGAGATCTTCGCGCAGGGTCGTACACGTGATGGAAATATTGTGTCTTATGCTGAAGGTGGAGAATCTTATCATAACTATGGGCTTGCGATAGACTTTGCCCTCCAGACGGATAATGATGTCATTTGGGATCTGGAGTATGATGGAAACGGTAACGGGGAATCTGATTGGATGGAAGTTGTGGATATTTCGAAAGACCTTGGGTTTACCTGGGGCGGGGATTTCAGAGGGTTTAAAGATTATCCTCATTTTGAGATGCGGTTTGGCTTGTCGATCAGTGAGTTAAAGCGTGGAGAACGTCCGGCTGAAGGTCCTGTTATTTATTGAAGGAAAAGCGAAATTAGAGCGAGATATAGTCGGGCACTTGAATAAGTAAAAAGGTGATAGAAATCACATGGAAGGTAATAGATAAAAGTAAGAAGATCATAGATATATCCGGCCTATAAGGAAAAAATTTTAATTAAATAGAAAGATGATGCAATTAAACCAATAAGTCATAGATAAAACACCAAAGCTGATAGAAATAACCAACGATCCTCTATTCATCTATGTAAAAAGCGGTCATTCCACAAATTGGAATGACCGCTTTTTCTCAACTCACAATCGAACAAACTTCTTCAATCCTGCTAATCCGATAATCCGCCTGCGATGCTTCTTCTTCAGAGCCAAACCCGTATGTACAGAAAATGACCGGAATGTTATGTTCTTTAGCAGCTTCTATATCAGAATAACGATCTCCGACCATAAATGCTTCAGATTTCCCGAACTTATCAAAGTGCGCCATTAAAATATCACCCTTTTTTTCTCCATGGATGGTACCAAGACAGATTGGATCTCTGAAATAATGTCTGATGTCCTGAGAATCCAATATCATATCAAGATAATGAGTGCCGCAATTAGAAGCAGTTGTCAGCGTGTGTCCATTATTTTTTAATTGCTGAAGTGTTTCTTTGACACCCGGGAACAAAATATCCTTCCCCTTTACCAGCTGATCAAGAAATTCACTTCTGCGCCTTCTTATGATCGTAATTTCCTGAGGAGTAGCATCCGGAACAACCTTTGCCCAGAACGCATTTCCTGTTAACCCGTAAGCTGACTGAAGCGTTTCTTTTGACGG
The DNA here is from genome assembly GCF_016908195.1 of Jeotgalibacillus terrae. GTDB lineage: Bacteria > Bacillota > Bacilli > Bacillales > Jeotgalibacillaceae > Jeotgalibacillus > Jeotgalibacillus terrae. Next base: position 129,900 of record NZ_JAFBDK010000009.1, read on the forward strand.
CTCCTGAATATGGGGCATATCTTCTACTGCCAAGTGTAAAGCCTGAAGTAAGTAGTCAGTGGAATCAATAATCGTTCCATCAAGATCGAATAAAATCAGTGCCACATTCTTATCCTCCTGTTTTGTCTTTTTTATTATTATGGCATACTTTCGCCAGGAAGGAAAAAAATGAGTGAATGTTCACAATACTTTCCGATTCACATCATGATGTTATTTACAACGCTCGATTCCCTTTACTTGTGCTTTTTTCAGTCTTGCAAAATAGTCTTTAATGATTTCTTCGTCTGAATGAGGGATATATTCCCCTTTAATAATCTGCGCACCGTTAATGCAACCGCTCGTCAGTAAAATTAAATCTCCTTCATTTGACTGGGCCAGCGCTTTTAATACACCTTCTTTTCTTGTTAAAGAAGTAGTAATCGAAGGGTCATAAGGATTTTTAAAGCCTGTCATTACCTGATCGACAACTTTACCAGGGTCATGATGACCGGGATGGTCAACAGTGACCACGATTTCATCTGCCTGTCCCTCTGCAGTTTCAGCCATACGCGGCATTTTATTAAAATCACGAATACCGATTCCGGCGATCATCGCAATCATTTTCTGATGAGGCAGCTTTTTCGCTTCAGCCAATAAGCTATTTAATGCAACCGGCGTGTGTGCGTAATCAATGATAATCTTGCGGCTACCATATTCTTCAATGACTTGAAAACGGCCTTTCGGATTCTCAATGTTTTTTAGCAAAGGAATGATCAGATCGATGTCAAAACCGTGATGAAGTGCAGTACCAATGGCACTGAGCAGGTTGTGCACATTATAATTCCCATATACAGATGAATTCACCAGATAAGACTGACCATTGACGAGCAGTTCAAACATCGTTCCACTCTCAGATACATGGCAATTATCAGCAATCAAATCTGCTCCTGAATGCCTGTCCAGGCTATAGGTAATCAGATCTCCCTTAAAGCGTTCTGAGAGTTCTCTGCCCATTTCATCATCTATATTGACAACTGCCGTATACGCCTGATCAAAAAGCTTCATCTTTGCTTCTTTATAGTTGGCAAATGTTTTGTGGTATTCAAGGTGTTCAGCCGAAATATTTGTGTGAATAGCTGTATCGAATTGAATGCCATGTACTCTTTTCTGGTCGATGGCGATAGATGAGACTTCCATCACGACTGCATCATCCTGTCTTGCGGACAGATCCCGAAAGATGGCATGCAGGTCTGAAGCCTCCGGTGTGGTTGGAGTACTTTTTTTATAGATAATCTCTTCCTGAGAAGCGAAAATACCGTTTGTGCCGATTGAACCGGTCTTCAAGCCACACTGAGTTAACAGAGATTTTACGAAGGCAGCAACGGTTGTTTTGCCATTGGTCCCTGTGACGCCAATCGTTTTAATGTTCCGGTCAGCCTGTTCATAAAAGAGAATGGCAAATTCGGCGAAAGCTTCACGTCCATCCTTTACTACACCGAATGCGCGGTCAGGATACTGTGCTGAAACTTTTTCAATCAGTTTCTGATCAGTTCCAATGATCATCACCGCACCATTTTCAATCGCTTCATGCATATGATTGTGCCCGTCTGAGTTTTCTCCCTTCAGGCAAAAAAATACACAATGGTCTCCGGCCTGTCTCGAATCGTATGTCATATGACTGACCTGCTTCATCGGTGTATTATAATATGCAGTGATAAACGATAATTGATTTAAATAAATAAACATGTGTCATCCCCTGTCTCTTTTTCCTGATACCTATTCCTTTCCCTTAAATTCGACAGAAAATGCACACTTGCTTATATTTAGTTCAAGCGATGTGCTTACGGTAAAATCATAACGGATTATCCATTATCACACTCGCATACCATTAAGACATTTCCATCAGGATCTTCGAACGTAAAAAACTCCTCAAACTCGATTTCACTGATATGATCAGCCTCAAAATCCTGAATGTACGCGTAACTCTTATGAATGTCTGTCGTATTAAAATGGAATAATGGTGCACGATGCTTTTTCGATTTCTTATAAATTTTCTGATCCAGTACAAGATTATGACCATCACGAAGTCTCAGCACATATAAATGGCCGTTAATAATTTCATCAGTTGGTTCAATACTTAGCAGGCCGCAATACCAGTCCCTGGCAGCTTCCACGTCTTTCACTGCAATAAAGGTTGCACCGATCTTCGGCTGAATAGGATTTTCCATATACATACCTCCTCAAAGTTCATAGAGAACCATTTCCTTACAGGTTTCAGATTTTCCTGCCTATCTGTTCAATTTGAACAAAGTGTTTTAAGATAGATGAAAAAGAGTTTATCCGGAGGGTATTATGACTGTTATCAGAAAAGCCAATGAAGCCGATATTCCGGCTATGAATGATATTTACAACCAGGCGGTTCTTGAAACCGTAGCGACATTTGATCTGAATCCTCATACGCTTGAACAGCGCACAGACTGGTTCAGCCGCTATCAGGACCGCTATCCGCTTTTTACAGCTGAGATTGATGGTGAGGTTGCCGGCTATGGCAGCCTGAGTCCGTTTCGCGATAAAGAGGCCTACAAAGATACAGTGGAGCTTTCTATCTATTTATCACCGCGTTTTCAGGGAAATGGATTAGGGAAGAACATGATGAATGTATTAATTGAGGATGCAAAGAAACGGGGATTTCATACAATTATCAGCGGAATCACAGGTGGGAATGAAGTCAGTGTCAGACTTCATGAGCGCTTCGGGTTTGAGTTTGTCGGAAATTTTAAAGAAGTTGGGCACAAGTTTGGAGAATGGCAGGACGTTCATTTTTATCAGCTGATTTTAAAGTAAGGTTACTTGGTGGCAGCAGGACGTTTTGGTGTTGCGGCTGAGATTATCTGGCGGCGGGTTAATTCCATCACCTTTTGAATTTTATCTATCAGGTCGGGTGATGATTCTGACACCTTTTAGCCGAATTCGCACTACGCCCTGGCGGCTTCAGGTAATTGTGTTACCAAACTGCATGATTCTATCACCAATCGAAATAATTCCATCACCTTTAACCATAATTCTATCGCGGTCAACCCAATGAAAAAAGCGGAAGCACCACGCTTCCGCTTTCTGCACGCTTATACGTCAAACTTCACTCCATACAATTCAAACCAGGCGTCGAGCTGGACGAGGTATGCGATCAGCTGGGGGCCTTTCATCAACTGGCCGAACCATGGCACTTTGAACGAAGCGCCGTCAGTCTGTATTAATTCTTCAAGTTTTGAACGTTCGAACAGTTCAGGTAATACTGATTGGCTTTTTGATAATACTTCACTGAGCATGCGCTTGACTGCTGCTGTATATGCCGGGTGATACGTTTTAGGGTAGGGACTCTTTTTACGATACAGTACTTCGTCAGGAAGCAGGCCTTCAAGTGACTTGCGAAGGATTCCCTTTTCCCTGCCGCCGAGCTGTTTCATCTCCCACGGAATATTCCAGGCGTATTCAACAATCCTGTGATCGGCAAATGGCACACGCACCTCCAGTCCTGCAGCCATACTCATCCGGTCTTTCCGGTCGAGCAGTGTTGTCATAAAGCTGGTCATATTTAAATAAGCCATTTCACGGCGCTTATGTGTCAGCGTATCTTCTCCATCAAACACAGGTGTTTCCGCTCTGATGGCCCGGCTTTGCTCGAGCATGCAGTCTGTCAGCTGAAGTTTTCCTCTCCACTCCGGCAGCAGAAATGCTTCTCTTTCCTGTACTGACGTAATCCATGGAAACCCCTCCTGCATCAGGAGTTCTTCACGCTGAAACCATGGATACCCACCAAAAATCTCATCCGCACACTCCCCGCTCAGTGCCACTGTGAAGTCTTTTTTCACCTGCTCGCAAAACCACAGCAGAGACGAATCAATATCAGCCATACCAGGAAGATCACGTGCACGCACGGCATCTTTCAGCCGCTGTGCCAGTTCTGACTGGGATATCACTTTATCGTGATGGATAGTTGAGAGATGTTCTGACATTTTACTGATCCAGGGGCTATCGTCACTCGGTTTAAATTGGTCCGGCTTATAATGCAGATCGTTTTCTTCATAGCTGATCGAGCACGTATGAAGCTTTTCATTCAGGTGAGCCGCTGCTACAGCACTGATTGCACTCGAATCCACACCCCCTGATAAAAAAGTGCAGATCGGCTTATCAGATATAAGCTGTCTGCTGACAGTATCCTCAAACAGCTCCCTCAGGTACACTGCTGTTTCCTCTTCACTGTGGGTATGATGCTCACTTTTCACGTTCCAGTAACGCCACTTTTTCAAACCGGTCCTGGTATATTTAAAAGCGTGTGCCGGTCTCAATTCGTCAATCCCTTTAAAGACACCGCTGCCCGGTTTTCTTGCTGGTCCGATGCTCAGTAATTCCTGCAGACCTTCCCGCGTGATCCTCGCCTGTTGATCAGGATGTGCAAGAATCGCTTTTAACTCAGAGCCAAAGATCAGTTCACCCTCTTTTTCTGCATAAAAAAACGGCTTCACCCCAAGTCTGTCACGTGCACCGAAGCACTCTTCCCGCTTGTGATCCCAAACCGCAAATGCAAATATGCCATTAAAATGGACAGGACATTCCTCTCTCCATTCGATATAAGCCCTTAGTAAGACCTCTGTATCGGATCTGGAGATAAATGAATGCCCTCTTTGTTTCAATTCGTTTCTGATTTCATCTGTATTATATAATTCACCATTATAGATCAGCGTATATTCGCCAGCCGCTGTTTTGATATTCATTGGCTGCGCACCGCCGGCAGGATCTATGACTGTCAGACGTGTATGCCCAAACAGCGCATGATGCATTGCTTTGATACCAAAAGCGTCAGGCCCTCTTTTACCAAGTGTACTGACCATCTTCTCTATGGTTTGCCATTCGCTAGTCAGCGGGCGTTTCCAGCTGATCCAGCCAGTTATTCCACACATACTCTGCCACCGCCTTTCATCAGGCATTATATGTGTGAAATAAGTTGGTTAGAACGTATAGCGGGCGACCTGCTCACCGTGAATGATTAAACCTTCCTGCTCTTTGAATCCCATCCTGACATATAAGTCTCTGGCAAACGTATTCTCCGGTTCATAAGACAGCGTGATCGTTGTATGGCGATCTTCTTTACGCTGTCTGATATCCTCTATTACACATTCAATTGCAGCCTTCCCATACCCTTTTCCCTGATATTTTTCATCAATCATCATTCTGTACATCCAGTATTCCCCGTCATCTTCATCTATCCCATATAACGTAAAGCCCACCATTTCATCGTCAGCATAAATTCCCTGAGCAACAAAACCAGGCAGGAAATTCAGCTGGGCCAGTGAAACAGCATTGGAGGCTACAAAGTATTCCTGACCCTCCCGTACTTTCAGGCTGATGGCTTTTAGCCAGTTGTCTTTATTGATTTGTTTAAGATGGACCATGTTTATTCTCCTTTTTATATGCTTTGATCAGGTCTGTAACCGGAATGCCGTCTATTGTCATTCCTGAAATGTTGCAATTTTCAAGCGCTACCCCGGACATGTCAGCTGTCCTGAAAACAGATTCACTCAAATCAGTGAACCAGAACGTTGTGTGTTGAACTGTGGAATCCGCGATAAGGCTTTCAGATAAATTTACGTTTTGAAATCTGGCCTGTTGCATAGCTGCATTTGAAATATGTAATGATCTTATATTTGCATCTGTTACTTTCACTGACTGTGCGTTGACAGAAATCAATTCCGCCTGAGAGTATTCCTGATCCTGTCTTTGAATAAAATCTCCCTTTGAACCCTCATGACCGGGAAGCTTCTTTTCAAACATTAACTCCTCTGTTTCCCATGCACACGTATAACCGGCTGACTCATAAAAATAGCGGTTGTTTATCTGCTTTGCTGATGTTTCAAGCTGCCAGCGTGTTACTTCGGGATAGATTTTTTCAATTAATTGAATAGCCTTTTTTCCATAGCCTTTTCCCTGCTGTTTTTGATCGATAAATATCCGGTCAATCCTTGCGTAGTGAGAGGCAGGTATTGTTAAAATGACTCCGCCAATTAACGTGTCACATTTGTAGATCCCGTAAGTATGAAGATGCATGATCATATAAGACATCATATCCTCAGAATCATAACCGGGCGGCTGAATATTAGCGTCCTTCTCCCCTTTAGCAAGCCAGACAGCTGCTTCTTGACTGAAAACGGCCGCTGATAAAGCTGTGAGCTCCTTGATCATTGAACTTTCTGCTTTAATTAGTTTTATTTCACTTTGCATACCTGATTCCCCCATAAAAAAAGAGGCAGCGCAAAAGAGCGCTGCCGTTCCTTTGTTTGCTATACACTTTTATCCATACACCCAATCAGACGCTGCTCAATGTCAGCAGCAAGCGTTTTAATCTCTTCATCCTCTACCATCTGGATGAGCGACGTCGGTTTAGGCATACCTATTTTTGTCGTTCCATTTTCATCGTACACAACCATCTTACAAGGCAGGAAATAACCTGCTAACAGGTTTTTCTCCAGGACATTTTTTGCTTCTTTAGGGTTACATACTTCAAGCACATGAAAGGTCTGATCAAAGTCCAGCCCTTTTTCCTGCAGCTTATTTTTGATATCGAATTGCCACAGAACGCCGAATTGTTCTTCCTTCAGATTGTTCTCGAGTGTTGTCATTGCCTCTTCAACTGACTGTTTTGTTTCCACTGTGTAATGAAACATGATGATGCCCCTTTCTGAATGAGAGTTACATCATTACAATACCCTTATGAGTATTCTCTTAATCTGAAAAATGACCATATTCCCTTAAAACACCAGTTTCAATATAACTTCTGACCAGCATTGTTTGACCTTCTTCTTCACGAAACGTTTCAAAGAACAGGCTGCCATTAGACTGCTGATCGTCATCTGATTTCACAGTCACCCATATAACCACTGTCATTTCATTATGATTTAATTGAAATCTTGCCCGCTCTTCAATGACCCACTCGTTCATACCGGATGAAATAGATTGAAAAGCATCTGACCAGCCTTTAACTGACTCTTCATATCCAAAGTCCTCCGCCTGACCATTTCTGATTTCTCTCGCTTGATATTGTGGATGAATCAAATCAGTCAGTCTCGTAATAGAAGAATCTTTCCAGGCCTCAATAAATGCTTCTATCGTTTTTTCCAATATAACAACTCCCCTCGCAATGTATATATTTCGCCTGGGCGCATGATGATTCCTTTATTTAGCAAGAAGGCGCTGCTTTTTCTGCAGGAGCATCTGAAATTCCTGGTCCAGCTCCTCACTCGGTGTTATGCTGAGACGGCTTAACACTTCTGTTATTTTCGTCTCTACCTTTAATAGTTCATCCGCTGTTTCATCGTGCTCTTTAGGCTTGTGTTCACGATAAGACTTAAAATCTCCATCGAAAACTGTCAGCTTTCCATTCTTAATCTCAAGCACTCTGTCAGCGATTTTAGTCACCATTTTCCGGTCATGTGTGATAAAAAGCACTGTTCCCCTGTACTCTTTCAGTAATCCTTCAAGCGCCTCCACTGCCTGAATATCAAGAAAGTTGGTGGGTTCATCCATAATCAGCACGTTCAGGTTGCTTACAAAGATTTTGGCAAATGCCACCTTTACCCTCTCTCCGCCTGACAGGACATGAACCGGTTTGAATACATCATCACGGTAAAAATGCAGACGCGCTAAAATCGTTCTCACAATATCTTCCGTCTGAATCGCATCTTCCATTACGTTTTCAAGAATAGTCTTATCCAGCTTCAAAATATCAAGGTTCTGACTGAAGTAACCAAACCTGACTGACGGGGACACTGTTATTCCTTCATGAGTGGCAAGTATTGACTTGATCAGCGTCGTTTTACCAGTGCCATTCCCACCAATTAAAGCTGTTTTCTGCCCGCCTTTCAGATAAAAAGGCTTAAGTGCAAACAACTCTTTATCCCCTGCACTCACGACCTGTTCTTCAAATCTGATAATCGGCCTGCCTTTCATATCTGATTCATTCGGCAGCGTCATTTTAATTGGTGCAGCCTCTTTCGGACGCTCAATCTTTTCCATCTGATCCAGTCTTGTTTCAAGTGCTTTTGCTGTCTGGCGCAGCTTCTTTTGTTTCTTTGCAAAGTAAGGTTTGGCATTTTTGGCTGATGAGGCGGTCCCATCTGTCGGCTTTACGGTTGCGCGTTTTGCCCGCTTTTCTTTTTCTTCAATGGCTGATTCCAGCTGCTTTTTCTTCCGCAAAAATTGTTCATGAGCTGCTTCCTGCTGACGGAATTCAAGCTGTTTGTGGTCAGCATAGTCCTGATAATTGCCCTTGTACTCTTTCAGCCGGCCATCTTCAATCTCCCATATTTTTGTACAAAGCAGATCCAGAAATGTCCGGTCATGTGAGACAAGAATCATTGAGCCCTGAAATCTTGTCAGATGCTGCTCCAGTGTTTTTACCCGCTCTACATCCAGATTTGTGGTCGGTTCATCAGCAAGCAGCAGGTCAGGACTCTCTGCAAATGCCTGATTAATATATGCCTGCGTCACTTCGCCTCCGCTTTGTACTGTATCTGTGTTTTTCAGCTGTGGCAAAAGGGTAATCCGGCCATTCCTGAAAATCTCACCTTCCTCCTGTTGAAGCTGTCCGCTGATCAGGTGGAGAAGCGTCGACTTCCCTGAACCATTTTTACCAACCAGCCCAATCCGGTCTTCTTTTCTGATTTCAAGATCTTCAATATCAAATAGTACCCGTTCTCTCACTGCATAATGAATATTCTTTATTGAACAAATGACAGTCATATTCTCATCCCCTATTTATCTTTATAGGGACAAAAAAGCCCCCCGTCCGTTATCACAGACAGGAGGCACTTTAGGTGTACGCAAATAAACCACGGCAGCTGCCGTGAGCGCAAACCCGGAGTGGATCAATCCTATCTGGAAAACGGATGATGCGTGTGAAGACAGACTGGTTGCATGTGTCATTCAGCACTTCATTCATCTTTGTTTTCAAAAATAGGATTAGTTCCACATTCTCCCGGGTCACCCTTTCGTTGTTTGTTATCATCATCTTATGGCAAACAGTTATTTTCTGTCAAGAAGTTTTGAGGAAGTGGGGCGAACTGGTGGAGGTTCAGGACATTACAGGGTGGGTTCATGAAATGTCATTGGTGGTTCAGAAGATTAACGCTAGTGTTCAGGAAATTTCAACGGTGGTCCAAGAGATCAACAGGACGTTTCATGAAATTATGCAATTTGACCTGCACAACTCCCATCACATTTCCCACAAAAAAAGCCCGGCTTCCCCGGAAAAATACATCCCCGGGTTCACCAGACAGTTTACATTAGAATATCCAGCCAGATTTTAATGGCAGTTGCCAGAATAATAAATGCCAGTAAGATCTGAAGAATTTTTGTATTCATTTTTTTACCCAGCTTAGCACCAAGCGGCGCAGCGATTAAGCTGGCAACCACCATCACGAGTGCAGGCATATATTCGACCTGCCCTGTTGTGACTTTACCAATTGTTGTTCCAATTGAAGCAATGAATGTAATCGCAAGTGAAGAAGCAATCGTTACCCTTGTTGGAATCTTCAGGACGACTAGCATAATCGGTACGAGTAAAAATGCACCCGCTGCTCCGACAATACCGGCGCTAATTCCTACAATGAACGCTAAAATTGCTGCAAGCCATTTATTAAATGTAATCTGATCAAAAGGAATATCCTCGCGACCCTTTTTAGGTACAAACATCATGACAGCTGCAATGAGTGCCAGTACGCCATACACTGTATTGATTGTCGCTTCAGACATCGCCTGTGAGCCTACACCGCCAATCAGACTTCCGATCAGCACACTGACTCCCATATAGACAATCAGTGTTTTATTCAGATAGCCGCCCTTCCGATACGCCCACACGCCGCCAATCGTTGCAAAGAATACCTGCACTGCTGAAATTCCTGCAACTTCATGAGCTGAGAATGCTGCGAGGCCGAATAACGGCGGGATATAAAGCAGCATCGGGTATTTGATAATCGAGCCGCCGATCCCAAGCATGCCGGAAATATAAGATCCCACAAATCCAATTAAAAATAAGACAATAAATAATTCAATACTCAAAACTCAGCCACCTCCTGGCATTCTCTTTTTGACTTAGATAAACAGATTCACATTCCCGTCTTCTGCATCTGCCAGGTATGCTGCAACGCCTGCGTATTCAATTTCTTCAAGCAGCTCTTCTTTATGAAGTCCCAGAAGATCCATTGTCATTGTACATGCAACAAGCTTTACATCCTGCTCCTGAGCCATTTCAATCAGATTCGGAAGTTCCATTGCATTATGCTTTTTCATAACGCCTTTAATCATTTTTTGACCAAGACCGCCGAAGTTCATTTTTGAGAGTCCCATTTTATCTGCACCTTTAGGCATCATTTTTCCAAACATCTTTTCCATGCCGCTCTTTTGAACTTCCACATCTCCATCTTTACGAAGTGCGTTCAACCCCCAGAACGTATGAAAGATTGTTACTTCATGATCGTAGGCTGCTGCACCGTTTGCAATAATATAGGCAGCCATCGCCTTGTCGTAGTCACCGCTGAATAATACAATCGTTGTTCGTTTCTTTTGCATAAATGTAAATCCTCCTAAATTTAATTACCCCATAGGGTATATTGTTTTTCAAAAAAATTACCTGCTTTTCACAAGCAGGTTCACCGCTTCTTTAATGACATCGTCCGGCTCAAGATTTTCGTCTTCATTTGCTTCTCTGACGCATGAGACCAGATTTTCACTCACGACTAATCCAATTGTACGGTCGATCGCAGTACGGATGGCTGACAGTTGAGTCACAACATCTTTACAATCCTTTTCTTCTTCCATCATTGCAAGTACACCGCGCAGCTGACCTTCCACCCGCTTCAGACGATGAATAGACTGCTTTGAATAATCCATGAAGTGAACCTCCCTTGCTTGTTCAATGTTTCTTACACGATTTATAATATACCCCATACGGTATATTGTCAAGGTGTTTATTCTATTTATCTTCCTATCCGACAATGAGATGGTAGTGACCGCCAATCCGGTTGCAGTAGCAGCTCCACTGAATTAAAATCAGTCATTTCAAAAATAAAGGCTTTGTTAAAGACCAATGTTGTTTTAGCATAGCTGGTGATTGCAGCGGAAGGGGGACGACTCCAGCAGGAGTAGCGTGACAGGTGAGACCCCGCAAGCGCCCCGCGCTGAGGAGGTCCAATTGAATCGGAGCCACAAGACGGCTCATGCGGAAAGCGTTCCCCCTGCAGCGGAAATCAACAGCCAGATTTAACAGAGCCAAAATAAAAAAAGGCCGCATCAGCAGCCTTCTAATTATATCGATAATCCTTCTATCGCTGTTTTTAAGTTTTTACGAATCGTCATGCCTTCGAATTTAATACCGATTTCCACAACAGCCTGTGCAATTTCAGGACGAAGACCGGTCAATATTGTTTTCACGCCGATCAGTTTCAGTGAATCAATGACCTGGGACAGCTCATTCGCCACCATTGTATCGACTGTCGGTACACCTGAAAGGTCAAGGATCAGGGTTGAATTGCGCAACTCAATACATTTATGCAGCGCAACTTCTTTTAAAATCTTTGCCCGGTCGTCATCAAGCTCGCCGATTAATGGCAGAATCGCTACATCATCATTCAATCCCACTACCGGAACTGAATATTCCATGACACTGCTTTGTGCTTTTTTCAAATAACGGCGGTAATCTTCAACATAGGTCATAGTGAATTTGCGACCTGCTTTATTAATAATCGGTTCGATATTAAAGTTAATCTCAGTGACTTCCTGTGCGGTAAAATTCAGTTCTTCCTGCTTAACAAGGATCAGATTCCAGATCATCATTCTCAGCTGGGAAAGAAGGCTGAGTCCATCGTCGAGTTCAATTCCTCTCTGGACAGCCGATTCTCCTGTTTTATGAGCCCATTCTATGACCTGTTCTTCTACTATTAACGGGTTATTTTCTTTGATCGCAGTTCCTATATAATAGATCAGGTCACTTTGCAAATCAGTCAGTTTTTTTTCGTCATTCTTCGACAGCATTAAGTCAGGGCTGCCACCATCGAGCTCCAAAGCCAGTTCATTTCTCTTTTCAATTATGTATGCACCCAATTGTTCATAAGCTTTCATTCACAAATCCCCCCTAATGTTGTCGAATCTTTACTAATATGTTCTCCTATTTCTTGAAAAAAGTAAATGTTAAATATCATGTAGACAAACGAAATAGTTTACCGCATACTTTTTCAGTAGAAACATGAAAGAAAGAAGGTTCATTAAATGCTGCACAATCGTAATGTATGGATACTGCTTTGCGGGGAGTTTATTGCCGGAGTAGGTTTATGGCTTGGGATTATTGGTAACCTGGAATTTATGCAGGAAAAGGTCCCTTCAGACTTTGTAAAGTCACTGATTCTTGGGGCAGGGCTTCTCGCAAGTATATTGATTGGACCGCTTGCAGGCAGACTGACAGATCAGCTGCATAAAAAAACGGTGATGCTGGGCTCAGGCTTCGTCAGAGCAGCCAGCGTTATTTTTATGTTAATCGCTATTCAACAGGATTCAATTATATGGATGATTGTTTTCCTGATTTTCATTCAGGTTTCAGCAGCCTTCTACTTCCCTGCACTACAGGCCGCATTGCCGCTTGTTGTAGCTGAAAAAGATCTGCTGCAGTTAAATGGGATACATATGAACGTGGCTACCTTATCACGGGTGCTTGGAACTGCTATTGCCGGGGTCTTGGTCGTGCAGCTGCCGCTTTCTCTGGTATACATTCTGTCACTTGTATCGTATCTCGTATTATTCGGACTAACCTGGCTGCTTTCATTTGAGGAGCATAAACCGGAACCCTTGCCTTCTGAGGGCAAACGGTCTGCAGGTTTTAAAGAAGTTTTCCCTATCATCAAAGGCCTGCCAATTGTCATGATGACACTGATCCTGACACTTGTACCGCTTCTGTTTATTGGCGGATTCAACCTTGTTGTCATTAATATCAGTGAAATTCAGGACAGCTCAGCCATAAAGGGCTGGATTTATACAGCGGAAGGTATTGCATTTATGGTTGGGGCGTTTGTAATTAAAAGGCTTGGGGAAGCATTTTCACCTTATACGATTTTATTTACATTTTCTTTTGTTATTGGATTTTCACAGTTGATTTTATATTTCGCTGCTATTCCGTTTCTATCAATATTATCATTTATTATTTTCGGCTTTGCCGTCGGCTGCTTTTTCCCGACAGCTGCTACCATTTTTCAGACGAGAATACCGAAAGAGTTTCATGGAAGGTTCTTTTCGTTCAGAAACATGCTCGACCGGATTGTGTTTCAAATTGTCCTATTAATGACAGGTCTGTTTCTTGATCTGATTGGACTTGTCTATATGGTGATTATTTTCGGTGTGTTTTCTCTTCTGATGACAGGGGTATTTTATATGAGGTTTTTACGGCTTCAGAACAGCGAAAAACTTGCTTCAACACCCGGCGGTATGATTAAGTGAAACCAATCGGGCGTTTCTTTCGTATAGTGACTAAAGGACGGGATGACATGTTTAATAAACTGACAAATATTTTTTCAACCGGAAAAGGAAAGGTTGATCTGGTTTTAGACCAAAACGTTTTAATACCTGGATCTCAAATTACGGGCACTTTTTATCTGCAGGGTCCGAAGAAAAAGAAAAAGGTTTCCCGGCTGGAATGTGACCTGATGGCATTTGATCCAAAGCATCTGAATGAAAAACCAGTTGAAATTGCGACAACCATTTATATGTCTAAAGAAATTGATGCTACGTTCTCAAGAGAAATCCCTTTCTCTTATACAATACCTGAGCACCTAAAAGATAAAAGCGATCAGTGCAGATACCGTTTTAGAACGAAATTAATATTTGAAGATCAGATCCAATATATTGATCACGATGAATTGAAAGCTGGTTCATAACGTATGTAGACCGGGAAACGGCATAGGCTGTTCCCGGTCTTTTTAGTATACTGGCGCTTCCTTCAGCTGAATCCGTTCAGGACAGGTATAGACGTTCAAGGAATTCCCTCTTACAAAACCGACTGTGGTCATTTGTAATTCCTCAGCTAGTTCGAGCGCACGTTCTGTTGGTGCTGACTTTGATATCACTACTTCGCAGCCGATCTTCGCCACCTTCAATAGAATTTCTGAGGATAATCTCCCGCTGAATACAATGACTTTCCCTTTTACAGATACCTGATTACGCAGACAATATCCGTAAATCTTATCAAGCGCATTATGTCTGCCGATATCCATCCGGGACAGAACGATACCGTCTTCAGTGCATAGTGCAGCGTTGTGTACACCGCCGGTTTGTCTGAAAGTATCAGCAGACTTCTGAAGCTGCTCCATCAAATGAAAGCACTGTTCAGGCTTCAGCTTCACGTGCTGCCCTGTCATTTTTTTAGCAGTCATCGCATCATTTGCAAAAACAAATCCCTGACGGCTTCCCCCGCAGCAGGACGTAATATACCGTTTATTCTGTAAGGCATCATAAAGCGGGTTAACGGGATCAGCTGTTACATGAATGAAGCCATTTTTCTGGTCCAGACGGATAGAGGTAATCGCATCGGGCTTCCTGATAACACCTTCTGAAGCGAGGTAGCCAACAGCCAGATCCTCCATATGTTCAGGAGAACACACGACGGTCACAAACTCTTCGCCGTTCAGCTTGATTGTCAAAACCTCTTCAGTCACGACTGTATCTTCAGTCCACTCTGCCTCTCCATCACGTATTTTCAGTATGCTTCTTCTTTTAATAGATTCTGCGCTCATTTGCTGTCCTCCTTTTTGTGTAAAAAAGCCCAGGCATATTCGCCCGGACTCTCAGGCATCAGCTCGTCGCTTCTGCCGGTACACGATTTTCTTCACGGATTTTCTTAATATTAACACGGATTAATAGTGAAACGATCAGCGCAACGACGAAGGCACCGGTGAAAATGTACATCGTCAGCGCGTAACTGTTTGTTGCTTCTTCGATACGCGTTACAACGCTTGGTCCTACAAGTCCTGCTGCTGCCCATGCTGTCAGGATATAGCCATGAATCGCACCAAGCTGTTTTGTTCCAAACAAGTCTCCAATGAATGCCGGAATAGAAGCAAAACCACCGCCATAACATGAAAGGATAACGAAAATTAAAATCTGGAAAATCAGTGCATTCGTCACATTTGGCAGAAGGACAAATGCTGCGATTTGTATAACAAAGAACGTTGTATACGTGTTCGGGCGGCCAATATAATCAGAAACAGATGCCCATCCGAGACGCCCTGCTCCGTTAAATACACCCATAATACCGACCATCACTGCAGCAGCTCCTGCAGACATGCCGGCTACTGACTGTGCCATCGGTGAAGCAACAGAAATAATCGCAATTCCACACGTGACATTGATAAAGAGCATCGCCCAAAGCGCCCAGAACCGAACTGTTTTAACCGCTTCATTTGCTGTCAGCTGGGCAAGGTCTCCGGTATCTTTGTTTTCCTGTTTCTCTTTCTTTTCCTCCTGCGTCATGCCTTTAGGTACATAATCAGCAGGCGGCTTCTCAAGATACAGGGAAGAGCTGAACATTAACACAAAATAGATCGCTCCGAGTAAATAGAATGTGCCTGAAATCCCAATACTATTAATGAGCGCTTCCATTACGGGACTGGCAATCATTGAAGCGAATCCAAATCCCATGATCGCAAGCCCTGTAGCAAGTCCACGTCGGTCAGGGAACCATTTTACAAGAGTGGAAACCGGTGTAATATAACCGATTCCAAGTCCGATCCCACCTAATACACCATAAAAGAAATACAATAAGTACAAGTTTCCGATACCATCAGCAAAACCAGATCCAATCATACCGATACCAAAACTGACTGCTGCGATCATACCGGACTTTCTTGGACCGTGCTTTTCGACAAAGTGCCCCATGAAAGCAGCTGAAAGACCTAAAAATAAGATTGCGATACTAAAGATTAATGCAATGTCACTTGCTGCCCATCCGTGTTTCTCATTTAGAGGGTTTGAAAATACGCTCCATGAGTATACTGATCCGATTGATATGTGTATTCCTACCGCTGCTGCTGCTATCAGCCAGCGGTTTTTAAGCTTTTTTTCAGCCATTGTTGTTCCCCCTTAGTATTTGAGACTGGGACAAAAACGTTTCGGTTTTCTAACCGGTTCACTTCGCTGCAGGCGGCGCTTTCCGCAGGGACGGCGCTGAGCCTCCTCGGCGCGGGGCGCCTGTGGGGTCTCAGCTGTCCGTCTCATCCTGCTGGAGTCGCCGCCTTCCGCTCCGCTCACCTCAAGTATTGCTTAATAAAAAATATGGTTATTAAACTCTCAGCTTCTGCCCAATCTGACTCTAATATTATTTTTTCTTCAGCCAATACGATAACGGTATTGCCGCCAGTGCAAGTCCGGCTGGCAGGAGCCAGCTGTTTTTTGTAGAGGAACCTGAATCGCTTTTAACAGGAGCCGAGTGGTTATTCAGCTCATGGTATTCAGTTGTGAAGATATCACCGTTCCAGTTTGATTCTTCTTTTTCTTCATTTTCATCGTCTCTTATTTTCTGGCTTTCCGGTTTTTGCGTCGTTCTTTCATGCTCATCCTGTTTGAACCCAAGCCCCTTCAGGAAAGCTGCGCCTACTGCCATGGCACGCTTTACTTCAGGGTCATTTAAAGAACGCAGAAGGGTAAAGTACCCTCCCTGCTCGTTCTTTTCATCCAGTTCTGCGACACGTGCAATTCCTTTATTCACTTTCAAGATCAACGGCTCCAGCTGCTGAACGTTCAGTGTGCCGAGTGTGCCGACCATCAGCAGGAGGTTTTTAATACTGTTTGTTGTTTCTTTTGAATCCAGTGTTTTGACAATGACATCAAGTACTTTATCACCTTCAGCGAAGAGTGAAGTACCCATATCAAGCACACCGCGTTTTTGCATGTGCTCGATCATGTCAAAAATCTCATGAATCGCTTCTTTATTATCAAGCAGTCTGGTTTTCAGCTCTTCAAGATCACGCTGACGAATCTCCTCTTCACTGATTTCCATACGGTGAATCACTTTTGTCGCTTTAGCCACGCTTAGACGCCTCCTTTCTGAGTTTCACAAGATCACCAGGGAACACATAATCTTTACGTGCCCACTTTTTATCCACTCTGACGCCAAGCTGCGGCTGAGGGTTTCCGTTTCTGTGATTGGTTCTTGGAATCGGTCTCTCACCTTTTGGCTTCAGCACTTCCATTTTTGCACTGATTTCTTTGTATGCTGGCGTATCGGTATCTTTATCAGCCTGAGAACTCGTCAGGAAGTTGATTGCACCTTCACTGTTATCGTTCATTGGCAGATATACTTCTTTTCCTTTTACACGGTCAGTGATCAGACACTCTACTTTTACTGCACCATATGGAGAGGACAGTCTGACTAATGTGCCGTCTTCAAGCCCTCTTTCTTTAGCGAGCTCTTCCGATACTTCAAGGAATACATTAGGTGTTTTCGACGAGATGCCTTTAGATTTATATGTCATGTTTCCTTCATGGAAATGCTCAAGCAGACGGCCATTATTGACGTGAATATCGTATTCCTCGTCAAACTCAAGCGGTTTTGTCCAGTCGACCGGGAACAGACGCGCTTTGCCGTCCGGGAATGGGAAATCTTCCAGGAATAGAAGCGGTGAGTCAGTTCCATCCGCTGCTACAGGCCACTGAAGACTCTTGTAGCCTTCCAGTCTTTCATACGTAACACCTGCATAAAGCGGTGCAAGGGAAGCTGCTTCTTCCATGATTTCACTTGGATGCGTGTAGTTCCAATCGGCACCGATGCGTTTTGCAAGATCCTGGATAATTTCCCAGTCAGGTCTTGAATCACCAAGCGGCTCAAGTGCCTGATACAGACGCTGCACACGTCTTTCAGTGTTTGTGAATGTACCATCTTTCTCAAGACTCGGACTTGCAGGAAGCACAACATCTGCAAATTCAGCAGTCTTTGAAAGGAAGATATCCTGAACAACAAAGAAATCCAGCTTTTCAAATGCTTCATGCACATAGTTGATATTTGAATCAACGATCCCCATGTCCTCACCCTTCAGATACATCATCTTCAGGTTGCCGTCATGGATTGCATCAATCATTTCGTGATTGTTCAAGCCAGGTTCAGCAGGAATCTTTGTATTCCACGCCTTTTCATATTTCGTTCTTACCTCATCATCAGCCACTTTTTCATAACCAGGGAAACGGTCAGGCATACTGCCAAAGTCACTTGCACCCTGTACGTTGTTGTGACCGCGCAGTGGATAGCTTCCTGCACCAGGCTTACCATAGTTACCGGTGATCAGCAGAAGGTTTGAGATTGCTGTACTTGTATCACTGCCTCCTGAGTGCTGCGTAACGCCCATTGCCCACAGAACTGAAGTTGTTTTTGCATTATGGACTTCTTCAGCAATCTGAATCAGCGTTTCTTTTGAAAGACCTGTTGCTTCAACAGCATAATCCAATGTGAATTTTTCAAGGTTGGCTACATATTCCTGCAGACCGTTCACGCGGTTATTCAGGAATTCTTCATCTGCCCAGCCCTGATCAATGATGTATTTCGTCACAGCTGACAGCCAGACCAGATCAGATCCCGGTTTTGGCTGGAAGAACAGATCCGCTCTTTCTGCCATTTCGTGTTTTCTGATATCTGAAACAAGCAGGCGCTGGCCATGCAGCTTATGCGCACGTTTAACGCGTGTTGCCAGTACCGGATGAGACTCGGAAGTATTGGAGCCAACAATCAGCACAAGTCCTGCCTGTGCAATATCAGTAATGGAACCGGAGTCACCGCCATGACCTACCGTTCTGAAAAGACCCATCGTTGCAGGCGTCTGACAGTAACGTGAGCAGTTATCCACATTGTTTGTTCCGATGACACCACGTGCCAGTTTCTGCATGACATATGATTCTTCGTTTGTACACTTAGAAGAACTGATAAATGCCATTGAATCGGCACCGCTCTTTTCTTTATGTTCTTTCATTTTTGAAGCGACAAGGTTCAGTGCTTCATCCCATTCAGCTTCTCTGAAAGCATCTCCTTCACGGATCAGAGGCTTTGTGATTCTTGCATCACTGTTGACAAAGTCCCATCCGAATTTCCCTTTCACACAAGTGGAAATGCCGTTTGCAGGTGCGTCCACTGAAGGTTCGACTTTGAGGATTTTGCGGTCCTTCGTCCAGATATCAAAGCTGCAGCCGACACCACAGTATGTGCAGACAGTCTTTGTCTTCTTGATGCGGTCTTCACGCATGGCAGATTCTGCATCTGAAATGGCAAGAATTGAACCATAGCCGGTTTCAACATTCTTTGTAATTTCAATCATCGGACGAAGCGTATTTTTCGCAAGGCCTGTCAGGAAGCCGGCCTCCCCTTCCATCCCTTTTTCCATCATGGCATTACATGGGCAGACAGTTGAACAGTGTCCACATGATACACACGATGATTCGTTGATTTTAGAATTCTTATCCCAGATGACACGTGGTTTTTTCAATGTCCAGTCTATTGTCAGGGTTTCAGTTACCTGCACATCCTGACATGCTTCCACACAGCGTCCGCATAAAATACACTGATCCGGATCATAGCGATAAAACGGGTTGGAATCATCCACTTCATATGGTTTATCTTCAAATGGCATGCTCTGATGGTTCACTTTCATGTCCTTGACGGTGTTATGTATTTCGCACGTGCCATTGTTGTAATCACATACTGTACAATACAGCTCATGATTTCTTAAGATCCGGTCCATCCCGACGACCTGAGCTTCCTTTACATCTGCAGATACGCCATCAATCGCGTCTCCTTCTTTCAACTGAGTTGAACATGAACGGACAAACTCTCCATTCACCTTTACAATACACGTATCACATGTCTCAATTGCTCCGAGACTCGGGTGATAACAAACGGATGGCACTTCAGTCTGGTGATCTTCAAGTGCCTGCATTGCAGACAAGTGTTCACTAATCACAGCCGGTTTGCCGTTAATTGTTACATTAATTTGACCTGACACATCGATCTCTCCCCCGTAATAAATTTCGCTGAGTTGTCAGCATTTTTATAAATATTCAGTTTTCGCACCTGGTCATAAATACCCTAAAGAATGTTTCGTAAAACTAGATTCTCTGAAAAAAGACATATTTTCGACAAAAATTTTGAATGCATTGGCAGCAGGAGATAAAACGGACTGGACATCATAACCGCTGGAACGCTTCCTGGTACGGATAGCTACCACCCTTGTGTAGATTACTACATCCTGTTCCCGCAACCACAATCACCTTTTCTGAATCAAAAAAACCGCGGCTCCGGCCGCGGTTTTACTCAACTACTCTTTATTCATCTCACGCACGATATGACCTAGCTCCGGTAAAATCAGCTTCTCCATTGCAAGCTTTACCGCACCGGTTGAACCTGGTGTAGAAAAGACTGCAGTCTTTTCAGCGATCCCTGCTGCAGCACGGGACATCATAGCTGCTGATCCAATATCTTCTGCATAACTTAAGTAACGGAAAAGCTCACCAAAACCGGGAATCTCTTTCTCAAAAAGCGGTGTAACGGCTTCAATGGTGACGTCACGCGGCGCAAATCCTGTGCCTCCATTGATCAGAACGGCCTGGATCGTGTCATCCATCAGCCCGTCTTTGACTGCCCGCTGGATTAAAATGACTTCGTCAGTGACAATTTCGTAAGCTGCCACATGATGACCTGACGTTTCGAGCATATCAATCATCCACCTGCCGCTTTTATCCGTTTCTTCATTTCTTGTATCACTTACTGTAATGACTTTGCAGGCAACTGAATCAGGCGCCTCTTTTTTATGTTCTTCATGCAATTGCCCTCAGCTCCTTTACCCGCCGATATAAGACATTTCAATTTTCGGACGGTTCTTTGCCGTTTCTTCTGTTCTTTCATCAGAATAACGGTCTTTTCTTACCCGCCAGATTGATGCTACAGCCTCTATGAGTTCATCGTGATCTTTCGTCTGAACTGCTTCTTTCAGATCGAAGCCTTCTGTTGCAAAGAGACACGTATACATCTTCCCGTCTGCTGACAGTCTTGCACGGGTACAGGTTGAACAGAATGAATCTGATACAGAAGAAATCACGCCGACTTCAGTATCTGTGCCTTTATAAATATAGCGGTCAGCCACTTCACCATAATAATGAGGATCAGCCGGCTCCACTTCAAATTCTTCATTCAGCATTGTAATGATATCTTTTTTCGATACAACAGAAGACATTTTCCAGCCGTTCGTGCTGCCAACGTCCATGAACTCAATGAACCTCAGCATCACACCCCGCTCTTTAAAAAAGCGTGCCATCGGAAGGATCTGATCGTCATTGACGCCTTTTTGCACGACCATATTGATTTTCACTTCAAGTCCCGCTTCAATCGCAGCATCTATTCCTTTAATTACAGGTTTTGTGCTGACATTGCGACCATTCATTTTCTTAAAGACGTCTTCTTCAATCGCATCCATACTGATATTGACACGCTGAAGCCCTGCTTCTTTCAATTTCACCGCAAGCTTTGGCAGCATCATTGCATTCGTCGTGAGCGCGATATCCTTAATACCCGGAATACGCGATAATTTGGCAATCAGTTCGTGCAGATCTTTTCTGAGCAGCGGTTCTCCGCCAGTCAGCCGGACTTTTTCCACTCCGAGTTCACTCATCGCAGTAACAAGCTTTTCGATCTCATCAAAAGTGAGGTACTGTTCTTTTGGCATAAATGCAAAATCAGGGCCGAATATTTCTGCCGGCATACAGTATCCGCACCGGAAGTTACATTGGTCGGTAACGGAAATGCGAATATCGTGCAGCGGCCGCTGATAAAAGTCTTTAATCGGTTCCATCCGTTTTCCTCCTCTGTGCGGTACTTTTTAAGTGCTCATAAGTTTGCTGATCGTTAATATTACTGAAAGCTTCTTCTGTGATGCCAAGCTCCGTATGGGGAATTTCCTGCCACTTCACCTGATCAAAAAAGCTTTTCATACGGAAATTTCCGCCTTCAAGCTGTTCTGTCATAACCGGCAGACAGCTTGTTGAATAAATAGCTGAAAGCGGCTGCAGTCGTCCGTTTACTGAAGGAATGAGTGCCTGCAAGTTGCTTTTTTCAAAAAAAGCCTTCAGCTTCTCTGCATCGCGTGCAGTAAAAAGCGGCATATCACATGGCAGTGTCATCACTGCATCTCCATCTGTCTGCGTCATCAGTGCATACAGACCTCCGAGCGGCCCGCACGATTCATATGGCGCGAGGTCAGTGATGAGTTTACCTTTGAACTCACTAAAATCCTCAAGCTGATCTTTTCTGACTGACAGCACAACTTCATCACATATCGGGGTTAAAGCGTCAACCGCTCTTTCATAAAACGGCTTGCCTGCCCAGTCAGCGAAAGCTTTCGGGTGTCCGAAACGCCGCGATTCACCGCCAGCCATAACTGCACCAATCACCCGCCACTCACCGGCGGGATGAGTGCGACTGTGTCGTACTCAGTAACCTGGTCATCAGGAAATGCGTATTCCTCATTAATTGCAACTAACACAGAGTCCGTCTGAATATGGTATTGACGCTGAACTTCTTCAAGCAATTCTTTTACTGACATCTCTTTCTTATCAATATGAATATGATTGCCTCCTGCAAGTTCTTTTAAATGGGCAAAACAGTTCACTTTAATCATCTGATTTCCTCCTTCTCAGGAATACCGGCGCTCTTTTCAAGCTGATCCCCGATCCACTCTTCGCCGTCCTCCCACTTTTCTTTTTTCCAGATTGGCACGATTTGCTTAATCCGCTCAATCGCATATTCATTTGCCTCATACGCATCTTTTCTGTGAGGCGTCGATACGGCAATCACTACAGCAATGTCTGAGATACCCAGTGTCCCTGTTCTGTGGGAAATCGCTGTCACTGCATCCGGCCAGCGCTCTTTGATCTCGTCTCCGATTCTCTTTAACTGTTTTTCAGCCATAGTGGCATATGCTTCATATGTTAAGTAAAGCGTGCGTTTTCCTTTAGTGAACTCTCTTACAGTGCCTGTAAATGTAACAACTGCACCTGCTTCAGGACGCACAACTTTATTTGATATTTCTTCAATTGACAGTGGTTCTGATGTTACAGAAAACATGCTTTACCCCTCCTTCAGCCATTTGATTAGCCATTCTGTATAACCTGTATGATCATCCCGGCGGAATACCGGTATATTTAAGTCAGAAAGAGGCAGATCGGTAATGACTGCCTGAATATTTTTACACTCTCTTAAAAGCTTTTTATCCTGCTCGTCTTTTATCATTACAATCTTGCTGAACCATTCTTTTTTATATCCTTCTACAAGGATAACATGAAGAGGGAGGGTCCTGTAAAAAGTGAGCAGTTTCTCTAAATCTGCCAATCCTGCTTCTGATTCTATGATGATGGCGCCTTCGCCTTCAACTGCACTGATTGCAGCGCCAGCCTGAAAATGGCGGCGGCTGTCTTTTGAAGAATCAGTATAGTCAGGTGATCCTCCGTGCCCGTGATGTTTAATCGTTCCGGCTTTCAGGTCATGCGCTGAGACAGCTTTCACCAGTTGATTCATTACTGTCGTTTTGCCACTGTTTTGATAGCCGACTACCTGCAGGATCTTTGCTACCACGGCATCCCGCTACTTTCAGCTGTCTCAAGCAGCGCAACTTTCACCTGATCTCCTGCAGTAAACCCTCTCGTTCCGCCAGGCAGCACAATCAGGCAATTCGTTGCTGCCAGTGAACTGACAGCGCTTGATTTGTTAAAACCGGATGGACTCGCTTCAAGCCTGCCATGTTTAATGGATACC
Organism: Jeotgalibacillus terrae; assembly: GCF_016908195.1. Classification (GTDB taxonomy): domain Bacteria; phylum Bacillota; class Bacilli; order Bacillales; family Jeotgalibacillaceae; genus Jeotgalibacillus; species Jeotgalibacillus terrae. Next base: position 153,751 of record NZ_JAFBDK010000009.1, read on the forward strand.
GTCCCTCTGACAAATCGCGTAAAAGGATTCGGCTTTGTAAAGTCTGCACCAAGTACTGCATCCTCCACTGGCAGATGAGGCTTTTTGTTACCAAGCATCTGCTGAATCACCGGTCTTGTAAACAGTTCAAATCCGACATAACATGCAGAGGGATTACCTGAAAGTCCGAATAGAAACTGTCCGTTCAAATGTGCCACAGTCGTAACACTTCCAGGGCGCATGGCAACTTTGTTGAACAGCACTTCAGCACCGAGTCGTTTATATACTTCCGGAAGAAAGTCGAAGTCTCCAACAGACACGCCGCCTGTTGTGATCAGAATATCTACTTCATTAAGCGCCTCTTTAACAGATTGATAGCATGCTTCAAGGTCATCAGACAGTTTGCCGAGCATTTTCACTTCTGCGCCAGCTCTTTTCACCTGCGCTGCAGCCATCAGTGCATTGCTGTTTCTGATTTTTCCAGGTTCGAGCGGTTCATTGACTTCGAGTAATTCAGAGCCAGTGGCAAGCACACCGACAAGCGGCTTTGACGCTACTGTAACAGTTTCATAGCCAAACGTTGCAAGTAGCGCCACAGTCCCCGGATTAATCACAGACCCTTTTTCAACGAGAACTGTCCCTTCTTCCGCGTCCTCACCCTTAAAAGAGATATTGTCTCCTTTATGAAATGAACGCTTAATCCTCATGACGCCGGGTTCAGGTTCAGAAGTCAGCTCAAGCATAACGACCGCATCGCACTCAGCGGGCATCATAGCCCCAGTCATAATCCGTGCAGCCTCGTTTTCACGGACGGGGACAGTCTGAACTGAGCCGGCGCCAATTGTTTCTGTTACGTGAAGGTCGAGCGGATTCTCTCTTGAAGCCTGTGCAGTATCTTGTGACCGGACTGCAAAGCCGTCATAGGGTGAGCGGTCAAATGGCGGGACGGGATGAGTAGCAACCAGATCTTCTGCAAGTGTTCTGCCAAGTGCGTCCTCTATATGTATGTGTTCAGTTTTTGACGTGATTTTTTTTGACATGACGCGCTGAACGGCTTCAGCGACAGGAATTGGTTTTCGTTGTTCAAGCATGTCTTACACTCCTTTCTAGTCGTGCTACAATGTATGTATTAATCAAATGAGGTGATAAGTGTGTCTGATTTAACGCATTTTAATGAGCAGGGCCGTGCCAGAATGGTTGATATTTCTGACAAACAGGAGTCTGTCAGAGTGGCTGTCGCACATTCAAGTATTGTAGTGAATGAAGAAATTTATCAACACATTCAAAAAGGGACATCTAAAAAAGGTGATGTGCTGGCTGTTGCTCAGGTGGCAGGTATTATGGCTGCCAAGCAGACTTCTGTGATCATCCCCATGTGCCATCCGCTGTCTTTAAGCGGGATCGATTTGTCTTTCGAATGGGATGTGACTTCTCGTTACGAACTGAAAATCTCAGCTTCCGTGAAGACAAAAGGCAGTACAGGAGTGGAGATGGAAGCACTCACAGCTGCATCAGTATGTGCCTTGACGATCTATGATATGTGCAAGGCTTCTGACAAAGGAATGGTCATCGGACCAACATTTCTCGCTGAAAAAACAGGCGGAAAAAATGGTGATTACCAGCGTGACAGAAGCCCAGAGATGAAGCTTTAACGCAACTTTCCAATCACGATAAATACGAGACTGACTGTCAGAATCAAAGCAGCGCCGCCGGTAAATGGCAGGCCTGCTTTTTCACTGACAAACCCCGCTAAGCTTGACCCGGCAACCACACCCGCTGAAAAGAAGGAATAAAAGATATCAAACGCCTTCCCTCTCGTTGCTTTGTTAGACATATCTGTCACCATCTGATTCATTGATGGGAAGATAAGCGCAAACCCGATCCCGTACATGAACATCAGGACCGGAATGATCACAGGTAGCGAAATCCACTGAATCAGTCCAAGTATGAGACCGATCGTAATCAGTCCGGTGCCTGTCAGTTTTTCAGATGTAAATACATCATAAATCTTATTGAGCTTTGTTACGAAAATAATGACTGCAGTTACGCCAAATATGCTTAACCAGATACCTGCAGATGCCTGAGTTAAGCCCAGGCCTTGTGCTTTTAAAGGAAGTGCGAATGCAAGCGTCCCATTACTGACCATCAGTGCAAAAGCTGCCAGAGAAGCCTGCTGAAGCTTTTTGTGCTTCAACAGCTCTATAATCGGTGCCCCTGTAACCACTCTTCTCTCTCTTTCCCTGAAAGACTCGGATACATACTTCACTGTCAGCCAGATACAGATTGCAAAAAGAACGGCTACTGAATAAAAGACCGCATCCGTTAAGCCATTGGCTGCAAGAATCCCGCCTGCTGCCGGTCCTAAAATAGCCGCACTCCCAATCCCGGCACCGATATACGCCATTGGCTTTGTGCTGCTCTTCGCTGCATAGTCACCGGCAATCGCAAACACGCAGGGGATTAACAAACCGCTGACAATCCCGTGAACCGCTCTGACTAAAAGCAGCTGACCCGCATCCTGCGCCAGCGGATAAAATAAAAGAACCGCTGCAGAAAGCACTGTTCCAATTACCAGAACCGGCTTTCTGCCATATCGGTCCACTGCATAACCGCCCACTATATTCCCGACAACATTCAACGCTGAATACACCGCAATAATCAGGCCGGCCATCGTCTCTGTTGCACCGAGGCTGATCGCGTAAGGTGTCATCACCGGAAGCTGAATGAATGTATCGATAAATGTCACGATAATGATAAAGTAAATGATCTTGGTCATGGTCATATCTTCTTTCTGCTTATACTATGAGTTAATCTTACCATTCCCTTATATGATTTGTGAAAACGCAAACCCTTTGCATTACACTATTAAAAAATAAGGATTGGTTAAAATTGACTGTTGATTTCCGCTTCAGGGGTCTCACCTTTCACACTTCTCCTGCCGGGAGTCGGCCCCTTCCGCTCCTATCAACAGCTGTACAGAAACAACATTGGTCTTTAACATAGCTAAAAATAAAAGCAGGCTCCCCCTAATTAAATAGGAAAAGCCCGCATAATCAATTAAACACTCTATGATACACTTTCTTCGCTTCTGTTTTATCGTTCGTACCGTGAATCAGCACACGGCCATCTTTAAAAATGACCATCCTGTATGGATCAAAAGTGATGCTGATCAGAAACTGATTATACTGTACAGGCAGTCCCTGGGTTGAAAAGATCGTATGTAAATCCCCAAGGTCTATCATTTTTTTCTCAGCAGGTCTGATCTGAACCGTATCCCGTCCACACAATACAGCCGTCTTCATCGCTGACTCCATCGTCAGGTAAGGATATGTCGGGTCCTCCCCGCATGAAGGGCAATCGGCTTTTTTCATTCTTGACACACCAATTGACTGGTAATCATTTTGCCATACATCAAATGTAACCAGCCTGCCGCTGAGTGCCTCTGTGTTTCCGGACAGAATCTTCAGTGCATCAGCTGTCTGATGGGCAGTTACCATCATAACAGCAGGACTGATAATGCCCGCCGTATCACACGTCTGGCCGGTAGGCGGTGTTGTCTCCCACAGGCAGTTAAAGCATGGCGTCACCCCCGGGATAACGGTAAAACTCATTCCTGTACTGCCAACGCATGCCCCGTAGATCCACGGAAGTTCTAATTTTTGCGCTACATCATTGATCACGAACCTCGTTTCAAAATTATCAGTCGCATCTATGATCAAATCGCATTTCTCAGCATATTTCAACAGATCTTCATACGTGATATCTGCAACAATCGCCTGTATCTCCACGTAGCTGTTGACCTGTTCAAGACGGTATTTCGCCGCGATCGCTTTTGGCATTTTTTTGCGTGCATCCTCTTCGCTATATAAAGACTGGCGCTGCAGGTTACTCCATTCAACATAGTCCCTGTCAATGATAGTGATCTTTCCTACACCCGCTCTGACCAGTGATTCTGAAGCCCCTGTTCCGAGCGCACCAGCACCAATAATCAACACATGCTTTTCACTGAGCTCCTGCTGACCATCAGTTCCAATCGGCTTAAACAGCTCCTGACGTGAGTATCGTTCTTGATGCAACTGATCCGCCCCCTTTACAAATAGTTTTTTACTAAGATAGCAGTTATTCCTTGCTGCGACAAGGTAATCGCTTGATATTTCATATAATTCTTATTTATTCCGATGTTTGAAAGATTGTGAGCCGGGAAACCTTCTACTAGAACATACAGTAAATATTTACAGGAGGTTTTATCATGGATATCGAAAACAAGGTTGAGAAGGAAGCACGTCAGACAGAGCCTGAAAAGAAAGAAGAAATTCTGCAAAGCTTTGACCGCTTTAAGGATTATTTAGGCGATCAGGTATCTAAAGGTGAAAAGCTTGGTCTTGGTGAAGAAGCACTTGCTAAAGGTGCTGAAAGAGTTGGCGATTACCTGGCTAAAAATGAAGAGCCCCGCAACCGCGAGGAAAAACTCCTTCAGGAACTATGGAAGCTTGGTGACAAGGATCAGCGCCATCAGCTGGCACACCTGCTCGTCCGTCTTGCACAATCTACAAACTAATCAATCCAAAACCTTCGCAGCAATGCGAAGGTTTTTTATATACGCAAAGTTACAATGTAAACGGAATGTAAAGATGCACACTAACCCCTTCTCAACGATTCATCTCCCTGTTAAACTTCTAATATCGACTTTCGATATCGAATATCGATTCCACATAGGAGGACTACATATGGATGATAAAATACTGCGAAAATTATTTCTCGGCTTTATTCAGATTCATATTCTTCATCACGCTTCAGAGCACCCTGTGTATGGCGCATGGATGACAGAAGAACTGCATGAGCACGGATATGAAATCAGTGCAGGCACACTTTATCCGATTCTTCATTCGATGGAAGCAGACGGTCTTCTGTTGAAAGAAGAACGGAAAGTTGACGGTCATATCAGAAAATACTATACCGCCACAACGCGTGGCATAGAGGTATTAGCCGAAGCAAGAAGTAAAGCCTATGAACTGTTTAAGGAAATCAAAGACTAGAAGGGAGATTCATATGAAAAAACAGGGATCATTACTCGAAATCTTACTCGTATCACTGAGGCTCGGTCTGACTTCGTTTGGCGGACCAATCGCTCATCTGGGCTATTTCAGAGATGAATATATCGAAAGACGTAAATGGATGACAGATAAAACCTATGCTGATCTTGTCGCACTCAGTCAATTCCTGCCAGGTCCTGCAAGTTCACAAGTCGGTATTGGTATAGGTGTTATGCGCGGCGGACTGCTTGGAGGTGTCGTTTCATTTATCGGATTCACGATGCCATCAGTAATCGCGTTAATTATTTTTGCCATGATCGTATCCAACTTTGATGTATCAGATGCAGGCTGGCTTCAGGGACTTAAGATTGTCGCAGTAGCAGTTGTTGCGCACGCAATCCTGGGTATGGCTAAAAACCTGACGCCCGACCTTCAGCGTAAAGCGATGGCGCTTCTTGCGCTGTCTGTCACACTGCTCTGGCAGACAACAGTCAGTCAGGTTGTTGTCATTGTTATTGCTGGTATTGCAGGGTTCTTTTTGTTTAAAGGTGATACAACAGATAAAAACCCGGAATTCAAATTTCCGGTTTCTAAAAAGCTTGGCGCTGTTTTTCTGACACTGTTCTTTGTATTACTTGCAATTTTGCCAATTGCCCGGGAAATAACTTCAGCTAACTGGATTGCAATGTTCGACAGTTTCTATCGTTCAGGTTCACTTGTATTTGGCGGCGGTCACGTTGTACTTCCACTGTTAGAGCGTGAATTTGTCCCAACCGGATGGCTGACCGAAGAACAATTCCTTGCAGGGTACGGTGCTGCACAGGCAGTTCCAGGGCCGCTCTTCACCTTTGCTGCCTATATCGGAGCTGTGATTGGCGGATGGCAGGGCGGACTGCTGGCTACAGCCGCAATCTTTTTGCCGGCATTTCTGCTCATTCTTGGGGCACTGCCGTTTTGGAACGCACTTAGAACAAATCCTAAAATGAAAGCTGCATTCATGGGTGTCAACGCAGCAGTTGTCGGCATTCTAATCTCAGCCTTCTACTTCCCGATCTGGACAAGTTCTGTTTTAGAGCCGATTCACTTTGTCCTGGCAGCATTCTTATTCAGCATGCTTGTGTTCTGGAAGCTGCCGCCGTGGATTGTAGTATTGACTGGTGCTGTTGCAGGTTTGTTGTTTTTATAGGGTAATGTGAATGCCCGGAACGGAGGTAAAAGTGTCATGATAAGCTACTTTCACCTCCGTCCCCCAAATACCACCAAAAAAGGAATCGCCACCGGCGATTCCTTTTTACTATCAATTATTTATTACGGCCAACATCACCCGGGATATCCCCTTGTGGTGATGCATCTACTGTGTTTTGGCTCTTTTTGTTCAGTTGAACGACTGAATCATTTGAGCTTGAAGATCCTGTAGAACCTGTTGATCCAGCTGAAGACGAAACGCCTTCTTTTACTTCAGATCCTGCATCGGCAACCTGGCCGCCAATGTCTTTTGCATCTTCTGTAGCTTCTTTCGCTGTATCAACGATGTCTGAAGCACTCTCACGGATTGCTTCTACCTGAGGAACTACGTCTTCATTTACTTTTTCGTATAATGACTGAGCTTCACTCATTGCATTCTTCAATGTAGAGACAGCTGACTGAAAACGTCCTGAAAGGTCATTTTTGAACTCTCCTGGATTATCTTTTACGTTACGGACAAATCCGCTTGTTGATGAACCGACGTTTTTGCTTCCTGTCTTCACTTGTTCTCTTGTGTTGCTGTCAAGCAGTGCAATTGCAGCGCCTACTGCTGCTCCTACAAGTACACCCATCAATAATTTACTGCTGTTGTCATTTTTCGTATTGTAATTTTGCGCCATGGTTAATAGCCTCCTGTTGATGTTTTGTATATATAGGAGTCTACCCTTCCATTTTCCATTTAAACATTTACACTGATTCTTTTAACCTTGCCATGGCAAGCCATGTGCCAAGTTTTGTCCGGCTGATCCCTACTCCTACGTAGCCTGCAGCCAAAAAGTCTTTTTGTCTTTTAGCTTTATCAGTCCTGACAAAAATATATGAATCTTTATCAATAAAAAGCTTCTGTTTAAGCGGTTTGTAGAAAATATACCGGGGCATATTTCCATATTTCACCTTCACATCCACAACGATCATTTCCTGCTTAAACTTATCCCTCATACTTGGAATATTAGATGGTGAAACGGTGCAGCAGAGGTGTTCAAAATAAGTGTGGGTAAATTTCAACTCCTGCATAATCACTTTTGCCATAATCTGCTGAAGCCCGTTCCCACGGTAATCCGGATCTACAAGAGAGATTTCCTGATGGACAACTCTCATTTGCTCATCATACGAGAGTCCGAGATCACGACCAAGGTTTTCTTCATCGTCTCCCGGGAAAAGAAGTGCCCGCACAGCAATCAGCTTGTCCTCTGCGTAGACACCAAGCAGAATCCCGCCTTCTCCTGATACGTATAAAATTTCTTCATCTGTTAACGGCTGGAGCGAAGAGGCATCTTCAATGCCTGATAGTATGATTTGCTGAAAAGATTTAAATTCATCAAAATGATCTTCTGTCATCTGCCTGATGACATACTGGATTTTAGCGTTGTCGGACTTTCTGACAACTTCTCCCTGATATAACTCCATATATTGATCTCCTTTACGTTCCTTCAGAATTGATTGATAATTAATGTTAGTTTAACACGTTGAAAACAAAGGTGTGAAAGATTTGAAAATCATTGTTGTATCAGACACTCATATGCCACGGATGGCAAAGACACTTCCGCCCCGGCTGACGACTGAATGCCAGTCAGCGGACCTGATCATTCATACAGGGGACTTTAACACACTCGATACATTTCAGGAACTTGAACGTTTCGCTCCAGTTGAAGGTGTTTATGGAAATGCAGATGATCAGGAACTGACAAAACGGTTTCCGGCAAAAAAGATTATTCAGGTGGGGACTTTCAGGATCGGGCTTGTACACGGTCACGGAAAAGGGAAAACGACTGAAAAGAGAGCGCTTGATGCGTTTGTGCAGAATGATATTGATATGATCATATATGGTCATTCCCATATCCCCTCCTTCAAAATAATTGACGGTGTTCAGTTACTGAATCCAGGTTCTCCGACTGATAAAAGGAGACAGAAACAGTTTTCTTTTGTGAGATTGACGGTTGAAAAGGAGATAAATGTGGAATTTATCTATTATGACAGTAAAATTTAGGAGGACATAAAAATGGAGAAAAAAATCATTATTGCCCATGACCTTGAAGAACATTTGATGAGCGAAGTAAAAGAGGCAGTGCCGGGATGGACGCTGGTGACAGGGAAAGATGAAGAACAATGGGGACCTCACATGTCTGATGCAGCAGTTGTTGCAGGCTGGAAAAACGCGATGATCCCATACCTTGAACAGGCTGAAAATCTTAAATGGGTACAGTCCTGGAGTGCAGGAATCGATAGCCACCCGCTTGACGAATTTGAGAAGCACGGTATTCACCTGACAAGCGCAAACGGCGTACATGCATTTCCGATTGCTGAAACGATTTTTGCCATGCTGCTAGGCTGGACCCGTAAGATTCATACATACACAAGACAGCAGCAGGAAAAGAAGTGGCATCATGCAGGGCTGAAGCTAGAACTACACGGTAAAAAGCTGGCTCTTTTAGGAGCAGGAGCCATTGGAAAAGAAACAGCTAAAATTGCGAAAGCATTTGGCATGGAAGTTGCAGGGTTCCGCAGAAGCGGTGAAAAGGAAGAGTACTTTGACCATATGTATAAGCTCGATCAGCTCGAAGACATTTTGCCGGATTGTGATTATACAGTTATTACGCTACCACTTACGCGTGAAACAGAAGGTCTTTTTAAGAAACAGACCTTTGAAGCAATGAAAAATGGCAGTTTTGTTGTCAATATCGGCCGTGGGGAAATTATTGATGAGCAGGCAATGACCTCAGCACTTCAAAAAGGAAAAATCGCAGGCGCCGGTCTTGATGTATTCGCAACAGAGCCTCTTCCGGAAGACAGCCCGCTTTGGGAGATGGAAAACGTCATCATCACGCCGCATACAGCCGGGTCAACTGAATATTACAATGATCGTGTGATTAAGGATATTTTGATTCCGAACCTGAAGTCTTTTGCAGACGATGAAAAGTTGAGTGTGAATGTAGTGGATTATCAAAAGGGTTATTAAATTTAATAGCACTGTTAAAGATGGCTGTTGATTTCCGCTTCAGGGGGAACGCTTTCCGCATGAGCTTTTTTTGGCTCCGATGCAATCGGACCTCTTCGAAGCTGCGCTTCTGCGGGGTCTCACCTGTCACGCTTCTCCTGCTGGAGTCGTCCCCCTTCCGCTCCAATCACCAGCTGTGCTAAAACAACATTGGGCTTTAACAT
>NZ_JAFBDK010000010.1 GCF_016908195.1 Jeotgalibacillus terrae
GTCGCTAACTCTTTTCGACTGTTTGGGGAGGTTCTCCTTTTTTTATGCGCTAAAACGCTTGTGGGCGTTGGGCTGAGAATTATGAAATTCATTCAGGTGTAAATGTTTATAAGTAGACCGGAGATAAAGATTCTTGCGTACAGATCATATTTGATAAAAAAATATTTTCTTCTAACACTTTTTTGAAAATAATAGTAATATAAAGTTTATATACTAAATATTTGAAAAGGCAGGATGACGAATGAATAGTACGCCTAACCATGATTTAATTAATGTGGAAGAACAGTTTATGGATGGGTTTAAAACAGAGCCCGAAAAGGCGGCAGAACAGCACCTTTTTGATGCCGTTGGGTCTGTCATGACAGTCGGAGATATGGCGATCCCTTTTGCGAAGCGGCATACGTGGCCTCTGGTTGTAGTGTTGGAGGATGTACTAAGCAACGAGGAATGTGATCAGCTGATTCAATTATCGAGCGATCGAATGAAACGTTCAAAAATAAGTAGTGATCGTGTGGTCAATCAAATGAGAACAAGCAGTGGCATGTTCTTTGAGGAGTCGGAAAATGATCTGATCCAAACCATTGAAAAGCGTCTTGCTAAGATGATGAATGTCCCTATTGAACACGCAGAGGGTTTGCAAATCTTGAAATATACGCCAGGGCAGGAATACAAAGCACATCATGATTACTTTTTGCCAACGAGTAAAGCAGCTTCAAATAATCGCATCAGCACAATGGTCGTCTATCTGAATGAGGTGGAAGAGGGAGGAGAAACCTACTTTCCTGAATTAAATATCTCTATTACGCCTCAAAAAGGGTCAGCCGTCTATTTCGAATACTTTTACAACGATGAAGAACTGAACAAAAAGACACTTCATGGTGGAGCACCTGTTATAAAAGGAGAAAAGTGGGTTGCAACACAGTGGATGAGGAGAAAAAGTGTACGGTAACCAGATCATGGTTAGATGATTCATATCAAGTCCATCGCGTAAGTGAAAGTCAAAAGTAAGTGAATAAAGCACTTTATAGCATTTCCTGAGCAGAAGCAGGCGTAATAATATTGTTTCTGCTTTTCAGGGCTAAGCTACAGGTGCTTTAAAATATGTGTCCTGCCGTATCGGTGTCTGGATAGATGCATACCGGTTTTTTAATCACCTGCATGATGACTTTCACACGCAATTCTTTATATCCTGTTTTAATCAAATGAATATGCCATGACCAAAAAAGGACGTATCCAGTTAAGTTGGCACTCAGGAAGATGATTTATCTTCTGATAGAGAATGAGTCGCCGATCTCCTCGCTAATACGTATACGACTTCCCGTCATCCAGCTGTTCACTTCCTCGTTCGCCTCTTACCTTTTTTCCATGGAGCAAGTAATACAAAATCAATGATAAGAAAATAGTAACGGCCAGAATTTGATACATTCCGCTATAGCCTGTGAAAGGGATCATCGCGCCAAGTAAGGTTGGACCAATCCCATTGCCTAAGTCATAAAAAATCATAAATGTAGCTGTAGCCAAACCTACACGCTGTGGTGACGCCTGGCTGATGGCAACTACTTGCGAAATGGATGAAATATTACCAAAACCGAGACCAACCAATACACCGGACAAAAGTAAAGTCACACTAGTCTCCGTAAAGCTTAGCAGCATCATTCCAAGCCCGAAAAGAATAATAGCTGGGTACATCATTATATTTTCGCCTTTTTTGTCCACCAATTTCCCTGTAAATGGCCGCGAGATCAGAACTGATGCTGTATATACCATAAAAAAGAAGCTTGCTGTACTGACTAAATTCAATTCTATGGCATACAGGTTAATATAAGAGAGAATGCTTGAAAACGAGAAAGTCATAATAAATAAGACTATCGCAATGGGTATTGTTTTATAATCAATTAAACAAAAGAATAGTGGCTTCTTTCCCGCAACACTTTCTGTAGGAACCTGCGGAACATTTAAAATAAAAGATGTTCCTAAAATTATGCACCCAAGCACTAGACTAAATACAAATATCAGATTGTAATGACCATTTTGTGTTAACATCAGGCCAATGAATGGACCTATACCCGTAGCCAGTGCAGTACTCACTGCAAAATAACTAATCCCTTCTCCCCGACGTGATTTGGGAATAACGATCGCTACAACAGTTCCTACAACCGTTGTAGCGATACCCACCGATAATCCGTTGAGAAACCGGGTCAACATTAAGAAGTAAATGCCATAGTTAAGGAAATAAAGTAACACTGTTACTAAAAACAATAGTAATCCATACGTTAATATTGTTTTTGATAGGACTAATCGGCCTGTAATGAGCCTGCCTATTAATGCACCAATGATAAATACCCCAGCTATCATACCAGATTCACCTGTCGTAGCATGGAATTTATTCACAGCATAAGTGGTGATCGTAGCATTTAAAAGAAAATAGACGAGGATTAACAGGAAGTTCATTGCTGAAAGTTTGATAAAATCTTTAGTCCAAATCTTATCTGTAGTCATTTCATATCCTCTTTCTATGATTTCTGTACCTACTCGACAAGTATTGGATGTGTTAGTTAACTTCTCTGTACCAATCTGATTTATGTTTTTGTAAGTCGTCAAAGATCCTGCGAATTTCCTGATAGGATACATCGCCGTTTAATACCATCGTTTCGAAGGTTACCTCACCATTTGAGATTAAATGTTGTTGAGATTCAAACCCGAAGAATTCATAAAAACTCTTTCTTCTGAGGCGCTGATTATAGTTCAGGCTTTCAGGAGTTACTTCCTCGATATTCAGACTAATCCGATAGCCGGAATATTGCTCAAGTATCCTGTTAATCGCCACTTTCCCGTACCCTTTATTCTGAAAAGCATTGCTGATTGCCAAATATAAAACATAGACCATGTCTTCGTTAATGATCAGATAGTTCATTCCAACCAGCATATTGTCATCATATAACCCGTAAAATAAGTGATCGGTATCATTACTGAGAGAGACCAATTTGTCGAATGGCATCATCTCTTCTATAGGAAACGAATCGTGATAGATTTTTTTAATCCCTTCCATATTTTCTTCATTGATCTTTTTTAATTCTAAAGCCATATCCTGTCACTCCAATCTGAGTTTTGTTAAAAGACGTACATTTGTAAATATGCATTTCAGCTTTAAGCTGTCTGGTGTTCATTCTCTATTAGAAGATCACCGCAGCCCGCTGATCATGAAATAAATAAGAATCTCGTGATTTTGAAAAATATCATCACGAGATTCTTATAGGTTTAAAGAGTAAATGAATGATTAAAAAATGGGATAAAACAAAATGAACATGCCGGTGTCTGGACGTCCTTCAGTTTAAAATGTGTAAGATTCGCCGTCTTCCGGTACTGAGAGGCTCCGGGAAAATCCTTTTTCCTCAGCGAAGCTTTTTAATTCCTGTCTCGATAGTGTCCAGTGGTTAACAGCTTCCATATGAACAGAAATGATGTTAGCGTCAGGAGCCGCTTTATGCACTTCATAGATATCTTCTTTCCCCATTACGAGAGAGCCGCCTTCCAGGAATTGATTGTCACCGCCATTTACTACGATGATGTCAGGCTGATGGGTATCAAGCGTTTCCTGAACAGCTTCGTACCACACCGTATCCCCTGCCACATACAATGTTTTTTCGTCTTGATCCTTGAAAACAACACCGCAAACATGACCAGCGACCTTCAGGATTTCTCCTCTTCCATGCTCGCCTTTAGTTTTAATTAACCGGATCCCTTCAAAATCAGTATCTTCCTGCAGTACCTCTACATTCTGAAAGCCGGCTTTTTTCACTTCTTCAGCATCTTCTTCATTTTGAACAAACATTTTGATCCCTTTTGGCAGGACCTCTTTAGCCTTATCATCAAAGTGGTCGATATGGAGATGAGTAACAATCACTGCATCCACGTTAATGATGTCTTCGATGGATGCGGACAGGCTCGTCAAAGGGTTGTTTTGATCCTGTCTTAATGAATTGGGAAAAGGAGGGTATGTCCCTTTTTCTGATAACATTGGATCTATTAAAAACTTCTTTCCTGCATATTCAACGACCAGTGTGGCATTGCGAATGTGTTGTATATTCATAACGATGAACTCCTTTATCTTTTGAAATTTTTTCTGAACAATGTATAGTCTAAACTATAGATATATGATGCATACATAGATGAAGTAAAGTCTTTTGGCGGTTTGACTTTACTTATAAAGGAGTTAAATGAATGTTAGATCACACTGATATGCATATCCTGAAGGAACTAACTGAGAACAGCCGGATTACAATGAAGGAATTGGGTGAAAAAGTCCATTTGACTGGACCAGCTACTTCAGCCAGAGTGGCAAAATTAGAGGACAAGGGCATAATTGAGGGGTACACCATTAAAGTGAATCAGCAGAAGATGGGGTATCTTGTTCACGCAATTATCCACATCTATACAAAAAGCACAAATCATCAACCATATCTGTCGTTTATAAAAGAACGGGATGAATATGTCATCAGCAACTATAAAATCAGTGGAGAAACCTGTTATCTTCTTGAATGCAAATTCCCGGATAATCAAATATTAGATGAATTCCTAACAAGGTTGAGCAATGTGGTAAGCTACAAATTATCCATTGTGATTAACAAGTAGTACATCAATAAACGTATTCATTCTACCAGGAAACCCATTCATGAATGATAGCTGATGAACCAGCCTGCACGGCTATTCGTCATAATCGTAACGATGAGAATTTTATTTAAAGCCCGGGAACCCACCTCCATATTAAGCGGAGCGGTCCCGGGCTTTTTAAGCTATATTGGTTCATCATCGGCTTTACAATGATCTTTCCATTAAAAACTGCTTCCCTTTCCCAAACACCAACTGTATAGACTTCCTCCTCGCAATCGCTTCTGCACTGCACGTCGCGTCAATAAACATAAAGGAAGCAGTATCACCTGGCTTTGGCCATTGCTGCTGACCTTCTGCTGATAGAGTGGTGATACCGCCAGTTGCATATTTCAGTAACTGGTTTAACCCCACTTCATCACTGATCCCGAAGCGTTCTCCGAGTGTGGCAAGCTTGTCGATCGTATTGCCGGTGCCAAAAGGTGACCAGTGATCGGTGATGCTGTCATGGCCCACTGAGACTGGAATCCCTGCTTCCCATAAGGACGGGATCGGAATCGTGGGGCGATTGATTGGTACAGTGGTCGTCACATCGATTTTTGCGTCACTGAGTATCCGGGTAAGCTGCTGCAGACGTTTTTCATTCAGATCTCCAAGCGCCAGTGCATGACTGACTGTGACGCGTCCCTCATATCTATTCTTTTTGACCAAGTCAGCGATTTGCTCCATTTCAAAAGCGCCGAGTGAATCAGGATCATGCAGGTGAATATCAATGTCTTTCTCATAATCCCGCGCAATCGCAAACATCGTTTCAAGAGACTGATTGATGTTTCTGTCCACGGTTGCAGGGTCCACGCCTCCTACATGAGTGACCCCGTGCTCCATCGCCTGACGGACAAGAGATTCAGCATTACTTCTTAAGAGACCGTGCTGCGGGAAAGCGACAATCTCATAAGTCAGGTATGCCTCGTACGCTTTGAGCGCGCGGACTGTAGCTTTTAGATTTTCAATCCCGGTAACCGGATCAATATTGCAGTGCGTGCGGATATGGGTGTGACCATTTTGCAAAAGCAGTTCAATCATCTTTTTTGCACGTTCCTCTGCTACAGGAAGCTGTTCTTTCAGGATGGTCTGTTCTTCTTCAATCCTCGTGAAGATCCCGTTAACAGCAGGCTCCACAGCTTTCCAGGGTCCTGAGTAATACGTCTTATCAATATGAATATGCATCTCCCGGAAGGCAGGCAGCAACAGTGCACCTTTTGCATCGATTACAGGAAGATTGGTTTGTGCAGGGTAAGCTGACATCAGCTCAATGATGGTCTCATCCTCAATTTTCAGATGCGCCGTTTCTGTACATGTTTCAGTCACCCGGCTATCGTGATTAAATCCGGTTTCAATCGTTGCATTCACAATCCAATAAGCATTCATATTCTGCCTCCAGTACACTCAATGTTTTATACAATTGTAAAAGACAGGCTGTGATGATCACAAACCTTTCTTACATTTTACACGTTCAAAAAAGGTATAATAGAAATCACTATTCACATATATAAAGGAGCATTCACTATGAAAAAACCCCTCATAATTCTCATCTTCATCTCTATCTTCCTTGCAGGCTGCCGCAGCAATGAACCAGCAATCACCATGGATAGTGAGGATAGCTATATTAAATACTGGCCTGAGCAGGAGGAACTGGAGGTGTCTGTCACATATCAGAGTGAGTCTGATCAGCCAGTCGATTTTTGTGTGGAGCTTCTTTTTGATCACGAGGAATTATGGGACGCGTTTCCTTATGAACGATATCTGGTGGCATGTTCTGCAGAAGGTGCTTCCGGGGAAACATCAGGTGAGCTCACGTTTCAGTCTGATCAGGAATTCACAGCCAGCGAAGACATCTCTCTTCAAAACGGGATTGACGAAGCATACTTGCCAGGCAATGTGAACGTACGGTTCTATAATACGGATGGAGAGGAATTAATTGAGCCGCTGAATGTGTTGGAATAAAGATCAGATTCATGAAATCCCTTTATAAAGATTTTCCAAAATCTTTCTCCCGGCCAACCAGACCTATGCTATACTTAAACAAATATTAAAAATACATCTTTAGGGGGCCCGACCACATGTTTGCAGAAACTCAAACAATTTCAGATGATCTGAAAGAATTACTGTCCCTGCCTCATCATGTAAAGACCTTTGCTAAAGATCGTTATTTATTCCGTGAAAGTGAACAGATTCAGCATCTGTTTTTTATCACGAAAGGAAAGGTCCAGCTAAGTAAAATGAATTCAGATGGACGTGAGCTGACGCTTCGGATCTGCGGGCAAAATCAGCTGCTTGGGGAAGTGTATCTGTACGCTGACGATGCGACTTATATGCTGGATGCAAAGGTGAAAGAGGACGTGGAGTGTTACTTATATCCGATTCATGAGCTGGAGGTGGAGTTTAATCAAAACCCTAAGCTTGCTGCTGCATTTATGAAATGGATGTGCCTGAATCAGCGGAAGACACAGACCCGATTCCGTGATCTGCTGCTTCATGGTAAGAAAGGTGCGCTTTATTCTACGTTAATCCGTTTATCCAACAGCTACGGGATTCAAAAGTCAGAGGGGCTGTTAATTGACGTATCGCTCACCAACCAGGATCTGGCCAACTTTTGCGGAATGGCGCGTGAAGTGGCGAACCGGATGTTATCCGAGCTGAAAAAACAGGAAGTCATTTCTGTATGTGATGGAAAAATCTTAATCCGAGACCTGACCTATTTAAAAAACGAAATTCAATGTGAAAACTGTCCTGTGACACTTTGCCGGATAGATTAATGAACTACTATTCTCACACCAGAGGATAGTAGTTTTTTTATTGCCATTTTTAAATTAAATTAAGCAGAAGTTGTAATCAAACGATCTATTTCATAAAGTCATTCAATATATTAATGAAAGTCAAAGTGCAGCGAAGCGTAGGACGGTGACTCCGGGACGATTAGTGGGAAGCTGAGACCCCGCAACCGAAGGTGAGGAGGCTCAGCAACCACCGTCCGGAAAGCATCCGCCCGAAGCGCAGCGAAACGATTAGATAGATTGAACAACGTTTTACTCCTATCTCTTTTAGAGAAATTTGGCGAAAAAATGAAAGAATCAAAGTTCCGGGTAAATTTTTGTCACAGATGTGACTTTTATCACAGTGATCATTACGTGATTCCTTTACGCTTAACACAATATAAAAGATCGGCGGGGTGAAATGAAGTGACTAAAAAGAAACAGGAACACGAAGAAAACCTGAAAGGCACGTTAATCAGTGTGTTTTTTGTCGGATTTGTCATCGTCGCAATGTGGGTAGCTGTTTATCTGATGTATTTATCACAATAAGCATAAAGGGGAATCACAATGCATCTTCATAAGTATGAAAAAATATGGTTAACATTCGGCATAGTATGTCTGGTTGCATTCTTAAGTATCGTGGGTGTGAGTGCATTCGCGCAAGACCATACGCCTGCCGGAGGAATGCACACGATTGATCCGGAAAAGGTCAGGGAAACCGCTCCTTTTAATGAACCGGGTGTAAAGCAGTTGGATGATGATACCTACCAGGCAACGATTGTTGCGAGTGCTTTCGCCTATGATGAGGGAGAGGCGCTACAAGTGCCTGCGGGGAAAGAAATCATTTTTAAAGTAACAAGTACAGACGTGGTACACAGTTTTACCATTGATAACACGAACGTGAATATGATGGTGGTGCCGGGCCAGGTGACGACAAAATCTTACACATTTAAAGAACCGGGGAAGTATTTGATTATCTGTAACGAATATTGTGGAACAGGTCACCATTATATGTACACAGAAATTGAGGTGACAGAATAATGTTAGCAGCTGCAGACCGTAAATTAGCGCTTTGGAATATTGGTGTAGCGTATACAGCTTTTTTAATTGGAACACTTGCCGGATTGCTTCAGGTGTTTATCCGCAATGACCGCTTAGAACTTCCGGCATGGCTGGATTACTATCAGATTTTAACGGCCCACGGCGTATTACTTGCCCTTATTTTTACGACATTCTTTATTTTTGCATTTTTCATTTCAGGTATGAGTAAAAGTCTTGGCACATTCGGACCGAAAGTGCTGCTCTGGAACTGGATCGGATTTCTCGTCATGCTTGCAGGGACGATTCTTGCAACAGTCATGATTGTGATCGGGGAAGCATCCGTTCTTTATACATTTTATGCACCGTTAATGGCAAGTCCGTGGTATTACATAGGTCTTGCGCTATTTGTGGTAGGTTCCTGGATCATGGGATTTGCGCTCGTTGGTCACTACATGAAATGGAGAAAAGCAAACCGTGGTGAGCTCAGTCCACTATTTGCATTTATGACAGTAACGACGATTGTATTATGGGTGATTGCCTGCCTCGGTGTGGTTGCGACAGTCCTATTCCAGTACATTCCGTGGGCATTTGGCTGGGTGGATACGATTAATGTTGAGTTAAGCCGTACACTGTTTTGGTATTTCGGGCATCCGCTGGTGTACTTCTGGCTGCTGCCGGCTTATATGGCATGGTATGTGGTGGTGCCAAAAATCCTTGGTGTACCGGTATTCAGTGATTCGCTTGCACGCCTGGCATTTGTATTATTTATTCTTTTTTCAATCCCTGTCGGTTTCCACCATCAATTAGTGGAGCCTGGTATTCCTGACTTCTGGAAGTTCCTGCAGGTTGTATTAACGTTCATGGTCATTATTCCATCTTTGATGACGGCCTTTTCTATGTTTGCAAACTTCGAAAGAGCCGGACGTAAAAATGGCGGGAAAGGCTTATTCGGCTGGTTCACTAAGCTCCCGTGGAAGGATCTCCGGTTTACATCAATCTTTATCGCGATGGCCTTTTTCATTCCTGGGGGTGCCGGCGGAATCATCAATGCCAGCTTTCAGCTGAATGAAATTGTGCATAACACGCTATGGATCGTTGGACACTTCCATATTACCGTCGGAACGCCTGTTGCCATGACCTTCATGGGACTGACGTATTGGTTAATCCCTTATCTGACCGGCAGAAAATTCTCGAACACGATGAAAAAATTAGGCTTTATCCAAATTGGATTATGGTCAGTCGGAATGCTGTTAATGAGTACATCACAGCATATTCTCGGACTGCTTGGTGCTCCGCGTCGCACTGCCTATTCAGGCTACAACGGTCACGAATCTGCCCTGGAATGGTTTGATGGCATCTTAACAAACCACGTCACAATGGCGGTTGGCGGAAGCATTCTCTTCCTTTCTGCGATGCTGTTACTTTACATCGTGATCATGAGCGCATTCGTCTCACCAAAAGCCGTGCAGCCACACGAATTTGTTGAGTTTCCGCTCGCTGAAAGTGACAAAAGAGCCACACCGAAATTTCTGGAAAACTGGTTACTGTGGATTGGCATCGCATTCTTATTAATTATCATTGCATACGCAATTCCAATTGCCCAGATGATCCAGCACGCACCACCTGGGTCACGGGGATTTATTACATGGTAGGAGTTGAGTGACATGGTATTAACGTTAATTTTCTTTTTTCTGGTCATCATTTTAGCAACTGGTATATTTGTGGAAGTAACAACTGATGAAGATTAAAATGAGCGAAGGCTGGACGCGTTCCAGCCTTCGCTTTATATCTTGTTCAACAAAGAACGCTCCTACAAATACATTGCCAGATCAGAACTACTCCCTTTTATTATTTCTTCTGTAACGAGCTTGTCCAGTACTTGCGTCTATACATCCTCCTGTTATCGCCAGGCGTAAAGGCCGTATGGGGTCTGTCCCATGGTTATTTCTGTTAATCAGTCGATATGGATGCTGAAAGCTGGATGATCAGTTTATGGATCGTTTCAAGTTTGTTTTGCGTTTACCATATATTTGAATACAAGATCGTCCCTATTCTTTAGACTTTCATTTGTGTCAATGAATGGGGGAAAACGTGTGAAACGTCTATCATTTAAAACTCTCCCGCAACAAATACAATTTCCACGCCATTTATTCCAACTATACAAACAATATTCTGTCCTGCACGTATTCAACATGATACAAAACAGACGGCTATACAATCTGTGAATGAAGATGAAGCTCAAAAAAGGTAGGACGAAAAATAAAAGACGGCATTAAAAAACCCAAAGTTTATTTAAAAACTTTGGGTGATGTCAGTTAAGTCTTGAATGTTCTGCTGTCTGGAGGTTTTTGCGATAACCAGTTGGTGTGTTTTGTTTGATTTCACGAAATACCCGTGAAAATGTCTGAAATGATTTATATCCGACTTCGAGAGAAATGTCTGTTACCGGCATGTCAGTTGACGACAGCAGGCTACAGGCATGTCTGATACGAAGCTCCTGAACAAAGTGGAGATAATTAAGTCCTAGCTGATTCTTAAAAAGCTCACTTAAATGGGACGTACTCACGTGAAACTTTTTGGAAAGCTTCGTTAAGGATATATCTTCGTTGTAGTGCTGATGTGCATACTTCACGATATCCCAGATGATACTTTTTTTGAAGGATAAGTCTTCCGGGATTACACTTCTATCCACTTCTTCAGCACGTCTGATTCTTTCAAATTTTACCATGACCTCAGTAAACCTTGATTTAATCAGTGCGTTCTTATAAGGACGGTCTGATTTATACTCTTCAATCATCGACATTAATAATGTACAGCAATGGTCTAATTGACTTCCTCTCATGTTTGTAAAGGGCTCAGTATGTGAAGGTTCCTCGATTTCCAGGAAACCGTGCAAGCCGGTTTCATACAATAATTCCAGTTCAAAATTGCAGTTAATTAAACGTAAAGGATTATCTTTGTCAGCAGATATAGCGTGTGTCTGGTAAGGCAGGATAAATGTGAATGTGCCTGGTTTCATCATATGGCTTTTTCCATTGATGACCTCATAGCCACTCCCTTCAATAACCAGTGATAGCTCAAGGTGAGGGTGTCTGTGTGTGGGGAAGTGCTTGTTGATTGTATTTACTGAGATATGAAAAGGAAAGCGGGCATTCATATTGGGATATTCAGAGATGTTAATCGGTACATGCATGATCTGTAGCCACCTTTTCCGAAAAAATGAGATAGATCCGTTAAAAATCACGAAGCATTATATATTTATTCATTTTATCATAAATGTATAGGGAAATTTTCAAAAATTCAGAATGGATTCAGCAGGAGGAAAAATAATGGGTAAAAAACTTCAATTCGGTATGGTGGGAGCAGGTGCCATTGCCGGAGTTCACTTAGAAACATTTAGTCATTTCGGGGAACAGGTCAGCTTTCATGGGATTACTGATGTATACCGTCCTTTAGCTGAAAAAAGGGCAGAAGAATATG
Organism: Jeotgalibacillus terrae; assembly: GCF_016908195.1. Lineage (GTDB taxonomy): Bacteria > Bacillota > Bacilli > Bacillales > Jeotgalibacillaceae > Jeotgalibacillus > Jeotgalibacillus terrae. The sequence goes on from NZ_JAFBDK010000010.1 coordinate 11,943, forward strand.
AAATTCCAAATGTATACGAAGACGTAGAAGAATTGATTAATGATTCTCAGATCGATGCAGTCGTTCTGGGGATTCCGAATAAGCTGCACGCGATTTATGCAGTGAAAGCGCTGGATGCCGGAAAGCATGTACTGATTGAAAAGCCGATGGGAATCAACAGTGAAGAGGCGAAGATGATTGTCAGGGCACAGCGCAGGTCCGGGAAGGTAGCAATGGTTGGTCATCAAATGCGGTGGCAATGGCATATTCAGCAGGCGAAGCAGCAAATTGAAAAAGGAGCGCTTGGTCACATTTATCATGCAAAAGCGGGATGGTACAGACGAAAAGGCATTCCTGGCTGGGGCAGCTGGTTTACTCAAAAGTCAGAATCAGGCGGCGGTCCGCTGATTGATATTGGTGTTCATATGCTCGATCTGTCACTTTTCTTAATGGGCAATCCAAAGCCTGTGACAGTCACTGGTGCAACGTTTGCAGAATTTGGACCTAAGAAAAAAGGTATAGGCACGTGGGGAACACCAAATTGGAACGGAACATTTGATGTTGAAGACCTCGCCACTGCTTTGATCAAAATGGAAAACGGTTCCACACTTACACTTGAAGTCAGCTGGGCGGTACATCAGAACACAACAAATGATCCATTTATTGACCTGATGGGTTCAGAGGCTGGTGTTTCTATATCAGGAGACCATGCGAAAATTTTGACAGAGCAGTTTGACAGACCAGTAGATATTGAACTGACAAGTACCGGAAAGGAAGTTGACGAGCGTGTGAAGCTGAGTGAGCATTTTATCCAGTGCATATTAGAAGATAAAGAACCATTCCCTTCAGTTATGACTGGATTAACAAATAACTTAATCCTTGATGCAATCTATGAGTCTTCCCGTACAGGAAGAGAAGTTGTTTTAGATTGGAAAATATAATGACAGAAAGGAGGATATTTTATGGTATTAAAAGGAATTTCAAAAGCAGGATTGGGAGATATAAGAAATGACGAACAGTATATCAGACAGGCAGCAAGTCTTGGATTTGAAGCAGTAGATTTTGATGCCCAGGACTTTGTAGAAGCGTATGGACTTGAAAAAGCTAAAAAGATTCTTAGTGACAACCAGGTAGTACTCGGCTCAATAGCACTGCCTGTTGAATGGAGAGGGACAAAGGAAGAATTTAATAGAGACTTATTAAAGCTTCCGTCAGCAGCGAAGGCGGCTCAGGATCTCGGGTGTACCAGGTGTATGACTTACATTCTGCCTTCTACGGATGAGCCATCAGCACAATTCATGGCTGCCTCTATTTACAGATTAAGAGTATGTGCTGAAATTCTTGCAGTATATGATCTTAAGCTTGGATTGGAGTACGTAGGACCAAAACATTTGCGTAGTATGATGAAAAATCCATTTATCTGGACACAGGAAGAAACGCTGGCTATGATCCAGGCAATCGGATCACCTAATGTTGGTCTGGTACTGGATTCTTACCACTGGTATACCAATGGAATGGACACAGAGGATATTACTTCCTTAACGGCGGATCAGATCATTTACGTCCATTTAAATGATGCCCCTTCAATCCCAATAGATGAAGTTAAAGATAACGAAAGACTTTACCCGGGGGAAGGTGTAATTGATCTGAAAGCATTTTTGAAAGCGGTTACGAATACAGGATACACCGGTCCGGTCACGCAGGAGGTTTTAAGGGCAGTATCCGAGGAAGAGACAGTCGAGGAACTGCTCCAGCGATCAGCCACGGGTTATAAGAAGGTATTTCAATCTATTCAATGAGGAGAGAGCAAAATGAAAATAGCTGTACAGATGTATACGCTTAGAAATGAAGCGGAACAGGACTATACAGGTACGTTAAAAAGAGTGGCGGAAATTGGTTATGACGGAGTTGAACTTGCTGGTTATGGTGGACTCACAGCAGATGAGCTGAAGAAAGAGCTTGATTTTCTTGGTTTACAGGCAGCGGCCAGCCATATTCCGCTTGATCGTCTGAAAAACGATATTCAGTCAGTCATTGAAGAACAGAAAACACTGAACTGCCACCATATTGTATGTCCATTTATTCAGGAGGATGTTAGAGATAAAAAAGGTTATGAAGAGTTAGTTAATATATTGAATAAAGCTGGGGAAGAAGCTGGGAGATCAGGGATCACGCTTTCTTATCACAATCACGATTTTGAACTTCATCCTTTACCTGACGGCACGGTTCCGCTTGAATACCTTTTTGACAATACAAATCCTGACTGGGTGCAGGCGGAATTTGATGTGTACTGGCTCAAAAAGGGAGGGAGTGACCCGCTTGGATGGCTGGATAAATATCAATCCCGAATGAAGCTGATCCACCTTAAGGATATGACAACAGATGGTGAAAAATTCTTTGCAGAACTTGGTACAGGTGGTCTTAATATAGAAGAAATCTGTAAAAAGACTGAGTCCATTCCGCTTGACTGGTGGATTGTCGAACAGGACCAAAGCAGAAAAACCCCATTTGAGAGCATTGAGGAGAGTCTTCGATATTTAAATAGGAGGAATACAAATGCATAAAGTGAGGGTTGGGGTGATTGGCTGCGGCAGTATCGCTCAAAAACGCCATCTGCCGGAGTATCGGGAAAATGTACACACGGAAATTGCAGGTGTAGTTGATCTTGTCCAATCACGTGCAGATGATATGGCATCGCTATATCAGACAAAGTCTTATACAGATTATAAGGAACTGCTATTGGATGAAGAAGTGGATGCGATTAGTGTCTGCCTTCCAAACTACCTTCATGCCTCAGTCACCATTGATGCACTAAATGCAGGCAAGCACGTTCTTTGTGAAAAGCCGATGGCTACATCCAGAGAAGAGGCAGAAGCAATGATCCTTACAGCTGCTGATAATAATAAGACATTAATGATTGCACATAATCAGCGATTTGTTTCTTCGCATCAGAAAGCAAAGAAAATTCTTGATAGTGGTGAACTAGGAAAAGTATACAGCTTCAAAACAACATTTGGACATTCCGGACCGGAAAATTGGAGCATTGATGGACGAGACAGCTGGTTTTTTAATAAGCAGGAGGCCTTTATTGGGGCACTTGGTGACCTAGGCGTACACAAATCTGATTTAATCCGCTATTTACTGGGTGAAGTAGACCAGGTAGGAGCCTTCATTGATACAAGTGCAAAGACTGATACAAAAGTAGATGATAATGCCATCTGTATGCTGAAGATGAAATCAGGGGTGATTGGGTCCCTCGCTGCTAGCTGGTCTTACACTGGTGGTAGTGATAATTCAACAATTATATATGCTGAAAATGGTGTACTGCTGATTGAAAACGACCCTGAGTATCCTTTGATTGTGAACTACAGTAACGGTGAAACCGTAAAATATCAGCTTAAGAAAATTCAATCTAATGAAGCTGGCGGGCAATCGACCACACATGTGATTGATCATTTTATTGAATCACTTGTTTTGAATAAAGAGCCGCTCATTAACGGGGGTGAAGGAATGAAATCATTGCAGGTGATACTTGGTGCACTGGAGTCAAATGAAAAAGGCGCATTTATTACACTCTAATATATACGCACCCTTTTCTCTTTTTTGCATGTTAGAATCCTTGCGGATTCAGGGTTCATGAATGATCTATGTACGTGATGCGACGTTAAATGAAAGGATATGAATGATGACCATTTATAAGTTAACGCCAACATTCCAAAATAGAATATGGGGTGGCCGGAAGCTGGAAACAGATTTTGGTTACGTCCTCCCGGATGGACCGGTTGGAGAATGCTGGGGCATATCTGCTCATCCCAATGGTCAGAGCCTGATTGAAAATGGACCGTTTAAAGGCCGGACGCTCGCTTCACTATGGAAAAATCATAGAGAAGAAGTTTTTGGACAGTATGATTTAGATGAGTTTCCGTTGCTTGTAAAAGTTCTGGATGCAAAAGATGATCTATCTGTCCAGGTACATCCTAATGATCAGCAGGCATTGGCACTTGAAGGTGAGCCATACGGAAAAACAGAGTGCTGGTATATACTTGACGCTGAACCTGGTGCCGAACTTATTATTGGGCATTCAGCATTGACTGCAGAGGAATTCAGAGCAAGAGTGGAGGCTGGCGAGTGGGATCAGCTTCTTCAGAGACACTCTGTCCAGACTGGTGATTTTGTATTTGTGGAAAGCGGAACGATTCATGCGATCGGCGCCGGCATTCTCATCCTTGAAATTCAGCAGTCAAGCGACATAACTTACCGTGTCTATGATTTTGATCGAAAAGATACTAACGGAAAGAAGCGTGAGCTGCATATTGATAAAGCGATCAAAGTTTCTGCAATTCCATATAAAGAACCGGATGTTAAGCCTATTTTATTAAAAGCTGAACATGGTCGGGTCACGCAGTTGATTGATAGAAAAGAATTTACTGTTATTCATCATCAGGCCAACACAGGTTATACATTACCTGATTCAGAAGAATTTCTTTTACTTACAGTGATTAATGGTAGCGGGAAGCTGGCTGATAAAGCTGGTGGAATGGCAGTAAGTAAAGGGGACCACTTGCTGGTGCCGAGAAAAAGTGGAACCATTACGGTCGATGGTGACATCACATTCATAACAGCGTGTCAGAAGTAGGAAAATCAGTCTTCAGGTTTACATAAGTCTATCGAATAAGCTGTATTCAGCTATAATAATGAACAAGTCATTCAAATCTAAACCAGAAAGAAGGATGTCGTGATGGAATCTTCAGTTAAAATTGGTATTATCGGATGCGGCGGGATCGCAAATGGCAAGCATCTTCCTGCATTAGCAAGGCTGGATCAGGCAGAGATTGCTGCTTTTTGCGATATCGAAGTGGAAAAAGCACAAAAAGCTGCTGAAAAGTACGGTTCAGACAATGCAAAAGTTTATAAGGATTACAAAGAATTACTGAAAGATACGTCAATTAGTGTCATTCATGTTTGTACACCAAACGATTCTCACGCAGATATTTCAATTGCAGCTATGCGCTCAGGTAAACATGTGATGTGTGAAAAACCGATGGCTAAAACATCTGCTCAGGCACAGGCTATGCTTGATGCACAGAAAGAAACAGGAATGAAGTTAACAATTGGTTACAATAACCGTTTCAGACCGGACAGCCAGTATTTGAAATCAGTCTGTGCTGACGGTGAACTTGGAGAAATTTATTATGCGAAAGCACATGCCATCAGAAGAAGAGCAGTTCCAACCTGGGGTGTATTTCTTGATGAAGATAAGCAGGGTGGAGGACCTCTGATTGATATCGGAACACACGCCCTCGACCTGACACTCTGGATGATGAATAATTATAAACCTAAAACAGTGCTTGGCACGACTTATCACAAGCTTGGACAAAAAGAGAACGCAGCAAATGCATTTGGTTCCTGGGATCCTGAAAAGTTCAAAGTGGAAGATTCAGCATTTGGATTTATTGTAATGGAAAATGGCGCCACTATCTCTCTGGAAGCAAGCTGGGCGCTCAACTCTCTTGAAGTTGACGAAGCAAAATGCTCACTATCAGGTACTGAAGGCGGAGCGGATATGAAAGACGGACTGCGTCTGAATGGAGAAAAGTACGGGAAGCTTCACACGACAGAAATTAGCCTGGACGCAGGAGGAGTAGACTTCTTTGATGGCCACCAGGAAACTGATTCAGAGTTGGAAATCAGAACGTGGATTGATAGTGTGATTCATAATACAGAACCAGTTGTAAAGCCACAAGAGGCACTGGTTGTGACAAAAATATTGGAAGCTTTATATGAATCAGCGAGAACAGGTAAGGCGGTAGAATTTTAAAAAGAAGCGAAGCAGGATAGTTATCCCGCTTCGCTTCTTTTTAAAATCGCAGGATAATATCTGAAATTTTTAGGATTATCAGCTTTTGAGAAAGCGTTTACAATACAAATGTACTGAATATACAGAATAATAAGGGGATGGAAAAATGAACTGGAAATCAAGAGGAATGGTTGCGACTGCTGCTTCGGCTATGTTAATTCTTGGTGCCTGTGGTGGGGATACGGAATCCTCCGGCGGATCTGGAAGTAATGGAGACCAGGTAGAATTAACATTTTGGAATATCTGGACAGAGTCTTCACCACAGAATGAGGCAAGCAAGGCTGCTGTAGAAAGATTCATGGAAGAAAACCCTGATATAAATATCGTGCAGGAAAATATTGCGCACGATCAGTTTAAAGTAAAGGTAAAGACACAGGCTGCAGGCCGACAGTTACCTGATCTCGTGCAGGTATGGCCCGGAGCTGAATTGACACCTTTGGTAGAGGGTGAGTTGATTCAGCCAATTGATGACATCCTTGATACATGGGATGGCATGATCAGCGAGTCAATGTTTGCTGATTATAATGTTGACGGCACCCAGTATGCTGTTCCTGCCAATGTAACGCCAACAAGCCTTGTTTACTACAACAAGGATATGCTGGCAGAGGCCGGTTATGATCAGATTCCTGATACGTACGACGAATTCAAACAGCTGATAGAAGACCTGAAAGCGCAGGGAGATATCCCGATTACACTCGGTAACAAGGGGCAGTGGCTATTACAGTCCAGCTATATTTCTACAATCGGGGATCGTATGACGGGCAGCGATTTCCTGAATGATGTGCTGGCTGGCGATGCCAAATTCACGGATGATCGCTTCGTGAAGGCTGTTGAAGTGATTCAGGAGATGGCTGAGATGGAGGCCTTCAATAATGACTTTAATACACTTGATAATATTCAGCACCGGGAACTGTTTCTATCAAAAGAAGCTGCGATGATGATTGATGGAGCATGGTCTCTTGGTCCGATTGTAGAGTCAATTGAAGATGAGGGTAACCTTGGGATCGGTGTATTTCCTGCCTTGGAAGGTGGAGATGGAAATCCTGAAGCTGTATCAGCAGTAACAGGAACTGGAATTGCGATTAATAGTGAACTCGAGGGTGAAGAACTCGAAGCAGCCCAAAAATTTCTTGAAAGCTTCTATTCTGAAGAATATTATACTGAACTTTTAGAATCAGATATTCTGGTCGCTGCGGATGTAGAAATGCCTGAGGGTGCAAGCGATTCCTTAAAGAGAGTTGCTGAGATTGTAAATACTGAAACTACTCCTGTATACGATGCAGCTGTACCGGTCGATTTGACTGATGCAATTAATTCTGGACTGCAGGAAGTATCAATTGGTACATTGACGCCTGAGCAATTTGCAAAAAATCTTCAGGATATAGTGGATAGCGGCTTATAAATTGTAATGGTCAACCAAGGAGATCAGTTCTCTAGCTGATTTCCTTTTTCCTTAAGGAGGGACATTATGGATACAGTAAGTAAAAATAAATGGCCAATTATAATAGGTGTGGCTCCTGCTCTCCTCATATATCTGGTATTTGCAATCGTGCCGATACTGATTTCTTTCTATTATTCCACAATGGAATGGAACGGCTTCACTGATATGGAATTCATCGGACTTGCGAATTTCAGGGAGGCGCTTGGGGATCCGATCTTCTGGCAATCTTTAAAAAATAATTTATTTGTTGTAGCGGCATCGGTATTTGGTCAGGTACCGGTAGCATTGTTTTTTGCGTTATTACTAAACCGAAAGTTAAAAGGCGGTAAAATATTCCGTACAATTGGCTTTATGCCAGTCGTTATTTCTACAGTCATTATTTCACTTGTGTGGGGAATGATGTTCAATTCCAGAAACGGTCTGTTTAATCAGCTTTTAACGTCAATCGGACTGGAAAGCTGGGCACAAAACTGGCTGGGTGACCCGAAATGGGCAATGATTTCAGTTTGTATTACAATTATCTGGCAATTCGTAGGCCTATATTTAATTATTTTCCTGGCAGCACTTCAGAATATCCCTGAGGAGCTGTACGAAGCAGCGGAAATTGATGGTGCTTCCGGGCTGAAGAAGACACTAAATATTACACTTCCTATGATGAAGGAAACAATCATTGTGGCAGTTATTCTTTGTATTAGTGGAAGTCTACGTACATTTGATCTGATTTATGTGATGACTGCCGGTGGTCCGGGTCATTCAACCGAAGTGCTTGCAATGTACATGTTTGACCAGACATTTTCTTCTACAAGATTCGGTTACGGCAGTACATTGTCAATCTTTATCTTTTTCTTTAGCCTTGGACTGGTTTATCTTGCAACTTTAATACTTAGAAGAAAGTCAGTTGCAGACTAATAGAAAGGAAGATGTTACATGGTTCAAACAACGATGAGTGACAGGGCAACCGCATATGAAAAGCAGGCAAAAAAACGTAAGTTCACAAAAAAAACGCTCATATATCTCTTTTTAACTTTATTTGCACTTGTTAATGCCTATCCGATTTTCTGGATGTTTTTAAATTCATTTAAAGATAATGCTGACTTTGCAGCGAACCCATTTGGATTACCGGTCGAATGGATGTTTGAAAACTATGCTACTGCATGGGAAACAGCGAGGCTCGACGTCTATTTTTTAAATAGCATCATTGTATCGGTTGGAGCAGTTGTTATCACAGTGGGAGTAGGCGCGCTTGCATCTTACTTCCTCGCCCGTTTCACCTTTAAAATGAATAAAATGATGTATGGATTCTTTGTTTTTGGGCTATTGATTCCGATTCATGCTACGCTCGTACCGCTGTTTATTCTTGAGAGGCAGCTTGGATTATTAAATACACATATTGGGTTAATTCTGCCCTATATTGCTTTTAATTTACCATTAACTATTTTTATCTTAACAAGCTTTATGAGAGCTTTTCCCAAAGATATTGAAGAATCCGCCATTATGGATGGATGTGGTGTTTTCCGAATATTCTGGTCGATTATTCTGCCAATGACGAAGCCTGCAATTGCCACAGTGGTGATACTAAACTTTATTAATAACTGGAATGAGTTTTCATTTGCCCTGGTTTTGATTAATGACGAGTCATTAAAAACACTTCCGCTTGGTCTGACCAACTTCTCTGGACAGTTCACAACTGATTACGGTGCCCAAATGGCCGGACTGACAATGGCAATTGTTCCGATTTTAATCATTTATATGTTCCTTGAGAAACATATTGTGAAGGGGATGACAGCTGGAGCAGTAAAAGGATAAGATTGGAGAAAACAGGTTGGGGTAGGATATGAAGAAATATTTGAAATTGACAAACTGGCAATTGACGTGGAAGTTTTTTCTTATTTTTTTCTTTTTAATTCTGATACCAGTGCTTGTATTTGGCCTGATCATTAGTGATCAGGCAAATCAGGCAGCACAAAATCAGGTTGTTAATGATACAAAAAAGAACCTGGAAAAAGCTTCTGAAAATCTTTCAAATGTCTTTCAGGAAATTGAAGATATTTCTTCTTATATGATCTATAGTGAGGATTTCAGAAACTACTTTAACACTCGAAGTGGTCCTGAAAACCAGGACACTTTAAATATGCTTGAGGAGAGAATTAGTGGATATACAGTATTTCATTTAAACGAAAGCAGCTATTTACACTCTATTACACTGGAATCTGAATATGACAATACCTTTCACATTGGAAAGTTAATAGAAGAACGTCAGCAAAATGAAATAGGGAATAAACTTGAAGCTATGACTCTTGATGGACGGCCGTTCTGGAGTGGGTCTTATACAATTACTGAATACTCGGGGAATGACTCTAAGGTCATTAGTCTTTTTCGTGTCATTAATGATTTAAACGACTTAACCAGAGAGTTGGGTATGGTGACAATCAGATTGGACTCGAGTAAGTTATATGAACTGATTGAGCTTGAGAACCCTGATCTGGATCAAATTGTAGTATTAAATGAAAAGTATAATGTTGTATTACATGAAGACGCAGAAATCATTGGATCATCCTATAAATATGAAATACCACTATCTGATCTGGATCAGGCCAGTGACTTTACTTACGAACAGGATGGGGAATCCTATCATGCGGTGATTCAGCCTCTTGATCATACTAATCTGACACTGATTGCAACAGTTGATAACAGTAGTATCAAACAGGGTCTATCAGGGCTCAGAACAATGATCCAGTTGATGATTATTGTGTTAATTCTGCTTGGAATCGCTGCGATGATCGGGTTTTATCACTTTAACATTAAGCGGATCATCGAACTGACAGACCAGACGGAGAAAGTAGAAAGAGGAGATTTCAGTGCCAAGGTGACAGCGGGATCTCTTGATGAAATCGGCATGCTCGCTTCACGTTTTAACCAAATGGTAGATCAGATCAATCAACTCATTAACACAAAATACAAAATGGAACTGCAAACCAGAAATGCTGAACTGAAACTTTTACAAAGTCAGATCAATCCTCATTTTCTTTACAATACTTTAGACATGATCCGCTGGACAGCAAGGCTTGGCAATCCTGAAGAAACAGGCAGACTGATTGAAATGCTTTCTAAAATGTTCCGCCTCAGTTTGAATCGGGGGAATGACTGGATACATCTAAAGGACGAACTTGAGTATTGCTCTCTTTATCTTCAATTACAGCAATATCGGCTTGGGACATCGTTAAAAATAGCAGTCTATTGTGAAGCAGGAATTGACCGTGCCATGATTCTAAAACAAATGATTCAGCCATTAATCGAAAACAGTATTCAATACACAGATGGTAATGCAGCTTCTCCCAAGCGCATTTATATGCGCTGTTTCACAGAAGAGGATGATTTAATCATCGATGTGATGGATAACGGGAAAGGCTTTCCGTCTGACATTGATAAAGTCATTAGTGATGGGACAGCGCTTGCGAATATGATTGAAAGGTTGTCTCTTGCGTACGGAGAAAGGGCATCCCTGACAATGCAGAATCATGAATTAGGAGGTGCCTGGGTCCGTATCAGGCTACCTTACGAGAATGAAAATCCTCATATATCATTAAAAGGCGGGTGAATTAAGATGTTCTGTAAGCTGCTGGTAGTAGATGATGAACAGATGATTACTAGAGGACTTGCCGAAACGATTGAGTGGGAAGAGCACAGAGTGATTGTGACACATACAGCTCAAAACGGAATAGAAGCTCTCGATATCATTGCACACAATGATATCGATATTGTCATAACAGATATTAATATGCCTGAAATGAACGGAATTAAACTGGCTGAAGAGATCATGAAAAATCACTCTCATATTAAAGTTATTGTCTTAAGCGGCTACGATGAATTTGAATATGCACAAGGTGCAATGAGATTTAATGTAAAGGATTATCTTCTCAAGCCAGTCAATATTGATGAGTTACTTAAACGTGTTAACAAACTAACCGAAGAAATTATCTCAGAACGGACCGGTATGTATAAAAGTCAGCTGCGCACACAGCTTTCTGATCTTATTTATAAAAAAAGAAAGTCCAGCAGTCTGCCATCAGGTTTTTTAATCGGAACTGAAATGAGAGATTGTGATTTTGAAAAGACGATTCATGAGGAGCTGATTGGTCAAGTTAAAGGTCAATGGGTAGCTGAAGTGGAGACAATTTGCTCGTTAGCTGGTCAAGCTGTGTCAGTGTTTTCAGCGGACAACCAGCTGATTACATATATTCGTTCAGACAGGAAAGTATTGTCGCATGAAGAGTTGAGCGGATTGAATAGAAACCTGACAAAGCTTTTAGGGGCTGAGTTTGTAACAGCTTATATCAGCTATATTTCAGAAGGCGAAGAGCTTAAGTCTGACTTTGACCTGCTGATTAACACACTTGGGAGGTCCGCATTTTTGGACCGGACCGTGCTTGACTGTGAACAGCACCAACCTGTTGAAATAGAAGAACTGCCTCACTCGTTAATAATGAACATAGTCTCTCTGATGAAGAGTGAGCAGTCTGCATTCAATGAAGTAGCAGGCGAACTGACAGCGTATGCCTCCACAACCGGTTGGACTGTTTCTAAGCTGATTCAGCATGTCAGTCAAATCACAAAAGATCAGCTGGGAATTGAGCCGGCACATGAAATCAAGAGAGAATTTGTAATCAATACAAAAAGTTATTTGAAAGAAACAATCACTTTCTATTTTGAAGGTATTCATCACCAATTAATTCAAGACTTTCAAGATGGGGGTACAAGTTGGCTGATGGTTCAGGCCTCCAATTATATAAAAGAACACTTCAAGTATGATCTGAAGGCCAGTGAAGTCGCCAATGTCATTAATATTTCAGCAGGTTATTTCAGTCAGTTAATTAAACAGGAAACAGGTATGCATTTTAACGATTACCTGCATCACATCCGTCTTGAACATGCAAAAAAACTGCTAAAAGAAACTTCTTATAAAGTATTTGAAATAGGAGAAATGGTTGGTTATAAGGATTATAAATACTTTGTTCATATATTTAAAAAAAATATCGGGGAATCTCCTACACAATATAGAAAATCTGTCGTACGACTATAACAGCAATAGAAAGTAGGATTTTATGAAAACGCTATCAGAATGGAAGCTGCATTGGTTTGAACCAGGTTGTGAAAACCCGCTGACCATTGCTGCGCCGAGTTATATTGACCATTTCTGGATGACTGCTAAAGTACCGGGGGATGTACATTCAACTCTGATAGACAGGAAGCTGATTGAAGATCCCTTTGCAGGTCATAATGATTTGAAATGCAGATGGGTGGAAGAGAAAGAATGGTGGTACAGAACTGTATTTGAATGGACTTTAGACGATTCTGATGAGGGAATAACAGAATTAGCATTTGAAGGACTGGATACATACGCAACCATATATTTAAATGGAAAAGAAATCGGTTCTACTCAAAATATGTTTATCAGCCATACATTTGATGTAAGCCGTGAGCTGGAGGATGGCAAAAACACCATTGCAGTAAGGTTTGATCCTTTATCAAAACACGTTGAAGATAAAGAAAAAGATGTTTGGTGCAGTTATGGCAAAGAGAGGCTATGGGCGAGAAAGTCTTCTATGAATTTTGGCTGGGACTGGGGTCCAAGACTTGTAACAGCAGGAATATGGAAGGAAGTTACGCTGAAACGTAAAAGCAAAACAAGACTGAATCAAGTATTTGTGCATACCTCTGAAATAAATGAAGCAACTGCAAATATTGAAGTAAGTATGGAGTTGAAAAAATCTTTTAAACAGCGGGGTACTTATACAGCCACAGTTTCATTATTTGATGGAATAAACGAGGTCGAGGATTCTATCGATATCGATCGTTCATCAGGAAAGCTTGAGATGAGAGTCGACAATCCAAAATTGTGGTGGACGCATGATCTCGGGGAGCCATTTCTTTATGATTTGACCGTTACGCTGAAAAATGAAGAGGGTTCAACGATCGATTCATACAAACAGAAATTTGGCATCCGTATGATTGATGTTGAAATGGAGCATGAAAATGGAGAGAAGCTCTTCACTTTTAATCTGAACGGTATAAGAGTTTTTGCTAAGGGCTCTAACTGGATTCCGGTCCATAATTTCCTCGGTGCGACTGATAATGATCGCTATAAGAAGCTGCTTTATCTGGCAAAAGAAAGTCACATGAATATGATTCGTGTCTGGGGAGGCGGAATTTACGAAAAGAACGTCTTTTATGAAGAGTGCGATAGGCTGGGACTGCTTGTGTGGCAGGATTTTATGTTTGCCAATGCGCTGTATCCGGACTATAACCACAACTTTATGATGGAGGTTGAAGAAGAAATACAATTTGTAGTGAAGAAGCTGCGTAATCATACCTGTCTGGCGCTGTGGTGTGGAAACAATGAAATTGATTGGATTTATGATAGAAAATCTTCAAGTGGAGAAATTACCACACCATTTTTTGGTGAGAAGATTTATCATGACTTAATTCCGGCAATACTTCATGATCTTGATCCAAACAGGCTGTACTGGCCAAGTTCACCATTTGGCACGGATGGAGAAGAGGACCTTGATGCAGAGAGTATTGGTGACAAGCATAATTGGCAGGTCTGGCATGGCAATGTAGAGCCCAGAAAAATCGGAGAGCCAGTCGTTCAGGATATTTCGCAAGAGGGCGTATCATTTAAAAAATATAAATCTGACTATACACGTTTTTCAAGTGAGTTCGGTATGCACGCTTCATCTAATCGATATACGCTGCAAAAATATATTCCGGAAGGTGAATTTTACTGGAAAAGCGAAGAGATGTCTTACCGGAATAAAGATCATTTCCATGAAAAAGGCATTTTGCTGATGGAAGGGTTCACAGGGATTCCATCTACGATCGAAGAATATATGGATTTTTCAATGCTGACGCAGGCTGAAGGTTTGAAATATGGTATTGAACATTACCGTCGGCACAAGCCTTTTACAAGTGGTGCGTTGATCTGGCAGCATAATGATTGCTGGCCGGGTACAAGCTGGTCACTGATTGATTATGAACTTCTGCCCAAAGCTTCATTTTATTACGCAAAGAAATTCTTTGCACCTGTTATTGCAACTGTAGATCATGACCCCGGCAAGCCTGCAATCATTACGGTCATTAATGACATGAATAAAAAAATCAAAGATACTTTAACATTAACCGTTGAGACATTTGTGGGGGAAGTTGTCTTTACTAAGGAAATCCCCTATGAAGTAGAGAAAAACAGTGTAGTCATACTGGACGAAATCGAAGAAATTAAACTTCTTCAGGGGCAGCCGCCGGAAAAAGTATCTTTAACTTTGCAGTCTGCACACCATGTTTTCCCGGAGAATGTCATCCATTTAAGAGACTTTAAAGATATGAACTATGAAGAAACGCACCTTACAATCAAATCGGATCAGGCAGCACAGACGATCACACTGAAAGCAGACCGGTTTGCGAGATTTATCACGCTTGATATTCATGAGGGAGAAGTGCTCTGCTCTGATAATTTCTTTGACTTGAAAGCAGGGGATGAAAAGACCGTTCAAGTTACTTCATTAAATGGTCATGAGGTGGAAATAGATAAAATCGGGGTACGTGCAATAAATAGTAAGGCATAAAGAAGTTAAATCACTCTATGATTTTAAGCTTTATAAACCGGTTAGCTTAAAAGAACACAAGGCCGTCTAAGTGCGGGGGCAAGCCGTGTTAAAAGGCTTACCCATTATTGGATACTGAAAGGTGTTGAGATCAATTATGCTAATGAGTTTCAGGTGGTATGGAGAGGATGACCCTGTTACGCTTGGCCATATTAGACAGATTCCTCAAGTGAAGGGGATTGTTTCTGCTGTGTATGATATTCCGGCGGGAGAGGTCTGGCCGCTTGAGAGAATCGAACAGCTGCAGCAACAGATTGGTTCTTTCGGATTTGAATTATCTGTGATTGAAAGTGTGCCAGTGCATGAAGATATCAAAATGGGGAAGCCGTCCAGAGATGGTTTAATTGAAAACTATCAACAAACGTTAAGAAACCTTGCGCACGCTGGTGTCAAGACAGTCTGTTATAATTTTATGCCGGTTTTTGATTGGACACGTACCAATCTGACGGCTTCATTGAAAGATGGCTCACATTCGCTTGCTTATGAGGAAGAGGCTGCTAGGGCAATTAATTTACTTGAAGGGTCCCTGACACTGCCCGGTTGGGATTTATCCTATCAATCAGAAGCACTTGGTATGATCATGGCAGAATATCAGGAAATTAATGATGAGCAGCTTATGGCTCATCTGGTTTATTTTCTTGAAAAAATCATTCCGGTTGCTGAAGCGTGCGGTATTCGTATGGCAATTCATCCGGACGATCCACCATGGCAGATTTTTGGTCTTCCAAGAATCGTGACGAATAAAAAAAATATAGCTTATATATTAGATCGTGTGAAAAGTCCATCCAACGGATTAACATTTTGTACAGGTTCTTTTGGTGCTTTGGAGAAGAATGACTTAGTTGAGATGGCTGAGACTTTTAGCTCTCATATTCACTTTGTTCATGCAAGAAATATAATCAGAACTGGCGAAAAGTCTTTTCAGGAAACATCTCATTCTATTCATGACGGCTCATTGCCAATGACTGAGATCATATTAAAGCTCCTTGACTGTGGTTATCAGGGGCCAATCCGTCCCGATCACGGCAGAATGATTTGGGGTGAAGAAGGGCGACCGGGTTATGGCCTTTATGACAGGGCACTTGGAGCAGCTTATTTGAACGGAATCATTGACACATGGCACACCAAAAACCAGGGGTGAGATTTTAATGAAAAAAATGAGAGCATTTGAACAGTTGCTTGACGCGAAGCTTACCGTAGTCATAAGAGGTTCAAGTTCAGAGGAGGCTGTGAAGACAGCGGAAGCATGTCTTGAAGGTGGAATCAGAAGTCTGGAATTTACTTTTACTAATCCAGAAGCTGACAAGGCGATCAAACATTTTGCTGATAACAAAAATATAATTGTAGGAGCAGGTTCTGTCATTGACTCTGAAACGGCAAAATTGGCAGTTCATGCTGGAGCTTTATTTATTGTGGGGCCGCATTTCAGCATGGAAGTCGCAAAATTTTGTAACCGTTATCAGGTTCCTTACCTGCCGGGCTGTATGACGGTTAAGGAAATACTTGATGCTTTGGAGATGGGCGTCTCAATCATTAAGCTGTTTCCGGGTGAGATGTTTTCACCTTCATTTATTAAAGCTGTCAAAGGTCCTGTTCCTCAGGTAGATGTGATGCCTACAGGAGGTGTGACTCTTTCCAATGTAAAGGACTGGTTTGAAAACGGTGCGATACATGTGGGAGTAGGCGGAGGCATTACAAAAGATGCGGTAAACGGCAACTATGAAGCAGTCGTCGTTAAAGCCCGCGAATTCATGCAGGCTGTGAGTGAGGTGTCAATATGAGTAGTGTTATTTTAATGGGTGAGATCTTATTAAGGTTAACCACACCTGACTTTATGAAAATAAAAGAAGCGGACCACTTTCAGACATTTGTGGGAGGGGCCGAACTGAACACGTCTGTTTCACTTTCACACTTTGGTCACTCCGTTGCACTGGTATCAGCAGTTCCTGATAATGATTTGGGGGATAAAGCAAAGCTTTTCTTAAAAACTCATGGAATTGATCATACTTTTGTTGTAGACAAACCGGGCCGACTTGGTCTTTACTTCACTGAAGAAGGATTTGGGGTGCGTCCATCTAAAGTTTTATATGACAGGACTGGCACATCCGTTTTACACTTGGATGAAAAGGATATAAATTGGGATGACTTATTTGAAAATCGTGACCTTTTACATATCACAGGGATCACGCTTGCGCTTTCAGTTGAACTACGTAACCTTGCGATCAGAGTTGTAAATGAAGCAAAAAAACGCGGAATCACGATCAGCTTTGATTGTAACTACCGCAGCAAGTTGTGGACTCCTGAAGAAGCGGCTGAAGCTTACAAACAGATTCTGCCTTTGACTGATATATGCTTTGCAGGGCAAAAAGATTTCACTCATATCTTAAAGTGGGGTCATGAAAAGGATTTTTCACCAGAGACACTTCATCAATATTACAAAAAAGCAGCCAGTGAGTACGGCATCAGCATGTTTGCCTGTACGAATCGTATAGTCCATACTTCAGAAGCACATCATCTGCAGGGGTTTCTCTATACAGGTGGAAAATTTCTCGAAACACCTTCTTATTCAATAAAGGTCCTTGATAGAATTGGCAGTGGAGACAGTTTTGCAGCTGGAATTCTGCACGGTTGGCTTGAAAGAAAAAGTCAGGAAGCAACTTTGCAATTTGGAATCTCGTCCTGTGTTTTGAAGCATACAACTAAGGGAGACTACAGTTCTTTTACAGAAAAAGAAATCAATGAGTGGATAAAAAATAGTGCGGCTCAAGATGTTTTGAGATGAGAAGTATGGAAAAATAGGAATGCTAAAAAGAGGTACAGAGCACCAATGGGTGTTCTGTACCTCTTTTATATAGCAAAATGTTCTCATAATAATATTAGTTTAAAGAGTTATTCATTTCGTGATATGATAATAACAAAAATAACTTTTGGAAGATAGAGGGGGTGGGGTTTTGCAAAAGAAAAAGGTCACAATGCAGTTAATAGCTGATAAGGCTGGAGTTTCTAAATATGTGGTGTCAAAGACTCTCAATGGAAAACCAGGTGTGAGTGATGCTACACGTAAAAGGATTATATTTATTGCCAAGCAATTAGGGTACCTTAAGACTGAGACCTCACTGGAAATTGATACAATTAAGGCTGAATCATCATCAGATAGTTTTGTATTAGTTGTTATGCCTAATCACCGTCATCAAAATTCTGAATCCAGCTATTGGAGCATCATTTTTAATGGAGTAGTGGATTATCTTGAAGAATGTGGTATAGGTGTAGTTGTCATCTCCAGTAGAAACTATTCATCAGGAAGTGTGAATACTTCTAATATTTTAGGTATCATCACGGTCGGTCTGGTATCTACAGAAATGCTTCTTGAGTTAAATAAACATCAGGTACCTTTAGTAATGATTGATCATCATGATTCACTCATTAAAGCAGATTCAATTTTTATGGATAATTTTGAAGGGTTGTTCAAGCTTACTTCATACTTATTAGGATTAGGTCATACAAAAGTAATTTTTGTCGGAGATATTTATTATGCCAGCAGCTTTTATGACAGATGGCTTGGATTTCGAACAGCAATGGAAAAAACATCTCCCAATTTTGATCCTAAAATGCATCTTTTAAATATTCCATATAGCTTTAACGAAATAGATCATGGCATTGATCAATATTTAGAGCAGATGGAGAAGGTCAATAAAACTCCTACTGCTTTTGTATGTGCTAATGATGAAATTGGTGAAAGAGTGATGAATGTAGTAAAAGGAAGGGGGTACAAAATTCCGTATGATGTGTCTATTACAGGGTTTGATAACTTGGAAAAATCTATGCTTTTAGACCCTCCTCTTACTTCAGTTCAAGTAATGAAAGAAACAATTGGAAAAAGAGCTGTCAGTAAATTACTATGGAGAATCAAAAATACTGAATACCCCTCTGAAAAGGTTTCAATTAGTACGGACTTAATTATTAGAGCTTCAGTAACAACGCCAAAAAAAGTTAATGTTGAAAAAGCACCTATTTAATTTAATAGATACGTTAAAAAATCCTGCTGGTTTATTACTAACAATTAGCAGGGTTTTTTTGTTATTTATTGATAAAAATCCTATATAACAATAATAAATAACAAAAATAACTCTATAAAGATTGATATATTAGAAAATTTTAAAAAATAAAAGTATTTACATAATGGTGTGCTGTGGTAAAATCAAATTTGTAAATAACTTTTTAATAACAAAAATAACAAAGGGGGAAATGTTATGAGAGAATTAAAGAGGATGAAAATGGGAGCTCTGGTAGGTGTAACTGTCATGGGGATGGCGTTAGCTGGTTGTGCCGATACAGGGAGTAGTAATGGAAATAATGAAAGCGGTAACAATAGTGAAGATGTTGAGCTGACAATGTGGCTGTGGCCGGGCTTTGGCTTAGAAAATCTATTAAAAGAATACGAGGAAAATAATCCTGGAATTAAAGTTAACCTTCAGGAAGCTGAATATGCTGATATTCATCAAAATCTGATTACTGCACTAGCTGCTGGTTCAGGAGCACCTGACATTTCAGGAATAGATGAAGGGTATTTAGATCGTTTTATGGAAAATCCTGATCATTTCCATAACTTAATGGACTTAGGCGGGGAAGAATTAAAAGATCAATACCTGGATTTTAAATGGCAGCAGGGTACTAACGCTGACGAAAGCTTTTTAATTGGAGTTCCAACTGATGTAGGCCCTATGGTCATGGCTTATCGAGCTGATATTTTTGAAGAAGCTGGGTTACCAACGGATCCTGATGAGGTAGCCGAAAAAATGGGCACTTGGGAGGAATATATAGAAGCAGGTAAGCAGCTTCAAGAGGAAACGGGCTCTTTTATGTTTAACAATTTGTCAGATCTTTATACAGCAATTTTGGAACAGGGTTCACCACAATACTTTGAAGATGATGGAACTTTTATTGCAGGAGAGAGTGAACGTAATCAATACGCATGGGACCTTGCAACTTCTGCTGTTGACATTAGTGCAGGTATTGATCGAAGTACGACAGAATGGGGAGCCGGCGTGGCTGCAGGCGAATTTGCGACTGTTTTCTTACCGCCATGGATGCTGCAGAACATTAAAAATGATGCGCCGGATACTTCAGGCCTTTGGAATATTACGAATATGCCCGAAGGATCAGGAAATTTTGGAGGTTCATTCTTATCCATTCCTTCAGAAAGTGACCATCCGGAAGAAGCATATGATCTTGTAACATGGTTGATGGCACCAGAGCAGCAATTGAGAATCTTTGAAGAAAATGGTCCATTTCCTTCAACTCCTGAAGTATACGATGATCCGGCAATTCAAGAACTGCAGGATGATTTCTTCTTACGTGATGATTTAGGTGCATTATACGCTGAAGCTGCCGAAGAAATCGTTTATGGATATAAAGGATCTTTACATGAACCGGTAGGAACGTTATTCCGTGATGCTTTACAAACAATTGAGGATGGAACAAATTCAAAAGAAGAAGCCTGGAACGGAGCGATGGAAGAAGCTGAAAGACAGATCAACAGATAACAAGCATTCTTACAAAATAGAGGCTGATAATAACGGTCTCTATTTTGTTTGACAGGTAGTCTATTGGAAACTATGGGGGAGTATAATATGACTAATAATATTGCTGTAAAGCAGGAGAAGCGTAATAAGGTTAAGGTCTACAACCAAAAGAAAACTGATCGTAACACCGGCTGGTTATTTATTTCACCATTTTTTATCTTGTTTGGAATCTTTGGTGTTTTTCCTCTGATTTTTACTGCATTTCTTTCTCTCCACAGATGGGACATCTTAGGTACAAGAGAATTTATCGGTTTTGAAAATTACATTAACTTATTCGTAAATGACCCGTTATTTTGGAAAACTTTAGGTAATACAATTAGTATCTGGCTCATGTCAACCATACCTCAATTAATTATTGCCCTTATGATTGCATTTTTCTTGAATCAAGCTTTTCTTAAAGGAAAAACGCTTTTCAGACTTGGTATATTTGTTCCAAATGTCACATCAGTAGTTGCTGTCGGAATCGTTTTCTCAGCAATGTTTGGAACTCAATTTGGGGTTATAAACTATGTAATTAATTTAGTAGGGTTGGACTCGATTAACTGGAAAGGTTCTTATTTAGGTACTCATGTAGCGATCGCCGCAATGGTGTTATGGCGTTGGGTAGGGTATAACACCATTATTTATCTTGCCGGATTGCAAAGCATTAGCAAAGATATCTATGAAGCTTCTACGATTGATGGGGCGAATAAATTCCAACAGTTAATCTATATTACAATTCCCATGCTGCGTCCAATTATCATATTTACCGTTATTCAATCAACTATTGGTGGCTTGCAGCTTTTCGCTGAACCATTGATTTTTGGTGAAGGAGGAAATTATCAGGGGTTAACGATGACTCTTTATCTATATCAGGAAGCTTTTACCCGTTTCTCATTTGGTTACGCAGCTGCAATTGCCTGGATGATATTCTTCATCATTATTATTATTTCTCTAGTTAATCTGTTTATTTCACAAAGGATTAAGTCAGCATAAGGGGTGAATTGATATGAATGAAGTTGGTCAAAATAAATTTGGGATCACGTTGGTGTATTTATTTCTGATTATTGTAACCTTAGTATCTATTTTTCCTTTTTATTGGATGTTTGTAGTAGGTTCAAATGATACATCAGCCATTAATCAATTTCCACCTGCAGTGATTCCTGGCAACAGTTTCATAGAAAACATGCAAAAAGTATTTGAGCGGATTGATTTTATTGGAGTGATGATGAATTCACTCATTATTTCCGGTTCGGTGACGCTGTCTGTGTTATTTTTCTCTTCCTTAGCAGGCTATGCATTTTCTAAATTAACATTTAAAGGAAGAGATGCTGCTTTTGTTTTCGTTATTGCGACTATGATGATTCCGCCTCAGCTTGGGTTAATTCCAAATTTTATGCTGATCAGCTGGCTGGGTTGGATTGATAGTTTCAGTGCAGTCATTGTTCCTTCAATGGTTAGTGCGTTTGGTGTCTTTTGGATGAGACAATATATCGGCTCGTCAGTACCGTATGAACTAATTGAAGCTGCGCGGGTAGATGGCTGTTCACACTTTAGAATCTTTTGGAGTATTGTGCTTCCGATTATTCGTCCTGCATTGGCGACACTTGGGATTTTCACATTTATGATGACTTGGAACGACTTCCTTTGGCCGTTGGTTGTCTTAAAAGATAAAAGTGTACATACGATACAAATTGCCTTGAGAACATTAAATGACGTATATTCTACGGATTACTCTATGATTCTGGCTGGTACTTTTATGGCTACTGTTCCTATACTGATCGTATTCTTAATTTTTAATAAGCAATTTATAGCAGGTCTTACTGAAGGCGCTACAAAAAATTAATTAGATAAAGTCCTTACAATGATTAATAAGGCGGGGATCTAATTGGAGAAAATTAATCATGCAACAAAGTGGCTGTGGAATTTATTGATATTACATGCTTTATGGATCGCATTCAGTTTAAGAGGGGGAATTCTATTAGGTGTTTTCCCCTCCACTTCTGCAGTTTATGCCGTAGTGAGAGACTGGCAGTTAAAGGGCGGGGAAGTAGATATGTTCAGATCGTTTAAAAGGTCATACAGCAGCCTGTTCAAAACATCTAATGCATTGGGATGGACTATTCTTGTGCTGACATTTATCAGTGCAATTAATTTTTTATATATTCCTATTTACAGTTCTGAATGGCTAAGGCTTACTATGTACGCTGTTTTATTCTTTATAATGTTTATCCTAATCATTTTATGGATGTTCTTATTTCCAGTATTAGTTCATTATCAATTTACAAAAAAGATTGCTTATTCTATAGAAGTAGTTAAAACCGGATTTTTATCCGTTTGGGGACTCATTCTTCAACTATTGTTTACAGGGCTTTATTTATTAACGGTGTATTACCTTCCTCCTTTGATGATTGTGCTGGGAATAATTCCGTTAGCCATCTTACAGACTATTGTCACTTTAAACATATTTCGCGATAAGGGGTTAAGTATGTAAGGGCGATACGAGGGACAGGTTTGCAACAGATAGAAAAGCAGCATACAAAATAAAACTTTTTAATGACTTTAAAATAGCATTTCACTCAAAAAATATTGTTAACATACAAGTCAAATGGAGGTCATCCAATGGACACGATTAAATTAAACAGCAACTGGACAATGACACACGAGAGAAGCAGTCAGTCGATTAAGACCGAAGTGCCTTCCTCAGTAATGAACGACCTTTTAAACAACGGTGATATTCCAGACCCTTTTTACCGCGATAATGAAGACCAGGCTCTTGAAATAGCAGCTCGTGATTATTTATATGAAACCGTCTTTAAAGTAGAAGAAGCTATGTTAAAAGAAGATTCAGTGAGGCTGACATTCGAAGGAATTGATACATTATCTGAGATTACACTGAACGGATCATTAATTGGAACAACAGACAATATGCACCGCACTTATAGCTTTGAAGTAAAGGACCTGTTGAATCAGGATGAAAATAAACTGTCTATCAGGCTGAAGTCACCACTGGATTATATTTATGAGAAACAGAAAAAATTACCGCTTTTTGGTGTATCTGATGCAGAATCAGGATACCCACATCTGAGAAAGGGTCACAGCATGTTCGGATGGGACTGGGGACCGCGTATGCCAGACCTTGGTATCTGGAGAAGTGTGACGCTGTCTTCTTATTCTAAGGGGCGCATTGATGATGTGTATATCACACAGGAACATAACGATTCAGTTAAGCTGAAACTAAGAATCGGGATGGAAAAGCTTTCAGGTTCTCAGTTTGATGTGCTGGTCAAAATTACTGACCCTGCCGGAGAGTCTCAATCTGTAAAAAAAGAAGATGTTGAAGCCATCTCGCATGTTGAGGCATTTATTCATTCACCACAGTTGTGGTGGCCAAATGGATATGGAGAGCAGCCGTTATATACAATAGAAGTAACACTGCTTTCAGAGGGACAAGCAGTTCATCAGGAAACATTGAAGACAGGTCTGCGTACGATAAGGGTCAGGCATGAAGAGGATCAGTGGGGAAAATCATTTGAATTCGAAGTGAATGGTCTCAGCTTATTTGCAATGGGTGCGAACTATATACCTGAAGACAATCTTCTTCCAAGAAATTCACGTGATAAGACAGAACGCTTAATTAAGAACTGTGTAGAAGCGAATTATAATATGATTCGAGTTTGGGGAGGCGGCATCTACCCTGAAAAATATTTCTACGAGCTTTGTGATGAACATGGCCTGATTGTCTGGCAGGACTTTATGTTTGCCTGCAGCTCATACGATTTGAATGAACAATTCAGAGACACAGTCGTACAGGAAGTAGTGGACAATGTAAAGAGGCTCCGTCATCACGCAAGCCTTGGAATCTGGTGCGGGAACAACGAGATTGAAGAAGCCTGGGAACATTGGGGAGATATGTCAAAAGATCCGATCCGAAAAGCAGACTATATAAAGCTTTTTGAATATATCATTCCTGAACTATTAAAAGAGCACGATCCTGAAACATTCTACTGGTCATCTTCACCATCTTCAGGCGGTGGCTTTGATGAACCGCGAAATCCTGATAGAGGAGACGTTCACTATTGGGAAGTATGGCATGGGTTGAAGCCGTTCACTGAGTATGAAAAATATCATTTCCGTTTCTGTTCAGAATTCGGTTTTCAATCATTTCCTTCTTTGAAAACAGTAAAAACCTTTACAGAACCGGATGATCGAAATATTTTTTCTTATATTATGGAAAAGCATCAGAAAAATGGAGCTGCTAACGGGAAAATTCTATATTATCTATCAGAAAATTTCCTGTATCCGAAAGATTTTGACTCAATGATTTATGCATCACAGCTTCTGCAGGCTGAAGCAATTAAGTATGGTGTTGAGCATTGGAGAAGGAACCGCGGAAGATGCATGGGTTCACTTTACTGGCAGCTTAACGACTGCTGGCCGGTTGCATCATGGAGTTCTATTGACTACTATGGCCGGTGGAAAGCCCTTCACTATTTTGCCAAAAACTTTTATGCGCCTGTTTTATTGTCTGTGCGTGAAGAAGGGAACGACGTAGAAATTCATGTAACAAATGACAGTCTTAAAGCAGTGAGAGCAGAAGTAGAGTGGAAGCTTAAAACCCATACTGGAAATGAACTCAGAAGTGGTAGTCTGACACATGAAGTTCAGCAACTGACAGCTGAAAAATGTGCGACTCTTACATTATTGGGACAACTGACTGAACAGCAGAAACAGCACACTTATCTGGAATGCACCCTCATAGTCAATGGAGTCGAGGTGAAGACGATCACACATCTATTTGTAAAACCGAAACACTTTCAGTTTACAGAGCCTGCAATTAAAGCTGCTGTTAACGAAACATCAGACGCTTTCGAAATTGAACTGACATCACAGTCTTTTGCGAAATTCATTGAGCTTGACCTGAGTGACAATGACTGTGTATTCAGCGATAATTATTTTGATCTTTCACCAGGGAAATCAGTCAGAGTGAAAGCAGAAAAAAGCAGGCTTCGGAAAGAAATGACGCTTGATTCACTCAAAGAACAACTCTCAATCAGAAGTATTTATGACATGAGTGAGCATGGCGGGTCCGGTCAAAAATCTGCAAAAATACAGGCAGGTGTTCGCTAAATGACAGTCACAATCGGTGTTGATCTTGGAGGGACTAATCTGCGTGTTGCAGAGGTAGAACAAAGTGGTAAGATCATTCAGATTCTGTCTGAGCCGACTGAAGCAGAATTTGGGTTCAACCATACTATTCAGAAAATGATTAGAATGATTAAAGCAATTGCTGAAGGCAGGGAAATCAAGGGAATTGGGATTGGTGCTCCGGGTCCATTGAACCCAAAAAAAGGAGTGATCCTCAGTCCTCCTAATCTACCCGGATGGAATGAGGTACAAATCGTTCATATGATCCGGGAGTATTTTCATACAAAAGTATTCCTGACGAATGATGCCAACGCTGCTGCTTTAGCAGAAGCAAAAGCAGGAAGTGGAAAAGGTTTTGAGAGTGTTTTTTACTTGACCATCAGCACAGGTATTGGCGGTGGCTTCATTATCAATGAAAGAATCTTTGAGGGTGCCCAGGGTTATGCAGCAGAAGTTGGAAACATGATTATTAACCCCAACGGATACAAGCACTCAAATTTAAATCCGGGATCATGGGAAGGGCATGCGAGCGGTACAGCAATTGGAAGAATAGGTAAGGAACGTTTCCAGGCCAGAGGTACAGCAGAAGTTTTTCAACTCGCAGAATCAGGAGATACCCGTGCTTTGCAGCTGATTGAAGAAACAGTTGATGCACTGGCTATCGGAATCGCAAACATTACTCACATCGTTAATCCGGCAGTATTTGTAATTGGTGGAGGTGTGATGAAATCTGAAAAAATGATTTTAGAGCCGGTAAAAGAGAAAGTTAAAAATTATGTATACCCAGGACTAAAAGATGCAATTAATATCAGACCTGCTGCTTTAGAGGGAAATGCCGGCGTCATCGGCGCTTCATTTTTAGTGGAGTAAACAATATGTGAAAGCGAAGTTTGGCAGCGTCCGAAACTTCGCTTTCTTTATACATCGGAGGTAATATGGGTGACTGAACAAATGATCTACAGACGCCTTGGAAAAAGCGGACTGAAAGTGCCTGCGATTTCTATCGGCCTGTATCACAACTTTGGAGATGTAAATGATTATCAACATTCAAAAGACATCGTACTTAAAGCCTTTAACAGAGGTATTACACATTTTGACCTGGCCAATAACTATGGGCCGCCTCCAGGTAGTGCAGAAAAGAATTTTGGACGGCTGATGAAGGATGAACTGACTGCACATCGCGATCAGATGCTGATTTCTACAAAGGCAGGCTACCAGATGTGGGACGGCCCATATGGAGATGGAGGTTCAAGAAAGTACTTACTTTCAAGTCTTGATCAAAGTCTGAAGCGGATGAATCTTGATTATGTGGATATTTTTTATTCACATCGTTATGATGCTGAGACACCTTTAGAGGAAACGGCTTATGCATTGGATTCGGCGGTAAGACAGGGAAAAGCACTATATATTGGACTTTCAAATTATTCAGGAGAGACAACGCGACGAATGGCTGACATTTTTAAAGAGATGAGGACTCCTTTCGTTGTCAACCAGCCAAAATATTCCCTGATGGAAAGGTCTCCTGAGAATTCCCTATTCCCTGTACTACAGGAAAAAGGTTTAGGGTCCATTGTGTTTCAGCCGCTCAATCAGGGTTTGCTGACAGAGCGGTACCTGGCTCGTATACCTGAACGGTCACGAGTTACGAATCCAGCAGCTTCTCTGACGGAAAAAGATGTAACACATGAATATCTCAAGCAAGTCCGTGAACTGAAAGATCTGGCTGATAAAAGAGGACAGTCAGTGGCCCAGCTTGCCATTTCCTGGGTACTCAGAAGGCAAGAAGTGTCCTCTGCATTAATAGGAGTAAGCAATACTCAGCAGCTGGAGGAAAATATTGAAGCGATCCATATGAACAGTTTTGAAGAATGTGAAATTACAGCTTTGAAGCAGATATTTAATAGATAAAAACGTAATATGACTCAGTCAATGACAGGAGAAAAATATGATAAAAAATAAAACCTTCTTATTTGTTGGTGACAGTATTACAGAAAGCGGCCGCCAGCAGGATCCTGAGCATATTGGTAATGGATATGTGAGGATGATTAAAGATCAATTATTGACTGACTATCCTAACGACAGTTTTCAGGTTGTAAATAAGGGGGTCGGTGGCAATAGAATAACTGATCTGGATAACAGATGGGGCGAGGATGTGATTTCAGCTAAAGCTGACTATACAACCATCTCTATAGGCATAAACGATGTATGGAGGCAGCTGGATTCACCGGGCTTAGAACAGGTTACTCCAGAGAAGTTCGAACATATTTACAGAAAGTTATTAGAACGACTCATTCATTCAACTGAAACGTTAATCTTTTTGATGGAACCCTCAATCATCGAAGAGGATCCGTCATCAAAAGGTAATCAACTACTTAAAACATACGTTGAAATTGTGAAGAAGATGGCTGATGAATATCATGTGAATCTGGTCCCTGTTCACCAGTCATTTTTAAAAGAGATAGATAATGGAGGTGATCCTTTAACTACAGATGGTGTACATATGACAGATAGAGGAAATGTGGTTTTAGCGAAAGAATGGGTACAAAAATTTAAAACAATTGATTGAACTTATGAAGTCATATCTATTCAATATCTAAGTTCATCTACTGGAGGAGGATGTATATGAAAAGTAAAGTTGCTCTCGTGACAGGTGCTTCTAGAGGGATTGGAAAAAGCATGGCGATAAAGCTGGCAGAAGATGGTTTAAAGGTAGTGGTTAATTATAACAGTAATCGTGAAAAGGCCGAATCAATTGTTTATGATATTCAGCATTCTGGTGGAGAAGCAATCGCAATCCAGGCTGATGTGACAAGTGAAGATGATGTAAAAAAACTGGTTAGTCGTTCACAGGAAGCTTTTGGTCAGACGATTGATATACTTGTAAATAATGCGACAGGTCCACAGCCAGAGTTATCTCTGGAAAATGTATCCTGGGAAGATTATCTAGATCAGCTGCACTTTACAGCGAAAGCACCCTTACTTCTCTTAAAAGAAATTATGCCATCGATGAAGGAAAAACAGTGGGGAAGAGTGATTAATATCGGCAGTGAAGTGATTGAAATAGGCAATCCTGAATTTTCAAATTATGTTACAGCAAAATCCGCAGTTGTTGGAATGACCCGGTCATGGGCGAATGAATTAGGAACACATAATATTACTGTTAATGCTGTTCATCCCGGGTTCACTCCAGTTGAACGTCACGGTGAAGTAACAGAAGAAAACGCCAGGGGTTACCTCAAAGGTGTTCCTCTGAACCGACTGGGAAAACCTGATGATATTGCGAATATGGTTTGTTTTTTAGCAAGTGAAGAGGCAGGTTTTATAACAGGTCAAAATATTAATGTGAATGGTGGAAATACATTTGGGGTATAAATAGGATGATTTTAACAAAGGGCAGTTTGCTACACAACCAAACTGCCCTTTGTTTTAAATTGACTTCACCAGAGGCCGCTCCTGCAAATACAACCCCAGATCCGGACTAGGTCCCTTCGCAATTTCCTCTGCCACAAGCTTCGCCAGCACTTGCCCATACACCATGCCATTATCGCCAAATGCAAATATAAAATAGCATCCCGGAAACTCTTCATATTTTCCGACCACTGGCACCCCATCGACAATCCCGCCGTAAGAAGAAGCCAGATAATATTCAGGCTCTACACTGATAGTAGGAAACAGTTTATTAAATTCCTCAATCAGTTGATATTTTTTATGAGTTAATTTACTTTTTCTGTCTCTTTCTTCATTTGTGTTTTCATCCAGACCGCCAATGATCACCCGGTTGTCTTTTGTAGTACGAAGATATAAATAAGGACGCGCGGTTTCCCAGAGGATTGTCCGGTTATACCATTCTGACAGATCTTCAACAGGATTTGTGGTAACGGTAAAGGTACTTTCAAAAGAAGCTTTTTTCTCATTTTTAATATCCATGCCTTCATATCCCGTGGCAAAAATTACGTGCCGTGCCTCTATTGTAGAGCCGTTCTTTGTGGTCACAATCATATTGCCGGTTCCCTGATCAAAGTGCTGGCCATTCATTTCAGTGCGTTCATATACACGCACACCTTGTGAGACTGCCTCTTCAAATAACGCATGGGTATAGATGAATGGGTTAATTTCCGCATCGTTGTAAGAATAAATCGCAGCTTCCCGTCTAAAAGGATACTTTGATTCAATCTCCTCTTTTTCTAAAAAAGTCACTTCACAATCATGCTGCTTTAAATAATCATATTCCTTTCTCAGCTTGTCCACGTCTTCAGGGCAGCTTGCGGAATAGAGGGTATCTCTTCTGGTGAATTCACAATCAATCGTACTGCTTTTTGCTGCTGATTCAATGTCATCAATCGCTTTTTTTAATAGCTGCAAATGCCTTGCGATGTAGGCTTCACCAAATGTATTTACCAGGCTGGTAAACATCTTTTCACCGGAATATTGAAGGATCGCAGTATTTGTGACTGTACTGCCACTGGCGATCGTTGATTTTTCAATCACAATGACATCCAGATCATGTTCAGCAAGGTAATATGCGCACTGAGCGCCGGAGCTGCCCCCGCCAACAATCAACACATAACAGGACAGGTCTGTTTCTAATGCCGGATAAGCCGGAGCATCAGGAAAGGTGGTCGGCCAGTAATAGGTACCGGTTTGACGTTTCATATGGAGCCTCCTAAAAAGTATGTTAGATAGCATTATTATGTCCGGCTTTTCGCTGGGTATGCTGGAGCGCAGTTTGGGTCTGACCCAGACTGCACTTCCTTACCCTCTGGCCAGCCCTCTTTCAAATGCGGCCAAATGATTCAAAGAAGCATTGCGCAGCTGGGAGAAGACAAAACTAACATCAATTGGAATGTTAAATGCCAGGAATCGGTCGTACATCGCTATATTATCGATCTCCCCTTGAACGCCTGATGCGAATGCAGCTTTCAGACTGACAGGGGTTGTAATGAAATTTTGGGATTCGTCTATTGGTAAGGGTATCTGATACCGTTCAAAAAGTGGCAACAGCGCCATAATATGTCTCACTTCAGCTGCTCGGATTTGCTCAAACGTTCTTATATTGCCAAAAGTCTCAATCACGTTATTGTATCTTGCCTGCGCCAGATACTCATCCTGCAAAGCATAAGTCAGCATTTGAGGTAAGGTCAGGGAAGCAGCGTTCAGCGCAGCTATCGCACCGTAGTTTTCGGTTTGTCTAAGCATGGGTGCTGTCTTTTGGAGATCCGGGGTCATCTGGTAGAAGTCGTGAGGATACTGGACATGATAGGGTTGGTGGCCATACATAAAAATCCCTCCTCCATTTCAGTTTATTTAACTTATGATGAAAAACAATGTGATGCAGCTTGTATGGTTTATTTTGCAAATGGGTCTGTAGAGGCGACGAATCGGTAAAATTTTTTTGCGGAACTCACAAATTAAATCAGTGCCGTTCTATAAGCAATGAAAACGGATTCCTGAATGTGGAAAACTGATTGCAATTGGCAAACTGTTGAAAAATCTGGTTGACAGAAGGGGCGATGTCCAATACGATCGTACATATCAAAAAACTAAATAACTTATCCAGAGAGACTGAGGGACAGGCCCGATGACGTCCAGCAACCATCATGTTTATGAGAGGTGCTAATTCCTGCAGAATGATGTCATTCTGAGAGATAAGAAGCAGATTAAAACCTCTTTCTTATTGGAAGTGGTTTTTTTGTGTTTTTCAGGAGATATCACTTCAATTTTCATATCGAAAGGGGCGCAATGACTTTCGCAAAAAGAAGACTGTTTTTTAGGGATGAACCATCATTTGAACTGACATTACCTGTATAAAAGGAGCGTACATAATGAAAAAACATCAACCTTTATTTTTATCACTATTTTTACTAACCGGGGCCGTTGTATTAAGCGGCTGTTCTTCAGAGGAGACCACGGCGGCAAACGGTGATGAGGTCATTATCGTCGGGACACAGAATGATTATCCGCCATTTGCATTTGCAGATGACAATAATGAGCTGACAGGCTATGACGTTGATGTGGTGAAAGCCATCGATGAAGAGCTGGATGGTTATACATTCGAGTTCACTGCGGTTCCGTGGGACAGTATGTTTCTTTCGCTTGAATCCAATAAAATTCAGGCGGTTGCTGATCAAGTAGCCAAAACACCTGAGCGTGAGGAGAAGTATTTATTTACAGATGAGTCCTACTTTGCAGCTGAAACAGTCATTGCGGTGAAGGAAGGCAGAGAGGATATTCAGACCATTGAGGATCTTGAAGGAAAGAAGGTTGGTGCGCTCGCGGGTGATTCCTATACGCTGCTGCTTGAAGAGTATAACGAGACTGCAGATACTCCGATTGAGTTAACGTACAGTGAAAGCGGAACGCCTGCTGAGATTTTACAGGATGTACAGAATGAACGCGTGGATGCGTATGTGAATGACCCGATTATGATGAATGCTGTACTTGAGAAAAATGAACTTGGCGTTGAGATCGTCGGACAGTCTCTTGTGAATGATCAGATGGGCATTGTGCTGAAGCACGGGGAAAAAGGCGAGGAGTTTAAGGCGTTAATTGACCCGATTCTAAAGCAACTGAAGCAGGATGGTACATTAGCTGAACTGTCACAGAAATGGACAGGCGGAGAATACATTCCTGAATAAGCGTCCGGAGGGTACGAGAGAATGGAAAATTTACTGGATATCAGCTTTATCATAGAGAGCTTTCCCACGATTTTGTCGCGTCTGCCCATTACGATTGGCATCGCAGTGGGCTCTATGGTGATCAGCCTGTTCATCGGGCTTGCGACGGCATTAATTAAAATTTATAAGGTGCCTGTATTGAGCGTTATTACATCAATCTATGTCTCGTTTATCAGGGGAACGCCTTTACTCGTTCAGATCTACCTTGTGTTTTACGGGATACCGAAAGTGATCTATTACCTGCAGATTGAATACGGTGTGCTTTTATCGGCAGATGTGAACAGTATATCACCTGAGATGTACGCGTTAATGGCGTTTTCAATCAACCTGGGAGCTTACCTGTCAGAGACAATCCGCTCTGCAATTGAATCGGTTGATCGCGGGCAGTTTGAAGCGGCGAAAGCAATCGGAATGAGCCCGGTGCAGATGATGACGAAAATCATTTTCCCGCAGGCTTTGACAGTTGCGATTCCTAACCTTGGAAATATGTTCATCAGCACGATTAAGGATACGTCCCTTGTATTCATTATTGGTGTCGTGGACGTGATGGGACAGGCGAAAATTCTCGGATCACGCGGTCTGGCATTTTTTGAAGTGTATATCGCGGTATCAATTGTCTACTGGATTCTTTGTATCGTTGTCGAACGGCTGCTGGTCAGACTTGAAAAGCGGGCCCGCAGATATGAAAGAGGGATTGCGTGATGATTAAACTTGAGAACATTCATAAGTATTACGATAGTCAGCATGTGCTGAAAGGAATAGATTTGAACATTCATGAAGGAGAGGTTGTATCGATTTTAGGGCCGAGCGGTTCAGGGAAGTCAACACTTCTGAGGTGTATCAACTTTCTCGAGCAGCCGACGAGCGGAACTGTTGAGCTTGATAGTAAAAAAGTGAACGCTGAATCAGCAGGGAAGTCCGAAGTTCTGGCTTTAAGAACGGCAACCGGAATGGTTTTTCAGCAGTATAACCTGTTTAAAAACCTGACTGTGCTGCAAAACGTGATGGTCGGCTTAACAAGTGTGAAACAATTGAAAAAGGAGCAGGCGAAAGAAACAAGTCTTGAAATCCTTGAAAAAGTCGGGCTATCCAACCGGCTCGATCATTATCCTGCACAGCTTTCAGGCGGTCAGCAGCAGCGGGTCGGCATTGCACGGGCGATGGCCCTGAATCCAAAGGTTTTATTATTTGATGAGCCAACCTCTTCGCTCGACCCGGAGCTCGTGGACGGTGTGCTTGCCACGATTAAGAGTGTGGCTGAAGAAGGGAAAACAATGCTCATTGTGACTCATGAGCTGCAGTTTGCGCGTGAAATCTCTGACAGGGTGGTCTTTATGGAGGATGGTCTGATTGTAGAAGAAGGAATGCCTGATCAGATGTTCAATTATGCGAAAATGGAAAGAACGAACCAATTTTTAAAAAGATCAAAGCGGTCAGAGGAATAGATCTGGCGATAGAAAGGATGGTTTGGCGTGAACCCGATTGAACATATATTGAAAGACTATCCCATCATCATTCTTGATGGTGCTCTTGCAACAGAGCTTGAGGGCTATGGGTGTGATTTGAATGATCAGCTGTGGTCAGCAAAAATTCTGATGGAAAATCCGGAGCTGATTAAAAAAGTTCACCTTGATTATTTTGAAGCAGGCGCAGACTGTGCGATCACAGCCAGCTATCAGGCAACGATTGAAGGGTACCAGCGAAGGGGACTTTCCAAGGAGGAAGCCATCGATCTGATTATGAAGTCAGTGCAGCTTGCAGCAGATGCGCGCGATGAATTCTGGGCCGGGCAGCCGGACCGTCCAAAGCCTTTAGTCGCAGCCTCAGTCGGTCCATATGGCGCTTATCTGTCAGACGGATCAGAATACCGTGGTAATTATGCTGCAGGCTTTGATGAACTGGTTGCCTTTCACAAAGACAGAATCAAAGTGTTAGTTGAAGCAGGTGCTGATCTGTTAGCGTGCGAAACGATTCCGTGTCTTGAGGAAGCGAAAGCGATCGTTGAGGTATTGAAGGAATTCCCTGATGTGACTGCATGGGTCAGCTTCAGCGCGAAGGATCACTTACATATCAGCGACGGTGAAAAAATAGCTGACTGTGCGAAGTGGCTGAATGATCAGGGCCAGGTGGTGGCAGTCGGCATTAACTGCTCAGCACCGGAGACGATTGAGTCCCTGATTAAAGAAGTAAAAACCTGGACGGACAAACCGGTAATTGTGTACCCGAACTCAGGTGAAGAGTATGATGCAGTGACTAAGGTGTGGGGCGGAGAATCCTCGTCACATCAGTTTGCAGAGGATGCAAAGAAGTGGCATCAAGCAGGTGCGCAGATCATTGGCGGCTGCTGCCGAACTACACCTGAGGATATTAGAGTGATTGCTGCATGGGCACGCAAATAACATAGTGAGTAGAGATCAGGCAGATGAATGTGATGCCTGATCTTTTTTATTAAATGATGTGATTGATCGTTTTGAAAAGATGAATCGCAGGAATGATACAATTAACTATAGTATCTAATCATTTACATATTGAGGTGAACCAAATGGAAACTGTCTATTTTGCAGGAGGCTGCCTTTGGGGTGTGCAGGCATTTATCAAAACGCTGCCCGGCGTGACTTCAACTGAGGCGGGAAGAGCGAACGGATCAACGGGTACACTTGATGGTGACTACGACGGGTTTGCGGAATGCGTAAAAACTGAGTTTGATCCAGAGGTCGTCACGATGGAACAACTGATGGGCTACTTTTTTGAAATCATTGATCCGTATAGTGTGAACAAACAGGGGATTGATGTTGGCGAGAAATACAGAACAGGTGTATATAGTGAAGATCCACGGCATCTCGTAGTGGCGCGGACATTTATCAAAAAGAGAGATGATGCTGGCCGTATTGCGGTTGAAGTACTGCCGCTCACGAATTATGTTCGGAGTGCAGAGGAGCATCAGGACCGGCTCGATAAGTGTCCGGATGATTATTGTCATATTTCCGATGAGCTGTTGAATAAATACCGGGAACGAGTAGATCAGTAAAGAAGTAAAAGGAAGTGGGGAAAACGATATGAAGCAACGGTACTTGGGAACCACAGGAATTCAGGTGTCAGAGGTGGGATTTGGCGCGTGGCAGTTAGGGAATGAAAAAGATTGGGGCAGCATGACGGATGCTGCAGCGATTCATTTAGTAAGTGAGGCAATGGATGCCGGATGTAACTTTTTTGATACCGCACCTAACTATGGTTCGGGGAAAAGTGAAGAACTGCTTGGAAAAGCTTTTAAAGGAAAAAGGGATCAGGTGATCATCAGCAGTAAATGCGGCCACCACCAGAACGGGGAACAAAGCTTTGATCCTGACAAGCTGATCGAATCAGTGGAAGGCAGTCTGCAGCGTTTACAGACAGACTATCTTGACAGCCTGTTGCTTCATAACCCGCCATTTTCAAGTCTCGATGGTGATAGCCCGCAGTTTGAAGTGCTGAAAAAATTGAAAAGTCAGGGGAAAATCAGAGCGTACGGGGCTTCCGTGGATACAGGAAAAGAGATGTATGAGCTGTTGAACAAAACGGATAGTCAGGTAATTGAAGTGATGTTTAATCTTTTTCATCAGGAGCCTGCTGACGCGATGAAATCGGCTGCGGGTAAAGGTGTAGGCGTGATTACCAAGGTTCCACTTGATTCAGGGTGGCTGAGTGGTAAATATAATACCGGCAGCACGTTCAGTGGCATCAGAAGCAGATGGAGCGCTGATGAGATTGAGCAAAGAGGAAAGCTGGTCGAACAGGTCCGGACAATTTTAGGTGAAGATGTTTCTATGGCACAGGCTGCACTGCAGTTTATTCTGTCTCATACAGAAGTCTCCACCATCATTCCCGGAGCAAAAGATATTCAGCAATTCAATCAGAATCGTTCTGCTTCAGAAGGCCGCTTATCACCGGAAATCATCAGTGAATTAAAGGTTTTTTGGAGAAGAGAGGTCAGGAATGCTGATCTTCCGTGGTAATGGTGTTTGAAGCCTTTGTGACAAGAACTATATCTAAAGGATATTAGTTGTGCAAAATCACCCGCCGCTTTATGCTTTAGATAGAAGGTGTCTTTACCTGTAAATATGGAACACCTCAAAAAGGGAGGATGCTCAATGTTTAAGAAAATTCTTAAAGGCATTTCCAAAGAACTGAAAAAGCGTGGCAGCAGCAGTGGACGCAGAAGGCATTACCGTCACGGTTCAAGCAGCGGGAAGAGGCGCGGCTATCGCGGGAGCAGCAGTAGCAGCCGGCGCGGACGCAACCCGTATGGTGGTTCAGGCCGTTACAAAAACAATAGACATTATTCCAGCAGCTGATCATCACATCAGCTGAAAGAGACTCCACTCTGCTCTGCAAAGTGGAGTTTTTTCATGTCTATCAGGTAAGCTGGCTGATCGCCTTTTCTAGATCAGACTGAATCTCTTCACATTGCTGGTACGGTTCGGTTATATTCAGCAGCCGTTTCAGCAGCAGTGTTGTTTGTGGGTGGAGGCTGAGCTCTTCAGTCCAGGAGCCTCTCTTTTTTATTTTGCCGTCATAAGAGGAGTAAAGAAGAAAAAGCAGAAAATCGCCTACGTCAAAAAAATCATCCTGAGCAAGCAGTGCCTGCTGCTTTTTCAGCCTCTTATCTGTATGGAGATTGCTGGCGAGGCCAAAATCGATCAGGTAGAGGTGGCTGTGATGAAGTAGTACATTCGGAATTCTGATATCGCCATGGTACACGCCCTGCTGGTGTATATAACAAACGATTCCGGTCAGCTTGCGAACGATTTCCAGACATTCTTTCTCTGTATACTGCTGTCCTGTTGCGAATAATGTATCCTCTACATTTTTTCCCTCAACAAATTCCATTGAAAAGAACTGTTTATCCTCAAATGAAAAAGTTTCGATGAGTGCGGGGATCCCCGGATGACTCAGCTGCTGCAGGATCGTAGTCTCCTGGTGGTAATTCTCTGTGTTTTCTTTTCCCTTGCTTTTACGCATCTGTTTGACAACGCATTGTGTGCCGGTGTGCAGGTCCTCACACAAATAAATGATTCCGTAGCTTCCATTCTGCAGTACCTTTTCAATTTTATATCGGTCAGCCAGAACTTCATTGATCAAATATTGATGGTCCATGATTTTCTGACGTGCTTTTTTGATTAACCAGTGTACAGTTTCCATGCGCACCTCTATGTTTTTGCGATTTTGTATCTATCATATCAGACCCCGTGAGAACGATGAACTGACATCCGTTTATATCCAGGTATCCTTCATAAAAGGAGGTTAAATGGTATAATCAGGTATAGTATTTAAAAATTCTTATAAAACAGGAGATAAAGACATTTTATATATAAACTTCAGGAGGATGACGCATGAAGCATCATTTAGAATCCCGCTGGAAATATAGCTGGTATGCTCTATTGTCCTTCACAGGTGTTGCAATTGGCATGCAGATCACTGTTCCTGGTGATTTTAATTACTTATTAGGCGCACTGGCTGTGGCAGTGGTTATCTTTGTG
Source organism: Jeotgalibacillus terrae (assembly GCF_016908195.1). GTDB lineage: Bacteria > Bacillota > Bacilli > Bacillales > Jeotgalibacillaceae > Jeotgalibacillus > Jeotgalibacillus terrae. The sequence continues at coordinate 49,780 of NZ_JAFBDK010000010.1, forward strand.
ATCAATACGATTATTGTGCTTTTCAGAATGCTGCTCGACAGGGTTAAGAAGCATGAGGCATGAAGTGTAAGTTATTTAATAAGCCATTTTTTCCAAAGTCATAACGTTTAAAATCAATTACCCGGGAGGCTCACAAATGAACTTATTATGGTGGATCACAATTGCTTTTTTTATGATTGGATTGATTGTTCTCCTAGCTGCTTCAAGATCTGTCAAAGCTAGGCTTGCGTACGTGAAAAATAACCCTGATGCCGATCCGGCTGCGGTAAAACCGGTGATTTGGTACATTAGGGCAACGACTATTTGGGGAGTCATCAGTATTGGGCTTGTTGTGTCCTGTTTTTCAATTTATACATAGAAATAATCAGATTGACATGCGTTTTCCTGTTTTGGAACTTTAAAGTTTACCAGCCCGACCGACATCAACCTTACGGACATATGCAGAAAATTGAAACTATTTTACAGTTTTTTTCTTATACGTATGATATAAGGGGTTGGTGAAACTGAAAAAATTATTGTTATGGTCTATTGTTACTGCAGTATTGATCGGGATCGTCGTATGGATTGGAAGTTTAATCATCCCTTACTCGTATGTTGAGTGGAGCTTCTTCATCGGAGTAGGACTGACAGCTGTATTATTGTTTTTCAGCAGTAGCGGGGGCTTTTTATCGGGAGGACTTACCTTCGAAGCCAGTCAGGCAGTTGGAAGAGTAGAGAAAAATGAAGGGTTTAAAGCCTACATAGGGGTATTGTTCTATGGAGCTTCTCTCTATACAGTCGTTAGCCTGGTGATGACGATTGCCATTTACATTTAAAGTAGGTGCTTATGAATAAAAACGGAAATGGATATTCAGAGATGTGTCTCTGGATATCCATTTCCGTTTTTACTATGACAAATATGAAGATCTCTGCAGGTAATTCCGCACTCACGCATCAATCGGCAGTGAATTTCTCCCTTCTCTTACTTCACCATCCTCACTCCACTTTTGCAACATCCGCTTATCAAGCTTCCCCACAGCTGTTTTGGGCAGCTCCGGAACGATATAAATCTGTGCCGGGCATTTATAGCCGGACAGATGTGCCTGGCAGTGCGTGCGAATTTGACTGACGGTTAAGTGTTGGTCAGATAAGGAGACAAATGCGACCGGTACCTCACCCCATTGGTCATCGTGCCGGCCAATGACTGCCTGATCGCGGACGCCTGCCAGCAGATTAAGTACAGTTTCGATTTCCTGGGGATAAATATTTTCGCCGCCTGAGATAATCATTTCCTTTTTACGTCCTCTGATGGTGTAATTTCCGTTTGTATCAAGTTCTGCAAGGTCGCCCGTTTTGAACCAGCCATTGTGGAAAGCCGCTTTTGACTCATCCGGGCGCTGCCAGTAACCGGAAAAGAGATGGGGTCCTTTAATCCGGATTTCCCCTGGCGTATGCGGCGTCTGGATTTCATGACCTTCTTCATCAAATAACCCGATATCTGCGTAGATCATCGGTTTGCCGACAGAACCTTTATAACGCTGGGCGTCATCAAGCGGCATCATAAAATTGTTCGGACCGGCTTCTGATAATCCATAACCCTGTTTAAAGGGAAGCTGATGCTGTTCGAAATATTGATAGATCGACAGCGGGCACGGTGCGCCTCCTGAGAGAAATGTTTTCATTGAAGGAAATGGCCGGTTCCCCAGCTTTCCTGTATTGATCATCATCTGATACATGGTCGGTACGAAAAGGGCGATCGTAATCTGATAATCATTCAGTTCACCGATCACTTTTTCAGGCTGAAATTTGTTGCCGGTCATGACCTGACCGCCTGCCATTAAAATTGGCATGGCCAGTGCATTCAGTCCGCCTGTATGAAAAAGCGGCATATAGGTAAGTGTCCGGTCTGCTTCAGTCAGTCCCCATGAAACGATCGTGTTAATTGCGTTCCATTCAATCGCACGGTTAGAAAGCATAACGCCTTTTGGAGAGCCGGTGGTGCCGCCTGTATAGATCATGACAGAGATGGCTTCAGGCTCTGCCGCACCGGCCGTCATTGGTTGATCCTGCTTTTCCTGTAGGATATCATCAAGCTGGATCACATGGTATGTGCTGTGTTCTATATGGTTTTTCATCTCTTCATCTGTAATGACAAGCGCAGGGTCAGCATCCTGAAGAATTGCTTTTATCTCAGCAGGGTGCAGCCGTATGTTCAGCGGGGTGAAAACGAGTCCCATATAGCTGCAGGCAAAAAGCAGCGGGAACATGTGGATCGTGTTGGCACCGAGAAACGCAATTCGATCTCCTTTTTTCATATTGAAGCGGGAGAGGTATGTCTGCCAGCAGCCAATCCTACTGCCGAGGTCCAGATAGGTCCAGGAATCCTGCGTATCAATGTCCACGAGCGCTGGAGCCGCTGGTGTCATGCTGATGCGTTTTTGAAGCCAGTGAGTTGTTGCGCTCATGAGAGTCACCCTTTCTACATCATAATGCCGCCGTCTACGTGCAGTACGTGTCCGTGTACATAATCAGCTTCATCTGAAGCCAGGAACAGATAGGCATTTGCGATATCCCGTGGTTTGGCGAGCCGCTGAAGGGACACGACAGATGTCATCTGACCGATAATTTTTTCAGGCATTTTCTCAACCATCGGTGTGGCGGTGAATCCTGGGGCAACAGCATTCACCTGAATACCTTTGCGGCCGAGCTCTTTTGCCCACGATTTTGTCATGCCGATCACTGCAGCTTTAGACGCTGCATAATTTGTTTGTCCGACATTTCCGTAGACGCCGCTTACAGAGGAGGTGTTAATAATCTTTCCGGAACCCTGTTCAATCAGGTGGGGGAGCGCTGCGTGTGTCATATGGAAGACGCCTTTTACGTTAATATCCATCACCTGATCAAACTGATCCTCTGTCATTTTGGTAAACATTGCATCACGCGTGATACCTGCATTATTCACCAGTATGTCAATGCGTCCGAAGGTTTCTAATGTAAAAGCGACAGCTGCTTTTGCCTGTGCTTCATTTGAGACATCTGTCTGGCAGAAAGCCACGCGTCCCTGATGATCTGTCAGCTCAGAGACGAGCTGCTCACCCTGGTCCTGATTGTAATCAGCAATCACGACGCGGGCTCCTTCTTCAAGAAAGCGTTCAACAGCTGCCCTGCCGATGCCGCTTGCCCCGCCTGTAATGATGGCTGTTTTATCTTTAAGTCGCATTATTTCTCCTCCTTTATGAACGCATCCATCACACGCACAAGTTCATCGAGCTGATCGACAAGCGGTGAATGCCCGGCATCTGTGAGCTGAACATGTTTTGCGCGGCTGTTGAAGTCACTGACGAGTTCATCTGTCATCTGCTGCGGGACAATCAGATCACGGTCTCCGCTGATGATCAATACTGGTGCTTTGATCGCATCAATTTCGCCTGTTCCTTGTGCTGCTTCATTTGACACGGTACTGATGTTGAATGTATTAAGTGCTGAATAGACGTCTGCAAGATTACGCTGCGTGAGCATATCATCCACGTACGCTTCATATCTCGTTTCATCCGGCTGTTTGTGTGTGTAAATGCCTGCATTCCATACCGCTTTCAATCCTTCACGGTCCTTGTTGTCATAGAGCCCTTGAATATGTTGTGTACGGAGGGGATCCTGCTGAATCTCTTCCTTTGTAGTTAGCCGTCTTACCTTAGTTAAGTCATCAGGGTCCAGATATTGCACAAAAGGATAGCCTCTTGAAGAAGCGGATGCAAGAAGGATAAGGGACGCCACTGCTTCTGGGTGATCGATCGTATATTGCATCACAACAGCGCCGCCAAGTGACCAGCCGGCCAGATGGAAGCGGGTCAGTCCAAGCTGCTGTAGCCAGTCTGCAAGATCTTCAGAAAAGCTTTTGATTGATGTAATTGGTTCATGATAGCTTGAACCACCGAACCCGCGAAGGTCCGGAGCGTATATTGTATAGTCTGACGGGAGTGCTTCAATGAGAAGGTCCCAGTGTTTGGATGAGGTCATATTCCCGTGTACGAGTACGATCACTTCTTCTCCGCCTGGACGCACGCGGTAGGTGATGTCTTCGCCGTTTTGCAGGTGTATAGTTTTCAGTGTCATTCGTCTTCCCTCCATTTAATCACCTGCGCTCCCCAGGCATAGCCGATTCCGGCACTGACCAGCACAACAACTGATCCGGGTCTGATTTTCTTTTCAGCAAGCGCAAGTTCCAACGAGATAATCTGGTCAAACTGACCGATATGGCCGTAATCTGATAAGTAAATTGATTGGTCATCATGGAGTCCGAGCTGCTGCAGGACATACTGATGGGCAGAACGCTTCATATGAAGGATTCCGAGGTAGTCAATATCTGCCTGTGTAAAGCCGCTTTTTTCAAGCGCATCCCGGATGACAAACAGAAAGTTCTGCATTGACTTCGCTTCCAGGCGCGCTTTCATACCCTGTGGATCAGGGACATCAAGCTTATAGCGGTTTGCAGCCAGGTCATCAGCTGTGAGCGGTGCTTTCGTGCCGCCGACAGGTACAATCACGTCTTCAGAAAAGGAGCCGTCAGTGACGATTGAGTTGCCGAGCAGCTCGTTATCTGCCATTTCCTTTGAGAGCACGAGTGCCCCGCCTCCGGATGCGAGATTGAACATAAAGCGTGTGCGTTCATTCTGATAATCAATAAAGTCTTCATTCCGGTAACCGCCGGCGAGTAATACATAGCGGATAGACGGATCTGCTGTCATCATATCTTTAGCAAGCTTCATGGCCATGATGGTAGTACCGCAGCGGAGAGCCGCATCAAATCCCCAAGCACGGGTGGCGCCAAGGCGCTGCTGCATATAGATGGCAGCTGTCCAGAGCGGGTATTCCTTATGCTCTTCTCCGATATAAATGATCAGATCCAGCTGTTTGGCGCTGATGGCTGCCTGTTTGAGTGCTTGTTCAGCCGCCTGTATACCCATTTCAACAGTATGGTCTTCAGGTCCTGCAACCGGCTTTTTTGTAATGCCCATCTTTTCACGGATCACGGTCTCCGGAACACCTGACAGCTCTGCAATCTCGTCAGCAGTCATATAGCGGTCCGGCAGATAGCTTCCGATTCCAGCAATACCGGTCATGATTTCACCACGCTCTTTTTGATCGGGCGGGCCGCTTTGACTTTTTTGCCACTAAGCTTTGCAAACACTCTCTGGATGCCGCCGACAATGCCGCGCGGGAAGAAGATGACAGCGATAATATAGAGAATACCGAACAGGATAATCCAGCGTTCAAAGATCGGATAATCCCTTGCAAGCCCTGACAGATAATGCTGGGCAAGCTCGATGACACCTGCGCCGAGTATTGGGCCGACAAGTGTACCGACCCCGCCGATAATCGTCATCAAAAGGGCGTCAAGCGTAATATCCATTGTCATGACGCTCGTGTTGACGAAACGGAGTGAGACTGCATAAAGTGATCCGGCAAGAGAGGCAATCACACCTGCTGCAACGGATGCAATGACTTTATAGTGCAGCGTGTTAAAGCCGAGAGAGGCCGTACGGTTTTCATTTTCCCTGACTGAAATCAGCACGTGTCCCATGGGAGATGAGACAAATCGCTTTAAAAAGATAAATACTGCAATCAGGCAGCCAAGTGATAGCAGATAAAAGACTAACCGGTCCTGAAAGATCTCGGGTGCGCGGAACGTAAAGCCGTCATTGCCATAAGTCAGGCTGCGCCATTTCTCAGCTGCCACAAGGAACAGACCGGATAAAGCAAGCGTCAGCATAGCAAAGTAATGGCTTTTCAGTCGCAGTGTTAAAATGCCGACGAAGAAGCTGACAACTGCAGCCAGAATAAATCCTACAGCGATCGAAAGAACAAAATAGAGCAGGGTTGGCGCGAATGTATCTAACATAATCCCTGTCGTGTAAGCGCCGATGCCAAAGAACATTGCATGGCCGAATGATACAATTCCGGTATAACCGAGCAGGAGATCATAGCTCATCGCCAGGATTGCAAAAATGAAAATCTGTGTGAGCAGAATCGTCCAGGTTCTCGAATCTGATACAAATGGAAAGATCAGCAGTGCAAGTGCAATGATCAGATAAATGCTTTTATTCAGTGATAATACCTTTGACATGCTTTCACCCCTTTGCCGCAAATAATCCCTGCGGTCTGAAAATTAGTACGAGTGCCATCAGGATCATATTGACGGCAAGCGATAAAGCGGGAACATAATAAGCCATAAAGCTTCCGGCAAGGCCGACCAGAATCGCGGCCAGCAGAGATCCGGGCAGTGAGCCCATGCCGCCAATGACGACAACAATAAAAGCCAGTATGCCGAACTCGAGACCCATTTCGGCATAAACAACTCCGGAATAGGGCGCCATCAGTGCGCCGCCCAGAGAAGCAAGTGCTGCTCCGGCAATAAAGGTAAAAAGAAACACCTGCTTAATATTGATCCCAAGTGCCTGAACCATTTCCTTATTCAATACGCCGGCCCGTACAATTAAGCCGACTTTTGTACGCTTTAAAATGAACTGAATAACGCCAAACACAGCAAAGCCGATTAAAATAATGAACATCCGGTACTTAATCAGGATGACATCACCAACCTCCCAGCTACCGTCAAGGTATGGAGGCACCTTGGCTGCAAGCTGATTAGGCCCGAAGACAACTTTAATCATTTCTGTCAGCACCAGCATAAAACCGAGCGTGATCAGAATCTGCTGGACATGATTCCCGTAAACGGGGGTGATAATAATCTTTTCTGTCACAAAGCCGAGCACAACGCCTGTTACTACAGCTCCGAGAATCGACAGCATAAAGCTGCCTGTTGTGGCATAGACCCATACAGCTGAGAAGGCGCCCCATACAAACAGTCCGCCATGCGCAAAGTTCAGTACGCTCATCAGCCCGAAAATCAACGTTAGTCCTGCAGCGAGTAAAAAAATCAGCATGCCCGTTGACAGGCCGTTAACAAATAAATTAATGAGTAGTTCCATCAGTTTCCCTCCCTAGCCAATCCCGAGGTATTTGCGTTTCATTTCTTCATTTTCAACCAGATAGCCCATTTCACCGGTATGAACAGTCCGGCCGTCATCAATGAGCGTAAAAGTATCACCTACTATTGACGCCATCCGGAAGTTCTGTTCCACGAGTACAATAGTCGATTGTTTTTTCAGTTCATGGATTGCTTCGATCACTGTCCCGATCACAACGGGTGCAAGTCCTTTAGACGGTTCATCAATCAGCAGCAGCCGGCTGTCCTGAACGAAGGCTCTTGCCATTGAGAGCATCTGTTTTTGTCCGCCTGAGAGGTTGCCGCCGTCTTTTTTCCAGAACTTTTTCAGATCCGGGAAAAGTGTTAAGACATAATCAACCCGCTTCGCTGTCGCATCTGACTGATCCAGCATGGCAACCCGGATGTTTTCCTCCACTGTCAGTGTGGAGAAGATGCCCTGATCTTCCGGTACATATCCAAGACCGCTTTTGGCAATTTTGTGTGTAGGCAGCTTTTCAATCGGCTGTCCCTCAAATAAAACAGCTCCGCTTTTTGCGGGATGAAGGCCCATAATGGTTTTCAGTGTCGTTGTCTTACCGGCTCCGTTGCGTCCAAGCAATACGCTGACCTGGCCTTTTGGGGCTGTGAAATTGACGCCCTGCAAAATATGGTATTCGCCTATAAAGGTATGCACGTCACGCATTTCTAACAGATTTGCCATCCTCATATCCTCCCAGGTACGCTTGCTGTACGGTTTCATTTTGCATAATATCTTCCGGCGTTCCGTCTGCCAGCAGCTGGCCGTTGAATAGCACCATAATGGAATCAGAAAGATCAAGAATCATATCCATTTTGTGTTCGATCAGCAAAATGGTTTTATCACCCTGATCCTTAATAGAACGAATCACATTCAAAATCGCCGGTACTTCCTCAAGCGACATGCCGGCTGTCGGTTCATCAAGCAGCAGCACCTCAGTATCGAGTGCGAGCAGCATCGCGATCTCAAGCTTCCGTTTCTCTCCGTGTGACAGCTGGGCAGCGATCATATGAGCCTTGTTATCAAGCAGCACCTGCTCTAACAGCTCATGGGTTTTCTCTGCCAGCCCGTGATAGGAGCGCGTGCTTTTCCAGAATGGATAGCGCACCTTTTCCTTTGATTGAACTGCGAGTCTGACATTTTCAAATACAGTCAGGTTCGGAAATACATTCGTAATCTGAAACGACCGGCCGATCCCACGCCGCGTTCTTTCAACGGCGCTGACTTTGTTCAGTGATTTTCCTTTATAATAAACCTCGCCCTCAGTCGGCTTTAATTCACCGCTTAACAGGTTAAAGAATGTTGTTTTCCCGGCCCCATTCGGCCCGATCACTGATTTGAATTCCTTTTCAGGCAGTGAAAAGGAAACATGATCTACTGCTGTATGTCCGCCGAATTGAATCGTCAGGTTTTTCGTCTCTAATAAAGCCATTTGTTTTCCTCCTTTCCTGTCCATATGCCGTAAGACCAGGAGCCCGTTCTTGCGGCATATGGACAGACGACAATTGTCGTCTGCCCACCTCAACTGTTATGGGTTATTCAAAATAGGTGGTTCTGTATCTTCAGGTGACAGCTCCTTCACTAACACAGGAACCGGATAATCCACGCCTTCCTGTTCTTCAAGCGTGATCGAATACATGGTCTGCAGTGCCTGGTGATCCTCAGGGCGGAATGTCATTGTGCCTTTTGGCGTTTCAAATGACATGCCTTCCATGATGCCGATCAGTTCATCGGCATCAACAGACCCTTCTGATTTCTTCAGTGCATCCACTATCGCAATGGCTGCCGTCATCCCGCCCGGTGTAAACAGATCAGGCACTTCACCGTCATAGCGGGCTTTATGTTCTTCAACCAGCCAGTCATTGATTTCGTTATCAGGAAGTGTATGGTAATACACGCTGAAGCCTTCCATGCCAACGAGCGGCTCCATAATACTCAGTGCCGGAATATCCGGTGCACCGGTTGAGATCTTAATACCTTTTTCCTGAAGCTTCATATCAGCAATCTGGTTCCACGGAGAGTTCGCGCCTGCCCAGACGATGAACAGGTAATCCGGATCCGCTTCAATGACTTTTTGAAGATTTGATGTAAAGTCAGTTGCTGCCGGATCTGCGAATTCCTCCAGGACAATCTCAGCGCCAAGCTCTTCAGCCGCTTCCTTAAATGCTGCTACACCATCCCAGCCGAATGAATAATCCGGTGCGAACGTGGCGATTTTGACACCCTCACCGGCAATAGCCGCAGCACCGGCGACGGCATCCTGGGAAGAGTTACGCGCTGTTCTGAAAATGTATTTGTTGAATTCCTCGCCTGTAATACTGTCAGCCACAGCAGGTTCAACGAGCATGATTTTTTCATATTCCTCAGCAAGGGGAAGGACGGCAAGTGTATCGCCTGAACTTGAAGAGCCGACCAGAAAATCAACTTCATCTTCTTCAAGCAATTTTGTCGCTTTCTGAACGGCGACCTCCGGCTTTGTCTCTGTATCTTCAAATACCACTTCAATTTTTTTACCCGCGACTTCCATGGTGCCGTCAGTTGCATATTCAAGGCCAAGCTCAAATCCCCGCTGCGTCTGCTTTCCGTAAGACTCAAGTGCACCTGTCAGTGAAGCCAGTACACCGACCTTGACTGTGTCATCATCTCCTGACCCGCCACTTCCGGATCCATCAGCCTCATTTCCACAGGCAGCGAGCAGTAAAGCAGAGGAGAGCACAAGTGTGGAACCCCATTTTCTAATCATCGTATTACCCCTTCCCTTCTTTTTGAAAGCGTTTTCTTTCTTCACTGCAAGTGTATGCAGGAGGAGTTACAAATGAGTTACAACAAAAAAACGTCTCTGAACGAATCAGAGACGAATCAGGTCATACATATTTTCAGTCGTTTCCATTGGGGAGACACCAAGCTCCTCACGAAGAACTCTCTCACACGAGGAGTAGAGTTCCATTGCACGCCTGCGGTTTTTCTTCTGATAATAAGCGAACATCAGCAGGCGGTAGGCTTCCTCCCAGGTGATATCTTCAGCAAGAATCTTCTCAGCCCAGTAGATGACTTTATGATAATCCTGCAGGCGCGTATACAGCTGGGCAATCCGCTCCATCACTTCTAAGTAACTTTGATGGAATTGCTCCTGCTCGCGGCGTATTGATTTGCTGTCCGGCACCCGCTCTCCAAACAGCTCACCCTGATACAAGCTGACCGTCTTTTTCAAGACACGCAGCTGAAGCTTCGGGTCTTTTATCTCCGGAGATTTCTCAACTCCGCTTTGCCACTGTTCCGTATCAACCAGGATTCTTACATCCGGCCGGATCCTGTAAAGCAGCCCTTTGCGTTCAATAAAATAAGATTCTCTCCTGGCCTCGCGCTCCGGTTCAATCGCCTTGAGCATTGCATTGTAAGTCACCTTAAAATCCCGTTCTGCCTGCTCGGGTCCGACCTCAGGCCACAATTCATCGTAGATTTCCTGCTTATTCAGGTACCGGGTACGGTTCAGCACGAACAGCGCAAACAGCTCTTTCGCTTTCTCACGGCGCCATTCTTTTTCCGGAATAGACAGTGTGCCTCTTGCTACGTGAAATGCACCGAGCAGTCTGACATGCAGCGTGTAGGAAGGGGGCCTGAGCTCTTCTGTCAGCCCGAGTCTTCTATATATTTTCTGCCGTTTTCCCTCAGACAATTCTTTCGCTGCTTCATACCAGAAAGGCAGTGTCTCTGCAGGGTCAACAGGTCCGAAGAGCGAATGATTTTTGAAGAAAAAATCAAATGACTCAGTCAGAAAGAGATCTGCCAGTTTTTCCAGGTCTTCTTTATTAAAGGTGGACGTCTGTTCAAAATGCCGGGTCTGCAGATAATAGCGCGTGATGAATTCTCCAAACCGGTCGCCGCAGCGCAGGAAACGCTCAAGTGCTTCCTTGAAATCTTGAACCGCCTCATCCGTGCGGCTTTGCTGACCCCGCAAGTGACCTCTGCCAATCAGCAGATATGCAGACAGCCAGTTATCCTGTACCTTTTCAGTTTCCCGGATCGCTGCATCATAGGCTTCAGCAGACTGATCGATCAGACCCTGCATGGCAAGCACTGCTGCAAGACCCATCAGCGGTTCAGCCTTTGCGCGATTCAGGTCATACGTTGTCAGCAATTCAATCGATTTTCTGTAACAGCTGTGTGCTTCATCAAGCTCTCTCACAGGCGAGATCATATGCGCATGACCTTTACGTACGTAGCCAACCGCTTCAATATAGGTCGATCTCTCATCGCGCCCATGTTCCACTCCACGTTCAGCCAGTGTCAGCGCGTCATCAGCCTCTCCAAGCATCGATCTTATAAATGACCCAAGAATCGTTCCCTCACGAAACATTTCAGGCAGCACAGCCGTCTGCTGTTTTTTACTCAGTACGGTCGCACGTGCTTCTTCAAGACGCCCTCTCCTAAGGTGGAGGCGCACATCAGTGTTATGTGCGGGAAGATCTTCAATCCGCATCCCAAAACGTTCCATCAGATGTTCAGCTTCCTCAGCCTGACCAAGATTAACAAGGTTCTCAATCCGGAGACATTTCCACTCCTGAATCATCTCGGGGTCAAAGTCTGAAACTGAACCGGCAAGTGTCAGAGCGCTGTCCAGGTAAGGCTCAGCATAGAGCGGCTGAATCGTATCAATATAGATTGATGCAATCCCGATCATACATTTGGCTTCGGTATAGATATCTTTTTGCACCCGGGCCCGCTCAGCGCACTCAAGATAAGCAGCTTTAGCCTTCTCGTAATAAGCCTTGTAGCGGTAAACTTCTCCTGCAAGGTGATATAGCGAATAATGACTGTTTTTCAAACGATCAGGAACCTGATTCAGCAGATCCTCAAGGTAATCGAATTGACCGCGTGCAATCAGTTGCGGACCGAACTCATTCACCCGTTCAGCCATCTGCTGCTGATTATTGACAACCCGGTAATGGTTCATTGCCTGAATCACATTATTCCGGCCCGCATAATAATCAGCGAGCTGCTGATGCTGTAAAAGCCAAGCTTCCGGCATTTCCGCCTGAAAAGTATCCTGCAAAAACTGATGAAACAGCGCATGGAACCGGTAATGTGACGCCCCGATCTGATGGACAAACATATGAGAATGGAGCATCTCCTTAAGTAAGCGCTTACCTTTTTCTTTGTAAAAATACTCAATGACCTGCAGATCGAATGACTCTGTCAGACTAAGCTGGTAAAGCATAAGCTGTTCATCGGTGGAGCGCTTGCCGACGACCTCCTGTGCAAGAAACTGAAAAAGCTCATCAGTGGGCAGATCAGGCAGTGAAAAATCAGATTCACCTGAGCCTGCAAGATAGCTTCCAATCAGCTGGATCGCAATCGCCCAGCCCTCCGTTACACGGTAAATATCCGAGATTGCTTCGTCAGTCAGCTGAAGCTGATGAGTGTCCTCGTAAAAATACCTGATCTCCTCAGCCTTGAATTGAAGGTCATCAGAAGAAATTTCAACCAGCTGACCGGCACTGCGCAGCTTTAAAAGGTTGGACCAGCGTGGCTTTTGGCGGCTGCAAAGTACGATATGAACCGTATCCGGCAGTAAGGAGATCACTTTTTCCATGAAAAAATTAATACTGAATACGTGATCAATCGTATGAAAATCATCTATGACAATGACAAACTCTTCATCTATCGGTGCCAGTGCTTCGATAAAAGAAGTGACCCAGTTCTGCAGGTCAGAAGGCTTCGGATAATGGGGGAGCGTCCGCTTTTCGCTGAAATCACTGTCCACACCCGGCAACACCCGCTCAATACTCGCCATCAGATAAAGCAGAAAAGGCTGAATATCATCATCATCTTCCTGAGCGGTATACCAGCTGTACAGCCTCTTTTCATCCTGAAGCACATGAGAAAGTAAAGACGTCTTCCCATAGCCGGCCCCGCTGTGAATCAGCGTCAAAGGCGAGCGGTATAACTGCTTCAACTTCGCACTGACTGCTGCACGCCGCAGATAACTTGAATATGTAGCAGGCGCTTTAATTTTGGATTCAAGAATCGGTGTATTCATTCAGTCACCTCCAGTACTTGTACATTCTGATTTTCCGGTAGAAAAATAGAAAACGCTTACATTTTGACTGATTTTAGTATATCAAAACAAGGGTGTGAGAAGTGTAGAAATATGGGGGGATGGGGTAGGGATGGGCTGAGCTTTCTGGAAAGGCGAGATGGTCTGACCTGGACATCGCCTTAATTCCTTCAGCACAATGGCGTGTGGAGCTATTTCCATCAGCGCACGATATTATTTCCTTCACTTCAATTGATAATTCCTTCAATAGGCTTTGCGATTCTCCTCAGCCCCCTAAAAGCGTCATTTAGCGAAATCTGTCTCAGTCAAGTTTTCATTCCTATATTTGTCATATATCAACCTCCTGCTGCATAAGCTTAAACAGGGGGACCGTTTGATCTCCTACAGTCTGCACTGTTTAGATATCTTTGATAAAGGGATTGAGTGGGTGATGAATAAGATGCGAATCAGTGTGGTGGTATGTGCTGTTTTGGCTTTGATACTGTTTGTACAGTTTGAGCTGGATGATCCACGGATACGTCATCATATCAGCGGGCAGCCTGCTGAAGGTCAGACAGTGACTATTATTCAGTCTTCAGAGGATGAATACATAAACAGGTCAGGTGCCAGACAGTTTACACCTGAGCCAAAGCCGCCCGACCGCAAGTATGAAGTGGGCGAGTTTCAGGCAGGAATGAATTTACTGGTGTACGGGCAGCCGGATCTTGAGAGAGCCGGGATTTATTTTAAACAGTTCAGGGAAATTGGTATGAATAGTGTCACGATTACTTTTCCTTTTTATCAGTCAGGTTGGCAGGCGAGTGAAGTAAGTGCAGATGCTGTTATGACGCCTTCTTTATCTTCACTGGATAGCCTGATTAAAGCGGCACAGCGGGAAGAGTTAAGTGTAATGCTGCGTCCGACCATGGATGAGCAAAGCCTGATTGCGACCGGGCACTGGAGGGGGCAAATTCAGCCAGGTGATCCCGCTGCTTGGTTTGACAGCTATCAGTCATTATTGCTCGAATACGCTGAATTGGCGGAGGCTAATGAGGTTTCTTATTTTAATATTGGCACTGAGCTTAATTCGATGGAAAGCTATAGCGATAAATGGATTGAGCTGATTAATGCCATTAGAGGGCGGTATAGTGGGGATTTAATTTATTCTTTTAACTGGGATACAGTTGAAAGTGTGTCATCTCTTAATTTTGTGCAGCACCTTGATCACGTCGGCATTGACGCCTACTTTCCACTTGATGCGCCGGATAGTGCTGACGTTGAAGAGCTGTCAGCTGCCTGGGAGCAATGGACAGTTGATCTTTCAAAGCAGCTTGACCATCCATCAGTGATCATCACAGAAGCCGGTATGATACCGGTTGCCGGAGCTCACCGGACGCCTTATGCGTGGAGCATGCCGGATGGAGTTGTGGATAGACAGGCACAGGCGAATTATTATTCAGCAACTTTTAGCGCGCTGAAGCCTTTAAGTAAAGGGATCTATTGGTGGGGGGTGGCACTTGATCAGGAAGTGGACGTGGAGACCGTTGATTACTCCCCGCTTCATGGACCGGCAGAAGATGTGATCAGGAAGCTACTTTTAAAAGGAGAGCCCACCGGATGGATAGTGGTGCCGTGAGAGGGAGGAGGCTGGAGGCTTGGCTCCGGCTTCCGTAACGGATCGGGTTGGACAGAGCACCCGTTTTCATTCTTTCGAAGTGGAAGGCGATTCCTTCAATGTTGAAATGATTCCATCAATTTGCGAGGGAATTCCCTCAGAATGACAATGATTCCTTCAGCGCAACTGCGTCTGGTACTATTTACATCAGAATGCGATGTTTTTCCCTCACCCCGGTCGACAGCACACCCTGCGATTCCTTCAGCCTCAAACTGCCGCATTGAGCGAAGTCTGGGTCTGTCCCAGACTTCCTTCTAGGAATGCTTCCTCACCTTATTATGATGTCTCCCAATCGGCACAACAAAAGGCGAGCCTGAAATCGGATCTTTCATGACTGTGCATTTCAGTCCGAAGATCTCTTCGATCAGCGGGCTTGTAATGATGCTTGATGGATCTCCTTCTGCAATGAGTTTTCCCTCACGCAGTGCAAAGATATGGTCTGCATAACGGGCAGACAGATTAATATCGTGGAGAACCATCACAATCGTCGTGCCGTATTTACGGTTCAGATCAGTGAGCAGATCAAGGATCTCCACCTGATAGGTAATATCGAGATAAGTAGTCGGCTCATCAAGAAACAGGATGTCCGTTTGCTGAGCGAGCGCCATGGCGATCCAGACGCGCTGGCGCTGACCACCTGAGAGTTCATCAATATGACGGTCAGCGAATTCTGTAATATTCATAATATCCATGGCTTCACTGACAGCTTCATAGTCTTTTTGGCTCCAGCCTTTCATAAATGACTGGTGCGGGAAGCGTCCCCGGCCGACTAAGTCTGTAACAGTAATGCCTTCAGGTACGATCGGTGTCTGAGGCAGCAGCCCAAGCACGCGTGCCAGCTTCTTCGGTGGAATTTTATGGATCGGTGTACCACCGATTGTTACCTCCCCGGCTGTCGGCTTGATCAGTCTCGCCATCGTCTTCAAAAGGGTGGACTTTCCGCAGCCATTGGCACCAATGATGATACTGATCTCATTACTTGGAATCGTAACATCAATGTTATGAAGAATAGGCGTTTGATCATATCCGGCAATCAGGTTGTCAGTACGGAAAGTATGTGTCTGTTTCATTATAAGTCTCCTTTTTGATTCATTCTGATCAGCAGGTAAATCAGGTAAGGTGCACCAAGAATTCCTGTGATGACGCCTACAGGATACCGTGCAGTAAAGGCGAACTGACCGATCAGATCAGATGCGAGTACCAGAATAATACCGACAAGGCCTGCCGGGATCGTTCCTGAGAAGCCTGCACCGACAAGTCTTTTAGCAATCGGTCCGGATAAGAACGCGATAAAAGCAATTGGCCCTGTAGCGGCTGTGGCTAAAGCGATAATCATGACAGAGCTGACAACGAGTAGAAATCGTGTCTGACCCGTATTAACGCCAAGTGATGTTGCGGCCTGTTCACCAAGCTCAAGCATATCAAGCCTTCTGCCCAGGGCAAGAATAATCGGTGAAAAAATCAAGACGGTGACAATTAATGGATACAAACCTTCAGTAGTAGCCCCGTTCAGACTCCCTGTCAACCATCTCATCGCAGTTGGAATATCATTCTCCTGTCCGATCAGCAGCAGGTAGGATACGACTGCATTCAGCATCGCCTGAATCCCGATACCAACAAGAATTAACCGACCGATGGAAAATGAAGTACTTCTCGAAAGCGTGAAAATAACGAGTACAGTAACCAGACCGCCAATAACAGATGATACCGACACAAACGTACTGCTGGCCTGCAGCACAATGATGCTGAACACAGCAGCAGCACTGGACCCTGCTGTAATTCCGATGACATTCGGATTAGCAAGCGGGTTTCTGAGCATCGTCTGGAACACATGACCTGCCACACCAAATGCAAATCCTGCAAACACACCTGCAATCATTCTTGGCAGCCTGATGGTTCCGACTGCAAAAGAGGCTCCGCTGACATCCTCACCCATCAGTACGCCAATCACGTCTGAGACCGGATAGATCGTGTTGCCGATCATCAGCATTGCACCGGCTAGTATAAAGGAAAGAACAGCCAGAATGATCGTGACAGTAAGAAATCTGCGCTGTCTTTTTATTCTTCCTGATTTTATAGGGTAAATCAATTCGTTCATCATAATGCACGCATTTTCGCTTTCATTGTAATCAAAATTAACACAGGGGCCCCGACGAACGCTGTGACAACACCGACTTCAAGCTCTCCGGGACTTCCAAGTACGCGTCCTGCGACGTCTGAAATGCTCAGAATAATCGCACCTGAGATGGCAGACATCGGAATCATAAAGCGCAGATCCGGTCCGATCATCAGCCGGATCAGGTGAGGCGCCAGAAGACCGATAAAGCCGATTGGTCCTGCAAGCGCGGTTGTCACACCGCATAACATGACGCCGCCAAGCGCGGCAATCAGTCTGAGTGTTCCTGTTTTCACACCAAGCCCTTTGGCAGCTTCATCACCTAAAGCCAGCGCATTCAGTGCAGGTGCTGTGACAACAGCAATAATCAGACCAACAACGAGAAATGGAATAAATACCGTGACTGAATCCCACGTGCCGGCCCCAACGCTGCCTACCTGCCAGAATCTGAATTGGTCCATGACGCTCGAACGGGGAATCATCACAGCCATGACAAGTGATGATAATGCAGCGCTTGTCGCAGCGCCCGCTAAAACGAGCTTAAGGGGCGTGGCACCGCCACGACCCATTGCACCAATTCCGTATACAAAAATAGCAGTCAGTATTGCACCTGCAAGGGCAAAGACAATAAACTGTGCTGAACTGTTAATGTTGAAAAACGCAATCCCGCAAACGACGAACAATGCAGCCCCTGTATTCACACCGAGAATACTCGGGTCAGCAATCGGGTTCCGGGTAACTGATTGTAACAGTGCCCCGGACACCCCAAGTGCTGCGCCGCACATTAAGCCGAATACTGTTCTTGCAATTCTCTGCCGTACAACATTTGCTTCATGGGTCTGAACATCAGCATTGAATAAACCTGTAATAATGTCATTCATTGCGATGGCCCGCGATCCGAATGCAAGTGAAGCAAATATACATACCGCTAACAGGATCAGAGAGATCACCAGCAGCTTAAAGAAATGCTTCGGCAAATGCCACTGCTTCTGTGCTGTAACGGAAAGATCATTCATCTTACTGCTCTAGCTTACTGACAGCTTCCGACATAAGTGACAGGTACTCGTCAATCGTGTACTCAATTGAAAGCGTACTTGGTGTACCTGCTGCTGCAAGCGGTGTGTTGTCCCCGATAATCACAACTGATCCTCTTTCGATTGCAGGCACCTGACCAAGAATCGGATCATTTTGCATCGCTTCGAGCGTATTCTCATCTCCGTAAGAAACAAGTACATCAGCATCATTCAGCATATCAGCATTTTCTGCACTTGCTTCAATATAGAATGCATTTGGATCAGTAAATTCATCTAACAGACTATCCGGATATTCCATGCCGATCTCACCAAGGAAAGCACCACGCGGATCTTCAGGTGAATACACAAAGAATGAAGAAAGATCAGCAGCGTTAACACTTAAAAATGCAGCTGTTTTCCCTTCGAATTCAGGATATTCTGCTACTTTATCAGCAATCAGCTGCTCAGTATCCGCGATCAGCTGTTCACCTTCTTCAGCCATGCCCATTGCCATTGAATTGTATGTTACCTGCTCCCGCCACGATGAAACCCAAGGCGCTTCCTGGTAAGCAACGACCGGTGCAATCTGGCTTAATGTATCGTACTCTTCCTGCGTCAGACCTGAATATGTAGCAAGAATCACATCAGGATCAACATCGGCTACCGCTTCAAAATCAATGCCGTCTGTATCCTGGAAAAGCACCGGTTCTTCCCCGCCAATTTCTTCAATTGCTTCAGCCGTCCATGGAAGCATCCCGCTGTCATCCTGCACGCCGTAGTTTGCAGCAGATAATCCAACCGGCATCACGCCAAGAGCAAGTGGTACATCGTGGTTAGACCATGCAATCGCCGCAATACGTTCAGGTTTTTCTTCAATCGTTGTTTCACCTAAAGCGTGTTCAATGACGATTGGATATTCAGAAGAAGATGCCTCAGTGTCAGTCGATTCAGTCGTTTCTGTATCTGTGTCTTCTGACGCTCCTGTATCTTCAGTTGAAGAGTCATCTGAACAGCCTGCAAGTGCAAGCATCAGCATTGTTGACATTGATAAGGTAAATATAGAAGACTTTCTTTTCATACCCATTGGATTAATTCCTTCTTTCAGTTTTTAATTGATAACAATTATCATTATCATAACTTTAAACGCTATTACTTCTTATGTCAACACGATTTAAAGCGATTGCAATAAGCTGTAACAATTTTGTGAATCATCACATCACTATTTAGCGGGTGCAGGGTATTGTCCCGACATACACCAAATCTCTTCGGATTCATATGTATATTAAAGGATCTTTCCAGGGAAGGAGCGCATGACAATGGGTATTTCAACGGGGGAGCAATATATCAGGCGGATCAATCAGCTAAAAACGAATATCTGGCTGGACGGGAGCCGCATTACCGGCAATATCTCAGACCATGCAGCCTTTAAAGGTGTCATGGCAAGCCAGGCGAAGCTATATGATCTTCAGCATCAGCCAGCATTAAAAGACGTCATGACGTTCGTTTCTGAAGAGTCAGGAAATCGTGTTGGCATGTCTTTTTTAGAGCCGAAGACAAAAGAAGATTTGGAAAAAAGAAGACTGATGATTCAGGAATGGGCAAAGAGTCACGTCGGGATGATGGGGAGGTCTCCGGATTATATGAATACGATTTTAATGGTATTAAATGCTGCTGCGGACCTTTTTACCGCTGAAGATGAAAGGTGCGCTGAAAATATCAGGAACTATTATCAATACGTGAAGGAGCATGACTTATCTTTAACCCACGTATTTGTCAGTCCTCAGAATAACCGTGGCAAACAGGATGGAGAAAGTGAGCAGATTGCAGCGCGGATGATCAGGAAAACGGAAGACGGCATCGTCATACACGGGTCCCGGATCTTAGCCACACAGGCAGGCGTGACAGATGAAATTCTGGTTTATCCAGTGCCATCGAACATAGATGATGAAGCTTTTTCCTATGCATTTGCGATTCCCTGTAATACGCCTGGCTTGTCATTTATATGCCGGGAGTCCTTTGTTTATAAAGATACTCATTTCGACCATCCGCTTGGCTCGAGGTATGATGAAATGGATGCAATTGTTGTGTTTGACAATGTCCTTGTTCCGTGGGAGCGGGTGTTTTTGCATGGCAGTCCAATCGTCAAGAAGCTTTTGTACAGCCAGAGTGACATGTTTGAACATACGGCTCATCAGGTCGTATCAAAAAACGTGATTAAAACAGAGTTTATCCTCGGTATGATTCAACTCATTATAGATGGCATCAACATTAGTGAATACCAGCATATAAGAGAAAAGTTTTCAGAAGTGGCCATGGCGCTTGAAGCAATGAGGGGATTTTTATATGAATCTGAGCGGAACGCAAAAATCAATCAGTGGGGCACGATGACGCCTGATGCGAATCCGCTGCTGGCTGCGGTGAATTACTATCCAGGGATTTATCCGCGTCTGATCGAAATCATTCAGCTGATGAGCGCAAGCGGGCTGGTCGCGATTCCTTCTGAAAAAGATTTTGCCTCAGATCAAAAGGATCTATTGAATCATCATCTTCAGACTGCCTGTCAGAATGGTTATGAAAGGGTCAAATTGTTCCGGCTTGCATGGGATTTGTCGATGAGTGCCTTTGGTTCGAGGCAGCAGTTATATGAGCGGTTCTTTTTTGGGGATCCAGTCCGGCTTGCAGATCAGCTGTACAGCAGGTATGACAGAGGGGATTCGGTTAGCATGGTAAAGGCATTTCTGGCGCGCCAGTAAAATGATAGCCGGACTTTCAGGACATTGGCTGATGTGTTGAAGAACGCCAGACCGGACTCCTATTCACGGTGCTCCCTGTGCTTCCGGTCCAGCTCTTTCAGGTGCTTTTCATAAGCCGCCTCTGCTTTTGTTAATGTTGGGTAGGTTTCTGATAATTTCTTATGTATATTATTCAGCAGATATAGCCCTCTGAATAAACAGCCTGCAACAATACCAAAAGCAACCAGTCCACCAATCAGGGGACCCATCATCATTAAAAGGTAGCCTAAGATCGCTGCTAAAATAATTGAAATTGTTAAATACACGAACAGTCATCCTTTATATACATTTTTGAAAAATCATCCTGTTTCTTTAAATGTTTTTATTGTAACATATTGAAAAAGCGCAGGCGGGGGTCTGTCCCAGCCTGCGCTTCACTTATTTAGAAACCGAAAATCCCTGCTCTTCATTCACACCATTTTGCTCCATGAACGTATTCAGCAGATCACGTACTTCATCTGTTGTTTCTGTCTCCATCAGGCGATTTCTCAGCTCACTCGCTCCACGGAATCCGCGGACGTAGATCTTGAAGAATCGGCGGAGTGGCTTGAAGGCACGCGGCTCAAGCTCTCTTGAATACTTGTCATGCAGGTCAAGCTGCAGACGTAATAGATCAAGCAGTTCCTCACTTGTATGCTCTTTTTTCTCTTTTTCAAATGCAAACGGGTTATGGAAAATCCCGCGTCCGATCATCACACCATCAATTCCGTACTTTTCAGCAAGCTCAAGACCCATCTGACGGTCCTCAATATCACCATTAATTGTGAGCAGCGTATGCGGTGCGATCTCATCGCGAAGCTTTTTGATCTCAGGGATCAGCTCCCAGTGCGCAGGCACGTTACTCATCTCTTTTTTCGTACGCAGGTGGATCGACAGGTTGGCAATATCCTGCTCAAGAATATGCTTCAGCCAGTCATGCCACTCATCCACATTCGTGTAGCCAAGACGCGTCTTCACGCTGACTGGAAGGCCCCCAGCTTTTGCTGCCTGAATAATGGCAGCCGCAGTCTCCGGATGTCGGATCAGCCCCGACCCTTTTCCGTTCGCTGCGACGTTCTGCACAGGACAGCCCATATTAATATCCACACCGCGATAGCCCATTTCAGCCATCCCGATACTCATCTGACGGAAATATTCAGGCTTATCACCCCAGATATGCGCAACGATCGGCTGTTCATCTTCAGTAAAAGTAAGCCGCCCCTTTACGCTGTCTTTACCGCGCGGGTGACAGTAGCTCTCAGAATTCGTAAACTCCGTAAAAAACACATCAGGTCTCGCTGCTTCACTGACAACATGACGAAACACGACATCCGTCACTGCTTCCATCGGTGCAAGCACAAAAAATGGACGCGGTAACTCATGCCAGAAATTATCTTTCATATCTATCTGAACCCTTTCTATAGAGGAAACACGTTCCCAACGTATTATATAAAATCATCAATGACTAGTTTCGCTTGACTTTGGTCTTTATATACTTTAATAGGATTTGGGTGAAAGTGCAAGGGGAGGGGGCTTTATAAAGTGTGGAAGAAAACTTTTGGAGGATGTAATCGTTACGCTGCGCTTCAGGCGGACGCTTTCCGCAGGGCCGGCGGTGAGCCTCCTCGGATGCTTCGCACCTGCGGGGTCTCACCTGTCCGGCTTCTCCTGCTGGAATCGCCGCCTTACGCTTCGCTCCACTTGGAAAGTTATATAAGATATCATTTTGTCTCTCTGCTCAGTCTATATGAACAGGCTCATTTTTAATTAACTAACCACTACAATCTCCTGATTATCATAAAGCTTCTTCACGCGGTCATTCACATTTTCCGTAATCAGGTACGTCAATTGACTTGTTGGGCAGATAATATGGTTTGATACAGTATCAAGCTTATCAGACGTCACCATCGCCAGGGTTTTAGCTGATACATTGACCATTTTCCTTTTTACAAGCGCTTCAGAAATACTCGGTACACTGATCCCGATATGCGGATCGATATTATAGACGCCCATAATGTAGAGGTCGGCTCTCATCGTTTCAAGCGCCTCTACTGTGTCGATCCCGAGCGTAACCATTGATTGCTTGAAAAGCGTTCCCCCGATCATAATGACCTCTACATCCTGATGATCTTCAAGGGCCATTGCGATCGGAGGACTATTTGTAATGATCGTTGCCTTTAAGGTAAGAGGCAGCTGATTCACAAATTGCAGGTTCGTCGTGCCTCCGTCAATCAAAATCACCATCTCATCCTTGATAAAGTCCATTGCCTTTTTAGCCAGGATCGTTTTAATGTCACTGGATATATGCTGACGCGTGGTGAAATCCACTACCGGCGGACCTACTCTGAGGGCACCGCTATGTACACGTTTGATCAGTCCCTGCTTATCCAGTTCTTTTAAATCTCTTCTGATTGTATCTTCTGAAACGGATAACCTGCGGCTCAGGTCGGTGGCAATAATTTTATGTTCTTCCTCTAATATCTCTACAATTATTTGTTGTCTTTCCTCTTTTAGCATTTGATCGATCCCCTTTGTTCATCTGGAATTATCTTTATTTTACCACAAATGAAGGGAAACACGAAAACTTTCGCGCATTAAACGCGCTAAAAAATGCAAAAACAGGCTTTACATAATTAATGAAAGCGCTTATAATGATTTAAACAAGCAAAAACACGCACAAGGAGGCACAAAAATGCAAAAGAGAAAAATCGATATCGCACCATCAATTATGTGCGCTGATCTTTGTAACTTAGAACAAGGTGTTAAGAATATAGAAGAATTAGGGCTAGACCTTTTACATGTCGATGTCATCGATGGATATTTCAGTCCAAGCATGCCTCTGGGCATAGATACGATCAAACAATTAAAAACACGCACAAACATGAAATTTGATGTGCATGTTATGGCTAAAGACAATGAGTACTTCATTCAGGAAATGATTCAAATTGGTGCAGAGCAGATTACGTTCCATTTAGAAACAAGTAATCACGTGGACAGACATCTTCAACTGGTGAAGAAAAGTGGCTTACGTACAGGTATTGCTTTGAACCCTGCAACGCCGCTTTCAGAACTCGAATATATCCTGCCGTACTGTGACACTGTCCTGTTGATGCTGATCAACCCTGGCTTTGCAACGGATAAGAATGAGAAGCAGGTTGCCTATGCGGTTCAGAAAGTAAAGGATTTACGTGAACTGATTGATGAAAAAGGATTGGATACACGCATTGAAGTCGATGGACGCGTTTCATTTGAGACAATTCCGGAACTCGTAAAAGCCGGAGCAGACATTCTGGTCGCAGGAAGTACAAGCTTATTTGCTAAAGGGCAGAGCCTTGAAGAAAACAAAAAGCTGATGGAAGAAAAAATCACAGAAGGTTTATATGAGGAGGTAAAGTAAATGACTCATTATCATGAATCTGCAAAGGAAATTACAAACGAACTGGCTAATACGCTTCAAAATGTCAACGATGAAGAAGTGGCACTTTTAATGAAGGAAATCAGCCGTGCGGATAAAGTATTTTTTGTAGGAGTAGGACGGGTTTTACTTTCCTTAAAATCGATTGCAAAAAGACTGGCCCATCTCGGCGTCAACACTTATGTTGTCGGACAGATCACTGAACCGGCGATTACAGATAAGGATCTTCTGATTGTCGGGTCAGGAAGCGGGGAGACTGCTTTCCCGCTGATCATTGCGAAAAAAGCAAAGCAGCACAATGCAAGGGTTGCGCATGTTGGCGCGAATCCTGAAAGCTCAATGAGAGAATTCTCAGACGTATTTGTCCGAATTCCTGTGAGCACGAAGCTGAACAGACCAAATGAAATTCCATCGATCCAGCCGATGACAAGTTTATTTGAACAAAGTCTGCTGGTACTTGGGGACACATTAGCGTTAATGATGATTAAGGAACAGGATATTGATATGAAAAATCTCTGGGAGTATCACGCAAACCTGGAGTAGAGAATCGCAGGAGAAAGGAGAGATGAGGACATGCAGGCAGTACATTTTGGAGCGGGAAATATTGGTAAAGGTTTTATCGGCTACTTGCTGAGTAAGAACGGATATGATGTATGCTTTGTTGATGTAAATCAGCAAATGATTGATCAGATCAATAGTCGTAACAGTTATGATATTGAGCTGCTGAGTGATGATCGTCGCATGGAAACCATTTCACCTGTCTCCGCATTAAACAGTATGACACAAAAAGATGCTGTAGTTGACAGGATTGTAAATGCAGATATCATCACGATGTCAGTCGGCGTCCAGAACCTGTCAAAGGTAGCGGGTGTGCTTGCTGAAGGCTTGAAAAAGAGAGCTGTTGAAAATCCTAAGCCACTCAATGTGATGGCCAATGAAAATGCGATCAATGCGAGTTCAACGTTGAAAAAAGAAGTGGCTGAATACTTGACGCAGGAGGAAATGAAAGAGCTTGGCGCCTTCATTGCTTTCCCAAATACTGCCGTTGACCGTTTGGCGTTATCAAGGCAAAGTAAAAGTGTAGAGATCCCGATCGTAGAGCCATTTTATGAATGGGTAATTGATGAGTCTGAAAAGGTGGATGATGGTCTGCCAAAGCTTCAGGGCGTCACTTACACACAGGACCTGACTCCTTTCATCGAAAGAAAGCTCTATATCGTGAATATGGGACATGCAGCAGCTGCCTACCTTGGCTATCTGAAGGGATGCCATACGATCAGAGAAACACTTCAATATGCTGAACTTGAAACGCTGGTGAAAGGCGCAATGAAGGAGGCTGCCGGTTATATCGTACAGACATTTCAGGCTGACCCTGAAGAACTGGACCGATTTATCGAAAAGACGCTCGGCCGTTTTAAAAACCCGCATGTAGATGATGACGTGAAAAGAGTCGGCAGAGCCCCACTTAGAAAGCTCGGACTTCGCGAGCGGCTCGTTCATCCCACAGTGTCGTTATTTGAAGCAGGTTATTCAGTAGAGCATCTGACAACAGCCATTGCTGCAGGATTTCTATTCGATACCTCTGAAGATGAGGAAGCTGTCGAGCTTCAGAATTACATTGCAGAGAACGGGATCGAAAAAGCGATTCAAAACATCAGCAGTATAAAAGATCAAAACCTTCAAAGTAAAATATTGAATAAATACAACGATTTAAAAGCGTCAGCGCTCAATTAGAGGAGGGACAATCATGCTAGCAGATTTATTAAAAGGAAATATTCACTTTGCAAACGGTATGTCCACGTGGGAGGAGTCAATTAAAGTTGCTGCAGAACCACTTTTAAGTAAGCGCTTTATTAATGAATCTTATGTACAGGATATGATTAAAAATGTTGAAATCAACGGCTCATATATCGTGATTGCGCCGGGTATTGCAATGCCTCACGCCCAGAATCAAGGTGGTGTATTGAAAACGGGGATCTCATTCCTGAAGCTTGAAAACAGTGTAACTTACCCTGAGGAGAAAAATGTAAATATTCTTTTTGTACTTGCGGCTGAAGACAGCGAGGGTCACCTGGAGTTAATTTCAGACTTGTCATCCTTATTGATCGATGAAGACGTAATGGAGCAGTTAAAGCAGTCAACAGACGAAGAAGAGGTCCTGAATCTGATTGAATCACTGGAATAAAACGAAAAGAAGGGGATGAATGTAATGACAAACGTAGCGAATGTTCCGGAATACGGTCAAAACGGCGATAAGAAGCCATCAATTCGTGCAAAGATCCAGGCGATGGGCGGCTTCTTAACCAACATGGTTTTACCGAATATCGGTGCTTTTATTGCCTGGGGTATCTTAACTGCGCTCTTTATTCCGACTGGCTGGATTCCAAACGAGCAGCTTGAACAGATTGTCGGACCAGCCATTACGTACCTGCTGCCGTTACTGCTTGCTTATACCGGTGGACGAATGATTGCCGGTCAAAGAGGGGCTGTCATGGGTGCGATCGGTGCCATCGGACTGATTGTCGGATCTGATATTCCGATGTTCCTTGGGGCAATGATTATTGGACCATTAGGCGGTTATGTGATCAAGAAGTTTGATAAGCTGATTGAAAACAGAATTGCTGCCGGCTTTGAAATGATCGTTAACAACTTCTCAATCGGTATTTTAGGCTTCGGTTTAATGATCATCTCTTATTTGTTCATTGGACCAGTCATTCAATCTCTGAATGAAGCAATGACATCAGCCATTCAGGCGCTGGTGGCGACAGGCTTCCTGCCGCTGCTATCTATTGTGAATGAACCTGCGAAAGTGTTGTTCCTGAATAACGTGATTGATCAGGGGATTTACTATCCGCTTGGACTGCAGGAAACAGTTGAAGCCGGGAAATCCATCTTCTTTACAGTCGCTTCAAACCCTGGACCGGGTCTTGGACTACTTCTTGCATTCACGCTATTTGGTGGAAAGATAGCCAGGAGAACAGCGCCGGGTGCGATTGTGATTCATTTCCTTGGTGGTATTCACGAACTGTATTTCCCGTACGTACTAATGAAACCACTTACAATCATCGGTATGATCGCAGGGGGTATGTCAGGAATTGCAGTGTTCAGCCTGTTTGATGCAGGTCTTGTAGCAGGACCGAGTCCGGGATCAATCTTTGCTTACCTGGCTCTTACACCAAGAGGAAACTTCCTTGGCATCATCTCAGGTGTACTGGTTGCTGCAGCAGTAACATTTGCGGTAACATCCGTGATCCTGAAGCTTGATAAAAATAAAGATGAAGAAGCTGACTTCAGCAGCTCACTTGCGAAGTCACAATCAATGAAAGCAGAAGGAAAGCAGCTGATGAATTTCTCAGCAGAATCTGCAGATACAACAAACGTAAGCAAAATCTCATTTGCATGTGATGCCGGAGCGGGAAGCAGTGCGCTCGGTGCAACCACCTTCAGAAAGAAGCTCCAAAAGAGAGGAATCACAGACATTGAGGTTAAGCATTATCGAATCGAGGATGTCCCTGAGCACTCAGATATCATCGTCGTTCACAAAAACCTCTCTGATCGCGCAAGAATGGCTCATGACGATAAAAGAATTATTACGATTGAAAGTTATCTGAATGACCCGAGTCTTGATGAGCTGCTGGATCAGCTGGAGCAGGAAAAAGGATAGTTATGACATAGAGAGCTGACCCGGCGTTGATTGCAACTAAAAACAACGCCGGGTCAGCTTTAATATTTTCAAAAACCTCTATTCAACATAGAATATGATTTTTCTTACAGAAAACTGTTATGGAGATCAGTGTTTGTTATATAATGGTAAAAAATGTTTTCGGAGGTCAGGGAAAATGAACAATTCTTTCATTTTGACATGGGATGAATTTGACGAGTGCCGGAATACGATCAAGCATATCCTGTGGATGTACCATGATATGACCCGAATGTATGGCGGATTCGGGCACAACATTGACTTTGAACCAATTGATTATAAGCGATTCCTACTTACAGAAGTCGGTGAAGGCAGCATCTCTCTACAGGCAAAAGAGGCTGAGATCCTGAGACAGGGAGCACTTGTAGCGCTTGGCTGTGACGTCGTTAACCTGCTCGATGAAGCGCAGAGACGTTCTGAAGTGTACGAATTTATTAGCAGTGCGCTTGCAAGTCCTCTTTTACACGACAGGCCCTTTGATCAGGAAGTTCTCTCAGCGATGAAACAGGCTCTGGAAGAGGAGCCTGATAACGGATGGGAATCACTGACGTATGGAGCGGTGCTGGTGGTTAAGCTTGCAGAGGTGTATGACAACTATGTGCTCGGCTATTATCAGCAGCGGATGAATGAGATGAAACTGTAAAACAGGTAAACGACCATATTGAAGCGCAGGTTAAAGTGTCATGGATGGGCACTTTAACCCCCGTCCAGGCAGTGCAGTAGATATCACTTAATCTGCCCATCCCGCATCTCCACTACACGATCCGCATAACGAAGCATTTCCTCATCGTGTGTCACCATCAGAACAGCTGTCCCGGTGTTTGTTGTCATGTCTTTTAACAGTTTCATGATGTCGTGTGACCGCTTCGAATCCAGTGAAGCGGTCGGTTCGTCAGCGAAGACGATTTTTGGCTGGTGGATCAAGGCCCTTGCGATCGCGATCCGCTGTTTTTCGCCGCCTGACATGGTGTCAGGGTGTGCGTCTGGGCGGTGTTCCATTCCGACCCTGGTGAGTATGCGGCTGATCTCAGCAGGGGCTGTTTTTTTAGAAAGCTTTCTGCCTGAGGTTTTCAGCATGAGCTCCAGCTGTTCAGCGGCTGTCAGAAACGGAACAAGGTACGATGACTGAAAGATAAAGCCGAATGATCCGGCGCGTAGTGCTCTTAAGGCTTCCTGATCGAGCGCAGTCAGGTCGCGACCGTCAAAAAGTACGCTGCCTGAAGTCGTGGACTGCAGGCCGGCTGCAATTGAAAGCAGTGTGCTTTTTCCGGATCCGGATACACCGGTTAATGCAGTCAGTTTGCCGCTTTCGATGGTCAGCGTCACGTCTTTTAACACCTGTTCCGACACTTCGCCTGCTGAAAATGATTTTTCGATCTGTTTTAATTCCATCATCTTTACACCTCTCCCTGTCTGATCGCCTGCAGCGGCTCAATACGTTTAATCTGTATACCTGATAGTGTGGCGCCAAGAAACCCGACTAAAGTGAAGACAGCTGAGAGCTGAAAAGCTGTAACTGGTGCAAGCAGATAGGGCAGGTCACCCGGAGACACTGCATTCAGCAAAAAGCCTATAGAGAGTGATGCAGCGAGCGCGATCAGGGTGATAATGACGAGCTGCGTCCACATCATCCGGAACAGGTCCCGTGTCTTCACCCCGATTCCTTTTAAAATACCGTACAGCCCGATTTTCTGAACGTTCATCATATAAAAGAAGATCCCAAACAGCATCCCGCTGATTGCAATCAGGAACCAGACGATCATATTTAGCGATAGCTGTTCCGCGTTGTAGCTGGGAATCGTATTTAAAAATTCACTTTTAGAAAAGGCAGTCAGTCCGGATGCGCTGAGTTCATCACTACCAGGCACAAAGATCAGCTGGGAAGCTTTTGTGCGCGTCATCTGCTCAGCGTCGTCTGCTGATAAGAAGGCAGAGGGTGCATGGCTGAATTTTGCCTGCGGAACAAATCCTGCGACTGTAAATGTGGTGCCGGACTGTTCGTGTATCAGATGATCGCCGGTCTGATAGTCTTTTTTAAGGGATTCATCAAGTATGATATTGCCGTTTGATACGTGCTGATCTCCTGAATGAACAAAAGCCACACCCGTCTGCCGGTCTTCATCATCAGTTAAAAAACCCATCTGAAGTGACATGGCATAGCCGCCATGTTCATCAATTACCTGATCACGCAGCCCGGGGTCGATCACGGACATAGAATAGGTTTCTTCTGCATCGCTGCTCATGAGAAACTGACCCTCAGGCATATTGCGGATCAGCGAGGCGTTATCCTCTGATAAGCCATTCGCAAGCCCTGAGATCACAAAGGTCAGCAGGCTCACGAGAAAGACAATACTGCCCAGAATAAAAAACTTCAGTTTGTTTTTCTTCATTTCTTTCCATGCAAGGTTCATCATTTTTCCTCCTGTTGAACTGATAGGTCCAATCTTATAGAGGAAAGATGAACGGAGCATGAACAATGCGTAACAATTGCTCTACAGCCGTACTTTTACAGTCGTGCCCTGGCCCCTCGCACTTTCAATCCGCACAGTCCCGCCGTGCAGATCAATGATTTCTTTTACAATGGAGAGGCCGAGACCTGAACCCTTCTCTGACCGTGCTTCATCTGCTCTGTAAAAACGGTCGAACACTTGTGCAGCCTGCGTTTCAGTCATGCCAATCCCTTCATCTTTTATGATGATTTCCACATGACCCTGTCCTGCGCGGCAGGTCACTTCAATCAGACCGCCGTCATGACTGTATTTAATTGCATTTGTCAGCAGGTTTTCCCATACATTTTGCAGCAGCACACCATTTCCACGGACTGTCGCATGCTCCAGGTCAGCCGCAACTGCCAGTCCTTTTTCATCAAATAAATACCGCAGCCGCTCAATGATCGCTGTTAGCTGCGTTCTGACTTTAACTTTTTCACTTAAACTGTCCTCTTCGCTAAAAGAAGCAAGAATCAGGAGCTGCTTTGTCAGGCTTGAAATCTGTGCAGTTTCCTCCCGGATCATCCCATAATAATTCTGACGTTCCGATTCAGTCGATGGTTCTTTTTCAAGCAGTGAAAGGGTACTCTGGATTCTATGAAGCGGCGACTGAATATCGTGTGATACATGATGGACAAATTCCTCACGCTTTTGAATAGACCGGGCAATCTGCGTCCGCATCGCAGTGAATCGCTCAGCGAGACGGCCGATCTCATCACGACGTTTTACCTTCAGCGGCAGATCAAACGATTCACGCTCCATCTGCTCAGCCGCTTCTGTCAGCTGCACAATCGGCCGCGTTAAAAGCCTTGCCACAATCATCATCAAAAGAAAGCTCAGTAGAATAATACCGGCAGCAAGTCCTGCAAAAAGCCAATGCAGCTCCTGAAAGAGCAGTCCGATATCCGGCCGCATAAACAGCGCATAATCCGCCCCGTCAATTGTGACAGGAACGCCGACTGTATTGCGTAGCTCATTCGCAAAGAAACCCGTAATAAAAGCAGACCGCGGGAACTCGCTGATGCCGTGATACTGCTCTCCATTTAACACACTCGAAATAACGTCCTCACTGAGTGTCCGCTCCCGGTATTCACCGCCGTAAAATTCACTCCGGCCATTTCCGGTCAGGTAAAACTGATACCCGGCATCCCCGAGAAGGCTGAGTGTTTCAGCGGGTTGACCGGACCCGGACTCCAATTGCTCAGCTACTTCAATTAAAATCCCCATATTTTTATCATTATTCGCATCCTTCAGGTTCAGATCATAGTACACATTCATAACTAAAAATCCAATCAGGCTGCTGACCAGCATCGTGGTAAAAGTAAACCAGATAAATTTAACATATAAATTCATTGCGTCACCTCAAGCTTGTATCCGACACTGCGCACAGTGACAATTTCAACCTCTGAATGTTGGAGCCTGCTGCGAAGCCTTTTAATATGTACATTCACTGTCTGTTCGTCTCCCTCATAATCAAATCCCCATACGCGCTCAATGATCTGATCGCGTGTAAAAGCCTGACCCGGCTGGGCAGCAAGCAGTGAGAGCAGTTCAAACTCCTTCAAAGGAATAATCAGTTTCTTACCGTCAATCCTGATATCGTAGCTTCTGCGATCAATGACTAAATCACCGGCCGTCAGCGTATCATCAGAACCGTGTACCCGCCGGAGTACTGCCTTCACTCTGAACAGCAGTTCCTTTGCTTCAAAAGGCTTCACAATATAATCATCGGAACCTGCAGAAAACCCTCTTTCCTTATCCTCAATATGATGCCGCGCCGTCAGTAGAATCACCGGAATCCCATACATCTCCCTGATCATCTTCGTCAGCTCAAACCCATCAATCCCCGGCATCATCACATCCACCACAGCCAGATCCACGCGTTCATTCTCAAGCCGTTTCAGTGCATCCTCGCCATTTGACGCCAAAACTGTAAAATAACCCGCTTCGCGCAGCTCTCTGCCCGTAAAATCAAGCATTCGCTGATCATCATCTACTGCTAGAATGTGTATCATTGTCTTCACCTCTGTCAGGTTGTTTTGTGTATAGTTTACATGATTATAGGAGCAATAGTGTGACGAAGGTGTGTGTAAAAAATAATGGAGCTCAGTGTATAATAGTCACACGGATTGACTTCCATAAATGAGAGGATGTACCACATGAATAATCAGAGCAGTCAAAATAAACTTGCGTGGGAGCACCGTGCATATGAATTCTGGTGTAAAAAAGACGGTACCCCGGAGAATAAGGCAAAAGAGATCATGAAAAATCCGGAAGCAGCCTTAAAGAAACACAAACCCTATTTTGATCGCATTGAGGGCATGAAAATCGCTAACATTTGCGGATCAAATGGCAGAAAAGCGGTTCCTCTTTCTATACTGGGTGCAGACGTTACTGTTTTCGATCTGTCAGAGGAAAATAGAAGGTATGCTTTGGAATTAGCTCATCATGCAGGCGTGACGATTCAGTACATAACAGGCGATATATATGATATTGATTTGAAAACATACAAAGATTCATTTGATCTGCTTTATTTGGAAGGAGGCATCCTTCATTACTTTGATGATATTGATCAGTTGATGACGATTCTTTTTTCCATGCTGAAAAGGGGCGGTCGCATGATTTTAAGCGATTATCACCCTGTGAAAAGATGCATTGATGAAGACCTCCGTTATCATCCTGTGTATTTTGAACAGTCATTATGTAAGGGGGATATCGCCTATAAACAGTTCTTTGATAAGTCAGAGCAGCAGGGGTTTCCTGATGTATCTTTGAAATTTCACACCCTAAGTGAAATCATTAATTCAGTGGTAAAGACAGGGTTCACATTGGATCGTTTTGATGAACATCGCGGTTGGAAGGGTGAGAATATCCCTTGGGAATTTACGATTCTGGCGGGGAAGATAAGGAGTTCTAAATATGCAGCAGTCTAAAGAAATGATTATCAGTCAGGAAAATAGCATTAAAAGCCAAAGCAAGCGCTATGCAATCAGAAATCATCAGGAGCTCATCGGCACAATTGAGGAAGACCTGACTAGTTCAAGAGATAGGGTCAATCTGCTGTTAAAAGGGATTAGTCTGTTCTCAGTGACAAGTATGCACTTAAAGATCCTTAATCAGCAGGACCAGCGTATTGGTATGTTAAAAAAGAACAAAGGATTCAGCAGCATATATGAATTTATTTCGGCGGATCAATCAGTTTATATCATTGAGGCAAAAGCAAATTTCAAGCAGCGTAAGCCCTCTATTACGGTATCAAGTCAAAGCCGGGAGCTGTTCAGAGGATCAGCTGGATTTTATGTAACATGGTTTGAGTTTACTGGTGAGACAGGGAAAAGAATACTGACAGTTGAGAAGACTGCAGCTCCTTTCAGCTTAAAAGAATTGATTATCGCACCTGATGTGTACCGTGCAATTCCTGCTGATCAGGAAGCGATCGACCCAGCGTTGATTGCTGCATTAGTGCTTGTCATAGACATCCATTTTCACGAGCGTTAATCTGTTCAGTGAAAAAAAGGCAGCTCCACCAATTAGCCGGAGCTGCCATGTATCAAACAGAGTTTATCCAGTTACCACCATCACACCACCACAATGAGAAACCTTGTGAAACTCAATAGCGCATTTCCCTTCGAGTGAAGCCTTCAGCTCATCAAAAACAAAATAAAATTCATCCTCATCCCAATGTTCAAGATTATCTTTGCGACATGTCTCAAGCTGGTCTCTTGTTTCAAAAGAAACATCTCCAATGAGCAGCTGGCCGCCTGTTTTCAAATGAGATAACAGTTCACGGATAAAATTTACTTTTTCTTCATCATTCAGATGATGCAGCGTGTAAGTGCTGACAATAAAATCGTACTTTTTATCCTTAAGGACAGGCGGGATTCCGTTTGTAATATCCCACTCCATCAGGTTCGCAGCAGGCATCTTCACCTGTGAGATTGATATCATTTGAGAAGAAAAATCGACTCCATCAATCAAATGTCCATTTTCATACAGCTTATTCGTCAAGACACCTGTACCAAATCCGATATCAAGCACGTCAGTATTTTTCTTATGCATCACTGCGTTAAAAATCGTATTCAATATTTCTTTGTAGCCGGCAAAAGGATATAGATCGTTTTCCTCACTCACCTTTACCGTCTGATCATAATCATTTGCCCATAAATTAAATCCTTTATTATTTAACAAGAATGCTCCCCCTGTATGTTTCAGTCTGACGGGCATTCATATAGAACTGCCCGTTTTAAAGCCCGATAACCTCAATGTTTTTGGCGTTTTTCATGTGTAACCACACCTTCCAGTTATTTGTATTGATTGTAACGCTTTTTAAGTGTTTTTGCATCATAAACAGTGGGGACGGAGGTTAAAGTGCACACCCTAAAAAAACAAGCTTACTCAGCACTCGTCTCTCTCCCGGGGAAGATCTCAACCGCTGTGTTTCTTCAGTTTACATTGGTTATAGCATCGCTTGGCATTATTTTCAGAATACTGGGCCTTAGAAAATAAAGCGGTAAGGGGAGGCTGGCTCCAGTGAGTGCGTTAGTAGTCAGCGGACGATTTCTTATCCTGTTCTTTGTGATCTTGTTTGGATATGCTGCTTCTTTTGGGGAGTGACAGGTTCAACGAAAATAGTACGATGTTCACCTTTTTATTTAGAGGTATGCTAAAGTGAAATTAAAAAGTTCCTATAAAGAAGGTGCTTGATCGTGAACCTGGAATTGATCGCGTATATTACGCTGGCATGCACGTCAGGGGTGCTGAATTTATTTTTGAGTCTGTATGTTTTTTTCAAGCGTCATCAGTATACGAGCATTGCATATATTTTTGTGGTTTATACGCTGTTGATCAGTATTTACTGTTTTGGTACTGCATTTGGTCTGATGTCTGAGAACCTGGCAGAAATTAAGTTCTGGACAGTGATCCTTTATATAGGCATGCCTTTTTCAGCCCCTGTAGGACTGCTGTTCATTATGCAGTATTTAGGGATAAATGCATTGAGAATGAGATACCTCATGCTTCTGGTGATTCCTTTAGTAACACTGTTAATGGTGGCGACGAATGACTTCCATCATTTATATTACCGCGTATATGAAGTAGACCCCGTGCTTGGTGCGCCATACGTTCAGCAGGAGGTTGGGGTCTGGTATCTGGTTCACGGGATTGTGACGTTTTCTAGTATGTTTGTCGCTTTATATTTATTACTTTCTCATTGGGGGGATACAGACAGAGAATATCGTCCGCAGCTTGTTGCACTAATATTTGGACAGTTGATTCCGATTGTATCTGCTTTTGTATACCTGATTGGCCTTACACCGCCTGGCATAGATCCTGTGCCTCTTGTATTATGGATTTCTTCTATTCTATATCTGTGGTCGATTGGATCTTCACGCCTTTTCAG
Source organism: Jeotgalibacillus terrae (assembly GCF_016908195.1). Classification (GTDB taxonomy): domain Bacteria; phylum Bacillota; class Bacilli; order Bacillales; family Jeotgalibacillaceae; genus Jeotgalibacillus; species Jeotgalibacillus terrae. Next base: position 85,398 of record NZ_JAFBDK010000010.1, read on the forward strand.
AATCATGCCTATCGCAAAAACAACGATTTTTAACAGCATCAATGATGGAGTCATCGTATTGGATGCTTCCCGCAGGCTGATCGAATACAACCAGGCCTCTGAAAACATGTTTCCGAAGTTGTCAAAAGCGATGTTTGGACGGGATTTTAATTATGTGTGGAAGCAGGTATCCGGAAAAGATTTTCCATTCCAATCCATGGAAGCCGCAGCTCAGCAGGAATTGCAGCTGTCAGGAGAAGACGGTCCCATACACACCTACCAGGTACGATCCACACCGATTCATCATGGCTTTCATTATAAGGGTCAGTTGATCATCTTTACAGATATCACCGAAGTCAAAAGGCTTCAGCTTCAGCTTGAGCATCACGCATACCATGATGAGTTGACTCAAATTTATAATCGGCGTGCGTTTTTCCAAAAGTGTGAGCAATATTTTTCACAGGCCATGGAAAACAAACTTCCACTGACAGTGATCCTGCTGGATATTGATCATTTCAAAAAAGTGAATGATACGTATGGACATGCTGTTGGCGATGACGTGCTCAAGCATATGGTAAAAGTGTGTCAGGAGATTCTTGGTCCGGATGTATTATTCGGACGGTATGGTGGAGAAGAGTTTGTCATCGCACTGAGAGAGACTGACCTGAAAGCAGGGGAACAACTGGCAGACCGCCTGCGGGTGCATGTTGAAAAAAACCCTTTTCCGATGGAAGAAGGCTTACTTCCTGTTACCCTAAGCCTTGGCGTTTCATGTGTATTACATGAGCCTGATGAAACATTATTTCAGCTTTTGAATCAGGCGGATAAGGCTTTATATGAGGCGAAGCGCAAGGGGCGTAACAGAGTCTCTGTTTTTGATCAGAAACACCACCCTTTAAAAGCAGGAAATAGATAAAAACTGTGTGTTTCACGTGGAACAAAGGAGGTGAAAAGATGACTAACGCTGAAGAATACGACGATCCGGAACTCTACGATAAAGAGAATGGCCATTATATCCCTGAACTTACCCTCTTACGCAAGTGGGCAGCAGACAGACAGGGAACAATTATAGATATCGCCTGCGGAACAGGAAGAGTAACGATTCCTTTAGCAGAGACAGGGCTTCAAGTGCTGGGTGTAGATGTACATAAGGGGATGCTGAATCAGGCAGAAAGCAATGCAGCTGGTCTGGATATCGACTGGATCCAACAGGACTGTACCAGACTTGATTTGAGTGTGAAAAGCCCGCTCATCTACTCAGCAGGAAACTCTTTTCAGCATTTCCTGACCAATGAAGATCAGGATGGCCTGCTTTCTTCTGTGAACAGGTATTTAGAAAAAGAAGGCATCTTTATTTTCAACACTAGATTTCCAAATGCTGAAGAGCTGCTTCAGCCTGAAACGGAGGAATACTGGAGAACCTACAAAGACGGGGAATATAAAGTGGACGTCTCCACAATCAGCCGCTATGACGCTCTTCAGCAGATCCAGCACTACACAACGATTCGGCGCTATAAAAACAGCAATGATGAGGCTGTGGATGAAAAGCGGACGAATATCAGCCTGAGGTACGTGTATCCGAAAGAAATGGAAAGATTATTAGGTGCGCATGGATTTGAAATCACACATATTTATCAGGATTGGAAAGAAACTCCGGTGACAAACGAGAGCTATGAGATGATTTATGTGTGTAAAAAAACTAAATAAAAACATGAAAAAGTGACTGAACGCTTTGAGTTCAGTCACTTTTTTCAATGAATCAACTGAGTTTTTGAATCAGCTCTACTCTATTTCCAAAAGGGTCTCTGAACTCAAAGCGATCAAAATCCGGAATCGGAATGCCTTCAAGAATCTCAATTCCCTCACTTTCAAGAACATTTTTCCAATGTCTCAAATCAGTCACTTCATAAGCAAGATGCGCTTTTGTAGTTGTCCGGTCAAACCCTTCCTCAGTCCCCACATGAACCTCTGCATGGCCAGCTGTCAGCCAGAAGCCGCCCCGTCCCTGTAATGATTCAGGCTTTTCTTTTTCAGTGAAGCCCAGAACCTCACAATAAAACCTTCTGCCCTGTTCCTCTGTCCCTTTTGGAATCGTAATTTGTGCGTGATGTAAGCCAATAACCATGTGGTACTACTCCTGTATGTAAAAGTGGTATAACAGCTTACTCTATTTTACAGGAAAAGAAAGGGATTTACATGTGTGGGACAGAAGTGTGAGGGTGGAAAGTTGTTGTCCAGCTTTTTGAAGAAGAGGTTCAGGAATATATAAGGAAGCAATGCTTTAAACTCGTATTTAAAAGGGGAGAGCTATGAAAACAAACTTCGATTTTCTTAAAAAAGTAAAAGGAATGAATGTCTCCGCGATTTATGGTGATTTGCTTCATACATATAAAGACGGCGATAAAATCTCTGTCATTGCATCTCCCGGTGTGCTTTGTTTCATGAAGAAGCATGCTGATCGTGATGAAAAGTTCTGGCTGATAAAGTGGGAAGAACTGTACTCAGGAAATGATGCACTAATCGTTAAGGAGCAGGATACACCGGCACCACTCAATTATAAAGAGACCGAGTCCGGGCAGCAGAAATATATTGTCTCATCCGCAAGCTTTACAACCTTTCGTAGTGAGATAAAGAATGTGTGGGGGTATGGATTTACAGAGGAAGGAGAAGTCTGGCTCGGAGACATCATACTGGAGCTTGAAGATTCATTTATTCACATAGCCGCATCCCCGGCCATAGAGTACAAAGTGCTCGACGAATTTCCTGACACCCGTAGGTTATATGATGAGCTGTTAGTAACGACAAAGGAAGAGTGATAGATATTGGATATGAGATTAAGACCCATTGCAGAAAGCGATTTTAAAGATGTTTTAACGTGGAGCCGCGACTCAGCTTTCTGTGAGGCAAACGGATGGCCTGATGATAGAAGTACAGAAGAGCTGCAGCGCTGGTGGAGCCATTGTGTGAATAACGTTGATAAGGATTTTTTGCGTTTGGGCATTGAATTGAATGGAGAACTGATCGGTTATGCAGACTTAGCCTCAATCGAAAATGGGACAGCTGAGCTTGGCATTGCGATTGGAAAAAGTGCTGTGTGGGGAAAAGGGGTAGGCGCTCAGGCGGCTGTACATATCATGGAATATGGTGTGAAAAAGTTTAACCTCCATACATTCTACGCGGAAACACATGAAGCAAACGTCCGCTCACGCAGAATGCTTGAGAAGCTGAAGTTCAAAGAGATGAGGAGAGACGGGTTTGAAGTGTATCAGGAGGAAGAGAGCCGTCTGATTCAATACAGGTTGCTTATGAATGAATGAGAAGAGAGACCTTCATTGAAACAACGCGTACTGACTGGGGTTATAGTCGTTATCATAATATCCGGCGTTATCTGGATGATCATTCAAAATCAGCATACTCAAAACGCTCTATTGTATGAAGAACGCAGACAACAGGTTATGGATGAGCTGATTAAGGAACAGAACCCTATTGGACAATATCTGGTGAGGGTTGACTTAAATGATATGGCAATCCTGTTTGAAGAGGTTCAGGTAAAGAATCCTGACTATACGGAGGAGTGGCATGGTATTTAGAGAGAAGAGTAACAGAACGTTTATTAAACTTTTGTTCTATTCTCCCATCATTAAAAAGGCCCGGCAGGATCAAAAACTGCCGGGCTGGTTTTAAAATAATAATCATTCTGGCACACTAAGCTCTGGCATCGTTGTGCCGTTCAAATCACATCGTACTAATATCAATCACAAAACGATATTTTACATCAGAATCCATCACGCGCTTATACGCCTCATCGATCTCATCAGCAGAGATCACTTCGATGCTTGGTGCGATGTCATGTTCTGCACAGAAGTCGAGCATTTCCTGTGTTTCGCGGATACCGCCAATCATGGAGCCGGCAAATGAACGTCTGTGCGGAATAAGTGAGAATGCATTGACTTCAAGCGGTTCAGCAGGTGCTCCGACATTTACGAGCGTGCCGTTCAGCGTAAGCAGTGAAAGGTAGGCATTGATATCAAGCTTGGCACTGACGGTATTGATGATCAGGTCAAATGTGCCCGCAAGCTTTTCAAATGTTTCATCTTCACTTGTTGCATAGTAGCTGCTTGCACCGAATGCAAGACCATCCTCTTTTTTATTCAGCGTCTGCGATAGAACAGTCACTTCAGCACCCATGGCATGCGCAATTTTAACAGCCATATGTCCAAGTCCGCCCATTCCGACAACGGCTACTTTTTTCCCTGGACCGGCTTCCCAATGATTTAACGGTGAGAAAGTTGTAATCCCTGCACAAAGGAGTGGTGCAGCTTTATCAAGCGGGATGCTGTCAGGAATACCAAGTACAAAATCCTCTACAACTACGATATGTGTCGAATAACCGCCCTGTGTCGGCTCACCGTATTTATCCACGCCGGCATAGGTAGGTACATTCCCTTTCAGGCAGTATTGTTCCTCACCAGCCTTACAGTTTTCACATTCACCGCATGAGTCAACCATACAGCCGACGCCTACGCGGTCTCCCACTTTATATTTTGAAACGTTCTCTCCAACATCAGTAACAATCCCTGCAATTTCATGACCGGGTACTAGAGGATAATTGACTTCTCCCCAATCACCGTGTGCAGTATGAAGATCTGAGTGACAAATCCCTGCAAACTTAATTTCAATCAATATATCATGCTTATCCAGCTCACGACGCTCAATCTCAGCCTCACGAAACGACTTATCCGGCCCATCAACAGCTCTTGCTTTAGCAGTTACCATTATAAAACCTCCAGTTAATGTGTTTGAAAAAGGTGGTTGGTGCCTCTCTCTTGCAAACCATCTTAATCCTTATAGTTAACTCTAAGGCAAGAAATAAACCTTTATCCTATTAAATATTAAATCTATTCATCTATTTTTGACGGACCATAATCCGACTGGTAACATATTTCAACACATAGAGTTTACTCGAAGTCTAACTAATGGAGGGGTAAAATGAAAACTTATTCGATCAGCCAGGCTGCTAAAGAATTGAATTTAACCGCTTATACTCTGCGTTATTATGATAAAGAAGGGCTGCTACCGTTTGTTGACCGATCAGAAAGCGGGACAAGACAATTTAAAGAAAAGGACATTGATGCTTTAAGAATCATTGAATGTCTAAAATCAACAGGTATGCCTATTAAGGAAATTAAGCATTTTATCGATTGGTGTGCAGAAGGGGACTCCTCACTGCAGCAGCGGTATAACATGTTTCTGGAGAGAAAGGCCTGTGTAGAAGCCCAAATGGAAGAGTTAAAAAAAACGATGGAAATGATCGATCATAAATGTCACTACTATGAGACAGCATTGGAAGCAGGTACCGAAAAAATCCATCAGGAAGTTAAGATGGAGTTTCCAGAATACTAGATATGTGTATGCACATATGGGGACGGAGGTTAAAGTATCGTCTCATGACACTTTAACCTCCGTCCCCAGAGTGATTATACCTATTTACTTCACCACAAACTTTTCAACCAGACGATTTAGAGAAGTTGCCATTTCCTTCAACTCATTATTCTTATCCTGCAGAAGAAGAATCGTCGCGTTCTGCTGCTGGGAAGAAGCTGAAATTTCCTCAATCGTCGCAACGCCTTCTTCTGAGATCGCTGCGATTTCGTGAATGGACTCAACTGAGCGGTTGGACGTTGTCGTTACTTCATCAATACCGTCAACCATCGAGTCTACTTGTTTTGTTAAAGCGTTGACTGAGTCAAAGATCTGGTTAAATAACTCGCCGCTGCTTTGAATCAAGGTGACGCCTTTATTGATCTCTGATAGATCCTGTGTATTTGATTGAAGCATCTTTTGACACTGGGCCGCGAGTTCCTTTAGCGTCGCTGAAATTGTAGTCACTGTATCTTCCGTCTGACTTGATAACTTCTGAACTTCCTGTGCAACAACTGAAAAACCTTTTCCGGCTTCTCCTGCTCTTGCTGCCTCTATAGAAGCATTCAGTGATAACAGGTTCGTCTGATCAGCCACTGCTTTAATTAATTTTATATCCTCATTGATATGGTCAATATTTTTCCCCAAATCGCCCAGACGTTCCTGGCTGATATTACCGTTCTTTTGAATCTCAGTTATTTGAGCAGAGATCTCCTGAATCTGAACGGCACCCTTTTCAGCAATACTGCCTGCGTTTTTAGTGATCTGATCAATCTCTTTAGCCTGCTGGTTTACATCCTGAATTTTACCTGCCATCACTGAAAATCCTGATGAGATATTTTCAATGTGGGAGGATCTGCTTTCAGATGCTTTAGCTTCCTCACTGGTTCCCACAGCAATCTGAGATGATGCTTCCGCTAATTCATTAAATGATTTTACTAAGTCTTCACTTGTATGATTAACCTGGCCTGAGTTCTCTTTTACACTCTGAATAATCGTTGTCAGGCTCAGTCTCATTTCTTCAAAATTCTCTGCAAGCATCCCAATTTCATCCTGACGCTTCACCTTGATTTCTTCTGTCAGATTACCACCTGTGATCTTTTTAACAGATGCGAGAAGAAGTTTGATCGGCTTTGTCAAACGCTGGCCAAACACATATGCAAAAATCGCGCCTATGATAATGGAAATGATGACAAAGATGATTTGAAATAAGATGATTTGCTGCTCCAGATCTTCTATGAACTGCGTACTCATATCAAGCCCAATAATGGCATCCGTATCAGGCAGGGGAATAAATACTGACTTGTGGCTGCCCCACTCATCCACATAAATTTCAGTTGACACCACTGTATTTTCAGTCAGAGCTCTTTCCTGATCTTCTGTCATTGGTGATTCCATCATGATGTCTTCAGTGCCGTTCAACGCAACAATATAATCTGTATTGTCCTCACGCGTTAATACGTACACATATTCAATGCCTTCTTTACCATCCATAAAAGCATTCAGAAACTGTACGAGCTCCTCGCCTGACTCCTGCGAATTGCCGATCGTTTCTGATACAGCTTCTTCGTCAATGGACTCTGCCAGGTCGCCTCCGTATATCTGCAGGATCTGCTCAAACTGAGGAAGCACATGATCCTCAATGATATAATCTGTTAAGTACTTCACAAAACCAAACATCAATATGCTTAATAATACAAACGGAATAATAAACATGATGAATAGCTGTGAACGTAACGATTTTTTCGGATTAAATTTTTTCATCATTTTTACACAAGCTCCTTTACCGGGAATAAGTGAATATAGCTGGTTAAATCCAGCCCAAGCAATCTCTTTACTTCAGACATTGACGCTGTTTTGAAGAAAATGACCGCGAATGTACGATCATTTGCAGCATTGATTTCCCTGTATTCCAACAGGTGACTGAATTCTGCTTTTAATTTTTCATGGTCAATCATCTTAATCAATTCTTTATCGAGGTGCAAAGGCACTTCCGCACAAAAGAAACCGTAAATCAATGGATCGTTCTGCTGCAGGATCGTTTCCCATCGAGGCTCATGGTCTAAAAAGTAAGATTCAGCTCCATTGATCCCAAAAGCGTAATGACTTACATCTGTCGTACCCGCGCCTGCAAAGCGTAAAGGATTTAACTCTATTGGAATAATCCCGTTTTTGCTAAGTCTGACTTCAATGTGAAAAGGGTAATTTCTAAGCTGCAGCTGGTCATTCAGGCCATACAGGTAACTCATTACATGATCCTTCACTTCTTCGATGACTGCGGAAGAGGTGAAATAAATCCGGTCTGACGTATCATGAGCATTGCTGAAGATCCGTTTCAGTATATTAAGGATCACGGGCTTTCCATCTTCATTGATATAACAGTCAACAGCATATTCATCGCCGTCAATCCATTGTTCAATAATGATTTCCTCACCGTTAATCACAGCATCTGAGTAGACATCTTTTGTCAAAAGCAGATCTGCCTGCAAGCTCATGACGGCATGCTCCCATTCGTCTTTATCCTTCACAATGTACACCCCGACACTTGAGTAACCTTTGTTCGGCTTAATCACTACAGGAAATGGTAGGTCTTCTTTATTCAGCTTCAGCAAATCCTGAAGTGACACCAGTGAGAAGTAGTATTCAGGGTTTACAGACGAAATCAGATCCCGGAATGCAGCCTTATTTTTGACCAGTTTTGAAGCAGCAATAAAAGGATGGTCTTGGTTATTCTTTTCTAAAATGGTTAAACAGCTTTCCGAATTGGTCAGAAGTTTTGTAGCCGGTGCGACTGACAATACGCGTCTGTCGTTATGATAATAAATCGGTATGCTATGTTTTAATGCGCTTTGAATGAGAAACGGTGAGATAATATGATTATCCACGATTAGCATCAAGCACACCTCCTTGTCTTAAATTTGTCATTCTAAAGAACCTTATTTTAAGAATATTATGTAAAAATTAATATATTAATATAAAGTTACTGAAATGCACGAGAATGATTATAACACTAATATGCCTATAAAAAAGGATTTTTTAATAAAAAAGTCCTAATTAATATAGTTCTTTATATTCATAAAAAGTCTTAATTATCAGAATAAGAGTTATTTAATATGGCTGGATCTATTTTCTTGACTAATAAATGCTTTTGTACTAACATAATTGACGAAAACTCCATAGACATTAAAGCCTTTCTAGGGTTCCGCCATTACGGGTCTGGTCCGAGAGAAAGCGCAAAGAGCAATCTTTGTACACGGAGGGAGAAAAGCCCGGGAGATACCACTTAACAAGTGATATGTCCCGGGTTTTTTTATTTTCATTCAGAAAAGGAGAGATTTTAATGTGGTGGTTAGTAGTAGCAATTTCAGCATTATTTGAAGTTGGCTGGGCAACCGGCTTGAAATATGCGCATGATGGATTAACGTGGGCGCTTACGATTGGCGCAATTATTGTAAGCTTCGTAGGGTTACTGAAGGCTTCAACCAAGCTTCCTACAGCTACTGTATATGCAGTGTTTGTCGGACTTGGCACACTTGGAACAGTAATAGTAGATATGATCTTTTTTGACGCCGGCGTCAGTGCAGGCGTGATTTTCTTTGTGATTATCCTCCTGGTCGGTGTAGTCGGATTGAAGTTTGTCACGGATGAAAAAGAGAAGGAGGTGCAGCAGTCATGAGCTGGGTTGCATTAATTATCGCGGGATTCTGTGAAGTATTAGGTGTTAATGGGATGCAGCGGATCTCATCAGGCAAAAAGCTGAGCGGATTTGTCTTCCTGATCGGCGGATTCGTTGCCAGTCTGAACCTCTTGTCATTTGCGATGACCACCATTCCACTCGGCGTCGCATACGCAGTCTGGACAGGGATGGGCACAATCGGCGGTGTGGTTGTGGGAATGATTTTCTACGGCGATCCTGCAGACCGTAAGCGTATTTTCTTTCTGACGCTTATTGTTGTAGCTGTTGTCGGGCTGAGAGTTGTGACGAATTAAAGAGTTGTGTGCACTATGCACTAAGGGGACGGAGGTTAAAGTGTCATGAGATGACACTTTAACCTCCGTCTTTACGTTTTACATACTAAATACCCAAAAAACGCATTTCCACATAGATATAAATACATAAATATTTTATAATAAGTGTTACATAGATATCAGCTTAAAAGCTGTAGATAAATAGAGAAAAGAGGCACAGAGGGTATGTTCTCAACGGATGGGTTAGATTCGATTACTGTTGTGGATGGTGAATTTTCGTATGGGTTTGTGGTCTTATCTGTCGTAATTGCCTGTGTGTCTGCTTATGTGGCGCTGTCGATGAATCAGCGGATGCAGCAGAATAGTTTTTTTCATAAGAATTTCTGGCTGGTACTGGCTTCATTTGCGATGGGGCTTGGGATCTGGTCGATGCATTTTATCGGCATGAGTGCATTTATGATACCGGTTGAGATGTCTTATGATACAAAATGGACGTTTATTTCAATGGTGCCTGCTATTTTAGCATCCTATTTGGCTTTTTATTTTGCGAATCGGCCAAGAAAGTCATTATATCCGATTCTCTCAGCCGGGCTGATTATGGGGTTTGGTATTTCAGCTATGCATTATATCGGGATGGCAGCTATGGTCATGAGTGTTGACTATTATTATAAAACGTGGATGTTTATTGCCTCTATCCTTGTGGCTGTTGCTGTATCATACGTTGCGCTCTACGTTTTTTCAAATCTTCAGCGTTTTATGGGGAACCTGCTGATCAAAATTGTCACAGCCATACTGATGGGCGGCGCGATTTCGAGTATGCATTATATCGGAATGGCAGCGGTCGTTTTTTATACAGACGAACCGGTCGAGTACCATATGCATGCGCATGAAATGGATATGGGTCTTGTTGGATTCGTGGCAGCCGGAATGCTTTTAATTCTTCTGATATCGGGACTCACCAGTGTGCTTGACCGTTATGTGGATCATCGGATGAGTCACTTTGATTCCCTGACACTTTTTCCGAATCAGCGGCAATTTGAGAAAGATATCAACCAGCAGCTGACTGCAGGCAGTCTGACAGTCCTCCATCTCAGGAACCTCGCAGCTTTTACCAACGGCCAGGGGTTCGGTTTTGGTGATCAGCTGGTCGCTGAAATTGGGCATGTGATTCAAAAGAACGCACCTGCGCATACCCGCATCTACAGGCTTGAGGAAAACCGGTTTGCTGTGCTCAATCTGAAAGAGCAGTCTGTCAGCAGAGCGAAATCAGCAATGCAGCGTGTTTTAAATGAATTGTCAAAGCCGCTTGAGATTGTCAGCCAGTCAGTTATAGTCGAAATGACTGCTGCGTTTTCCTATATTGAAAAGAAAAACGGCTGGGAACTGTTTTCCAACGCGATTGCCGTCTTAGAACACCCTTCCGTTCAAGGTAGAAATGAAGTGATCGAATACGACAGTTTGATTCACACATACAGCTTTGAAAGTCAGATCATCGCCGAGCTCGAACAAGCGAAGGCAGAAGGCCAGCTGTATGTTGTGTATCAGCCGAAAATATGCGCGAAAACGCTTCGTGTAAATGGGGCAGAGGCGCTCATCCGTTGGAAGCACCCTGTACATGGCTTTATTTCACCGGCAGTTTTTATCCCGCTGCTCGAAAAACATGAAAAAGTGTGTGATCTCACGGATTGGATTGTACAGCAGGTATGCGCACAAATCGCCTCCTGGTCAGGAAACCATAATAATTTTGGACCCATTTCTATTAATATACCGGGAATCTATCTGACTTCCCCGAAGCTGATGAACGTAATCAAAGCTCAGCTTGCAGCACACGGAATTGACCCTGCCATGCTGGAGCTCGAAATCACTGAAACGAGCGTAATCCACGACATCGATAACGCGATTGCAGCCGTCAGTGATTACAGAAAGCTCGGTTTATCCGTTGCTCTCGATGATTTTGGAACAGGGCTGTCATCCCTATCCTATCTGAGAAAACTGCCGGTTAATACGATTAAAATCGATAAATCATTTATCGATGAAGTACCAACTTCACTAAAAGATGCCGGTCTGTTGAGTGCAATAGTCGACCTGTGTGCATCTCTCAAACTCGCAATCATCATCGAGGGTGTTGAAGCGCAGGAGCAGATTGATTTTCTTCATACATTGTCTGCTGATCTGACCATTCAGGGGTATTACTTTTCTAAACCGCTCACTGCCGCGGACTTTAAAAAGTGGACAGTGGAGCAAATAAATAAAACCGCCGGCTGATGATTGTTCAGCGGGCGGTTTTATTGGTTGGTGGTATAGGTCTTTTTACACGATATGGCGAAGTTGAGGCGATAAGTAGCGAACTGTCCGGGTTTTCCTTCGAACTTTAGCCTGTGAGTGGCGAACATCCGCCGTTTTACCACGAACTTCACCTTCACACGACTCAGCAATACCCATCCTCACGCTTAATTTCCAGTTTACCCGCCAATTCATCAAGCATGTCTTTATATTTATTGTACTCTTCTTTATTCAGCCCAAGCACTTCATTAATTCGGGCCGGGATCTCTTTTGCTTCTTCTTCAAGGTTTCTTCCGCGCTCAGTCAGCCTGATCACAAGCTGGCGTTCATCTTCAGTGTTCCGTGTTTTTTCTATATAACCGGTTTGAATCAGTTTTTTAACCAGCGGTGTCAGCGTGCCGGAATCAAGCTGAAGCCGTCCGCCAATTGATTTTAATGTAACCAGATCTTCTTCCCACAGTACAAGCATGACCAGGTATTGCGGGTAAGTCAGATTCAGCGGCGCTAAAAAAGGCCGATAACGCTTAATAATTTCTTTAGAAATCGCATAAAAGGGAAAGCATAACTGATTGGATAGATGTAAAGGATTCATAAAAATCTCCTCCTGAGAGAATCATATTAGTTGCAATATTATTTAAATTGTATAAAATTAAATTGTACACAACTTAAATATACCACATTTAACAGGAGGAATCATTCATGAAAAAGCTATTCACTTCAACAGCAACAGCAGTAGGCGGACGTGAAGGACGCGTAACAGCAGAAAGCGGCTCATTCGATCTTGGACTTGCAATGCCAATGCCAGGCGCAGACACTGCAGGTAAAAGTAACCCTGAAGAACTGTTCGCAGCAGGCTATGCTGCATGCTTCGATTCAGCAATGAATATCGTGGCGATGCAAAAAGGCATCAAGCATGATGGCTCTGAAATTAAAGCTGATGTTTCACTGAACAAAGGTGATGCAGGCTATGCATTATCAGTTGAAATGGATGTCCTGATCAAAGGTGTAGATGAAGAAACAGCGCGCCAGCTGGTTGAAGAAGGTCATCAGGTATGCCCTTATTCTAATGCGACGCGTGGAAATATTGATGTGAGCTTTAACGTGCGCACTGCTTAATATGTGAAAATCCTCGTGCGACGGGTACGGTGTTGAGTGCGTCGTTTTGGAACATTGCTAAAAATGAATCGGCAAACTCCGTCCCGCGTGTGCCGAGTGTTAAGCCCCTGGTCAGTGATCTGGCCAGGGGCTTCTTTGGGGATTTGGTCTAGGTCAAATTACACTTTTTCCGGAACGGTACCTGACTAGTTTTGAACCTTCGTCATTTTCTTCTGAACCTCTCATGTTACTTCATGAACACCAGCAGTTATCTCCTGAACCCCACCTTGAATTTCATAAACCACAAACCACGCAGTTAACAAAACCTTATCAATCCGCTCACAATTCATTCAAACTTCCTTAACATTCCATCTGTAACATCATAGCTGTGAAAGACAAGTGAATAGCAGTCCGGTATGACTGATGAGAACCGCGAAAACGAGAGACAGATAGGCCTCTTTATATTTTCGTGGATTTTTTTATGTACTTGTACCGGGGAAAAGGAGTGAGCGTTTTGTTTTTAGATAGAGTGAAAGAGTCCCGGGTGATTGCGTCAATCAAAGAGCCGAGACAGCTTGAAGAATTTGTTCAGACAGACATTAAGGCGGCCTTTTTACTGCTTGGAAATCTTACGGTGATCAAGCGGTATGTGGATTTTCTGAAGTCACATGACCGTGATGTGTTTTTACATATTGAGAAGATTCCGGGGATCAGCTATGACCGTGAAGGGTTAAAGTTTATTGCGCGGCATGTGCAGCCGACCGGGATTGTGACAACGAAGTCATCGCTTGTGACGGCTGCAAAAAAAGAAGGATTAATTGTGATTCAGCGTCTGTTTTTAATCGATTCAGATGCTTTAAAGAACGGACTTGAGAGTGCGGAGCAGGTACAGCCTGATTTTCTGGAGCTGATGCCTGGTGTGGTGCCACATCTGATTGATCATGTAAAAAAGAAAACAGATATTCCAATTATTACAGGCGGCCTGATCCAGAACCGCAGACAGATGGAGAAGGCGATTGAGCGTGGTGCGACAGCTGTTTCTACAGGAAGGACGCATCTTTGGAAGCCGCTTGTGGAGGTGGTTCAGTGAGAAAAGTTGAGTTAAAAGGGATTACGAAATCCTATGACGGAAAACAGGACGTGCTAAAAGCAATTGACGTCATGGTCGAGCCGGGTGAATTTTTTGTGCTGGTCGGACCTTCAGGGTGCGGGAAAAGTACGATGCTCCGCATGATCGCGGGACTCGAATCGATCACGTCGGGCGAACTTGCGTTAGATGGGAAGCGGGCAAACGCTTTGAGCCCGAGCGAACGCGATCTGTCGATGGTGTTTCAGAACTATGCGCTGTACCCTCATTTAACAGTCGAACAGAATATCACATTTGGCTTACATGTGAAAAAGGTTTCGAAAAGAGAGCAAAAAGAACGCTGCAAAGAAGTATGTGAAATGCTCGGACTCACAGATTATATGAAGCGGAAGCCGCGCGAGCTCTCAGGTGGTCAGCGTCAGCGGGTGGCGTTAGCACGAGCAGTGGTCACGCAGGCACCGCTTTGTCTGATGGATGAGCCGCTTTCCAATCTGGATGCCAAGCTGCGCGCGAAAATGCGCTCTGAAATCCGTCAGCTGCAGCGAAAGCTTGGCCTGACAATGATTTATGTGACACATGATCAGACAGAAGCCATGACGATGGCAGACCGGATGATGATTTTATCTGACGGGGACGTGCAGCAGATCGGACGGCCGCTTGATGTGTATAACAATCCGGCGAATACATTTGTGGCCTCGTTTATAGGGTCGCCACCAATGAATCTGATTGATGCTGAGATGAAGGATTCTGTACTGGTTGCTGATGGTCACTGGATGACGCCGGTGACTGCAGCTATGAAGCAGAAGATCGGTTCAGGACGCGTGACGCTTGGCGTGAGGCCGGAGCATATCTCGCTTGCGAAGGATAGTGAGCCTGGGTTTTTAGTTCAGGTCGCAAATGTAGAGGTGCTGGGAACTGAAACGCTTGTTACTTTCGATTTTGGAGAGGCTACGCAGTGGATTGCAAAATGGCCGGGTCAGAGCAGCGTTCAGCCTGGAGAACAGATCCGGATCTGCGTAGATGATCGTCACCTGGCGTTATTTTCAGCTGAAAAGGGTGAGCGCATTGTGTGTGAACCGGTGCCGGATGCAAAGAAGGTATCATCATGACGACGATTCAGCATGAACTTGCAGACCGTCATGTGGAACGGAAGCGTGCCTGGTCCAACTGGGCAACCGGCATGCTGTTTCTGCTGCCTTCGCTGCTGCTGTTTGGGGTTTTTCTCTTCTATCCGATGGTCAGGACTGTGTACTTGAGTTTGTTTTTAACCGATTCGCAGGGTGTGCCGATTGTCTTTGTCGGCTGGGAGAACTTCCTGAATCTGTTTCAGTCCACGAGTTTTCAGATCAGTGCAAAGGCAACTGCGCTATTTGTACTTTATACAGTGCCTGCAGGGATTGTGCTTGCGACTGCACTTGCGATTTTAGCGAATCAGAAGTTGAGAGGTATCGGCCTTTTCCGCACGATGTTTTCTGCGACGATGGGGATGAGTGTAGCAGCATCTTCTGTGATCTGGATGTTTCTGTTTAATCCATCAATTGGATTATTCAACCGTATATTGGCTGCGCTGAATATTCCAGGGGTGCAGTGGCTGCTGGATCCGCAGTACGCGCTACTATCGGTTTCGATTGCAACGATCTGGATGAATACCGGCTTTGCTTTTCTGATTCTCCTTGGCGGCTTACAGAACATTGATCAATCTTTATATGAAAGTGCACGGATTGCAGGTGTAAGCGAGTCATATAAGCTGCGTAAAATTACACTGCCGATGCTGTCACCAACGCTCTTTTTCGTGACAACGGTCTCTTTGATCAATGCGTTTCAGACGTTCGGCCAGATCGATCTGTTAACAAAAGGCGGGCCGATGGAGTCCACAAACGTGATTGTATATTCCATTTATAAGGACGCTTTTATCAACTATAACGTTGGTTCCGCGAGTGCGCAGGCAGTACTGCTGTTTGTGGCGGTGCTGGTCGTAACAGTGCTTCAGTTCAAAATCGGTGAAAGGAAGGTGCACTATCAGTGAGCATGGGAAAAAAGGTTTTACTTTATATGACGCTCACCGTCTCAGGACTTGTGATGGTGTTCCCGATTCTTTACGCCTTTCTCATAAGCTTTATGCAGGGTGGAGAAGTACTGCAGGGCTCACTGTGGCCGGAAACTTTTTCTCTTGCAAACTTTGTGTCTGCATTTGATCGGGTGCCGCTCCTCACTTATTTGTGGAACAGTCTAATGGTGTCTGTGCTGATCATGGCCGGACAGCTGGTGCTTTGCAGTCTGGCGGCGTTTGCGTTTGTGTTCGTTGAGTTCAAGGGACGTGAGTGGATTTTCTATTTGTTTATTTCTACGATGATGATTCCGTGGGAAGCGACGATGGTGCCGAACTTCCAGACCGTGCAGTCGCTTGGCTGGCTAAACAGCTATGCAGGGCTGACGATTCCGTTTTTCGCCATGGCATTTGGCACGTTTTTATTACGCCAGCAGTTCAAGACGATTCCAAAAGAATTGTATGAAGCCTCACAGATTGCAGGCATCAGCAAGCTGCGCTTTTTTACCGGCGTGGTGCTGCCGGTTGTGAAAACAACGATGACGACGCTTGCGATTTACAGCTTTTTAACGGCATGGAATATGTATTTATGGCCGCTTCTTGTCACCAATAATGAAGCAAACCGCACCGTTCAGATCGGCTTAAAGCAGATGCAGACCCAGGAGATTGCAAGTGATTGGGGTGTTGTGATGGCTGGTGTAGTCATGGTGATTTTACCGACATTGATTCTATTATTTGCAGGACAAAAACGACTTCAGGAAGGCCTCACACAAGGGGCGCTAAAATAAGGAGGAAACAATCAATGAAAAAGCTTTGGATCGGTTCAACAGCAATGGCACTACTTTTGGCGGCATGTTCAAGTGAAACAGAAGAGGCAGTACAGACAACTGATGCAACAGCTGCACCGGCTGAGGATACAGGTAAGACTGAAGTGGTGTTCTGGCATGCGATGAGCGGTGAGCTTGAGACAGCACTGAATACATTAGTGGATGATTTCAACGCATCACAGGAGGAATATGAAGTTGAGCCTGTCTTCCAGGGTACATACGAAGAGGCGCTGACAAAGCTGAACACAGTGGCAGGAACAGATGAATCGCCTGCTATGATGCAGGTATTTGAAGTCGGAACAAAATTCATGATCGACTCAGGACATATCCAGCCGGTTCAGGACTTTATTGATGAAGAAGGCTTTGATACGTCAATTTGGGAAGAAAATATCACAAATTACTACAGCGTGGACGGCGTTCAGTATTCAATGCCATTTAACTCGTCAACGCCTGTGCTGATTTATAACAAGGACGCATTTGAAGCAGCTGGCCTTGACCCTGAAAAGTCACCAATGACGTACAGTGAGCTGAAAGAAGCTGCAACGGCACTGACTGAAGGTGAACAGAAAGGCTTCTCTATTTTAAACTATGGCTGGTTCTTTGAAGAGCTTGTGGCAGCGCAGGGCGGATTGTTCGTTGACGCTGAAAATGGACGTGAAGGTCAGGCAACGGAAGCTGTATTTAACGGAGAAGAGGGCCTGAATGTATTCAACCTGATCAAGGATATGCATGATGAAGGGACGTTCTATAATTCAGGTCAAAACTGGGATGATATGCGTGCAGCGTTCCAGTCAGGTGCGACAGCGATGATTCTTGATTCATCTGCAGGTGTAAAAGGAATGATTGATAACGCGCCGTTTGAAGTAGGCGTTGGCTATCTGCCAGTACCGGATGACGCAGAGCGTAACGGTGTGATCATCGGCGGTGCATCACTTTGGATGGCAGATGATATCGAAGCTGAACAGAAGCAGGGTGCATGGGAGTTCATGAAGTACGCATCATCAGCTGAAGCACAGGCACAGTGGCACGTGGATACAGGCTACTTTGCGATTAACCCGGCAGCATACGATGAGCAGGTTGTTGTCGATCAGTGGGCAGAATATCCACAGCTGAAAGTAACGGTTGATCAGCTGAAAGAAACGCAGGCAAACGCAGCAACAGGCGGCGCGCTCATTTCAGTATTCCCTGAAGCAAGACAGCGTGTAGTCAATGCAATGGAAAGCTTGTATCAGGGAGCAGACCCGCAGGAAGCACTTGATCAGGCGGCAGAAGAAACAAACCGGGCACTTGAAGTGGATGCAGCCAAAAACGGTAACTGAACAGAAGGAGGCGCAAATATGACAACCTTTTATGCACACCGAGGCGCAAGTACGATGTGTCCTGAAAACACCATGGCCGCTTTCAGACAGGCCCTGCGCGAAAAAGCAGACGGGATTGAAATTGATGTACAGCTGTCAAAGGACGGAGAAGCCGTCGTCATACACGATGAAACCGTAGACCGTACGACAAACGGGACAGGCGCTGTAAAGGATATGACGGTACTTGAGCTCAAACAGCTTGATGCCGGCAGCTGGTACAACCAGGCATGCGCCGGAGAAACAATTCCGCTTTTAGAAGAAGTGCTGAAGTGGATTGGCGGTACAGAATTGAAGCTGAATATCGAACTGAAAACGGACCGTGAGCCATACCCGGGAATTGAGCAGGTTGTCATTGATGCGGTGAGGCGTCACGAATTGGCAGATCGGGTTGTTCTCTCCTCTTTTAACCTGGAAACCTTAAGACGTGTGCGTGATATCAGCAGTTCTGTTTCTATTGCTGTACTTGTATGGGACAACATAGATGGTGTCGTCAAGTGCGCACGGCACCTTGGCGCCGATGCCATCCATGCGCGGCCGGGATTCATGCACACAGCAGAATCGTTACGTGCAGAAGCAGCAGGGCTGCCGATTCGGCTTTATACCGTGAATGAACCTGAAGATCTGAAAGGGATCTCGCTTCAGTTTGTGGATGGTGTGTTTACTGATTCGCCTGCGAGGTTGCGGGGGAAGCTTGGTGTTGTGGAGGCGCGTGTGCATGTTGGGGACGGAGGTTAAAGTGTCATGAAGGGGACGGAGATGAATTTGTCCCTGCAAAAAGCGGCTGGCGATGTGCGCCAGCCGCTTTTTGCTTATAGGTAGGGTAGGTCAAATGACACTTTTTCAGGATTGCCAGCTGATTCGTTCTGAACCACTGGTGTAATCTCCTGAACACGAGGGATAATTTTCGGAACACCCTCTATAATCTACTGAATATCACCCGAAATCTTCTGAACTAAAACCACCCAAACTCAATAAACCTTATCCCCATTAAAAATCGAATTTTTCACCACAACATAATCCACATGCTTAATCGATTCAAGCGTTTTACCACCCGCGTATGAAATCGATGACTGCAGATCCTGTTCCATTTCAGTCAGCGTGTCCTGAAGGGAACCTTTATGCTCGACGAACATTTTCTTACCCTCGACGTTTTTCTTTTCCCCTTTTTGGAATTCTGAGGCTGAGCCGAAGTATTCCTTAACGCGCTTTCCATCAACTTCAGTCGTTTCACCAGGTGACTCCTCGTGACCTGCAAAGAGCGAGCCGATCATGACCATTGATGCACCGAAGCGGACTGATTTGGCGATATCGCCATGCGTCCGGATGCCGCCGTCAGCGATGATAGGCTTAGTTGCAGCTTTTGCACACCAGCGAAGTGCTGCTAATTGCCAGCCGCCAGTGCCGAAGCCGGTTTTAATTTTTGTGATACACACTTTACCAGGTCCGATGCCGACTTTCGTTGCGTCAGCGCCGGCATTTTCAAGCTCTCTGACTGCTTCCGGTGTGCCGACATTTCCGGCGATGACGAAGCTCTCAGGCAGATGCTTCTTAATATGCCTGATCATGTCTATTACTGCGTTGGAATGACCGTGCGCGATATCAATTGTGATATAGTCGGGTACCAGGCTAGCAGAAGCCAGCTCTTCAATGAATCCATACTCTTCTGTCTTAACGCCTACACTAATGGATGTAACCAGACCCTTTGCCTCCATATCCCTGATAAACGCAATACGCGTTTCCGGTTCGAAGCGGTGCATGATATAGAAGTAACCGTTTTCAGCTAAATGAACAGCGATTTTCTCATCAATGATCGTCTGCATATTGGCAGGGACCACCGGCAATTTGAATGTATGCTGACCAAACTTTACTGACGTATCACACTCAGAACGGCTATTCACGACACATTTTGCGGGAATTAATTGAATATCCTCGTAATCAAATACATTATCCATATGAAACACTCCTAAAAGCGAATGATTTTTTATTTTATTAATAAAATTGTTCGTACATTTAGTAATTTACAGTGTTTTGAAGAGAATGTCAATTCAAGAGTTGGGGACGGAGTTGGCACTACGATGTCTGACCTCGTAGTGCCAACTCCGTCCCCAAAAAAAGCAGCAAAAAATCCACCCTCATCAGGTGGATTTTTCTTTTAAGCTCTCTGTTTTCTCGTCATGACATCAAAAATAACTGCAAGGGCAAGTACGCCTCCGCGGATCATGTATTGTGATGCGATGCCGACGCCGAGCAGGTTCATACCGTTTACGAGAGTGGCCATAACAACTGCTCCGATCACAGCGCCTGTTACTTTACCGACACCGCCTGCTGCTGACACGCCGCCAACGAAGGCTGCTGCGATAGCATCAAGCTCGAATAAAGTTCCGGCTGTTGTGGTCGCGGATTGCAGTCTTGAGGTGAAGAGAATCCCTGAGAGTGCAGACAGCATACCCATTGAACCGAATACGATAAATGTGATTTTACTCACGTTAATCCCTGACAGGTGAGCGGCTTCAGGGTTGCTTCCGACCGCATAGATATGGCGGCCGAGTACTGTTTTTGTCGTGATGAAGTGATAGACAATCAGTACGATTAGAATAATGATCATTGTCCATGAGAAGCCATTGTAACCTGCAAGAATCCAGGTGATGTAGCCGATTAGTGCAGAGACAAGAACAAGCTGGATAATGAAAAGTGGCTTAGAGACAACGTCGAAATTATATCTGATCTTATTATTCCGGTTTTTGATTGTAGAGTAGATATAGTAAAGAATAAAGACTGCTCCGATTAAAAGAGAGAGCAGGTGGAGCCCGCCAACTTCTGCAATTGAAGGGATATAGCCGTTTCCGATTGCATTGAACGCCTCATTATCTACGTTAATCGTTCCGGACTTTTCAGTTGCCTGTAATAATGCTCCGCGGTAAATCAGCCAGCCGGCCAGTGTTGCTACGAATGCAGGAATTCCTACTTTTGCAACCAGGAAGCCTGTGATTGAACCTGCAAACATACCGAGCACCAGGATAATTGGAATCACCAGAAACACTGGCATATCATATTGAACTAACAAAATTGCGGCGATTGCGCCAAGAAATCCTGCAAGAAACCCGATTGACAAGTCGATATGTCTGATGACAATGACAAGCATGACACCGACCGCGAGTACTGCGATATAGCCGGAGGAGTCAATCAGATTACTGATATTTCTTGAAGACATAAATAAGCCGTCTGTTAAAATCGTAAAGATCAGCATAATCACAAGCAGCGCGATATACATTCCGTAATCACGAATATTATGCTTTAATAATCCTTTTGCTTCTTTAAATAGATTCATCGTTTTTCACTCCTATAGCGTGGCAAGTCCCATGATTTTTTCCTGGGTTGCTTCTTCTGAAGACAGTTCACCTTTAATTTCACCTTTTGCCATCACATACACACGGTCGCTCATCCCAAGCACTTCCCCCAGCTCAGAAGAAATCATGATAATACTCATGCCGCTTTCGATCAGCTTATTCATCACTGTATAGATCTCAAGCTTGGCACCAACATCAATTCCTCTGGTAGGCTCATCAAGAATCAGCAGCTTTGGTCCGACAAACAGCCATTTTCCGATAGATACCTTCTGCTGGTTCCCGCCGCTCAGATTCCCGACCTTTTGTTCTATTGATGGTGTTTTAATTCCAAGCGATTGTCGGTATTCTTCTGCTGTTTTAATCTCTTCGTTGTCATTGACAACACCATAATCTGACAGGTTCTTTAAATTCGAGATCGATATATTGTTTTTAATATCCTGAAGTAAAAACAGCCCGTCTCCTTTACGGTCTTCGGTTACATAAGCAATACCGGATTTGATGGCATCACTCGTATGCTTAAACTGGATCTGGTTTCCGTCGACTAACAGGTCCCCGGAGAGTTTATATTTCTTTGAGTTTCCGAAAATACTTAAAGCAAGCTCTGTTCTTCCGGCACCCATCAGGCCGGAAATACCGACGATTTCTCCGTAGTTGACATGAATATTTACATCTTCTGCAACATTTCTTCCGAGTTTCGGATCATAGGCAGTCCAGTTCTTAAGTTCAAGCAGTCTGTCCGGAGAAACAGGATGATTTCTTTTAGGATAAATATCTTCAATTTCACGGCCGACCATGTTTTTAATAATCGCAGCCTCTGTTACTTCACCTTTTGCTGCATCAAGCGTACAAATTGTCTGCCCATCCCGGAGGACGGTCGCTTTATCTGCAATTGAGATTACTTCATTCAGCTTATGAGAAATCATAATTGAAGTAATTCCCTGTTTTTTCAATTCCCTTAATAATTTCAGTAAGTTTTCACTATCTTTATCATTAAGAGCTGCTGTAGGTTCATCAAGGATCAGCAGTTTTACTTTCTTACTCAGTGCTTTTGCGATTTCAACAAGCTGCTGTTTTCCAACGCCAATTTCTTTAATTAATGTTTCAGGATTAATATGAAGGTTTACTTTATTCAGCAATTCTTTAGAGCGGACAACTGCTTCATTCCAGTCGAGCACGCCTTTTCGCTGCAATTCATTACCGATAAAAATATTTTCATAGATAGAGAGGTCAGGGAACAGGGCGAGTTCCTGGTAGATAATCACGATCCCACGGTCAACGCTGTCGCTGATTTTGTTAAACTGCTGGACCTGACCATCAAAATAAATATCGCCTGAGTACTCGCCGTATGGATATACGCCGCTCAGTACCTTCATCAGTGTGGATTTACCTGCACCATTTTCACCTACCAGACAGTGAATTTCTCCTTGATCAACTTTAAAATTAACGTTGGAGAGTGCTTTTACACCGGTGAATTCTTTGGATATGCCTCTCATTTCCAGAATTGGTTCGCTCATTTTCATGCCTCCTAAGCACCTGGCTTAATTGTAAAACATAGAGTAATCGTGACAGGGGAGGTAAGCCGGCACGATTACTCTGATGGTTACGTTATTCTAATCCTTCAAACTCACTTGCTTCATAGTAGCCTGAATCGATTAGTTCCTCTTCAACATTTTCCTGGTCAACCACGATCACGTCTGTTTGTTTTGCATCTACTTCAATGCTGTTGTTATCATAAGTAGCTGTTGTTTCCGGTGTATTGCCGTCAAGTACGTCTACTGCCATACCCATTGCATCTTCAACGAGTGTACGTACATCTTTGAATACTGTCATAGATTGTTTTCCGTCAATGATATATTGGATCGATGCTTTTTCAGCGTCCTGTCCTGTAATTGTATAATCTGTAATTGCGCCATCAGAAGCGAATACGTCTGCGATTGAACGGGCAGTTCCATCATTTGGTGCAAGGATTGATACGTCACCTTTCATATCAGCGCCTGCAGAAGTCAGGTGCGTTTCTGCTTTGTTTTTCGCTTCACTTGGATCCCAGTTTGTTGTTACCTGGCCAAGAATGCTTCCAAGCTCGTCACGGCTTAATTCTGCCTTATCCTTTAAAGCTTCAGCTTCACTTGAGTTAGCGATTACGAATGTGCCGTCAGCAATTTTTGGCTGCAGCACTTTCCATGCGCCTTCAAAGAATAGGAATGCATTGTTATCTGATGCAGCTCCTGCATAAAGGTATAGTGGAATGCCTGAACCTTCAGCCTGATCAATTAAATATTGACCCTGTGCTTCACCAACAGCCATGCTGTCGAACGTAACATAGTAGTCTACAGCTTCTGTGTCTGTAATCAGACGGTCATATGAGATCACTGTGATGCCTTCCTCCTGAGCGGCTTCAACAGCAGATCCAGCAGCTGTGCCGTCATGCGGAGCGATAATAAGGACATCCATTCCTTTACTGATCAATGTTTCAACGTTTTCTTTTTCCTTCGCTGAAGATCCCTGGCTGAATAAAATTTCAGTTGTATAATCAGAGTCTGACAATGCATCCTGGAATCTTGTTTCATCCTGAACCCATCTCGGTTCATCCTTTGTCGGTAATACGATTCCTACGTCAAGGCCGCTTCCGTCGCCTGAACCCCCATCACTTCCACATCCTGCAAGACCAAATGTTAAGACTGCAGCTGAAAGTAAACCAAATGCTTTTGATTTTTTCCCCATTGTTTGTAAGACCCCTTTCAAAATGTTTGTTCGGTACATGGTAAATATAGCATCGGAAATTTGATTGAAAACGCTTTCTTCTAGTAGTAAATTATCATCATGCTGTATTTTTTTAATATTGAGATAAATATATGCAAAAAAACTGCAGCCCATTCTGGCCGCAGTTCTCCTGGTCGATCTTATTGATAGATGTCTTTTTTCTGATGAAATCCGTCTGCAATCACTGTTTCTTTGATATTTGTCCGGTCTACAGGAACCGGAGGCAAAAGGATAGAAGGGACATTGATCTTCCCATTATTGATTGTCCGGTCTTCCTGAATCTCCTCGTTCAGTGCAAGCTTGATTGCGAGTTCCACAGCGCGTTCGGACAAGTCATCAATACTTTTATACATTGTCAGGTTCTGGGTCCCGTTGACGATCCGCTGAACGCCAGCAAGGTCCGCATCCTGTCCGGCGACGGGGATGCTGCCTGCGAGGTCATATGCGGCAAGTGCTTCGATTGCAGCTCCTGCAGTCGCATCATTTCCTGCAATGACTGCATCGATTTGCTGATGATTCACTTCAAGTGCCGTTTCCATATTTGCTTTTGCCACTTCAGGTACCCAGTCTTTCGTCCACTGATTGAATACGACAGTGATATCTCCCTTGTCAATGTACGGCTTCAGTACTTTAAAGACTCCCTGCTTCATCAGGTGTGCATTGTAATCAGTCTCCGCTCCGCCCAGGTAGACGTAATTCCCTTCTGGTACAAGCTCCGTCATCACAGTTGCCTGCAGTATACCGACCTGTTCATTATCGTAGGATAAATATAAGTCCACTTCTGCGTTTCTCACAAGGCGGTCATACGATAACACTTTAATTCCCGCATCATGGGCTCTTTCTACAATCGCAGCCATCGATTCTGCATTGTGGGGGACGACCACCAGCACATCAATTCCTTCACTGATCATCTTTTCTGTCTGCCAGACCTGTTTGACGTCATCTCCATTTGCCACAGTGACCTCTACTTCAACTCCGGCTTTTTCTGCAGCCTCTACAAAAAGCTCGCGATCCTTGAACCAGCGGTCTTCCTGAAGTGTATCCATTGAGAAACCGATTTTAATATCCTCCAGGCTTTTTGATTCAGCTTCAGGAGGCAGTGCGACTTCTTTGATCTGTTCATCAGGGGTACAGGCGATCAGAAGAATCGTCATCACCCAGGCTGATAACAGTGTGAATCGTTTATTCATGTGCATACAGTCCTTTTCTGATAAATAATCACGTGACTGTTTTACTCCGGTAGGCAGTAGGAGAGAGGTGATAGGCTTTTTTGAAAACTTTGCTGAAATAATTCGGATCATGATAGCCGATTTCAATCGCAATCTCCTTCATGCTCTTCTCAGAATCTCTCATTAATTTTTTTGCTTTTTCCAGACGGCATTCAGTCAGAAAGCTGATATAGTTGATGCCGAGCTTTTCTTTGAACAGTTTACTGACATAGATCGGGCTTAACCCCGCTTCTTTACTGATAATTTCAAGGGACAGATCTTCATGGGCATGTTCAATAATGTAATGCTTGATCTGTTCGATCATATCGCCATCAGTATTCTGGCTGTGTGCCTGGTGGGCATACTTCATCCGGTCGATCATATAGCTGGTTTCCGCTCTCAGCTGTTTATAGCCGGTGACCTGAACAGAATAGACAGGCATGTCAACTTCAACCCCCATATCAGACAAAATGGAAGAGATCAGCCAGAGAATTTCCGCTATCTGTTTTTGTGTCTGGATAATATCTCTGTTTTCCCGCTCATACTGATCTATACTTTCGTTCACTTCTTCTGTTAAAAGATGCCACTCTTCCTGACGCAGAAGCTCATCGAATTTTTGCTCATACGCTTTATAAGACTGAGAATAGAAATCGAGCGTTAGTGCAGGCATATCTGAATAAAACTGATATTTAACCGGCTGATGATAGTTTCTGGTGGCAATCAATGACTCCTGATAAGATTGTTTGATCCGCTCGATCGGTTCGTAAACATCACCAATCCCAACAAACCATATGTCCTGATCAGGTTTTTTGAGTGAGAGAATGCGTTTTGCCATCGTAATGGCTTGGTGACGGAACGATTCCCCGCTGTTACGGAAAACAATGATCGGCACCTGTCTGCCATTCATTGCCCCTGTCCAGCCGCTGCCGGTACTTCTGACCACTTCTTTTACTGCAGAGTAAGAACCTTTTGCTTCTTCAGGTATCAGCAGGTTCATCACAAACTTATCCTGTGTAATCGGAATGTGGAGCAGGTCGACAAGCTGATTCAAGTGAACTTCATGGACATGATCGAACAGCAGCTGCGTCACGACATCTGTCTCAAAGACGGCCATCGCTTTTTCAATCGTACTCTGATAGCGCTTACTTTCTTCTGAAGATTTTTTCTCAGCACAGATTTTATCCAGTGCGCCTTCAACAATTTTCACGATCTCACTTACTTTACTCGGCTTCACGATATAGTCGTGCACGCCGAGCTTCATCGCCTGCTGGGCATATTCAAATTTTGCAAAAGCAGTTACCAGGATGAACGTTGTATCCGGATAGGCCTGGTGCAGCTGCTCAATGGCTTCAAGCCCTGAAATACCGGGCATTTGTATATCCATAAAAATGAGATCTGGTTTCAGCTGCTCACACATGTCAATCGCAATCCGTCCGTTGCGCGCCTGACTGATCTCAAGCTCAAAATGCCTGTTTAAAATCATCTCAAGCCCGTCGCGTTCCATCTGCTCGTCATCCACTATGAGAACTTTGATCATACGTCATATCGCTCCTTTCCTTTAAAATATACAGGGATATCTTCGTGCCATGGCCGATCTTACTCTGAATATCCACAACCTCATCACTCGCGTTAAACAGTTTCAGCCGTTGAACCACATTTTTAAAACCAATACCGGTTCCTTTTTCACTGGTGACTGCGCGCGCATCTTTAAGCATCTCTATTTTTTCTTCTGTCATGCCTGGCCCGTTGTCTTCAACTTCTATCACAACATGGTTCAGTGCCTGTCTGACCCGAAACAGGATTGTGCCCCCGTCTTCACTCGGCTCGACGGCATGAATAATCGCATTTTCTACAATCGGCTGCAGGGTCATGCCCGGGATCTGAATACCGAGACACGATTCATCAATCTCAGTGATAAAAGTCAGGCGGTCTGTATATCTTGCTTTTTGAATCTGGATATACTGCTTCAGCACATGAAGCTCTTCATGAAGGGCAGTCGGCTTATCCATATGTCTCAGGTTATAGCGCATCAGATCTGCGATGCTGACTAACAGATCACTCGTTTCCTCTGACCCCTCAATATAAGCTTTTTTAGATAATGTGTTCAGCGTATTGAATAAAAAATGCGGATTAATCTGACTTTGCAGGCTGAGCAGCTGACTTTCTTTCAGTAAATACTTACTTTCCTGCAGTTCAGCTTCCAGTCTTGCTTTTTGCTTCGTCTCAATAAAAAGATTATTAATATTGATCCGCATCTGTTCAAACGTTCCTGCTAAAATGGCTGTCTCATCCTTTGAATCAGCTTCAATTTCTCTATCAAACTGACCCTTTGACAGCCGCTTCGCTGATTCCGTCAGTTTTTCAAGCGGTTTTGTAATCCTGAGGGAAAACCAGTAAGTAAAAAACAACAGCATGAGAATAATCGTCATTAACAGCCAAACACCAAGCTCCGTCAACTTCTCTGATCGGTCAATCATTTCCCGATAAAAAATATCATACGTCCGGAGTTCTTTATCAATCACGGAAAGTCTCATTTCAGATACATAATCGGCAATATGAATGGCTTCATTCAAAGCAGATTTTGCTGTTTCAATTTCTCCTGAGATCTGAAAGTTCACGGAGCGCTCTGTCATTTCCACGAGACTCACTGTGAGATTCGTATAATTCGTCAGTTCCGACTCATTGTCCGTATTTCTGAAGGCAGTGACCTCATCGTATAATTGACCCATGCGGTTTTTCCGGCGCTCAATTGTCCGGAAATTCGCGTCAGACGGGTCTAACAGATAGGCATTAAGCGAAGCGACCGTTTCCTGGCTGAGCATATTCAGCTCATTCATCACCAGGTAGCGTTCAAGAATCTGATTATACTGATCCTGCATCTTCTGATTATAGTAGGTAAGGGAGATCCAGATAATCACCATAATGATCAGCACAACAATGGCGAGCAGCCATATTTTTTTCTGTAAATGTCTCATTGGCCGTTCAAATCCTTTACAATACTGACTTCAGTAAAATAACCTTCAATATCGAGCGGCTGGCTATCTTTTTGAAGCCAATCTGACATCAGCTCCACACTTAACTGTCCCATGTCTTCAGGAGACTGCTCCACTACACCATCAATTTTACCGCTCTCAAGCAGCGCATACGCACCACGTTCCTCATCAAATGTGTATATGTAATAAGGATCTACTTTTCTTCTGGTCTCAATTTCTTTCACCAGCTCTTCAGTGAATGAGGCATTAACTGCCAGAAAAGACGTTGCCTGCGGAAAGTGATTCAGCAGATCATTCACAGTCGATAAACCCTGCTCGCGGTCACCAATCTTGGCTTCAATCATCTCAATATCAGGATAACCAGCCAGGACATGCTCAACGCCCTCAAGCCGCTGTCGCTGAAAATACTCAGGTTCACTGTCCATCATCAGGATCACTTCACCAGTCGTGCCCATATCTTCGAGTAATTCCCGCGCAAGCAATTCTCCGGCTTCAAACTGATCTGACCCTATATACGTTTTGCGAAGGCTCTCTTCTTTCGGGACATCATGTGCAACAGTGAGCACCGGAATTCCATATGAAGCCGCTTTCAATTTTGTCAGCTCTTTAAATTTTTCATTATCGAGTCCCTGCACGATAATCCCATCAACCTTTGAGTAAATGGCGATTTCAATCTTTCTCAGGAAATCCTCTGTGTTGCTGCCATAAATTCCGCTCACATCCAGATCAACGTTCAGTTCGCCGGCTTTTTTCTCAGCACCAGCCGCAACATCCCGCCAGAAAGGATGATCTGTCTCATTTGTAATCAGCACAACGCGCGGCACATTTTCATCCTGCTCACCCGCATCAGGCAAATCCCAGTCTGTATAAAAAACAGCTGCAGCAGCCTGAAAAGTAAAGTAGAACAAAAACAGCCCAACCGCTGAAACCATCAGTATTAAAAGCTTTCTCATAACAGGAAAGCATCTCCTTTTTCTGTGTGGATTAATATTCAGTAAATTATAACAAAAGGATGGAGGGGCGTATATGTCTGTTTTTTGTACAGGAATTGGATGTGCGGGGGAGGAGAGATGCTTTTGGGGACATTTTTTTTGGGGACGGAGTTCACACTACGAGGTCTGACCTCGTAGTGTGAACTCCGTCCCCAGAGAATGCGCGGCCCTGAAACAGGGTAAAGACATATAAAAGGAGGCAGCATCATGATCTTTCACACAATCGGACACTACAATCATACTGAAAAAGAATTTTTACATATGCTGCAGGCTGCAGATATTGATTTCATTGCGGATGTACGTGCGTTTCCAGCGAGTAAGAGAAGTCCTCAATTTAAAAAAGAAAATCTTGAGAGGTGGCTGAAAGAGGCAGGGATCGGCTACCGTCACTTCCCTGAACTTGGAGGCAGAAGAAAGGTTTCGGGGGAGATTGGCGAGACCTTGAATGCAGGCTGGAAGAACCGTTCTTTTCACAATTATGCAGATTATACAATGACAGATGAATTTAAAATAGGTATTGGAGAACTGGTTAAGCTTGGAGAGCGGCAGCAGGTCGCTTATATGTGTTCTGAGCACCACCCGGCAAGGTGTCACAGGTTGATTATCAGTAATTTTCTCCAGGCGAACGGATGGGAGGTTCGTCATATTGTCCCTGGTTCTAAAGGTGAAGCTGAAGTAGTAAGTCATGAGCTTGGGAAATGGGGGGCTGTCCCTGTGATTGAGGAGAGTGGGGAGGTTGTGTATCCTTCGATGGAATGAATTTGGCATTTGGGGACGGAGTTGGCACTACGAGGTCTGACCTCGTAGTGCCAACTCCGTCCCCAAAAAAAGCAGCAAAAAAAACACCCACATCAGGTGGATTTTTTT
>NZ_JAFBDK010000011.1 GCF_016908195.1 Jeotgalibacillus terrae
GTATGGCCAGTCGTCCTTTTAGACACAAAAATGCCCCCTTCATAGTAGTAGAGAATTTTTATTATTTCTCTGTCTACTATGGAGGGAGCATATCAATGAGCTGACCGATCTTTTTCTTATCCCGTGATATGGTAACCTGAGTCGACGTGGAGGTTTTCTCCTGTCATTCCTCTTGAATAGTCGCTGAAAAGGAACGCGGCTGTGTCTCCTACTTCTTCAGGTGTTGTATTTCTTTTGAGCGGCGCTTTTTCTTCAATTTCTTTCAAGATTGAGTTAAAGTCATTAATTCCTTTTGCTGAAAGGGTTCTGATCGGACCTGCAGAGATTGAATTCACACGGATATTATCTTTTCCAAGGTCTCCGGCAAGGTAACGGACACTGGCTTCAAGTGAAGCTTTAGCTACACCCATTACGTTGTAGTTAGGCAGGATGCGCTCACCTCCAAGATAAGTGAGTGTGACAATGCTTCCGCCTTCTGTCATCAATGGACGCGCTTCTTTTGCAACAGCTGTCAGTGAATATGCGCTGATGTTGTGCGCAAGCAGGAAATTATCACGGTTTGTATTCATATAATCACCCTGTAGATCTTCTTTAGCAGCAAATGCGATACAGTGTGCAAAGCCATGAATTGTACCGGCATGTTCTTTAATGGTTTCAAAGCATGATTTTATTTCTTCATCATTCGTGATATCACATGGAAGGATCAGTTCGTGCTGACCATTTAATGTACTGACAAGATCACGGACAGGCTTTTCAAAGCGCTCTCCTGCATATGTAAAAATCAGATTAGCTCCCGCTTCATCAAGCGATTTTGCAATTCCCCATGCAATACTTCTTTTATTCGCAACACCCATTACAACAATTGTTTTTCCTTTTAGTGATAAGCTCATTTTGTCCTCCTTGTTTAGAACAAGTTATTAGTACCTGATACTAACTTAACACATATTATTCTATATAAGCAATATGATTAAATAAAGAACCGGAAACACGTCCATCTCCGATTCTTAAAACTAGTGGCAGTTACAGCGAATTTAAGTCAGATAACTCATAAATGTTGTAGCGATTCCAAAGTAAATCAGTATACTGATGATGTCATTAATTGTGGTAATGAACGGACCTGATGCTACAGCCGGGTCAATATTGAACTTGTGCATAATAAGCGGCACAAGAGAGCCTGCAAGTGTAGCAACGATCAGTGAAGCAAAGATTGAGAAACCGACAAGCAGCCCAAGGAAAAATGAATCATACCATACATATACAATGCCGACCACGAGAATGCCGCAGATCGTTCCTGTAATCAGGCCGGTTCCTGCTTCTCTTAAAATCAGCTTTGTTTTACTTTCGTCATTAATATCGCCTGTCGCAATACTTCTGACAGCAACTGCAAGCGCCTGGGTGCCAGTGTTACCAGCCATTCCTGCAATAAGCGGAATAAATACAGCAAGTATTGCTACCTGCTCAAGTGTATCTTCAAAACTGCCGATTAAGTTCGCTGTCATCATTCCTAAAAACAGCAGTGCGATCAGCCATGGCAGCCTTTTTCTCGCTGCTCTGAGCGGTGTCCGGTCACGGGAATCCATGTCTGAGACCCCGGCAAGCTTAGAGTAATCATCAGATGCTTCTTCATCAAGGACATCAATAATATCATCGACTGTGATGATCCCAAGCAAATGCTGCTGGAAATCCACTACCGGCAGTGCAAGGAAATCATAGTCTTTCATCATTCTTGCAACATTCTCCTGGTCTTCACTGACAGAAACCGATACGACCCTGTCAGACATGATTTCCTTTATGAGCCTGTCCTCTTCAGAAGTAATCAGATCCCTTAATGAAACAACGCCGACAAGTTTTCTATCCTCATTAATCACAAATGTGTAATAGATCGTTTCAGCATCAGGTGCTTTGTTTCTTAAAATGGCCATCGCTGAACGTACAGTTGAGTGTTCAGGGATTGAAATAAATTCTGTTGTCATAATGGAACCGGCTGTATATTCCTCGTAATGAAGGAGGTTTTTAATTTCTTCTGCCGATTCCTGATCCATTATTGTTAAGTAGCTTGCAGCCTGGTCTTTATTTAACTCATTTAAAACATCGACTGCATCATCTGTATACATATTGGATAATGTATCAGCTGCATATTGCGCATTCATTTCTGCAAATAGCGGTTCGTAATCCTCATCATCTGCTTCAATATTTTCAATAATTTCTCCCATTTCTTCAGGAGATAAATATTCATATATTTTCACACGGAGTTCTGGTTCAAGCCGGAAATAAAATTGTGCACGATCATAGGGGTGCAGATTAAAATATTCATCTCTGAATACATCAAATTCATTTTTTTCAAGTGACCTGATTAAAAATTCCTCATCGATTACAGTTTCTTTTTCGAGTTCCTGTTCAGCCATTTAATCTACACTCCTTTCATTTCAACATAATATCTCTAAGTGATATTTTAACGGCATTGGTGGTAAACTGTGAAATAATAAGAGATGATGAAGCACTTTAATTTCACTTTATTATTGATAGCGTTTTTTCTTCTAAAAATCAATCATACTTTATTCTTATTGGGAGGCCGATATGAAAATCGACATAATTGGAGATATTCACGGGTGTCATCATGAATGGGTTATGTTAACTAAGAAGCTCGGTTATTCCTGGGAAACCGGATTACCCGTTCACCCTGAAGGACGAAAGCTTGGATTTGTAGGGGATCTGACCGACAGAGGTCCGGATTCAATACAAGTCATAAAAGATGTTTATCAATTAGTAAATAAGCATCATGCCTTTTATGTACCCGGTAATCACTGTAATAAGCTCTACCGTTATTTAAAAGGCAATCAGGTTAAACTGGTTCATGGACTTGAAACCACTGCCGCTGAGCTTGATTTGTTATCAGATAAAGAAAGAAAAGAAGTGACAAATCAGTTTATATCCCTTTACGAATCAGCACCACTCTATCACGTACTTGACCATAAGCGCCTTGTCATTGCACATGCCGGGATCAGGGAAGAAGATATAGGTCGTTTTAACAAACGTGTGACCGTATTTGTTCTGTACGGTGACATTACCGGAGAAAAAAACGAAAAAGGAATGCCGGTCAGAAAAGACTGGGCCCAGCACTACAGCGGGAAGCCATGGATCGTATATGGCCATACCCCTGTACACGAAGCAAGATTCAAACACAGAACTGTTAACATTGATACAGGTGCAGTTTTCGGCAATAAGCTGACTGCCCTCAGATACCCTGAAATGGAGACTGTTTCCGTCCCATCTTCAATGACGTATAATCCTGAAAAGTTCAGAGACAATGAACTGGCATGAATGCTAACCATTCATGCCAGTTTTTTTAATCAAATGATAGATATCCTCAGGCACCTCAGACATAATATCCAGGTTCTGATTTGTTACCGGGTGCGTGAAAGTCAGTCTGTGACAGTGAAGCGCCTGCCTGCTAATAAATGTACAGCTGCCGCCATACAAATCATCTCCCGCCAGCGGATGACCAAGCCATGAAGTATGCACCCTGATCTGGTGAGTCCTCCCGGTTTCAAGTGTGAGGGAAAGCATTGTATGGTTACATCCAGTCCCGATTTTTTTATAATGTGTAACTGCCCTCCGCCCTTCCGTGTCTACAAGTCTTGTAATGATACTTGATGGATCACGTGAGATCGGCTGGTCAATTGTACCTTCATTCTCTATGATTTGACCTTCAGCAATTGCATGATATTCCCGGTTGATCCCATTTTTCTTCTGCATCTCACTAAGCAGATGATGAATATGTGCATACTTTGCTGCAAGAACGACACCAGATGTATCTTTATCAAGTCTTGTGGCAATATGGATACCTGCTTCAATCTGATGATGATCGTAATATCCTGCCAAAGCGTTTGCGAGCGATCCTTTTGGTGCACCTCTTGATGGGATGGTATTCATTCCGGCAGGCTTATTCACAGCAATCAGCCACTTATCTTCGTAAAGCACCTGAAGACCGGTATTTTCAGAGATCAGTGAACTGCTTCTTGTTTCTGGGGGAAAGTAAATGCTGATCACATCACCACTCTGCACTTTTCTTCTGACGGTCACCTCTTCCCCATTCAGAAAAATTCCTCCGCCATCATATTTAATAGCTGTCAGACCCCTTTTGGAAATACCTTTTAATCCAATAAAATCCCGCAACAGCAGCCCATGATGATCTGATTCAACAGTCCACTCCATCATTAAACGCTTATCCATCAATAAATGAGTCATGTACCCTTTTCCAGAATGGGAACGGTCTGAACCTTGCAAACCTGATTTTTTCATCCGCAACACGGTACTGAATAGACTTTACGTCTTTATGGACGAGCGTCAGATGATCAATTGTAATCATAAAGTCTGACCGGTTAACTGGCTTCAACATACAAGTGTGGTGAGCGGGCATAATCAGTGGAGATCCTACCGTTCTGAACACTCTGTTATTAATGGAGGCCATCTCTGCAAGCTGAATGGATGGCAGTGAAGGGTGGATAATCGCCCCGCCAAGTGCCTTATTATAAGCGGTGGATCCTGATGGCGTTGACAGACACAGCCCGTCTCCTCTGAATACTTCAAAGTGCTGACCCCTGATCTCGACATCCATGACCAGTGTTCCGTCTACACTTTTAACTGTAGATTCATTCAGTGCAAGGTAACGTGTTTCCCTCCCACCATTTTTATAACGGATGATTGCTTCCATTAAGGGATATTCAATAATCTGATAAGGGGTTTTTGCGATTGCGATAACAAGCTTTTCTATTTCATCAGGCACCCAGTCAGCGTAGAAGCCGAGGTGGCCGGTATGTACACCAACAAATGCGGTTTTGGAAAGACGTGAACTGTAGCGGTGAAATGCATACAGCAGCGTACCGTCTCCACCAACTGAAATCACAATTTCAGGCTCTTTTTCATCATATTCGAGATTAAAGTCCTTTAAGTATGTGCGCATTTTATGCATCAGGGCGTTAGATTTGGCATCCCCTTTTGATGTGATCGCAAATTTCATATGATCCCTCCTTAAGTGTTCTTCCTGTTATCTTTCTCTCTGTTCCCTGTTTCTTTTTTCTTCTGGAAAAACGCCTGTGCTTCCTGTATCTCTTCTCTGATCTCAGACATTTCCTCATCAAGACGGAAAGCTGCTTCTGCAGCGCGCTGCAATCTGTTTTGAATATCTTCAGGAAACTGCCCCTGATACTTATAATTCAATGAATGCTCGATTGTTGCCCAGAAATTCATCGCAAGTGTCCTGATCTGAATTTCAGCGAGAATTTTTCTTTCCCCATTAATTGTCTGAACAGGGTATTCAATTACGACATGGTAAGACCGGTAACCGCTTGATTTTTTATGGGAAATATAATCCTTTTCCTCAACAATCATAAAGTCTTTCCGCTTTCTCAGCAGTTTAACCACTTTCTCAATATCGTCTACAAACTGACACATCATTCTTACACCCGCAATGTCCTGTATCTGATAAGCCAGCTGGGTGAATTGATCCTCTGAGATGTTCTTCTCTCTGGCTTTATCAACAATGCTTGCAATCGGTTTAACCCGACCGGTTACAAATTCAATTGGAGAATGAGTCTGTTCGAGTTGAAACTGTGTTCTCATACCTTTTAATTTTATTTTCAGTTCGTCTACAGCCTGTTTATAAGGCTCAAGAAATGTTTCCCATTTCATCAGCATCACCCCGTCAGTTTGTCTAACTCAGGTTTTTCAGTTCGCCAGTTGCCTTTACATTTTATCACAGAGACCCTCTGCTTTCACCTTTCCATTGAAGTTTCAGCTTAAAGCATCCATAATATGAGTATGAAATTAAAGGAGCGGTGACCATGCCTCAGGAGCTTGAAATCGAATTTAAAAATATGCTGACTAAAAAAGAGTATCACGATCTCTATACAGCATTTGATATGGATTCGCCGGTAAGTCAGACCAATCATTACTTTGATACCCCGCTTTTTCAGCTGAAAGAAGCACGTTCAGCACTGCGTGTTCGCGAAAAAGATGGTAAGCTGACACTCACATTAAAACAGCCTGTTGAAGAAGGCCTCCTTGAAACACATCAGCCTGTGTCTTCAATCGACCTTGAAGATATGCTCTCGGGCGGGGGGCTTATTGGCGGAGAAATTGCCGGGATGCTTGAACTGATGAATATTTCCCCAAAGGAGATCGTTCACTTTGGTTCCCTTCAGACAAACAGATCTGAAACACCCTATAAGAACGGATTGCTTGTGCTTGATCACAGTTCTTATCTTGGAGTTGAAGATTATGAGCTTGAGTACGAGGTAACTTCACATGATGAAGGGAAAGAAAACTTTCTCTCCCTACTAACGGCCTACAAAATTCCGGTAAGAGAAACCGATAATAAGATTAAACGGTTCTATAAAGCCCGCCTCATGCAAAATCGTGAAGGAGGAAACTCATGAATATTGATTCAATTAATAAATTAATGCAACTCCAGGCCATGCGGACACTCGGCGCTCAAAACCCTGAACCAAGCAGTCAGAATTTCTTTCAGATGATGCAGCAAAGCATGGAAGTAAATCCTAATCAACTGGGTTCTGTAGCAGGACTTGTAGAACAGCATAAGCTCCAGAATACGCTTTCCATGATGCCTTCTGCTGTGCAATCACCTATTGAAACAACTGCACAGACACTTCAGCCAAAAAACAGTGCCTCACAGCCAATTGATCAGATCATTAAGGATGCTGCCGAGAAATACAATGTTCCTGAGAAACTGGTAAGATCAGTGATTCAGCACGAATCTAATTTTAATCCCGAAGCAGTGAGCCACGCAGGTGCTTCAGGGCTGATGCAGCTAATGCCAGGCACAGCAAAGTGGCTTGGTGTCAAAAATATTTTTGACCCTGCAGAAAATGTGCAGGGCGGCGTTAAATATCTTCGTGATATGCTGAACAAATACAACCAGGATCCAAAGCTGGCCCTTGCTGCCTATAATGCGGGTCCGGGCAATGTAGACAAATATAATGGTATTCCGCCATTTAAAGAAACAACGAACTATGTACGGAAAGTAATGGATACTTATCTGGGGTAAACAGAACGAAGGCTGGGACGTCCAGCCTTTTTTATATGCCCTTAAGCGAAGTATTTGAGAAATAAAACCCCTGTTGCT
The DNA here is from genome assembly GCF_016908195.1 of Jeotgalibacillus terrae. GTDB lineage: Bacteria > Bacillota > Bacilli > Bacillales > Jeotgalibacillaceae > Jeotgalibacillus > Jeotgalibacillus terrae. Next base: position 7,145 of record NZ_JAFBDK010000011.1, read on the forward strand.
ACAATAGTTATACATTCGAACTACGAGCGTAAAGGGGTTTTATTATGACTGAACAGACTAGAACACCATACGATTTCATTGGTGAGGATAAATTGACTGAACTCATACACGCTTTTTATACCAAAGTCGGTAACCACCCCGAACTGAAACCAATCTTTCCTGATGACCTGACTGAAACTGCACGAAAACAAAAGCAGTTTCTTACACAATACCTGGGAGGGCCTCAGCTATATACTGAAGAGCATGGGCACCCGATGATGAGAGCGAGACACCTCCCTCATGAAATTACACCGAGTCGTGCTAAAGCATGGCTCAGCTGCATGGATGCTGCAATGGATGAAACCGGATTAGAAGGAGAATTCAGAGATGCGCTTTATTATCGTCTTTCTCTGACAGCAAAGCATATGGTGAACACACCTGATCGTGAAGGTGATTCAGATTGAGCGCAAAAAAATGGACAGATGCAAGCTGGTACAGCCAGGAACAAAGGCCACTTGAAATCTATTTATTTATCGATCCACTAAGCTCAGATTGCTGGGCGCTGGAGCCGAAGATCAAAAAGCTTCTGCTGGAATATGAACCTTATCTCCGAATTAAGCATATCCTCAGCAGCAGCCTTGATACACTTAACTGTCATACTGAGAAACAACGTAAGGAGCTTGCTAAAAGCTGGAATGAAACAGCGATAAAGTCAGGTATGCCGTGCGATGGCAGCCAATGGATTAAAAACCCTGTTGAATCACCCTTTCTTGCTTCAGTCGCTGTAAAAGCAGCTGAAATGCAGGGTAAGAAAGCTGGCAGCCGATTCTTAAGATCGATCCAGGAGCAGTTGTTTGTTGAGCAGAAAAACATTTCGGATTTTGATGTATTATTAACATGTGCTGAAAAATCCAGACTTGATATCGATGAATTCACACATGATATGCACTCGGCCACGGCTTCTAAAGCATTTCAGTGTGATGTTAAAATCGCTAGTGAAATGGATGTACACAGTACACCAACACTTGTTTTCTTTAATGAAAATATTGAAGATGAAGGAATCAAAGTGGATGGTCTTTATCCCTATGAAATTTATTCTCAGATTGTTGAACAGATGTTAGAAGAAAAACCTCCTAAAAAAGAACTTCCTGCTATCGAAGAATTTTTGATGCGTTTTAAAATTGCCGCAACCGTTGAAGTGGCAGAAGTTTATGACATTTCAATGAAAGAAGCAGAAAAACGTTTAAAGAAATTAATGTTTAATAAAAAAATCGAAAAGATTGAAGCCGGTAACGGTACGTTTTGGCGTTATATATTCTAATTTTTTCATAACGAAAAGGCCCTCACAAAGTGAGGGCCTTTTCTTACGAACAAAGGGGATGGGAGAAATTTTTCACGGTCAAACAAAGGGGTATATGTTTGTATGTGATCAATTTCACACCCCTATCTTATCATGTATTTACAAGTGTGACAAGCTGCAAGGTTTTAAATTTCAGTGAACTTCATATACTGAAGCATCAGGAGGCACATGAGATGAAATATATCCGGCTGGTTTTGCTGATCGTATTAATTCCTTCTGCCTTTATTTATCACCTGTTTGCTTTAATGGAAATTTATCCGGTTACGTTATCTTCAATCATGCTATTTGCAGCGATTACTGCATTTTTATGGACATTTTATCAGCCAAGAAGATTTAAAGGAAAATAAAGTCAGGCTGGAGCATGCTGCTCCAGCCTGGTCTTTTGCAACTTCGTTTATTTATCCAGCAATGCTTCCATTTCATTGAGCTTTTCTTCAAATACCTTACATGCCTCTTCAATTGGCTCTGCACTTGTCATATCAACGCCAGCTTTTTTCAGCACTTCGATTGGATAATCAGAGCTCCCTGCTTTGAGGAATTCATTAATGTATTTTTCAACTGCAGGCTCTCCCTCATCAAGAATCTTCTTGCTGAGTGCCGTAGCTGCACTGTAGCCTGTCGCATACTGATATACATAGTAATTATAATAGAAGTGAGGAATTCTTGCCCACTCAAGTCCAATTTCTTCATCTACAATTAATTCATCACCGAAGTACTTTTTATTCAGCGCATAGTACTCTTTTGTCAGTGAATCTGCTGTCAGCGCTTCACCATCCTGTGCCATCTGGTGAATTTTATGTTCAAATTCAGCAAACATTGTCTGTCTGAAAACAGTCCCTCTGAAGCCTTCAAGGAAATGATTCAGAATATAGAGCCTCTTCTTTTCATCATCGATTGTTTTCAGCAGATGATCATTTAAGAGCGCTTCATTACATGTTGAAGCTACCTCAGCTACAAAAATTGAGTATCCGCTGTCATGATAAGGCTGATTGCCTCTTGAGTAATAGCTGTGTACACTGTGGCCAAATTCATGCGCGAGTGTGAAAAGGTTATTTACATTATCCTGCCAGTTCATGAGAATATAAGGATTTGTACCAAATGCACCCGAAGAATATGCACCGCTTCTCTTCCCCTTATTTTCCTCAACATCAACCCATCTGTTTGATAAACCTTCATTGACAACTTTCAGATATTCATCACCAAGTGGCTGCAATCCGTCTGTCATCATCTGTTTTGCTTCATCATAACTGACCTTCATCGCAGCATCTTTTACTAATGGCGTATATAGGTCATACATGTGCAGTTCTTCAAGGCCAAGCACCTTTTTACGCAGTTTGACATAGCGGTGAAGAAGGTGCAGGTTCTTGTTAACTGTTCCTACAAGATTTTCATATACATCTTCAGGAATACTGTTATTTGAAAGTGCTGCATGACGGGCAGAACGGTAATTTCTAACTTTTGCAGAGAAGTTATCTTTCTTAATCTGTCCACCTAATGTAGATGCAAACGTATTACGAAACTGTCCATACGTTTCATAAACAGCTTTGAACGCATCACGTCTAACGCGCTGGTCACCGCTTTCAAGAAAGTTAATAAATCTTCCGTGCGTGACTTCCACCTCTTCCCCGTTCTCATCTTTTACTGTCGGAAAAGTCAGGTCAGCATTATTTAATGTACCAAACGTATTGGCAGAACCGTTCAGAACTTCTGACGCTTCTGCAAGCAGTGCTTCCATTTCTGCTGTCAGTACGTGCGGGCGCTGGGCATTCAATACTTCGAGTGAATGCTCATACGTTTTTAATTCAGGTTTTTCCTGAAGAAACTGGTGGATTTTTTCTTCTTCAATCGCTAATATTTCGGGCATCATGAATGCAAAAGCACTGCTCACCTGTGACACCAGGCTTTTAGCGCGGTCATCCATTCCCTGATAAGTAGCATTACCTGTATCCTGATCGTGACGCATATGTGAATATGTATATAGCCTTTCAAGACGTTCCATTACTGAATCCTGGAACTTTAAAGCCTGATAAAAAGTATCTGCGCTATTACCAAGTGTACCTTTGAAATCTGCAGCTTTTTTTGATTCAGCTAATATTTCTTTATATTCACTGTGCCATGATTCATCATCAGAGAAGATCGCTTCTAAATTCCACGTGAGTTCCTCAGGGACTTCATTTCTTTCTTTTAACTTCTTTACAGTTTGACTAGACATTTTGTTCCTCCTATCATTACTCGAACTTTCTTTATTTTCTCTCTTTTTTAAATAAGTTGCAACTATCTTCTATTATATTCCTGTATGATTATTTCCTTATATAAGCGATGAAAGTGTTTTAATTTTTCATCTCTGTTTTGTACGGATATTTCAGATTCAGGTTCCGCCAATTTATAAAACTCTCCATTTGTATTAATGATCGAACATATTGTTAATAGATGAAGCAGCTCCTCAACAGATGACCTGACAAAGTCTGATGGGAAATTTTCATGCAGGATTCTTAAATGAATACACTGATGACGGATCAGGCTCTTCAGTTCTGCAACTAATTGTAAGGAAGTAAAGGTGCCTGTTTGTTTCATATACAGATATAAATAGGCCTGCCATTCCATAGGGGGAACTGAATAAAAAATATTGGATTTTAGAAATAGTCCAACCCAGGGAGGCAGTGAAAATAAAGAGGATTTTGCAGTATATATTCTTTTGAGGAGCGGATCTTTGAAACTTTTGCGGTACTTAAATACGTTCAACATCCATTTCTCATTCATTTTCAGGTGCAAGTGATAATGACGATGCGCTGCTTCAAATGTCTCCAAAGGAAAGTGCGGAAAAGATAGTATGTGCTGCGGGAAGCTTGTCTGGTCAGTATAAAAGAGTGATCTACTTAGAGGAATAAGGTGATGAAGGATGGTAAATAATCTTTTTTCCGGGGAGTAAGTGATGAGATAGTATTGATTTTTCACCTGTGAATACCTGATAAATTGCTGCTGAAAAGATGTTAGTTTGATTAACTTTGAATGCTCAGCTATTACAGTAGGCACAAGCCAAAATGGGATGACTCCGATTTTTCTGTAATCCATAGATCGTTGCTGCACTGTTTCACTTGAAACAGGAGAACACTGAAATTCAAAAGCATACTCGACTGAATTAAACCTTACACTGATATCAGTGCGTCTGTTAATACGGGTGTAAGTTTTCTCAAGCTCAGTTGTACACGACTGCGATGATAGCCAGTCGTTCAGCCTTGTCTTGGCCAGCAGGTGGAGACTTGATTCAGATTCTGAAAAACCTGAGCAATGTACTTTAGATTTGTGTGCAAAATGTGGAATAACTTTGGGTCCTGATTTAACCAGGACAGGAGATTTACAGGCGGGACATCTGAGAGGCAGATGACGCAGTGACTGCACATAAGAACTGTTATGTATTCTTGAGTACAGTGATTTAACTTCACCATCAAAAGTTTCGGCAATTAACATTTGTTCCTCCTCTTAAAAAACTGTACTGCTGTTTCTCAAGAGAAACAGCAGTACAGCTGTAATAAATTAATTGAAGTATTCGTTCACCTGTTTAAAAACCTGATCATTCATAATGACTTTACCATACTCTTCAAGACGGTGGACTGTAACACTTGTTGCCTTACCATACTCAAACAGCAGGCTTGAAATGTTTTCGTAGTCGTCTTCTTCAAACTGGTTCTCAGGGAAATCACTATATAGGTAATATTGATTTTCATAAGAAAACAGCTTAGTCATCAGGCGATCTTCCTGAATCAATCTTTTTGAAAGAGCAATAACATCTTCAAAATCCTGAAAACGAAGGACTAGTTTCATTTCCATTTCATCCTGTTGTTCATCTTCCATGTCAAAATGCTGATCGAGATAATCTTCAATCTGGTTAGATAACCCCGGTCCATTTTTGTCATCCTGCATCGGCAGATCGAACTTCTGTCCGTCTTTCGTTACCTGTGCTTTTGTCACAAGTATCTCAAGACCTTTTTCCAGTGCCTGAACCTGAATCCAAAGTGGACCTTCAACAGTGAAATCTTCTTCCTGATGAACTTCATCCATCATTTCCCAGAAGAGTTCTTCACTTTTATCCCGGTTATACCAGATTTCTTCTCTGTCAAATCCTCTGTCTTCTATATCCCCATAGGAAATATAAAATTTTACGGTATGATCGTTAATGCGTTCTATTTCCATCTTTCAACTCTCCCTTCCTATGTGTTGGATGAAGGGAATCTCCCCCCTAGTCATAGGTAGTACAATCGAACTCAAAGAATAGGGTGATCTTTCTACTCTTATATTGTATGATAATTCTGCCATAAAGGGAAATTATATGGCGTCTAATTATTTAACAGATTGTCATTTGAGTGTAGACTATTCCCTCAATTATTTCAAGCAGTGAAGCTTATTGAAATGTCTTGGGAGAATCTTATATAATTATCCCCAATTATACAAAAAGACTTGTCCTGTTACTAAAAAACGGACAAGTCTTACTATTTAATCTAAACTTAATTAACCATTTTTTGTGCTTCAAGAAGCTGGAATGTACGTACTTTTCTTGGCAGGAATCTGCGAATTTCATCTTCATTATAACCTACCTGAAGACGCTTCTCATCCATAATAATTGGACGTCTTAACAATCCCGGGTTTTCCTGAATCAGTTCAAATAGGTCCTGCAATGGCAGAGATTCTAAATCAACGTTCAGTTTTTGAAAGATTTTAGATCTTGTAGAAATGATCTCATCTGTTCCATCTTCAGTCATACGAAGTACTTCTTTGATTTCCTCAATACTTAACGGTTCAGAGAAGATATTTCTTTCTGTATATGGAATCTCGTGTTCTTCCAACCAGGCTTTTGCTTTCCTGCATGATGTACAGCTAGGTGAAGTGAACAAAGTTACCATGAACCATTCACACTCCCTCAATTTAAAAATTTATCCTTCAATATCTTTAACAAATGATTTCTAGATTAAAATCGTTTTAAAAAGATATCTTGAATTCATTATACACAATCAACAATGTTTTGAATAGTAGCTTAACGAAATTGTCATATAAATGTGATAAACACATTTATAATGTTGTCTTAATGTAGTTATTCCCGAATCCGTAATAGTTAAACATAACTTAAGCAATTTGTTTTAGGCATTCTCATTTAACCTGCTGTAATTGAAAAAGTTATATTTCTTTCAATACATCTTCCGCATCTTCACGATCGTTTTTAAGTACCTTTTCCACCGGTTCGTATTCATCCCCGTAAAAAGTTTTATCTTTATAAGTATGGATATCCTGATATGTTTTTTTCATTGCCTGATAAATAACTTCTTCACTTTCATCATCCGGTGCCCAGTAAAGGATTTCCATAGAATTCACTTCATTAGTAGCCAATGAGCGCCTGTTATAACCGATGGAAGTTGCATGCTGAAAACCAGCTCTTTTGTAAAAGCGGAGACGCTTTTCAGTATCAGTATCTTCATAATCAACCGGTTCAACCTCAAGGATGATAGGTTTATTTTTGTCCTTCATCTTTTGAATCAGTTTTCCCCCCAGGCCTTCTCCCCTTGCGCTGCCTGAGACGAATAAATAATCTATAAAGATAAAATCACCTGTTTCAACGTACATAAGTACATGTTTTGGTCCTTCATCCTTGTGATAAATATCACTTCTTTCTTTTAAAAGCGTTTCCATATGTTCGCGTGATTTCATTTCTTCTACAGGAAAATAATCACGCAGCTTTTCATACCAGTGCATATTCTGATCCCCTTTCAAAATGTGAGATTTTAAGGTTAAATTAGTGAGGTTTATTTGAGGGTAGTTAACCTTTTTACTATACCCTATTTAAATTTTTATAAACATAGACAGCGAAAAAATAAAAGGCCGGCACAAATTCGTGTGCCGGCTCATGGTGTGTTTTGCTTAAGGCAGATAATCTACCCCATCTGTGTATGTGTTTCCTGCATTCCAAAGAAGGAATTCATTAATGCCGTTATCATATAACGCATCAATTTGTGCTTTTACTTCATCAGCTCCATAGACCAGGTAGTTGCCTGCTCCGAGATAGGAAGCGGTGAAATCCTGAATCCATGGTCTTGAAACTGGTGGATCTTCAAGTTCAGCAAGTTTTGCATTTTCAACTTTTGCATATTCAGAGATCAGGTTGTAAGGCTCTAAGTCCGGTTTGGCAATGCCAAAATAAGACGTCCAGTGACTTGGATAGATCATAGATGAAATCACATCCACGTTTTCAGAAATACGATTGAAATTCTGTCCAATACCTGGTGCTTCAGGTAATGTAGCCGAATAACCGAAAATATCGACAGACACATCTACATCATAAGGCTCAAGCTGTTCAGAAGCATATGCAACGAAATCCGTTACTGCATCAACTCTTTCGTTGGTTTCGTCATTACCGTCGTCAGTATACTCTCCTGTACCGTATGTAAGAACATCATCCCTTGTTTCAAACCCTTCAGGGAATCTTACATAATCAAACTGAATTTCCTTGAATCCCATTTTTGCAGCTTCAATTGCAATCTCTACATTGTAGTCCCACACTTCTTTTAAGAATGGATTGACAAAGGATTCTTCACGGCCATTTGCCCATACCTGTCCATTTTCCTGAAATGACAAGTCAGGTCTCTTTTCAGCCAATACAGTATCTTTAAATACTACAATACGTGCAATTGGATAAACTTCATGTTCTTCAAGCGTCTCAAGCATCGCACGGGGCTCTTTTATGTAAGGTTGTCCAATATCATAAAAAGGTGAATCCTCTTCAGGTACATATGTTAAATAACCGTGATCTTCTTTAATATCAATTACCATTGCATTCAAGTCAGTGTTATCCATCAGGTCAAGCAGTGTTTCAAAACGTGCTCCGCCTGCAGAGTGTCCTGTTACATAAATTCCTCTGACAGCATCCGGATATTCAAAAGTTAAACCTGAGTCATAGACAAAACGGGGCATTGATTCCGGGAAACCTTTTTGTTGTTGTGATACTTCTCTAATTTGATGTTGTTCATGTGATTCTGCAAGAACATCAGTATTAAATACTGCTAAAGCAAGAATTGCAGCGCTTGCAGAAGTTGCGATGTATTTCAATGACACGTTTACCTCTCCTACCAACTCGTTTTTATGTACTTTTTAATTCTAACAAGTAATAATAGTAAATGAAACGTTATATTGAATTATTTTGTTAATAATTTCTGAAATTCCAATTTTATTTTAAAAATCGCCATAAAAATATTATTTTTGAATTTGAAAATGATTTGCTTATCTTTCAAAAGTTCATTTATAATAACTTTATATAATATAAAGGCACGGATAAAGATTAGTAACTGCTGATCTGAATGATCAGAGAGTCTGCGGGTGGTGAGAGCAGATATTCAGTGGCAGCGAATGGACTTTGGAGCCCCTTTAATGAATGAAGTAGTTAAAGGCGCCTCGCTCTGCGTTATGAGCTTTGAGAGGCAGTTTGACTGCAATTAGGGTGGTACCGCGGAAAATCCGTCCCTATCTATTAACGATTGTTAATAGATAGGGACGGATTTTTTGTATTATTTTTAAGGAGGAAATATTAATGAAAACAATCTTTTCGGGTATTCAGCCGAGTGGAACCATTACACTTGGAAATTATATTGGCGCTATGAGGCAGTTTGTGGATCTTCAAAATGATTACAACTGCTACTTCTGTGTCGTGGATCAGCATGCGATTACGATGCCTCAGGACCGTCTGGAGCTAAGAAAGAACATTAAAAGTCTTGCAGCAATGTATATCGCAGTAGGTCTTGATCCTGAGAAAGTTACTTTATTCATTCAGTCAGAAGTTCCTGCACATGCTCAGGCAGGATGGATGCTGCAATGTGTATCATATATCGGGGAACTTGAACGTATGACTCAATTCAAAGATAAATCATCCGGTAAAGACGGTGTTTCTGCCGGACTTTTGACATACCCGCCGCTAATGGCAGCTGATATTCTGCTTTATCAGACTGACATTGTTCCTGTAGGAGAAGATCAAAAGCAGCACCTTGAGCTGACGAGAGACTTGGCAGAACGATTTAACAGAAAGTATAACGATATCTTTACAATTCCGGAAGTAAGAATTCCAAAAACCGGCGCAAGAATCATGTCACTTCAGGATCCGCTTAAAAAAATGAGTAAATCTGACGCTAACAGAAAAAGTTTCATTTCAATGCTTGATGAGCCATCACAGATCGTGAAGAAAATTAAGAGTGCTGTAACTGATTCAGAAGGTATTGTTAAGTATGATAAAGAAAATAAGCCTGGGATCTCAAACCTCATGTCAATTTATTCAATTTTAACCGGCAAGACGGTGGCTGAGATTGAAGAAACTTATGAAGGCAAAGGTTACGGTGATTTCAAAGGTGAACTGGCTGACATTGTTGCCGGTCATATTAAACCGATTCAGGACCGTTACTATGAACTGATGGATTCTGAAGAACTCGATAATATTCTTGATCTTGGTGCTGAAAAAGCAAACTTTGCTGCCGGAAAAATGGTGAAGAAAATGGAGACTGCTATGGGTCTTGGAAGAAAGCGCAAGAAAAAATAGTGGTAAAAAGCTGAGACATTTTGTCTCAGCTTTTTATATTTCTCTCCCTCCACGGGTATTTTACTGTAGATAAATGAATGAATAATGCCCCTATTGGAATGCCATAAGTTTCTGTATGACTGAATAAGTATTTGATGTATTCTGCTGTCGTGTTCCCCGATGGAATGAGGTTTATAAAAATTAAACTGTGAATCATACCCGATGAAAGCAGTAGAAAACCAATTATGTACAAGAAAAACCTTGTCATTAGTACACCCCGTATTATTGTATGCAGAGTATAGATGAAATTTCCCGGGAAATGAAAAAAGCGTCTCAATTGAGAGACGCTTTTTTGTTATCGTTGAGATTTAGGATTAAATGCATCCTTTAAACCTTCACCAATAAAGTTAATTGAAAGAATTGTTACTGTCAGAATAATCGCAGGTGGCATCCAGATCCATGGTTTATTGGATAATACATCTGATTCCTGAGAAGCAGATAGCATATTCCCCCAGCTTGGGATCGTCTGTGGTACACCGAAACCAAGGTAACTTAGTCCGGATTCAGCGACAATCAATCCTGCGAATAAAATAGTAGACTGAACGATAATTGTGGACAATACGTTTGGAAGTAAGTGTTTAATAATTACTTTAGACGGCTTACACCCTATTGATACTGCTGCTAAAATATATTCATTCTCTTTTTCAGCCAGAATTTTACTTCTTACAATCCGGGCTACACCGCCCCAGCTGAGTAAACTGATTACGACAATTAAGATCGTTAATCCATCTACTAAACCATAGAAGATTGTACTAAGTACGATAACGAATACAAGGAATGGGAAGTTAAGCACGAAATCAGTGAATCTCATTAGAACTGAATCAACAACTCCGCCATAAAACCCTGCAATTGAACCGACAATTGTACCAAACAGAACAACGAGCGTTGTACAGGCCATCCCTACCAGCAGTGATACACGTCCACCATATAATAATCGTGTAAATACATCACGTCCAGATTTATCAGTTCCAAGCCAATGTTCGTTACTTGGCTCTAAAGACATTTGCATAATATTTACTTTTGAAATATCAGCAGTTGTAACATAAGGTGCTAAAAACGATACGATAATCACTGTCAACAGGAAAAAACTGCTGATCATAGCAAGTTTGTTCCTCAAAAACTTACGTCTGGCAATTGCCCAAGGAGACATATTAATGGTTTTTTCCTGTGACTTGTTTGAATCGGCTGTTACATTGACCATTGAATAATTCCTCCTTTATCAATCCAGACGGATTCTTGGATCAACAACACCATACAAAATATCAGCAATCAGGTTTCCTACTAATGTTAAAGCTGAAAGCATCATTGTAATAACCATCAGTGTCGGGTAATCACGATTTGTCACTGAGTCAAGGAATAGTTGTCCAATTCCCGGGTAAGTGAAAATTGTTTCAGTAATGATCGCGCCACTGATTAGTGTTGCAATATCAAAGCCAAGAAAAGTTACAAGCGGGATAATCGAGTTACGCATGATATGAACATTATAAATCTTAGATGTTGGTGTCCCTTTTGCACGCGCTGTCCGTACAAAGTCTTTTCTGCTGTTTTCAATAATGTCATTTCGTAAAAACTGCGTGTAACTTGCTGTAGCAAGTGCTCCTAAAACGATAGCCGGCATTAACACATGATGAATACGACTCAGCCAGTAATCAAAAGTGCCGGGCTGCAGGGTTGGATCAACTGAGCCTGAATAAGGAATCCAGCCAAGGTTAAAGGAGAAGAAATAAATCGCAAATACAGCAGCAATAAAGGATGGTATAGCAAGTCCCAGATAATTCAGACCGCCAATCAGGTTATCTCCTACTGTATATGGTTTTCTTCCTGCATATATCCCCATTGCAAAGGCTAAAATATACGTAATTACAAGTGATGTGACACCTAAGAATATCGTGTTGGGAAGCCTCTCTAATACTAAATCTGCTACAGGTACTTTATATCGTGTTGATGTTCCAAAATCACCTTGTAAAAATCCGCTAACCCATCTGAAATACTGTACCGGAATTGGATCATTGTATCCTAATCTTTCACGCATTTCTTCTATGTATTGTGGGTCAGTATTATTCGGATCAATCTCCCCACTGAGCGAATCTCCCGGCATCGCTTTCGCCAGGAGAAACACTACCAAGGAGATAAGGAGAAGCATTGGAATCATACCGATGATACGGCGAATTGTATACTTTAACATAGATACTCTCCTTATCAAGCTTTACTGCATACTATTATTGAGCGATAGACCACTCGTGTGGGCTGTTAGAACCTGAAACATCATATTCAACGTTTTGTACGCGCTCATTAAGAGCCATGATTTCCTCAAGTTCTGCGATGAAGATCATTGGTACATCTTCAGCTATCATCTTTTGCCATTCTACATAAATGTCTTTACGTGCGTCCCGATCATCACCAACAACTTCAAGGTCAAGTGCATCAGCAAGAAGCTGGTCAGACTCTTCGTTCTTGTAACGTGGGTAGTTCCAAAGCTGATCAGATCCCCAAAGTGCAGTTGGATCAGGGTCAGCACCAGTTCCCCAGCCGCCGAAGAATGTTTCGATAGATGGATCATCTTTTTCAATCATATCGTAATAAAGGTTAACTTCCGCCATTTCAAGCTCAGCGTTAATTCCGACTTCCTGCCAGAACTGAACGATTGCCTGTGCACGCGTTTCAAAAGTCGGGTTACCAGTAGCGTAGTGAGAGAACTTAGCAACAAATTCTTCACCATTTGGATCTTCAACAAATCCATCGCCATTTACATCTTCATAACCAGCTTCAGCAAGAAGTTCTTTTGCTTTTTCAGGATCATACTCATAAGTTGGCAGTTCTTCAGGGTCTGCAGCGATCCAGTGGTTTGATGGAACCGGACCGTTTACAGGTGAACCATATCCGAAGAAGAATGCATCAATCCAAGATTGACGGTCAATCGCATGAGCCATTGCTTTACGAAGATTTACATCAGCATACTTTTCTTTGTCTTCAACGATTTCATTTGTTTCAGCATTGAAAGTTCCAAGCTTGAAACCAACATAATAATAAGAAAGACCTGGGTACGTAACAATTTCAACATTTTCTAATTCTTCTACTTCAGGACCATTAACAGGCTGAAGCGCAATCATATCGATGTCGCCATTTCCAAGCGCACCAACAGTTGTTGTATTATCGATTACCTGGACATTAATACCATCAAGGTTAGGTTCACCTTTCCAGTAGTCTTCGAATTTCGTCATGATTACAGCCTCACCAGGTGTGATGCTGTCAACTTTGAATGGTCCAAGACCTACCGGCTTCGTACGTACCTGCTCTGAAGCTGACATTTCAGCTACAGGAATACCTTCGAATTGCGCACGGCTCATTGGGTAAGACCAAACGTTAACAAGGTTATTAATACGTGCTTCGTCAAATGTTACTTCGATTGTGTAATCATCAATTACGTTAAGACCAGAGATGCTGTCTGCTTCGCCTGCATTGTAAGCCGGAGCACCTTCGATTGTCTGTACGTTAGCATAACGAGGACCATCATAGTCCGGATCTGCAATTGTTTCTAGCGCGAATACCCAGTCATGAACTGTAAGTTCAACACCGTCGTGCCACATTACACCCTGTTCGAATGTGAATGTGTATGTTTTATTATCTTCTGTTTCCCAGCTTGCAAGGTTCGGCTGAGGTTCAAGGTTTTCATCATATTGAATCAACCCTTCATCCATCAGTTCCAAAATGTAAGCATCAGTTTGGATACCATAGAATGCCCAGTTGAAAAGGCCTTCAGGCGGAGCATCTATACCGTATGTAAGAGTTCCCCCAGTTTGTGCTTCACCAGTGTCACCTTCAGCGTCGCCGCCTTCATCACCAGTGTTTTCTTCAGTTGGTTCTGTGTCTGTGTCTGCCGGCTCATCTGCGCTGTCTCCAGAACTACATGCTGCAAGGAATGCAGATAGTACAAGAAGCAGAGTAAGCATCAGCAATAGCGATTTCTTTTTCATTTTGTTCCCCCCAAATTGGTTTAAAGTTTAGTAAAGAATACAAGCTACGTGATGACCAGGTTTCACCTCCTTTAAAGCAGGTTTGATTTCAGCACATTCTGCTTTTGCCATAGGGCAGCGCGTGTGGAACGGGCAACCTGAAGGCGGGTTTGCAGGTGATGGAACATCCCCCTGAAGCACAATACGTTCTTTACGCTTTTTAGGATCAGTTTCAGGAATTGCTGAAATTAACGCCTGGGTATAAGGGTGAAGCGGCTCAGCATAAAGACTCTTATTCGTCGCTACCTCCACCATATTGCCGAGATACATAACCCCGATTCTGTCACTCATATGTTTCACAACACTAAGGTCATGGGCAATAAATAAGAATGTAAGGTCAAATTCACCCTGCAGTTCTTTAAGCAGGTTCAATACCTGTGATTGTACGGATACATCAAGTGCTGATACAGGCTCATCTGCTACGATCAGCTTCGGCTTCAAAGCAAGTGCTCTTGCAATTCCGATACGCTGACGCTGACCACCTGAGAACTCATGCGCATATTTGTCATACGCTTCAGGCGGGAGACCAACACGTCTTAGCAGTTCAAGAATTTCCGGTTTCAATGATTTTTTACTTACTTTACGATAATTCCGGATCGGTTCTGATACGATATCTCCTACACTTTGAGTAGGGTTCAGTGATGCATAAGGATCCTGGAACACCATCTGGAAATCCTGTCTTGCTTTTCTCAGCTCATTGCCTTTGATGTTTGTGATATCTTTACCGTCAAAAAGAATTTTTCCTTCAGTTGGTGTTAATAATCTGAGAATGGTTCTGCCTGTTGTTGACTTTCCACACCCTGATTCACCAACAAGGCCAAGTGTTTCGCCTTTTTTGATCTGGATATTAATATCATCTACTGCTTTTACGTTACCAATCGTTCTCTTGAGGAAACCGCCTTTGATTGGATAGTATGTTTTCAGGTTTTGAATATCGAGTAGTACTTCTTTTTCAGTTTCAGGCGGCTGAGCGGTTGTCTCGCGCGTTTCCGTCATGTTCATCTGTCACCCACCCTTTCAGGCTGTTTACTATTTTCATATAGAATACAGGCAACTTCATGGCCCGGTTCATCTTCTGCTAGTACAGGTGTGATCTGCGTGCACTCTGGCATTGCCTTAGGGCATCTGTTTGCGAAGCGGCAGCCCACCTGCGGCATTTTCTGAATAGAAGGTACAAGCCCTTCGATCGTAGCAAGTGATTCTACTTCTTCATCCATTTTTGGAATGGCATTCATCAGCAATTGTGTGTATGGATGTTTTGGATTATCAAACAATTCCATCACATCTGTTCTTTCAACAATTTTTCCTGCGTACATAACAATGACCTCGTCACAGATTTCTGAGACGACGCCCAGGTCATGCGTAATCATGATGATGGCCATGTCGTTCACTTCCTGGATATCTTTTAGCAGTTCCAGAATCTGCGCCTGTACTGTTACATCTAGTGCAGTTGTCGGCTCATCCGCTATCAGGAGCTTTGGCTGACAGGCGATTGCCATTGCGATCATTACACGTTGTCTCATACCGCCTGATAACTGGTGAGGATATTCTTCAACAATACTCTCAGGTCTTGGAATTCCAACACTCTTAAGTAAAGCAACACTTTTCTTTCTCGCTTCTTTTTTATCAATTTTTTCATGATTGAGAAGCACTTCTTCTATCTGATAACCGATTGTAAAAACCGGATTAAGAGCAGTCATAGGTTCCTGGAAAATCATCGAGATGTCTTTACCGCGGATCTTGTTCATTTCACGTTCTGATAATTTTTCAAGATTTCTTCCTTCGAATTTGATTTCTCCTCCACGGACCTTTCCGATTCCCTGTGGAAGGAGCTGCATTACGGACAGTGACATAACACTTTTACCGCAGCCGGATTCTCCGACTATTCCGACAATTTTTCTCCTGTCGACTTTCAAGGATACTTTTTCAACAGCGTTGTAATAATTCTTGCCAATCTTAAACCCTGTCTGGAGCTCCTTGATCTCTAAAAGTGGTGTCTCGTTCTGTCCTGCCGTTTTTCTAACCATCTGAACACCTCTAATATTTCTTATTTTCAATCAATTTATATTATTTGTATAAAATACTATTACAGATAGATTACAATTTCAACTTGTTTTTTCTAAATCTTTGCAATTACCCCCCTCTACTATACTTAAAACGTTGATTTTAAAGGGTTTTGTCGAATTAAAAAAATTTTAAAAATATTTTCACACTCAAAATATTGTTGTAATAAACATCATACGCTATTACATATATAACTTTAATAGGTAAAGTGAATTATATTACAATAGGATGCATGAATATTCATTCATATTCATATAAAAAAGCGGGGCTGCATTTAGCAAACCCCACTCCCGTATATCGATTTTATTCATATGATTTAAATATGATTGTTGCATTATGACCACCAAAACCAAGGGAATTACTAACTGCGGCCTTTATTTTCTGTTCTCTGGCTGCATTCGGTACATAGTCCAGGTCACATTCAGGATCAGCTTCTTCTAAGTTCATAGTTGGAGGAAGTATACTGTTCTTAATTGCAAGCACAGTGAATATCGCTTCAACTCCACCGGCAGCTCCGAGCAGATGTCCCGTCATAGACTTCGTTGAACTGACAGCGAGCTTATATGCATGTTCTCCGAATACTTCTTTAATTGCCATCGTCTCGTATTTGTCATTATATGGTGTGCTTGTACCGTGCGCATTGATATAGCCGATATCTTCAGGGCTGAGTCCTGCATCTTCAAGAGACTGTTTCATTGCACGCACACCGCCTTCGCCTCCAGGAGAAGGCGCTGTAATATGGTAAGCGTCTCCTGTAGAACCATAACCGGTAATCTCTGCATAGATCTTTGCATTTCTTGCCAGGGCATGCTCAAGTTCTTCTAATACTAAAACCCCTGCACCTTCCCCCATTACAAAACCATCTCTGTTTTTATCAAAAGGACGGCTTGCTTTTGTCACGTCTTCATTTAACGTCAGTGCTGTGTTAGCTGTAAAACCAGCCATAGCCATTTGTGAAATTGGTGCTTCAGCTCCACCCGTGATCATTGCGTCTGCATCTCCACGCTGAATCACTTTAAATGCATCGCCAATTGAGTTTGTCCCGCTTGCACATGCAGTCACTGTACATGAATTCATTCCTTTAGCACCGAGATCAATAGAAACCTGTCCCGCAGCCATATCAGGAATCATCATTGGTACGAAAAACGGGCTGACGCGCTTATAGCCTCTCTTTTGGAACGTCTCAAACTGCTTTTCAAAAGTTTCCATTCCGCCAATTCCGCTACCGATCCATACCCCAATCCGGTCAGCATTAGATGATATATCCAGTGCAGAATCCTTGACCGCTTCACGTGATGCAACGATCGCGTAATGAGTAAAACGGTCCATTTTACGTGCTTCTTTTCTCTCTAGGTGATCTTCTATATTAAAGTCTTTTAACTCAGCAACTGCTCTTGCAGGAAATTCTTCCTGATTCAGTCTTGTCAGTTCCCCGATACCTGACTTTCCATTGATAATACTGTCCCATGATGTATGCACATCATTTCCTACTGGTGATACCATACCAAGACCAGTCACTACAACACGTCTATTTGTCATGATTGTCATCTCCTACTTATATAATTGATCGGTTATTGGGAGAGTAGAAGCGGGTCTGACCCGGGTCTACCTCCCGAATAGAGTGTACATGTAGAGAAGGACCTGACCCTCCTATACAAAGAAAGCCGGTTTATCTTCCCCAGCGCATAGCAATGGCGCCCCATGTAAGGCCTCCACCAAAGCCTACCATTACAAGCAGATCGCCATCTTTAATTCGTCCTGCTTCGAGATCTTCTATTAGTGAGATCGGAATGGACGCTGCTGATGTGTTCCCGTATTTATTCACTGTCATAGACATTTTCTCAACAGGCAGATCAAGCCTTTGTCTTGAAGCTTCCATAATTCGGATATTCGCCTGATGTGGAATCAGATAATCTACATCCTCTTTTGTCAGTCCTGCTTTTTCAAGGACATTGATGCTTGATTCCCCCATTTGTCTTACAGCGAATTTAAATACTTCGCGTCCGTTCATATAGATGCCTTCTTCACCCTGGTACAAATGATTTCCGCCTGAGCCGTCAGCACCAAGCTCAAATGAAAGTATACCCTTATCATCATCTACTGGACCGAGGACCATTGCACCGGCACCGTCTCCAAAAAGGACAGCTGTGTTACGGTCATCCCAGTTCGTAACCTTGCTGAGTTTTTCCACACCTACTACAAGGACCTGCTGATATCCGGCATTTTCAATAAATTGTTTTGCTGTTACCATTCCATACATGAACCCTGCACAGGCAGCTGACAGATCCATGGCAGCCGCTTTTTTTGCCCCAAGCTTTTCCTGCAGCATCGTTGCTACTGATGGGAATGGCTTATCCGGTGTTACTGTTGCTACTAGTATCATATCAAGGTCTTCAGCGTTCGTCCCTGCATTTTCGAGCGCACTGAGCGCAGCTTCGTATGCCATATCGGACGTATTCGTTTCATCATCAGCCAATCGGCGTTCTTCTATACCTGTACGAGTCCGGATCCATTCATCTGAAGTATCCATTTGTTTTTCAAGATCATGATTCGTTACAACTCTTTCAGGTAAATACCGCCCTACCCCTAAAGCACCTGCACGCATATATCTTCCTTCTTTCTGATATTTTTTATCTGTATGATCAAATATTATGAGTTGGTACTAATATTATATGATAATGAAGTTCTTTTCAACTTATGAATATTTTTCGGGGGCACAGGAGGGACGGAGCTCGCTTTGCCGGATTTAGAATAACGCTAAAAAAAGCACACCACGCTCCATATCCGGTGTACTCCAATAAAAAAACCGTGACAAATTAGTCACGGTCCCATCCCACATTCCTGTGATCATTTACTTATTTCTCTGCGTCTGCTTTACCCAGTTCATAAGCATCATTCATTGCCTTCGCAAAGATTGACATAAAAGGCTGCAGTGATTCAACCGACACCTCGATACCTGCTTCATCCATTTTTGCTTTCGCTTCAGGTAAGTACTTCATTGCGATTTGCATAAATTCCATTGTTTTATCATCTGCCATATGAATCTCTCCTTTGCATTCTGTTTAAGTGCTTCATTATCTTAACTCAAATGTTGAATGATTTCATTGATTGTACATTTCTTTTCGAAAAAATTGTGCTAAAATGAAAGCGATGTATTTTTCTGAAATGAGGTGAATCCCTTGGCATATTTTATGACTTTGTTCTGGACATTCTTATTAACACACATGATGGCTTACGTAGTAAGCTCAATGAATGGCGTACCATATGAATTTATGACAGCTAATATTATTGCTGTGGTTGTGACTGTACTATTATTCGTAATCGGCACAGTTATCCCAAAACCTGAACCTGCAGAGCACCACTAAAAAATCATGATCCCCGATACAGGGATCATGATTTTATTATTTATGAATGATGTTATACTGCTCCTGATCACGTGCGATCATGATATCACTGTGAGGCGCTAAGTTTCCTTTCAGCAATTCTTTTGCAAGCAGTGTTTCAATCTCTTTTTGAATATATCTTTTTAATGGTCTTGCCCCAAATGAAGGGTTATAGGCCGTTTTTGCTATATAGGCGACTGTTTTGTCCGAGAGTTCGAGTGTTATGTGCTGTTCATTTAATCTCTCCTGCAGTTCTTCAATCATCTTATAGACGATCCCCTTCATATGATCTTCTGTTAAAGGATTGAACAATACAATATCATCCATCCGGTTCAGCAGCTCCGGCCTGAAGTGACGGTGCAGTTCGCCCATTACAAGTTCCCTTGCCTGCTCAGGCTCACCCTGATGCTCAAGCAGGTAACCGGACCCGATGTTCGATGTCATAATAATAATCGTATTTTTAAAATCCACTGTTCTACCTTTTGAATCTGTAATTCTTCCCTCATCGAGCATTTGAAGAAGAATATTGAATACTTCAGGATGTGCTTTTTCAATTTCGTCTAAAAGAATGACTGAGTAAGGCTTTCTTCTGACCGCTTCAGTCAGCTGACCGCCTTCTTCATATCCGATATACCCCGGAGGTGCACCAATCAGTCTTGAGACCGCGTGTTTTTCCATATACTCGGACATATCAATTCTGATCATCTGCTCTTCACTGTCAAAGAGAGTGTAAGCAAGAGACTTAGCAAGCTCAGTTTTACCGACGCCTGTTGGTCCAAGGAAGATAAATGATCCAATCGGCCGGTCAGGATCTTTAATCCCTGCACGTGCACGCATAACAGCCTCACTGACAGCTGTCACAGCTTCCTGCTGACCGATCACTCTTTCATGCAGCGTATCTTCAAGGCGCAGCAGTTTTTGACGTTCTTCTTCTATTAATCTGTTCACAGGGATACCGGTCCATCTTGCAACAATCGATGCGATCTCCTCTTCAGATACTTCTTCCCTTAACAGTCTGTTGTCATCCCGACCCATCTCATGTTCATTTTCAAGTGCTGTAATTTCCTTTTCAAGCTTTGGAATATGTCCGTGTTTTAATTCAGCGGCTTTTGACAGATCATAGTTATTTTCTGCCTCCTCAAGCTCTCTTCTTAATTTATCAAGTTCTTCTTTTTTCTCCTGGATCCCGACAAGTGACTGCTTTTCATTCTCCCATTTTGATTTCATTACTTCTGCCTGTTCTTTCAGTTCCGCAAGCTCCAGACGGAGTTTTCTTAGGCGCTCAATGCTCGCCGGATCTTTCTCTTTCGCGAGTGCTTCTTCTTCGATTTCAAGCTGCATCACTCTTCTGAATGATTCATCAAGTTCCTGCGGCATAGAATCAATTTCCGTTCTGATCATGGCACATGCCTCATCAATTAAATCAATCGCTTTATCAGGCAAAAAGCGGTCAGTTATATAGCGCTCTGATAATTTGGCTGATGCTACAATTGCACTGTCATGAATGCGCACACCGTGATGGAGTTCAAAGCGCTCTTTCAGCCCTCTTAAAATGGAAACCGTATCATCTTCATCCGGTTCGTGTACCATCACCTGCTGGAATCTCCGTTCTAATGCGGGATCTTTTTCAATATACTGTCTATGTTCATTCAGTGTTGTGGCACCGATACAGTGGATTTCACCTCTGGCAAGCATAGGCTTCAGCATATTTCCAGCATCCATTGCACCTTCAGTTTTACCTGCACCTACAATTGTGTGAAGCTCATCAATGAACAGGATGATCTGTCCATTACTGTTTTTCACTTCTGCCAATACAGCTTTTAATCTTTCTTCAAATTCTCCTCTGAATTTAGCACCAGCTACAAGCGCACTCATATCAAGCTCGAATACAATTTTATCTTTCAAGCCTTCAGGCACGTCTTTTCTGACGATCCGCTGGGCAAGCCCTTCTACAATCGCCGTCTTACCAACGCCCGGCTCTCCAATTAATACTGGATTATTTTTTGTTTTTCTCGAAAGAATCCGGATGACGTGTCTGATCTCCGCATCACGCCCAATGACAGGGTCCATCTTTCCTTTTTTTACTTCTTCGACTAAGTCACGCCCGTATTTAGAAAGCGCTTCGTATGCAACTTCAGGATTTTGACTCGTCACCCTTTTTCCTCCTCTGATTTCATCTGTTACTTTTTTTAACGCCTCAGGACCATCACTGTGACTGATCAAGTATTTCGCAACAGGCAGATGGCTCATATTCATTAGTCCAAGCAGCAGGTGTTCAATTGACAAGAACTCATCTTCATATTCTTTCATGATCTCTTCAGATTTTTTCAGCCAGCTTCCCGTATCGCCTGTAAAAACCGGGTCGTACCCGTCAGACTGTATCTGTGGGAAAGATGTGAGTCTCTGTGCTGTATATGCCTCCAGATCAGCCATATCTACATGAATGCCTGTCAACAGCCGCCCGGCAAATTCATTTCTCGTCAGTGCTTCAAACACGTGCTCCACTTCGATTGTGGAATGCCTGCTGCTCGTGGCAAGCTCTTTTCCTTCTGCAAAAGCATTCTGAACACTGTATGTCATTTGATCGAGTTTCATCTGACCACTCCTTTGACCTTCTTTGACCTTTGTAATATTTTATCATTCATTTCATGAAATTGTAAAGAAGAACTGCTTTACATCCTTTCTTTTCGGTGGTTAAATTAAGAACATGTGATGCAACAAAGATGGAGGATTTTTATGGATATTGAACAATTATGGATTATTTTAAAATTTACATTTCTCGGTTTGTTTCAGGGTTTTACAGAGCCTATTCCGATTTCTTCAAGCGGACATCTTCTGTTAGCGCAGCATTTTCTCGGAATTGAGATTGAAGGTAATAACTTTACATTTGAATTGATGGTAAACTCTGCTTCGCTGATTGCTGTACTGCTCGTTTTCCGAGAAGATATTATGCGCCTGATCCAAAGAGGACTCGGTTACATAAAGACCCGTAATCCTGAAGACAAGACTGAATTCAACTTTATTGTTTACCTGATTATCGGAACCATTCCAGCTGGGGTAATCGGCGTGTTATTCGAAGAAGATATTTCACGTTTATCAGGACCGCAGACAGTCGCCATTACATTAATGATTACAGGCGTGGCACTATTTCTGATCAGAAACATGAGAGGAAAACGCGGTGAAAGCGGCATGTCGATGAAGGACGCCGTGATCATCGGTTTTGCGCAGGCCGTTGCGTTAATTCCCGGTATCAGCCGCAGTGGTGCTACTATTGTTGCTGCGATGGCACGCGGCATTCATCAGGAAACTGCACTGCGCTATTCATTTTTACTTTTTGTACCGGTCAGTCTTGGCGGAATGATTCTTAGCTTCTCGGACCTTCTGTCGGATGATAATCTTGCAGACCTGTGGATACCGTATCTGCTGGCTTTTATCGCTTCACTAATTGCTTCATACTTCTCACTTAAGTGGTTTATGAACATCATGGCAAAAGGCAATCTGATTTACTTTGCTATTTACTGTCTGACAGTAGGACCGATTGTACTGCTTGTCCTTTGGATTTCTTAATCTTATGTACGAGATGAATGCAGAAATTGTTTCACTTTAATTGTTGAGAGGTTTGGCCGTTACGGCTGAGCCTCTTTTTTGTGTAGTGATGGATGGGTTTGTGATGGTGTGGTGATTTACTCACCTTTTCCTGTATATCTATCAGCAATTGAAATGATTTCGACACCTTTGACTGTAATTCGGTACTCTTTTCTATACGGTAGGTTTTATCCATCACCTTTGCTGATAATTCCTACAGCTAACACATGAATACCATCACCTTATCAATCATTCGGCCATAACGGAATCAGCCAACAGCCCTATCCCCTCAGACATAGAAAAAACCGCTGAACCCATCTAAGGGACCAGCGGTTTTTGTGTGTTGATCACGTGATGCCTAATGCAATCTTAGCATAGCGTGACATGTTGTCCTTGCTCCACGGCGGACTCCATACGATATTTACATCTACTTCTTTTACTTCAGGTACATCAGCAAGTGCTGCTTTTACCTGATCTACAATGACAGGTGCCAGCGGACATCCCATAGAAGTTAATGTCATTTTCACTTCTGTGTTTCCAGCGTCATCCATAAATACATCATAGACAAGGCCAAGATTTACGATATCAATACCCAGTTCAGGGTCGATTACCTGCTCAAGCGCACCCATAATGCTGTCTTTTACATCCTGGTCCATCAAATCACTCCTTTAACTCTTTGTGTTCATCATACCAAAAATTACGCCTGACTGAAACTGTCACGATTTCATGTGATGATCAAACCATTTTACCGTTTCCAAAAGCCCCTTACGCGTTACTTTATGCCCTTCAGTTTCTTCTGAAATAAATCGCAGATGATCTTTTTTATCATATAGCTGATGAATGGCTTTAAAAAATGCATATGTCGGTTCGTAAGGGACAACTGTGTCCGCTTTCCCGTGCCAGAACATAAGTGGACGATTGTTCAGCTTTTCAGGATGAAGACTTAAATCATATGCTTCAAGGACTTTCAACTGGTCGTTAACCTCTTCCTCACTCATTGGAAGCTTGAAGCCGTTCTTTTCAAAGTGCTGAATCTGCGCTTTGGCAAAAGCTACATAAGCAGGGGAACCCATCAGGCTGGCTGCAGTATGAATCCATTCATATCTTTTCAAAGCACCAAGGGTAGTGATGCCTCCCATCGACGTTCCGGCTGCACCAATCAGCGTATGTTCAGCGTAACCTTCATCTGACAACGCCTCTTTCATCGCACCAAACTCTTCTATTGATCTGACAACGATTTGCCAAAAGCGCGTACTCATGACCGTTTCATCTGACCCGTCTGATCTTTCTCCATGGTAAGCTGCATCAGGGAGTACCACATCAAAGCCTTTTTCAGCTAAAAGGTAAGCGTAATGCAGGTTGTGCTCTTTCGCACTCATGAAACCGTGAAAGAAAAAAATGACAGATGATTGATCTGATTGCTGACTAACTATATGCAGGCATGGAATACCCGCAATCTTTCTATTATGTATTTCGATCAATTGTGCTGCTCCTCTCCAACCTTTTCGCTCATATATTATCACATAACCAAAATGTGGCATACTCATTCACCTTATACCGTCTGAATAATGTTACAATGGTGTTGACGTTAGAAGTGAAGGAGCGTATTCAGATGGATAAACATTTAATCGCATTAGACCTTGATGGCACATTACTGACAGATGAGAAAGTAATCTCTGAAAGAACAAAAAAGACGCTCTTAAAAGCAAAGGAAGCCGGTCATGAAGTCATGATTGCAACCGGGAGACCTTTCAGGGCGAGTGAAGCTTATTATAAAGAACTCGGCCTTCATACGCCGATTGTCAATTTTAACGGTGCATATGTCCACCACCCACTCGACCAGAAATGGGGACTTCATCACGAACCTATGAACCTGAGTGTGGTAAAAGACATTGTAGAAGCCGTTCATGATTATGAGTTTCATAATATGGTCGCAGAGATACTGGATGATGTATATCTGCATTATCACGATGAAAAGCTGCTGGATATTTTCAGTTTCGGAAATCCTAACATTACTGCAGGAGATCTCAGAACTTACTTACCAGCTAACCCGACGAGCTTACTCATACATGCAGATGAGGCACACGTGGAGAGTATCAGGAATCATTTAAGCGAAGTGCATGCTGAAGTGATCGACCACAGACGATGGGGTGCACCGTGGCACGTCATTGAAATCGTAAAGTCCGGATTGAATAAAGCTGTCGGCCTGAAAAAAGTCGCAGATCATTATGGCATTTCCAAAGACAAAGTGATTGCCTTTGGTGATGAAGATAACGACCTTGAAATGCTTGATTACGCCGGAGTTGGCGTTGCAATGGGCAACGGAATTGACAGTGTCAGATCCACAGCCAAACACATTACAGGAACCAATAATGAAGATGGTATTTCATTATTTCTAGAGGATCGTTTGAATATTAAATACTAACCTTTTGAAATACACTAATTAAGTCACCATAGTGCAGCGGAGCGGAAGGCGGTGACTCCGGGACGATTAGAGGGAAGCTGAGACCCCACAACTCGAAGCCTGAGGAGGCTCAGCAACCTCCGTCCGGAAAGCATCCGCCTGAAGCTCAGCGGAACGGCTATATAAAGCAAAACGGCTGTCTCAAAATAGAGACAGCCGTTTTGCTATTAATCAGCGGGTGGAGCTGAACAAGCGCCTTCCGCTTTTCTTTTGTCCAGCTCCAGGCGCTAGCTCCTCGGGTCATAAGACACGCATCGGCAAACGGGAAAGTGCACCCGTTTGCCGCTCCGCGTCTTATGCCTGTCGGAGCTGAACAAGCGCCCTCCGCTTTTCTACTATGTCCAGCTACGGTTCGCAGGGGCTAGTGTGCTTCCCTCAGCTCCTTAAGATAAGTCAACATCAGTTCACTTCGTTCACTGTGTTTCCTTTATCTTCATCCGCTTCAGTCCAGCACATACGCCCCTAAACGCTCACCTCCGCTTTTCTTTTAATCATCTTTTCTAAAGAACCCGAAGATCCCTGTCGTCTGAATGATATTTGTAAAAGCATGGGGATCCGCTTTATGAATAATTCTCTCAAGTTCAAACAGTTCATATCTTGTAATGACGATGATCAGCATTTCTTTTGGATCATCTGCAAAAGCACCTCTTGCAGGTACAATGGTGATCCCTCTGACCATTTTATCGTGAATCGCCTTTTTAAGCAGTGAAGATTTTTCCGTTACGATCATCGCAGTGAGTTTCTCGTGTCTTGTATGCAGCGCATCGATCATTCGCGTAGATGCATATAGTGTAACGAGCGTATACAAACCTTTTTCCCAGCCAAAAATAGCACTTGCGAGTAAAATGATCCCCGCATTCATCATGAAGAAATAAATCCCTACCGGCTTATCATTCAATCTTGATAAAATCATTGCGATAATATCCATACCGCCAGTAGAAGCACCCCACTTGAGTGTCATCCCGACACCCACACCTGCAATAACACCACCAAAAACAGCATTCAGTAAAATATCAGGTGATACCTCAACAATTGGAATGATCTCAAGAGCAATGGTTGTAAAACCGACTGATACCAGGCTGTAAATCGTAAACATTTTTCCCACCCTAAGCCAGCCGAGAATAATTGCCGGAATATTGAGGATCAGCAGTAAGATACCAGTTGACAGATTAATGGGTGTAAATTCATAAAAAATATTAGATAAAAGCTGTGCAGCACCCGTAAATCCGCTTGCGAAGACATTTGCAGGTATCAGAAATAAATTCAGTGCTACAGCATTCAGGATTGCCCCGATAATGACAACTACTATTTTCTGTGTTTCAAGCCACATTGTTTCCTTTGATACATTAGATAAGCTGAAAACATCTCTTGTTTCTGCCACCTTTCACCCTTCCTTTCTAAAAATCCATTCTATTCTTTCTTTACCTGTTTTAACGCCCTGTACACTAATGTCGTTGTAAATTATCAAATAAATAGATAAACTGAGAATTAGGACTAACGACAAAGGAGCGATTCATATGAATATCCAACTGATTGCAGACAGCGCGTGTGATTTGCCTGCTGAATTTTTCACAGAACATAATATAACACTCCTCCCTCTACATGTACATATAGGTGAAGAAGAATACGAGGATCTGGTTACAATAAAATCTAAGGATGTTTTTGATTCGATCAGAAATGGCGGACACCCGAAAACATCACAGGCAAGCCCGCAAAAGATGGAAGAAGAATTCACTGCACTTGCCAAGTCTGGTAAAAAAGGACTTTATATTGCCTTTTCATCTGAACTCTCAGGCACTTATCAGACCGGGGTGATGATCAGAGATCAGGTAAAAGAAGAATACCCGGAGCTTGATTTGACCATTGTTGATACAAAGTGTGCTTCACTCGGGTACGGGCTCGTTGTGGTAAAAGCGGCGACAATGCTTTCAGAAGGTGCTTCATTTGAAGAAATTACAGATGAAGTTCAATTTCAGCTCGAGCACATGGAGCACTTATTCACTGTCGAAGACCTTGACTATCTTGCTAAAGGCGGTCGCGTGTCTAAAGCTTCCGCCTTTATCGGGGGACTTTTAAACATCAAGCCTTTGCTTCATGTTGAAGATGGCAAACTCGTCCCGCTTGAAAAGCTGCGCGGAAAGAAAAAGCTCTTAAAAAGGATTATTGAAGTCATGAATGACCGTGGGGATCAGCTTGATCAGCAGATGATCGGTATCAGCCACGGGGATGATGCTGAACTCGCTGAAGAAATGAAAACAATGATTGAAAATGAATTCGGCACATCTTCATTCTTTACAGGTATGATCGGTTCTGCAGTCGGTGCTCATGCAGGGCCCGGCACGCTCGCTATATTCTTCCTGAATAAAAAATCTGCACGATGATTGGAATGATATAAATATGAAGGTACTCGTTATCGGAGGCGTTGCAGGCGGAGCAACCTTCGCCTCCCAGCTGAGGATGCTTGATGATAAGGCTGAAATTATCGTATTTGAAAAAGACGGAACAATGTCTTTTGCAAATTGCGGAATGCCCTACTACCTCGGAGGTTTTGTTGAAAAGAAAGAACAATTGATTGCTGCAACTCCTGAGTCTTTCCAAAAGGATAAAAGCATTGAAGTACGGATCCGCCACGAAGTGATCAGCATCAATCGCAGTAAAAAAACCATTACGATTAATGACCACATCCAAAACGAAACATACGAAGAGACATATGACAAGCTTGTCTATTCCCCGGGAGCAGTTCCGATTGTGCCTGATATCGAACATCTTGACCGCGGAAACTGTTACAGCCTGAGATCTTTTAAAGACATGCTGAAATTAGACGAGCATATTTCCCGCAGAAATTATCAGTCAGTCTGTCTCGTTGGCGGTGGATTTATCGGGCTTGAAATGGCTGAAAACTTGAAAGAGAGAGGCCTTGACGTTCATCTTGTTCAGCGTTCAGATCATGTACTGAACCTGCTCGAACCATCTTTTTCGCAAATTCTTGAAAAAGAGCTTCTTCAAAAAGGCGTTGATCTACATTTGAACGCAACAGTAAAGCGTATAAATGAAGATAAATCCCTGATGTTGTCTGACGGTTCAGAGATCGAAGCTGACTTTCTGCTGCTGGCTGTTGGTATTAAGCCGAATAAGCACCTGGCTGAAACAGCCGGCCTGAAAGTTGGGGAAACAGGCGGGGTTTGTGTCAATGAGTATATGCAGACAAATGATGAGGATATCTACGCAATAGGAGATGTAATTGAGTCTGTTGATTTTATCACATCACAGCCGAAACGCGTTCCTCTGGCATGGGTTGCACATAGAGAAGCTTATATCGCAGCCAGGCATATCACAGGAGACAGTGTGCCCTTCAAAGGGATCCTGGGAACTGCAATCTGTAAAGTCTTCGATCAGACAGCTGCAGTTGTCGGTCACAGCGCATCATCATTAACAGAAATGAACATACCATTTGAAACTGCTGAACTCACCGCCAGACAGCATGCCGGATATTTTCCAGGTGCCGCAAAGCTTTCACTGGTTATTCATTTCTCTCCTGATGACGGTAAGATCCTCGGTGCCCAGGCCGTTGGAGAAGGAGCTGACAAACGGATTGATGTCATCAGCACAGCGATCACAGGCAATCTGACAGTACTTGATCTGCAGACACTCGAAATCGCTTATGCACCTCCATACAGCGCACCAAAGGACCCTGTGAATATGCTCGGATATAAAGCCGTTAAAAAAATAAAGAAATAAAAAAGAACCCGCTGCAGGTTCTTTTTTATTTCTTCACATATTCAGTAGAAAATCTTTTAACAATATGATGCGGAACAGTGATCCGGCGATGCGGTTCGCTTTTATGCTCCACCCTTTTAATCAGCTGCGCAGATGCTTCGAATCCAAGCTGAAAAATATTAATATCTACAGAAGTCAGCGGAGGTCTCGACATTTCTGAGAATAACACGTTGTTAAAGCTGATCATCGAAATATCCTCAGGTACCGTCATATCGAGCTCACTGAGCGTATTTAAAACACCTAGTGACATCAGATCATCAGTGACCAGAAGCGCCGTCGGTCTGTCACTTACCGGGAGATCCATTAATGCGCATATCGCATCTTTACCGCCTTCGAGTAAAAAGCTTTCATGAACTGTATAAGAATCCCTGTAAGGTATGCCTGCTTTCTCGAGTGCATTTTTATAGCCCTGAAGTCTTTCAACTGTCACAACCAGCTGCTTATCTCCACCGATATAAGCAATCCTCTCATGTCCCATACCAATCAGAAACTCTGTTGCATCAAATCCTGCCTGTACGTTATCATTATCCACATGCGTAATGCTTTCTGCCAGTTTATACGGCTTTCCAATCATCACAAATGGAAAGTCTCTATCCTGCAGGTATGTGACAATTCTGTCTTCCACTTTTGAATAAAGGAGTACCACACCATCTACCCGTCCGCCCTGTACCATCTGAACGACTCCGTTATAAATGTCGTCCTCACTTTTTCCGGTGACGAGCTGCAGCGCATACTGATGTTCATGAGCCCCTTCGTTCAGCCCTCTTAATACTGTTGGAAAGAACGGATTCTGAAAAAACACATCAGAGGACCCCGGGGTGACTAGTCCGATCACCTGTGTTGATTGATTTGCAAGACTTCTGGCAATAAAATTCGGGTGGTAGCCAAGCTGCTCCATCGCTTCTCTTACTTTAACTTTTGTCTGTTCACTGATTCTCGGGTTATTCGCAATCACGCGTGAAACAGTGGACGGGGCTACATTTGCCACTTTTGCTACATCTTTGATTGTGACAGACATCATGGTCACCTCCTGCAATTTTGTTTACGCTTACAAAATGTTCAGATCAAAGGCCTAAGCCTCTGATTTTCTTTTCCCTTTTTTTCTCATAAATATGAATAAACCGATAAAGAAGATCCAGACAGCAGCGATTATTGCTAAAAAGCCGTAGTTTATCCCGGTTTCATCAGCAACCACATAAATTTCAGCCACTTCTCTGTCCAGAATGATTCTGAACTGATCATCTTCTGCTCTGACCAGGTCGCCTCCAAGAAGACCGCGTAATTCACTGTTATCTGTGTAATCACTTACAGGAAGGTCTACTGTTTGCGTTTCACTGGTATTGTTAATCGCAATGACCGTTGTCTCATCTTCATATTCCCGTTCATATACAAGCATTCCCTGCTCATTGTAAAGAACATTCAACGTTCCTCTAGTCAGTGAAGGAAGGTCCTGACGGAGTTCTCCCACATCACCTATATATTCTTTCAGCTCTTCATCTACATTGAAGTCCATCAGCCTCCGGTTATCAGGGTCTTCCCCGCCGTCTAACGCAATTTCAGATCCGTAATACATAATCGGAATGCCAGGCACTGTAAACATAAAGACAGTGGCAAGTTCCCATCTTGTACCGGGAAACATATTCTGTTCTGATGCAAGCCGTGTAAACCGGCTCATATCATGGTTGTCAATAAAGTTCCCCATAAGATAAGGGTCCTCGAAAAACTGCTGATTATAATCCCAGTAATTGAAAAGCCTTGCTGTAGACTGGTCCACTGTCTGAAAAGCATTTCTCATTTGCTCTGCAAGCGGGAAATCGACGAATCCGTCTATACCCGTATCAGCATATTCAGCTATCTTACGTATATCCGTATCATATACTTCACCAAGTAAATAGAAGTCATCTTTTACAGACTTTACTTCAGATGAAAAGTCTGTCCAGAATTCAGTCGGTACGTGTTTAACTGTATCGAGACGGTAGCCGTCAATATCCGTTTCTTCAATCCACCATTTTGCAGCATCAAATAAGTATTCACGCACTTCCAGGTTCTCAGTATTCAGATCCGGCAGCCCATAAATCCAGCCATTTTCCAGCTGTTCAGGATCATTATTATCCCTGATAGGCTGTTCCTCATGATACCAGTCTTCTTTTTCAGGATCTGATACCCATGGATGTGTTGGTGCTGTATGATTGACAACAAAATCAAGAATGACTTTAATATCTCTGTCATGGGCCTCATCAACAAGTGTTTTGAACTCCTCGATCGTACCAAAGTGATCTTCAGTTTCATAAAAATCATCAATCCAGTAGCCATGATACCCTTTTTCTTCATTAGAAAAAACCGGGGTCAGCCAGATTGCTGTAAAGCCCATTTCTTCTATGTGGTCGAGTTCATTAATAATCCCCTGAAAATCCCCACCGTGATAGGCCAAAGGATCCTGCGTATCCACTGTTAAATCATTAGATGTATCACCATTGGAAAAACGGTCCACCATCAGAAAATAAATTGATTCATCCTGCCACTTTCTCTCTTCCTTTTCAACAGCGCCTGCTGAACTTAAAAAAGCGCTATTAAAAAGGAGGATAGTGATGAGTAAAAGAGCGCTGACTCTTCTCACCTCTGCCCCTCCTCCTTTAACGGAAAATTTTCCGAAGTTACGTAAGCTATGTGTCTGTAAGAATCAATCAGTATCAGCGATTAACCTTTTGTACCACCGGCCGTCAATCCTGAGATCAGGTAACGCTGTGATAAGAGGTAAACAAGAGCAATCGGAACAGCGATCAAAATAGATCCTGCAGCAAATCGCGTGAAGTTATTGTCAAACTGATTACTGATAAAGTTGAACAGTCCAAGTGCGAGCGTAAAGTTATCAGGGTTTCTGAGAATAATACGCGGCAGCAGGAAGTCAACAAATGGTGCCATGAAATTAAATAAGGCTACAACACCGAGAATCGGCTTTGCGAGCGGC
This sequence comes from Jeotgalibacillus terrae, assembly GCF_016908195.1. Lineage (GTDB taxonomy): Bacteria > Bacillota > Bacilli > Bacillales > Jeotgalibacillaceae > Jeotgalibacillus > Jeotgalibacillus terrae. Next base: position 39,343 of record NZ_JAFBDK010000011.1, read on the forward strand.
AGCATAATTTTGAAAAATACGCCTAAGTGACCGGCACCATCAATTCTTGCAGCTTCATCAAGCTCCTTAGGTATTGTATCAAAATATCCTTTTACAAGCCATGCATTGAATGGGATTTGACCCCCGATATAGATTAAAGTAAGTCCAACTAGTGAATCAAGCAGACCCACCATGTTCAGCATGACATAAATCGCGACCATTCCCATAATAACCGGGAACATCTGAAGCAGTAAGAATGCATACAGACCGTATTTACGGCCGGTGAACTTATAGCGTGAGAAAGCATATGCTACAAATGATGTCAGTACGACTGAGAAGAAAGCATTCGCAATCGCAACGATCACACTGTTTTTATACCATAGCAGATAATCACTGCTCGGGTCAGTGAACAGCCATTTGTAGTGAATGAGTGACCAGTTGTCCGGGATCAGCTGTGCTGAATAAAGACTTGTTCCCGGATTCAGTGACATACCGACTGTCCATAAAAGAGGATAGCCTATGACAACCGCCATAAAGGCCAGGAATAGATAAATCAGTGCTACTTCTGCATTGGATTTCATTTTCTTGCTCATTAAATATTCCCCTCCTCTTTAAAGGATCTTGTTCTTCTGAACTGGAAGAAGGCGAAACCGGTAACAATTAATCCAAGGATCAATGTAATGGCAGCAGCCATGCTGTACTGGTTCAATTCAAACGTCAGGTCAAATACCCATGAAATCAGAATGTCTGTACCGCCCGCATTCTGACCGCGGACAGGAGGACCCCCTTCATTGAACAGGTAAATGATATTAAAGTTATTAAAGTTTCCTGCATACTGCATAATCAATAGCGGTGCTGTTGCATACAGTACGTGAGGAAGTGTAATATTTCTGAATTTCTGCATACGGCTTGCACCATCAACGTCTGCCGCTTCATACCAGTCTTTAGAGATACTTTGTAAAATCCCGGTGAATAAAGCAAAAACGAATGGGAAGCCAAGCCATGTCTGTATCATAATTAACGCAATGCGTGTCCAGAATGGATCCTGTAACCACGGAATCGCCAGGTCAAACATTGCAAGAACGTCCGTATTTATCGCTCCGAAACGATCATTAAACATTGCTGCAAAAACAAGGATCGTAACGAAAGCCGGTACTGCCCACGGTAAAATTAGAATTGTCCGGATCAAACGCTTAAATTTAATACGCGGATCGTTAACAAGTAGTGCAAGGAATAAACCAAGCGCAATTTGAAGCGTTGTTGCGACAACTGTCCACACAACAGTCCAAGTAAATACGCTGATAAATGTGTCCTGCCAGATATTACTATCTCCTGAACCACTGCCAAAGAACAGTCGTCCGAAGTTTTCAAAACCAATCCAGCTCAGCAGATTTCTTGGCGGCTGGTTGTACTGAGTATAATCTGTAAACGCAAGTGCCACTGTAAATAAAAGTGGTAATACAACGATAAACACAAGCATGACAAGTCCAGGTGTAACAAAGAAATAAGGAAATCCTGTGTCCCACACATTTTTTGCTGCCTGCTTGAACGTTGGTGTCTTTTCTCCATCTCTCAGACGGATTGCATCTCTTTTAGCATCTTTCACATTCGCTATGTAAAGAGTAACCGCAAAAGCAATAAGTATTAAAGAAACAAAGCCATAGATTAATAGAAATACCGAATGGTCTGTACCTGCAAGTGTACCCAGTGTCATAATGCCCCAGATACCATAGTTAATGAACTGTCCAAGCGTCAGGATGAAGGAAACTTCAAGAATGATAAATAAAGCGCCCTTAACATATCTGCGGTTGTACAACTGACCTAAACCTGCAAGAAGTATTGATAGAATGACAGCTAACTTGGGGTTGTGGTTCTTTTTAGCTGCCGGATTAGCAGTTGACATGTCATCGCCTCCCGAATGAGCGTTCCAGAGAGAATTTCTCTCTATAAAGTGAGTGGATAGAAGGAGGGAATCCTTCTATCCACCATCGTCATGAATATTATTGCTGTGCTGCTGCAATATTGTCTTTGATTTGCTGTACTGCTTCATCAAGTACCGGTTGTACTTCTTCACCTTGAGCGATGAATAGAAGTGCATTGTTGATTGGATCCCAAACCTGCTGCATTTCAGGAGCAGATGGCATTGGCGTACCATACTGAATCTGCTCAGCGAATGGTGCAATAAGTTCGTTTGATGTTACTGCTTCACTTTCAAGTGCTGCCTGGTTAGCAGGAAGCTCGCCGGCACCTTCAAAGTATTCAGTAGAATTTTCTTCATTTGTCAGGAATAGCGCAAGATCAGTTGCTGCATCCTTGTTTTCAGAGTATTCAGAGATCATCCATGATTTAACACCTACGAATGATGTTGCATTTGTGCCGTCAACTGTTGGAAGAATTGCAGTTCCAAGACTGTCACCAAGTGCTTCTTCATAAGCAGGGATATTCCAAGGACCTGTAATTGCAACGCCGACTTTACCGTCTGTGAACAGACCGTTCATGATGTCAGGGTTGATTTCAACAGGGATATAACCATTTTCATACCATGACTGGATCAGCTGTCCACCAGCTACAGCGCCTTCATTGTTAAGGCCGATATCTTCTACATCATAAGCTCCGTTTTCATTTGCAAATACATAAGCGCCATTTGCACCGAAGAATGGATATGAGAAGTAGAAGTTAGCAGCTTCCATCAGGAAACCATATTGATCTGCTGAAGCATCTGTCTGCTCTTCAGCAATTGCCATTAATTCGTCCATTGTTGCAGGTGCTTCTTCAACAAGGTCTTTATTGTAGAAAGTTCCATATGTTTCAACAACAAGTGGAGCTCCGTAGATTTCACCATCGTACGTTACAGCTTCAATTGCTGTTTCTGAGTATGTGCCTTCTGCTTCACCAAGATCGATTGGTGCTGCAAGTCCCTGAAGGACAATATTACCAATACGGTCATGTGGCTGGAAGAACAAGTCAGGACCGTTACCTGCAGGACCATCAAGATTTAATGCTTCTACCTGATCAAGCATATTCATTGGTGTTACTTCAATTTCAATTCCAGTTTCTTCAGTGTACTTTGCAAAAAGTGTATCAAGTACAGCTTTTTGTTCTTCACTGTCATTGACCCATACACTTAGTGATTCCGGCTGATCAGTTGCTTCTTCTGAATCTCCGCCCCCGCTCTCATCAGTTGAACCGCCAGACTCTTCTTCACGATCTGGTGCACAAGCTGCAAGAACACCGATTAATAGTAGTACCATTGCAAAAAACGAAAGATACTTTTTCAACATTGACCCCTCCTAAAGGTGTTTATCATTTGTATGTACAACCGTTTGCACAGTTAAATAAAAAAATAAAACTTAAACGCTTTCATTTTTTGTGAAAACGATTGCACAACCTACTTTTATTATAATCACAAATTCTGAGATTACAATACATTTTTCAAATTTTTTATAGAAATATGACAAAAAGATTTCAAGCACACTGCGTTGACAAGATGAACCCTTTCACCTAATGTTGTAATCAATTTAGTAAACCAGGAGGGAATACAGATGAATAAAGCTGCTGTCTATCACCGAGCAGACAGGTCTATGGCCTATGCTGCATCAAAAGATCAGATGCAAATCAGGTTAAAAACTGCAAAAAATGACGTACTGAAAGTCAGGTTAATCCATGGAGATCCATATGATTGGTCTGAAGGTAAATGGAATTACACTGAAGAATCTATGTTTTACCGAGGCTCTGATGAACTGCATGATTATTGGGAAATGAACCTTACTCCCCCTTTCCACCGCCTGAGATACGGTTTCCTTCTATCAGATAAGAAGAAAACCGTATTCTATGGAGAAAAAAGCTTCCATCCCGCCCCGCCTGAGGATATCGGAGAATACTTCTGTCTTCCTTATATGAATGAAGCGGATATTTTCAAATCACCTGAATGGGTACATAACACAGTATGGTACCAGATTTTCCCCGAGCGGTTCGCTAACGGCGACGCCTCCCTTAATCCACCTGGTACAATTGCCTGGGCGAGCGAGGATCCAAAGAGAGATTCATTTTTTGGAGGGGACCTTCAGGGCGTAATCGATCACCTGGATTACCTTCAGGATCTCGGTATTACCGGCATCTATTTCACGCCGGTGTTTGAAGCTTCAACAAACCATAAATACGACACAATTGATTACTTTGAAATTGATCAGCATTTTGGCGATAAGGATAAATTAAAAGAACTGATTCAGGAGTGCAAAAAGCGGAATATCAGAGTCATGCTGGATGCCGTATTTAATCACAGCGGTTTCTTCTTCTTCCCTTTTCAGGATGTGCTTGAAAAAGGCGAATCTTCACGATATAAGGACTGGTTCCATATCTGGGATTTTCCTGTTCAAACAAAACCTGAACCGAATTATGATACTTTTGCTTTTACTTATATGATGCCTAAGCTGAACACAGAACACCCTGAGGTAAAGAATTATCTGCTTGAAGCTGCACGTTACTGGGCAAGAGAATTTGAGATTGACGGCTGGCGTCTCGATGTGGCAAATGAAGTGGATCAGGCGTTCTGGCGGGAGTTCAGACAGGAAGTGAAGAATATTAATCCTGACCTGTACATTCTTGGTGAGGTCTGGCACGATTCAATTCCGTGGCTGCAGGGTGATCAGTTCGATGCAGTCATGAATTATCCATTTACTAATAACGCCCTTCAGCTGATTGCAAAACGCGATATAAGTATTAAGACATTTATAGAAAATATGACTAAAGTGAAATTCATGTATCCATCACCGGTCAATAAAGCAGCTTTCAACCTTGTCGGCAGTCATGATACGCCGCGAATTCTGACAGAGTGCGATCATGAACTTGAAAGAGTTAAACAGGTCTTTACTCTGCTATTAACTTATTATGGTACACCATGTATTTATTACGGTGATGAAGTCGGCTTAACCGGCGGAGGCGACCCGGGCTGCAGAAAGTGTATGGAGTGGGATGAAGAAAAACAGAATCAGGAATTACTATCTTTTACAAAAAAGCTGATCCAGCTGCGGAAAGACGAGCCCCTTCTTGCAAATGAAGGTGATCTGTCATTTTATGATTTGAGTGAACAGACGCTGATATTAAAAAGAGAGAATCATGATTCAGCAGTTATTATTCTGATCAACCTGTCTGATAAAAAAGACACTGTAAAAATACCTTATTCATTAAATAACCGGAAAACCATTGACTTAATGACTGAAGAAGCGCATAAATGGAAAAAGGGAAAAATTAAATTACGTCCACAGGAAATAAAATTGATAAAGGTTTATTGACTATTTAGACTGAGGCGCATCTGCCTCAGTCATTTATTATGTGAAAAACCGTTTTGAAAGAAGGTTCTGCATTGAAAAGCTCCAAAAAGAGATTAACGCTGTTCGCTTTGACATGGCCCATTTTCATAGAAATTTCTCTCCATATGCTCATGGGGAATGCTGATACTTTAATGCTCAGCCAGTATTCTGATGACAGCGTTGCAGCAGTTGGTATTTCCAATCAGATTCTCGCATTGATTATTGTGATGTTCGGATTTGTTGCAACCGGTACTTCAATCCTCGTCGCTCAATATCTCGGCGCAGAAAAAAATAAAAGTGCTGCTGAAATTGCGGTTGTATCAATTGCTGCCAATCTCGTATTCAGTCTGATTCTCAGCCTGCTGCTATTCATTTTCGACGATAAAATTCTGTTACTGATGGATCTGCCGCCTGAACTGCTGCCTGAGGCGACTGTATATCTCCAAATTGTCGGGGGATTATCATTTATACAGGCAGTTATTATGACGCTTGGCGCCGTGCTCAGAAGTTACAGTTTCACTAAAGACGCCATGTATGTAACGCTTGGCATGAATATCCTCAATGTGGCAGGGAATTATATTGTGATCTTTGGCGCATTCGGGTTCCCTGTACTCGGCGTTGAGGGAGTTGCCTATTCCACTGTCATCAGCAGATTTATAGGCTTAATCGTTTTATTTATTCTTTTGATCAAACGGATTGATGGCGGGCTTCCTTTTGTCTCATTATTCAAGCTGCCTGTCTCTCATTTGAAGAACCTGCTGAAAATCGGCATCCCTTCTGCAGGAGAACAATTATCATACAATGCTTCACAGCTCGTGATCACAGCTTTTATTGCATCACTCGGTACAGAGGCAATTACGACAAGAGTATACACATTAAATATCATGATGTTCATCTTCTTGTTTGCGATCTCAATCGGTCAGGGCACCCAGATCCTGATCGGCCATATGGTTGGTGCAGGAAAATATGAAGAGGCTTATCAAAGAGGGATTAAGAGTTTAAGGATTGCCATTATGATTTCCTTTGGAATGGCCCTTCTGTTCTCTGTTTTCTCTGAAACACTGCTTGGGATCTTTACAGCTAATGAGGATATCCTGTTTCTCGGATCCATCCTGATTTATCTGACAATCATTTTAGAACCCGGCAGAAGCTTTAATCTGGTTGTGATCAACTCTCTGCGTGCAGCCGGAGATGTGAAGTTCCCTGTTTATATCGGGATCTTATCAATGTGGGGAGTTGCCGTTTTATTTGCTTACCTGTTAGGAATTGTATTCGGACTAGGACTCATCGGTATATGGATCGCCTTTATCCTCGATGAATGGCTCAGAGGCATTTTGATGCTCCGGAGATGGCGCTCTAAAGGATGGATTGAAAAAAAGTTTGCTCAGCCGTAAAACGTTTTCATTCAAGCTCTCACTCATGTGAGAGCTTTTTTCATGTTATAAAACCTAACACGAAAAAAGATTTTTATTAAAAAACACTTGCATTTAACTAATATTCTGAATATTATTATAAACATAACAACTTTCATGTTATATTTCCTGACATATAATTCGTGTTAGGTGATGTAACATCATAAACAAGGAGGATAAATATGAAAAAAATCGAGGCGATTGTCCGTCCTGAAGTATTTCAGACTTTACGGGAAAAGCTGGTTGATCTTGGTATTAATGGTTTGACAGTTTTCGAAGCTGCCGGATGCGGAAATCAAAAGGGCAAAAAAGGTGCTTTCAGAGGAACGTCTTATGAACTGCCTCTTGTGTCAAGAATCAAAGTTGAAATGGTAACTGAAGAACACCGGACAGAAGAAATTGTAGACGCAATTATCGAAGCGTGTGGTACCGGTGAGGTTGGAGACGGTAAGATATTTATTTCACCTATTGAAGAAATTATCAGAATCAGAAGCGGTGAACGCGGAAGACAGGCAGTTCTTTAAAAAATCCGGAGGTGTATGATTCATGAAGAAAAAGATCTTATCTATTACAGCATTAGGCAGTCTGGTAACAACAAGTGCTTATGCAGCACCAGTGACAGCTGAAAGTGTACAATTTTCATTGGATACAATGTGGGTCATGATTGCAGCTATCTTAGTATTTTTTATGCATGCAGGGTTCGCGATGGTCGAATCAGGATTTACAAGAGCTAAAAACACACTCAATATTCTATTAAAGAATATCCTGACGATCTCTATCGGTTCTGTTCTGTACTTTCTTGTTGGATACGGGATTATGTTTGGAAGCTCAAATGGATTTTTCGGCACAACCGGCTTCGCTCTCTCAGGCGTTGAGGATATAGGTTTCTTCTTATTCCAGGCTGTGTTTGCCGCAACTTGTGCGACAATTATCTCCGGTGCAGTTGCTGAACGGATGAAGCTCAGCAGCTATTTAATCCTGACAGTATTAATGACTGGTGCGATCTATCCTGTCGTTGGCCACTGGGTCTGGGGAGGCGGCTGGATTTCAGAGCTTGGATTCGTAGATTTTGCAGGTTCTACTGTTGTCCACTTAACGGGTGCTGTAGGGGCATTTGCAGCAGTTGCATTCCTTGGTGCACGTATCGGGAAGTATGAAGGGAAGAAAGTAAATGCGATTCCAGGACACAATATCCCGATTGGTGCTTTAGGTGTGTTCATTCTATGGTTCGGATGGTTTGGATTTAATGGAGGAAGTTCTTTAGCAGCAGACCCAACTCTTGTTCCGATTGTCATCTCAACAACTTTACTATCTGCATCCGCCGGTGTCATTGCATCAGCACTTTATACAAAGATCAGATTCAAACAGATTGACCCTTCTATCACTCTGAATGGTGCACTCGGTGGCCTTGTAGGTATTACTGCAGGTACAGCTAACGTATCATTGATTGGAGCTGTGATTATCGGACTTGTTGCCGGTGTGATTCTTGTTGAAGGGATCCGTTTCATTGATGTAGTAGCGAAAAAGGATGATCCAGTAGGCGCGATTGCTGTTCACGGAATCTGCGGGATCTGGGGAACACTTGCAGTAGGACTTTTTGATACAGCAAACGGTTTATTCTACGGCGGTGGCGCATCACTGCTAGGCGTTCAGGCAATCGGTGTTGGAGCTGTTATACTGTGGACAGGGTTGGCAGTAAGTGCAGTGGTATTTATTCTGAAATCTGCCGGGGGAATCCGCGTTTCTCGTGAAGAAGAAATTACTGGACTTGATTACGCTGAACACGGTTCTAATGCATATGAACTGAAGGAATCTCTTGTTTCTTCAACTTCGACTGGAAATGAAGCACTATCAGGCAGCCTTGTTGAGCGTCTGGATCAGCTTGGCAAGTCTGCAAAAAAGCAGAAAGTTTATAAGAAAACGGTTTGAAGTTCAGAAAACATTACTTAAAAAAGCATCCGCTGACGGCGGATGCTTTTTTATTGATAAGTCGATAGTAACTTATCTTTCTCTTCAGCTGGTACATAATTTTTTTCTGAAAATACGTTATAATTATTTTTTCTGACCTGATTAAGAATGGCGCGATACAACACCGCAGCTCCTTTGACAGGCACCCTGCTCGTAGGAGGGTATAAATGCAGCATATTCATTGCTTCATCATAATATCCTTCAGCAAGAACAGCAAGCTCTTCCCATGTATCGATAAAAGCCTGTCCCCCCTGCTTTTCAAACAACAGAGATTCATTGTAGCCATGCCTCGACATCACATCAGCAGGAAGATACACACGCTGCCTCTCCAGATCTTCGCCGATATCACGTAAAATATTTGTGATCTGCATAGCGTAACCCAGCTTCACTGCACTCTCCCTCAATACCTTCTCATTCTCAGGCGCAAGTACCGGCAGAAGCATGAGGCCTACTGTACTGGCTACATGATAAGAATAATCCAGCACATCATCTGTGGTGTGATAGGTTCTGTGAGCAAGGTCCATCTTCTGACCTTTCACCATATCCTTAAACGCCTGAACGTTCATATCATAACGATTAAATACATCTTCGAGTGCAATCCACTTTGCATCATTCAGCTTTTCACCTGATAGGAAACGGTCGAATTCACTTTCAAACTGCCAAAGCTCCTTTTCAGGTGTATCGCTTTCATCTACAATATCATCTACCGTTCTGCAGAAGTTATAAATCGCCCAGACTGCATTTCTATCTTTTGAAGGGAGCATTGAAAAAGCTCTGTAAAAAGTTTTCGAATGTACTTTAATAACCTTTTCACACTCTTTATAAGCTCTTGCCAATTCCATCTGCTGATCTCTCCCTTCTATTAAACTTTCTGTCCATTCCATCTGCTAATAATTTTGCACCCTGCATAACAATCGGCACTCCGCCTCCAGGATGAGTAGAAGCACCTGTAGCAAAAACATTTTCCAGATCAGAATATGGCTGAAATTGCGGCCTGAAAGGTCCTGATTGAAACAGTGCCGGCGCAATACCAAAACTGCCGCCCGCATACAGTCCCTCCTGCTTTGCTTCTTCAGGGGTTCTGATATCCACCCATTCAATACGGCTCTTGAGAGAGTCAAAGCCTGCCTTTTCCATCGAATCAATAATGTCATCTGATATTTTTTGTTTCACTGCATCCCAGGACTCATCGATCTCAGACGGGACAGGTACTAATACATATAGAACACTTTTACCTTCCGGAGCAAGACTCTTATCAATAATAGAAGGATTAAAGACGTAATAGGAAGGATCATCAGGAATTTTCTGTTCTTTAAAGATCTGATTCATCGTTTTCTCAAAATTTTCACTCAGATAAAACTGATGCATTTTTTTATCACTGTATACACCATTAAGTCCGATATACATGAGCAGACAGCCGGATGAAGGCTGGTACTGTCTGCCCTGCTTTTGTACAAGGCTTTCAGCAATGGGAAAATCACCATTTAAAACGACCGCGTCCGCCGGTTCGTACTTATTATTATACAGGACACCTTCCGCTCTTCCAGAAGTAATTGTAATTTTCTCAACATTTGCTTCCTTGATGATTCGGATACCTTCCCGGTCCATCTGTCTCTCAAGAATTTCTGCAAGCTTTGCATACCCTCCCTTGAGATAGTAGATGCCATGCTCATGTTCACTGTAAGATACGAGGGAGTATATACCAGGTGTCTGGAAAGGATTGCCGCCAATATATAATGTCTGCAGCGCATAAGCCGTTTTCAGCCTGTCATCCTGAAAATATTGATGCAGTTGTTTCGATACGGACCTGAACGCTTTTAATTTTCTTAGTGAATTAATAACAGATGGCTGAAGTGCATCCCAGCGCTTTAAGAAAGACTGTTCAAGAAACTTCGGCTTCCCTTCGTTGAATCTGATCTCCATGTCTTTCATAAATTGACTGAACCCTGCTTCTTCGCCAGGAAATACTCTGCTGATCTCATTCATCTGCGCGTGCTTATCACGATATTTTGTATAGACTGTGCCATCTTTATAATGAAGATCATAAAGCGGGTCGCATGCGATCAGTTCAATTTCATCTTTATCAACGCCCGCCTCACTGAGCAGGGACTGAAGCATTTCGGGCAGCAGTACAATTGTAGGGCCTTTATCGATCTTGTAATCGCCGTGCACATGATAAGCCAATCTGCCGCCAAGCTTTTTTTCCTTTTCAAAAAGTGTGACATCAAATCCTTTTTTCCTTAGCAGGAGAGCAGACATCATGCCGCCGATCCCACCACCTATAATCGATACTCTCATCCTGCTTCACCGCTTTCTGTGCGATTTCGCTTTTCATTCATCAGAAGGTTAGAGGTGATACGTGCTGACTCAAGAATGGTTGGCAGACCGCTTCCCGGATGGGTGCCTCCTCCAACTAACCATGTTCTCCCAAGCTCCTCGAACTTATTATGCGGACGTAGTGCCATCATCTGACTCAACTGATGCCCCATACTGAAAGTAGCTCCCTTGAATACATTGAAATCAATCTCCCAGTGCTTCGGACTGATGATACGCTCCACTTCAATATGATTGCGCAGATCCTTAAATCCTGTCTTTGCTTCGATTGAGTCCAACACGAGGTTTCGGAATGTTTCTTCCTGCTTGTTCCAGTCAAGGCCACTCAGGTTATTCGGTACCGGTGCCAGGATATAGAGTGCTGATTTCCCCTCAGGTGCAAGTGTTGGATCAGTAACAGATGCGTTTTGTATATAAATGGAGGGATCCTCAGATAACAGCTGAGTCTGCATAATTTCTTCCACGTTCTTTTTGTAATCTTCAGCAAAAGAAATTGTATGGTGTGGCAGGTCGTATACTTTATCGACACCAAGGTAAATCATAAAAGTCGAGCAGGAATATTTTTTCTGACTTAATTTTTTCTCGCTGAACTTTTTCAGATGATTTCCTTCAACCAGATTTGTCATCACGTGCGAAACATCACCGTTGATCACCACTTCATCCGCTATAATCTGTCTGCCTGACTCCAGTTCAAATCCGGTTACTTCTTTCCTATTGTTAATATGAAGTTTTTTCACACCGTCACCCAGATGAATCTCAGCGCCGAGTTCTTCCGCTGCTTTTGCCATCGCTTTTGACAGCTGATTCACACCGCCTTTTGGATGGAAAATTCCATATTCATGTTCCATAAAAGAAAGGATTGAAAAAGCGCCGGGACATTCCCATGGAGACATACCTAGGTATTTAGCCTGAAAAGTAAATCCAAGCTTCAGTTCTTCATGGGTGAAATACTGGCTTAACACATCGTACAGGCTCTTTCCTAGTGACAATTCAGGTAGTGCTTTCAGTACTCTTAATGAAAGATAATCCGTATAACGGTCTATTTTGTTTTGCAGAATCGGACGCAGCGCATCCATTTTCTTTCTCGTATCATTCATGAAGCGGTCATACCCTGCTTCATCACCAGGAAAATAACGCTGTATCTGCGCTTTCATTTTTTCAGGGTCACGATACATTTTTACCTGTTTATCTCTGAAAACGAGCTCATACATCATCGGAAGTTCAATCATCTCAACGTAATCGTGAAGGTTCTTTCCGGTTTCCTGAAAAATCTCTTCAGCGATCTCAGGCATACTCAGAAAAGTCGGACCTACATCAAACGTAAAACCATCCATCGTAAAGGAACTGTTTCTCCCTCCTACAAATGAATGTTTTTCATATACATCTACTTTAAACCCTTTAGCAGAAAGCAGCATTGCTGCTGCGAGCCCACCTGGTCCTGCGCCAATTATTGCAATTGAACGGGTCATAAAAACAGCCTCCATCCCTATCGCTTTCGAATTATACATTACTTGTTCAAATATTATACAGATAGTTGATGTTTTAAGTATACACAGGTGTCGGTTTGAACTCAATTTTGAATATGGTGTACATATGTACAGAAAAAAGCCGCTGTATGAGCGACTTTTAACGTAGGAAATCGAAACCGATCGGCAAACTGAACCCGAAGTACAGTGTAGCCAGCAGCACGATTACAAATAATATCCACATTACTTTTACTGATTTTTGCTTTTTCGTGCGGACAAGGATCATCTCCATAAATCCGATTACGAGTATGCCAAGCAGGAATTTCACGCCGTAAAGTGCAGCATCAATTGAAGAGAACTGGAAAAATAACCAGCCGCCTGTAAAGATGATGAGCACATACATCAGGCGCAGAATCATATGTACGATTTTAGCACCTTTTGCGTTTGCTCCTTTCATTAACGCAAGCGCAATGAAGAACAGAACGATTCCAAGTACCCATGTTGTAATGTGTAAGTGTGTATTGTCTAACATTCCCTAACCTCCTGAACCAAAATACCGAACTATCTATATGCTACCATATTCCCTTATCGTATCACCCGAAAACATTGACGGAGTCATGAATTTTGCCTGAATAACAGCTTTTGATCTTAGCAGCACGGGATGCTTGTAACCGCTGGTCCTTTCCGTGGAGGGCTGCGCTTTCCTGCCCCCGGGCGGTGAGCCTCCTCAAGCTTCGCTCTGTCCCACCTGTCCCTTCCTGGGGCGGGAGTCTCCGCCCTCCACTTCAAGGACCAGCTGAGTATACTTTATAACTATGAATTTCTATTAAAAGCGCATATTCAAAGTATAATGTTACTACTCTGAATATGCGCTCTCTTCACTTCACATGATCTGTTATTAACTTAAATCATTCACCAATTTCATTCGTCAGTGTTCCGATTCCCTGGACAGAGACTTTGATCTGATCGCCTTTTTTAAGGAATTTAGGCGGGTTAAAGCCTTTTCCAACGCCTGCAGGTGTGCCGGTTGCGATAACGTCTCCTGGTTCAAGTGTCATGCCTTTTGACAGTGTTGAGATGATCTTTTCAATTGAGAAAATCATGTCTGATGTATTTCCATCCTGTCTGATCTCATCATTTACTTTTGTCACGATACTCAGTTTATGAGGATGTGGAATTTCATCTTTTGTTACCAGGAATGGCCCCATTGGACATGTTTCGTCAAGGCTTTTACCAATGAAAAATTGTTTATGTTTACTCTGAAGATCTCTTGCTGTGATATCGTTAACGATTGTATATCCGAAGACATAATCAATTGCCTGTTTTTCAGGAATGTTTTTGCCTCTTTTACCAATGACAATTGCGAGTTCCCCTTCATAGTCCAGCTGATCTGTCAGTTCTTCATATGATGGAATCAGTGCGTTATCACCTGTAATTGAGGTCGATGCTTTTGTAAAGACAACCAGCTCTTCAGGCATGTCTTTTTCTGAGCCCATCTCAAGGACGTGATCACGATAGTTTTTTCCAATGCACATTACATTTTTAGGAGTACGCGGTACAGGTGCTTCCCATACCAGATCATCAAACTTTACTTTGTATCGTGAAACGTGATCACTCTCTTCAGCTGCACGAATACACTTTCTGACTGTCTCCTGTAATTCCATTCCGCTTTGAATACCTTCAAGCAGTGTTGCAGGTACTTCTTCATTTGGAATCAGCTCTTTGTGGATCCGGACAATATTCCATGCTGCTTCCTCTCGCTTTACTTTGACACCGTAAAGTAGTTTGTCTTCAAAACGGAAAGATAGAAATTTCATTGAATGTACACTCCTTAAAATCTGAATTGTCCTTCTATTATACATTTTTTCTGCTAATCTGACAGTTTTATTTTCTGGAATACGACAGTTTTCTCCATAATTTCTCCATTGGGCCCTGGCTGAATTTAGATAACCAGAGTTCTGAGAAGATCACCTGCATAATAAATATGCCAAGTGCAATCAGTGTACCTGTTGCGAGTGTGACCTCCCCGTAGAGACCAAATCCGTAATTGTAAAAAATAATCGTGCCTATAACAGATTGTAAGAGATAGTTTGTCAATGCCATTCTTCCTGTTTTCGCCAGCGGTTGAAGCAGCTTCGCTGTAACAGGTGCCGTCATGATGAGCAACAGCAATGTCATATAGCCCATTGCAACAAGCGGGCCTCCAACATAATCCTGGGTTAAGACAAAAGCAAGATTCTGTTCTCCCCAGTAAGGAGATGTTTTCACCGCAAGACCTGCCCCCAGGAACAGTACGGTTAACACACTAAGCAGCATTTTTTTCTCTTTCGCTTTTTGGAACAGCTGTAATTTCGCTGCCCCTGCTCCAATCATCATTAACGGAAGAATCGCGATGACAATGGAGACAAATGCTTCGGGATCATTGGCATACTGCCAGTCCTCAAGACGCTGACTGAAGATCTGTCCAAAAGAGCCGCTGCCATAATTCGCAACGGACGACTCGATATCCTGTACTGAGCTGAAATAAGTTACAGTTGTAGGATCAACCATTGCCGCAAAGAACATAATACCCGCAAGCAATGCCTGGGGCAGGAAATAAATGATAAACCCTAGTGTTAACAGCATTTTCCCACTCATTTTCAGCATCCAGATCAGAATAAAGCCGGTAACTGCATATGTAATCAGAATGTCTCCTGACCAGATTAAAAATGCATGTACCATTCCAATTACAAGCAGCACACCAAGTCTGCGCATAGCAAACGCTGAAAAGCGCGTATCCTTCTGCTGCGCCCTGACAAACTGTAATGCAAGCCCTGCCCCAAACATCATTGCAAAGATCGGATAAAAACTTGCCTGAACAAACACATCAATCCACCAGTAAGCCTGTCTATTCAGCGAATCCCCCCACCACGCATACGGATCGTAGTAATACAGAGGTGAGTGAAATGCAATCATATTAACAATAAAAATGCCAAGCAGAGAAAACCCGCGAATGACATCAAGGTTTTGAATTCTCTGCTGTGAATCAATTGGCTGTAAACTCAATACATATCCCTCCGGCTGGCCGCCCGGGCCAGTTTATTGTATTTTTATAGTCATGTCTGCATTAAAGAAATACAAATAAACCTCATCGATATTTCTATTCAGACTTTTCTCCAGTGCTTTCTTATAAAGGGACAGCTGCAGCCTGTAGCGTTCTGACAATTTTTCTTTCATCTGTGGATCTGCACGGTCCACATAGTCTGTCTTGTAATCGAGTAAAACCAGACCGTCTTCATCTTCAAACAGACAGTCTGCAATCCCCTGAATCAGCACAGGATCGTCCACATTCAACTGAATCCCTGCTTCCTGAGGGGACGCAGCATAGGTGAACGGCACTTCCCTGCTTACCTGGTCTGATTCAATCATACGTCTGCCGAGATCTGACTGGAAAAACGCAGTTACATGATTAATTCTGACGGTTTCAGCCTGCTCTGCAGTCAGTATTTCTTTTATTTCCAGCTCAGCTATTAACGACTGAATGTCCTGTTCATCCGGTACTTTTTTAAGCGGCATCTGCTGCATAACGGTGTGCATGATCGTCCCTCTCTCTGCCGCTGTCATTTTCTCCTGCTTCAGAAATGAAGGACGTTCATACAGTTTTTTTGCAGGCTTAACAATGGAATCCGCACCAGTTTCATCAAATGTTTCGTGCTGCCTTTTAATAGAAGAAACAGACTGTTTTGATTTAATCATTGCTGATTGTTCATAGGGGTACTGCCATTTCAGCCGCGTCATAATATCTTCATAATGATCACTTTGTCCCGGAACAGCTTCAAGGTTTCGAACATGATCCAGCCACTCCGCTGCCACTTCTTCTTTTTTCTGTTCCTGATTGAATAGCTGCTTATGAACCATCTGCATATGCCATACAGACGGATCTTTCAGCACAGCTGAAGGAACAGCATGAATGCCGTCTTTGTGACGGCTGAGTGAAGGTCCTATCCAATCAGCATACGACTTCGCACCTTTTCTTGTGTAATCGGGGAGCAGCCACGTTTTCTCAGCGCCTGAAAGTGACCATTTTTCTTTGGATTTTTCTGCATCAGGTACAGTTGCAATCAGAATCAGCTCTTCTTTCGCACGGGTCATCGCTACATACAGTACACGCATTTCTTCAGCCAGATTTTCAAGACGTTTCTTTTCTTTAAATGCCATCTGCGGAAGCGTTACACTGCTGATGCGGTTTTCAATATCGACATACGATAGGGCAAGACCGAAATCCTTATCAAGTAAATAACTGCCTCTCAGATCCATTTCATTGAACTGCCTTGCCATTCCTGAAATAAAGACAACCGGAAACTCAAGCCCTTTACTCTTATGGATCGTCATCAGACGCACGACGTCTTCCTGCTCACTGAGCGCCCTTGCTGCTCCAAGATCATCCCCACGTTCTCTCATCCGTTCTACAAATCTTAAAAATCTGAAGAGACCTCTGAAAGAAGTGGACTCGTATTGCCGTGCCCGGTCATACAGCGCCCGCAGGTTCGCCTGACGCTGCTTACCGCCAGGGAGCCCTCCAACAAAATCATAAAACTGTGTATCCCGGAACAGCTGCCAGACCAGCTCTGATACAGCACCTGTACGCGCCTGTGCCCGCCAGTTTCTGAGAGAAATTAAAAACCATGAACATTTTTCTTTTAATGCAGTGTCCGGCTCTCCTGATGACATATAAGTCTGGAGTGCTTCATAGAAAGTACCTTTCGGGTCAGCTTTTCTGATCGTGGCAAGTTCTTCTTCTGTACATCTGACAATCGGAGACCTCAGCACTGAAGCAAGCGGAATATCCTGAATCGGATTATCAATTACTTTCAAAAGCGACACCATAATCGCTACTTCAGTTGCATCAAAGTAACCGCTTGAAAGATCTGCATAAAGTGGGATTCCCGCCTGTCTGAATTCATCCATAATGTCAGGCGTCCACGTCATAGATCTCGTGAGAATGACGATATCCCTGTATTCAAGCGGTCTGTAAAGTTTCTTCTTCACATCATAGATCTGTCTTCCGCCGTCAATCATACTGCGGATTTCACGGATCATATAACGCGCTTCAAGCGTTGAGCGCTCAAGCTCCCTTTCATCCATTACTTCTTCCGGCATTTCTTCTACCGGCGCTCCTTCATCAGCCTGATCAATGACTGTGAATCTGACCGCCACTGTAAGATCTGTTGGATAAGGAGCACCTGGTATTAATTCAGCGTCCTGGTCATAATCAATTTCCCCAACCATTTCGCCCATGATCTGGCGGAAAATAAAGTTTACACCGTCAAGAACTTCAGGCCGGCTTCTGAAATTTTTTGCCAGATCAATCTTCTGACCGCTTCCCGGCTGCTGGAATGTCCTGTACTTTCCGAGAAACAGATTTGGTTCAGCAAGTCTGAAACGGTAAATGGATTGTTTCACATCCCCAACCATGAACAGATTCCCGTCTTTTTCACTGCCGGACTTCACCAGCTGTAAAATGGTTTCCTGAACCATATTTGTATCCTGATATTCATCTACCAGTACTTCTTTGAACTTATTTTTGTAATGATAGGCTGCCTGTGAGGGTTCACCGGTATCAGGGTCTCGAAGGATCTCGAGGCAGAAGTGTTCAAGGTCGTTGAAGTCAACGAGTCCTCTTTCCTCTTTCGCCGCTTTGAATGCTTTTTCAAACGCTCTGACCAGTTCTGCAAGTGTGGATAGTCTGCCGGTCATCCGGTTCATATCCTTCAGCAGCTCCTCAGGCTTCTTGACAAAAAAGTTGTCCTTCAGATCATTGATCATTTTCTTTGCCTGATCACGCCATTTTTTCGCCTGTTCGACTAATGCTTCATCAAAGTCATCGCCTTTGCAAGGTTTGAGTCTTCCCATTGAAAAAGCTGATACCGCTGCTTCTGTTTCTTCCCATCCTGCAGCATCACGGATTTCGTTCAACTGCCTGATATCATCCTCAAAGTTAACTGCTCTCGGATGCGGGCCGCCCGGCTTTTTTGCTGCCTCAAGAGCAAGATTGATCAGTTCAATTGCGCCTTCTGCTTCAAGCTGAACATGGAACAGCACATATCCAGCAAGTGGATGGTCATCAATTTGAATGCCTTCCGTCTCATGCAATGTGATGATTCCATCCAGCCAGCTATCGGGATATGCATGTGAGCGCGAAAACGTATGAAGCTTTCTGATCATCTGATGAAGTGCATCATCACTTCTGTCATTTGTAACGGCCTCTACAAGTTCTGTAAATGAATCATTTTCCGGAATGCCATACTCCTGCTCAAGGATCTCTTCAATGACCTCATCCTTCAGAAGTTCTGCTTCAGTATCATCTGCGATTCTAAAGCCCGGGTCGATATCAATCAGATAATAATACTGCCTGATGACTTCAAGACAGAATGAATGCAGCGTTGAGATGGATGCTTTATTAATAAGGGTCAGCTGTTTTCTTAAATGTCTGGACTCAGGATTCTCAATCAGCGCCTTTTCAAGTGCCTCTCCCACACGATGCTTCATCTCTGCAGCAGAAGCATTGGTAAATGTCACAACAAGTAATTCATCTATATCAGTCGGCTGATCAGTATCAAGCACTTTTTGAATCAGCCTCTCTACTAAAACAGCTGTTTTTCCTGAACCCGCTGCTGCTGCAACGAGAATATCACTGCCTTTTTCAAATATGGCACGCCACTGTTCATCGGTCCAAGTGACGTTTTGAGGTTTTACCGGAATCATTGGTGATCCCCCTTCATTCCCTGAAACAAATCTTCAGCTTTTTTTGGTCTGAGTGAACGATATTGATTCTGCTCAAGTGCAGGATCAAACTGACAGACTGACCGGTACGAACAGAACTGACAAGGCGTCCGTTTCTTATATTCATAAGGATCAATTGATACGTCCCCTGCCTTGATTCTGTCTCCTGCAGTTTTGAACATAGATCGGGTATGTGATCTCATATCATTAAACTGGTCTCTGCTGGCTGTTTTTGAGTTCGACCTGAGCGTACCGTCTTTTTTGAGGCCTGCTGAAATAATGGATGAATTCCCTTCTTCAAGCGTCATATCCATCAGTCTCACTACCTCTTCATCACCAAGCACAAGACCTTTCATTTTATACTTTTTCAGATATTCATCCTGCATCTCCTGCATACTCATTGTTTTCTTTGTTTTCACAACCGGATTGTGAAGATGGAAATAGAGTACGCCTGCCGGTTCAGCCTCAGTGTGTACGAGTCTTGCTGCATTCGTCAGCGCAACATCAAGGTATGTCATCATCTGCAGTGAAAGCCCGTAATACATCTCTGTAAAATCAAGGTCTCTTACACTTGACTTGTAATCTATAACTCTTAAATATACTTTCCCTTCGCTTCTGGCATGGTCTACACGGTCAATTCTTCCCTGCAGTGACATCGTGTCACCGTCACTTAACTGAATACTGTGCGGCGGAAGTTCCTGACCAGGACCAAATCCGAGCTCCACTCTGAGCGGTTCAAAATTTCCTGCTCTGGCATGCTCGCTTAGAATGAATGATGCCCGGCTGATGACCGTTTGCAGTTTTTTTGCAATATAGCGGTATTTATTCGAACTGTTCAAAATATCATACTGCAGCTGCGGTCCGATATGACTGACTGCCTGATTTGCAAGCTCCGCACACTGGCGCTGGGACAGGCTTTTCCAGCTGATGCCTTTTTGCAGCAGTTCTTCGGATATCCATTTAAGCGCAGCATGGAAAAGCTCCCCGATATTCGGCGCATCCAGCCTGAAAATACTTCTTTCTTTCAGGCGCAACCCGTGGCTTGAAAAATGCTGAAACGCACAGCTGTTCATTCTTTCAATTCTTGACACACTGGCCATCATTGAACTGCCATACAGATCTTCAGCAGTCTCTCTTGATAGTGGCGCCGCTATATTGCCATAAAATAAACCGGACAGAATCCGTTTACTTTCCTGCTTCCATAATGGATCTGTCACGTAAAAGTTATAGACATCACGCCAGATATCTTCAACCGGATAATCTTTTCTCAGCTGCTGAAGCTGAGAAGTCATGAAAGATGCTGTTGGAAGCGGATGGCAGATATAATCAAGCTGCTGTTCTCCCGGCGCTTCCACAGGGTCATTTACTGCGAGCATTGTTTTATGATCAGGCAGCATTCCGGACACTTTTTTGATAAAAGGCGATACAATCAGCGACTTACCTTCTTCATCTGCCAGAGGGTAAGAAATATAAAGTTTTTCTGAAGGCGAGGTAAATGCTCTATAAGCGATAAAATCCTCATCCTGAAGCTTTTCGCGCGACCCTGGTGCAAGCTTTAGTCCCGCACGCTCCATAAAGATTCTGTCGTCTTCGGCTAAAATACCGTCATCCTGCATACGGGCCGGCATGACACCATCATTGACCCCGATCACAAATGACGCACAGACTGCCGGAAGCCTTGAAAGTTCCAGGTCTGCAATAATCACCTGGTCAATGGCAGGAGGAACAAGAGAGAACTCCAGCGTCTCCATACCGGCATCAAGAATTTCACTGAACTCCTGCAGTGGCATACGGTCTTCACCTGTAATTTCAACAAACTGATCGAGCAGTTCCACTACTGCGTCCCAAGCCTGATCATGCTCTCTTGCAGCCTCCACATCACCTTTTTCTTCAGCTGCATGTGAGATCTGTTCGAGCTTCATCGGAATATCAAGCTCTTCAAGGAGCAGAAATACAGCTTCACAATATGCATGAACAGTATCTGCTTTTTTCAGCCTCTCTTCAAAGTTGTTCATTGGTGCTGTAATCATGAGGCGTGATTCATTCAGATCATCCTGAATCATTTTTTCTTCTTCATTCTGAGGCTGATGAACAAAATCGAGCCCTTTGAATTGTTTGTAATAAAACTCGTGTTGCCAGCGATAACTATGAATTCCCTGTGCGAGCACATAATTTTCAAGCCTGTCCATTTTCGATCTGAGCAGTTCATGGTCCGATTCTGCAGGGAAAAACAGTTCCGTTTTAACCGCTCTGAAAACTGCCTCATAACGCCAGTTTTTCGTCACTACTTCAAGTGATGACCGGATAAATTCAATCAACGGGTGATTAAGCATGGTTCTCTTCTTATCTATAAAATATGGAATGTCGTAATCTTTGAAAACCGGCTCAATGATTTCATGATACGCTTCCCCGTTCCTGCTCAGTACGGCAATGTCTTTATAGCGGTATCCTTCATTTCTGGCCAGCTTTCTGATCTCCCGTGCGATTGCTTCAGCTTCTGCTCTTCTACCCGCTGCTTCAATCACAGTCAGATCAGCCGGTTCACTGTATACTGCTCCGTAAGTTTCAAACGAACGCTCTAAAAATGACAAACCTCTGCCTTTATATTTTTTATTTTCTCCATATGTGATGACTTCTGCCTTTTCACCAGTATCTGCAGAGATGTCTTTCAGCTGGCTGACAGTATCTGAAGTCTGACGGAAAAGTAAAGGGTCCGTTGAAGACAGATCTGCCGTCACTGCAGCGGTGACCTGTTTTGCAGACTTCAGCAGCTTTTCAATGACGAGATATTCCTGAGGGGTAAAGCTGTGAAAACCGTCGAGATAAATGTCTGCCTGACTGATCAGATCTGAGTCACTTATCTTTTCAGCCAGCAGTCTCAGGTAATCTTCTGAATCTATGTATTTATCTTTCAAGCGCTCATCAAACCCTGAATAGATCCGTTCAATGTCTTTTAGTTTATCAACCAGAGCTTTTGGCGCTGTACCGCTGATTTCTGCTGTTTTTTCAAGCAGGTCTTCAGGGTTCACACAATATCTTCTGAACTCTGTGAGCATTTTTTCTACGTGACTGACAAACCCATGCTTGCCTGCTGCCCGGCCAAACATCACCATCTGATCTTTTTGTTCACTGATCAGTTTTCTGACTAGCATACTCGCACCTGTATGATTAATATGTATGCGCGTGGCGCCTCCTGTTTCCTGAAGAATTCTCCAGGCAAGTCGTGTAAAGCTCAGCACCTGCACCCGTACCATTCCGCCGGTTTCAAGGGCAAGGCGATATTCCGACTGAAAGGTCATCTGTTCCGGCACGATTAACAGAATGGGATCACCTGACGGATTATTTTTTACTTTAGCAGTAATTTCCTGCATGATATCATCTGTTTTCCCAGTCCCTGAACGTCCTGTTTTAATGATAAGCGGCATTACTTCAGCCTCCTTTGTCATCTGCATATAGCTATTATCTTACAATTCTCTATCAATGGAAAGTGACGGGGAAATGAAAAGAGCCATCCTGGTGGACAGCTCTTTAACTTATTAAGGATTTTGTAACCGCAGCCCCTCTCCGAACGGGACTGCGCTTTTCTCCCCTGGGTGGGAGTCTCCGCCCTGTTCTCCGAGGGTCAGCTCAATATTGTATCAAACTCTAGTTTGTGATCTTTTATTCATAAAACCTGATATCAAGTTCATCTAACGGCCAGTATCTCAGGTTGACTTTACCAACAACTGAGTCCTGGTCAATAAAGCCGAAAATCCGGCTATCGAGGCTTTGCTCGCGGTTGTCTCCAAGTACAAACAGTTGCCCTTCAGGAACTTCTGTTTCTCCAGTGAGCTCTTCAAGCGTAAAGTCACCTGTCAGACGCTTACCCTCTTCTTTAAATTCCTCAAGATAAGGTTCTTCATAATACTCTCCGTTGATATAAAGCTTGTCGTCTTCATAAGCGACTTCATCACCCGGAAGGCCGATGACTCTTTTCACGTAGTCTTCTGATTCGTTTGCATGAAAGACGATGACATCAAACCGGTCAAAGTCTCCAATCTGATAGCCGATTTTGTTAATCACAAGCTTATTTCCATCCTGCAGTGTCGGCTGCATCGATACACCTTCCACTACATAATTAGAAAAAAGGAAAATGCGGACTACCAGTACGATCACAACGCCTACTGCTAATGCTTTGAGCCATTCGAAGCCTTCTTTTTTCCACGATTCCATCTATTCTCCAACCTTTCATTCCCGGCAGACTTTCTATGACGCTCGTGCATCAATATGTCACGTTCCATTTTTTTATTAATCATTTTTTCCACTCTCTTACCAACAATCCACAGTACAACGATTACCCCAAGTACGATGGCTGTTTTTACAGGCTCCCGGATAAGTGAGACGATATCCGCACCGATAAATGAGATCGTTGAGATCATCACAAGTTTACCCGTTACTACAGCAAGCATATATTGTATGACGCTGATTCGTGACAGCCCTGCTACAACGTTGACTAGGGCTGATGGTGTAAATGGGAAACACAGCAGCAGAAACAGCGGACCGAATCCGTGGCGCTCCACCCATGTTGTCAGCCTTCTGACCTGTTTTTGATTACTCAGAAAATAAAACAGTCGCAAATGTCCAAAGCGTCTGATCAGCCAGAAGACCATCAGCGCACCTATTGAAGCCCCCGCCCATGAAAGCAGTATGCCAAAAAGAACACCATAAGCATTCGCATTCGCTACAACGAAAGCGACGAGCGGCAGAAAAGGCAGAAAAGCTTCAAAAACCGGCAACAGGAATCCGAGCAGTGGTCCGAATGCACGGTACTCTGCTATTAATTCGCGAAGATTTTCAAGTGTAAACCATGCTTCTAGAGTTTCCAACGTCATTCAAACGCTCCTCTGATCTATAGACTGGCGGCTATTTTTTATCAGTATAGCATAATCCGGAAAATACCGCCTATGATGGCTACATTTTTCCCTGAATTCACTTTGAACAAACTATGGCGATAGAAAATTAAAAACCTGAGACACTTTTGTCCCAGGCTTTTGAATCGTTTCGCTACGCTTCAGGCGGATGCTTTCCGAGCGGTGGTCGCTGAGCCTCCTCGGCTTCGCCTGCGGGGTCTCAGCTGTCCCACTTATCGCTCCGGAGTCACCGCCTTACGCTTCGCTGCACTAAGATTCCAATCATAAATCTTATAAAAATATCTGACCATGCTACTATATAGTATCAACTGTTCTTTACTTAGATATATTCATTCATCCAGCCTGTCAGGTGGTTCAGTCTTTCGAGTCTGAGTTCAGGTTTTCCTGTTCTTGACAGGTTGTGATCGGATTCCGGGAATCTGACAAAGCGTGTCGTTTTCTCTTTTCGCTTGAGGGCGATATAGAGCTGCTCTGCCTGTTCGATCGGACAACGGTAGTCATTTTCACTGTGCAGGATTAACAGCGGCGTTTTAATCTGGTCAGCATAAGCAAGCGGTGAATGCTTCCATAGCGTATCAATATCACCTAGGTCCGCCTGAATCTGCCATTCACTGAAGTAGTAACCGATATCACTGACACCGTAGAAGCTGATCCAGTTACTGATGCAGCGCTGTGTGACGGCTGCTTTAAAGCGGTCTGTATGTCCTGTGATCCAGTTGGTCATGAATCCGCCGTAGCTGCCGCCGGTCACACCAAGACGGTCACGGTCGATGAAGTCAAACTGCTCAAGCGCCCCATCTACTGCTGCCATCAGGTCTCGGTAGTCTCCGCCGCCATAATCGCCTCTTACAGCATTCACAAATTCCTGTCCGTAGCCGTGGCTGCCGCGCGGGTTTGTATAAAGAACTGCATATCCCTCTGCTGCAAGCAGCTGCATTTCATGGAAGAAAGTATTGGCATACATAGCATGAGGTCCACCATGGATATTTAAGATCATTGGCACTTTTTCACCTTCTGTATATCCGGCAGGCTTCATAAACCAGCCGTGCACAGTATAGCCGTCCGTGCTTTCATATGAGACAGGTTCAGGTGCAACGATTTCAACTTCTTCAAGCAGACGGCTGTTCACATGTGTTACCTGCTCTGCTTTACCTGTTGGCACATGAATAATGTGCAGATCTCCCGGGTTTTCAGTTGTACTGATCGCAGCTGCAACTTTTTGGGCGTCTCCGTGAACATCAAAACCATACACGTGATGGTTCCCTTCATATGCCGGGTACACCTCACCTTCAGTTGAAGCATAATACAGGTTTACATTTCCCTGGTCAGTGATGACGAAGTATAGGCTCTGATTATCAGCCCATACAGCTCCCTGAACACCGGCACCCTGCTGAATATCACCAATGGCATAATCCCCGACCGGCGCATCGATGCCTTCAGTCAGGCATTCTGCAGCACCTGATGTCTGGTTCCTGATCCAGAGTTCACTGTGTGTCGCATTTTCATATGTTCTGCCTGAAGCTGTAAAGGCAAGCTGATCGCCTTTTGGTGACCATGCGGCAAATCCGACATACCCTTCAGCAGTTTGAATATGCTCTTTGCTCCCGTCTCCAAGAGTGTAGAGATACAGTTCATTGTTAAATGAAAAATCCTTATCCTCCGCATCCGCATCTGTTGTAAAAGCAAGCTGACTGCCATCAGGTGACCACGCAAGCAGTGAGTAGCTGTCGTCACCTTTTGTCAGTTGATTCAGTTCCTCCGTTTTCAGATCAATGATTGCAATCTGCTGTTTTTTATCATCAAGCAGACCTGCCCCATCTGCTTTGTATTTCATAGTATCTGTCACAAAAGGCTTCAGCTTTTCTTTTTCTTCTTTCTTGTCTTCATTCTTTTCTGTAAGTGAATCAGCCGGCTCAAGAGAGGCATGAAAAGCAAGCTTGCCGCTGCACGGTGACCAGACCGGGTTACCTGCTCCGTTTTCTGTATCTGTTACCTGCTTCGCTTCCCCGCCTTTTACAGGCAGCACATAGATCTGATTTTTTCCTGAACGGTTGGACACAAACGCAACCTTTTTGCCGTCCGGTGACCACCTCGGGGAAGATACTCTATGATCTCCATATGTCCACTGCTGTAATTCTTCACTTTCCTGATTGTATAAAAACAGGTTTGATGCATATGTATGTTCTTCACTGATATGGGTTTTGACGAATAGCACGTTCTCTCCGTCCGGGGACCAGCGTGGGTCGGTCAGTGATTCGATTTTATACAGATCTTCTGCTGTCAGATGGCGCTTTTGTGTCATGAAATCTCCTCCGGTGTATCAAATATTTCGGTTATCGAGATAAACCGCTTGTTCTATTATCAGATTAATTTGTGAATAATGCAAATATAATTCAGTTGTAACTTTTGAAAATCTGTGTACAATAATATAGAACACACGTTCGTTTTAGAGGAGGAGATTTCAATGACAAAGATTCCGCCTGAGGATCGGGACCGTCTTGAGAATGCTTTTTATCTGCCGATGGTGCTGAAGGTTCTTGAACGTGATCAGATTGTGATTGAAAAGAGTGGTGTAAAACTCCCGAGACCTTATATTGAACTGATTGAAGAAACCATGATTGCCGTCCAGCGGGAACTCGCTGTTGTGAAGAAGTATATGAAAGATCACGGCATGAAGGTCGTCAAACTGAAATCTGATGAAGCTTTTACACTATATCTGTTTGTCTATAAAGGCTATGAGGAGCAGCACAACTATTTCAATCCGCGGCTCAGAAATCACGTCGAGAACCTTTTAAGGTATTATCTGATCGGCCGGTTAAAGTCGATGTCTCCGCCGTCATCAGGCTTGATACGGTCCTGAGGGTCTGCATTTTCAATCCTTTCGAGATACTCTGCAAACCCAAAGCGTTTGTGCTGCAGTTTTGTTTTATAAGTATCCTCGGATTTTTCACGTATACCGTTAATATTCTGATGCAGTTTCAGAGATAAGACTGAAGCTTTCAGATACTGCAGATGTGTTGCTCTTCTGGAGATTGGCAGTGTAAGTGTCAGATCGCCTGAGAGCGTGATCGTTGTTTCATTACTGAGGTCGTCGTTTTTTTCCATACTGACAACATGGTGCAGCGCAATCCAGTAGTTCCGTTTGTTAGAGTCTGAATGGGTGGAGAAAAAATAAATATTTGATATAGGATCAATTACGATTGGAGGCTTATGACTGAAGCTGGTGAGGAATCTCGATGAGGTTTTGCGTCCTTCGTAGGATGAAAAGTAGTATAAGCAGGAATGCTCCATAATTTCCATTGGCTTTGATTCAATTTGAAATGGCCGCCTGTCTTTTTCGTAAATAATGGTTCCCCTTAACCGGCCTCCTTCTAACAAGGGCTCTAAAAGCATTGTATTTGTATTAATTGTGTAAGTTGACATCGCTGTTGTAAATTCCATATTATCACTCCTTTTTCTTATTATGGGACAATCATATCCTAATGATTATCCAGTTGTATACATAATTTTTTTCAAATATGTCCTTGGAATAGCGCTAATACAGCAGCCTTTCGGTATCAAAAGTAATATTGTCTAAAAATTTAAAACTTTCTGTTGATATTCTCACGAATATTCTCTATAATGAAAAAAAGTAGCAGAGGTGATGAAGATGGAAAACAACAAATCGTTCGCAGAATTCATGAATGAGTCAACCGTCCCTCAGAAACAATCCAGTGAAATGACGATGATGGAGATTTACGTGGATATGGTCCTGAATGAAATTCTGGTCCGTCATCGCAAAGAACAGCTTGTAACAGCTATTAATGAAGCGTTAGACAACAAAGATCAAGACGCTTTTATGAAGTATTCAGCAGAATTAAATACATTAGAGGACACACACGGTGTGTAGTACTTGAGCCCCCTGCAAACAGGCAACAAATATGCAGGGGGTTCAACTTTTCATCATTTCATAAAATCGTAACCCCTCCACAGTGGCATTTCGAGCTGTAATCATGAATAATAGAACTATCTATAACAATTCATGATAAGGAGCCCGCCCATGCTGACTGAAGAATTAAATAGTACATTTTTACTGATCATTGAATGGGGATTCGTTGCAGCCATGATTGCCGCAATTATCTTTATACTTTATTCAATCCGACGCGCTCCGCGTATGAAAACTGCATTTCTATGGCTGGCTGCCCACCTTGGCCTGACGGTCATTGCTTATATTGTATTCTGGATGGGCCTTGGAGGCGGTTTTAACGATCCTACTGTTGAAAGTGTATCTGATCAGATCCATTTTCTGCTTGGTGTTGCAGGACTTATCTGGCTGATGGGTATGCTTTGTCTGATTCTTAGCATCCAGTTATTAAAAGATCAGTTCCGCACTAAAAATTACACACCTATACAGAATGATAAAAATGAAGGCTGAGATGCCTTCTTTTTTTATTCCATCAGTTTCCAGTTGTGTTAAAATGGAAGTATCTTTGATTTTGGGAGGATGCTATGCAGAATATAGAAATACCGAAAGTGAAAGAAACACTAAATGGATCCATGATCTATCAGGCTACTACTCCACGTTCCTTTATATTATTTTCAGTGGCTATCTCATTGAGCCCATTCATTTGGTCGTGGATGACCCTTTCACCGTTCCGCTACTTTTTTACCGCGACACTATTGTACTGTCTCCTCACATTATTCATCCATTTCACGTTTTGCATCACTGGTGGGAAACTGACTTTCAATACGTTTTTTATGAAATGGCGTATTTACAAAAGAAACATCTCTCCATCTGACATTAAAGAAATAAAATTCAAACGTGCGAACTGGGCTGCAAAGCTTGCGCTGATCAAAACAGCGAACGGGCTTCCAATCAGACTTTTTAATTTCCATCCTAAGTATCTTTTCTGGCAGCTGGAACAATTCTGCAAGATCCATAAGGTCCCTTACAAAAAATCCAGAGATTATAAAATCATTGATGGCACATACAAAAAAGACGCAGACTAATCAAGCAGTCTGCGTCTTTCTTCAGGCGTCGGCAGCTTACACGCCTGCTTTTTTCCAAACCAGTGAAATCTGTTTCTTGCAAAAGCGTCATATGCAAGGTTACGGACCGGGCGCGGCACAATCAGCAGCAGTGAAAGCAATTTTACCGGACCATCAAGCGAGCGGCAGATTCTGAGTGCAGCATCGGATTTCATATGGAGCTTGTCATCCTCAATCAGCAAAACTGAATCAACCATCGGTGGTACATCGAATGTCTTTCTCATTTTTTGTCCGATTTCCCCCTGCAGAGACGCAAAGTGAAAGTAACCGGCGCGGTCATGTTTCATGATAAATTGAACGCTCCAGTCACATACATTACAGTCTCCATCAAATAAGACAACAGCAGGCATTATTCACTTCCCCTTTCTTTCCCTTCATTTTCAAATACGTTCAATAATGCGCCAAACAGCAGCACTGCAGCTGTCAGGTAAAACCAGATCATCATGACAACAACAGAAGCGAGCTGACCGTACAGCTGGCTGTAATTACCGTAGCCGACAAATAATGAAAAGCCTTCAGAAATCAACTGCCATGCAATTACCGCAAATATAGCACCCGGAAGTACATCCTTCCAGCTTAAGCCATGCTTTGGCAAATGTCTGTACAGTACCCAGAAGAACACAAATAAAATGACTGTACTGATCCCCCAGCGAAGCGGTGTCCAGATCACAAGCCAGTTTGCTTCAAATAGAAAAGTTTCCTCTGCAATACGCTGAACAATATTTTCAAGCAGTGGAATCAATATGGTCAGCGGCAGAATCAATGCAAATCCGATTGTCAGAAAAAAGTCGTTGAACAGCCCTTTAATATAACTCTCGCGTCTATTAATTTTATAAATGTCTGTCAGTGAACGCACCAGCGACTGTATCGCCATAGAAGCAAGCCAGATCGTAGACAGAAAACTGATTGAAATCACTGTTCCCTGTCCGGAATCAAGAATAGCGGTCAGATTGGTTTCAATCAAACCGTATGTCTCAGGTGGTGCATAGGGTCTGATCACTGTAATCAGATCAGATGAAGTAAAAGGTAAAAAACTCGTACTTGAAACGACCATGATTAAAAATGGAAACAGCGACAGCATGAAATAATAGGCTGTCTGTGCTGCATGATCATAGTACCCTTCTTTAAAAAAACGGCTGCCCGCATATTTCATTCTCTCTATGAACATATCTTTCTCCTCCGGAAACGTTAAGGTGTGCGTTATACCTGTTTTCCCTCAATTAAGAAAAAGTAATCCGTCAGCCGCCCATCAGCATGTAGACAGATAAGAATGCGATGGCTCCAAGTACCACGATCATCACATCCGCTCCGAGAAAAGCAAGTATAAAAGCAGCCGCCGCGCCTGCAATTCCAAACCAGATATCATCCGGCTGAATGAACAATATTCCCGGGAAGATCAGTGCGCCGAGTACTGCATAAGGAATATTTTTCAGAACACCCTGAAAAAATGGCGGAAGCTCCTTTCCTTCAAGTACAGTCAGGGGCAATACCCTTGGAATATAAGTCACAATTGCCATACCAATAATAATCAGCACCATATTCATTTCAACGCTGCCCCCTTCCTCAATCCTGTTAACACCTCTACTGCCATCGCTGAAATCAGCGTGGATGCAGCAATTGCCCATCCTGTATCAAGCAGGCCTGTTAAGGTAAACATACTGTTTAACACAGCAGCAAGCCCCGCCAGATAAGCTACTTTCATTTCTTTTTTGAGTGAAGGAACGAGAAGACCAACAAACATGGCATAAAGTGCAATTGACATCGCCTGCTGAAGGAATTCAGGCAGACTGGCACCAATGATATGTCCGATACCTGTATTCACAACCCAGCTTCCATAAGCAATCAGCATAACCCCAAGCGCAAATCCTGTAGTCGTTTTCCCTTCCCTGGTGGCAATAACCGTAAAAGTTTCATCCGTGAGTCCAAACGCATACAGGGATTTTTTCGCCCGTGTTTCAGGCTCCATTTTTTCATTTAAAGAAGCAGACATGAGAAAGTGGCGGATATTTACAATGAATGTATTAAAAATGATGACCGCAGCCCCTGCTCCTGCTGCAATAAGAGAGAGTGAGATGTATTGTGCCGCTCCTGCAAAAACCAGCAGGCTCATCAGCACTGATTCAAATAGTGTTAACCCTGTTGTTTTAGCAAGCAGGCCAAATGTAAGTGCAACGGGCAGATATCCGACTGCAATGCTTATACCTGCCTTAATTCCTGCTTTGAAACCTGATTTCTGTTCGCTGACTGCAGCCATTTGCATAAATAAACCCCTTCCTCTTTCTATATATATCATTTACAATAGATGCAACGAGATAGTTTTACTATATTGTACATTCGTATAATATAATAAACAACCTGAAGAGGTGAACTTTTTGGATGAAATAAAAAAACAGCTCGGCGGTAACCTGAAGCTGCTTAGAAAAAACAGAGACTTGTCTCTCGACAGGCTTGCACAATTGACTGGGGTAAGTAAAGCGATGCTCGGTCAAATCGAACGTGGTGATGCAAACCCATCGGTCGGAACGATCTGGAAAATTGCCAATGGGTTAAAAATTTCGTTCTCATCACTGCTTGCCTCTCCAGTCAGTGATGTTACCGTGATCCGTGCTGAAACGGTCGAGATGCTTGAAGAGGATAACGGCAAATATCGCGTGTATCCTATTTTTACATTTGACCCTGTCAGGCAATGGGAAGGCTACAGAATAGAACTGGATCCTGGATGCCACTACAACAGTGATAGTCATGGCAGCGGTGTTGAAGAGTATATGACAGTCATTGAAGGAGAGCTCATGATCACCGTGTCAGGGACTGATTATACGCTAAAAAGCGGTGATTCAATCCGATTCAAGGCCGATCAGCCTCACGATTATCATAATAAAGGTGAAATCCGCACAGTTTGCCAGATGGTGATTCATTATACTGAAGGCTGACTGCTTCATAGGAAAAGCTCATTGTCCCGGGGACAATGAGCTTTTCCTATTCATGCATTTATTTCCCTTTAAACTCCGGCTTCCTTTTTTCAGAAAAAGCAATCAGTGCTTCTACTCTGTCTTCTGTCGGGATCGTGATTTCATAAGCTTTTCTTTCAATCTTCAATCCTGTCTGAAGATCAGCATTCATCCCGGCCTTAATGGCATACTTTGCCTGCTGCAGTGCAATCGGTCCGTTTGCAAGCATCGCATTAGCCAATGAAAGCACTTCTTCATGTAACGCTTCTTTTTCAACTGCTTTTGTCAGCAGACCGTAACTCAGGGCTTCTTCTCCAGTAAACCTCTTCGCTGTCAGAATCAATTCCATCGCTTTCGCTTCACCAATCACTCTCGGAAGCCTCTGTGTGCCTCCTGCCCCTGGAATAATGGCCAGACTTGTTTCTGTCAGCCCCATTTTAGCTTCCCTGTCTGCCAGCCTGAAATCACATGCTAAAGCAAGCTCCATTCCGCCTCCAAAGGCATGGCCGTTGATCTCAGCAATAACCGGCTGCGGAAGTGCTTCAATGGTACTGAACACTTCCCCGATTTTATATATGTTTCGTTTCACCTGCTGTTCAGTAAGGGTTTTTCTTTCTTTCAGATCTGCACCGACACTGAATGCCCTGTCTCCCGCTCCCCGTATAATCACAACTCTTACATCCGGATTAATCCGCAGCGCTTCTGCAGTCTGACCAAGCTCTGATAACATTTGATAATTGAAAGCATTCATTGACTCCGGCCGGTTGAGCGTAATGATTGCAAGTCCCTCTTTCTGTTCTAATTGAATCGTCTCCATGACTGTTTCCTCCTTAATATATGTAAGCCCTTTCATTCACTTATTGTAGCATTCACTGCCGTTTCATGCACATTCATATCCGTTTAAGAAACGTTCCGCGTGGTAAACTGTAATTAGCTGATTGCAGGCAGGGAAGAAGGTGTTTGTGATGAAAAAAATAGCTGGATACCGCATTTATAAGATTGTAACGATGGCCGTGAAGTTTTTTCTACAGGTCTATTTTTTCAACCGCAGATACCGTGGCAGGTGGGACCCTTCTGTTGAAAAGAAATGGTCTGACCTTGCAGGTAAACAGGCCAGGGAATATAAACAGACTTCATTAAAACTTGAGGGTTTAATGATAAAAGTTGGACAATTTTTATCTACCCGGGCCGATATTATGCCGCGATCCTTCATCTTAGAGCTTGAGGGCTTAACGGACAGAGTACCCCCGGTTCCCTGGGAAAAAGCAAAAGAAGTCATTGAAAGTGAATGGAATACAGATTACGGCAGCATGGTTCATAAAATCTCAGAAAAGCCTGTTGCCTCTGCTTCTATTGGTGACGTCTATCACGCCTGGCTTCATAATGGTGATTCAGTTGCCATTAAGGTCCAGCGTCCAGGGATCGACTTTATTATCAGGACAGACTTTAAAGCGTTGAAAATTGTGATCTGGCTTGCTAAGAAGTTTACGAATTTCGGCAAACAGGCTGACCTCGATGCGCTATATGATGAAATGGTTTCTGTCATCGGTGATGAGCTTAACTTTAAAAAAGAGCTTCAAAACGGCGTTGCATTCGGGGAACGCTTTAAGGATACTGAAGGTGTCATTGTTCCGAGGTATTATGAGGAATATACAACACGCCGCGTACTTGTGATGGAATGGATTGAAGGGTCTAAAATCACTGACCTTTCCTTCCTTGATAAGCACAGTCTTAATCGTGAAGATCTTGCAGAAAGACTGCTGCTACTTTTTGTGGATCAGCTTTTAAATGAAGGAATGTTCCACGCAGACCCCCCATGGCGGCAATATCTTGATCAAATCCGATGGCACAATTGTGCTGATCGACTTCGGTATGGTAGGCGTTATAAGTAAAAACGATGCTGAAGCTGTTCAGCGGGCAGTAGAAGGTGTTATCTTTGAGCGTTACAGTGAAGTCGTAGGGGCACTTGAAGATATGAAATTTCTGCTTCCTGCTGCAGATCGTGATCTTCTGCAGGAAATTGTTGAAAGAGTCGTCGCTGTCTATAAAAGCGGTGACTGGCAGGATGGCGAGAGTCTGATGATGGAGAAGGTTTTGGAAGATGTCCAGGACATTGTCAGAACACAGCCGATTCAGCTTCCGACTGAATTCGCATTTTTCGGCCGGGCACTGTCAACTTTTACAGGCGTCATTTATACGATTTATCCTGAAGCGGACTTTATTGAAATGGCCCGTCCGACAATTGTCAGATGGGCAGCTGACCGCGGTGGTGAAAGCAATACCTGGCAGACGGTGCTGCGGACAATTCAGCCTTACCTTTCCGCACCTTCTAAAATCCTCGATGCACTTGAGGAGCCGAAGCGTTACAGAAGGTCGATGGAATCATACCGGAAAAAAGAAAGCCGGATGAATGATTTATCAGGAAGACGCCGGGAGACAGTATATTTTACATTGATTCCCTTAACTGCCCTTCACGGAGCTGTCTTTCTTGAAGAGTGGATCATCGCAGGAGGAGCGGGATTCCTTACGCTTTTTGGACTGCTGCTAATCAGAGCTTTATCTAAAAAAATTCAGACTGATTATGAGGAGTGAATGAGATGATAGAAGAACCGAAAGTGGAACGCGAGCGTAAAGGATCAAAAGGACCTTTTGAAGCAAAGCTTGAAGGACTTGAGGATGGTTACAGGGTAACTGTCCGTGGAAATAAAGAAAAAATACAGCAGCAGCGCCAGGTAAAGCTCTCATTTATTGAATTTTTAAGAAAAGCTGATGTAGCAGGCTACCCTATCTTATTCCCGTTTAATCTGCTATTGAGATTCTTTTCAGGGTATAAGAAACCGAATATGTAAAGCTATATACTGAAACACTCCGTCCGGATGGATGGAGTGTTTTTTATTGCAGTGATTGGGCCGTGGATGGTCGGGCGGCTGACGTAGTGGCATTATTGCATCACCTTTTGAGTATTTCGTTCAGCAATCCGGATAATTCTATCACCTTTTGGATTTATTCATTCTGCGCTATTTTCCAGTGCAGGAATTCATTCATCTTTTAGATTATTCAATCACCATTCAAGTTTATTCAATCACCTTTCCATTTATTCTAACGCGCAGGTTTTCCTCCCATTAAAAAAGAGACAGGCTCTCCTGTCTCCTCTCACTCATATAAACTATGACTGTTTTACCTGATCGCGCAGTGCACGTCTCAGAATCTTACCTGTTGTGTTCTTCGGCAATTCTTCGATGAATTCGATCACTGTCGGTACTTTATATTTTGCTAGTTTCTGTGAGCAGAAGCCTTGAAGATCTTCTTTTGAAACAGATTCATCTTTCAGGACGACATAAGCATGAACGGCTTCACCGAAGTTTGGATCCGGCACGCCTACTACAGCTGCTTCAACAACAGACTCATGTGTATAAAGCACTTCTTCCACCTCACGAGGATATACATTATATCCGCCGACGATCACCATATCTTTTTTGCGGTCTACAATATAGAAGTATCCTTCTTCATCCTGTTTTGCCAGGTCCCCGGTATACAGCCAGCCGTCACGAATGGCTGCTGACGTTTCTTCTGGCATTTTATAATAACCCTTCATCACGTTAGGACCTCTTACGATCAGTTCCCCAACTTCACCTGCAGGAAGTTCATCGCCAAGCTCGTTCACGATTTTGTTTTCAACATTCGTAATGGAAGTTCCGATTGATCCTGCTTTTCGTTCACGGTCCAATGGATTGAAGCATGTTACAGGTGATGCTTCTGAGAGTCCATACCCCTCTGAAACTTTCACATTAAATTTGTTTTCAAAGTTTTCAAGCAGTGCAACGGGCATAGAAGCCCCTCCTGAAATACATAGACGCACACTTTCAAAGCTTGAGCTGTCTGCTTCAGGATATTGAAGCAGGAAATTATACATTGTCGGAACCCCTGCAAATACAGTTGCTTTGTATTTCTCAACAACGTCAAAAACATCTTTCGGACTGAATCTAGGTACGATCAGCATCGTCCCACCGTTAATCAGCGGTGCATTAAGTACAACGGTTAATGCAAATACATGGAACATCGGCAGTGTTGTAACAACACGGTCTTCACCAGTAATATTCAGATACTCCGCTGTATCCTTTGCATTTGAATATACATTTTTATGGCTAAGCATCGCACCCTTTGGCTTGCCTGTCGTTCCTGATGTATAAAGGATAATAGCTGTATCATCTTCATGAAGTTCCGGCCCCTGATACATAGGCTGCTGCTCACTAATTGCCTGAGTAAAAGCTGTCACTTTCCCCTTTACTTCTTCCGGAAGTGCTGCGAGCTTTTCAGCAGTCCCCTCTTCAGTTTCACATACCACATAATGGTTAACTGAAGGTAATGCTGCATGCGCTTTTTCAATGAGAGGCAGTAACAGATCAAGCGCTACGATTGCCTTGACATCGCCATCACGAATAATGTAGGCAATCTCATCCGGCGTATAGATCGGATTGATCGGGATCACTGTTGCGCCCGTTCTGAGTGCAGCGTACATGGCAATCACAAAATGCGGTGAGTTCCCAAGCAGCAGTCCGACATGATCTCCTTTTTTAATCCCGATACTGTCAAAGTAGTTAGCCATTTTGTTCACGGCACCATTCAGTTCAGCATATGTAGCTGACTGGCCCATAAAATGATAGGCAGTCTTACCGGCGTGCTGTCCGGCAGTTTCCTGCAAACGATCTGATAAATTCAACCAATCCATCCCCTTTGTATTTGGTTATATGTCCGCCTTCTGTGTGAATGAACAGTCATTCATTAATGTTCATAAAGAAGCGAATATTCACACTAATTATAACGGAGAGTTGGATCGTTATCAAGATAACGCTTTCATTTACCTGAATATAAATATAAGACTGAGACAAATCGTCTCAGTCTTAGGAACCCTTAATACAGCAAATCAATAAACTCTTCGCGATCTACATTACCGAAGTAGTGTTTCAGATCAACATCTTCAATCGCTTTTTCAATCTCTGCACGCTCATAGCGTGTACCGATCAGCTTCTGTTCAACATCACTGACATCACCTACACCGAAAAAGTCACCATAGATCTTGCAGTTTTCAATGCTGCCTTTTTCAACATCAAGACGCACGTCGATGCTGCCTGCCGGAAAGCGGTGTGAATGCTGAAGATTGAATTTTGGTGATTTCCCGAAGTTCCACTCCCATTGCTGGTAACGTTCTTCAGACAGTTCATGGATCTTCTTCCAATCTTCTTCAGTCAGCACATACTCTTTAATTTCTTCTTCACTTCCGAAAATGTGTCGCAGAATCAGCTGCTTGAATTCTTCAATCGTTACTTTCTCTTCAAGGAACTCAGAAATATTTGCCACGCGGCTTCTGATTGACTTAATTCCTTTGGATTCAATCTTATCTTTTCTTACTTTTAATGAAGAAACCACATTATCAATTTCAGAATCAAACATCAGCGTGCCGTGGCTGAACATTCTTCCTTTCGTGGAAAACTGTGCGTTTCCGGAAATTTTTCTTTCCCCGACTAAAAGATCGTTTCTGCCTTTCAGCTCTGCCGGCACACCAATTTGTTTCAATGCATCTACTACCGGCTCAGTAAACTTCTGGAAGTTATGAAAGCTCTCCCCATCGTCCTTTGTAATAAAGCTGAAGTTAAGGTTACCAAGGTCATGATAGACTGCACCACCGCCTGAAAGACGGCGTACGACCTGAATATTATTTTTTTCAACATAATCAGTGTTGATCTCTTCTATCGTATTCTGGTTTTTACCAATAATGATAGATGGCTTATTGATATAAAAAAGAAGATAAGACTCCTCTTCTACGTTAAGGTTTTTTAGTGCATACTCCTCAATGGCAAGATTGATTTTTGGATCTGTAATACCTTTATTATCGATAAATAACATCTGATTTTCCTCCCTGATATGTAATGGTCAGTCCGGATGATGCGAGCATTGTCTCACCCTGATAGACTTCTTTTGCTTCTTTAAGAAGCTGCTCCAACTCCCCAAAATGCGGCAAATGACTTAACACAAGTGTACGTACACCTGCTCTCTCAGCAATCTCAGCGGCTTCAGTACTTGTCATATGTCCTGCAGATGATGCATCCATTCCTTTGTAGAAATTGGACTCTGCAATGAGCAGATCAGCATTTTTGGCAAACGGGATAAACTCCTCCTGATAAGCTGAATCTGCAGTGAAGACCATTGAACCTGATTTACTTTCAATACGGACAGCATAACACGGTACCGGGTGCACCGTTTTTAAGAATGTAATAGAAAATGGACCCGCCTGTAAGGTCTGATCCGGATGATAAGCTTCACTTTTCACAAGGTCTTTATAATGAAGTGAATCAAATCCCTGCTGGTCTTCACGATGACCATAGGCTGTCACATGAAAATCTTTGTTCTGCAGGAAATGCTGAATCAGCAGTGCATGATGCAGTACACCGATATCTGCAGTATGGTCAGCATGATAATGAGTAATGAGCATGGCGTCAAGTTCTTCTGGCGCAATATATTTTTGAAGCTGTGCTAGTACACCACTGCCGCAATCAAGTAACAGCTTAAAATTGTCCTCTTCGATCAGGTAACCTGTGCTGGCTTCTCCTTTATTCGGATAACCGCCCCAAAACCCGACTACTGTGATTTGCATGACAAAGCCTCCTGTATTAAGCATTCTATACCTTTTACTATACTTGAAAAAATCAATCTTTACACTTATCTTCTTTTTTTCAGAATATTCCTTGACTTTACACGCTCTGTTATAATACAATACATTTAACAACTAATTAGTACTATAACAAAACATAAAAGAGAGGCTGATGAACATGCTAGAAAACGTAATGGAATTTTTCAGAAACCTGCCACCTAAGAAATGTGCATCCTGCGGAGAACAAATGGAAGAACAGGCTGAAGCTTACACAACTGTATGCAGCAAGTGTGCAGGAACTCAATAAAAAAAGCGCCCATGGGCGCTTTTTTTATTGGGTAATATAGTTCAGTGCTTTATATGCAGCGGCTTCTCCCTGATCAATACAGTCAGGCAGGCCGATCCCATCGTAAGAAGCACCGGCCAGATAAACACCCGGATAGTTTTTTTCAAGCTCCGTTCTGACAGCAGCCATTCTTTCTCTGTGGCCGACTGTATACTGCGGCATTGCTTTCTTCCAGCGTGTGACGATTGTAAAGTCAGGCTTACTTTTCACTTTAATGATTTTATTCAGATCATCGAGCACAATTTTCTCGATCTGGTCATCTGAAAGATCAACGACAGTTTCATCGCCCGCTCTACCCACGTAACATCTGAGCAGTACTTTTCCTTCAGGCGTTGTATGAGGCCATTTTCTATCAGTCCATGTACACGCAGTAATCGTATAATCACTGTTTCTTGATACCACAAAGCCTGTTCCATCAAGAATATTCTCTACCTCTTCTTGATCAAATGCCATTGCAACCGTTGCAACTGAAGTTGCGGGAATATGTTCAATCTGTTCAAGCAGACCGGAATCTGAAAAGACAGATCCTGCTGTAAAATGAGGCACAGTAAAAATCACACTGTCTGCTTCGATGACGGCTCCGCTGTTTAATGACAGCTGGTAGCGGTCACCACGGCTGATTGATTCTACTCGGGTACCTTTTAAAATGTCACAATCAGACAGTCTGGTTTCCAGTGTTTCAACGAGTGACTCCAGTCCCGTAGATAGCGTTAAGAACATACTTTTCTTTTTTTCACCAGGCTTTCTGTTAGCTGCCGGAGATGTTTTTTTCATTCCTGCAATCAGACTGCGGTGTTCCTGTTCAAGCTTACCGTACTGTGGAAACGTAGATTGAAGGCTGATCTGATCGATATCACCTGCATAAATTCCTGATAACAGTGGTTCAATCAGATTTTCAACGACTTCGTTTCCAAGTCTTCTTCTGAAGAAAGTACCCAGCGATTGATCATCCTGACGGTTAGATTTTGGCAGCACAAAGTCCCCTGCCGCTCTCAGCTTGCCAGTGAGTGAGATCAGATCTGTTAGCATAAACGGTCTGATTTGTGTCGGGATCCCCATGATTGCGCCGCCAGGCATGGGATGCAATTTATCATTAACGAGGATAAAAGCCTGACCTGTCGCATTAGGTACAAGCTTGTCAGCCATTCCGACATCTGTGATCAGACGCCCCATACTCTTTTTGCGTTCAAGAAAAGAGTCGGGGCCCCGTTCGATCACAAAGCCGTCCTGTACGACAGTTTGAATTTTCCCGCCAAGCCTGTGATTCGCTTCTACGATTGTAATTTCTGCGTCCAGCTGCTCAGTATTTATTTTTTCCTGTGCCCGATATGCAGCGGCCAGGCCTGTTATCCCGCCGCCTACGATCACGATTTTGCGCTTTGACTGTGTCACAGTAATCATCACTTTCTGTAAACTGGATTTTCACTTGTTGTCTGTTAGATCATGCGGTAAGTTGGCTGATGATTTACGCTGCAGGGGGACGCTTTTCCGCATGAGCCGGTTTTTGGCTCCGGTTCAATCAAGCCTCCTCGTGCTTCGCACTGCGGGATCTCGCCTGTCCGGCTTCTCCTGCTGGAGTCGCCACCTGCAGCTCCAATCATCAGCTGTGCTAGAACATAGGCTAACTTTCTTAAGCTATATTGATAGAAAAACTAATTATCCTAATGTCTTCAAAACTTTATCTGTCATTGCATCGATGAATAATGGCTGTGTGTTTGGCATTTCCGGACGGAAGTAATCTGCTCCGATTTCGTCTGTTACAACTTTGCACTCGTAATCATTGTCATAAAGGACTTCTAAATGATCAGATACGAATCCAACCGGTGTGTAGACAAATGCAGTATAGCCGTGCTGTTCATGCAGATCTTTTGTCAGATCCTGAACGTCAGGGCCGATCCATGGATCAGGCGTATTCCCTTCACTCTGCCAGCCGATTTCGTAATTTTTAACGCCTGCCTGCTCTGCGATCATATCAGCTGTTTCTTTCAGCTGGTCCGGATAAGGGTCGCCACCTGCAAGAATTTTTTCAGGCAGACTGTGAGCAGATACGATCAGAACCGCTTTTTCACGTTGCTCATCTGTCATGCTGCTAAATGTAGCCTGCACTTTCTCAGACCAGTACTGAATAAATTTCGGCTCATCATACCAGCTTTCAATAGATACGATTGAAGGTCCGCCGATTTCATCTGCGCGGTCTTTTGCCCGTTTGTTATATGATTTCACGCTGTAAGATGAGAAGTGAGGCGCAAGTACAATCGACACTGCCTCTTCAATACCGTCTTTTTTCATTTCATCTACTGCATCTTCAACGAACGGTTCAATATGTTTTAAGCCAAGATACATGACAAATTCAATCTCGTCCTGCACTTCATTCAGTCTTGCAGTCAGTGCATTTGCCTGCTCTTCTGTGATTCGTGCAAGCGGAGAAATACCGCCGATTGCGCGATAGCGGTCTCTCAAATCTTCAAGCAATTCTTCCGAAGGTTTTCTGCCGCGACGGATATGTGTATAGTAACGTTCCAGATCATCTTCTGAATATGGTGTTCCATATGCCATGACAAGTAGACCCATTTTTTTCTTTGACATTTCAATTCCACCTCATTAGCTAGATTTATGCTTCTCTATTGTTGTAGCAAACTGTTTACTAAGCTTCCATTTTTCTGCTTTATTAATGTGTTAACGGGCAGTATATTCCTGTACAAATGCTGTCAGCTTTTTCAGTGTCTCTGGCTGTACTTCAGGAAATACACCGTGTCCGAGATTGAAAATATGCCCCGGGTGCTTCATTCCTGCATCAAGAATCGGCTTTACATTTTTCTCGATAATATCCCAATCGCATAACAGCAGTGAAGGATCGAGGTTCCCCTGAACGGTTTTGTTTACACCTTTTTCACGTGCTTCTTCAATCGACAGTCTCCAGTCAAGACCGACTACATCAAGCGGAAGGTCATTCCAGTCTTTAGCAAGATGTGCAGCACCTACCCCATGCATAATCAGAGGAATATTTAATTCTTTCAGTGCAGCAAAGATCTTCTCCATATGCGGCTTAATAAATATGCGGTAATCCTGTACATTTAATGTACCTACCCACGAATCAAACAGCTGAATGGTACCTGCGCCTGCATGAACCTGAGCCGTTGTATAACGGATGGTCATCTCTGCAAGCTTGTCCATTAATGCATGCCATGCTGCTGGTTCCTGGTACATAAATGCTTTTGTTTTATGATAATTTTTTGAAGGCCCGCCTTCGATCATGTAACTTGCAAGTGTAAACGGGGCACCGCCAAAACCGATCAGCGGCACATTCAGCTGTTCAGTTGTCAGTAATTTTATGGTCTCAAGCACATAAGGAACATCCTCTTCCGGCTCGATCATGCCAAGCTTTTCAATGTCAGCTGCTGAGCGGATTGGATTATCAATTACAGGACCGATACCTGATTTAATTTCAACATCTACTCCTATTGCAGGAAGCGGTGTCATAATATCTTTGTATAAAACTGCCGCATCTACACCATAATTCTCAACCGGGAGCCTGGTTACATACGCACACAGCTCAGGCTGATGTGTTATTTCGAATAGCGAGTATTTTTCTTTTATAGCGCGGTACTCAGGCTGGGAACGGCCCGCCTGCCTCATATACCAGACAGGTGTGTGTGACACTTCCTGCCCTCTTGCTGCGCGTAAAAATGTATCGTTAAATGAACTCATAATGAGTGGGATCCACCTTTCAAAATATACTGAATGCAACTTCTCTAAAAGACTACTTCTTTTTTCGGTCATTATATCCGTTTTTAACTATAGACCTTTTCTATTTCAGTGTACACAAGACACTGTCAAATGTCATAAAATCTCCTCTTTTACATTGATAGAAAAGCATTTCCTTTGGTTTAGGTGAGTAAAAAAGGGTATAAATAAATCAGTGGCTTCCTTTTTT
Source organism: Jeotgalibacillus terrae (assembly GCF_016908195.1). GTDB lineage: Bacteria > Bacillota > Bacilli > Bacillales > Jeotgalibacillaceae > Jeotgalibacillus > Jeotgalibacillus terrae. Next base: position 82,388 of record NZ_JAFBDK010000011.1, read on the forward strand.
ACGGAAGATAAAAATGAAGGAGGATGAATGATGATGAAAAAGATTTATATGACGTTTGGAACACCGGAATTTTTACATAAATTCCAGGAGGAAAATCCTGATGAAACTCTGATTCAGCTATTAGGAGACGATACAGCTCTTTTAGTCCATGAAACTGAGGGTGAAACGCTCTTTAACGAGCCGAGAAAATACGAGGCTTTTAGTGAGTCGGGACAGCTGACTGAAAACGGCTTTTTCGTATTCAATAATATCCCTGTTTCTGATGAAGGCAGACCGTTATTTGAGCACCGCTTCAAAAACCGTGCCGGAATGATTGAAGAAGAGCCTGGATTTATTGCAATCCGCGTCCTGAGACCATTGGATTCAGACATTTATGTTGTTCTGACTCAGTGGGAAGATGAAGCTTCCTTTAAGGACTGGCAAAACTCACAGTCCTATAATAAAGCACACGAAAAGCGCGGCACACCTGAAGGCATCGACCATCAGAAAACCATGTTCCCAAGAGCATCATTCGTTACAAAATACGTCGGACAGACAGAACAGTAAAAAAATCGGTGGGCTTCCACCGATTTTTTTATTTATTTCTCAGCAACCCTTTCCGGTTCGCATAAATCGCAGCCTGCGTTCTGTCACTGAGTTCAAGCTTACTTAACACATTACTGACATGCGTCTTAACCGTTTTAATGCCTATGTATAATTCCTCTGCAATTTCCTGATTCGTCAACCCGTCGCCCAGACATTTCAATACGTCCATTTCCCGCTCAGTCAAATCCTCATGAAGGACCCTTTCCTTACTTCTGAAGCGTGTCATTAATTTATTTGCAACCTGCGGCTCAATCACAGATTCTCCCCTCGCTGCCTTATATATAGCATCTAGGATCTGCGGTGCTGAAGACGTTTTTAAGATATAACTGTGTGCGCCTGCTTCAAGCGCAGGAAAGACCTGCTCATCATCATAATAACTGGTTAGAATAATGATTTTTGTATCAGGAAGAAATGAGAGAATTTTTTCAGTCGCTTCGATTCCTGTTCCTCCCTCCATCAGCAGATCCATCAAAATGACATCAGGATTCGTCTTTTCAGCGAGTACGGCAGCTTCTTTTCCGTTCGTCGCCTCACCAAGAAATTCAATATCCGTCTCTGTCAGCAGGTAGGATTTAATACCGAGTCTGACCATTTCATGATCATCCACTATCATCACTTTTACTTTCTCCAACCTACTCGCCCCCTTCCGTTATAGCAAACCTGATTGTAATATATGTACCTTCACCCTCTTTTGATCGCAGCTCAAACTGTCCGCCAATTTCTTCACAGCGCTCTTTCATTGTCTGCAGGCCGTATGAGGTCCACTTCTTCTCATTGACATCAAACCCTGTTCCATTATCTCCAATAAAAAGCTGAAAAAACGTCCCTTTCAGCTCAGATCTGATCGTAATCACTGTAGCGTTCGCATGTCTGAGAATATTTGATACAGCTTCCTGAACGACTCTGAATAAATGCTCATCCGAACTTTCCGGAATCTTATTCATATGCTGAAGGTTCATTGAAAATGTAATCGGCGTTTTTTGTTCAAGTTCGTTCGCAAGCTTTTCAAGCCCTGTGGAGAGTGACTCACCCTTAAGGTCTACCGGTCTCAAATGCAGCAGGAGCGCTCTCATTTCCCCCTGCGCTTTTTCAGCGATCTCTGCTGCCTGGTGAATCAGCTGCTTCGCCTGGCTGTGATCTGTGTCGAGCATTCTCACTGAAGCCGAAGACATCATCGTCATGGCAAAAAGCTGCTGACTGACTGAATCATGCAGATCCCTTGCCAGCCTCTGACGCTCCTCGATGACAGCAGCCTGTTGAGCCTGCTTCTCAAGTGTTAAGCGTTCACTTGAAATTCGCTGAAGAGACCTTGCCTGCTCACTCATATTAACGGAGAGTTCATTTAATGATCTTTCGAGAACTGAGAGATCATCCGCATCTTTGATATGAAGCACCTCTCCAGTTTTTCCTGATGAAAGCCTCGCCACAAAGGCGTTCATCTCATCAAGACGCTGGCGCATGATCGTACCTGACCGGATCCCGGTATAGAGTGACATCATCAAAAAAATGATAGCTGTGACAGCAACAACGACCAGTGATGCAGCAGTATCCAGAACCGGTTCTTCAGATAAAAAAATATAGAGCTGCAATACAGTGAAAAGTAAAATGGCGCCATATAACGTAAACCTGATATATTGAAGGATAAACCAGTGATTCAAACTCGCTACTTTAATCATACGCCCTCCTCAGATCCTGTCGATCCGTACAGATCCGACATTCACATCAAGAATGATCTTCACTCTTTTTGGCGCCTCATTAAAATCAGCTGACTGATACGCCAGAGGACGCTCATTTGTTCCTTCTGTACGTCTTTCAAACATAGTATTTTCCCCAACCGCAACCTTAGAAGTAATGTCTACGCTGAGTTCTTCCGGTACAAGCATTTTAATATTGCCGATTCTGACTGTCACATCCAAAAGCGTCTCTCCCTCGGATATATAGGCTTTCTTCAAATCAAATACATAATTGCCGACTGATTTATTCAGCTTCATATTCTCAAGTGCCCAGTTCTCCGATGTGAACGCTTCATTACCGATACTCATTGCATGCTTCATACTTGTTCTTGTAATAGATTCAGCTGCAGTTTTAAAAGAAGCATGATCACCACCGAATCTGTTATTTCCATAGCGCACTTCAATTGAACTCTTCTTCGACAGCATTGACAATGCAAATGCCACCAGCAGTAATGGCCACAGCTTCCAGATCCCGTTATAGCCAAAGGACATTTCTTCTGACAAATAGGATACAGTCAGCAGACCGCCGTATACAGTGAAGATCAATCCAAGGAATATGCCTTTCCGTCTTGTTATAAACTTGATCAGATTAACGATTCCTATCGTCAGGAACAGCACAGGAATGATCAGGCTTGTAACCAGCCCACCGTTGAACTGCAGAATGCCCAGGTTAATCAGTAACAGCAGTAAGCCGAATACAAGAAGAAAACTCGCACATCCCCACTGTTTTTTATTTGTTCCATCCATTCTGTCCCCTGCCTTTCTTCAGACACTTTTCTTCATTGTAAGGTGTCTGCAGTTTGTTGATAAGCATCATGGGCAGGACGCTGCCTCCGTCTTCAGACGGAGGCGCGTCGTTTCATGAGGTACTCGTAGACGAGCAGGCAGACAATTGCGTAGGTATAGCCGAGCAGCCATCCTCCGATGACATCTGTGAAATAATGTGCTTGTTCAGGCATTCTGCTGAGACCTGCAAGGATAGAGATTAAAATGCCGACAGCAAACATTAATGCCTGGCCGGCTGCATCTCCAGACCTTTCAGTAATGAGGTAAATGATCACAATGGCTGCGATCATACTGACCATGGCATGGCCGCTTGGAAAACTGTAGCTTTCTCCTAACAGCTGATCCGGCCGCGGCCGCTCAGTAAGGCTTTTAATTAACCTGTTTATATAATTGCCTCCCCCGACAGCAAGTAAAACGATCATCATCCCAAGATAATGATTCCGTCTGAACCATAAGTAAAGCACTGCACCAATACTGATCAGTGCTAAAAACCACTCTCCACCCAAGAAGCTGAAAAACAGTAAGAAGTCCAGTCCACTAAAAAATTCTGAGCCGAATTGATCGATATCACCCAGACCATTATCTAAGTTAATCACCAGTAAAACTGCCGCTGCAAAAGTGACAGCTGCCAGTGGATAAAACCATTTTTTCATGCTCATTCCCTCCTCCCTGCCTACTTACATTATATAGCAAGAATCAAATCGTCAAAAGAGTGAAAAAATTCGTTTCCCGTGCTATACTGACTCATTGGCAAATGCTTTTAACTATGAAAGGAGCATACATATGACTGAAAAACTTTTTTCGCTATTAGATTCTTATTTTGACGATATGGTTTCACTTCGCCGTCACCTTCACCAGCATCCTGAGCTTTCATTTGAAGAAAAAGAAACGCCTGCACTTATTGAGGCTTTTTACAAAGACCTTGGCGTTGAAGTAAAAACCGGTGTTGGCGGAAATGGTGTAACAGCTGTCATCAAAGGGGCTCATCCCGGTAAAACAGTTGCACTGCGGGCAGACTTTGATGCCCTTCCAATCCAGGACGAAAAAGATGTACCATACAAATCACTAATCGCAGATAAAATGCATGCCTGCGGACACGATGGCCATACCGCTGCATTACTTCATCTTGCAAAAGCACTACACCTTTTAAAAGATGAATTGCATGGAACATATGTCATGATTCATCAGCACGCTGAAGAATATGCGCCGGGCGGGGCAATCAGTATGATTAAAGACGGCTGTCTTGATGGCGTTGATGTTGTCTTTGGCACGCACCTATGGGTCACAGCTGACCTGGATAAAGTGGAATACCGCACCGGGCCGATCATGGCAGCTGCAGACCGTTTTGAAATTAAGATTCAGGGTGCAGGTGGACATGGTGCCCAGCCACATAAAACAAAAGATGCGGTTGTTGCAGGTGCCCAGCTTGTTACATCCCTTCAGCAAATTGCTTCAAGACGCGTGAACCCTGTTGAATCTGCAGTTGTCTCAGTCGGCTCATTTGTAGCAGAAAATGCATTCAATGTAATCGCTGATTCTGCAAAGCTGATTGGAACAGCCAGAACGTTTGAGCCTGCAGTACGTGACCTTGTTGAAAAAGAGATTGGCAGAATCACAGAAGGAACTGCGATCGCAACAGACTGCACATATGATTACAACTACTTCAGAGGATATCCTGCGGTTGTAAATCATGAAAAAGAAACAGACTATATTGTAGATATAGCAAACAGCATCCCGGGTGTGACTGCACAGGAAAGCGAGATGCAAATGGGTGGGGAAGACTTTGCCTATTATCTAGAACACCGTCCGGGTACATTCTTCTTCACAGGTGCTAAACCTGAAGGAGTCGATGTACCTTACCCGCACCATCATCCAAAATTCGATTTTAATGAAAAAGCAATGCTGATCGCTGCAAAAACACTCGGCAAAGCCGCGATCGAGTATCACAAACAGTAATAACACGAAAAAAGAGCTGTCATCCTGATTTCACACACAGGGACAGCTCTTTTTTTATTTTATATGATGCTTTTTGATCTGTGCAGGAACGTACATTGAACTGAAAACAATGACAAACACAATAGATACAGCAGCAATCATTGCTGCCCCGTAAAAATCAAGCTGAACCAGGCTGATCAAAGCAAACACAACAGCCTGAACAACCAGAATCTTCATCAGTAATTTCTTAAATGAATCGTGACGCAAACCGGGGTTCACCGGATACAGATCCGGCCAGATTTTAAGCTCATGCTTTTTCAGAAGAGGAATCAGCTGAAAACCTGTCAGATATAAAAACAGGACTGCTGTGATCACTTTCAGCCAGAGATTATCAGCACCGCTGATAATCACACCAGCGATAATCGTCAGTCTGACCCACAACCCGAAATATTCGTCTGAACGCAGGAACGTTCTTGTATACAGATAACTGTATGTATGCACAGGATTCAGATCAGGCGTCTTCAGGAAAGGATCCATCCATTTTCTGCGCTTTGCCTGGCCTTTGAGGTGAGGCACATCTGTAAACAGATTTGCAAAGCGGTAAAAGCGGTGCAGCCTTGCATTTTCAAGGTCAATCAACAGTTCCCACTTTAATGATTTCTCTTTTGTCAGTTGTCTGAATGCAGCCATATAACCTGCCATGAGGAGTCCGACAGCGATTGGAAGCCATAGCTGCGTGTCAGCAAAAACTGTCCATAAAAATACGATATTTAATACGAGTCTGATCCCGAGGTCCATATAATGGTTTGCCGGCTCCTGATAACGTAACACTGTCCATCTCATGATCAGATTCCATATTTTAACCGCAAGTACGATCGCTAAGAACCAGAAAAAATCGGTAAACTGCGCACCTGTGGTCTGTACATATAACGGCATTGCGGCAGCCAGAAGCAGCAGGATCACGTAGGACTGAAAGAAAAAGCTTGAAACAAGCGCATTGATAAAATAGCGCTTCATCTGACCTTCAAGAGGTGTCAAATACACTTTGTCCGGCTCCTGTAAATATGTATACACAGGGCTCATTGTCAGCGCTATCCCAATTACAGCTGCAATTAAAATAGCGGACGGAAAGGTTTCATCCAGTGTCTGAATCCAGTTGCTGTAGACATAGCCGCCTCCACCCACAGCAAAAATCAGCACAAACATCAGATGTCCATTGAAAATATAGCGCATATATTTCTGAAGTTCTTTTTGATAATCTGACAGTCTTGATACCCACAAATCATTTACTTGCTTCATGTGACTCTTCCTTTGTCAGTTGAATATAGATATCGTCAAGCGTTGCTCCAGGCATGCTGAATTCATTTCTTAGTGTTTCAAGAGATCCCTGCGCACGAATCTGCCCTTCATGCAAAATAATAAAGGAATCACAATAACGTTCAGCAGTAGCCAAAATATGTGTAGACATTAAAATACCTGCCCCGTCAGACTTCATCTCTTCCATCAGATCAAGAAGCGACTGGATCGCGAGCGGATCAAGCCCCACAAAAGGTTCATCAATAATATAAAGGCTGGGATTAATCAAAAATGCACACATGATCATCACTTTCTGTTTCATTCCTTTAGAAAAGTGTGCGGGAAACCATTTCATCTTTCCTTCCATACGGAACTTCTTTAACAGATCAGGAACACGCGCCTCATATTCCTGTTCTTTAATTCCGTAAGCCATTGCTGTCAGTCTTAAATGTTCTTCAAGTGTCAGCTCATCATACAGAATCGGTGCCTCAGGAATATAGGAAAACTGCTTTCTGTATTCATCCGGGTTCTGCTTCAGCTGCAGCTTGTTAATCGACACTGTTCCCTTATGAGGCTCCATCAGTCCGATGATATGTTTGATCGTGGTACTTTTACCAGCTCCATTTAACCCGATCAGCCCGACGATTTTGCCGGGCTCCATCGCCAGACTGATGTCTTTTAACACAGGACGCCTCGTATAGCCTCCTGTTAACTGATTAATTTCAAGTAATGACATAACCGTACTCCCTTTCCTCTTATCTGATGACAGCATTGTAGCATACAACACGACTCATTATGGTAGAATAAACTTAATTTAACATGAGAAAGGATGAGGATCATGAGTGACTGTATTTTCTGTAAGATTATTGACGGAGAGATCCCGTCAGCAAAGGTATATGAGGATGAGCATGTGTATGCATTTCTCGATATCAGTCAGGTAACTAAAGGTCATACACTGGTCATTCCAAAGACGCATATAAAAGACCTTCATGAACTGACACCGGAGATTGCTGCAAACCTGTTTTCAGTTGTCCCTAAGATCGCAAACGCTATGAAAGAGACATATGACCTGAAAGGTGTAAATCTTCTTAATAATAATGGCGAATTTGCAGGACAGAGTGTTTTTCACTATCACCTTCATATTCTTCCGCGCCACGGTGAAGAAGATGGCTTTAAACCTGTATGGGAAGTACATACGGATGACTATTCAAATGACGAGCGCAGTGAGATGGCAGCAGAGATTGCTGCAAAAATTAATTAGTAGGAAATACGATTCAGGCATGTTATAATTATGCTAATTTTCGCTGGCAGTCACGAGGACATGTCAGGAAAAAAATCAGTTTAGCTTAGGAGAGATGAGTTATGAACACAAGAACACTTGTAGCACTCGCACTATTTGCAGGGATGGGTACAGCATTACACCTTTTAATTCCCGGGGCCCTGACAATGAAGCCCGATATGTCATTACTGATGATGTTTCTGGGTATTCTGTTATTCCCGGGCGTTAAAAACGTGTTAGTGATCGGCCTTGCAACAGGTATTTTATCCGGTCTAACAACAACATTCCCAGGGGGATTCCTGCCGAATGTGATCGATAAGCCTATTACAGCATTTGCATTTTACGGAATCATTCTTCTTGCAGGAAAACTTGCACGCAAACCTGCAGGCGCGGCAGTACTGGCAGCTGTCGGTACACTGATCTCAGGAACAATCTTCCTTGGATCTGCCGCCCTGCTTGTTGGACTTCCTGGTCCAATTATGGCACTTGCACTTTCTGCAGTAGTTCCGGCAATTGTAGTCAATGGTTTATTAATGGCTGTGATGTATCCTGTAGCACAGGCAATCATGAAAAGATCAAATCTGGTCGAATCTGCTGCCTGAACTCCCTGCACCGTCCCCTATATAATCAGGGGGCGGTTTTTTATTTGATACAGAATCCTTGAAGGAAGCGCAGAATCAGGTTTATATCCAAATCAAATAGGTTAAAATAAGTAATAGTAATGAAGCAATTCCGGTGAACATAACCCGTTTCCGTTTAATCCTGACCGGGGGGTAAATCGCTTTAGACATCAGGTCGAGTAGGCATTTCACAAATAAGAGCAGCGATAACACAGTACATACTACTAGCACTACGACTACAGTCTTCATTAATTGAAGCCTCCTGTCCGGGAATACTTTGGACAGTTTATGAATTACTATATACAATAAGAATATAAAAACAAAAAGGGATGTGGTTGGGATGAATTTCAAACAATTTTCACTTGGACTGGCAATCGGATTAGTTGCCGGTGCAGCAACATCACTCATGTCAGCTCCTCAGTCAGGTGAAGAGCTCAGAGGAACAATTAAAAACACGAAAGACAACTGGCGTGAACATATGCTTGAATTACAAATGAATCTGCAAATTGTAAAAGAATCTATTGCAGACGCTTCAAAAGAAAGTAAAGATTCGCTGCGTGTAGTAGCAGCTGAACTGAAAGAATCCATTCAGGCATGGAAACGAGAAGCAGATCCTGCCATTAACAACCTGCAGGAAGAGCTTGCTGCAATCCAGTCCACAATGGAAGAACTCGAGAAAACAATTAACCAGGACAGCAAAGAACCTCAAACATCATCTTAAAAACAGCCCGCGCGGCTGTTTTTTTATATTCTGAAAACGGAATTCTATAAAATAAATACCATTTGTGCGAAAATTTAATCTATTCTTGTCTTTTTTTCTTTTTACTTTATTGCTATAATGTTTGAAACTGAACTAATATTCCTATTACTCTAAAATCTTTTAAGAAAGTAGGTGTGACACATGGATGAGAAATTATATTCTATGAAAGAGGCGATGATATTCAGCCAGCGAATGGCCCAGCTGAGCAAAGCTCTGTGGAAAGCAATTGAAAAAGACTGGCAGAACTGGATTAAGCCTTATGACCTTAATATTAACGAGCATCATATCCTATGGATTGCTTACCACCTGAAAGGCGCTTCCATTTCCGATGTCGCCAAATTCGGCGTTATGCACGTGTCAACTGCATTTAACTTTTCTAAGAAGCTTGAAGAACGCGGCTTTCTTGAATTCTCGAAACGGGAAAATGATAAGCGTAATACGTATATCAAACTGACTGAGAAAGGTGACGAGCTTTTACTTGAACTGATGGAGAATTACTCTCCTGAAACACATTCAGTTTTTCAGGGTGCATCTCCTCTCCGTGAAATATACGGAAAGTTCCCCGAAATGATGGATGTAATGGCCATTGTAAAAAATATTTACGGTGACGACTTTATGAAAATCTTTGAAACTTCTTTTCACAACATAGAAAATGAATTTTCAGAGGTTGATGGACAGGTTAAAAAGAGCAGAACTGCCAATCCAGTCAAGCAAATTGCGTCTCCATAAACCTACTATTAAAAATCCTGCAGTAAAAAGGATATACGTCCTTTTTACTGCAGGATTTTTGTCATTTATTTTAATTGTAAAATTTCTTCATTACCTATTGCAACTTTCATCAGATCGGAGTAAAGTATCTCTCATGTTAGTTTTTAATTAAAAATCGTCATGAACGGAGGCGATCATATTGCATTGCTGGAAATCTATCAATGTAAAGAAACAATACGGATTCTATCGCATCTTCTTTCTATCTGCGATTATAGTTCTTGCTGTATTTTCTTTTTTACATGTAACGATACAATTACTTTCCGACCAACCAATGTATGATCAGCATTTTTTATGGTTTGCTATCGGATTTCTATTAATATATCCGCTTCATAAGGTCTTGCACACACTGCCACTGGCAGGCTTTTACAGCTTAATTCGTCTGAAAACAAGATTTCAATTTTTCTGTGTGCCGATTATGTCAGTCAGAGTTAATAAGCCGATTCCAAAATTCTTTTTTATTCTGGCACTGGTTTCGCCATTCCTGTTTTTAAATGGAATGCTGCTATACGGGGCATCGCTTTTTCAGGGGTATGCACATTATTTTACAATTTTAATTGCTTACCATACAGGGATCTGTCTCGTTGATTTCATTTATGCCCGCTCATTGTTTAAATCACCTAAAGGTGCATTTATTGAAGAAGATGATGATGGCTATGAAATCCTGGTTCCAGTTAAGGAAACCCAGTATCCCAGCATTTAAACGGGTATTCATTCAGACACAATGAACAGCTCACTCTGTTCATTGTGTCTGTTTTTTGTTATTCTATTACTTAGAGATGAGGAGGGGGAACATGGTTTCCGTAATTGGACTATTTATCGCATTTACAGTTTTTATTATTTACGCCATTAATCGAATGACTAATAGACTTTGTGTGCAGAAGGAAATCCCGAATGAGCGGCAGCCAAAGGTTTTCCGCACAATTAATATCCTGATTCTGATTTTACTTCTGTCTTCCTACGTGGAGATTTTGTATACGTAACGACTAAAATATGTAAGCCGACTGAAGGTGCCGTTTTGGCATCTTTTTTTCATGACAAAAAAGAGGGATGGTCCCTCTTTTTTGTCCAGCTACGGGCGCTAGCTCCTCGGGTCATAAGTCGCGAATCGGTAAACGGGAAAGGTCACCTGTTTTCCGCTCCGCATCTTATGCCTGTCGGGGCTGAACGCCTGCTTCCACATTTCTCATTGTCCAGCTACGGCTCGCAGGGGCTAGTGTGCTTCCCTCAGCTCCTTAAGATAAGTCAACATCGATTCACTACGTTCATCGTGTTTCCTTTATCTTAATCCGCTTCAGTCCAGCACATACGCCCCTAAACGCTCACCTACGCTTTTCTTAGAACCAGGCGCTTCCGATGATGATGAGGAGGATGAATAGTACGACGAGTAGTGCGAAGCCTCCGTTGTAGTAGCCTTTATCATGTCCGTGAGACATATGTGTTGCCCCCTTCCTTTTCAGATTTTATAACCAGGCTGCCCCGACAATGATCAGGAGGATGAACAGGACTACGATTAACGCAAATCCTCCGCCTTTTCCGCATGACATAAAGACTCCCTCCTTTCTTAAGTATGTTATTCATTGCAGTCTCATAATGGATGGGCTCAACGCTTATCTTTAATAAAAATGGAATGATTGTGAAAACAATACAATGAGTTTGGGAAGTATGTTATAGTATGCTTTGGAGATTTTTACAGCTTAGAGAACGTTAGGAGATGAATGATATGAAAAAGTGGATCGCAGCGGCTTCTCTTACACTCAGTGTAACTGCGCTGGCAGCATGCAGTGATGAAGAAGCAAGCGAAGTAGTGGTTTCTTCGAATGCAGGGGAGATCACCAAAGAACAACTTTACGAAGAAATGAAGTCAACTGTTGGCGAACAGGCGCTTCAGGTGATGGTACTTGAACAGATTCTTGAGGACAAGTACGAAGTGTCAGAAGAAGAAGTTGACGCTGAAATTGAATCAATGAAAGAACAATACGGCGGTCAGGAACAGTTTGATATGTTCCTTCAGCAGCAGGGTTATACAGAAGATACTTTCCGTGACACACTGAGACTGAACAAACTTCAGGAAAAAGCATTAATTGAAGACGTGGAAGTAACTGAAGAAGAGGTTCAGCAGAAATATGAACAAATGCAAAAAGAAGTAAATGCACGTCACATTCTTGTACAGGATGAAGAAACTGCTCTTGAAGTAAAACAACAGCTAGAAGATGGCGCTGATTTTACTGAACTTGCAAAAGAAATGTCAACTGAACCTGCTGCACAGGAAACTGGTGGAGAACTCGGATTTTTCAGCGCCGGTGACATGGATCCGGCATTTGAAGAAGCTGCTTTCAGCCTTGAGCCTAATGTAATCAGTGAGCCTGTTGAAACAAGCTTTGGCTGGCATATCATTGAGGTGCTTGAAACACGCGAAGCTGAAGTTGACAGCTTTGAAGAGATGAAGGATGAAATTGAGCATGACCTGAAACTGGCTAAAGCAGACCGTACTCAGGCAAGCTCAATGATTCAGGATATGATGAGAGAAGCAGATATTGATATTAAAGATGAAGATCTTGCTGCAACTTTTGATGCTTTCCTTTCTCAGCCGGAAACACCTGCTGAAGAGCCTGCTGAAGAAGAAGGCGAAGATACAGAATCATAAATGTTTAAAAAGCGGAAGGCATATGCCTCCCGCTTTTTTTAATCCTTCAGTTCAGATGATAAGCGTTTTTTCTTTTCTCTTGCCATCCGCTGAATATACGTTTTCCCATGCTCTTCAATAAAATCTTTTTCCTGCTTTCGGTCGACATACGATGTTCTGACAAACATCACCAGACTGAGTACTGCTCCACCAATTACCAGGTCAACCCAGATTGGAAACATGGATTCGCCTCCTGCTTCATATTCTTAGGCTATCCTATGCAGGCGGGTACAAGCTTATGCCTTGTCCTGATCATACATATGCGGACGGTAAAATGACCTGTTTTCGAGTGCAAATACCCGTTCTGTGTATTCGCCTGAAGTCGTACGGCTGATGACTCTGTCCATCATCACCATTTTAGCATCGATATTATCAATATAATGAAGAATTTCAGCTTCCATCAGCATTGGCGGTTTCGGAGAGCCCCACTCTGCTTTCCCGTGATGTGAAAGAATCATATGCTGCAACAGCAGTACTTCTTCCGCTTCGATCTCTAGCTCTTTTGCTGCTTCAGCAATTTCATTGACCATGATTGAAATATGTCCGAGCAGGTTTCCTTCAAGCGTATAAGTAGCAGACACCGCACCTGACAGCTCTTTCACTTTCCCCATATCATGCAGGATGATACCTGCATATAATAAGTCTTTATTCAATGATGGATACTGCTCAGTCAGAAACTTTGCAAGCCTCAGCATTGAGACCACATGAAAGGCCAGACCAGACACGAATTCATGATGATTTTTCGTTGCTGCAGGATACTCAAGAAATGGTTTTTGATACTTTTTAAGCAAGTGACGCGTAATTCTTTGAATCACCGGATTTTTCATTTCGAAAATGTATTGCGTCAGTTCTTCACTCATCTCCTCAATAGATAAAGGGGCTGTTTCCAGGAAGTCTCCCATCTTTACATTATCCTGAGCGGATGCAGGCCTGATCTGTCTCAGTCTCAGCTGATTCTTTCCCCGGTAATTATGGATCTCTCCAGCTACTTTCACGATCGTCTGAGGCTGATACTTCCGTTCCTCCTCTTCTCCGGCATCCCAGAGCTTTGCCTCAATATCGCCGCTTCTATCCTGAAAAATCAGTGTCAGAAATGGTTTCCCTGCAGTCGTGACCCCTTTTGTCATCTGTTTGATCAATAAATACTGATCAACCGGATCTCCCGGATTCATATAAGTAATACCATTCATCAGCAATCTCTCCTTTACATTCTCAATGATCGTCCCAATAAGAACACCTGTTCTTTTATTATATCAGATATTCAGCATTCATAAATAGAAATAACCGGCAGAAGCACCGGCTATCTCTGATTTTTATGATTTTTCTTTTTTTGAAAGTTGTACTGCCTGTTTGATATCTTTTAAAGATGAGGAGTTTCCATACATCAGTACGCCTCCCCGGTAAACCTTTGCTCCAAACCATCCTAACACTAAAATCGTCAGAACCGTTAGTGATATGGCAATCGCAGGCTCCCAAAAAGGAATATTCAGCATCCCAACCCTTGTAAACATCACAAGCGGCGTAAAAAATGGAATATAGGATGTGACAGTGATATAGCCGGATTCAGGTTCTGCCAGTCCAAAGAACGCAAGCATCGCCCCTCCTACAATCAGAATATTCACCGGCATCAGGACCTGTTGAAGATCCTCTGACCTGCTGACTAAAGACCCAAGGAAAGCTGCAAGTGTAGCATAAAGAAAATAGCCAAGTAAAAAGAATACAATTCCATATACAATTGTACTGATAGAACCTGAAGAGAAATCAAATAAAGAATAAATGCCACCTTCAAGTGTATCGCTGCTCAAGTTAACTGAGAGGATTCCAACAATCGCCCAGATAAAGATCTGGGTAAGTCCAACCAGACCGATTCCTAGTATCTTCGCAAAGATCTGCTGAATTGGAGGTACACTTGATATCAGGATCTCCATCACTCTTGATGATTTTTCAGTTGCCACTTCAGTTGCAATCATCATTGAGTATATTAACACAGACATATAGATGACAAATATCAGCACATAGACTAATCCTCTCGCCTGATCAAGTTCCTCTGCTGACTTAGCGGAATCGACGTATGCAGCCTGTGAAAAGGCAACAGGCATATTCAAAGTCGCCAGTTCATCTGCACTGAGAGACAGGCGATTTGCTGCCATATTTGATTGAATCGTCTGAAGGGCCGCCTGTAAATCCACTGAATAAGAGTTTGCTGTAAGAGAGGCTGATAAGTATTCAGCATCAATTCTTCCCGCTTCAGTCATACTGATCGAAAGAAGTGCGTCAAACTCTCCGTTTTCAAGTTGTTCTTCGAGATCCACCCTGCCAGCTTCTCCACCGCTTACTTCAATAGAGGAATTTAATATTGCAACCTGATCTGAGAGACTGCCTGCTATCTCTGTATCTTCCTCATAAACAACAACCTGCCACTTCTCCTCATCACCATCTCCTGATCCTTCGAATAGTGAAGTAATCGATTGAAAGTTAGTTGCTCCGATAATAACGAGCGTAAAGATAAGTGTAGTAATTAAAAATGATTTTGACTTAATCTTGTTCATGTATGATTTTGCAAGAATTAATCCAAATCTACTCATAAGAAGCACCTGCCTTTTCAATAAAGATGTCATTGAGAGACGGTTCTTCAAGTGAAAACTGGCGTATAAATCCTTTTGGCTTAAGGAAGTCCAGGATGTCCTGAGAGACGTTTTCATTTTCAATCTGAAGAATCGCTCCGCCGATTAATTTCTTCATCTTAATGACTCCAGGCAGCATCTCGAGTTCCTTCAATTCAAAATCTGCTTTGATCATCAGATTCTTTTTGCCAAAATCTCTTTTAATTTCATTCAGTCTTCCCTGAACAATTGGTGAGCCTTTATGAATAATACACAAGCTTTCACACAATTCTTCAACGTGTTCCATTCTGTGACTTGAAAAAACGATTGTGGTTCCCTGCTCTTTCAGTTCATACACTGCTTTTTTCAATAATTCTACATTCACCGGATCGAGACCGCTGAATGGCTCATCAAGAATGAGAAGCTGTGGTTTATGTATGACGGATGCGATAAACTGAATTTTTTGCTGATTCCCTTTTGAAAGTTCTTCCACCCGCTTATTTTCATATTCAGGCACATTGAATTTCCGTAGCCATTCAATTAATTCTTTTTCAGCTTCCTTCTTATCCATTCCTCTGAGCCTTGCGAGGTAGACAATTTGCTCTTTTACCTTCATTTTAGGATAAAGCCCGCGCTCTTCCGGAAGATAGCCGATCAGACTGCTGGTGTCATAGCCAATCGGTTCATCATTCCAGCTGATGTTTCCTTCTGTCAGATCAATTAACCCCAGAATCATACGGAAGGTAGTTGTCTTACCTGCTCCATTTGCCCCGAGAAAACCAAACATTTCACCTTTTGGAATAGTCAGTGACAGATTGTCAACAGCTGTATGACTGCCAAACCTTTTTGTGACATTATCGATCTTCAACATGTCGTTTCCTCCTTTTACCTTCCTTTCTATTTTATACGGAACACAAGGAAAAAAGGTTCAAATTTTTTCAGAAATTCTATACTTCACGTAACAATCGCGCTGTGACATAATAAAGTTACGGACAAAAAGGAGATGATGAGAGTGGATATCTACAAAATCACGGCATTCGATAAAAAAGGGGAATTGCTTTTTGAAGACTCATTCGAAGCTGAAAATGACAAAGAGGCGAAAACAATCGGGGAAAAACGCCTGGAAGAAGAAGGAATGATTGACCACACACACCGTGTAGTCTCACCAAGAGGCAAACTCGTTGTATTTCATACTTAATAGAAAAAAGACGGGAAACCCCGTCTTTTTTTACTGCCCTTTAAATACCGGCTTTCTTTTCTCAGTAAAAGCCTGAATGCCTTCAATATGGTCCTCTGTCTGTCTCATTCTCCACTGGGCATCTTTCTCAAGCTCAAGCGTTTGTTCAAGCTGGCTTCTTCTGCTCGCTCTTAAAATCGATTTCGATTCCATCATCGCTTTAACCGGACTGCTGTTAATCATATTAACGAAAGCTTCAGTGTCCTCTGACACACGTCCTTCTGCAGTTACTTTATCGATCAGACCAAGTGAATAAGCTTCTTGTCCATTCATAATCTCACCGCGCCAGATTGTATGCAGTGCTTTTTGAGATCCAAGCCTTTCCTGCATGAAAAAGTGTCCGCCCCCATCCGGTACAAGACCGATCCCGATAAAGTTCATCGCGAGCTTGCTCTGTTCTTCTGCAATGAC
The DNA here is from genome assembly GCF_016908195.1 of Jeotgalibacillus terrae. GTDB lineage: Bacteria > Bacillota > Bacilli > Bacillales > Jeotgalibacillaceae > Jeotgalibacillus > Jeotgalibacillus terrae. Next base: position 99,084 of record NZ_JAFBDK010000011.1, read on the forward strand.
AACATCCGTAGCCAATGCAAGACTCAGACCAAGTCCTGCCGCTGCTCCGTGTATCGCACTCACTGTAATCTTTGGCATCGTATAGAGTGTAATAGACAGGTCATTAATCACTTTCATAAAATGCTGGAAATCTTCCTCTCCATTCATTTTAAGCATCGCTTTAATGTCTCCGCCGGAACAGAAGCCTTTGCCTTCCCCTTTTAGCACAAGCACCTGAAGATCCGCATCTCTTTTCAATTCATTCAGTACTTCCTGCAGTTCTGTCATCATTTGAAGATTTAATGCATTTAGACTTTCAGGCCTGTTAAATGTAACCCATGCTGCATTACCGGATATCTCTACCTTCAGTGTGTCGAATTGCTTTTCCATCATCATCACTCCATCCCCTTAAAAATGAATCTTCATTCACTTATTCCCTATACATCCTGAAATATCCTTTAAAATCTCCAAAATGATTTGAATTCCCTACTATTACATAAGCAAAAGAAAATATTTATGAAAAAATACCTAATAAAATCATTTTTATAGTATAATTGATGTATAATATCCTGCAATTTTATTAAATTATTTTTTAAAACGATTCATTTTTGAACAAATCGGTACGATATTATTTAAAGAGAGTATCTGAAGGGAGATTTATTGATGATGATGTTTGCAAAAACGCGTGAAAAGAAGTCAGATTTATCAGCAGTTGCTGAAGAGTTTAAAAGCCAGGTGAAAATCGACCTGCCAAAAGAAATTACTACACCTAAACAGTTGAGTATGATCTCGCTTTCTAAATATGATTTACAGGTTTTAATGGCTTTCCAGCCTTATGTCACTAAAGATATAGAGATGGTTGTTTCTCACTTTTATAAAACCATTGGCCACGAGCCGCAACTTTTATCGATTATTAATGAGCACAGCTCTATTGAAAGACTGAAAAAAACGTTAACTGTACATATTCAGGAGATGTTCAGCGGTAAAATTGATCAGCAGTTTATTCAGAAAAGGAACCGTATTGCAGAAGTACACCTTCATATCGGACTTGATCCTAAGTGGTATATTGCTGCTTTTCAGGACCTTTTGAATTCATTTATGGACATGGTTGAAAAGACTTCATTTAACGAAAAAGATAAATTCAATCTCATGCGTGCGGTCTCTAAAATTCTGAACCTTGAAATGCAGATTGTCCTTGAAGCTTATGAGAATCAGTTCCAGGCAAAGCTGATGGCTGAACAAAATCAGCTTGAAGATTTGCTTGATACGCTGAGAACAAGTGCTGCTGCTCTTTCAGATAACAGCAGTTCAACGAGTGAAAACGTCAGCCAGATGAAAAAAGCGCTGGAGCAATTATCAAACCGTGCGCAAAACGGTTCTCATGTCGCAACTGAGCTTGAAAATAAAACAGGTGAAGAACAATCCCGTCTCGATAAAACAAAGAAAGAAAGCGAACAGATTTCAAATAAAATGGCGTCGACCGAGCAAAATATTAAGGAACTGAATAACCTGAACAGCCAGATCTCTGAAGTAGCCAATATGGTAACGTCGATTGCTGATCAGACGAATCTTCTTGCACTGAATGCGTCTATTGAAGCTGCACGTGCAGGTGAGCATGGTAAGGGCTTCGCCGTCGTAGCAGATGAGGTAAGAAAGCTTGCAGAAAATACGAAGGAATCTGTTTCACAGGTGTATGATTTACTGAAAGATACAAATGTTAAAACAAAAACAATTGAAGGCTCGATCTTTGAACTGAAAGAACTATTTAAGTTTGAACGGGACAGCATCATTTCAACAAGTGAATCGTTTGAAGGAATTATGTCTTCAATGAAAGAGCTGAAGAGCCAGAACTCACAAATTGATTCAGATGTTAGCGGTCTTGTGATTACACTGAATGAAATTTCGGAAAAAGCTGCCGGTGTAGCTGAAGCTGCTGCATCTCTTGAAGAGAAAGCATAAAAATAACCGCTCAGGTTTCCCTGAGCGGCTTATTTATTATTGCTCGTTATTATTTTCCATTGATCCGTAAAGCTCTTCAAGCGGCTTCATGATCACTTTGTTCAGTTCCTGAACTGTCATGCTCATACGCTGTTCAGCTTCCATCAGCTTTGCGATTAATTCGTGCTGCTGTACAAGCTGAGCTGTTTTTTGAGCCTGCTCGATTTCTTCCTGGGAAATTTCTTCGCCATTCATTTGCTTTTGCTGAAGAGAAAGCTGAATGTTGCGGAAGTTCTCAAAGATCCCTTTCGCTGACTCATCGCTGTTCACAGCGTCATACATTTCTTTTAAATTAGTGAATTCCTCGCTTTGACGAATTGCACTCTCTAATTCATTTGCCTGATCAAACAGATTTACTGACAATCGTAAAACCTCCTTAAAAATATCACTCTTCCATGTTTGCCCTCTTATATCAGTCATAAACATCAACTGACTCAAAGGCCGGTTAATAACACAAAAACCCCTTGAACAATTCCAATTAATCCACCAAGCAGCGCACCAAGATAGGTGATCATTTTGAATTCCCTTTTCGAAATGCCAAGCACAAGTTCTTCAAGGCGTGAAACCTCAAAAGAGTCTACCTGCTCCCTGACAATTTCCTGCAGTCTCATCTTCGATAGAATATCTTCGATGCGTTCAATGAGAATATCTTTTGCTTTTGATGAGGCTTTTGGAATCAAATCTTCAATCAGCCTGTTTTCAAGCGGCTGAATGACACTGCCGAATGGTTTGTTCATCCATTCATTCAGGTTCATACGTTCTTTTAATATTCCTTTAAGCCGGATAATGAGATCACGGTCAGTGACAATCGAGAATGCCCGTTCCCACTGCCAATCCTTCACTTTTTCCCACTCTTTGTGCAAAACCTGTTCGAGTATATCATGTGTGCCTGGATGTTTCAAAAATTTAATGATTTCAGGTTGCACCTTATCAGCGAGTGATGTATTACCCATAACCATCTGAACCATGCTGCCAAGTGTTCCTCTTGTTTTGAGGAAATCATCAATCATCGTCTGGACTTTTTCTTTTCCTTCATCAGATGAAAAGTAGTCCTCCCCTTTTTCAAGGATATACGTACTGACAGATGTTACTTTCTGGTCCAGTCTCTGCTGCCACTGTTCAGGAAGGGTTTCGCGAAGCGTAAGAAACATGTATTTTTCCTTCAGCTGGTCGTATTGATCTTCAATCCAATTGTCCATCGTATGCTCAAGATACGGTACAGGTGATTCTAGATCAAAACGGTTCAGCACTGTTTCTACTGAATCGTCAATTTCAAATACTTTTTTACCCTCTTTCTGCAGCCACGCTGTCAGCGCTTTTTCTTTTTCTGTGTTCAGAAATTTCGCTTTCAGACTTTCTGCAGTCAGCAGGTGATTCACGACCATTAACCCGAGCTGGCGGGCAAGTTCATCACGCCTTTTCGGGATCAGGCCCGGTGTAAAAGGAACTCTCCATTTACCGATGTATACTGCTTTATATGGTCTGAAGAGCATCTTAATTGCAAGGGAATTCGTAAATCCCCCGATCACTGCTCCAACTGTCATCATAACAAGTAATAATAATGCAATCTCCATAATCTCACCTTCCACTATACTGATCCTATTCAGTATATCAGAAGACTGTACGGATCGTCAGAATGAGACATGCCATACTCAATTTCTTCATGATATACTGAGTGAAACATTTTATAGTGGAGGTAGCGCATGATTCAGCATTTTCAGTATCAGAAATTATATGCTAAGGATTTACCGGGGTGGAGTTTTTCATTTACATATATGGGAGAACAGGTGAAAGGCATCTATCATAAAAACGGCAAAATTGAGTGGCTGTCTGATGCACCTGAAAAAGATCAGGATAAAGTGATTCAGCAGATTCACGATCTGATGCTTTTTCACGTATACGGTGACTGACACCGTATATCTTATGCCTGATTCACATATATTATGAATCAGGGGGTGCTTTCGATGAAGCGTCGTTTGTCTTTCCTTCCGGATACTTCTTATGAAGGCCGGGATGAGTGTGCAATGGATGTGGACCGTTTTATTAATGAAGGAATGGCGGGCGGCAGTGTGTTCCGCTATGGTCTAAGGACAAACATCGAAGAAGCAAGAGAGTTAGAACCTGAATCCCCGCCTGCTGACTAGCAGGCGGCAAAGCGGCCGGTTTCCCGGCCGCTTTGTTGTGAAAAGAAACAAATCGTGATACTTTAAATTCATTCTACGATTAAAGCAGGGTGATCTTATGACAGCAATCGATTCAATTCTTCAATCATTTCCTGAAGCCAGACTTCCTGATCAGCTCCCGCAGGCAGAGCATCCTTATTACATATGGTTCCGTGATACAAAAACAGACCAGTTAGTCGGTTTTTCAAAATCAGCTTTGTCTGACAGGGAAAAAGATTTAATATCTATTATATTAACCCCTTCTTCCCCTCCACCTGCAGGGCCTGCAGGTGAATGGATAAGATTTATGACAGAAGATGGGGCAAAATGTCCTTATGATGAGGGCAAGATCTTCAGAATGGTACAGTATATCAGTGATTCCCCTTTTCAAACTGATGGAGAACAGGCACTTCATTTTGTCTTTTCAGACCAGGCAGTGATCGCACATACCGATGAATACAGCGGTTTTGTAATAGAGCCTCACTCTGAAGATACGCTGTCACTTGATGAACTTGCTTCCGCTTCACAGGCAATTGAGAATGACCTGGAGATGAAGATCACATTTTTTGCAGGATCTTTTCACAGTACGGGTGAGATGACTAAAACAATGCTTGAAATGGAACGGACCTGGTTTGACCATCATATTCCGTTTGAATCAAGGCGGACCGTTCTTTCACTGTTTGACGTGTTGCCGGTAAATCTGATGAACCGATTTTCAACATTTGAAAAAGATACGCTGTTTGCTGCGATTTTTGAGCTGTTTGATACTGAACGTGATCTGCCGAAGATCATTCAGCGTTTTGTTGAAAACCTGTCAAATGTCAGCAGTACAGCAAAGCTTTTATATATGCACCGTAACAGCCTTCAGTACAGACTTGATAAATTCAGTGAAAAAGCAGGCATTGATATTAAAACATTTAACGGTGGATTAATCGCCTACTTTGCGTGTCTTGAGTGGAATCAGCGGATAAGTGAAAAAGAGGACTGGTCATTGTGACGAATGATCAGTCTTCTTTTTGTGCAACGTGCCTATTGGAAAGGCTTACATAGAAAGATACAATAGGCTTACATCAAACGTACAGCATGTACACACTGGAGGAATCAGCATGGCAGAATTAAAAATGCAGAATATCTACAAAGTTTATGATAAAGACGTAACAGCAGTATCTGACTTCAACCTTCACATTCAGGATAAAGAATTTATCGTATTCGTTGGTCCATCAGGCTGTGGTAAATCAACTACGCTAAGAATGGTAGCAGGGCTTGAAGAAATATCAAAAGGCGACTTCTACATTGACGAAGAGCGCGTAAATGATAAAGCACCTAAAGACCGTGATATCGCGATGGTATTCCAGAACTACGCTCTATATCCGCACATGAGCGTATATGATAATATGGCTTTCGGACTAAAGCTCCGTAAATTTGATAAAGCTGAAATTGACAAGCGTGTAAAGAATGCAGCCAATATTCTTGGCCTTGAAGCACTTCTTGACCGTAAACCAAAAGCACTTTCAGGTGGTCAGCGCCAGCGTGTTGCACTTGGCCGTGCGATTGTACGTGACGCAAAAGTATTCTTAATGGATGAGCCGCTTTCAAATCTTGATGCAAAACTGCGTGTTCAGATGCGTGCTGAAATCGCAAAACTTCACCAGCGTCTTCAGACAACTACAATCTATGTAACACACGATCAGACTGAAGCAATGACAATGGCAACACGTATCGTTGTTATGAAAGATGGGGTCATTCAACAGGTTGGTTCTCCTAAAGAAGTGTATGACAACCCTGAAAACGTCTTTGTTGGCGGATTCATTGGTTCTCCTGCAATGAACTTCTTCAGCGGTAAACTGACTGATGCAGGCTTTGAAGTAAAAGGCCAGACGCTTCAGGTACCTGAAGGAAAAATGAAAGTATTACGCAACCAGAATTATGTTGGTAAAGAAATTATCCTGGGTGTACGCCCTGAAGATATTCACGATGAGCCTGTATTCATCGAATCAGCTGCAGGATCTAAATTCCTTGCTGATATTGAAGTTTCTGAACTTACAGGTGCCGAGCTGATGCTTTATTCTAAGCTTGGTGATCAGGATTTTGTTGCCCGCGTTGATTCACGTTCAGATATTAAAGCAGGACAGAAAGTTGAGCTTGCATTCAACCTGAACAAGTGCCACTTCTTTGACGTGGAAACTGAGCAGCGCATTAAATAAGTTGGTTACCCCCTTTAACCATATAGTAAAAGGCCCGCTCATTCGCCGAGCGGGCCTTTTCTAGCAATCAGCGGTCAATATTCACCATATTGATCGGCTGGATCCATTCATCGTATTGTTCTTCTGTCAGATATCCTGTTTTCACTGCTGCTTCTTTTAATGTTGATTCATCTTTAAAAGCAAGCTTGGCAATTTCAGCTGCTTTTTCATAGCCGATATGAGGATTCAGCGCTGTTACAAGCATAAGCGAATTCTTCACATGCTTTTCAATCACATCAAGGTTCGCTTCAATCCCCACTGCACATTTATCATTAAATGTATTCATTCCGTCAGCAAGAAGCTGAACAGATTGCAGGAAGTTATAAATAATCACCGGCTTAAAGACATTCAGTTCAAAGTTACCCTGACTGGCTGCAAAACCGATCGTTGCATCATTGCCCATCACCTGCGTTGTAATCATTGTCAGCGCTTCACTCTGTGTCGGATTAACCTTACCAGGCATAATAGAGCTTCCCGGTTCGTTCGCAGGAATCGTAATTTCACCAATTCCGCTTCTCGGGCCGCTTGAGAGCCATCTGATATCATTGGCAATCTTCATCAGATCAGCTGACAACCCTTTAAGCGCACCATGCAGATAGACGATCTCATCATGACTTGTCAACGCATGGAACTTGTTATCGGATGAATAAAACGGAAAACCTGTCTGGAGTACAAGCTGTTTTGCTACACGCTCACCAAATTCTTCGTGTGCATTAATACCGGTTCCTACAGCCGTACCGCCAATCGCAAGTGACAGAATATGTTTATTCGCTTCCTGAACCATGGTGTTTGAACGTTCAAGCATTGCACGCCACCCGCTAATCTCCTGACCAAGTGTTAGAGGCGTAGCATCCTGAAGGTGTGTTCTGCCAATTTTGATCACTTCATAAAATTCTTTTTCCTTCTGATAGAGTGTATCTGTAAAATTGTTCAGGGCAGGGATCAACTTACTGCAGATCGCACGGTAAGCAGCAATATGCATTGCAGTCGGGAAGGTATCATTTGAACTTTGAGACATATTCACATCATCATTTGGATGAACTTTTTCATCTGACCCCTCATCGCTTAAAAGCTGATTCGCTCTGTAAGCAACGACTTCATTTACATTCATATTGGATTGCGTGCCGCTTCCTGTCTGCCACACTGAAAGCGGGAAATGATCATCAAGATCCCCATTCAATATCTCATCACATGCCTTAACGATTGCATTTTTTTTATGTAATGAAAGTTTTTCAAGGTCATAGTTCGCAACAGCTGCTGCTTTTTTCAGTTCAGCAAAGCCATACGTTACTTCAAGTGGCATCTTTTCAATTCCGATTGGAAAGTTTTCTTTACTGCGCTGTGTTTGTGCACCCCAATACTTATCTGCCGGTACCTGCACTTCTCCTAATGTATCTCTTTCTGTACGAAAATCCATATTCATATCCCCTTTCAAGTGATTGTATGAATATTGTAACATTTCCATTAATATTACTCACTTAGATCACCTTATTCATTTAACTTTGCGAAAGTCTCCAGATGAGCTACACTTAATTTAATAGCTTTGTTAATGTTGGCTGTTGATTTCCGCTTCAGGGGGAACGCTTTCCGCATGAGCCTTTTTTTGGCTCCGATTCAATCGGACCTCCTCGAAGCTACGCTTCTGCGGGGTCTCACCTGTCACACTGCTCCTGCTGGAGTCGTCCCCCTTCCGCTGCAATCACCAGCTGTGCTAAAACACCATTAGGCTTTATATAACTAATATAATGAAAGTAAGAGGGGGTTTTTAAGGATGAAGATCGCATTATTCGGGGCTACCGGAAGAGTTGGCAGCGTGATTCTTGAACGTGCTTTACAGGATGGCCACCATATTCACGCACTGGTCAGAGACCAGACACTTATAAGCAATGATCCAAATCTCACTTACATACAGGGCGACGCATCCTTTAAAAGTGAAGTGGAACAGACGATCGCAGGTGCCGATGCGGTAATCAGTGCACTTGGAACAGATAAAAATGATGCACTGACTAAATCCATGATTCACATTCTCCCTGCGATGAGAAAGCATGGGATCAGACGTATTATTACCATTGGAACTGCAGGTATACTTGATTCAAAAAGAGAGCCTGGTAAATTCCGCTTCCATTCATCTGAATCCAACAGACGCTTAAGTACAGCTGCTGAAGATCACTGCAGAGCCTACCTGATGCTGAAGGAAGCAGACCTTGACTGGACGATCGTCTGTCCGACTTATCTGCCTGACGGTGAGCGAGTTGGAATCTACCGTACTGAAGTAAACACGCTGCCGGATGATCCGTCGAGTATATCGATGTATGATACGGGTGATTTTGCTTATTCACTTCTATTAAATGGTGAGCATGTGCGGGAGCGGGTTGGGATTACTTATTAAGATTAAGGCTCTGTTAAAGAGGGCTGTTGATTTCCGCTCCAGGGGGGGACGCTTTCCGCGGACGAACGCTCAAGCCTTTTTCGTGGGAGGCTCAGCAACCTCCGTCCAGCATCCGCCTGAAGCGCAGCGGAACGATTTAAAAAGCCTGAAACACTCTATAAAAGTGTCTCAGGCTTTTTTTGAACAGCAGTAGCAAGCATTACCCCACCTGCTGCTTCCCCTGCTGCAGTTCATACATTTGATAATACTTACCCCGAGCGGCCATCAGCTCGTCATGTGTGCCGCGTTCTGCGATTTGACCTCTGTCTAGAACGAGAATCTGATCAGCATTCCTGATCGTTGACAGACGATGAGCGATAATAAATGTCGTCCTGCCTGTTTTCAGCGTATCCATTGCCTGCTGAATGACAGATTCTGTTTCAGTGTCCACACTTGATGTTGCTTCATCAAGTACAAGTACCGCGGGATCAAAGGCAAGTGCTCTTGCAAAAGAGATCAGCTGTCTTTGTCCAGACGATAACGTACTTCCTTTTTCAATCACAGGTTCATCAATACCATCCTTTAGTCCGGTCAGTACCTGATCGGCTCCGACAGCTCTCAGTGCATCCTCTATTTTCTCTCTTGAAATTCGAGGATCATTGAGGCTGACATTGGATGCAATTGTACCTGTAAAGAGATACGGATCCTGGAGTACAATCCCCATGTGATCGCGAATGGTTTGCCGAGGTAATTCCTTGATGTTCTGTCCATCAATGAGAATCTCCCCTTTTTGACAGTCATAGAAGCGGAACAGCAGATTCATAATCGATGATTTCCCTGATCCTGTATGTCCGACCAGCCCGATTGTCTGACCCGGCTTCGCTTCAAATGACAGATTTTTTAATACGTAGTCTTCATTTTTATACGCAAATGACACATCATGAAATACTACGTGTCCTTTTATACGCTCAATTCTTTCATCTCTGACTTCTTCCCCGTCTTCATCCATCAGTTCAAACACTCTTTTTCCTGCTACAAGTGCAAGTTCAAGATTTGCAAGCTGATTAACAATGCCTGTAACCGGCTGGAACAGTCTTGTCAGATAATCAACAAATGCATACAGCACTCCGACTGTCACGACTGATTCAGCTGTTAGTGATGCACCGCCGAAATACCAGATGAAAGCGACAAATGTCAGGTTCCGCAAAATGTTCACCAGGTTATGTGACATCAGTGCATTCAGATTCAGCAATTTATTCTGGAATTGAAAATGAGTTGTATTTTTCTCCTCAAATTCCTCCTGAATACGGCTTTCTCTTCTGAATGCCTGAATAATACTCATTCCCTGTATGGCTTCATTGATAGAAGCATTAATTTCACTGACCTTTGATCTGACTGTCTGATTGTAGACAGATGCATACTTTCTGTAGAGCAGCATCCATACATACAGAATAGGCAGCAGCACAAGACAGATCGCAGCAAGGTTTGGGTCCAGAATAAACAGCGCAATATAGATACCTGCAATATAGACACCGCTGTGAAAGAACTGACCGAGTACCTGGACATACAGTTCCCTGATTGCTTCTGTGTCATTTGTAATTCTTGCTACTACTTTCCCGGCCGGCAGATCATCAAAATAGTTGATCGGCAACCGCTGAATATGACTGAACACCTGCGTGCGCATTTTCTGAATGATTCTGTTGGCTGACCGCTGAAGCTGAAATTCCTGTCCAAAATGGAAGATCGCAGCCACAACCGTCAATCCGAAATACAATGCAACAAGTCCAAGAATTCTCGGGATCTCAGGTGTATAAAAATCAAAGACTTCAGCACGGGTTAATTCCTCAGCGGGATACGTGCCGCCGGAACCGAATGAGAGCTGACCGTTTTCATAACTGCGCTCCCCTTCTGCTTCAACAGCCCCGCTTACAAAATAAAAATCCAGTCCAATCTGGTAAATGTGAGCCACACTGCCAGCCTGCTCACCTTCATTCAGATAAGCTTCCCTTTTATAAAAGGTTCCATTATATGAAACAGCATCTTCCGTGTTGGCTGTTTCTACCCAGGTCTCTTCAATACCCAAAATATGATCATCAATCATCTTCTTTGCAATAAACGGGCCTGCGAGCTCTGCTGCTACTGAAATTGTCAGCATCACAAGCGCGATGATAATCGTCTTTTTATACATCAGGCCATATTGAAAGAGGCGTTTTCCTACACTCATGACTGCACCTCCTCTAACAGTGACTCTTCAACCTGCTGGCGTTCATACTGCTCGAAATACCAGCCTTTTTTCTTCAGAAGGTCTGCATGAACACCTTCTTCAATCATTTCACCTTTATCCATCACAATAATCCAGTCAGCATGTTCTACTGCCGATAACCTGTGGGTTGTAATAATTGTTGTCTTTCCATTTCTTTCATTCTTAATATTTTCAAGAATCGCCGCTTCTGTTTTCGCATCAACTGCTGACAGTGAATCATCAAGAATAAGCAGTGAAGGATCTTTAATCAACGCACGTGCGATTGAAATCCGCTGCTTTTGACCGCCGGATAAAGCGACACCTTTTTCACCCACCATTGTCTCAAGGCCCTCAGGCAGCATCTGGAGATCCTTTTCAAAATGAGCCATCTTAATGGCTTTCATCAGTTCATCTTCTGAAGCATCTTCTGCACCGAACAAGATGTTGTCACGGACTGATTTTGAAAACAGCACGTGCTGTTGCGGTACATAACCAATCCAGCTAAGCAGCTGTTCTTTTGACAGATCACGTATACCTGTTTCACTGACTGACACTTCGCCTTCACCTGCAGGATATTCCTTCAGCAGCTGTCTGACGATTGTTGTCTTCCCGCTTCCTGTTCTTCCCACGATACCAAGCGTTTCACCCTGCTGCAGCTTTACATTCAACTTGCTCAGGTTTTTCACATTAGAAGAGGGATATTGGAACTCAGTGTCTGTAAACTTAATTTCCTTCATAGATGACACAGCAGCTGCATAGGCGGGCTCTGCCACATCAGGCGTGCTGCTTAATGTTTCATTCACACGATCCATTGAAGCATTTCCGCGCTGCATAATATTTATTAATTCCCCGATCGCAAACATCGGCCAGATCAGCATTCCAAGGTAAACGTTAAATGAAACAAGCTGACCTAATGTAATGGCCTGGTTAAATACCAGGTACGCCCCGTACCCGAGACCTATCATATAACTGATCCCTGTCAGGATTTTTGTCAGCGGGTTAAACAGTGAGTCAATAAATGATACGCGGATATTTTTCTGATAAACATCCTCAGTATTCTCATAAAATAACTGTTCATCCCGTCTCTCCTGCACATACGCCCTGATCACGCGGACACCCGCAATTGATTCAAGTACGCGGTCATTCAAATCACCGAATGCATCCTGCGCTGTCATATACCTTTCATGAATTCTCTTACCAAGAATTTTCATCACAATTGCCAGCACCGGCAACGGTAAAACCGCAGCAAGCGTCAGCTCCCATGAAATTAAAAAGCCCATTGTAAGCAAAATAGTGAGCATATACGCCGTTGAATCAATCAGCGTCAGCACACCGAATCCAGCGGTAACAGAGACTGCTTTCAGGTCATTCGTTGCACGGGCCATCAGATCACCTGTGCGGTTTCTTTCATAAAAGCCAGGCGTCATCTGAAGAAGCTTCCCCATAAACATCGATCTCAGGCGTCGTTCAATCTGATGTGCTCCGCCAAACAGCAGATACTGCCAGACATAATTGATGATATAAGTAATCACACCTATACCAGCTAAAATCAATAAATATTGAATCAGCATATTCTCTGTTAATTCACCCATAAAAATATCATCAATGGCCATTCCTACAAGAAATGGAGGCACAACCTCAAACAGATTAGCAATTAATAAAAGACCAATTGCGACTGTATAACGTTTCCAGTGTTCTTTAAAAAACCATCCGAGCTTTATAAAAATATCAAACATCCGTGATAACCTCCTTTAGTCCGTTTTGGTTCAGGCTACCCACTATCCAGAGCCGCCCCGAAACCTGCCTTTAAAACTTCTGTGTAGAACCCTTTCATCTTCATCAGTCCTCCTGAAAAATTATTTTTATGAAAAACAGCAGAGCTGTAATCAACTAAAAATTGGCAACAAAAAAGCATACCGGCCCTGTAAAAGCACGGTATGCTTCAAAAAAGGCGCTGACTGCATACGCAGACAGCACCTTTATCAGACATGGAAAAATTCAGATCGTCAGAAAAAAGTCCGCTGCGTGATATTCAGTTTTGCAGAATGTGATTTACCTTTGATGATGATCATGACACACAGCTCCTTTCTGTACGAATTTTTGTCCATTATTTGAACATCATTAGAATAAACTACCACTTACCCGATGTCAATATATTTTTCAGAAATCATTGAAAGTTTGTTCAGCAGCACATTTAGAAAATTTTTTATTTGCAAAAACCATAAACTTGGTTTGCACTCTCCCCCTATGGGTATCTTACTAATAAATGCAAAGTAATATCTGTTGACCCGCAGTGGAGCTTACTGCAGGGATCAGCAATAAATTCATATAATGATTAGGAGGCGTTATCATGTTACGTACAATTTTAATGATCATTGGTGCAATCGTTGTTATTTTCTTCTTAATTAATCTGATTGGATAATCAGGAGGTTATTAATATGGCAGACGAACGCAGAGTTGAAGTACAAAAAGAACAAAAAACCGACAGAGGTCTTGTCGGTGCAACATTTATTAAATACGCTGCTTACATCATTATTTTTATCGGTATCTTATGGTTCCTAATTAATTATATCCTTCCGATGTTTTAAGTAGCATGTCACAAACTTAAAAGAATGATCAGCTTTTGATTACATTCTAAGGTGAACTGAGCTGCAGACGGAGACTCCAGCACGGCTAGGCTAACCGCCTGCAGCGGAGTAAGCCGGTTACAAAGACTGAGACAAATTTGTCCGGTCTTTTTTTATTGATTGCTATACAACCGCTTCATTTCCCACATTCCCCCTGCTTTCAGATATACTGAGTACAGGACGATCATTAAAAGGATGAGTGCATATGGCGCGACAAAGAAAAATGAATATTCCTGAATTGATGGAAGCAACTGAAAGCCTCCTTTTAGAAAAAGGGTATGAAGGTTTTCACTTCAAAGCACTTTCCGAACGGCTTGAAGTTGCCAGAAGCACAATTTATGAATACTACAAAAATAAAGACGAGCTCATAGCAGATTATATGACGATGCTGATGGATCAGGTCATGAAAAAAATCGATCAGCTCAGTCAGCAGACTGATGCGTTTTTAACGCTAAAGGATCTGCTTTATTTATTCATGGAATATTCCCAGGTGTATGACATGATTAAGATGAGACCTTCACTTGATAAAAGCTCTTCTTCTATTGTAAAAGAGCAATTAGAAAAACTTGATGCACAATCAGGCAGACTGTTTCAGCTGCTGATGATGCTGATAGAAAAAGCAAAAAAAGAAGGTTCAATCAGAAATAATCTTCCTTCTACACTGATTGCCGGCGTGTTTTTCCAATCCGTTTTAATCCAGAATACAGAGGGAATACCTAAGGAAGAATGGGCAGAAATGCTCTTTGATATGATTGAAAACGGGATCACTCCCTGATAAAGGAGCGTTACGATGACTGCAATTGTATGGATTAGAAAAGATCTGAGACTCCACGACAACCCGGCACTTTATCACGCTGCAGAGACCGGCAAAGTATTGCCGGTCTATATTTATGACAAAGATGATAAAATCGGTTCCGCTCAAAAGTGGTTTCTTCACCATGCGCTTGAATCATTTCAAAAAAGGCTTGAATCTGCAGGCAGTAAACTTCTTATTTTAAGCGGAAAACCTTCAGTGATCCTGCCTGAAATTGCGGAAAAATATGAAGCTGAGTCCATTCACTGGAACAGGCAATATGAGCCTGCTGTTTTTAACAGGGACCGTGAAATCGGGGAATCACTTCACAATAATGGAATTAACGTGAATACCTATGAAGGAAGATTGTTGCTTCCACCATGGGACGTGAAGAAAAATAACGGAGATCCGTATAAAGTTTTTACACCCTTTTATAAGGCCATGCAAAAACACGACATTCCTCAGGCGCTCCCAGCTGTTAAGAAAATTGATCCTGCTTCATTCAACAAACGGGATTCCTTATCTTTAGAAGATCTTAACCTGCTGCCCAAGGTTAACTGGACATCAGGTATGGAAAAGCGCTGGACACCTTCAGAGGAAGCGGCTGTCAGACGTTTCAATGCCTTTTTGGATAAGAAGCTTAAGGTCTACAAGGGCAAACGTGATTTTCCTGCAGAAGAAGCGAGTTCTGCTCTTTCCCCCTATTTTGCGCTTGGTCTTTTATCTGTCAGAAGTGTCTATCATTCAATAAAAAAATCAGCTGAAGCAGCCGGAGAACCGTTTATCAGGCAGCTTGTCTGGCGGGATTTCGCATATTCACTGATTACACATTTTCCTGAAACGGAAACAGACCCGATGAACGAGCAGTTTAAGTCCTTTAAATGGATGAATGAAAAAGATCAGCTGAATGCCTGGAAAGATGGAAAGACCGGCTTTCCAATTGTGGATGCAGGGATGAGAGAGCTGTGGAGCACAGGTTATATGCACAATCGCGTCAGAATGATAGTAGGATCTTTTCTGACAAAGGATTTGCTGATCCATTGGAGAGAAGGCGCTGACTGGTTTGATGATACGCTTGTCGATGCTGACGTCGCCAATAACGTGATGGGCTGGCAGTGGGTAGCCGGTTCCGGCGCTGACGCTTCACCTTTCTTCAGGATTTTTAACCCGACTACACAATCTGAGAAATTCGACCCTGATGGTGAATATATTAGTCAGTGGGTACCTGAACTGAGAAAACTGCCTGCAAAATATATTCATGACCCTTCCTCTGCTCCTGATGATGTTCTTGAGAAAGCGAACGTTCAGATCGGCAGGGACTACCCTGAACCAGTTGTTGACCACAAAACTGCACGAAAACGGGCACTTGATCATTACGATAAAGTGAAGAAGAAATAACTTTAAAAAGGACACAAAAAAAGCTTTTTTTACAAAAAAACCGTCCGGGACATTATGAACTGCCCCCCGTCAAGTAGACAGTGGAAATAATAAAAGTGATTTAAGCGGCTTTCGCTCTATATTCTATAGGGCTGAGGCCGTTTAATCGTT
>NZ_JAFBDK010000012.1 GCF_016908195.1 Jeotgalibacillus terrae
GTATGGCCAGTCGTCCTTTTAGACACAAAAATGCCCCCTTCATAGTAGTAGAGAATTTTTATTATTTCTCTGTCTACTATGGAGGGAGCATATCAGTGTGTATCGGTTCTTTTTTTGTTTGTATATATATTTGTCCAAAATGTGAAAAATGTCGTAAAAAGACAGAAAATTAAGAGGATAAATATGGATGAAACGTTTCAAAATGATAACGTCTCAAAAAGGCTTTGTAATAGACATTCCAGTTTTTGTAGACGATAAATAAAAAACATTTGTTCTAAAATTTAAACTGATACAAAAGAACTGTTTATTAAAAATAGATCTTTATAACTATAAAACTTTACCAATAAAGTGTAGACTATCAATGGTCCTACCATTAAAATGATGTATAAGTGATTTTTTATATTGTCTGAAAATTAATCAAGATGTCGAAATACAAGGAATTGAGGTGTATTTATGGACTTGTTTTCCGGAACGATCAGTTCTCTTGAGAGAGGGCTGGACTATTCTGCAGTTAAGCAAAAAGTCATTGCAAATAATGTGGCGAATGTTGACACACCAGGCTATAAGTCTAAAGACGTAAGCTTCCACGCAATGTTACAGAATGAAATGAAACTGTCATCAAACCAATCGCAGAAAAATCCGCTGCATTTTGATCTGTCGAATCAGGATAGCGGTGGCACGAATATAAGCAGTCGTCCATACAGTGTCAGAGAAAACGGAAATGGCGTAGATATGGATAAAGAAATGGCGGATCTTGCTACAAATCAGATCTACTATAATTCACTGATATCAAGGATCAGCGGCAAATTCGGATCTCTGAACAGTGTAATCAGAGGAGGCGGACAGTAATGACAATGTTTCATTCAATGAATACAACTGCATCAGCTTTAACGACACAGCGTCTCAGAATGGATGTTATTTCATCTAATATGGCAAACATTGATACGACCAGAGCAACGCTTGAAAATGGCGAATGGCAGCCTTATAAGAGGAAATCTGTCGTATTAAAGCCTCAGGGCGATCACTTCTCATCATTTTTAAATACAGCGATGAACAGACCTTCTAACGCCGGAGAAGGTGTGACTGTGTCCAGAATTATTGAGGATAACGACACACCGGGTGAACTTTTGTACGATCCTGAGCATCCTGATGCAAATGAAGAAGGATACGTGGAAATGCCGAATGTGGATCCGCTGCGTGAGATGGTGGATCTAATGTCAGCTACACGGTCTTATGAAGGAAATGTAACAGTTTTTAATGCGAATAAATCCATGATGATGCAGGCGCTGCAGATTGGACGATCTTAAAACCTGAGAGGAAGATGAACTTTTGGCTATTCAACAGATCAATACGGCGGGGTTAAATTTATTAAGTCCGTCAGTTCCACAAAACTCAACAAAAATTTCTCCTTATAATGCTCAGCAGAATTTTGCTGCAATGTTAAAGGATTCTATTAATGAAGTAAATGCTGCACAAATTGAAAGTGATAAAATGACGACCCGGATGATCAACGGTGAAGACGTTGAACTTCATGATGTCATGATCGCTTCACAAAAAGCATCTGTATCTCTCAACCTGACAATGGAGATGAGAAACAAAGCAGTAGAAGCGTATCAGGAAATTATGAGAATGCCAGTATAACAAAGCAGATTTTCAATGTGAGACCGGAGGATTGTCATGAACGAGAGATTTAATCAGATTTTTTCGAGAGTTAAGACATTCACCGGCACTAGAACTAAAAAACAGTGGGCTTTGTTTGGCGGACTTGCAGCACTTATCATCTTAATAATTGTCTTTACAGCAATATTCACAACGAGACAGACGTTAGTGCCACTGTATAGTAACCTAACACCTTCAGAAACCGGAATGATTAAAGAAACACTTGATGGCAGAGGAATCCCTTCAGAAATAACAGAAGGCGGGACAGCCATTCTAGTACCCGAAGAGCAGGCGGAAAACTTAATGGTTGAACTGGCTGCTGAGGGAATTCCGAATACAGGGAATATAGATTACTCGTTTTTTAGTGATAATGCCGGTTTTGGTATGACAGATAATGAGTTTAAAGTCATGCATGTGGATGCAATGCAGACGGAAATAGCGACACTGCTGAAAAGTATTGATGGTGTACAGGACGCAACAGTGATGATCACAATTCCTGAACAGGGCGTATTTTTGAATGATAACCCAGAACAATCTTCAGCTTCTGTTGTGTTGAATACACAACCTGGTTATCAGTTTGATGAAGGACAGGTTCAGTCGCTTTACCATCTTGTTTCAAAAAGCGTACCGGACCTTCCTACTGAAAATATCGTTATTATGAATCAGTTTTTTGAGTACTTTGATATGAAGGATCAGAATTCATCACTTGCCGGTGTGAACCTGACAGATCAGATGGCACTTCAGCAGACGATAGAAAGAGATCTGCAGCGCCAGGTACAGATGATGCTTGGTTCACTTGTTGGTCAGGATAAAGTAGTTGTGAGTGTCTCAACTGATATTGATTTTGACCAGGAAAACCGTGAAGTGAATGAAGTTACCCCTGTAGATGAAGAAAATATGGAAGGCATTGAAGTCAGTGCAAGACGGATTAATGAAACGTTTGAAGGCACTGACGCAGCAGGCGGTGTACCTGAAGGCGAAGACCCTGCTGACAACCTGACAGGCTTTGTAGAAGGTGCCGGGGGCAACGGTGATTATGAACGTGAAGAAGAAACTGTAAATTATGAAGTAAACAGAATCAGAAGAGAAATCGTTGAGAGTCCGTACCGGATTCGTGACATTGGGTTCCAGGTAATGGTGGAACCGCCAAACCCTGATGATCCTGCATCACTTCCACCACAGACTGTAGCTGATATAGAAACGATGCTTGAAACGATTATCAGCACGTCTTTAGATGCAGATGTTTCAGCTGAACTGACGCCGGAAGAAATTGCAGATAAAGTGTTTGTTTCTGCACAGACGTTAAATGGCAGAGCGGACTTTGCTGAAGCAGAACCTACTCCTGTCATTCCATTATGGGCATATATCCTAGGAGGAGTACTGCTACTTGTAATTATCGGTCTGATCTTCTTCATTGTTCGTTCACGCAGACAGCAGGAAGTGATTGAAGAAGAAATGTTTGCTGAGGTACAGGAACCAATTGATGTGCCGGATGTGAATGATGAAAAAGAAACAGAAGGAACGCTGAAAAGAAAGCAGCTTGAAAAAATGGCGAAAGAAAAGCCTGAAGAGTTTGCTAAGCTGCTCAGATCCTGGATTGCAGATGAATAGGAGTGTTATAGGTGGCTAGAAGAGAAAAAGAATTAACCGGGAAACAAAAAGCAGCGATCCTGCTCATCTCCCTCGGCCCTGATGTAGCATCTTCTGTTTATAAACATCTGGATGAGGAAGAAATTGAGCGACTGACGCTGGAAATATCTGGTGTGAAAAAGGTAGAATCAGAAGTTAAGGAAGATATTTTAGAAGAATTTCATAATATTGCACTAGCGCAGGATTATATCTCTCAGGGCGGAATAGGTTATGCAAAGTCAGTGCTTGAGAAGGCATTGGGTGCTGACCAGGCTAGTGCAGTCATAAATAGACTGACGTCTTCGCTGCAGGTAAGACCGTTTGACTTCGCTAAGCGTGCTGATCCGATGCAAATCTTTAACTTTATTCAAAATGAGCATCCACAGACGATTGCCCTGATCTTATCGTACCTGAATCCGCAGCAGGCAGGTCAGATTCTCTCTAACCTGCCACAGGATGTACAGGCAGATATTGCAAAAAGAATTGCAATGATGGACAGTACAAGCCCTGAAGTGATCAGTGAAATTGAATCTGTACTGGAAAGAAAGCTCTCAAGTACAGTGCAGCAGGATCATACTGAAACGGGTGGAATAGAATCAGTCGTTGAAGTGCTGAACGGCGTTGACCGCGCAACAGAGAAGACAATTCTCGATTCACTTGAAATTCAGGACCCTGAACTTGCTGAAGAGATTAAAAAGAGAATGTTTGTATTTGAAGACATTGTTACACTCGATAACCGCTCTATCCAGCGTGTCATCAGAGACTGTGAAAATGAGGATCTGCTTCTTGCAATGAAGGTATCTGCAGATGATGTGAAAGATGTCTTGTTCAGAAACATGTCACAGCGTATGGCAGAGAACTTTAAAGAAGAGATGGAGTATATGGGACCTGTCAGACTGCGTGACGTTGAAGAAGCACAAAGCAGAATTGTTGCTGTGATCAGAAGACTTGAAGAATCAGGAGAAATTATTGTTGCCCGCGGCGGGGGAGATGATGTGATTGTCTAGAATCATAAAATCCGGTTTTGTCGGAGAAGTACAGGCTGCAGGTAAAGCCATTCCATTCAGACAGATCAATCCTGATATCACGCATTCAGATGATACTTTGTCCTGGACAGTCGAACAGGCAAGACGTGAATCGAATCGTCTTGTAATGGATGCAAGCGACCAGGCGCAAAAGCTGCTCGAAGATGTACACCAACAGACAGAGGAGATGCTTGCATCCATCGATCAGAAAAAAGAACAGTGGGCACAAGAGAAAGAACAGCTGCAAAAGCAGGCTTATGAAGAAGCTTTTGCTCAAGGCTATGAGGAAGGACGTAACAAGGGATACGATGACGTTTCTCACCTGATTGCAGAAGCACAGGAGGTCGTCGCATCAGCTAAAGGTACGCTGCAGGCTCATCTCGAAGAAAATGAATTAGTAATTTTGGAACTAGCTATGAGAGCGGCTGAGAAAATCCTGTCCCAAAAGCTTGAAGAATCACCTGAGAGTTTTCTTCCGATTGTAAAAAAAGGTGTGAAAGAAGCGCGTGAGATGAAAGAAGTGAAAATCTATACAGCAGTTCAGCAATTTTCATTTCTTCAGGAGGAAAGAGATGAACTGCTCGCTATTTTCCCGACTGATGTCAAGCTCTACATCTACCCTGAAGAAGAACTTGAACCGTATAAGTGCTTTATTGAAACGGCTAACGGACGGATCGATATCAGTATCGATACCCAGCTGACCGAACTGAAAGCCGGACTTTCTGAGATACTGGGGAGTATGAAATGAAAGCAGCAGAACTGATTCAGCATATATCATCTATTAAAACAGTCCGTCATTACGGCAAGGTTAAGAGAGTCATCGGATTAATGATCGAGTCACAGGGACCTGAAAGCTCAATAGGAGAAGTTTGTTACATACATGTACATTCAAGTGCAAGAAAACAGACAATCCGGATTAAAGCTGAAGTAGTAGGGTTTAAAGACGAAATGGTCGTGCTGATGCCTTTTACACACGTTCAGGATATTGCCCCCGGCTGTATTGTTGAAGCGAGCGGGAAACCACTTGAGATCAGTGTGGGAGAAGCACTGATCGGCAAAATTGTAGATCCGATGGGATATCCGATCGATGACAGCGTGCTTCCTGCAGGAATGAGACAGGTGGCGACAGAACAGGAACCGCCTAACCCGCTTACAAGACCGCCAATAGATGAAATTATGGAGGTCGGTGTGAAGGCAATTGACGGGATGCTCACTGTAGGAAAAGGTCAGAGAGTCGGAATCTTTGCAGGAAGCGGTGTCGGGAAAAGTACGCTGCTGGGTATGATTGCAAGGAATACTGAAGCGGACCTGAATGTGATTGCCCTGATCGGAGAGCGTGGGCGTGAAGTAAGAGAGTTCATCGAGCGGGATCTCGGTCCTGAAGGTGCAAAGAAAAGTATTATTATCGCTGCAACTTCCGACCAGCCGGCACTGATGAGAATCAAAGGAGCGCTGACGGCGACTGCAATTGCTGAATATTTCAGGGACCGCGGACTGAATGTCATGCTGATGATGGATTCCGTTACCCGCGTTGCAATGGCTCAGCGAGAAATCGGACTTGCAGTCGGAGAACCGCCTGCAACGAAAGGTTATACGCCTTCTGTATTCGGTCTATTGCCTAAGCTGCTTGAACGGACTGGCACAAACGAGCACGGCAGTATTACAGCTTTCTATACTGTACTCGTTGATGGTGACGATATGAATGAACCGATTGCCGATACAGTAAGAGGAATATTAGACGGCCATATCGTACTGGACCGCACAATTGCCAACAAAGGTCACTATCCGGCAATTAATGTGTTAAAAAGCGTCAGCCGTCTGATGAATCACCTTGTAGATAAAAAACATCTGAAAGCCGCTGAGAAAATGCGTGACATGATGAGTACGTATGAGCAGGCTGAAGATCTGATTAATATCGGGGCATACAAAAAAGGTTCTTCAAAAGAAATCGATGAAGCAATCAGATATCAGCCGGTGATCAAAAAGTTTTTGAAACAGTCAACTGATGAAAAAATACAGCTGTCTGATACAGCAGGGCAGTTAATCCAGTTATCAGAAAAAGGCGAGGGATCTTAAATGGCTTATCAATATCGATTTGAACGCGTGCTGACAGTAAGAGAGAGAGAAAAACAGGAAGCTGAAGACCGTTATAGGGATTCAGTTGATTCTTTTGAAAAAATGGCTCAAAAATTATATGAGCTGTTAAAAAAGAAAGAATTAATGGAAGAATCCCAGACGAACCAGATCCAGACCGGCATACCGGTACAATCACTCAGACATGGTCAGCAGTTTCTAACCAATATTGAAAAGAGCATCTCTTACCAGCAAAAGCTGGTGGTGGACGCGCGTACCAATATGCAGCGTCATGAGCACCGGCTGATGGAAAGAAATATTGAAGTTAAGAAATATGAAAAAATCAGGGAACATGATAAAAAGCGGTTTCTTGCAGAGCAGGAACAGGCTGACAGAGATCAGATGAACGAATTGTCTATCGCACAGTTTATGAACCGCAGAAACAGGTGATTTGAATGAAGCAAAAACAGCAAAAGCAATCCATCCGGAGTGAGGCTGAAGAGACAAAGTCACCCGGTAAGTTCCAGGTGTTTTTTCTGCTGATTTTTGTGCCTTTTCTCTTTCTGATCTTTATAGCGCTTATCGTGTTGTCGATTCTTGATATTAATATATTTGAAAAAGCAGAAGAAGCTGGTATCGACATTCCTTTTACAGGAGAAGAACAGCCTGCTGAAGAAGCGCCTGCGAACCCTGAAGAAAGAATCGTAAGCCTGCAGGCACAGATCGAAGAAAAAGAGGTACTGATTTCACGCCTTGAGCAGGAAATGGTCAGTCTAGAAGATGAAAATGACCTGCTGATAGAAGAACAGGAAAGGCTGCAGACAGAAATTGAACAGCTGCAAAATGAACAGGAATCAGCCGGCAGGGAATTTGCCGAAGTTGTATCGGTTTATGAAGATATGAAAGGCAGTGAAGCAGCACCGATCATCACCAATCTGAATGATGAAGATGCAATCAGAATCCTGTCAAATCTGTCAGCTGAAAATGTTGCAGAGATCTTTTCAGCCATGACTGCTGAAGAAGCTGCCCGGTACACTGAACTAATCTCAACGCGTACACAATAAAACTTGAAAGGAGGTGAAAACGAATTGATCGGAAATCTAACATTACAGGGTGTACAGGCACCCCAGCAGCTTGGAAGTGTAAAAGAATCATCACTTATGTCAGGCAGTACAGACTTCAGTCAAATCCTTGCAGGACTTGGCGAGAAAATTCCTGAACTGATTGAAAACAGTGAAGTATCAGGTCTTGAAACAATTTTGAGTCAGCTGAATGGGATAGCACAGTCTGAAGACCTGGCTGAATTCATGACTGAAGTAAAAGAGCTGTTCCCTGAAATCAAGCAGCTGTTCACACTGTTTTCAGAAGAGGAATTACTTGAGATGACACCGCAGGAACTGATGAGTGCAGCGGGGATCAGCCCTGAAGTTACTGAAGAGCTTTCTGATGTGTCGGCCGGGGAGATGGTGCAGGCAGTTATTAATCTGTTCGTAAAGCCGATGTCAGAGAAAGCAGAAAATGTAGAACCTCAGCTGAAAGAATCAAACATTCCGGATCCGGAACAGTTTGTCCGCCAGATTATTGAGCAGCTTCAAATTGTAAAACCTTCAGGTGAGCAACCTGCTAAAGAAACCAACAGTCAAGTTGCCCAGCCGATTGAAGCTTTAAAGCTACTTGCTTTAGTCAAGGGTCTGACACTGCTTCAGGAAAAACAGCCTATGCGGAATCAGGAAGTGTTGAAGCAGCAAAACAGTCAGCTTCAGCAGATTTTTGGCAGTATTCAAAAAGTATTTGAAGCAGTAGTTAAAGATATGAAGAACATCACGCCTGCTGAGCAGAAAGCTGAACAAAAGTCGCCTGAACTGCTTTTACTAAAAAATCGGACTGGTATTCAATTTACCCAGCTAATCGGTGAAAAAAACCAAAATGCTGATGTTTCTGTTAAACCTGAAACAGTGAAAAACGACCAGCAGATGATTAACCTGCAGTCACTTCAGCTTCAGAGCGCACCGGTTAAATGGTCGCTCCAGCCTGTAAAACAGCCCGACTCAGCGCAACAGCTGATGGAACAGTTCCAAAACATTATGCAAAAAGCAAAGTTCGGGAAAGTAAACGGGACTGAAAAGCTGATGATCAGACTTCAGCCGGAACATCTGGGGACACTCAAAATTGAGCTTCTTCAGAAAGACGGGATGATGACAGCGCGAATTATCGCTTCAACAGCGGTAGCGAAAGACATGATTGACTCACAGCTTCATCAGCTCAGACAGTCATTTACTTCCCAGCAGCTGCAGGTTGAAAAAATTGAGATCATGCAGACTCAGACTGAGACCAGACTTGATAAAGACGGTAAAAACGATCAGCAGACTGATCACCGTGACAGAGAGCACGATCAGCAAAGCGGACAGAATCAGTCAGAGGATGAACAGACTTCATTCCATGACATATTCTTAAACATTGAGGTGTAAATATTGGAAATAAAAGGTATTAACGAAGGTTTGTATTTATCTTCACTTGAAAAAAAGAAACTTGAAGCAAAAGATCAGGTAATGGGTAAAGATCAGTTTTTAAAATTGCTCATTGCTCAGCTTCAAAACCAGGATCCAACCCAGCCGATGGAAGATAAAGAGTTTATCTCACAGATGGCAAACTTCTCAAGCCTTGAACAGATGACTAATATGGCAACATCATTTGAAAAGTTTGCATCAATGCAGGAACAGACTGCACTGATTCAATACAATGAATTTGTCGGTAAAGAAGTAAAGTGGGACAAAATGGAGACAGTTGATGGGGAAGAAGTAGCGTCAAACGGTAAAGGCATTGTTGAAACCGTTAAGTTCAAAGGCGGTTCAGTTGAATTTACTCTTGAAGATGGTACAACGCTGACACCGGGTAACGTATCTGAAGTCAATAAAGGCGAACTGCAGGACTCACTTCAGCAGGCCAGCATGATGATTGGTAAAAAAGTGAGCTGGATGAAAGAAGATGAAGAGCTTGAAAGCACAGTCGTATCTGTATCAAGAAAAGACGGCGCAATCTGGCTGCACACAGCAGATGAACAGCGAATTACAGCTGATGAGCTGATTAAAATCGCACAGTAAAGGATTTGAGCATATGGAGCATATCCGATTTAACCCGATTCATACACCACCGGCTGCTCCTGTCAAAAAACAGATCAAGCAATCCGGGTTTGCAGATAAGCTTCAGCAGGTTATAGAGGGCGAGCTGAAATTCAGCAGACATGCAAATGAGAGATTAACAGCAAGAAATATTGAAATCACACCGGATCAGTGGCAAAGAGTAACGGATAAAGTAAATGAAGCAGACAGTAAAGGTGTAAAAGACTCACTCGTTCTGCTTGAACAGGCAGCACTCATTGTCAGCATTAAAAACCGTACAGTCGTCACTGCAATGGACAAGAAAGACTTAAACGACCAAATATTCACGGACATTGATGGCACCATCATTTTAGAATAGGCGGACCTTAGATAAAGGAGCCTTAGAGCCAGCTGACCGACAGAAGCGGCTCACGAAAGGGGAAAATTAACAATGATTCGTTCAATGTATTCAGGTATCGCAGGACTTAAAAACTTCCAGACAAAACTAGACGTAATTGGTAATAACATCGCAAACGTAAATACGTTTGGTTTTAAAAAGGGGCGCGTGACTTTTCAGGAAGCTATGAACCAGACGATTCAGGGTGCATCTGCTGCGCAGGAAGGCCGTGGAGGAAAGAACGCACTTCAAGTAGGTCTTGGTTCAGTAACGGCAACCATTGACAGTGTGCAGACACAGGCTTCACTACAGACAACAGGACGTTCACTTGACTTAGCGATTAACGGAGATGGGTTCTTCGTAGTATCAGCTCCAGGTGGACAAGATTTATATACACGCGGCGGTAATTTCTACCTTGACGAAAGTGGGCTGCTTGTAACTGGTGAGGGTTATAGAGTTCAGCAGTTTGTGAACGGTGTTCAGGAAGATATTGTGGTTAATAGTAGTGGAGTTATTCCGGCACAGGAAACAAACGAAATGAGTCTTTCAGGAAATTTAGCATCAAATGTAGTTGTAAGTGTAGCAAACCCATTTGTAAAAACTCAACAAATGAAAATAGTAGATAACGAGGGAACAGAGCATACAGTTGAAGTAAGAATGGAGAAAATGGCTGGAGATGATACTTGGGAATTAAGATTTACAAACCATGAACTTGAAGATCTAAATCCAGCAGTGGATAAATTTACAACTAAATATTTAAGCTTTAATGCTGATGGTGAGGCTAGTCTATATAACAATCGAGCTGATGCTGTTGGAGAAAATAACCCTGACAATTCAATAGAAGTATTACGTATGGATGGTACAGGAGCAGCTTATGAGGATATGTTTTTAGGTGCACCTAACCCTATGGTGGTGAATCTTGAAAACCTCACAAATAACGAAGGTGAAATTTCAGCTCAAATGGGAGCGAACGGTAACCTTGAAGGGACACTGGACAGCTTCAGTGTATCAGCAGGCGGCGCAATCAACGCTGTTTACTCTAATGGACAGGTTCGTGAAATGGCGACTCTATCAATTGCCAGATTCAACAACCCATCCGGCCTTGTGAAGATTGGCAATAACGTATTCCAGGAGTCAGTAAACTCTGGTGTTGCTAACGTTGGAACATCAGCTGATGCTGGTGGGACGATTTCTTCCGGCGCACTCGAAATGTCCAACGTCGATCTTTCAGAGGAATTCACTGAAATGATCACAGCGCAGCGTGGATTCCAGGCGAATACGCGTATTATTACAACATCTGATCAAATCTTAGAAGAACTTGTTAATCTGAAGCGATAATCCGTGTGAGGGGGTGACGGCGCCTTCCTGAAGATATGAAGGCGCCGGCTTTTATGATTTATGTAAAAAGGCTCAATGGCAAGGAATTTATGATTAATGCAATTTATATCGAAACAGTAGAGGCTTTTCCTGACACCACGATTACGCTGACGAATGGTAAGAAATATATTGTTCAAGATTCAATGGCGGATGTGAAAAGTAAAATTACTGATTTTTACCGTTCCATACACGTATTGAATATGACTCATTTAAGGGAGGATGATGCAGATGAAGAATAAGCTGCTGTTAACAATGCTCATCATTCTCGTATCGATTACGCTGCTGGGTATTATCTTTTTAGTTGTGACAAATCAGCTTGCGGGTGATGGAGAAGAGGAAGAGGAAGAAGTAAAACTGTCTGCAGATGAAATTGTGGAAGCGACAGTTGAAATACCGGAAGTAACCACAAATATCGGTGGAAGCAGCTTTGCGCGAGTGTCTATGTCTATTCAGACAGACAGTAAAGATGCTGCTGAAGAGTTAAAAAAACTCGAATTTCAGGTGAAAGATATTTTAATAGATGAACTGCTTGAAATGAATAAGGCTGACCTTGAAGGCAGCGCGGGAAAAAATGCGTTTGAAGACGTAGTGAAAAACCGTGTGGATGAGCTCATTCAAAAAGGTGAAGTCATTCAGGTTTATACGACATCAATTGTCGTTCAATAATGAAAGATGCAGATGGACGGAGGTGAAATTGCGTGGCTGGAGATATTCTCTCGCAAAATGAAATAGATGCATTATTATCAGCCATCTCAACAGGTGAGATGTCAGCGGAAGAGATCAAAAAGGAAGAGCAGGAAAAAAAGGTTAAAGTCTATGACTTTAAACGGGCACTGAGGTTTTCAAAAGATCAGATCAGAAGTATTTCAAGAATCCATGAAAACTTTGCCAGACTGCTCACAACGTTTTTCTCTGCCCAGCTCCGGACATATGTTCAAATAAATGTGGCATCAGTTGATCAGATTCCCTATGAGGAATTCATCCGCTCTGTCCCAAAGATGACGATTCTGAATGTGTATGAAGTGCCGCCGCTTGATGGGAAAATTCTGATGGAGATCAATCCAAATATCGCTTATGCAATGATGGATCGAATTCTTGGCGGACATGGCTCAAGTGTCAGCAAGATTGATAACCTGACAGAAATAGAAACGAAGTTAATGTCCACACTGTTTGAAAGAGCTTTTGATAACTTAAGAGAAGCATGGGGAAATGTTGCTGAAATTGATCCGATTTTAACGGACTTTGAAGTAAACCCGCAATTTCTTCAGGTAATATCACCGAATGAAACAGTGGTTGTAATATCGCTAAATACAGTTGTCGGTGAGACGACGGGTATGATGAATATCTGCCTGCCTCATGTGGTCTTAGAACCAATTATGCCGAATCTCTCAATCAAGCACTGGATGCAGTCTCAGAAAAAAGAGTTGATTCCTGAAGAACAGCTGCAGCTTGAAAAGCGTGTTAAAAAAGCAGACTTGCCGATATCAGCTGAACTTGGAACTTCCATGCTTGCGATTGAAGAGTTCTTGATGCTTGAAGTCGGTGATGTACTTGAATTGAATCACCGCTTCGATGACCCGGTTGTACTGAAGATCGGCGATGTGCCGAAATTCATCGCGCAGCCTGGTCAGCTCGGGAAAAAGATTGGTGTTCAAATTATTGATGAAGTGAAAGGAGGAGAGGACGATGATGAGTGATGACATGCTCTCCCAAGATGAGATAGATGCGTTGCTGAATGGCAGCGCTGATGATGAACCTGAAACAGAAGAAAGCACTCCATCTGAACAATTGGATGAGGTGGCCATTGATGCGCTCGGTGAAATAGGCAATATATCTTTCGGAAGTTCAGCGACAGCACTTTCTACGCTGTTAAATCAGAAAGTTGATATTACAACTCCGACTGTAACCGTGGTGAAGACTGAAGATATTTCAAATTCGTTTCCTCATCCTTCCGTCGCAATTAATGTGCATTATACAGAAGGATTAAAAGGAAATAACCTGCTAGTGATCAAGCAGTCTGATGCAGCTGTCATTGCTGACCTGATGCTTGGTGGAGATGGAACAAATCCATCAGATGACCTCGGTGAAATTCAGCTGAGCGCTGTGCAGGAAGCAATGAATCAGATGATGGGATCTGCGTCCACTTCAATGTCAACGATCTTTGGTGTTAAGGTGGATATTTCACCTCCAAGCATTGATCTGATGGACCTTGAAAATAAAGCTGGCATGGAAAACCTGCCGGATGAAGAATATGTCATTCAGGTATCGTTTAATTTACGGATTGGTACTCTGATAGATTCTAATATTATGCAGTTGATTCCACTTGAGTTTGGTCAGTCGCTTGTACAGCAGCTGATGGGCGGTGGAGGACAGGCCGCAGCTGAGAATGAAGCGGCAGCATCGGCGCCTGTAGCAGAAAGACCTGCAGCAGAGAGTCAGGCAGCACCTGAGCGCAGTGAATCAGTCCCGCAAACGCAAAGAGACCCTGAGCCTTCAAGATTACCAGAAGACACAGGTGTTCAGCTTAATAGAGACCGTGCTCCTGAAAGATCAGTAGATGTTCAGCCGGCACAATTTACACAGTTTGACAGTCCTGGTCTTAGTGCAGGAGAGTCAAGAAACCTGAATCTTCTGCTTGATATTCCGCTTCAGGTAACTGTAGAGCTTGGCCGAACAAAGCGCTCTGTTCAGGAGATTCTTGAATTGACATCAGGTTCGATCATTGAGCTTGATAAACTTGCAGGAGAACCGGTTGATATATTAGTGAATAACCGACTCATTGCTAAAGGTGAAGTGGTTGTTATCGAAGAAAACTTCGGAGTAAGGCTGACGGATATTGTCAGTAAGTCAGACCGTTTAAATAAATTACGCTAATATAGCTGGGGGTAAAATGACATGGCGAAGAAAATCTTAATTGTAGACGATGCAGCATTCATGCGCATGATGATCAAGGATATCTTAACAAAGAACGGATTTGAAGTAGTTGGTGAGGCTGCTGACGGTGCACAGGCAGTAGAAAAATTCAAGGAAACGTCACCGGACCTTGTAACGATGGATATTACAATGCCTGAAATGGATGGTATTACAGCGTTAAAAGAAATCAAAAAAATTGACGGTTCTGCAAAAATTATCATGTGTTCAGCAATGGGTCAGCAGGCAATGGTAATTGATGCCATCCAGGCTGGTGCAAAAGACTTTATTGTAAAGCCGTTCCAGGCTGACCGCGTGATTGAGGCAATTTCTAAAGCGATAGGTTGATGGGTATGTTTCAAAAATTATTCGTTGTTCTCCTTCTGTTGGCGGTTTTAACAGGGGGAGAGCAAATTTTATTTGCAAGTCCGGGGAATGTTTCAGATTGTATGGGCGATAATCCGTCTGAGGAATGCGCTGAACAGGAAGTACCCGCACTTGGAGAAGAAAGTGAACCGGAGGGCATTAACGTCTGGACATTTGTCAGGCTAATCGGTGCGCTTGCTCTGGTCATTATTCTATTGTACGCACTGCTGAAGTTCGTAAACAGTAAAACAAAAAACTACCAGCAGAGTAGACTGATTAAAAATATGGGCGGAACAACGCTTGGCGGGAACCGTTCAGTTCAGATCGTAAAAATTGCAGACAGTTATTATGTGCTGGGTGTCGGTGAGGATGTGAATCTGATCAAAGAGATCACTTCGCCTGAAGAAATGGCTGAGCTGGAATCATATTTTGATCAGGATCAACCACTTGCAGAAAGTCCTGTGATTGGTTTAATCGGAAAAATGAAAAATAGAAAATCTGGCCGGAAGACAGACGATCAGCAGTCATTTGGCAGCCTGTTTAAGGATCAGTTGGATCAGCATCATGCAGAACGCAAGAAAGTGTTCGAAAGAGTAAAAAGCAAGGAGCGTAATGAAGATGGATGAGTTCATACAGTTTTTTAATGACAGTCCTCCCGATGATGTAGCAACTTCAGTCAGATTGCTGCTGTTGCTGACTGTCCTGTCACTGGCACCGGGTATATTGATTTTGATGACTTCATTTACGCGAATTGTCATTGTACTATCATTTGTCAGAACGTCACTCGCAACGCAGCAGATGCCGCCAAACCAGGTAATTGTAGGACTTGCACTTTTTTTAACCTTTTTCATTATGGCGCCTGTTATGAGTGAAGTGAATGACAGGGCATTAACACCCTTATTTAATGAAGAAATAGATCTTGAAACCGCTTATGAGGAAGCTTCCATTCCATTTAAGGATTTTATGAGTCAGCATACACGGCAAAAAGATCTGGAACTGTTTTTAAGTTATACAGAAGCTGAAAGGCCAGAAACCATACAGGATATTCCACTGACGGTCATGGTACCTGCTTTTGCATTAAGTGAAATTAAAACCGCATTCCAAATGGGTTTTATGGTGTTTATACCGTTTCTGGTGATTGATATGGTTGTTGCATCAGTCCTGATGTCAATGGGGATGATGATGCTTCCGCCGGTAATGATTTCATTGCCTTTTAAAATCCTGCTGTTTATTCTTGTAGACGGCTGGTATCTCGTCATGCAGTCATTGCTGCAGAGCTTTTAGGTGGGTGAATTGAAATGAATGGAGAAATGGTTATTGCCATAGCAGAGCGCGGCGTCTGGATCACGCTGATTATCAGCCTGCCTTTAATGCTTGTTGCATTAGTCGTCGGTCTGCTGGTCAGTATATTTCAGGCAACCACGCAGATCCAGGAACAGACGCTTGCATTTATTCCGAAGATTATAGCAGTTATGGTGGCACTGATTTTTTTCGGACCCTGGATGCTGACACAGCTTGTCAGTTATGCCTCGGATATTTTCACTAATCTTACTAGGTATATCGGTTAAATGATGGAAGAATTATACCCCAGACTGACAATTTTACTACTTATTATCGTCAGATTGTCAGCTTTCTTTGTGACAATGCCGTTATTTTCCCACCGTACGATCCCGGCAACGCACAGGATCGGGCTGGCTATACTGCTTTCATGGATGATGTATTACACCCTGGATGCAGAACCGTTTGATATAAACGGTGAATACATTTTACTCATTATTAAAGAAGCTGCAGTCGGACTGTTTCTTGGATTGATCGCGTATATTATTCTCTCAGCTATTCAGATCGGTGGTAACTTTATAGATTTCCAGATGGGTTTTGCGATGGCGAATGTGATTGACCCGCAGACAGGTGCGCAGAGTCCGCTGATTGGTCAGTATTTATACACGCTGGCACTTTTGCTGCTCCTTGCACTCAATGGGCATCACCTCATACTTGATGGAATCTTTTTCAGCTATCAGTATATACCGCTTGATCAGGTCACCCTTGGATTTGGAGACCCTATGACAGCTGAACTCATTATTAAAGCTTTTTCAGCAACTTTTGTTATTGCCTTTCAGATGGCAGCACCAGTTGTTGCTACATTGTTTCTGGTTGATATTGCTCTTGGGATTGTTGCGAGAACATCACCGCAGTTCAATATTTTTGTAATCGGTTTTCCGATTAAGATCACGGTTGCATTTATCGTGTTAATCGTAACTATGGGTGTAACATTTCAGGTGATTCAGCGGCTTTTTGACCTGATCTTTGTAGTGATGAGAGATTTAATGATCACGCTGGGAGGCTGATAGATAATGAGACTGAGGCTTGACCTGCAGTATTTTGCAGGCGAAAAAACCGAAAAAGCCACCCCGAAAAAGAGACAGGATTCCCGGAAAAAAGGGGAAGTTGCAAAAAGCCAAGACGTGAATACAGCTTTTATACTGTTCAGTGTATTTTTCTTTCTATTTTTTGCAGGTGGATGGTTTAAGGAGAGAATGCTGAATCTGGTTGCTGTACCACTGATGGATTATATCAAACGCCCAGTTACACCTGATACTGCAGTAATTGTATATACGGAGATGCTTTCTGAGGTTGCATGGATTGTCCTGCCGATTATGGCAGTGGCAGCTGTTGGCGGGATTGTGGGGAACTACCTCCAGATTGGTTTTTTAATCTCAACTGATCCACTGAAACCTAAGTTGTCAAAGCTTGACCCTATTAAAGGTTTAAAAAGAATTTTCTCTGCAAGAGCACTTGTGGAGCTTGCAAAATCTGTGTTGAAAATTTCATTAGTCGGAATGACAACATTCCTTGTATTGTGGTTCAGTATTGAAGATGTACTAGAACTTTCATTACTGCCTGTTGAATCTACATTACAGGTAGCAGGCAGTCTGACTGTCCAGATGGGGCTTATTGCTTCTACACTTCTGGTAATATTAGCAATTCTTGATTACTTATATCAAAAATACGATTTTGAAAAAAATATCCGAATGTCCAAGCAGGACCTTAAAGATGAATACAAAAACACGGAAGGTGACCCGCTGATTAAGTCGAAAATTAAACAGCGGCAAAGGGAGATGGCAATGAAACGGATGATGTCTGAAGTGCCGGACGCTGATGTTGTCATTACAAACCCGACTCACTATGCGATTGTTTTGAAATATAAAGACGGGGAGTTTGAAGCACCGGTAGTTGTAGCAAAAGGTGTGGACTTTCTCGCTCAGAAGATAAAAACCATAGCAAAAGAAAATGATGTAATTGCTGTTGAAAACCGCCCGCTTGCAAGAGCGCTGTATGATCAGGCGGAGATCGGAGACCCGATTCCGGAGGAGTTTTTCAAGGCTGTTGCTGAAATACTTGCTTATGTATACCGGATAAAAAACAAAGTGTAATGCTTGAAAGGGGACCGGCATGAAAGGAAAAGATTTAGCAATACTCGCCAGTGTCATACTTATTATTGCCATGTTGGTTATCCCACTTCCATCGTGGATGCTGAGTGTTTTCATTATCATTAATATAACACTTGGTCTGATTGTTTTGCTGACCTCAATGAATATGAAAGAGCCGCTTGAATTTGCGATCTTTCCATCACTGATCCTGCTGTTAACACTGTTCAGGCTTGGTCTGAATGTGTCAACTACCCGTGCCATTCTCAGCAGAGGGGAAGCAGGAGGAGTTGTTGAAACCTTTGGTACATTCGTTACCGGTGGAAACATTTTAGTTGGTATTGTCGTATTTATTATCTTGATTATTATCCAGTTTATCGTTATTACTAAGGGTGCTGAGCGTGTATCTGAAGTTGCGGCTCGTTTTACACTTGATGCGATGCCGGGTAAACAGATGAGTATCGATGCAGACTTAAATGCCGGTATGATCTCAGAGGTTGAAGCGAGAGAACGCCGTGAGAAAGTAGGGCGTGAAGCAGACTTTTATGGTGCCATGGATGGTGCCACGAAGTTCGTAAAAGGAGATGCAATTGCCGGTATTATTATTGTAATGATTAACCTCATAATGGGAATGGTAATCGGTATCGTGCAGATGGGGATGACACTAGCAGATTCAGCTAATCAGTTTTCGCTGCTGACAGTTGGTGACGGAATTGTCTCGCAAATTCCTGCCCTTTTAATCTCAACAGCTACCGGTATTGTTGTAACGCGTGCTGCTTCTGACGGAAACCTCGGTCAGGATATCACATCACAGCTGTTCTCGTTTGGTCCAATCATGTATGTTGCAGGTGCTACAATTGCCCTTTTAGGTATATTCACACCGATTAGTAATATTTTAACACTTCCAATTGCTCTGATTCTCGTAATAGGTGGATATACGTTATCCAAAGCGAAGAAGCTTGAAACTGAAGAGTTTACTGAAACGGAAGAAGAAACAGCAACTGATGAAATGAAGAGTCCGGAAAGCGTAGTCAGTCTGTTGAATGTAGATCAGATAGAATTTGAATTCGGCTACGGCCTGATTCCTCTTGCTGATGCCAATCAGGGAGGGGATCTGTTAGATCGAATCGTTATGATCAGACGTCAGCTGGCACTTGAGCTTGGTCTTGTCATTCCGGTCGTCCGTATCAGAGATAATATTCAGCTTCAGCCGAATGAGTACCGTCTGAAAATTAAGGGTAATGAAGTGGCAAAAGGAGAACTGCTGCTAGATCACTATCTGGCGATGAGTCCGGGTGATGAGGATTCTATTGAAGGAATCGATACAATCGAGCCTTCTTTCGGTTTACCTGCTAAATGGATCGATGAATCTGTGAAGGATCAGGCAGAGATGCTCGGTTACACAGTAGTTGACCCGCCGTCAGTTGTTTCAACTCATATCACTGAGATGATTAAAGGGCATGCACATGAACTGTTAGGCCGTCAGGAAACCAAACAGCTTGTGGATCACCTGCAGGAATCCTATCCGATACTCGTAGAGGAAGTGACACCATCTCCACTAAGCGTGGGGGATGTTCAGAAAGTACTGTCAAAGCTTTTGCGTGAAAATGTATCAATCAGGAATCTGCCGATTATCTTTGAAACACTTGCGGACTACGCAAGAATGACGTCTGATACAGACGTACTTGCTGAATATGTGAGACAGTCACTTGCAAAACAGATTACAAGTCAGTTTGCGGATCCTGGAGATACGCTGAAAGTGATCACATTGTCAGGCCGTGTTGAAAAGCTGACTGCAGATAACGTGCAGCAGACTGAGCATGGTAATTACCTGTCACTAGATCCAAATGATTCACAGCGGATTCTTGAATCAATGGCCCAGCAGATCGAACAGCTGTCAATGACTGAGCAGACACCGATTGTACTGTGTTCACCTGCAGTCAGAATGTATATTAGACAGCTTACTGAAAGGTATTTCCCTCAAATACCAATTTTATCTTATAATGAATTAGAAGCGAATGTCGAAGTCCAAAGCGTCGGGGTGGTGAATATAGATTGAAGATGAAAAAAGTAACGGCGCCTACAATGCCTGAAGCGATGAAAAAGATTCGTAAAGAACTAGGCAGTGATGCAGTCATTCTGAATTCCAAAGTAACCTATACAGGCGGCTTTTTAGGGCTTTTTAAAACAAAGCAGATAGAAGTAGTGGCCGGCTTGGACCAGCCTGAGCCTTCTGCGGCTATGGAAACAGCAGCTACTGCAGAAAAAAAGGTATTAAGACCGGAAGACAAAAAGCTTGAAGAAGAAATACAGGAATTAAAAAAAATGGTCAGTGCGCTTTCTGTTAATCAGACAGGCTATCAGGAATTCCCTCAGCCTGTCAGGTCCATTCTTGAAAAGCTAAAAGATCAGGATTTTAAAGACTCCTGGCTCCTTGAAACAGGACAGAAGATGTATGAGCAGTGGCAGGAAACGCCTAAAACAGAGCAGCTCTCAGAGTGGACTGAGGACTATATCAGAAAGTCCCTTCAGCAGCAGACTCACGCAGGCATTGATGCATCCAAAAAGTACATCAGTCTGATCGGTCCGACGGGCGTAGGTAAAACCACCACAATTGCAAAGCTTGCAGCAAAACTTGTAATGGAAGATCAGAAGAAGATTGGTTTTATTACTTCTGATACATACAGAATTGGTGCAATTGAACAGCTGAAAACGTATGCCGAACTATTAAATGTACCGGTAGAAGTAATATACAGCCGTGATGATTTTGAAAAGGCACTAAACAGATTCAAAGATTTTGATCATGTATTAATTGATACTGCAGGAAGAAACTATCGTGAAGTGCAATATGTTGAAGACCTTGCAAAAACAATTGATTTTGAGATTGATATTCAGACATTCCTTGTCCTGTCAATGACTTCGAAATATAAAGATATGGCCGCTATTTATGAACGGTTTAATGATATTAATATTCAGGGACTGATATTTACTAAATGTGATGAAAGTGTAACAGTCGGTCCTGCTTATCATGTAATGACAGAAAGCGGTATCGGTGCTTCTTATCTGACAGACGGGCAGGCCGTACCTGAAGACATAGAAGAAGCATCCTACAGGAGAGTTAGTGAAATGATGGTTAAAGGTGTGTATAGCTGATGGACCAGGCAGAAACATTGAGGCAGAAGATGCTGCATATGAGTGATCCTTCAGGAAAGACGATTGCTGTCGTCAGTGGTAAAGGTGGAGTGGGTAAATCGAATTTTTCTATTAATTTTGCTTCTGAAATTGCTGCAAAAGGAAATAAAGTATTGCTGATGGATATGGATATAGGGATGGGAAATATTCATATTCTACTAGGTAAGTCATCAGCGAGTACGATTATTCATTACCTCGAAGGCACAGGATCGATTGAAGATGTAGTCGTTCAGGTTGAAGATAATTTATCTTATATATCCGGCGGTTCCGGCCTGAGTAAAATGGTAGAGTGGAAAGATCTTGAAATCGAACGCCTGATGAAAGGTTTTACAGAGCTTCAGAAATCCTATGATTATCTGATTTTTGATATGGGGGCAGGGGCATCTGAGAACGGCCTTGAACTGATCATGGCAGCTGATGAAGTGATTGTCATTACAACAGGCGAACCGACATCAATTATGGATGCCTATTCTATGATGAAATTTATCCATATGAAAGATTCTGATAAAGCATTTGCTCTTTTATGTAACCGGGTCATGAATCCTGAAGAGGGTAAGACAGCTCTTAAACGGCTGGAAGCTGCGATGAATAAGTTCTTGAATAAAAAGGTGCGGCTGCTCGGCAGTATTCCGGAAGATCCATCTGTCAGAAGGTCAGTTAACAATCAGACACCTTTTACCAAGCTTTATCCAGAGTCTCCTGCTTCAAGGACGCTTAAAAACATGACTGCAGCTTATATTGCGGAGCAGGATAGAGAAATCCATCACAGTAAAAGCCGGTTTACAGATCGACTTTCAGCTTTTTTTAGAAAAAAGTGAGGTGGAAAAATGGTACAGGATATCATTAAAGTATTAGTTGTAGATGATTCTGCATTTATGAGAAAGCTTGTTCAGGATTTCTTATCAGAACATGAAAAAATTGCGGTGGTCGGGACTGCAAGAAATGGTCAGGATGCTATTGCAAAAATCCGTCTTTTAAAACCGGATGTTATTACAATGGATGTTGAAATGCCGGTTATGAGCGGTTTAGAAGCATTGAAACACATAATGAAAGAGAATCCACTGCCGATTATCATGTTGTCGAGTACAACAAAGCAAGGAGCCGAAAATGCTCTTTTAGCCATGGATTACGGGGCAGTGGATTTTATAGCAAAACCTTCCGGGACTATATCACTAGATCTTCATCTGGTTAAAGATGAACTAATTGAAAAAGTTCTGTATGCTTCAAAAGCACATTTAAAAAAACCGCGTCCGTTGGAGCCATTCATAAAAAATGACGTGCAAACTAGTAAAAAAAGCCTGAAAAAGGTCGATAGTAGAATTGACAGACATTATCCGGCCGTAGTATTAATTGGTACTTCAACCGGTGGACCAAGAGCCCTGCAGACAGTTCTTTCTCATCTGCCCGGTAATCTGAATGCGCCAGTTATTATTGTGCAGCACATGCCGCCCGGATTTACAAAATCATTAGCTCAAAGGCTTGATCAGCTTTCACAACTGAAAGTTAAGGAAGCTGAAGATGGAGATAAGCTGATCAATGGCTGCGCATATGTTGCCCCAGGTGATTACCATTTGAATATCAATCAGCAGGGCACACATCTTTCATTGTCATTGAGTAAAGAACCGCCTCTAAGCGGGCACAGACCTTCAGTTGATTTTCTCTTCCAATCTGCTGCAAATTTAAAGGAAATAAAAAAAATTGCAGTAATTATGACTGGAATGGGTGCAGATGGGTCTAAAGGTCTGGTACAATTAAACCACAAAGAACATATTGAGACGATTGCAGAAGCGCAGGAAACCTGTGTTGTATATGGAATGCCTAAAGCTGCTCAGGCAACGGGACTCGTTACATATGTGGAGCCGCTTGAAGGGATTGCAAACAGAATTGTCAAAATAGCAGAAGGGTGAGTCCAACATGGAAATGAACCAGTACTTAGAAGTTTTTATCGAAGAAAGTAAAGACCACTTGCAAAACTGTAATACTCAAATGCTTGAACTTGAAAAAAATCCTGGAGACATTGCAATTGTAAATGAGATTTTCAGGTCCGCACATACGTTAAAAGGTATGTCAGCAACAATGGGATATGAAGACCTGGCAAGTCTGACTCATAATATGGAAAACGTTCTGGATGATATCAGAAACGGAAAGCTTTCAGTCACGACTGCTGTCATGGACGCCCTTTTTTCTGCAGTAGATGACCTTGAAGACATGACAGCTTCCATTGCATCCGGCGGAGATGGGAAAAAAGACGTATCCCGCTCACTCAGCCTGCTTGAAGCGATTCAAAAAGGCGAACCGGCTCCAAAGGCTGCAGCTGCAAACAATTCCTCCATTCAATATGATGAGTTTGAAAGGACTGTTATCGAACAATCATTGGAGCAGGGATATAAAGCATATGAACTGACTGTGAAACTGAAAGATGACTGTCTATTAAAAGCTGCACGTGTATATATGGTATTTGAGGTGCTCGAAAAAATCGGAGAAGTCATTAAGTCTAATCCGACAGTTGATCAACTCGAAGAAGAAAACTTTGATCAGCAATTTTGTGTAACAATTGCTTCAAAAGAAGAAAAAGATTTTATTGAGAAGAGCGTTCTGAAAGTTTCAGAAGTTGAATCAGCTGAAGCGGCTGCAGTAAACCTTGAAGCTGTAGAAGAAAAACCAAAGGCAGCGCAGGAAGCTGCTGTCACACAGGAAGTTGTTGTAGAAGAGTCGTCAAAAGAAACCCAGAAACAGGCTGTTTCAAATAAAACAATCCGTGTGAATATTGACCGTCTTGATGTTCTGATGAATTTATTTGAAGAACTTGTCATTGACCGTGGTCGCCTTGAGCAGATTTCTAAAGAATTGAATCATGGAGAACTGAATGAAACCGTTGAACGGATGTCCCGGATCTCCGGAGATCTTCAGTCGATCATTCTGACAATGCGTATGGTACCGGTGGAAACAGTATTCAACCGTTTCCCGAGAATGGTGCGTCAGCTTGCACGTGACCTTAATAAACAGATCTCACTTGAAATCAGCGGTCAGGATACAGAGCTTGACCGAACGGTTATCGACGAAATTGGTGATCCGCTTGTTCACCTGCTGAGAAATGCGCTTGATCACGGCATTGAATCTCCTGCAGCACGTAAAGAAAAAGGAAAGCCTGAGGAAGGTACAATCCAGCTTAGGGCTTATCATAGCGGAAATCACGTATTTATTGAAATTGAAGATGATGGAGCAGGCATCAGTAAAGAGAAAGTACTGAGTAAAGCGCTGTCAAGAGGGATCGTCACAGAGGAGCAGGCAAAAACGCTGACTGACTCCCAGGTATACGAACTGATTATGGCATCAGGCTTCTCTACAGCCGAGACTATTTCAGACATTTCCGGCAGAGGCGTTGGCCTGGATGTAGTAAAAACGACCATTGAATCACTCGGTGGCTCTATTACCATTCATTCCACAGAAGGACAGGGCTCGATTTTCTCAGTCCAGCTACCATTAACACTG
The DNA here is from genome assembly GCF_016908195.1 of Jeotgalibacillus terrae. Classification (GTDB taxonomy): domain Bacteria; phylum Bacillota; class Bacilli; order Bacillales; family Jeotgalibacillaceae; genus Jeotgalibacillus; species Jeotgalibacillus terrae. Next base: position 24,644 of record NZ_JAFBDK010000012.1, read on the forward strand.
TCAATTATTTCAGTTATGCTCGTAGAGGTTGAAGAAGAAAAGTTTGCTATTCCACTTTCATCAATCATTGAAACAGCAATTGTAAAGGATGAAGAAATTCTGCATGCGCATAACCAGCGTGTCATTGATTTCAGAGGAAAAGTGGTTCCACTTGTCTTCCTGAATGAAACATTTGATGTCAAAAAAGAAAATACTGAAGACATTCACTCAGTGATTATAGTCCGCAAAGGTGAAAAACTTGCCGGTCTGGTAGTAGACTCATTTATCGGACAGCAGGAAGTTGTATTAAAATCTCTCGGCGATTATCTCGGAAACGTATTTGCTATTTCCGGTGCAACAATCCTTGGTGACGGTCAGGTTGCATTAATCGTAGATTGTAATGCACTGATTCAATAAACGATTTTGATGAAATGAAATTCATAGCAGATAGGAGTGCAGTAAATGTCAAATCAGGATCATGATCTGAAAGTAATTGTGTTTCAGCTTGTAAATAAAGAGTATGCAGTACCAGTGCAAAACGTCCAGTCAATTGAAAAAGTAATGCATATTACGAGGGTGCCGGGTGTTCCTTCTTATGTGCGTGGTGTGGTCAATCTAAGAGGGGTCGTTACACCGATTATTGATCTCAGAAAACGCTTTTCTCTCGAAGATGGCACAGAAGATGAACATACAAGAATCATTATTGTGAATATAGGTGACATTGAAGTAGGCTTTATTGTAGATTCAGCTAATGATGTACTTGACCTCTCATCTGATTCGATTGAACCTCAGCCGAATGTTGTCGGCAGTATTGAAGCAGATTTTATTGAAGGGGTAGCAAAAATTGACCGCAGACTTCTTATTTTACTGCAACTTGATAAAGTGCTGGAGAACGCTGCATGAGTTATGAAGATGACATTACCGCATACCACCTGGATATATTAAGGGAAATCGGAAATATTGGTGCCGGTAATGCTGCGACTGCTCTGTCAGCATTGCTTGGTAACAAAGTTGATATGGCCGTTCCGCACGTAAAAGTCGTTTCTTTTGATGAAATGATGGATATCGCAGGTGGACCTGAAAATATTGTTGTCAGTGTATTTCTCCGGATTGAAGGTGAAATGACTGGCAGTATGTTTTTCATTCTTTCAACAACTCAGGCTGAAAGTTTTATCAGGACACTGACGAATAATAAATCATTTAATTTTGATGACATCGGGGAATCAGAGCTTGGTCTGTCAGCTCTTCAGGAAATGGGGAATATTTTATCCGGATCTTATCTGTCATCACTATCTGACTTTACAAACCTGAACCTTTATCCGACAGTTCCTGCTATTGCAATTGATATGGCAGGCGCGATAATCAGTTTCGGACTTGTGGAGCTTTCACAGGCAGGGGACAAAGTAATTGTAATTGATACAGAGCTTACTGATGATGGGGAAAAACGAGAAGGAGCAAATGGCCAATTTTTTCTTCTCCCGGATCCTGAATCATTTAAGATCCTGTTTCGATCTTTAGGAGTAGATTGATTTGATAAAAAACATCATTAAGGTGGGGATAGCAGACTCAGGTACAGTATCTCCACCTGATACAATCAGAACTTCAGGGCTGGGATCATGTGTCGGGGTTATTCTATATGACAGCAGAAGTCAAAAAGCAGGGCTGCTTCATGTCATGCTGCCCGATTCCTCTCTGGCAAGGTCCGGAGAAATTAATCCTGCGAAGTTTGCTGATACAGGCATTCCGCACCTGATTGAACAGCTCAACCTTCCGCCGTCACGGTTAAAAGCGAAAATTGCCGGCGGTGCTCAGATGTTCCAGTTTGCAGGGCAAAAAGATACGATGAGAATCGGTCCCCGGAATGTGGACGCAGTTAAAGAGGCATTATCTCAATTTAAAATTAAAATCGTCAGTGAAGACACCGGTGGCAGCAGTGGACGTACCATAGAGTTTGATCCGGTCACTACCAGTCTTCATATAAGAACAGTCAATGTCGGAGAAAAAGTGATTTAATCTGGAGCCTGAGTGGCTCTTTTTTAATTGGGAAAACACAAAAGCCACTCCTTTTGATATAATAGGAAATATATATAATCAGTCTTTATATTCAGATCCTAAAATTACAGGTCTTAAGGAGGCTTGCCATGAATCAGTCAGTTGATGATCAGGAAAAATATTATTGGCAGATGTGGACTGCCTCCAGAGATTCTCATGCGGGAGATATGCTTGTACAGCGGTATATGCCCCTCGTGCAGTACCATGTCCAGAGGATCAGTGCAGGGCTGCCTAAAAATGTATCAAGAGATGATATAAAAAGTCTTGGCTTGATGGGCTTATTGGATGCTTTGCAGAAATTTGATCCGGCGAGAGATTTAAAATTTGATACGTATGCATCATTCCGTATCCGCGGTGCAATTATCGATGGCTTGCGAAAAGAGGACTGGATGCCAAGGTCTGCAAGAGAGAAAGCAAAAAAAGTTGATGCGAAGATTGAAGAACTTGAGCAGCAGTCTCTCAGACATGTCGAAGCACAGGAAGTTGCAGCTGCACTCGATATGCCAGTTGAAGAAGTATACCAGATCACACAGGAGCATCTTTTTGCAAATGTTCTTTCCATGGACGATCAGTCCGGTGATCAGGACGATGAAGCTACAGCATTTACTTTAAAGGATCAGAATACAGTTTTGCCTGAAGAACAGCTAGTTAAAAATGAGTTACTGCAGGATTTAGCCGGCGTCATTTCTCAGCTGAATGAAAAAGAACAAACTGTTTTAAGTCTTTTTTATACGGAGGAACTGACACTGACTGAAATTGGTGAAGTTATGAATCTCTCAACGTCACGTATTTCACAAATCCATTCAAAATGCTTGTTCAAATTAAGAAAATTGCTGGCTACTGAATACAGCCGGTCTTAAAAGGAGCGGGTTCTATTGGGTCACAAACTGATTGGGCTGCAGGTAGCTATACCGAAAACGGTGGATGCCGGAAAAATTGCAGATCAGCAGCAACAGCAAAGTAATATTAATCAGAGTCAGGTCGCTGCAATTGCTGAAAAAGAACGGCTGAGGAAGCAGGAAAGTGTAAACCGTTACGGAGAAAGTGAGAAAACCAAAGAAAAGCGCGAACGTGAAAAGGGTGAGCGAAGAAGAAATCAGCCGGATGAGGAGCTGCAGCAAACCGGCAAAACTTCAGCTGCCGAAACGCACCCCTTTAAAGGAAGAAGAATGGATTTCTCAGGCTGAAAAGGAGTTATCATGATTTTATTTTTATTAATCCTGTCTATTATTTTCAATATCGCAGCGTTTCTTTCAATTTATCTTTTATTCATGAGACAGAACCGTCTGATCAGTAAAGAGGTACAGCATGAAAAAACGCTGAATGAAATTGAGCAGACATTTACAGGCTACCTGCTTGAAATGAAAGATGAAAATGAAGCGTTTTTAAAGCAATTCGAAAAAATAAGTCAGTCTCCGGAAAAAACTGAAATCCGGCCGGAGCCTGTAAAAGCTGAAGAGCGTGCACTGATGGTTAAGACTTCACGTAATCTTGCTAAAACAGCTTATAAAAAGCCTGAACCAAAACAGCTCACTGTAAGCGACCGGGCAAAAGAAATGGAGCGTGAAGGCCAGTCAATAGAAGAGATTGCCCGAACGCTTAATAAAGGAAAGACTGAAATAGAGCTTATGCTTAAATTCAGACAGCAGTCAGACAAAAAGAGTCATCAATAATCACTTGATGACTTTTTTTTTATGTGGTATAGTAATTAACGGTGTTAATACACACGCTTCGTGATTGGGCGGATGGTGCTGCTTGGATTAAGCAGTTTCCGACCTGTAAATGACCGGAGCGGAGGAGAATAACCACAAGGAGGAACTAACACTATGTCAGTAATTTCAATGAAACAATTGCTAGAAGCAGGAGTTCACTTCGGCCACCAGACACGCCGTTGGAACCCAAAAATGAAGAAGTATATTTTCACGGAGCGTAACGGAATCTATATCATTGACCTTCAAAAGACGGTTAAAAAAGTAGAAGAAGCTTACAAGTTCGTGAAAGAAGTTGCTGCTGACGGAGGAGAAATCCTTTTCGTTGGTACTAAGAAGCAGGCTCAGGAGTCTGTTAAAGATGAAGCAGAACGTGCAGGTATGCACTTCATCAACCAGCGCTGGTTAGGTGGAACGCTAACAAACTTTGACACAATCCAGCTTCGCATCAACCGTCTTAAGAAAATCGAAAAGATGGAAGAAGACGGCACGTTTGAAGTACTTCCGAAGAAAGAAGTAGTTCAGCTTAAAAAAGAATATGAGCGTCTTGTTAAATTCCTGGGTGGAATCAGAGACATGAAGAAGCTTCCTGATGCTTTATTCATCATCGATCCTCGTAAAGAGCGTATCGCTGTTGCTGAAGCAATCAAGTTGAACATTCCAATCGTAGGTATCGTTGATACAAACTGTGATCCTGACGAAATCGACTACGTAATTCCTGCAAATGATGACGCGATCCGCGCTGTCAAACTTCTAACTTCAAAAATGGCTGATGCTATTCTTGAATCAAAGCAGGTTGAAGAAGAGGAAGAAGAAGCAGTAGCTGCTGAGTAATAAATTTGAAAAGGTGATAAGCGGGAAAATCCCTTATCACCTTTTTTAAAGGATAAAAATGAATTTTTAACAGATATAAGGAGGAAATTTCATGGCTATTACAGCGCAAATGGTTAAAGAACTTCGTGAAAAAACTGGTGCAGGTATGATGGACTGCAAAAAAGCACTTCAGGAAACAAATGGAGATATGGATCAGGCAATTGACTTCCTTCGTGAAAAAGGAATTGCAAAAGCAGCTAAAAAAGCTGACCGTATCGCAGCTGAAGGTCTTACATTCATCAAGAGTAACGGCAACGATGCAGTGATTCTTGAACTTAACTCTGAAACTGATTTCGTTGCGAAAAACGAAGGTTTCCAGAAGCTTGGTGACGAATTAGCAGATCACCTTCTTACTGCAAAGCCTGAGTCTGTTGACGCAGCACTTGAAACTGAAATGAGCAACGGACAGAAAGTAGGAGACTACATTACTGCTAACGTTGGTAAAATCGGTGAAAAGATCAGCCTTCGCCGTTTTGAAGTACGCACAAAAGGTGATGACGCTGCATTTGGTGAATACCTTCACATGGGCGGAAGAATCGGCGTACTTTCAGTAGTTGAAGGTACAACTGACGAGCAGGTAGCAAAAGATGTAGCAATGCATGCTGCTGCCCTTAACCCTAAGTTCATCTCACGCGACCAGGTTTCTCAGGAAGAAGCTGACAGAGAGCGTGAAATTCTTACGAAGCAGGCACTTGAAGAAGGCAAGCCGGAAAATATCGTTGCTAAAATGGTTGAAGGCCGTCTGAACAAGTACTTTGAAGAAATCTGCATTGTGGATCAGCCATTCGTAAAGAATCCTGATCAGAAAGTAAAAGAATTCCTATCTTCAAACAACGCTAAGCTGACTGATTTCGTCCGCTATGAAGTTGGAGAAGGTATTGAAAAGCGCCAGGACAACTTCGCTGATGAAGTAATGAGCCAGGTGAAAAAATAATTTTTATTTAAAACAACAGGCGGGGACACTTTGTGTTCCCTCTTTTTTGGAAAAAATGAACCATACGGGAGGACTCTATGAGTAAATCAAGATACAATCGAGTGGTATTAAAATTAAGTGGTGAAGCACTTGCAGGTGAAGCAGGTTTCGGTATTCATCCTCCGATCATTAAATCTGTTGCCGAACAGATTAAAGAACTGTCTGATCTCGGTGTGGAAGTAGCAGTCGTTGTTGGCGGCGGTAATATCTGGCGCGGTAAGATCGGCAGTGAAATGGGAATGGACAGAGCTTCTGCAGATTATATGGGAATGCTTGCAACAGTGATGAACTCACTGGCACTTCAGGATAGTCTTGAAAATGCAGGGGTTGAAACCCGTGTTCAGACTTCCATTGAAATGAGGCAGGTGGCAGAACCTTACATCAGAAGAAAAGCCATTCGACATCTTGAAAAGAAGCGCGTTGTCATTTTTGCAGCCGGTACCGGAAATCCTTACTTCTCTACAGATACAACTGCTGCACTTAGAGCAGCTGAGATTGAAGCGGAAGTCATTTTAATGGCTAAAAATAATGTAGATGGTGTGTATTCAGCAGATCCTAAGGTTGATACAGAAGCTGTAAAGTATGATGAGCTTTCATTCCTGGATGTGCTTAAGGACGGTTTAGCTGTTATGGATTCCACAGCTTCATCCTTATGTATGGACAATGATATCCCGCTCATAGTATTCTCAATTATGGAGAATGGAAATATAAAACGTGCTGCACTTGGTGAACCAATCGGCACAGTTGTCAGGGGGAAAAAATAATGGCACAACAGACGATGAATGAAACAAAAGACAAAATGTCTAAGGCAATTCAATCTTTCTCACGTGAACTTGCGAGCATCAGAGCAGGCCGTGCAAGTGCTTCTCTGCTTGATAAGCTTCAGGTGGATTACTATGGTGCTCCAACGCCAATCAATCAGGTAGCTTCAATTTCAGTACCTGAAGCCAGACTTCTTCAGATTACTCCATATGATAAGACTGCGCTTGGAGATATCGAAAAAGCAATTCAGAAATCAGACCTTGGCCTGAACCCGGCTAATGACGGTACACTAATCCGTATCACGATTCCTGCATTAACTGAAGAGCGACGCCGTGATCTGGCTAAGCAGGTTAAAAAGGAAGCTGAAGAAGCTAAAGTTGGCATCCGTAACATCCGCCGTGATGCCAATGATGACCTTAAAAAGCAGGAAAAAGCAGGAAGCATTACTGAAGACGATCTACGCGGTTACAGTGATGACGTTCAGAAAATGACTGATGAGCATATCGCTAAAATCGATGAGCTTGCTAAAGTGAAAGAACAGGAAATCCTTGAAGTTTAAGGGCACTTTTATTCACTAGTACTGGGGCACAGTGCACCGCTTGAAAAGGCTGAGACATATTTGTCCCAGCCTTTTCTTTGTTTTACCCCATTTCAAAACAAGGTAACATTTTCAAGTATATATTTGATATGATAGGACTAGCATAAAATATGCAAACACCAATGGGGGATGTACAATGCTCGAAAAAATGAAAAGATGGACGTCCTTGAAAGAGCCGGACTCCCTTTTACAACGAATTTCTGAATGTAAAAACTATAAAATACCTGAACATATCGCCATTATAATGGATGGTAATGGCAGATGGGCAAATAAAAGAGCACTTCCGAGAGTGGCCGGCCACCATGAAGGAATGAAGACTGTAAAACCGATCACAAGGTTAGCAAATGAACTCGGTGTAAAAGCACTGACGCTTTATGCTTTTTCTACTGAAAACTGGGTCAGACCAAAAATGGAAGTTGAATTTCTTATGAAGCTGCCTGAAGAGTTTCTCGGTACATTTTTGCCTGAACTGATTGAAGAGAATGTACAGGTTCAGATGATGGGAGATCGCGTCCAGGTACCGGTTCACACATTAAAAGCTGTTGACCAGGCAATTGAAAAGACGGCTCAAAATGATGGACTCGTTCTTAATTTTGCGCTGAACTATGGCAGCAGAAATGAAATTCTACAGGCAGTAAAAGCTTTTTCTATAGATGTAAAAGAAGGTAAAAAAAATCCTGAAGAGCTGAATGATGACATTTTTAGCTCTTATTTAATGACTCCGCACCTGGGAGACCCGGACCTTTTAATCAGGACAAGTGGAGAGATCAGGCTGAGCAACTTTATGCTATGGCAGCTCGCTTACACTGAATTCTGGTTTACTGATGTCCTGTGGCCAGACTTTAAAGGTGAACACCTGATTGAAGCAATTGAAGGTTTTCAAAAGCGTTCCAGGAGATTTGGCGGTTTAAAAAGTGAGGACGTAACATGAAACAGAGAATTATAACAGGTGTACTTGCTGCAGCACTGTTTATTCCAGTCGTATGGGCGGGCGGCCTCTTCTTTATCGCTGGAATTTACTTTATAGCAACCGTTGCACTATATGAAGTATTAAGAATGCGCTCTATTCAGTTCAGATCAATCCCGGGTGCGATTTCCATGATTACGCTCTGGATTTTTCTGCTGCCAAATGAATACTATGAGTTATTAAATCAGCTCAATTATTCCAAAATAGAGACGGCGTTGTTATCAGTATTACTATTGCTCGTATATACAGTGCTGAAAAAGAACCGTTTTACATTTGATGATGCAGCATTTGCTGTTTTTGCGATGCTTTATGTAGGGATCGGCTTTTACTATTTCATTGAAACAAGAAATGTAGAAGACGGATCAGGGATATTCTGGGTTATATATGCACTCGTTATTATCTGGTCAACTGATTCAGGTGCTTATTTTATCGGAAAATCGATGGGTAAAAAAAAGCTTTGGCCTGATATCAGTCCGAATAAAACAGTTGAAGGTTTTATAGGCGGAATTATAAGTGCGCTTGCAGGCGTGCTGGTCCTTTATTTCCTTGTACCACTGGATACAGCGCTTTGGTATCTGTTGTTAGCAAGTATTATTTTATCTGCATTCGGTCAAATTGGTGACCTCGTGGAGTCTGCACTGAAAAGGCATTACGGCGTAAAAGACTCTGGAAATATTCTTCCGGGTCATGGGGGATTACTTGATCGTTTTGACAGCCTGTTATTTGTGCTGCCTCTCATGCATATCCTGCAATTAATCTGATGAAGGAGCTTTTTATATATGAAGAAGATATCATTGATGGGTGCTTCGGGGTCGATTGGCATTCAAACGCTTGATGTACTGAGAGCTAACCGGGACAGTTTCTCGTTAGTTGCTTTTTCAGTAGGGAAAAATATCGATCAGGCAAGAAAGATCATTGAGGAATTTGGCCCTTCACTTGTCTCAGTTCAAAATAGAGAAGATGCTGACGTACTCGCGGCAGAATACATAGGGAAAATTCAGGTGCTGTCCGGTAACGAAGGGCTGATTGAAACAGCCGTACATCCGGAAGCTGAGCTGCTCGTTAATGCAGTACTAGGAAGTGTGGGGCTTGAACCGACGCTTGAAGCAATAAAGGCTAAAAAAACAATTGCTATTGCCAATAAAGAAACACTGGTTACAGCAGGGCATCTTATCATGCAGCAGGCAGCTGAACATGGCGTAACCATTTTACCTGTAGACAGTGAGCATTCTGCGATTTTCCAGGCGCTTCAGGGGGAACAGCATAAAAATATAGAGAGACTTGTGATCACAGCATCGGGAGGCAGCTTCCGGGACTTAACCCGAAGTGAACTTGAAGGCGTTACGGTTAAAGATGCACTTAATCATCCTAACTGGTCGATGGGGGCAAAAATTACAATTGACTCTGCAAGTATGATGAACAAAGGGCTTGAAGTCATTGAAGCGAAATGGTTGTTTGATCTCCCTTACGATAAAATTGATGTTCTGCTGCACAGGGAAAGTATCATCCATTCAATGGTTGAATTCCACGACAGCTCTGTCATCGCACAGCTTGGCACACCCGACATGCGGGTGCCGATCCAATATGCACTCAGCTACCCTGACCGGTTTGTCCATAAATCAGATCAGCGTCTGAAGCTTGAGGAAATCGGCAAACTGCACTTCTCTGAGATGGATTTCAAACGATTCAGATGCATTGATTTTGCCTACCAGGCGGGAAGGACCGGCGGAACGATGACAACCGTTCTGAACGCAGCGAATGAAGCAGCAGTTGCACTCTTTTTAGAAGAAAAAATCAGCTTTCTGGATATAGAAAATGTGATTGAAAAAGCAATGGCTTCGCATGATCCGATTCAAAATCCTGATCTGGCTACTATTATCGGTACTGATCAGGAAACACGTTCAAAAATTCTTGCGGATTTTAAAGGCTGAAACTGCCACCAGTTTTTTATAACGTGCTACAATGGGTTAAAGTCCGTATTCACAGGACATAACAATGTAAAAGGTGGTTGTGACGATGAATTCTGTCATCGCATTTATAATAATTTTTGGGGCGCTTGTATTTTTCCATGAACTTGGTCATTTTGTGTTTGCAAAAAGAGCAGGCATTCTCTGCCGTGAATTTGCAATCGGGATGGGACCGAAAATACTTGCCTTTAAAAAGAATGAGACGCAGTACACACTCCGTCTGCTTCCGATCGGCGGCTATGTAAGAATGGCCGGGGAAGATGCAGAAATGCTTGAATTAAAACCGGGCTTCAGAGCAGGTCTGATTCTTGGTGAGGATGAAAAGGTAGAAAAAGTTATTTTAAATAATAAAGATCGCTATCCTGATCTTCGCGTTGTGGAAGTAGCCGATGCAGACCTTGATAAAGAGTTATACATCAAAGGTTATGAAGAAGGAGAAGAAACACTTCAGATTTTCAAGCTTTCAGAGAAGGCTGTATTCATTGAAGACGGTGTTGAAACGCAGATTGCACCATGGGATAGACAGTTCAACTCGAAAAAGCTTTATCAGCGTTTCCTGACGATCTTTGCGGGTCCAGCGATGAACTTTGTATTAGCATTTGTCGTGTTAGCGGTACTTGCTATGCTTGCCGGTGTTCCGAATGAAGAGCCGATATTGGGTGAGGTGATTGAAGGAGATCCTGCAAGTGAAGCGGGACTTCAGCAAGGAGATGTTGTAACTGCGATTGCAGGTAAGGAGATTACTACCTGGACAGACCTTACAGATATTATCAGTGATTCCCCTGGAGAAGAATTGACGATCGACGTAGTCAGAGACGGTCAGCCATTAACCTTTGAAGTAACACCAAGAGCGGAAGTTTATGAAAATGGTGATGAAGAGGTAACGCAGGGTATAATGGGTGTTTATAATGACCTGATAGAGTCTCCGAGCATCTTCCAGAGTATTGCCTATGGTGCTGAACGGACTTATGAATTTACCGTGCTGATCTTCAATCTGCTTGGACAATTAGTTACAGGCCAGTTTTCAATTGATGCCTTAGCAGGTCCTGTAGGGATCTATAAAAATACAGAAGCAGTCGCTGCAGCAGGTGTTTATCAGCTGATGCAGTGGGGGGCAGTACTGAGTATTAATCTCGGTATTATGAACCTGCTCCCGCTTCCTGCCCTTGATGGAGGCAGATTATTATTCTTCGGAGTGGAAGCGCTGCGAGGTAAACCGATTGACCGTCAAAAAGAGGGAATGGTCCATTTTGTCGGTTTTGCATTACTCATGCTTTTAATGATCGTTGTGACATGGAACGACATTCAGAGATATTTCTTATAACAGAGAGTTAGAGGTGCCAGTTATGAAACAAAGTCAAACGTTAATTCCAACTTTAAAAGAAACGCCTGCAGAAGCTGATGTTAAAAGTCATCAGCTTCTGCTGAGAGCGGGCTACATCAGACAAAACGCAAGCGGTATTTATTCTTTTCTTCCTTTAGGAAAAAAGGTGCTTCAGAAAGTGGAGAACATTATCCGTGAAGAAATGAACGCAGCGGGCGGTGTGGAAATGCTGATGCCGGCTCTACAGCCTGCTGAACTGTGGGAAGAATCAGGAAGATGGTTCACATATGGACCTGAATTGATGCGGATGAAAGACCGTCATGAACGTGAATTCGCACTTGGAGCAACGCATGAAGAAATGATTACGAGCCTTCTTAGAGATGAAGTGAAATCCTATAAGCGTCTTCCGTTGACGCTTTATCAGATTCAGACAAAATACCGTGATGAAAAGCGTCCAAGATTCGGCTTGCTGCGCGGGCGAGAATTCCTGATGAAAGATGCTTATTCATTCCATGCTTCTCAGGAAAGCCTGGATGAAGCATACGATAAACTGTTTGAAGCTTATAAAAACATCTTCAGAAGATGCGGTCTGAATTTCCGTGCAGTGCTGGCTGATTCAGGCGCCATCGGAGGCAAAGACAACCATGAATTCATGGTGCTTTCAGAGATTGGTGAAGATACGATCGCTTACTCTGATTCATCTGATTATGCTGCGAACCTTGAAATGGCTGCAGTTAATAAGCAATATGACAAGCAGAGCCCTAGCGGTAAGGAAAAAGAGGAAGTATCCACACCTGATCAGAAGTCGATTGAAGCAGTAGCAGATTTCCTTGGAACTGATAAAGAAAATACTGTAAAGTCAATGCTCTTTATCGTCGATGAAAAACCTGTTCTTGTTTTAGTCCGCGGTGACCATGAAGTAAACGACGTGAAAGTGAAAAACGCTGTGAATGGCCGTGTGGCTGAACTTGCTACAGAAGAGCAGGCGATGCAATATACGGGCGTGAAGCCGGGCTCAATCGGGCCTGTTGGACTATCTGAAGAGGTTACTGTCATTGCAGACAATGCTGTAGAAGCAATGGGTGATATCGTTGCAGGTGCCAACAAGGAAGGCGTTCACTATAAGCACCTGCAGGCAGGAAGAGATTTTGAAGTATCTCAGTATGCCGATATCCGCGTCGTTGTAGAAGGAGATCCTTCTCCGGATGGCAATGGAACGATTAAGTTTGCACGCGGCATTGAAGTCGGACATGTATTCAAGCTGGGAACTGTATACAGTGAACCAATGAATGCAACAATTCTTGATGAAAATGGACGTTCAAATCCGATGATCATGGGTTGTTACGGTATTGGGGTTTCCCGTACATTAGCAGCTATGGCTGAGCAGTTTAATGACGAAAACGGTCTGATCTGGCCTGGCAATATTGCGCCTTATGACGTTCATCTGATTGCAGTGAATATGAAGGATGAGACACAGTCACAGACAGCTGAGGAACTTTACAAGCTGTTAACAGATTACCGTTATGATGTGCTGCTTGATGATAGAAAAGAACGTGCAGGTGTAAAATTTGCAGATTCTGATCTGATGGGGCTGCCTGTCAGAATCACTGTAGGCAAGCGTGCTTCAGAAGGTATCGTAGAAATTAAGATCAGAAGCAACGGTGAATCATATGAAGTTCAAAAAGAAGAGTTAACAGACAAACTTCAGGAGATTTTCCGGCAGCTTTCTAATGATTAATCCTGAAAACTTTTAAAACCTGAGGCTGGTGCATGCACCAGCCTTTGCTGTCTCAAAAAGGAGGAAACATGGGTACTGATTTATCAAAAAAGGAAAAGTTCCGGCTGTTACTGACTCAATTGGATATGACCGGTGATCTGTACGCAGATCATTTTGAAGGAGCTGAAATTGAAAAGCTTGCAGTACACAAAAAAGATAAGAAGTGGCACTTTGTGTTCGGGCTCCGTACTGTTGTGCCCTGCAAGGTAATGAAGGACTTTACAGTCAGACTGAATCAGTCATTTCAGCATATAGCAGATGTATCTTTTACGATCCGCCACGAAAACGCTGATGTCAGTGCGGATACAGTGCTTGATTACTGGGAAACGTGTCTTGAAGAACTGCAGGGCATTGCGCCACCTTTACTGAAGCTGCTGACAGTACAAAAACCTGAAGTGAACGGCAACAAAATTACGATTAAAGTGTCAAATGAAACCGAGGGTTCGCAAATAAAGAATAAGTATGCTGATATTTTAAACAGTGCATTTGAAAAATGGGGATTCGGTCCGTTTGTCCTGCATACTGAAGTATCACAGGATGAATCAAATGAAGAGTATGAGGCGTTTGTTGAATCCAAGAGAAAAGAAGAAGAAGAATGGGCAAAGCAGGCACTTGTTGAAATGCAGAAGCTTGAAGATCAGAAAAATGCAGCTGACACACACACAGGCCCGGTTGCAATCGGGTATTCAATTAAACCGGATGAACCTGTAGCCATTAAGACGATTCAGGAAGAAGAGCGTAAAATTGCAGTTCAGGGACTCGTGTTTGATGCTGAAGTGAAAGAACTCAGAAGCGGAAGATCATTATTAACATTCAAAGTTACCGATTATACTGATTCAATACTTGTGAAGATGTTTTCCCGTGATAAAGAGGACGCTGCAATTATGCAGCAGCTTAAAAAAGGCATGTGGGTCAGAGCAAAAGGGTCTATTCAAAACGATACTTTTGTCAGAGACCTTGTCATGATCGCGAATGATGTAATGGAAATCCAGCCTGTACTCAGACAGGATACATCTGAAGAGAAACGTGTAGAACTTCATCTTCATACGCCAATGAGTCAAATGGACGCTGTGTCGTCTGTTTCTTCTCTGGTTTCACAGGCCGCAAAATGGGGACATAAAGCTGTTGCAATTACAGATCACGCAGTAGCCCAGTCATACCCTGAAGCTCACGCGGCCGGTGCAAAGAATGATATTAAAATCTTGTACGGGCTTGAAGCAAACCTCGTGGATGATGGTGTGCCGATTGCTTACAATACTGCAGACAGAGATCTTGAAACTGAATCCTATATTGTGTTTGACGTTGAAACAACCGGTTTATCAGCCGTATACGATAAAATTATTGAACTTGCTGCGGTGAAAGTAAAAGAAGGGGAGATTATAGACCGGTTTGAACGGTTTGCAAATCCTCATCATCCTCTGTCAGCTACGACGATTAACCTGACAGGGATTACAGATGATATGGTCAGGGATGCACCTGAAATTGAAGATGTACTCGCAGATTTTAATGAGTGGTGTGGTCAGGATACGCTTGTTGCGCACAATGCCTCATTTGATATGGGCTTTTTAAATGTCGGCTATAAGCGGGCAGGAATGGATAAAGCGTCTAATCCTGTCATTGATACGCTTGAACTTGCGAGATTTCTACACCCGGAATTTAAGAACCACCGTCTGAATACGCTCGCCAAGAAGTTTGACGTTGAACTGACTCAGCATCACCGTGCAATATTTGATGCGGAGGCAACCGGCTATATTCTTGCAAGGCTGTTAAAAGAAGCAAAAGAAAAAGGCATTACAAACCATAACCAGCTAAACGATTATATGGGTGAAGGTGATGCGTTCAAACGGGCAAGGCCGAACCATATCACGATACTCGCTCAGACTCAGGCTGGTTTGAAAAATCTGTTTAAGCTGGTATCCATCTCACACCTGGAGTATTTTTACCGGGTTCCGCGTATCCCAAGATCTCTATTGAATAAGCACAGAGAAGGCTTACTGATCGGTTCTGCATGTGATAAGGGTGAGATTTTTGAAGGGATGATGCAGAAGTCTCCTGAAGAAGTGGAAGAGCTTGCGGACTTTTATGATTACATAGAAGTGCAGCCGCCTGCAGCTTATCAGCACCTGATAGATTTGGAGCTTGTAAGAGATGAAAACAACCTGAAGGAAATCATTCAAAAAGTTGTAGATTTCGCAGATAAGATGAACATTCCGGCGGTTGCTACAGGAAACGTTCATTACGTAAATGAAGAAGATAAAATTTACAGAGAGATTCTGATCGCTTCACAGGGCGGGGCGAATCCATTAAATCGTCATAAGCTGCCAGATGTCCATTTCAGAACAACGAATGAGATGCTTGATGCTTTTTCGTTTATCGGAAAAGATAAGGCAAAAGAAATTGTGATTGATAATACAAATAAAATTGCTGACATGATTGAAGATGTCACACCGATCAAAGATGAACTTTATACACCTAAAATTGAAGGTGCAGATGAAGAGATGCGTGAAATGAGTTATGGAATGGCACGCAGCATCTATGGGGAAGAGCTGCCGGAGATCGTTGAAGCAAGGCTTGAAAAAGAGTTGAAGAGTATTATCGGACATGGTTTTGCCGTTATTTACCTCATCTCTCATAAGCTTGTTAAAAAATCGCTGATTGACGGTTATCTGGTGGGATCACGTGGATCTGTCGGCTCTTCATTTGTTGCGACGATGACTGAGATTACTGAGGTTAATCCGCTGCCGCCTCATTATGTCTGTCCTGAGTGCAAGCAGTCTGAGTTCTTTAACGACGGCTCGGTCGGTTCAGGGTTCGACCTTGACGATAAGGATTGTCCTCAGTGTAACGTTCCTTTTATTAAAGACGGTCAGGACATACCGTTTGAGACGTTCCTTGGATTTAAAGGAGATAAGGTGCCTGATATTGACCTTAACTTCAGTGGTGAATATCAGCCTGTCGCCCATAACTATACAAAAGTGCTGTTTGGTGAAGATTATGTATATCGTGCTGGAACAATTGGAACCGTAGCAGACAAGACAGCTTTCGGTTACGTGAAAGGATATGCAGGTGACAATAATCTCCATTTTAGAGGTGCAGAGGTTGAAAGACTTGCAGGCGGATGTACAGGTGTAAAGCGTACAACCGGTCAACACCCGGGCGGTATTATTGTTGTTCCGGACTATATGGATATCTATGACTTTACACCAATTCAGTTCCCGGCAAATGCGAGTGAATCAGAATGGAAGACCACACACTTCGACTTTCACTCAATTCATGACAATTTGTTGAAGCTCGACATTCTCGGTCACGATGATCCGACTGTGATCAGAATGCTTCAGGATCTATCAGGAATAGATCCTAAAACCATTCCAACAGATGACCCTGAAGTGATGAAGATCTTCAGCGGTACTGAATCACTTGGAGTGACTGAAGAACAGATCATGTGTAAAACCGGTACACTCGGTATTCCGGAGTTTGGTACACGCTTTGTAAGACAGATGCTTGAAGATACGAAGCCTACAACATTTTCTGAGCTTGTCCAGATCTCAGGTCTGTCACATGGAACTGATGTATGGCTAGGGAATGCGCAGGAGCTGATCCATAATGGGATTTGCGAACTGTCTGATGTAATCGGGTGCCGTGATGATATTATGGTGTACCTGATCTATCAGGGACTGGAGCCTTCACTAGCATTTAAAATTATGGAATTTGTCCGTAAAGGGAAGGGTCTTTCTCCTGAGTGGGAAGAGGATATGAAGAATAACGGTGTACCGGACTGGTATATTGATTCATGTAAAAAAATCAAGTACATGTTCCCTAAAGCCCACGCCGCCGCTTATGTTTTGATGGCTGTAAGAATTGCTTACTTCAAAGTTCACCACCCGATTATGTACTATGCAGCATACTTTACAGTCAGAGCTGAGGACTTTGATCTTGAAGCAATGGCAGGCGGATCACAGGCAATTAAAGCTAAAATTGAGGGGATCAACGCTAAAGGGCTTGATGCTGCTCCAAAAGAGAAAAGTTTACTGACTGTACTTGAACTTTGTCTTGAAATGGTGGAGAGAGGGTATACTTTTAAACAGGTGGACCTATACAAATCTGACGCCAAAGAGTTTAAAATTGAAGGCAGCTCTCTGATCCCTCCGTTTAACGCAATTCCGGGCCTTGGAACAAATGCAGCGATCAATATCGTTGAAGCAAGGAAAAACGGTGAGTTTTTATCGAAGGAGGATCTTCAGAAGCGCGGTAAAGTATCCAAGACGATTATCGAATATCTCGATTCACAGGGATGCCTTGCTGGACTGCCTGATCAGAACCAGTTATCGCTGTTTTAAGCGATTTGCACGGGTTCGCTATATATGGTATTATATTCACGGAAATGTTTTAGATAACTCTGACGTCAAAAGAGTGGGTGCCGCCCGCTCTTTTGTGTTGTTTCAGGCATTTTTCAGAGAATAATGGAGGAAACAGATGAGTAAAATTACTGAACTAACTGAAGAACTTGTAAACCCAATTCTAGAAGATATGAACCTTGAACTAGTAGATGTGGAGTTTGTGAAGGAAGGGTCTAACTGGTTTCTCCGCGTATTCATTGATAAAGAACCCGGCGTTGATATTGAAGAGTGCGGGATTGTCAGTGAACGCCTGAGCGAAAAACTGGATGAACTGGATCCGATTCAGCAGAACTATTTTCTTGAAGTCTCGTCTCCAGGTGCTGAGCGCCCTCTGAAAAAGGAAAAAGACTTTCATAACGCGATTGGCAAACACGTGTATGTCAAAACCTACGAACCAATCGAAGGGATGAAAGAAATCGAAGGCGTACTGGACAAATATGATGGAGAGTCATTAACGATAAATGTAACCATCAAAACGAGAAAAAAAGAAGTAACAGTTCCGAAAGAAAAAGTAGCAAAAGCCAGACTGGCCGTTACATTTTAACTGGTGAAAGGAGAGAAAAGAATGAGTACTGAACTACTTGATGCGCTGATATACCTTGAAAAGGAAAAGGGTATTGAACGCGATGTCCTGATCGATGCGATTGAAGCAGCACTTGTATCTGCGTATAAGCGCAATTTTAATCAGGCACAAAACGTTCGTGTTGACCTAAACCTCGATAACGGGTCAATGCGTGTATTTGCAAGGAAAGAAGTAGTGGATGAAGTATTTGATTCACGCCTTGAGATCTCTATTGACGATGCTCATGAAATCGATCCTGCTTATGAAGTGGGAGATATTGTAGAACTTGAGGTCACGCCACGCGATTTTGGACGTATTGCAGCTCAGACTGCCAAGCAGGTTGTCACGCAGCGTGTAAGAGAAGCAGAGCGCGGCATTATATATACTGAATTTGTTGACCGTGAAGATGATATTATGACAGGTATTGTTCAGCGTCAGGACCACAGGTTTATTTACGTGGCACTCGGCAAGATTGAAGCCCTGCTTCCACTGAATGAGCAGATGCCTAACGAATCATATAAACCGCACGATCGCATTAAGGTGTATATCACTAAAGTTGAAAGAACAACTAAAGGACCTCAGATCTTCGTATCAAGAACGCACCCTGGTCTTTTAAAGCGCCTGTTTGAAATCGAAGTGCCTGAAATTTTCGATGGGACGGTTGAGATTAAGTCAGTGTCACGTGAAGCCGGAGACCGCTCAAAGATCTCTGTTCACTCTGATAATGAAGAGGTTGACGCTGTAGGTGCCTGCGTTGGTGCAAAAGGCGGCCGCGTTCAGGCAATCGTCAATGAACTAAAAGGTGAAAAGATTGATATTGTAGAGTGGTCAGAAGACCCGACAATCTTTGTTGCCAACGCACTGAGCCCGTCAAAAGTTGTTGATGTGCAGGTGAATGAAGAAGATAAAGCGACGACAGTCGTAGTCCCTGATTATCAGCTGTCACTTGCGATTGGTAAGCGCGGTCAGAATGCAAGACTTGCTGCAAAGCTGACAGGCTGGAAAATTGATATTAAGAGTGAAACTGACGCACGTGAAATGGGAATCTTCCCGCGTGATGATCAACCGCTTTTCTCAGATGAAGATATGGAAAATTCATTCTCATATCCGGAAGATGACATCGAGTAAAGGAGTTCATTCAAGTGACAAAAAAACGTAAAATACCTTTACGAAAATGTGTTGCAACGCATGAAATGAAAGAGAAAAAAGAAATGATCCGCATCGTCCGTTCAAAAGAAGGGGTCGTTTCAATTGATCTTACTGGAAAGAAATCAGGACGTGGCGCATACTTATCTAAAGATAAAGATGCGATTTTAAAAGCTCAAAAGAAAAATGTATTATCAAGCCACTTAGAAGCAGAAGTACCGGACGAGCTGTACGACGAGCTTCTTGAATTAGTGGAAGCGGGATCTAAGTAAATGAATCAGCCTAAATGGATGTCATTACTGGGTCTTGCGACTCGGGCAGGAAAAGTTATATCAGGCGAAGAATTAGTAATAAAAGAGGTCAGGAACAGCAAAGCAAAGCTAGTCCTGCTTTCAGAGGATGCGTCAGCAAACACGATGAAAAAAGTGACTGATAAAGCATCGTTTTATAAAGTTCCGGTCAGAACGGTTAAAGACCGTTATCTGCTCGGACAACTGATTGGCAAGGATGCAAGAGTTACCGTTGCAGTACTTGATAAAGGCTTCGCGGATAAACTGATCTCACTGCTCGACGAATCTTAACGGGGGTGAACGAATGAGTAAGGTACGTGTATATGAATACGCTAAAAAGCAAAATGTCACCAGTAAAGAAGTAATTGATAAATTAAAAACAATGAATATTGAAGTGAAGAACCATATGGCAGCATTAGAAAATGAGGCTGTTGCGAAATTGGATAAGGCTTACACAGGCGGACAGGACAAACCTGCAAGCCAGAATAAGCCGCAAAGCCAGAATCGCCCGGCTCAGAATAATCAACAAAACCGTGGTAAAGGCGGCGGTCCTCAGGCGAATAACCGCGGCGGTAAAGGCGGACAGGGCAACCAGGGCGGTAAAGGCCGTGGCGGTCAGCAGCGTCCCGGTCAAAACAACCGTGGTGGCAAGAATAACCGCAATCAAAAAAACAAGCAGCCTTTCACACCAACACCAATGAAGCCAAGAGAGCTTCCTGAAAAAATTACATTTACAGAATCATTAACAGTAGCTGAACTTGCTAAGAAGCTTCACAAAGAACCTTCTGAAATTGTGAAAAAGCTGTTCATGGTTGGTGTAATGGCAACAGTCAATCAGGAACTTGATAAAGACTCAATCGAGCTGATCTGTGATGATTACGGCGTAGCAGTTGAAGAAGAAATTCTGATTGATTCAACGGATCTTGAAACATATTTCGATGAAGAATCAGATGCTGACAAGCTTGTTGAGCGACCGTCAGTCGTTACGATCATGGGGCACGTTGACCATGGTAAAACAACGCTTCTTGATTCAATCCGTAAAACAAAAGTAACTGAAGGCGAAGCTGGTGGAATCACCCAGCATATCGGTGCTTATCAGATTGAAAATGATGATAAGAAGATCACTTTCCTTGATACACCAGGGCACGCTGCATTTACAACAATGCGTGCACGTGGAGCGAAAGTTACTGATATTACAATTCTTGTAGTAGCAGCTGATGATGGCGTTATGCCACAGACAGTTGAAGCAATTAACCATGCTAAAGCTGCTGAAGTACCGATTATTATCGCTGTGAATAAAATGGACAAGCCTTCAGCTAATCCTGACCGTGTGATGCAGGAACTGACTGAACACGGACTTGTACCTGAAGCGTGGGGCGGAGACACGATCTTCGTACCAGTTTCAGCACTAACAGGCGAAGGTATTGACAGTCTGCTTGAAATGATCGGCCTTGTATCAGAAGTTGAAGAGCTTAAAGCAGATCCTACTCGACGTGCAATGGGTACTGTAATTGAAGCAGAACTTGATAAGGGTCGCGGATCAGTGGCTACACTATTGGTACAGGACGGTACACTTCGCGTTGGAGATCCGATCGTTGTCGGTACGACATTCGGACGTGTGCGTGCAATGGTGAATGATGTTGGCCGCCGTGTGAAAGAAGCAGGCCCTTCAACACCAGTCGAAATCACTGGACTGAATGATGTTCCGCTTGCAGGAGACCGTTTTGTTGTGTTTGAAGATGAGAAAACTGCTCGTTCAATCGGTGAATCACGTGCGCAGCAGGCACTTCAGGCTCAGCGCGGAGAAAAAACACGCGTATCACTTGATAACCTGTTTGAACAAATGAAGCAGGGTGAAATGAAAGACCTGAACGTGATCGTAAAAGGTGATGTGCAGGGTTCAGTCGAAGCCGTTGCTGCTTCACTTCTTAAGATCGAAGTTGAAGGCGTAAATGTTAAAATTATTCATACAGCAGTTGGTGCCATTACTGAATCAGATATCACACTTGCAGCAGCATCAAATGCGATCGTAATCGGATTTAATGTACGTCCGGATGCAAACGCGAAGCGTGCAGCAGATGCAGAGCAGGTTGATGTAAGACTTCACAGAATCATTTATAAAGTCATTGAAGAGATCGAATCAGCAATGACTGGACTGCTTGATCCTGAGTTCGAAGAAAAAGTAATCGGACAGGCTGAAGTACGCCAGACATTCAAAGTATCGAAAGTTGGTACAATTGCCGGAAGTTATGTAACTGAAGGCAAAATCACCCGTGACAGCGGCGTCAGATTGATCCGCGACGGTATTGTAGTCTTTGAAGGCGAACTTGATACGCTGAAGCGTTACAAAGATGATGCTAAAGAAGTAGCAAAAGGCTATGAGTGCGGTATCACCCTTAAAAATTATAATGATGTAAAAGAAGGGGACATTTTTGAAGCGTTTGTGATGGAAGAAATTAAGCGCTAATGATTGTCCGTGCTGAATGTGAATTTCATTTACCTCTTTCACACTCATTAAAAGAAAAACGATCTGTGTTAAAACGGGTCCTTAACAGGGTAAAGCAAAGGTATAATGTTTCCGCTGCTGAGACAGACTATCAGGATAAGTGGCAGCGCACTGTGATTGAACTTGTTTCAGCAGCAGCAGATTATACGGCTGCTGAAGCAGAAATACATCGTGCAGTCTCTTTTATGGAGTCATTTCCAGAATGGGAGCCTGTCGCTTCCCGGTTAGAACGTCTTTAACGGAAATAAATTTTCTTGATAAGAGGTGGCATGTTATGTCATTGCGCTCAAACAGAGTCGGAGAACAAATGAAAAAAGAGCTTGGCGATATTATTGGCCGCAAAATAAAGGATCCAAGAATCGGTTTTGTCACAGTAACAGATGTTGAAGTAACAGGTGATCTTCAGCAGGCAACTGTTTATATAACTGTTCTTGGGGACGAGGAACAGCGTGAGAATACGCTGCGCGGCCTTGCTAAAGCAAAAGGGTTTATCCGTTCTGAAATTGGACAGAGAATCAGGCTGAGAAAAACACCTGAACTGCTGTTTGAATTTGATGAATCAATTGAGACGGGTAACCGTATTGAATCATTGATCAGAGACTTAAAAGAACGCGAATAAGTAAAAGGCAGGCAGATCTTATTCTGTCTGCCTTTTTTAGCATGTAATTAAATGAAAGGAGTAATTTCAAATGAATGGTATTCTCCCTTTGTGGAAAGACCCAGGCATGACATCTCATGACTGTGTATTTAAAGTAAGGAAAATATTGAAAACAAAAAAAGTCGGGCATACTGGTACACTTGATCCTGACGTCGATGGCGTACTCCCAATCTGTATTGGGCGTGCCACTAAAATAGCAGAATATATAACAGAAGCAGGTAAATCTTACAGAGCTCAGATTGTCATAGGTGAATCAACTGAAACTGAAGATGCCTCGGGTCCTGTAGTGAATAAAAAGGATGTTCCACAACGGATCAGCCTTGATAATCTGCTTGCAGCAGCCGGACAATTAACCGGGGATATTGAACAGACGCCTCCTATGTATTCAGCAGTTAAAGTGAAAGGGAAGAGACTTTATGAATACGCAAGGGAAGGAAAAACCATCGAACGTCCGACACGGGTTGTGAAGATCCATGAGATTGTGATTGATGAATCTTCACTCTTCTATAATGAAGAGAATCAAACTTTTACTTTTTCAGCCGATATCAAATGCGGTAAAGGTACTTATATCAGGACGCTTGCTGTAATGTTCGGGGAAATACTTGGCTATCCGGCGCACATGAAGAAATTGACGCGGACTTCTTCTGCACAATTCACAGCTTCTGATTGTGTCACACTCGATCAGCTTGCAGCACTTGAGCATCCCGGAGAAATCTTAAAACCTGCAGAACTCGGGTTAAGTGGTTTGAAGAAGCTCTCAGTAAGTGATAAAGTTGCTAGTAAAGTGAAACACGGTGCGGTGCTCGAGGTTCCCGCAGAATGGACTGGTGAGATGGGAGAACCGGTTGCTGTGTTTTATGAGAATACAGTTTTAGCTATTTATCACCTTCATCCGGAAAAAGCCGGTCTGATTAAGCCGGTAAAAGTGATTTGGACAGGATGAGAAAGGAAACGTTATGAAAGTATATACGCTTCATCACCCGCATCAATTTAACAAAGATGATTTTCCTCCGTTGTCAATCGCTCTTGGGTTTTTTGATGGTGTGCATAAAGGTCATCAGAAAGTCATCCAAACTGCGAAGGAATATGCCGATACTCACGGTGTCAAAAGTGCTGTAATGACATTTGACCCTCACCCCTCGGTTGTATTGAGTTCAAAAAAGAAGAGCGTTGAGTATTTGTCATCAGTAGACCAGAAAATCAGTAAAATCGATCAAATGGGAATTGATTATGTGTTGATTGTCCGATTTACCTCTGCTTTTGCTTCACTTGAACCCCAGGAGTTTGTAGATCAATATCTGATTGGTCTGAATGCCGTACATATCACTGCAGGCTTTGACTATACTTACGGTAAATTCGGAAGAGGAAAAATGGAGACACTCCCTTTTCATGCAAGAGGCATCTTCACATCTACAATCGTTGAAAAGCAGGTGGATCATGACGAGAAAATCAGTTCCACAAGAATCCGTGAACTGCTCGCACATGGAGATGTAGAAATTGCGTCCCATCTGCTTGGAAGCTTTTATGAAACGGAAGGACTTGTGATCCATGGTGAAAAGAGAGGCCGGAAAATCGGTTTTCCAACAGCGAATATTGAAACACTGAATGGTCTGTTAATCCCTTCTACAGGTGTATATGCTGTCAGAATGAAAATTCAGAATACATGGTATGATGGAATATGCAATGTAGGATATAAACCAACATTCAATGATCCGGATCAGGCTGCGCTGAGTGTGGAAGTTCATTTATTTAATTACAGCGAAAGCATATATGGTGAGAAGGTAAATGTACAATGGCTCAAACGGATCCGAAGTGAAAAGAAATTTAATGGTATTGATGAACTGATTGCACAAATTGAAAAGGATAAAGATGAAGCAATTCACATCTTGTCTGATCAGCGCTGAAGATACACAGGTTGCATCACACCACTGCTTATGGTAGTATATTTTATGTACGAATGAACCTTTGCTTGGCATCGCGGTTACTCCGCCGTCTGCTCGGTAACAGGGGATTTTAATAAAAATTACAGGAGGCTATTTATCATGGCTATTACACAAGAACGTAAAAACGAAATTATTCAGGAATTCCGTACGCACGAAGGCGACACAGGATCTGTAGAAGTTCAGGTAGCAATTCTTACTGAAGACATCAACAACCTGAACCAGCACCTTCGCACTCATAAGAAAGACCACCACTCACGCCGCGGACTATTCAAAATGGTAGGACGTCGCCGTAACCTGTTGACTTACCTTCGTAATAACGACGTAGCTCGTTACCGCGAACTGATCAACAAGCTTGGTCTTCGTCGATAAGAATGAAGTAATGATGAAAAGCGGGCCTCGTCCCGCTTTTTTATTAGGATAAAAAAGCAAGTATTTGTACATAGTGAAAAGACGTATTGCAGATTTACTATGGTTAATGAAGAAAGGAGTTTTTAGATGGATCAGAATAAACAAGTTTTTACAACCAACTGGGCAGGAAGAGAGCTTACAGTTGAAGTAGGTCAGCTCGCAAAGCAGGCAAGCGGTGCAGCTCTTATCCGTTATGGCGATACAGTCGTATTAAGTACAGCGGTTGGTTCTAAAGAGCCTAAACCACTGGACTTTTTCCCGTTAACAGTCAACTATGAAGAGCGTATGTACTCAGTAGGTAAAATCCCGGGTGGATTTATTAAGCGTGAGGGTCGTCCAAGTGAACGTGCAGTTCTGACAAGCCGTCTGATTGACCGTCCAATCCGTCCTTTATTCCCTGATGGATTCCGTAACGATGTTCAGATCATGAGTATGGTCATGAGTGTGGATCAGGATTGCTCATCAGAAATGGCAGCAATGTTAGGTTCTTCACTTTCTCTAAGTGTATCTGATATTCCATTCGGCGGTCCGATTGCAGGCGTCATGGTTGGATTAATTGATGGAGAATTCATTATTAATCCGACAATTGACCAGCAGAACAAGAGTGAGATGGAATTGATTGTTGCCGGTACGAAGGATGCAATCAACATGGTTGAAGCAGGAGCGTTTGAAGTATCAGAAGAGAAGATGCTTGAAGCGATTATGTTTGGACATGAAGAAATCAAAAAGCTGATTGCTTTCCAGGAAGAGATCGTTGCTGCGTGCGGTAAAGAGAAGCGTGAAATCGTATTAGCTGAGCTGAATGAAGATGTCGTCAGCAGAATGCAGGACATGGCTGGTGAAAAGCTGGTTTCAGCTGTTCAGACACATGAAAAGCATGCCAGAGATGAAGCAATCTCAGCGGTTAAAAAAGAAGTGCTTGCTGTCCTTGAAGAAGAGGAAGCTGGTGAGGATTACGTGAAGGACGCGAAAAAAGCGCTTGATCAGATGGTCAAGGCTGAAGTACGCCGTCAAATCACTCAGGACAAGCTGCGCCCTGATGGCCGTAAGCCGAATGAAATCCGTCCGCTTTCTTCAGAAGTTGGAACACTTCCGAGAACACACGGATCAGGTCTATTCACACGTGGACAGACCCAGGCACTAAGTATTGCAACACTTGGACCTTTAGGTGACGTACAGATTATAGATGGCCTTGGGCTTGAGGAATCAAAACGTTTTATGCACCACTATAACTTCCCGTTATTCAGCGTTGGGGAAACTGGTCCAATCAGAGGACCTGGCCGTCGTGAAATTGGTCACGGTGCCCTTGGTGAGCGCGCACTTGAGAAAGTACTTCCTGATGAAAAAGAATTCCCATACACGATCCGTCTTGTATCAGAAGTACTTGAATCAAATGGATCTACTTCACAGGCGAGTATCTGTGCAAGTACACTTGCAATGATGGATGCAGGTGTTCCGTTGAAAGCGCCTGTAGCAGGTATTGCAATGGGTCTTGTTAAATCAGGTGAAGATTATACAATCCTGACAGATATTCAGGGTATGGAAGATTTCCTTGGGGACATGGACTTTAAAGTAGCAGGTACTGCAAAAGGTGTCACTGCACTTCAAATGGATATTAAAATTGATGGACTGACGAAAGAAATTCTTGAAGAAGCACTGATGCAGGCAAAAGAAGGCAGAATGCATATTCTTGATTCTATGCTCAGCACAATCAGCGAACCTAGAACAGAACTTTCAGAATACGCACCTAAAATTATCCAGCTGTCAATTAAGCCTGATAAAATCCGCGATGTAATTGGGCCGAGCGGTAAAACAATCAATAAGATTATTGAAGAAACAGGTGTTAAAATTGATATCGAGCAGGATGGTACAGTCTTTATCGCATCAGCTGATTCTGAAATGAATGCGAAAGCGAAGCAGATCATTGAAGATATGGTGAGAGAAGCAAAAGTGGGTCAAAACTATCTTGGTAAGGTAAAACGCATTGAGAAGTTTGGTGCCTTTGTTGAGATCTTCAGCGGTAAAGATGGACTTGTCCATATCTCTGAACTGCAGGAAGAGCGTACAAGCAAGGTTGAGGATGTTCTGTCACTTGGCGATCAGATCGAAGTGAAGGTTACAGAGATCGATAACCAGGGCAGAGTAAATCTTTCACGTAAAGCTGTACTGAAAGAACAGAAAGAAAGAGAAGAACAGAAGTAAGATAAAAGCCGGCTGCTTAGCCGGTTTTTCTATGCAGTTTAATTTAAATAATGGAATATAATATTAAATGCTTACTTTTTGCACGATATAAAGCTTTTTTAAGTGAAAAATATCCCGAACCATAGTAGAATATTTCATTAAGTGCATTAAGTTTAGGAGATGTTTTTTATGATTACACGTTACACCTGCAAAAATGGTCTGAGAATTGTGTATGAACATATCCCGTCAGTCAGATCTGCTGCAGTCGGCATATGGATAGGTACAGGCTCTAGAGATGAAACGCCGGAAAATAACGGGATCTCCCATTTTATTGAACATATGCTGTTCAAAGGAACCAAGGAACGTTCTGCAAGAAAAATTGCTGAGGAATTTGACAGAATTGGCGGGCATGTCAATGCATTCACGTCAAAAGAATATACATGCTTTTACGCAAAAGTGCTTGATAATCATGCGAAGCATGCGTTAGACGTGTTAGCAGATATGTTTTTTAACTCAGTCTACGACCCGGAAGAACTTGAAAAAGAAAAAAACGTCGTACTTGAGGAAATTAAGATGTATGAGGATACACCTGATGATATCGTTCATGATCTGCTTGGTGAAGCAGTCTATGGTAAGCATCCGCTTGGATATCCGATACTTGGTACAGAATCAACGCTGAAGTCCTTTACCAGTGAGGATCTGAAAAAATATGTATATGAGATGTATCGTCCTGAAGATGTGGTGATCTCAGCGGCAGGTAATATTGGACCTGATTTTATTAAGGAAATTGAATCATTGTTCGAAGATTATACATCTTCAATTGAAGATAAAAAAGATAATGAAATTCCTGAGTTTCACTACACTCATTTATCCAGGAGAAAAGAAACTGAACAGGCACACCTGTGCCTCGGGTTTGATGGCTTGCCAATTGGACATGAGGATACGTACAGCCTGATTGTACTGAACAATGTACTCGGAGGCAGTATGTCTTCACGGTTGTTTCAGGATGTACGTGAAGATAAGGGTCTTGCCTATTCAGTATTCTCATATCACTCGGCTCACCGGGACAGTGGTTTGCTGACAATCTATGCAGGTACTGGTGCAGAACAGCTTGACGAACTGTATGATACGATCCAGTCGACCCTTTCAAAATTGAAAGCTGACGGTTTAACTGCGGATGAACTGGACTCTTCAAAGGAGCAGCTCAAAGGCAACCTCGTACTGGGGCTTGAAAGTACGAATGCGAGAATGAGCCGAAACGGCAAAAATGAACTGATGCTCGGCAGACACCGCTCGATGGATGAAATGATAGAAAAAATCGACCTGGTGTCCGAAGCGTCTGTCAAAAAAATTGCTGATCAAATTCTCGGCGGAAACTTCGCTTCATCAGTTATCTCTCCCCATGGAGAAAAAGTTTCACTATGAACTTTATAATGATTATAACAGGAGCCTGGACACTGATGTCCGGGCTTTTTTTATTTTGGCTATGATTAATAAAGTCTAACCTTGTTTTAGTACATCTGGTGATTGCAGCGGAAGGGGACCGACTCCAGCAGGGCTCACCGCACGCGCTGCGTAAATCGCCAGCAAGCTTTAATATAGTCTTTATTTATATGTACTTGTTTCGTGGCATACATATAATGAAACAGCTCTTAAAGGAGGCCTTTTTAATGAGAATGAGTGAATTGTACAGAAAAGAAATTATTGATATCAATCAGGCAGAACGGATGGGTGTACTGGGTAATGCAGACATCGAATTTGATGAAAGTACGGGAGAATTGGTTAATCTGCTCATTCCATCAGGGAAATCAAACCCATTTAACCGGGCAAAAGAAGAATATGCGATTCCATGGAAAAACGTCCATGCAGTCGGTAAAGATTTAATACTGATAAGCTCAAATCGTTCACAAGATGATCAGCAATTACATACAATACCGGAGAATAATGATGAATGAAGTGAGTGTGATGGTATGGTCAATGAGAAGTTATACCGCAAAAAGGCAGCGGTGATCGGTGGAGATGCCAGACAGCTTGTCATTGCTGAAAAATTGTGTGAAATAGGTGCTGAAGTATATCTCTGTGGATTTGATCAGCTGAACATGACAGAACCCGGTTACAGAAAAGCGAAGATTGATGAGATCCCATTTAACAGTTTGGATGCGATCATTTTTCCTGTGAGTGGAATCAGCTCCTCAGGTGAAATAAGATCCTCTTTCAGCGCTGAAAATCTGTCAATAGATTATGAACAATTGGATCAGCTGCATGAAAACTGCCTGATTTTCTCAGGAATCAGAACGCCATGGACAGAACGGAGCAATAAAAAATTCATCTATTTATTTGAAGAGGATGCTATTGCGATTTCAAATTCTATTCCAACTGCTGAAGGCATCCTCTGGCTGATTATTCAGCATACTGATTACACCATTCATGGATCAGACATTGTGATAACCGGTGGAGGGAGAGTTGGCATAACGCTTGCAAGAGTGCTTCATTCCCTCTGTGCCAATGTTACAGCTCTTTCTTCAGTTAAAACAGAAATAGCCAGACTGAATGAAATCGGAGTTGACGGGAAGCATTTAAAAGATTTGAACAGATTTATTGCGCAGGCTGATATCTGGGTCAATACAATTCCATCGGATACAATCATAACCGAAAATGCGATGTCAGCCTGCAAACCTGGGATTTTTTTAATAGAACTGGCTTCTGATCCTTCGATTGAACAGCGCAGGATTGCAAGTAAAATGAATCTTCAATATCTTGAGGCGCCGAGCCTTCCCGGTATGGTGGCACCAAAAACTGCTGGTGAAATACTTGCAGAGGCGATTCTCGATCTGGTCATTGAAAAAGGAGGATAAACAGTGTTAGAAAATAAGAGAATAGGTTTCGGTTTTACAGGTTCCCATTGTACGTACCATTTAGTATTGCCTCAATTAATCAGATTAAAGGAATTGGGAGCAGAAATTGTACCAGTCGTCAGTTATACAATGCAGACAACAGATACACGGTTTGGTGAAGGGGAGGAATGGGTTCAAAAAATAGAAAAAGCTGCAGGAGCAAAATGTATCAGAACCATTCCGGACGCAGAACCACTTGGCCCTGTGAAGCCATTAGACTGCATGGTGGTTGCGCCATTGACAGGGAATTCACTGTCAAAGCTTGCAAATGCACTGACAGACTCTCCGGTACTAATGGCGGCAAAGGCCACTATGCGTAATCATAAGCCGGTAGTAGCTGCAATTTCGACCAATGATGGTCTTGGATTAAACGGTGTGAACCTCATGAGACTGATGGCAGCGAAAAATCTGTATTTCGTTCCTTTCAGTCAGGATGATCCTGAGAATAAGCCTAATTCCCTTGTGGCACATATGGATGAGATCCCGGAAACTGTCATTCAGGCGCTAAAAGGCAAACAGCTCCAGCCGGTTATCACTTTATTAAATAAAAGAGATTGAGAAAAGGAAAGCATAAATGATACAATGTGTTGTATGAATACACATTAGTGCTTTACCTGTCTAACGCATTACAGGGAAAGAGTGGAAGGGAGTTTTGTAAATGAAGGGTACAGGATATAACGTAGCAGTAGTAGGAGCAACAGGAGCAGTAGGAACTCAGATGCTCGCAATGCTTGAGCAGAGGAATTTTCCGGTTGAATCAATTAAACTCCTTTCTTCTGCAAGATCAGCAGGACAGACAATTCAATTCAATGGGGCACCGGTAACAGTTGAAGAAGCAACACCGGAAAGCTTTGATGGCGTGCAGATAGCACTGTTTTCAGCAGGAGGCAGCATTTCAAAGAAACTGGCACCTGAAGCTGCAAAACGCGGTGCGATTGTCATTGACAATACGAGTGCCTTCAGAATGGATGAAGATGTGCCACTCGTAGTTCCTGAGGTAAACGAACTTGATCTTCAGCATCATAAAGGGATCATTGCGAACCCGAACTGTTCGACCATTCAAATGGTTGCAGCGCTTGAACCGATCAGAAAAGAATTGGGTCTTGAGAAAGTAATTGTTTCGACATATCAGGCTGTGTCAGGAGCGGGTGTGCAGGCAATTGATGAAATGAAAGAACAATCACAGGCTATTTTGAACGGGGAAGAGCCAAAGGCCAGTGTTTTACCGGTAAAAGGAGATAAAAAGCATTACCAGATTGCATTCAATGCAGTGCCGCAAATTGATGTCTTTGATACAAATGGCTATACGTTTGAAGAAATGAAAATGATTAACGAAACGAAAAAAATTATGCATATGCCTACATTGAAAGTGTCAGCTACATGTGTGAGATTACCAGTCGAGACCGGTCACGCGGAGTCAGTTTATATAGAAGTATCAGAAAAAGGAAAAAATACAGCAGATATCCACCGTATTCTCTCAGAAGCAACGGGTATTACACTGCAGGATAACCCTGATCAGCAGGAGTATCCAATGCCGAGCACTGCTGCAGGTAAAACCGATGTATTCGTGGGAAGAGTACGAAAAGATCCTGACGAAGACCATGGCTTCCATATGTGGATCGTTTCAGATAACTTATTAAAAGGAGCTGCGTGGAACTCAGTACAGATCGCAGAGAGTCTGATCAAACTTAAACTCGTATAACTGTCACGCGCTTTTAAGAGAGGAGCGTTACTTTGCCAATTTCAGTACTGAAATTTGGTGGAACGTCGCTATCAGACTCATGGAAAAGAGAGCAGGCAGTATCCTGTGTAAAAAGGGAACTCGAACTCGAAAATCAGGTGATTATTGTCGTATCAGCTATCGGGAGAATAGGAGCACCGTATTCCACAGATACGCTGTTATCGCTTGCTGAACCGCTGAGTATACCGCCTCATCAGAGATCACTGCTGCTTTCATGCGGAGAAATCATATCAGCGGCTATATTCTCTTCAGCCCTGCATCATGCCGGAGTTGAGTGTGAGATCCTGACAGGAAAACAGGCAGGTCTGAAAACAGACAATGTGTATGATGCTGATATCTGTTCAATGAATACACACTCAGTTTTCACTGAATTGCAGCAGACTGATGTCATCATCATTCCGGGCTTTCAGGGGGAAGATCAGTATGGCAGGGTTGCCACATTGGGCCGCGGAGGCAGTGATACGTCTGCCTGTGCGATTGCAGCAAGTGTGAGCGCCTTATACTGCAAATTATATACAGATGTTGCGGGAATTATGAGTGGGGATCCAAGAATTGTTGATCAGGCAAAAATAGTTCAATCCCTATCTTATGACGAAGCTTTTCATATTGCTCATCAGGGAGCAAAAGTGATTCATCCTAAAGCAGTTGAATGGGCCAGAAAAGGCAATATTCCGGTATGGACCGGGGATCTTTCGGATGATGGCGGGACATGGATTGGTCTGCATCCCCGGACAGAATCAGTTCATTCCGTTACAGCAATTGATCACCTCGTACAGATTGCAGTACAGGCACAGGATTGCGATGCAATATTCAGAATGCTGGCTGAAAAAAATATCAGTATAGACCTGATATCCATTCAGCCGATTGAAGTGAAATTTACTATACATCAGGATGATTATCCTGAATTAAAACGTACTTTAGATGAACAGCATATTTATTTTAAAAGCAGACATCATGTTTCAAAAGTTGCCCTGATCGGAACGCGGATCGCCGGCCGGCCGGGTGTGGCTTCTTCTATCGTGTCACTGCTGACTAAAAGCAATATTAACATCTGGCAGACAGCTGATAGTCATATGACTTTCTGGGTACTTGTGGATCATGCAGATTCAGAGCATGCCCAGCAGCTTCTCCATCAATTTTTTATTAATCCAGAACCAGCAACCGTACAGGAGTGAAGAAAATGAACTTTGGCAGAGTTTCAACTGCAATGGCTACTCCATTTGACCAGGAAAATAATATTGATAACAGCAGGTTGGAAAAGCTGATCAATTATTTAATAGAAAATGGCACCGACTCCCTTGTTGTAGCAGGAACCACGGGGGAATCGCCGACACTGTCTTTTGAAGAAAAAATCAATTTGTTCAAGCAGACTGTAAAAATAGTTAACGGCAGGATACCGGTTGTAGCCGGAACAGGGACGAATAATACTGAATCAACAATCAAGTTGACACTCGCAGCAAAAGAAGCAGGAGTAGACGCAATTATGCTTGTCGCTCCTTACTACAGTAAACCGAGCCAGAAAGGCTTGTTCCAGCATTTCACTAAGGTAGCTGAAAAAGTGGATCTCCCGGTGATGATATACAATATACCAGGGCGTTCTGCTGTTAATATTGAGCCCGGGACGATAATTGAATTGTCCAAAGTACCTAATATAACAGCAGTTAAAGAAGCGAGCGGCAGCCTCGATCAGATGACTGAAATTATTGCAGGAACAGATGAGAACTTTTCTGTCTACAGCGGTGATGACGGCCTGACACTTCCGCTTCTTTCAATCGGTGGTGCTGGTGTTGTATCTGTTACATCACATGTAGCAGGAAATGAAATGCAGGAAATGATCCGTTTATTTCAAGCAGGAGAGCTGGCAAAAGCAGCAAAGATTCATCAAAAACTCCTGCCGCTTACAAGAGCATTATTTGCTCAGCCAAGCCCGGCACCTGTTAAGGCGGTATTAAATCAAAAAGGTATTCAATGCGGAGGCGTGCGACTGCCACTTATTGAACTCGATGAAAATGAAGCGCAGTCTTTAACTGCTTCAGTTGAAAAGTTTGAAGCACACATGAAAGATATTGACTAAGATCCAACAGGCAGGTCTTTTTCCAATTCGGAAAAAGACCTTTTTGATTAATGACGGCCAAAAAGGCGACTTTCATAGAGCCGAGGTGATAAATACGTGTACAGTTTTCCAAACTTACAGTATAATGAACACAGCTGTTTCAAAAGGTCGGATAACATTTTTGTAGGAGGAAATCAGTTTGTCTAAAGAGAAAAATGAAAAATTAAAAATTATTCCTCTCGGCGGTGTAGGCGAGATTGGAAAGAACATGTATGTAATTGAAGTGGACGAGGATTTATTCATTATAGACTCCGGGCTTATGTTCCCGGAAGATGAGATGTTTGGAATCGATATTGTGATTCCGGATTTCCAGTATATCGAAGTAAATAAAGAGCGTGTTAAAGCAATCTTTCTGACACATGGTCATGATGATTCGATCGGATCGCTTCCTTATCTGCTTGAAAAAGTAAAGGTGCCTGTGTACGGATCAAAACTGACAGTTGCCCTAGCAAAAGCATTATTAAAAGAATACGGCTTTAAAGATCGGGTTAAATTTTATACTGTACATGAAAAGAGCAACATGAAATTTGATTCTGTTAATGTTACATTTTTTAATACAACACATAGCATTCCGGATTCACTTGGCATTGCCATTCACACCTCAGAAGGTGCAATTGTGCATACCGGTGAATTCAAATTTGATCAGTCATCAAGAGGCGGATATGCATCGAACATCGGTAAAATGGCTAAACTTGGTGATAAGGGTGTATTTGCGCTGCTTTCAGATAGTACTGAAGCTGAAAAACCCGGGCACACAACATCAGAATCAGTCATTGAAAAACATGTATCAAACAGTATCACTCATGCAAACGGCAGAGTGATTGTCACATGTTATGCTTCAAACCTGATCCGTATTCAACAGATTTTTGATGCAGCAACTGTAAGTAACAGAAAAGTAGCGGTCATTGGAGAAGCGGCTGAGCGCGTTGTAAACGTAGCTTCAAGATTTGAACACCTGACTTATGATGAAGAAACAAGAATTAAACCAAGCGAAATTGATCAGTATAATGATCACGAAATTGTTATTATTCTTTCAGGTACTCATGATGAACCGTTTAAAGTAATGGAAAGTATGGCAAATCAGACGCATCCGATTGTAAATATTCAAGAAGGTGACACTGTGCTGATTACATTTACACCATCACCTGGAATGGAAGTATACTTATACCGTTCTGTTAATGAAATGACAAAAGCAGGCGCAACTGTACTGACTTCGAGTAAGAATGTTCATGTTTCAGGGCATGGCAGTCAGGAAGATCTGAAAATGATGATGAACCTGATGAAGCCAAAGTATTTTATCCCTATTCAAGGTGAATACCGTCATTTGATTACACACGGACGTCTTGCTGAAGAGATGGGTATTCCGCGCTCTAACATCTTTATTGCAGATAAAGGCGATATTGTTGAATATCAGTCCGGCAAGATGAAAATGAGCGGCAGAGTCCAGACGGGTAATGTATTAATTGATGGGAAAGGTGTCGGTGATGTAGGGAATATCGTGTTACGTGACAGAAGACTTCTTTCACAGGACGGTGTATTGCTGGTAGTCGTAACCCTGAACCGCAAAACGAAAACAATTGCTGCTGGACCTGAAGTAATTTCCCGCGGTTTTGTTTATGTCAGAGAGTCAGAAAAGCTGATGGAAGAGTCAGTAACGGCTGTTAGAAATATTGTTGAAAAAAATGTTGAAAACCGTACATTTGACTGGTCCGGAATTAAACAGGAAATCAGGGACTCCCTGAACCATCTGTTATATACACGGACGAAACGCAGACCAATGATTCTTCCTATTATTATGGAAGTGTGAAGTCACTAAAACTGAGCATTCAAAACAGGCAGAAGTTATTCTGTCTGTTTTTTTCAGCCGGAAAAGGAGGTAGATGTATGGCTGAAGCCAAAAGAAAGACAGCAAATCGAAAAACTGCCACGCGAAAGAATACGAAAAGGTCCAAAAAGAAAAATTCTGCCTTTACATATGAATTAACCGGTATTGTAATGATTGCACTTGCACTGATAGCAGCATTCAGACTTGGTGCAGCAGGACAACTGCTTACATTAACTTTTACTTATCTGATTGGGAACTTTCAGCTTCTTTTACCAGTGGCTATTATATTGACATCAGTATACGTGATTCTGTATAGAAAACTGCCTGTCTTAAAAGGGTCTAAAATGAGAGGCGGTCTGCTCATATTGACCGGAATTTTCCTGCTCAGCCACATTCTGCTTTTTGATCAGCTGAGCAGTGAAAATCTGATTACAAACAACAGTATACTTGTCCAGACGCATCGGATTATTATGGATGATTTTACGGTGAATGCAGGAGCCGGGATGGCTGGTGCACTTATTTATGCTATTTTTAATCTGCTCTTTGCTTCAACCGGTTCAAAAATCGTTGCTGCTGTATTTATCATCATTGGTTTATTATTAATTTCAGGCCGGTCAATCGGGGAAACCGGCAGAATGATCGCGGTCTGGGTCATTGCCAGATTTAACGATATGAAAGAAAGTTTATCAGAATGGATAAAAGAAAAGCGTCAGGCTAAGGACGAAAAAATAAAACAAACCCGCACTTCAAGACGCCGGACTTCTATTAAGCAGCCTGAAACTGATCCAGTGATTGAGCACGACGACTCAGAAGAATCTGATGGTTTTGAGCCTCTGATTTCAAGCTTTGCTGAAAAAGCTGCACCTGTTCACCGGGAGGAACCAGTACAGACTGAGTTATCTGATCAACAGGACGAAGAAGAGACGCATGACCCTGCACTTGAAGAGTTTACCTCTTCACCGGGTGTAGAAGAGGTTGAAAATAAAGAGTATCAGGTACCAGCACTTGATTTGCTGGCAATGCCGCCTCATGCAGATCAGAGCAGTGAGTATAAAGCCATACAGAAAAATGCATCTAAACTTGAAAAAACTTTTCAAAGCTTTGGTGTAAAAGCAAAAGTAACTCAGGTTCACCTGGGTCCGGCAGTAACTAAGTATGAGGTTCATCCTGATGTCGGGGTCAAGGTGAGTAAAATTGTGAATCTTAACGATGACTTAGCGCTCGCCCTAGCCGCAAAAGACATCAGGATTGAAGCGCCGATTCCCGGCAAGTCTGCGATTGGAATTGAAGTGCCTAACTCTGAAGTGGCAATGGTCTCACTGAGAGAGGTACTTGAAGCAAATAAGAGTAAAAAAGAAGAAGCCAAACTGCTGATAGGGCTTGGCCGTGATATTACGGGTGAAGCTGTAGCTGCTGAACTGAATAAAATGCCGCATATGCTTGTAGCCGGGGCAACCGGAAGCGGAAAGTCGGTATGTATTAACGGGATCATCGTGTCAATCTTAATGCGTGCAAAACCACATGAAGTAAAATTAATGATGATTGATCCAAAAATGGTTGAGTTAAACGTCTACAACGGAATCCCGCATCTTTTAGCACCTGTTGTGACAGATGCCAGAAAAGCTTCTCAGGCGCTCAAAAAGGTAGTAAGTGAGATGGAACGCAGATATGATCTGTTTTCGCACACTGGTACGAGAAACATCGAAGGATATAATGAATATGTAAGAAAGCATAATGAAAAAAATGATGAGAAGCAGCCTCAACTTCCATTTATTGTTGTGATTGTTGATGAACTGGCTGATTTAATGATGGTTGCTTCAAATGATGTGGAAGACTCTATTACAAGGCTAGCACAAATGGCACGTGCGGCGGGGATTCATTTGATCATTGCAACTCAAAGACCTTCAGTTGATGTCATTACCGGAGTGATTAAAGCAAATATTCCTTCAAGAATCGCTTTTGCAGTTTCTTCACAGATTGATTCCCGCACAATACTTGATACCGGTGGAGCTGAAAAACTGCTTGGCCGCGGGGATATGCTGTTTATGCCTGTAGGTGCCAATAAACCAGTCAGGGTCCAGGGGGCTTTTCTGAGTGATGAAGAGGTCGAAACCGTTGTCAATGCAGTAATCGAACAGCAGAAAGCACAGTATCAGGAGGAAATGATTCCGGATGAAGTTGATGATTCTAAACCTGAAGAGTCTGATGATGAGCTGTATTCCGATGCAGTTGACCTTGTAGCGGATATGCAGACTGCCTCTGTCTCGATGCTTCAAAGAAGGTTCAGAATCGGCTATACGCGTGCTGCAAGATTAATTGATGCAATGGAGCAGCAGGGTATAGTCGGTCCATATGAAGGAAGTAAACCGAGAACTGTTCTGATTTCTAAAGGCGCACAGGAAGAGTGATTTTTCAAGCTGGAATGCACTGCATTCCAGTTTTTTTAAAAAATATTATTCTTTCTAAAAAAAATCAGACATTTGATGTCTGACCTATATACAAGAATATATGCAATAAGATATACTATTGTTACCGCTTTCAAAAATACTATAACGTTACAAAGAATTGATTTTATACCTTTTTTTAACATTAAAAAGGGTTTTTATGCAGATTATATATAAAATCTGTAACAAATGTAATTGTTGTGTAACACAATAGAAAGAATTTTTGTGAAAACTACACAATTGTATTCCTTTTCAAAACGAAAAGTGTTATAGTATTTTCGATTAGTAGGAATGAAATACATCAGATGTCTGATGTCAAAAGAGTTGGTGGTGTCTTTATATGACTATTAAATCAGATAATCGGCATCTGTATCTTCAGGTGATAGACCGACTGAAGAAAGATATCGACAAAGGCGTTTACAAAGAGAAGGAACGCCTCCCTTCAGAGTTTGAATTATCCAGGCAATTAGGGATCAGCAGGGCTACACTCAGGGAAGCGCTCAGAATTCTGGAAGAAGAAAACAGAATAGTCAGGCGCCACGGTGTAGGTACATTTGTCAATGCAAAGCCTTTGTTTTCATCAGGTATCGAACAGCTGTACAGTGTGACAGATATGATACGTATGGCAGGAATGGAACCTGGAACTGTATTTTTGAGTTCTACGATTCATCAGCCGACAGATGAAGACATGAACCGCTTTAAATGTTCCCCTGAAGATGAAATGACAGTTATCGAAAGGGTCAGAACTGCAAACGGGGATCCGGTTGTTTACTGCATTGATAAAATTCCGGCAGACCTGATGCCGACTTCATTCACACACCAGGACAGGTCTATTTTTTCATTGCTTGAGGAAAATGGGGGGATGTACATATCTTATGCAATTACCCACATTGAACCCGCGGGCTATCATGAAAAAGTATCTCCTATTCTAGGTTGTGAACCGGAAACTGCTTTATTGGTTTTAAAGCAGCTGCATTTTGATGAAAATGATCAGCCGGTTTTATATTCTTTAAATTACTTTAAAGCTGACCGGTTCAGTTTTCATGTTGTACGTAAGCGTGTTTAATGCATTTATGCATTCCTACTAATACACGAAAAATTTTTAGGGGGTACCAAAATGAAAAAGCGTAAGTACGGAGTAGCACTATCTATGATTCTTGCAGCAGGTACAGTTCTTGCAGCTTGTGGAAGCGACGAAGAAGCGGATACAGGTTCAGATGAAGGTTCTGCAGGAGGCGGTGAAGGCACAGAAGAAACAAGTGACTTCAAAGTAGCAATGGTAACAGATACTGGCGGCGTAGATGATAAGTCATTTAACCAGTCTGCCTGGGAAGGTCTTCAGCAGTTCGGTGCTGATAATGGTCTTGAAGAAGGTACAGACGGTTATACGTACTTCCAGTCAAACAGTGATGCTGACTATGTGACAAACATGAATACAGCTGTACGTAATGATTTTGACCTTGTTTTTGGTGTTGGTTTCCTGTTGAATCAGGCACTAACTGAGGTAGCAAGTCAAAACCCTGATACAAACTTCGCTCTTATTGATGATGTATCTGAAGGCGATAATGTGGCATCAATCACTTTTAAAGAGCATGAAGGTTCATTCCTTGTAGGTGTTGCAGCTGGTATGGCAACTGAATCAGATCAAATTGGATTTGTTGGCGGTGTTGAATCTGACCTGATCAATAAGTTCGCAGCAGGTTTCCAGGCTGGTGTTGAAGCAGTTAACCCTGATGCAGATGTTCAGATTGAATTCGCTGGTGACTTTAATGATGCAGCACGCGGTCAGCAGATTGCTGCTTCTATGTATGGTTCAGGCGTTGACGTTATTTATCACGCAGCAGGCGGAACGGGTAACGGCGTATTCACAGAAGCTAAAAACCTGAAGCAGCAGGATCCGGATCGTCAGGTTTGGGTAATCGGAGTTGACCGTGATCAGTGGGAAGAAGGACAGGTTGGAGAAGACAATGTAACACTTACTTCAATGGTTAAGCGTGTTGACGTAGCAGTTCAGGACATCTCAACTCGTGCAATGGAAGGCGACTTCCCGGGCGGAGAAGTAATTGAGTATGGAATTCAGGAAGATGGTATTGCAATCTCTGATAGCCAGGACAACCTTTCACAGGAAATCCTTGATGAGATAGCTAATTATAGAGAGCAAATTGTAAATGGTGAAATTGAAGTGCCATCTACTCTTGAGTAATAACAAATGCATAGGGAATGGAGGGGCTGACACAGTCCCGAAATTCCCTTTTTTTTTGCAAGAATGCTAACTGAATAAGGGAACAAAGTCCCTTCTTCATTTAGCATTTTTCAAGAGGGTCTGGAAAAAGAAGTCAGACCTCATTCAACCTACCACTGCACGATAAATAAAGGAGTGATAACGGATGGACTACGTAATAGAAATGCTCGACATCCGAAAAGAGTTTCCGGGGATTGTAGCAAATGATAATATTACGCTTCAATTGAAAAAAGGCGAAATACATGCCCTTTTAGGTGAAAACGGAGCAGGGAAATCAACATTGATGAATGTTCTGTTTGGCCTGTACCAGCCTGAGAAGGGTGAGATCAAAGTTCGTGGTGAAAAGGTGAGAATTACAAGCCCGAATGTTGCAAACGACCTTGGGATCGGGATGGTACACCAGCACTTTATGCTTGTTGATACATTCACTGTAACTGAAAATATTGTACTTGGAATGGAACCGAAAAATGGGATCAATATTGATTTGAAGAGAGCTGAACGTGAAGTACAGGAAATCTCAGACCGATACGGTTTAAAAGTAGATCCCAGGGCTAAAATTGCAGATATATCAGTTGGAATGCAACAGCGTGTAGAGATCCTTAAAACGCTGTACCGCGGAGCAGAAATCCTGATTTTTGATGAACCGACAGCTGTTCTGACACCACAGGAAATTAAAGAACTGATTCAGATCTTCAGAACATTAATTGCTGAAGGTAAGTCGATTATTCTGATCACCCACAAGCTGAAAGAAATTATTGAGGTATGTGATCGAGTAACAGTAATCAGAAAAGGTGTAGGGATTGATACGCTGGATGTAGAAGGGACAAC
The DNA here is from genome assembly GCF_016908195.1 of Jeotgalibacillus terrae. Classification (GTDB taxonomy): domain Bacteria; phylum Bacillota; class Bacilli; order Bacillales; family Jeotgalibacillaceae; genus Jeotgalibacillus; species Jeotgalibacillus terrae. The sequence continues at coordinate 65,803 of NZ_JAFBDK010000012.1, forward strand.
ACCAACTCAGCTTGCAAGTCTGATGGTTGGAAGAGAAGTCACTTTTAAAACAGATAAAACTGATTCTAATCCAAAGCACAATGTTTTAGAGGTTACTAATTTAAATGTAAAAGATTCACGTGGAGTGAATGCAGTAAAGGACCTTAACCTCACTGTGCGTGCCGGTGAGATTGTAGGTATTGCCGGAGTAGACGGTAATGGTCAGTCAGAACTGATTGAAGCAATTACAGGTCTCAGAAAAGTTACTTCCGGTAAAATCGAGCTGAACGGAAAAAATCTATCTTCATATAAAACAAGAAAAATTACAGAAGCCGGGGTTGGTCATATTCCGCAGGACAGACACAAGCACGGTCTGGTACTTGACTTCCCAATCGGCGATAATATGGTGCTTCAGACGTATTATCATAAGCCGTATTCTAAATACAGTATGCTGAATAATAAAGAGATTAATAAGCAAGCTAAAAAACTGATTCAGGAATTCGATGTCCGTACGCCATCTGAACACACTCCTGCACGTGCACTTTCAGGCGGTAATCAACAGAAAGCGATTATTGGACGCGAAGTTGATAGAGATCCGGATCTTTTGATTGCTGCACAGCCGACGCGCGGACTTGACGTAGGTGCAATTGAGTTTATTCATAAGCGTCTGATTGAACAGCGTGATAACGGCAAAGCGGTTCTACTTGTATCATTTGAACTTGAAGAAATTATTAATGTAAGTGACCGGATTGCTGTTATTTACGATGGCAGTATTATTGAAATTGTTGACCCGAAGACAACAACTGAACAGGAGCTCGGATTACTGATGGCGGGTTCTAAGAATAAGGCAGGTGAGACAGAGAATGTTTAGTCAATTTAACAGATGGCAGAAAATCCTGATCCCTGTTATCTCTGTTATCCTCGGTTTACTGGTTGGAGCCATTGTAATGCTGGTTTCAGGCTATAATCCGATTGAAGGGTATGCAGCTTTACTGAGCGGTTCGCTTGGAGAAGGATTTTATATCGGTGAAACAGTCAGACAGATTACACCCTATATTTTTGCGGGACTTGCAGTCGCATTTGCATTCCGTACTGGACTATTTAATATCGGTGTGGAAGGTCAGCTTTTAGTTGGTTGGGTTGCATCTGTCTGGGTAGGTCTTGCATTTGATCTGCCGAAAATTATTCACCTGCCAATGGCCGTTCTTGCAGGTGCGGCAGCAGGTGCGCTTTGGGCATTTGTTCCGGGTCTTTTAAAAGCAAAACTTCGCGTTCATGAAGTAATTGTTACGATTATGATGAACTATATTGCACTTCATCTTTGTAACTACCTAGTACGTTATGTCATTTCTGATGAGCAGAATACAACAGAACGCGTACCTGAATCCGCATCACTTAAGTCACCATTTTTCGAAACGCTGACTGAATTTTCCACTATGCACTATGGGATATTCCTTGCGCTCGCAGCAGCTATTATTTATTTCGTTGTTCTTGAAAAAACGACAACTGGTTTTGAATTGCGCTCAGTAGGCTTTAATCAGCATGCTTCTGAATATGCAGGAATGAATGTAAACCGTAATATTATCCTTTCAATGGTTATCTCAGGCGCTTTTGCAGGTCTCGGCGGTGCGATGGAAGGGCTTGGAACATTCGGTTACGGATTCATTCACGGTGCATTCTCAGGCGTAGGTTTTGACGGGATCGCGGTAGCACTGCTTGGTGGTAACGTCGCTTCAGGTGTCATTTTGGCAGCAGCATTATTTGGTATTTTAAAACAGGGTGCATTGATTATGCCTCTTGAGTCAGGTGTACCAACTGAGCTTGTTGAAATCGTTATTGCCATTATTATTTTCTTTGTTGCATCAAGCTACATTATTGCGTATCTGTTGCAGCGTCTTAAAAAGGGGGCAAAATAAATGGATGTTTTATCAGCGTTTGAAATATTAGTAAAATCCATGCTATTTGCATCAGCCCCGCTAATTTTTACAGCACTCGGCGGCGTATTCTCAGAGCGGTCTGGTGTCGTTAATATTGGTCTTGAGGGTCTGATGGTCATTGGTGCCTTTGCTGCAGTTGTATTTAATATTACTTTTGCATCGACTCTTGGAGGGGCAACGCCTTGGGTTGCACTCTTAATCGCAATGATTGTCGGAGGTTTATTTTCATTGCTGCACGCAGTGGCGTCCGTATCATTCCGTGCAGACCAGGTTGTCAGCGGGGTAGCAATTAACTTCCTCGCACTAGGGCTCGGTGTATACTTAATAAAGGACTGGTATGGAGCAGGTCAGACCCCAAAAATTCCTCAGCCGCTTTATTATGAGAGAATACCATTACTGTATGATATTCCAATTATCGGACCTATCTTCTTTAATAACTATATTACATCTTACCTTGCAATTTTTGTTGCGATCATTGCATGGTTCGTTCTATTCAAAACGCCATTCGGCCTGCGCCTGCGTTCTGTAGGGGAGCACCCGATGGCTGCTGATACGATGGGGATTAACGTATATAAAATGCGATATATCGCTGTTGTGCTTTCTGGTGTATTTGGAGGTCTTGGCGGTGGTGTGTATGCACAGACTATTACCCAGGATTTCAGTGCCGGTACGATCACTGGACAGGGCTTTATTGCACTTGCAGCCGTTATTTTCGGTAAGTGGCATCCGCTTGGTGCCATGGGAGCAGCAATGTTCTTTGGTCTTGCTCAGTCTCTGGCAATTATCGGATCAAGTTTCCCATTCCTTGCAGATGTGCCGAACTGGATATTACTGTCAGCTCCTTATATCCTGACAATCCTTGCACTTGCAGGATTTATCGGACGCGCCGATGCACCTAAAGCAAACGGACAGCCCTATATTAAAGGCAGCCGATAAAATGAATGAACCGTCTGATTCTGATCAGGCGGTTTTTTTCATTTAATGATAAATGCTTGTTGTAAAGGTATCAGGAAATGTATAGTGATGATAGTGAATATAAATACTACTAATGCAACTTCACAACCGGGAGGAACATGTATGCAACTAGACGAGATGAAGATCAGACAGGATGGACTGAACATCAGGATCATTCAAACAAAAAAGTTTAAAACAAACCAGCTAGTTTTAAAATTTAAATCACTTTTATCAGAAGAAAAGGTGACTGCGAGAGCATTATTACCATATGTGCTGCAAAGCAGTACTGAAAAGTGGCCGACGACAGCTTTATTCAGAAGTCATCTTGACGATTTGTATGGTGCCAGTGCATCGGTAGACGTGAATAAAAAGGGTGAGTATCATATCCTGACTTTTGCCGTGGATATTGCAAATGAAAAATATCTTCAGGACAATACGCCTTTAACAGAACAGGCACTGAACGTATTAAATGAAATGGTATTTCACCCCTTGTTAGAAGACGGGGCGTTCAGCCGAAAAGTTGTAGAGTCGGAAAAGAGAACACTTAATCAAAAATTAAAAGCAGTAAAAGATGATAAGATGCGCTACGCATCTCAGCGTCTCGTAGAGGAAATGTGCAGTGGAGAGGCATACGCTCTGCATCCAAACGGTATAGAATCTGAACTTGAAAAAATCACACCCGAAAAATTGATGGAAGCTTATCAACAGATGATCTCAAGTGATGAAGTAGACCTGTATATTGTAGGGGATATCGACAGCGGACAAATGGAAGAGCTTTGTAAGGAGAAGTTCTCCATTGCTTCAAGAGACAATGTTAAAGCCATTCAAAAAAATATCGCAATAGAAGACTCGAAAAAAATAATTGAAAAACAGCAGATCAAACAGGGTAAACTCAATATTGGCTACAGATCAAATACTTTTTACGGAGACAGCGATTATCTTTCAATGGCAGTGATGAACGGGATTCTTGGCGGCTTCCCGCATTCTAAACTGTTTATGAATGTGCGTGAAAAAGAAAGCCTGGCTTATTATGCAGCAAGCCGTCTTGAGAGTCATAAAGGCCTGATTGTCATTATGTCAGGTGTGGAACCGGCAAAAATTGAACGCGCTGAAACGATCATTGAAGAGCAGCTTGAAGCCATTAAAAATGGTGATATCAGTGATCAGGAGTTAAGTCAGACCAAGGCGGTTATGACAAATCAGATGCTTGAAACACTTGACTCCCCAAGAGGCATAATCGAAGTGCTGTATCAGGGGGAAACCGCAGGCATACCTGTAAAGATTCAGGACTGGTTTGATGGCATTGACCGTGTAACCAAAGAAGATGTGACAGAAGCGGCTAAAAAACTGCTGAAAGATACTACTTATATTTTGACGGCAAAGGAGGTGGCTGAAAGTGCATAAAAAAATGTTCGCTCAGCTGGATGAAGAACTATATATTGAAAAAATGACTAACGGTCTGCAGGTATGTATTCTTCCTAAAAAAGATTTTAATAAAACTTTCGCTACCTTTACAACAAAATACGGCTCCATTGATAATCAATTTATCCCACTCGGTGAAGAAGATTATATCCGTGTGCCGGATGGTGTTGCACATTTTCTCGAACATAAAATGTTTGAAAAAGAAGAAGGCGATGTGTTTCAGAAATTCAGTATGAACGGAGCTTCTGCAAATGCCTTTACTTCGTTTACAAGAACTGCATACCTGTTTTCAAGTACATCCAATTTTGAAAAGAACCTTGATGTGCTGATCGATTTTGTCCAGGCTCCTTACTTTACTGAAGAAACGGTTGAAAAAGAAAAAGGTATAATCGGTCAGGAAATTACGATGTATGATGACAACGCTGACTGGCGGCTATATTTTGGGGCGATAGAAAATATGTTTAAAAATCACCCTGTCAAAGTGGATATTGCAGGAACTGTTGAATCGATTTCTGAGATTACTAAAGATCACCTTTACCAGTGTTACAATACGTTTTATCATCCTTCTAATATGATGCTCTTTATTGTGGGGGCAGTGGATCCCGAGGAAGTCATGAACCATGTGAGGGATAATCAGTCTGCAAAAAGCTTTGAGCCTGAAGAAACAATTAACAGAAGATTCGCAGATGAACCGGATACCGTAAATAGAGTACACCATGAGTTAAAGATGGATGTACAGGTATCAAAATGTATGGTTGGGATTAAGTCTGATGCTAAAGAGATCAGTGGAAAAGAATTGATGAAAAAAGAACTGGCAGTGAATACAGCGCTTGATATTCTGTTTGGAAAAACCTCTAAGCATTACACGTCACTTTACGATGAAGGGTTAATTGACGATCACTTTTCATATGATTTTACACAGGAAAATAACTTTGGTTTTGCACTAGTGGGTAGTAACACACCTGATCCTGAAAAATTATCTGCTCAAATAAAAGAAATTCTATTAAATGAAGTCCAGTCACCTTCTATCACAGAAGATCAGCTGCAATCAGTTAAGAAAAAGAATATTGGCGGATTCCTGAGGTCACTTAATTCCCCTGAATTTATCGCCAACCAATTCACAAGATATGCATTCAATGATATGGACCTGTTTGAAGCTGTACCTGTTCTTGAAACACTGACACTTGATGATGTGCATAAAGCTTTCTCTTCGCTAGTACAGGAAGACAGGATTACAAGCTTCTATATATTGCCTAAAGAAAATGCCTAAAACTGTTCTGGTACTGGGAAGCAGTGGAGGTATCGGCTTTGAATTAAGCAAAAAGCTTTTATTATCGGGCCATACTGTCATAGGCCAATACTATCGCAACCATGAAAGCATCGAACGTTTAAAAGATTTCGCAGCAGAAGCTGATCAGCTGATTCCGCTTAGATTAAACCTGAATGACCGGGCAGAAGTCGATCAGGCAATCAGCTTTTCGTTGCAGCCTGATGCAGTTGTACATGCAGGAGGGCTGCATTATGAGGGGCTGTTTGAAGATACATCGGATGAGATAATGGAGATGTTATGGAACGTTCACCTTTATCAGCCTGCAAGAATGCTTAAAAAGCTGATTCCGAATATGCGCCATAAAAAAGGTGCTTCAATTGTTTTTGTCAGTTCGGTATGGGGTGAAACCGGAGCCTCCTATGAAGTCATGTATTCTGCAATTAAAGGTGCTCAGATCTCATTTATTAAAGCGCTTGGTAAAGAACTTGCGCCAAACGGGATCAGAGTGAATGCGGTGGCACCCGGGGCCGTCAGAACAGATATGACTGCTCATTACCCACAAGAAGTGATAAGCGGAATTGAACAGGAAATTCCTGCCGGCAGGTTTGCTGAACCAGAAGAAATTGCAGAAGCCATTATATTCTTAATGAGTGACCGTGCTTCATACATTCAATCTCACGTATTGTCAGTTAACGGCGGCTGGTACAGCTGAGAGGCATATTTACTTCACAAGCAGTACATACTACTGATGAGCCCGGATGGTGCATCAGTAAAGGAGGAGTATATATGTCAATTCTTGATAACTGGCAACAGTGGAAAGACTTCCTTGGTGAAAAAGTGATTACTGCTCAGAAAACCGGTATGGAAAAAGAGAAAATGTCAGAGGTAGCATTTCAGATCGGGGATTATTTAGCTAAAAATGTGGATCCTAAAAATGAGCAGGAAAGAGTACTTGCTGATCTATGGAAAGCTGCAGATGAAAATGAGCAGCATGTACTTGCTAATCTGATGATCCGTTTAGCCGGCGGTTCTGTCAGTCATTAATCTTTAAAAATGCCTTCCTGTCGACAAAGGAAGGCATTTTTCTGCTTATTTCGAAGCATTTTTTGTTTTTCCTTTTCTATTCCATGTAAATGCTTTATTATTAACGATATAGATAGGAAAGTTTTTATATTAAGGAGCTGGCACCATGGAGAAAAAGGAATGGTATCTCGAGTATGAAATTCAAAAAAACCGTCCCGGTCTGCTTGGTGATATTTCTTCCCTTCTGGGGATGCTTTCAATCAATATCGTGACGATTAATGGTGTCGATGAGGGTCGCAGAGGTATGCTGCTGTTAGCCCGGAGCGATGAGCAGATTGTCAGGCTTGAACTGATCCTAAGAACAATGGATACGATTCAAATGACTAAACTAAGAGAACCGAAACTGCGTGACAGAATGGCAGTCCGTCATGGCAGATATATACAAAGGGATGCAGATGACAAAAAAACGTTTAGGTTTATCCGTGATGAACTTGGCTTACTGGTTGATTTTATGGCAGAGCTATACAAACAGGATGGCCATAAGTTGATTGGAATCCGCGGTCTGCCTAGAGTAGGGAAAACAGAATCCATTGTAGCGGCAAGTGTATGTGCGAATAAAAAATGGCTGTTCGTCTCATCTACATTATTAAAACAGACTGTTCGTGATAAATTAATTGAAGATGAATACAATGAAAATAATTTGTTTATTATTGATGGGGTCGTATCGACCAGACGTGCATCAGAAAAACACTGGCAATTAGTCCGTGAAATTATGCGGATGCCATCAATAAAAGTAATTGAACATCCCGATATATTTGTTGAAAACAGCGAATATACCATTGAGGATTTCGATTATATTATAGAGCTGAGACATGATCCGGATGAAGAAATTACATACGAATTAATGCATAAGAATACAATGTTCAGCGGATCTGATTTCGGCGATTTTGGGGAATTTGAATTTTAAGTATTGGCAGGTGTAAACATTGACAGAACTAGGAAGCCGACTTAAAGAAGCAAGAGAGTCAAAAGGGTACTCTTTAGAAGAGCTTCAAGGCTTAACGAAAATACAAAAAAGATATCTCCAGGGAATTGAAGAAGGAGATTATTCAATGATGCCCGGAGCATTTTATGTCAGGGCTTTTATTAAGCAGTATGCCGAGGCTGTTGGTCTTGATGCAGAGGAACTTTTTGAGACTTATTCAAAAGACATTCCATCTAATCATGATGACAATGTCCCCTCACAGCTTTCCAGAGTCAAAACAAGAGGTCCAAGCAAAAAATCTTCTGCTGCTTTCAGGTTTATCCCAACGGCAGTGATGACGATCTTTGTGATTGGAATTTTTGTCCTGGCGTATTATCTTGTTCAGACATTCATGGCATCAGATGCCCAGGAGCCAGCTGAAAATGAAGAAGTGCAGCAGGAAGAACCGGTTTCTCTTGATCAGCCTGAAGACAGTGCTGAAGATCAGGAAAACAGCCCTGAAAGTGATAGTGTGGACACGGCAGAAGAACCTGTGGAAGCTGAACAGCCGCCAGAAGAGCCTGAAACGCCGCCTCTGACGATTGAGAGCACGGGTACAGAGGGCGAGACAACAAACTTTCAGGTGACTTCTACTGAAGGTCTGACAGTAACGATCAATACGAATACAACCTGGTTAGGTATTACAGATCAGTCAGGCAAACAGCTTGTAGGAGAAGAAATTTCCGGCACGTACACATTTGACGCAGCTGAACTTGACTGGTTCAGGTTAAGAATTGGCAGTGTTCCAGGTACGACTGTGGAAATTAACGGTGAACAGGTTGAGTTCGGCTTAACTGATGTCACTCCTCAAAATATGGTATTCCAGGTACAAAACCCTTCATAATCAATAAATAGTCATCCAGTGCGATGACTATTTTTTTGATCAGGGTTTGTTTACATAATAAATAAGGAAATGATTTAATAATAAGAAATTACAGGATATAAGAGGAGAGGTTTTATGAATACACCGAATAAAATTACGATATCGAGAATTTTTCTTATTCCGTTATTTATGATTATTATGCTAGTTGATTTTAATTGGGGAGACATTACTTTGCTTGGCGCTGACATGCCTGTCAGCCATTTGATCGGAGCACTTATATTTATTTTTGCAGCATCTACTGACTGGGTTGACGGTTATTATGCGAGAAAGTTTAACCAGGTGACAAACCTGGGGAAATTCCTTGATCCGCTTGCAGATAAACTGCTCGTTTCTGCAGCACTCATTATTCTGGTTGAGCTTCAAATGGCCCCATCATGGATTGTGATCCTGATTATCTCACGTGAGTTTGCTATTACCGGTCTCAGACTCGTTCTAGCAGGCTCTGGAGAAGTACATGCTGCTGCCATGCTCGGTAAAATTAAAATGTGGATGCAGATTGTTGCGATTTCTGCTCTGCTGCTGCACAACATATTCTTTACGATGTTTAATATCCCGTTTGATATCATTACACTTTATATCGCTGCGATCTTTACAGTCTGGTCAGGTGTGGATTATTTTGTTAAAAACTGGGGAGCTTTCCGCGACTCCAAGTAAGGAGATGGTTTGATGAATGCAGAAATAATTGCAGTAGGGTCAGAACTGCTTTTAGGACAGATTGCCAATACGAATGCGCAGTACATCTCTGCAAGATTTGCAGAGTCAGGGATCAATGTCTATTATCATACGGTTATTGGTGACAACAAGAACCGGCTCTTAAAAACGCTTGAAACTGCAGAAAGCCGCTCTGATTTAATTGTGATTACCGGTGGACTCGGTCCAACAAAAGATGATCTGACAAAGGAAACTGCAGCCGCTCATATTGGCTGCAGTCTTTCATATGATGAAAAATCTCTGGAGGCAATAGAGCAGTATTATATTCAGGTCGGTAAACCAATGACTGATAACAACAAAAAACAGGCACTTGTATTAGAAGGCAGTCACGTACTGTTTAACTTTTATGGAATGGCGCCAGGAATGGTTGCCCGAAAACAGGGAATCACTTATGTTCTCCTTCCAGGTCCTCCGAGAGAAATGAGGCCGATGGTTGCAAATCAGCTGCTTCCTTACTTAAATACCAATAACAGCAGCCGTTTAATTTATTCGAAAGTAATGAGGTTTTTCGGAATAGGGGAAGCTGAGCTCGAGTCACGAATTGAAGATATTCTGGATCAACAGACGAACCCGACGGTTGCACCGTTAGCTGAAGATGGGGAAGTAACACTCAGAATCACTTCTTCAAGTGATGACGAAGAAACAGGACGAAAACTAGTAAATGATATGATTCATAAGCTTGAACAAAGAGTAGGGGAATTCTGCTACGGCTATGACGCTCATAATCTGCTGTATAAAACCTCTGAATTGCTTACAGAAAAAGGTCTTACAATAGCTTCAGCAGAAAGCCTGACTGCCGGCTTGTTTTCCTCTGAACTCGCGTCTATTCCCGGTGCGAGTCAATATCTCTCGGGAAGCCTGACAGTATATAATAACAATATAAAAGAACAGGTTCTTGACGTGCCCGGAGATCTTCTTACACAGTACGGGGCAGTCAGCAGAGCATGTGCTGAGAATATGGCAATCAAAGTACAGGAGCGGTTCTCAAGCGATATAGGTATCAGTTTTACAGGTGTTGCCGGACCTGGAGATGATAATGGGATTGCTGAAGGTACAGTCTGGATAGGTGTCTCCTACAAAGAAACGGTATCTTCCTTTATGGTTACGCTGAAGGGTGATCGTAATTTCAAAAGAATCAGAGCAGTAAAACACGGAATGTATGCCCTCATTCAGCTTCTTGAGCAAAACAAAGGGCCGTTCGTAAGTGAAAATAAATAAGTTTTACTCAGCGTGAAGGCATAAGTCTGCTTTTATAAAAAAATGCGAATAAATGTTCGCTTTTTGCTTGTTATCTGTTCGCAAAAGGAGTATAGTAGAGTTAGGTTATGAGACGTCATCTAAGGCGTCTATATTAAAGGAGGAATTTATGTGAGTGATCGTCAGGCAGCGCTAGATATGGCGCTTAAGCAAATAGAAAAACAGTTCGGAAAAGGTTCTATTATGAAGCTTGGAGAACAGACTGACAGAAGAGTTAACACTGTATCAAGTGGTTCTGTATCTTTAGATGCAGCACTTGGTGTTGGCGGTTATCCACGTGGACGTGTAATTGAAATTTACGGTCCTGAAAGTTCAGGTAAAACAACAGTAGCACTGCACGCAATTGCTGAAGTTCAGGCAAATGGCGGTCAGGCTGCTTTTATAGACGCAGAACATGCGCTTGACCCGGTTTATGCTCAAAAACTGGGTGTAAATATAGATGAGCTTCTGTTATCCCAGCCGGATACCGGCGAACAGGCACTTGAGATCGCTGAAGCATTAGTAAGAAGTGGCGCAGTTGAAATCGTTATTGTCGATTCAGTAGCAGCACTTGTTCCTAAAGCAGAAATCGAAGGCGAAATGGGTGATTCCCATGTCGGTCTTCAGGCAAGACTGATGTCTCAGGCCCTCAGAAAACTTTCAGGTGCAATCAGCAAATCGAATACAATCGCAATCTTTATTAACCAGATCCGTGAAAAAGTCGGCGTGATGTTCGGCAGTCCTGAAACAACACCTGGTGGACGCGCGCTTAAATTCTATTCATCTGTCCGTCTTGACGTGCGCCGTGCTGAAACATTGAAGCAGGGTAATGACATGGTGGGTAACAAAACGCGTATTAAAGTTGTCAAAAATAAGGTTGCACCGCCATTCCGTATTGCAGAAGTTGATATTATGTACGGGGAAGGGATTTCTAAAGAAGGAGAAATCATTGACCTTGGTTCAGAGGCAGACATCGTTCAAAAGAGCGGTTCATGGTACTCTTACGAAGGAGAACGTCTTGGACAGGGAAGAGAAAATGCGAAGCAGTTCCTGAAAGAAAATACGGAACTTCGTCAGCAGATCCTTCTCAAAATCCGTGAGCATCACGGTATGGATCAGGCTCACAAAGCGCCTGAAAATGAAAAGAATGAAGCAGAGGCTGAAGATTTCAATCTGCTTGATGAAGAGTAAATATTGTAAAAAAGAGGCAGGAAAATGATTCCTGTCTCTTTTCTTATGAAAACTTATGAGGCAGATTATTCTAGGTTACTTGACAATGAAAATTTGCAGACTTAAAATTAAGATTGTATATTTTTCAATTTTTCTAATTGATTAGTAAATGTCATGAAGTCTTCTGAAGACATTCAGGAGATCCTGAAAAGACAAAGTGTGAAAAGAAAATAGCAAGAGGAGGTGAATACGATGGAAGGACTCGAAATCACCTTCATTTTGATTGGCATTATCGTCGGTGTGATTGTTGGGTATTTGATTCACAAATTCATGATGGATGCTAAAGTCGGCGGTGCAAAAGGTACTGTAGAACAAATCCTGGCTAACGGGAAACGCGAAGCAGAAGCACTGAAGAAAGAAGCACTGCTTGAAGCGAAAGACGAGAATCATAAGCTTCGTTCAGAAATTGAAGCAGAACTTCGTGAACGCAGAAATGAGTTGCAAAAGCAGGAGAACCGCCTGATGCAGCGGGAAGAAAATCTGGATCGAAAAGATGACTCGCTTAATAAGCGGGAGTCTATGCAGGAACGCAAAGATCAGTCTTTGCATGAAAGACAACAACATATTGAAGAGATGGAAAGCAAAGTGGAGGAGATGGTTCAAAAGCAAGAGCTTGAACTTGAACGTGTATCCGGTCTGACGCGCGAAGAAGCGAAGGCCATTATACTGGATCAGGTTGAGAAAGAACTGTCACAGGACATTGCAATTATGGTGAAGGAACAGGAAAACCGCGCAAAAGAAGAGTCAGAGAAGAAAGCAAGAGAATTACTTTCACTGGCAATTCAGAGATGTGCGGCAGACCATGTAGCTGAAACCACTGTTTCCGTCGTAAATCTGCCGAATGATGAAATGAAAGGACGCATCATCGGAAGAGAAGGACGAAACATCAGAACACTAGAAACACTGACAGGTATCGATCTGATTATTGATGATACGCCGGAAGCGGTTATTTTATCAGGATTTGATCCGATCAGAAGAGAAACAGCAAGAATTGCCCTCGAAAAACTTGTTCAGGACGGACGTATTCATCCAGCAAGAATTGAGGAAATGGTTGATAAGGCAAGACGTGAAGTGGATGAACATATTCGTGAGATTGGTGAACAGACGACATTTGATATCGGCGTTCACGGCCTCCACCCGGATCTGATTAAGATTCTCGGAAGGTTAAAATATCGTACGAGTTATGGCCAGAATGTTCTGAAGCATTCAACTGAAGTTGCATATCTCTCAGGTCTGCTCGCAGCAGAACTTGGTGAAGATGTAGCACTTGCAAGAAGAGCAGGACTACTGCATGATATCGGGAAAGCAATCGACCATGAAGTAGAAGGAAGCCATGTTGAAATTGGCGTTGAGCTTGCTACGAAATATAAAGAACACCCTGTTGTCATTAACAGTATCGCTTCTCACCACGGAGATTATGAAGCAACATCTGTTATCGCAGTACTGGTTGCTGCTGCAGATGCCCTCTCAGCAGCGCGCCCTGGTGCAAGAAGTGAAACACTTGAGAACTATATCAGACGCCTTGAGCGGCTTGAGGAGATCTCAGAAGGATATGAAGGTGTAGAGAAGTCATTCGCGATTCAGGCAGGTAGAGAAATTCGTATCATGGTGCGACCTGAACAGATCGATGATTTAACTGCTCATCGCCTTGCAAGAGATATCCGAAAGCAAATTGAAGAAGAGCTTAATTATCCAGGTCACATCAAAGTAACAGTGATTCGGGAAACAAGAGCAGTAGAATACGCAAAATAAAAATAGCGTTGTGCCTTTTAGGTGCAACGCTATTTTTTTGTGCGGGCTCAGGACTTATATGCTTTAGTGAAGTTGAAACCCGTCTTTAATCGTGCTAAAGTTTAGCTGAATAAAGTAAACGAAGAAAGAGGCATAACATGAAATTACTTTTTATTGGAGATGTAGTAGGTTCACCCGGAAGAGAAATGGTTGAAGAGTATCTTCCTCAGCTAAAAGAAAGACATAGTCCTGATATTACGATCGTAAATGGTGAAAATGCTGCATCAGGCAGAGGTATTACGCAAAAAATTTATGATCAGCTCCTTAGTGCAGGAGCAGATATCATCACATTGGGAAATCATACGTGGGACAATAAAGATCTTTTTAACTTTATAGATAAAGCTGATCAGCTTGTAAGACCTCTAAATTATCCAAAAGGCACGCCCGGAAAAGGGATTCGCTATTTTCAGGCAGGTAGTGCAGAAGTTGCTGTTGTAAATGCATTAGGCAGGACTTTTATGAACCCGGTTGATGATCCATTTCCGGCTGTAAGGCAGGCTGTTACAGAAGCGAAAAGACAGACTCCTTTTGTATTTGTAGACTTTCATGCTGAAGCTACAAGCGAGAAGCAGGCGATGGGCTGGTATCTCGATGGTAAAGCATCTGCAGTCGTTGGAACACATACACACGTTCAGACTGCTGATAACCGTATTCTTCCTGAGGGTACTGCATACTTATCAGATGTAGGAATGACAGGACCATATGATGCCATCCTGGGTATGGAGAGAGAGGCCGTATTAAAAAGATTTGTTACAGGTCTTCCTTCACGCTTCGAGGTACCTAAGACCGGGCGCGCGATACTAAGCGGCTGTCTGATTAGTCTGAACCGTAAAACGGGCAAGGCGGAATCAATTGAAAGATTATTAATTAATGAGGACCATCCATTTTAATTGAGTTTCCCGCAATCCTGCATAACTTCCCCTGATTCAGAATATAGTGAATGGACACTAGCATACGTTAGCGGTTGAGGAAGGGAGAACTGCAGTTGAATGTATTAAAAGTATCATCCAAATCGAATCCAAATTCAGTGGCAGGAGCATTAGCAGGAGTGTTAAGAGAAAAAGGATTCGTCGAAGTGCAGGCGATCGGAGCTGGAGCGCTGAATCAGGCAGTAAAAGCAGTGGCAATTTCACGTGGTTTTGTAGCTCCGTCCGGCATTGATCTGATCTGTATACCTGCTTTTACAGATATTCAGATCGAAGGTGAAGAAAGAACCGCCATCAAATTAATTATTGAACCCCGTTAGATGTAAAGAAGCTGTGACGATATCGTCACAGCTTCTTTGTGTACGATAAATATATTATGTCAACTAATTTTCGTTCTAAGGGTTGAATTTGTCTTCAGGCCTGTTTAAAAGGTGTCTCTGCCCTTTAAACATGATAGAATGATCAATGATGAATTTATACATAATGCGTAAGTTTAAGGAGAGATAAAATATGAAACAGCAGCTTTCCTGGAAAGTAGGCGGACAGCAGGGAGAAGGAATCGAGAGTACCGGGGAAATCTTCTCTATGGCTATGAACCGTCTTGGTTACTTCCTGTATGGATACCGTCACTTTTCTTCAAGAATTAAAGGCGGTCATACAAATAATAAAATCAGAGTGAGTACAAAACGAGTAAGAGCGGTAGAAGACCGTCTTGATATATTAGTAGCTTTTGATCAGGAAACAATCGATGTTAATTATCATGAAATGGGATCAGGCGGAATTATTATTGCTGATGCAAAATTTAAGCCCGTTAACCCTGATGATTGTCAGGCGGAGCTGATTATCGTTCCATTTACAGAAATTGCGTCCGGCCTGGGTACCTCCCTGATGAAAAACATGGTTGCAATTGGGTCGACGTGTGCAATCATGGATCTCCCGGTCGCAGTATTCACAGGGGTATTGCAGGAGACATTTAAAAGAAAAGGGGAAGTCGTCGTCCAGAAAAACATGGAGGCGATTGAAGCGGGCTTTAGGTCAGCTTCTGAACTGCTTGGTGAAAAGAGAGGTTCACATAAACTCGCTGAAGCTGATGGCATTCAGCGCATGTATATGATCGGTAATGACGCCATTGCACTTGGTGCTATAGCAGCAGGCGTAAGATTCATGGCGGCATATCCAATTACTCCGGCTTCTGAGATTATGGAGTATCTGATTAAAAAACTGCCTGCGCTCGGCGGAGCAGTCATTCAGACTGAAGATGAAATCGCAGCCGCAACGATGGCAATCGGTTCTAACTATGCAGGCGTCAGAGCGTTGACAGCTTCAGCAGGCCCAGGTCTCTCACTGATGATGGAATCAATTGGTCTGTCAGGTATGACGGAGCAGCCGTTGGTGATTATTGATACACAGCGTGGCGGCCCATCCACTGGGCTGCCCACAAAGCAGGAACAATCTGACCTTATGCAGATGATCTATGGCTCACACGGAGATATCCCGAAGATCGTACTTGCTCCAAGTACCGCTGAAGAGGCATTCTATGACACGATTGACGCGTTCAACCTTGCAGAAACTTATCAGTGTCCGGTTATTGTGTTATCAGACCTGCAGCTTTCATTAGGAAAGCAGTCTGTAGATCCGCTCAATTACGCTAAAGTTCAAATTGGCCGCGGTAAACTCGTTTCAGATGAAGGTGAACTTGATGAACTCGAACCGAAACAGTATTTTAAACGTTATGAACTCACAGAAGATGGTGTGTCAAAGCGTGTACTTCCAGGGATGAAAAACGGTATTCATCACGTTACAGGTGTAGAGCACGATGAGACAGGTAAACCGTCTGAATCCTCTTTAAACCGTCAGATGCAAATGGATAAACGGATGAGAAAACTTGAGCATGTGGAACTTCATAAAGCGGTAGATATTGATAATGCCAAGCACGGCGAAGCAGACATTTTGTTAATTGGTTTTAATTCCACCAGAGGAGCTTTAGAAGAAGCGCAGCAAAGACTTGAAGCAGACGGTCTGAAAGTCAATCATGCACATATCAGGCTGATGCATCCGTTCCCGGCGGATAAATTATTGCCTTTAATGGAAAGTGCGAAAAAAGTTGTGGTAGCTGAACATAATGCTACAGGTCAACTTGCATCGCTGATTAAAATGAATGTTGGTATGGCTGCAAAAATTCACAGCTTAAAAAAATATGACGGTACACCATTTCTGCCATCTGAGGTTGAGCTGTTAACAAAGGAGCTGATATAAATGGTGACATTTAAAGATTTTAGAAATAACGTAAAACCAAACTGGTGTCCCGGCTGCGGGGATTTCTCAGTGCAGGCAGCTATACAGCGCGCTTCAGCAAACGTTGGACTGACACCAGAAAATCTGGCAGTCGTATCAGGAATCGGTTGCTCCGGACGTATTTCAGGTTATATTAATTCTTATGGTTTCCATAGTATTCACGGCCGCGCGCTGCCGCTGGCTCAGGGAGTGAAAATGGCTAACCGTGACCTGACAGTCATCGCCTCAGGCGGGGATGGTGACGGGTTCGCCATTGGCCTTGGTCATACAATTCATGCAATCAGAAGAAACATTGATATGACCTACATTGTGATGGATAACCAGATATACGGGTTAACTAAAGGACAAACATCTCCAAGATCTTCTGCAGGTTTTAAAACCAAGTCAACACCGAAGGGCGCGATTGAACCATCTATTAACCCGATGGAAATGGCATTAACATCCGGTGCAACTTTTGTAGCCCAGGGTTTTTCGTCTGATCTAAAAGAACTGACAAGTCTGATTGAACAGGGGCTCAACCATAAGGGGTTCTCATTAATTAACGTATTCAGCCCTTGTGTGACTTATAATAAAGTCAATACTTATGACTGGTTTAAAGAAAATCTGGTGAAACTTTCAGATATTGAAGATTACGATCACGGCAATAAAGAATCGGCAATGCAGATGTTAATGAAGCATGATGGCCTTGTAACAGGCCTGATTTATCATGATTCTGAACAGCCTTCTTACCAGGAGTTGATTGACGGGTATGATGAAAAACCGTTAAGCCATCAGAACCTGAACTTAGATGAGGATTATTTTAATCATCTGGTGAAAGAATTTATGTAAATTTTTAAGCGCACGCTCAGGCAGCGTGCGCTTTTTAAAACGTTAGTCCAGCTAATTGAGTCAATTTGGCGACAACAGTAAGGAGAATGTTGTCAGTCAGTCACTTACCATTTATACTTAGATAACATGGGTTTTTTACATGAATATAAAGGTCCTGATACCCGCTTCGGGTTTTAAAAGCATTCAGGATCATTCAGATAGAAAGGGGACATTTCAGATGAATGAAGAGCAGCGACTTGCCAGTCAAGAGGCTACTCAGACATCTCCTGGACAGAAAAAGGAAAAAGACTACAGTCAATACTTCCAGACTGTCTACAGCCCGCCATCGTTAAAAGATGCCAAAAGACGCGGTAAAGAAGATGTAAACTATCATGAAGATTTTAAAATAGATGAGAAACTTCAAGGGATGGGCGAAGGCAGAAAATTCTATATTCGCACGTATGGCTGTCAGATGAATGAACATGATACCGAGGTTATGGCGGGGATCTTCCTCCAGCTTGGGTATGAAGCAACTGACACGACAGAAGATGCGGACGTCATTTTACTGAACACATGCGCGATTCGTGAAAACGCTGAAAATAAAGTGTTTGGTGAAATCGGGCATCTGAAACCACTGAAACTTGAAAGGCCGGATTTACTAATCGGTGTTTGTGGGTGTATGTCCCAGGAAGAATCAGTCGTCAACAAAATACTTAAAACGCATCCGCACATCGATATGATTTTCGGTACTCATAACATTCACAGGCTCCCTAACATTCTGAATGAAGCATATATGAGTAAAGAAATGGTGATTGAAGTATGGTCCAAAGAAGGAGACGTCATTGAAAACCTTCCGAAAGTAAGAAAAGGTGCGATCAAGGGCTGGGTTAATATCATGTATGGCTGTGATAAGTTCTGTACCTATTGTATTGTCCCTTATACAAGAGGGAAAGAGCGAAGCAGGAGGCCTGAAGACATTATTCAGGAAGTCAGACACCTTGCTGCACAGGGATATCAGGAGATTACACTGCTGGGCCAAAACGTAAATGCATACGGAAAAGATTTAAAGGATATGGATTATGGGCTTGGTCAGCTGATGGATGAACTCCGTAAAATTGATATTCCAAGAATCAGGTTCACAACAAGTCACCCGAGAGACTTTGATGATTATCTGATTGAAGTACTTGCAAAAGGCGGTAACTTGGTAGAGCATATCCATTTACCGGTGCAGCACGGGTCTTCGGAAGTTCTGAAGTTAATGGCGAGAAAATATACGCGTGAACAATTCCTGACGCTTGCAGCTAAAATCAAAAAAGCCATTCCTGGTGCTGTATTAACGACTGATATTATTGTCGGCTTCCCGAATGAAACGGAAGCACAGTTTGAAGAAACATTATCACTTTATAAAGAAGTTGGTTTTGAAACAGCCTTTACTTATATTTATTCTCCGCGTGAAGGAACACCTGCTGCGCGTATGAAAGATAATGTGCCAATGGAAGTTAAAAAAGAGCGTCTGCAGCGCTTAAATAACTTAGTAAATGAAATGTCATTAAAAGCAATGAAGAATCTTGAAGGACAAACAATGGAAGTGCTTGTAGAAGGGGAAAGCAGAAAAAATCCTGAAGTGCTTTCCGGCTATACAAGAACAAGTAAACTTGTTAACTTCAGGGGTCCAAAACAAATTGTCGGAAACAGAGTCATGGTAAAAATAACAGATGCTAAAACCTGGAGCCTGAATGGTGAATTGGTCACAGCAGAAGAACCAGCAGGGGTGAATGGATAATGGAAAAGAAATATACAAAAAAAGAAATTATCGCAAAAGCTAAAGATCTTGCACAAATGATTACAGAGACTGAAGAAGTGGACTTCTTTAAGCGTGCGGAAGCTCAGATTCAGGAAAACCAGAAAATCAGAGAAAAAATTGCAAGCTTGAAAAGTCTTCAAAAACAAGCTGTTAACTTTCAGCATTACGGTAAGCACGAAGCACTTAAGATGATCGAAGCAAAGATTGAAAAAGTTGAAAAAGAAATTGATGAGATTCCGATTGTACAGGAATTTAAACAATCGCAGACTGAAGTGAATGATCTTCTGCAAATGGTTGCTAACACGGTATCCAATACGGTAACGGACGAAATTATCCGTCAGACAGGCGGAGATGTACTAAAAGGTGAAACAGGAGCACAGGTTCAAAATGGTGCAGGCGGCAGCTGTTCATAATGGTAAAAAGCGGCAGGGTTACGATTTCCCTGCTGCTTTTTTATGATATTATGTTCAGAAAATTGACAATGATCATAATATTTGATAAAAATGAGGTATGGCTTAAAAAAGTCATTATTTTAACTGTATAAATGTAAGCGATTACAAAAAGGAGGGCCGTTGTTTTAATTAAAGGGAAGAAAGCTGAAAAAACAGGGGGAATAAACATGACATATGCAAATCCGAATACTGATGGTTCATTAGTAAACTTTAAAGATAAATATGAGAATTACATAGGAGGGGAATGGGTTGCTCCGGTTAAGGGGCAGTATTTTGATAATCCATCTCCGGTAGACGGAAAAGTTTTCTGTCAGGTGGCAAGGTCAACTGAAGAAGACATCGAAAAAGCGCTGGATGCTGCACATGCTGCTAAAGATGTCTGGGGTAAAACGTCAGTTACAGAAAGGTCAGTCATTTTAAACAAAATTGCAGACCGCATGGAAGAAAATCTTGAAATGCTCGCAGTTGCTGAAACGTGGGAAAATGGTAAAGCCGTTCGAGAAACACTGAATGCCGATCTGCCTCTGGCGATTGATCACTTCAGATACTTTGCAGGTGTAATTCGTGCACAGGAAGGAACGCTTGGAGAGATTGATCATGATACTGTGGCTTATCACTTCCACGAGCCGCTTGGGGTAGTAGGTCAGATTATTCCATGGAACTTCCCGTTATTAATGGCGATCTGGAAGCTTGCTCCGGCTCTTGCTGCAGGTAACTGTGTCGTGTTGAAGCCTGCTGAGCAGACGCCATCATCTATTCTGGTATTGATGGAACTTGTAGGAGATCTTCTTCCTAAGGGTGTCGTAAATATCGTCAATGGATTTGGACTTGAAGCAGGTAAACCGCTGGCTTCAAGTAAACGTATTGCAAAGATTGCGTTCACAGGGGAAACAACTACCGGCAGAATGATTATGGAATATGCTTCACAAAACCTGATTCCTGTAACGCTTGAACTTGGTGGTAAATCACCGAACATTTTCTTTAAAGATATTATGGATCAGGATGATGAATTTGTCGACAAAGCCGTTGAAGGCTTACTCATGTTTGCTCTAAACCAGGGTGAAGTTTGTACATGTCCTTCGCGCGCACTGGTTCATGAAGATATTTATGATGCATTCATGGAAAGAGTAGTAAAGAGGGTTAAAGAAATTAATACTGGTAACCCGCTCGATCCTAATACAATGATGGGTGCACAGGCTTCAACAGAACAAATGGAAAAAATTCAATCCTATCTTCAAATTGGTAAAGAAGAAGGTGCTGAACTGGTCACTGGTGGAGATATTAATAAAAAAGAAGGTGAGTTCGCTGAAGGATATTACATTCAGCCAACAATCTTCAAAGGTACAAATGATATGAGGATCTTCCAGGAGGAAATTTTTGGACCTGTTCTATCTGTGACAACATTTAAAGACGATGAAGAAGCGATGAAAATAGCGAATGATACGCTCTACGGTCTGGGTGCAGGCATCTGGACGCGAAATGTGAATACAGCCTACAGATTCGGAAGAGGCATCCAGGCAGGGCGTGTGTGGACAAACTGTTACCACCAATATCCTGCGCACGCAGCATTTGGCGGATATAAAATGTCAGGTATCGGTCGTGAGAATCATAAAATGATGCTTGATCATTATCAGCAGACAAAAAACATGCTTGTCAGCTACAGCCCGAAAAAACTTGGATTCTTTTAAAATTAGAAGCCGGGATCACTAAAAAGTGGTCCCGGCTTTTATGATGATATCCAAAATATCAATCCTTAAGCTGCTTTCAATAGTTTAAAGAAACACCAGCAGGGTAATAATGGGTAAATCGAACATTAGGAGGAGTAATATGGAACATCACTTACAGGCGTATTTTAAAACAGAAAGCGACGCGGAATCAGCTCTGGCATCTTTACAAAGGTGTCCAATCAGAGATCCGAGAATTGATGCTATACCTGATACAGATCGCAATCCATTCCTTTTACCGGCTTTAAGCTTCAGCTCAAGCTCAGCACCTCAAACTGGTGTAATAACTGATCGTGACGCAATAAGTGAAGCTGACTCCTCGGAGACTTTTCATTACTTAATCGAATTTTATGTAAATGAAAATGACAGAGAAGAAGTGTTATCAGTTCTAAGCAAAACAGAAGCTCATTTGGACAAAGAAGCATATGAAAAAATTATAAATAATTAAGTAAAGCTCCAATAACAACGTTGTTATTGGAGCTTTACTGTGTAATTGAGCATAAACCCAGGGGAGAGGTTTACATAATTATTTTCCTGTTGATTTAAAAAGTTGTACACTTCATTTGCTGTTCTCTCCGCCAGTTTATGAATATGTAAACCGAAAAGTGAAACAGGGGAGGTGGAGTTCATCAGTTCATCATAGCCCATAATTGACAAATCTTCAGGTACTTTAAGTCCGAGTGCGTTTGTAACGAGAAGATTTAGTTCAGCAATTTTTCCTGACGTGCATACAACCGCATCCGGCATCATATGATCGAGTATAGATCTCATAGATGCGAAGAACTCATCTGTGTTGTAGCTAATACGCTGATGATGTATAGAAGGCGGATGATTGCCGGATTTTAATGCGACATTTTTGAACTCGCGGTATAGCCAGTCTGAATCAGAATACTCACTTACAACCAGTACTGTCTGATGTCCGGTTTTGAATAAGAGGTTAGCTGCTTTTGCAGCTGCTTCTTTTTTTAATGAGTGGTGGTTTGACTCTTCGTTATATCCGAATGCATGGATATTACATTCAATTCCGCTGAAAGACATGTCATTTTGATCGATTGTAATAACTGCTGCTGCTTTTAACCGCGTGAACAACTCTTTGGCATCCTCAAAACCTGATGATGAAATACACGGAAGAAATCCTCTGTTTTTAAGCTGGAGGCTGATTTCCTGACTATATTCAGCATATTCCGGTCTGCTGATATCCGGACAGTAGATCCCCACTGAATTAGATTTACCGGTTGCAAGGATCTTAGCAGCCGTATTAACCTCATATCCCATTTCTTTGGCGATACTGATAATCATCTGTTTTGTGGGTTCTTTAACAAGCGGACTATCATTCAAAGCTTTAGAAACTGTTGAGAAACTGACGTTAGCCGCTTTTGCAATATCTTTTATAGTGACTGTCACTATAACACCACCCTTAAAAATAATAACGTTATTATTATTTACATTATACAAGTGATTAAACACGATAACAATCTTCATATAACTATAGTATAAATAATAACGTTGTTATTTATATAGATCCGGGTGATTGACACATGTTTTTAAGTGGGTGCATAAGATAAGTGAGAAACGAAAGGAGGCCGCTTTTGTGACTGAATATCGTGAAATTATTACGAAGTCTGTAGTGGCAAAAGGAAGAAAGTATGTGAAATCAAAGCATATTGTGCAGCCGCCTCATAAGCCTTCGAGTATTCTCGGGTGCTGGATTATCAACCATAAATATGCGGCTAAAAAGTCAGGGGATAAGGTAGAGGTTAAAGGGTCATATGAGGTAAACGTCTGGTATTCCCATCATCACAACACGAAAACCTCAGTCATAATTGAAAGTGTGACCTACCAGGATGATATCAGTCTCAGGTACCGCGATAAGGATATAAGAGATGATCATGAAGTTATTGCGAGAGTACTGCAGCAGCCTAACTGTCTTGAAGCTGAGATTGATGAGCACGGACAGCATATTATTGTCCATGCTGAACGTGAGATTGCGGCTGAATGTGTGGGAGAGACAAAAGTACGCGTTGCTTTTACCAGGGATCATCTCGATGATGATTGGGATGACTATGAGATCGATGAAGGGCTCGAACATATTAATACTAAAGTTTATGGTAATGAATAGAACACTGTCTCCGGGCAGTGTTTTTTTAA
The DNA here is from genome assembly GCF_016908195.1 of Jeotgalibacillus terrae. Lineage (GTDB taxonomy): Bacteria > Bacillota > Bacilli > Bacillales > Jeotgalibacillaceae > Jeotgalibacillus > Jeotgalibacillus terrae. The sequence continues at coordinate 89,419 of NZ_JAFBDK010000012.1, forward strand.
TTTTTCCAGCAAGTTTTCACTGACTGTATTTAAAGTGAAAAGAATGGATTTGTGCTATACTTTCTCCTATAAAAAGTTATGAACGGAGAGAGCAGTTTTGACGAAGTATACACCTATGATGCAACAGTATTTAAGAATTAAAGCAGAGGTTCCTGATGCCTTTTTGTTTTTCAGGCTCGGTGATTTTTATGAAATGTTTTTTGATGATGCCTTAAAAGCATCAAAAGAGCTTGAAATTACTCTGACAGCCAGGGGCGGTGGAGCGGAGGATAAAATTCCGATGTGCGGTGTGCCTTATCATTCAGCCGCTGCTTACATAGAAAAGCTTGTAGAAAGAGGATATAAAGTTGCTTTATGCGAACAGACTGAAGACCCCAAGCAGGCTAAGGGCGTTGTAAAACGGGAAATCGTTCAAATGATTACACCGGGTACAGCGGTCAATGCAGTTGAGGAAAAAGAGAATCATTTTCTCGGAGCCGCAGTTGAATGTTCAGGAGGGCGTTACAGTATTGCTTATCTTGACTTGTCTACAGGAGAGTCTAAAGCGGCGGTGGTAGCAAATGTTGATCTGCTGATTCAGGAGATGGCATTAATCAAGGCGAAAGAATTAGTTTTTCCTTCAACCGTCAGCGATTCATTTATAAAGACATTCAGAGATCGTGGACATGCAGCGATTTCTAAAGTGAGTGCTGATTCTCTGAACTTTAATGAATCACTTCTTGAAAATCTGCAGGGTCAGGATATAAAAGAGGGGATCAGTCTTCTCCTTCATTACACTGCAGATACACAGAAAAGATCATTGGACCATCTTCAGCTGACAGAACCGTATGAAGTCAGTTCTTACCTCCAGATTGATCCGAATTCTAAGCGTAACCTCGAGTTGACTGAGAACAGCAGAAGCGGTGCAAAAAAAGGTTCACTGGTCTGGCTGCTTGATGAAACTGTAACAGCAATGGGAAGCAGGCAGCTAAAAGCCTGGGTTGAGCGGCCTCTTATCAACAGATCGGAAATATATGAAAGACTGTCACTGGTTGAAAGTCTGAAAAATCATTTCTTTGAAAGAGAATCACTCAGGGAACAGCTGCAGAATGTATATGACCTTGAGAGACTTGCCGGGAAGGTATCATTCGGCTCAGTCAGTCCGAGGGATCTGCTGCAGCTGAAAAGATCGCTTCAGCAGGTTCCTTTTATAAAAGAGAAGTTGAAGGACATACCTGATGCGGGATTAAATAAGCGGGGAGAGTCAATGGATGCCTGCGTTGAGATTGCAGATCTGCTGGAGGCAGCAATTGATGAGCACGCTCCGATTACAATTAAAGATGGAAATTTTATTAAAGACGGTTATTCTGCAGAACTTGATGAATATAAAGATGCAAGCAGAAACGGGAAAAAATGGATTGCTGAACTGGAACAGAAAGAAAAAGGACTGACAGGCATTAAGTCGCTCAAAATCGGTTACAACAGAATATTCGGTTATTATATTGAAGTGACAAAAGCGAATCTTGCTGCTTTAGATGATGATCGCTACGAGAGACGCCAGACACTCGCAAATGCTGAACGCTTTATAACGCCTGAACTGAAAGAAAAAGAGACGCTTATTTTACAGGCGGAGGAAAAGTCAGTTGAACTTGAACATCGTATTTTTCAAACTGTAAGGGATCTGGTGAAAAAAGAAATTCCGCGTATCCAAAAGCTTGCAAAAGATATTAGTGAAATTGATGTACTGCAGGCATTTGCATTTGTAAGTGAAAAAAGACATTATGTAAAACCTGTGTTTTCAGACCGTCAAATACTCAATATTGATGAAGGAAGACATCCGGTTATTGAAAAAGTAATGGATATCAATGAATACGTGCCTAATTCCTGCGATATGGATGAATCGCGTTCCATGCTGCTGATTACAGGGCCAAATATGTCCGGTAAGAGCACTTATATGCGTCAGGTGGCACTGATTGCAGTGATGGCGCAGATTGGCTGTTTTGTGCCGGCTGATCATGCAGAGCTGCCTGTTTTTGACCGGATCTTTACAAGAATCGGGGCGGCAGATGACCTGGTGAGTGGACAGAGTACTTTTATGGTCGAAATGCTTGAAGCAAAACATGCACTTGATCATGCAACTGAAAACAGTCTCATCTTATTTGATGAGATCGGCCGTGGAACGTCCACTTATGACGGCATGTCCCTTGCGCAGGCAATTATTGAATATGTACATGATTCAATTGGTGCCAAAACACTTTTCTCCACGCATTATCACGAACTGGTTGAATTGTCATCGAAGCTTGATAGATTAAAAAATGTTCATGTTGCAGCAGCTGAACAGGATGGGAAAGTAATCTTTCTTCATAAAGTGAAAGAAGGACCTGCTGATAAAAGTTATGGTATTCATGTTGCCGAACTGGCTGAACTTCCATCTACACTGATCCAGCGTGCCAATGAACTGCTCTCAGAATTCGAAGCTGAAAAACATCATACAGATAAAGAGCAGTTAACATTGTTCGAACTGCCCGAGAAGTCCAATCAGGATGATAGAAAAATACTGAAAGACATTCAGAAAATAAACGTACTTGAAATGACACCTATGGAAGCAATGAATGAACTATATAAGCTTCAGAAAAAAGCGGGAAAACTGTTAGCCAAATCATAAAAGGAGGGGCAGATGATGGGAAACATTCAGCAGCTTGATGAATTTCTGGCCAATAAAATTGCTGCCGGAGAAGTAGTGGAGCGTCCTGCTTCAGTTGTAAAAGAGCTCATGGAAAACGCCATTGATGCCCATTCAACCATTATTGAAATTGATCTTACAGAAGCGGGGCTCTCTAAAATCAGAATTAAGGATAACGGAGACGGTATATTAGAAGAAGATCTGCTTAAAGCTTTTTCAAGGCATGCGACCAGTAAAATTAAAAACGAGCATGACCTTTTCAGAATTAAAACGCTTGGCTTCAGGGGTGAGGCGCTTCCAAGTATTGCTTCAGTGGCTAAAGTGGAAATCACTTCTTCAACAGGTGATCAGGGGACAAAAGCAGTCATTCATGGTGGAAAATTAATCAGCCGGGAGGCATCTGCTGCTAGAAAAGGAACGGATATTAAAGTGGAGGAATTGTTTTATAACACGCCTGCACGGCTGAAATATATGAAAACCATTAATACGGAGCTCGGCAATATTAGTGATATCGTTAACCGGTTGGCGCTTTCTCACCCTGAAATCTCGATCAGGCTTATTCACAACGGTAAAACGCTCCTTCACACAAATGGTCAGGGTGACGTTAGACAGGTATTATCTGCAATCTATGGGATGCAGACTGTAAAGAAAATGATTCCTTTTGAAGGAGAGTCGCTCGACTTTAAAATATCAGGGTGGGCAGCATACCCTGAAGTCACACGTGCTTCAAAGAGTTATATCTCTCTTTTAGTGAACGGGAGGTATATTAAGAATTATGGGCTCACACAGGCTGTGCTTGAAGGGTACAGAACGCTCCTTCCGATCGGGAGGTTTCCTGTCATCCTTTTGTCTGTGGAAATGGACCCGCTGTTAGTCGATGTTAACGTTCATCCATCCAAGCAGGAAGTAAGGTTCAGTAAAGAGAAAGAATTGCAGCATGTCATTGGTGAAACACTGAAACGTTCATTCCGTAATGAAACATTAATTCCAAGCGGGGTAAGTGAAAAGAAAGAGCCTAAAAAAGTTTCTGAGCAGACTTCATTTGACTGGAAGGTACAAGCTGCGAAACCCACAAACAGTTACAAAGAGTCCGAAACGGTTAAAGAAACCAGTGCTGAAATGACTGATGTGAAAGCGCCGGAGGAACAGCTCTTTGACGAGCGGGCAGCAACCGGACCAGTCCCTGCAAGTCCTGAAATTACCGGACCTGAAAAAACAGCTGAACCTGAAAGAAAAAGGATGCCGGATATGTCTGTTATCGGACAGGCTCATGGCACGTATATTATCTGTCAGAGTGAAGATGGAGTGTATATGATAGATCAGCATGCGGCACAGGAAAGAATCAAGTATGAGTATTTCAGGGAAAAGCTTGCTGAGGATCATCATGAGATGCAGGATTTGCTAGTACCCATTACGTTTGACTTTCCACCTGATCAATTTCTCAGAATTAAAGAAGATATTGATCTGCTTTATCAATCCGGGATTGAAGCGGAAGAATTTGGAGGTAACAGTTTAATTGTGAGGTCACATCCTGTGTGGTTTCCAAAGGGTGAAGAAAGTGGGATCATTGAAGACATGATCGAGCAGATTCTGACTGAAAAAAAGATAGACCGGTATAAATTAAGAGAAGAAGCAGCGATTTTAATGAGTTGTAAAAAATCAATTAAAGCAAATCACTATTTAACTCAAAATGATATGGAATCACTGATCAGTCAGCTTTCTGAATGTAATGATCCTTTTACTTGCCCGCATGGCAGACCGGTTGTGATTCATTTTTCATCGTATGAGATGGAAAAAATGTTTAAACGGGTGATGTAATTTTAAATTTGTAAAGGATGTGCCCCATGGAAATAGGAGAACAAAAAATACTTCCGGCAATTCATTCGATGAAGGATTTTGATAAAATGCTGAAGTATTCATTTGAATATGGTGTTTTTCTGGACCTTCACGTTGGCATGCTAAAGAGCGTGTTCGCGTATGCTAATCAGCATGATAAAAAAATGTTTTTGCACATGGATTTAATTCAGGGTTTATCCAATAATGAATATGCTGCTGAATATATATGTCAGACAGTTAAACCGTACGGAATTATATCTACCAGAAAAAATGTCATAAAAAGAGCGCGTGAACTAAATGTTAAAGCGATTCAGAGGACTTTTGTCATCGATTCAAATGCCTTTAAAAGAAGTGTTGAACAGATCAGACACTCTGATCCCGATTACATTGAACTGCTTCCTGGAGTGATTCCAAAAATGATTGGAAGAATGAAAGAAGAGACTGGTAAACCGATTATAGCCGGCGGGTTAATCGATCATCATGATGAAGTGTTTTCAGCATTGGAAGCCGGTGCGAGTGCGATCACAACCTCATCAAAAGAGTTGTGGTCATATTTCGGGAAATAGTTTGACAGCGTTTTCAAAATCTGATAATATCGTTTACAAGTTAATAAGACGTGAAGAGACTAAGAGACTCACAGATCCTGCATTTAACAAAAAGGGGGATTCTGTGAGTCTTTTTCTTTTCCGGAAGGAGGATCAGATATGAATGAATATATCGCAGAATTGATTGGAACAGCAATTCTGATCTTGTTTGGTGGCGGTGTAGTAGCAAACGTAAACTTGAAAAAATCTCTCGCTGAAGGTGCCGGATGGGTAGCGGTTGCTTTTGGTTGGGGTCTCGGGGTTGCAATGGGTGTCTATGCAGTCGGGGAGTTCAGTGGTGCTCACTTGAATCCGGCTGTGACATTGGGTCTTGCATTCAATGGGGACCTGGAATGGTTAAAGGTACCGGGGTACATAGTGGCTCAGGTAGCAGGTGCATTTATAGGTGGGATATTGGTATGGCTTCATTTCTTACCGCATTGGAAAGAAACTGAGGATGAAGGTACAAAGCTTGGGGTATTTTCAACTGGCCCGGCGATCCCGCACAACTTTTCAAATCTGTTAAGTGAAATTATCGGCACATTCATTTTAGTTGCAGGAATTCTGTTTATTGGCGCGAATGATTTTACTGAAGGGCTGAACCCGTTTATTGTAGGTATGCTGATTGTAGCAATCGGTCTTTCGTTAGGTGGGACAACAGGTTATGCGATTAATCCTGCACGAGATCTGGGACCAAGAATTGCGCATTTTGTTTTACCGATCAGCGGGAAGGGTAATTCTAACTGGAGCTACAGCTGGATTCCAATTCTCGGACCGGCACTTGGCGGCTCATTCGGCGGTCTATTTTACCGATATATATTCTCAGGGGATTTTCACATCATGTTCTGGGTAATGGCAGGGATCATTGTCGTTTGTCTGCTCGGTGCGTACTTAGTTGATCAGAAACAAACAAAATTAATTCAATAATACTCAGGAGGTAATATGTATGGAAAAGTTTATTCTTTCACTCGATCAGGGGACAACAAGTTCAAGAGCGATTCTTTTTAATCAGAAAGGTGAGATTGTCAAAATTGCTCAAAAGGAATTCGAGCAGATTTTTCCAAAACCTGGCTGGGTAGAACATAATGCAAATGAAATCTGGGGTTCGATCCTTTCTGTAATCGCTTCAGTACTTTCAGAATCAGAAGTAAAACCGGATCAGATTGAAGGGATCGGCATTACAAATCAGCGTGAAACTGCAGTTGTTTGGGATAAAAATACAGGTATGCCGATCTATAATGCGATTGTATGGCAGTCGCGACAGACCGCAGATATTTGTAATGAACTGAAAGAACAGGGCTTAAATGATACATTCAGAGACAAAACCGGCCTATTAATAGATGCTTATTTCTCGGGAACTAAAGTAAAATGGATTTTAGATAATGTTGATGGTGCGAGAGAAAAAGCTGATAATGGTGATCTGTTATTTGGAACGATTGACACTTGGCTAATCTGGAAGTTAACTGGCGGTGCTGCACACGTAACTGATTACTCCAATGCTTCGAGAACACTGATGTATAACATCTATGATCTGAAGTGGGATAAAGAGTTGCTGGAACATCTGACTGTTCCTGAGTCAATGCTGCCTGAAGTAAAGCCGTCCTCAGAAGTTTATGGTACGACAGCACCGCACCACTTCTTTGGAAAGGAAATTCCGATTGCCGGTGCGGCAGGCGACCAGCAGGCTGCTCTATTTGGTCAGGCCTGTTATAAATCGGGAATGGCTAAAAACACTTATGGAACAGGTTGTTTTATGCTGATGAATACAGGTGAAAAGTCAGTTAAATCAGACAGTGGCCTGTTGACAACACTTGCGTGGGGAATTGACGGGAAAGTGGAATATGCACTTGAAGGCAGTATTTTTGTGGCCGGCAGTGCGATTCAATGGCTGCGTGACGGAATGCGCATGTTAAAAACAGCTGCAGCGAGTGAAGATTATGCAAAGCGGGTAGACTCTACTGACGGCGTATACGTTGTTCCTGCATTTGTCGGTCTTGGTACACCTTATTGGGATAGTGACGTCAGAGGAGCAGTATTTGGTTTGACACGCGGTACTTCAAAAGAGCATTTTGTTCGTGCCGTACTTGAAAGTCTTGCTTATCAGACGAAAGATGTCCTTGATGCGATGGAAAAAGATTCAGGTATTGAACTGAAGAAACTTCGCGTGGATGGCGGAGCTGTTCAGAATGACTTCCTGATGCAGTTCCAGAGTGATCTGCTGCATGCGGATGTAGAAAGACCTGTTATCAGTGAAACAACTGCACTCGGAGCGGCTTATCTTGCAGGTCTTGCTGTCGGTTTCTGGGAAAGTAAAGATGAAATTGCGGAAATGTGGAAGACTGATAAAGAATTTGAACCTGGTATGGACCAGGAGCGCAGTGCGGAACTGTATGAAGGATGGCAAAAAGCAGTGAAGGCAGCTCAGGCTTTTAAGTAATCCTGTTTTATGATAAAATGATTGTAAGTTAATAAACGGGGTAGAGAGCAGAGAGGCCTGGATTCATTATGGAATTATTCATATGGATTCGGTCTCTCTTTTTTTACTTTTACAATTTTTTGAAGCTGATTAAATTGTCACTTCGTTTTAGCAGTTAATATGAAGGAGGAAATATACGATGAATTTTTCAAGTGTGAACAGAGCAGAGAAATTAAAAAAAATGTCTGAAGAAGTTTATGACCTCGTTATTATCGGAGGAGGCATCACGGGTGCAGGTATCGCACTCGATGCTGTTACGCGCGGTATGAGTGTGGCAGTAATTGAAATGCAGGATTTTGCCGGCGGTACATCTAGCCGTTCTACCAAGCTCGTGCATGGCGGTTTAAGATATTTAAAACAGTTTGAAGTGAAACTCGTTGCAGAAGTAGGTAAAGAAAGAGAGATTGTGTATGAAAATGCTCCTCATGTAACATCTCCTGAATGGATGATGCTGCCGATCCATAAAGGCGGTACATTCGGAAAGTTCTCGACTTCAGTCGGACTGCGCGTTTATGACTATTTAGCGGGAGTTAAAAAGCAGGAACGGAGAAAAATGCTCAGTGCCCGGGAAGCGACTGAAAAAGAGCCCCTGGTTAAACAGGAAGGACTTAAAGGAGCGGGCTACTACGTTGAGTACCGTACAGATGATGCAAGACTGACTATGGAAATCATTAAAAAAGCAGTTGAAAATGGAGCAGACTTTATTAATTATGTAAAAGCTGAACGCTTCACATATGATAAGAAAAAAGTGTCAGGTATAGAAGTGAAAGATCAGCTGGATGGTACCACGCAGACCATTTTAGGCAGAAAAGTGATTAATGCTGCTGGGCCATGGGTTGATAAAGTGCGAAATAAAGATTATTCAACAAATGACAAAGAGCTTCAGCTGACAAAAGGGGTGCACCTGGTTCTTGATCAGTCAGTATTCCCGCTGAATCAGGCACTTTACTTTGATACGCCTGATGGAAGAATGATGTTTGCGATCCCGAGAGATGGAAAAGCATATATCGGTACCACTGATACGTTTTATGGCACTGATAAAGATACGGCAAACCCTAAAATGACCTATGAAGACCAGCGATATATCATTGATGCTATCAATTATATGTTCCCTGAAGTCAATGTAACAGAGGATCACGTTGAATCGAGCTGGGCTGGTGTACGTCCACTGATCTTTGAAAAAGGCAAGGATCCTTCTGAAATCTCCCGTAAAGATGAAGTATGGGAGCACGACAGCGGCCTGATCACAATTGCGGGAGGTAAGCTCACTGGTTACCGCAAAATGGCTGAACACGTAGTGGACCTTGCAGCGGAGCGATTGAAAAAAGAAGCGAAAAAATCATTCCCTAAAGGTAAAACCAAAAACATGCCGCTATCAGGAGCTGATTTTGGCGGATCTAAAGGCTATCGTCAATTTATTGAACGTAAAGCTAAAGAAGCGCTTCAATATGGTTTAACAGAGCAGGAAGGCAAAAAGATTGCTGAGTTTTACGGTACAAATGCGGATAAGCTGTATACGCTTGCGCATGCTGCAAAGGGGATGAACCTGACTGCGCCTATGACACCAGTTCTTTATGCTGAAGTTGTCTATGCAATCCAGGAAGAGATGACTGTAAAACCTGTCGATTTCTTTATCCGCAGAACCGGCAGACTGTTTTTTGATATTAACGCTGTTCACCAGCAGAAGGAAGTTGTGTTAAGATTAATGCAAAACCTGTTGGGCTGGAGTGAATCTGCATATCAGACTTATAAAGAAGAACTTGAAAAAGAGCTTCAGGATGCAGTTGAACCAGTAAAATAACGGTGAACCGGGGTGCTTTGATGAAAGAATCATTTTACACCAAAACATCAGATGGTCAGAACCTTTACACAGTCGTGTGGCGTTCTGACCAGTCACACATAAACGGATCAATACAGCTCTGTCATGGAATGGCAGAGCATATTGGCCGTTATGAAGATTTTGCACAATTTTTAAATAAAGCAGGATATCATGTGATTGGCCATGATTGCCGGGGTCATGGAAAGACAGCTGAATTATCAGGGATGTATGGTGATTACGGAGAACATGTCGACTTTAATCGCCTGGCACTTGATGTCATTGAAGTGAGAAAACAGTTTGAGAATGAACCGGTTTTCTTATTTGGACACAGTATGGGTTCTTTTGTCTCCCGCAGAGTCATGCAGTTGTATTCGAAGCTCTATGACGGTGTAGTTTTGTCAGGCACAAACGGACCGCTTGGATTAATCGGTGTCCCTGCTACTATGCTTGCAGGTGTTTTGAGCCGCTATAAACCTGTTGAAAAAGCTGCGTTATTAAATAAATTATCATTTGGCGGCTATAATCGTTCTTTTCCTGAATCTAACACTCCTTTTGACTGGCTGTCATCTGATGAAAAGGCAGTAAGGCGATATATAGATGATCCTGAGTGCGGGTTTGTTTCCACCAACCGCTTTTATCAAACGTTATTTAATGGGATCCAGATGATTTATAAAACAAAGGATAACCAAAACATCAGAAAAGATCTTCCCTTGTTATTTGTAAGTGGTGCAAATGACCCGGTAGGTGATTTTGGTAAAGGGGTATTTAAATCTGCCGGTATGTATACTGAAGCTGGATTGAGTTCTGTAAAAGTACTGCTTTATGAGAACGGCCGTCATGAAATGATCAATGAAACAATATCTGAGCGGGTTATGACTGACGTTTTAACATGGATTAATATACAGAGAAACAAGGAGAAACAATGATAAACAAAGTAATTGTAATCGCAGGACCAACAGCTGTAGGGAAAACAGAATTAAGTATCAAACTATCCCAAGCTTTAAACGGTGAAGTAATTAATGGTGATGCTATGCAGGTATATAAAGGTCTCAATATAGGAACGGCAAAAATCACTCAGAAAGAAATGGATGGAGTTCCTCATCATCTGTTTGATATTAAAGAACCTGATCAGTCTTTTTCTGCAGCTGAATATCAGCTGGCTGTCAGAGAGAAAATCAGAGAAGTGCACGACCGGGGCGCGGTTCCTGTTCTGACAGGTGGCACAGGGTTGTATATTCAGTCGGTATTATATGACTATCAGTTTTCTGATAAGGGAAAAGATGATGAGATCAGGGCAGAACTTGAAAAAGAGCACGAAGCAGGTATTGATCTGCACAAACAACTCTCTGAACTCGATTCCACAGCAGCAGCTGAAATTCATCCTAACAACGTAAGAAGAGTGATAAGAGCGCTTGAAATAATCAAAAGTACTGGTAAAAGTCCCTCAGAATTAAAAGAACAGCAGCAGCCTGAGCCTCTCTTTCATCACGAGCTGATTGGCCTTGATATGGATAGAGACGTCTTGTATGAGAGGATTAACCTGAGGGTTGATTTAATGATACAGTCAGGACTAGAAGCTGAAGTGAGGGATCTCTATGATGCCGGTATCAGAGGAGTAACTTCTGTACAGGCGATTGGCTATAAAGAGTTTTATGATTACTTTGAAGGTAAAATGGGTTATGATCAGACAGTTGATAAGATTAAACAGAATTCAAGAAGGTATGCGAAGAGGCAATTAACGTGGTTTCGTAACAAAATGCGCTTTACGTGGTTTGACATGACTGAAAACAGAGAAAAGAAGATTAAAGAAATAATTGATTATTTTGCAGGAAATTAGTAATTTGAGGCGAACATATAGAGACAGTCAATTTTAGGAGGCGCTCAGATGAAACAAGCTGTTAATATTCAGGATCAGGTTTTAAATCAATTACGAAAAGAAAATACATTTGTAACTGTATTTTTATTAAATGGTTTTCAGATTCGGGGTCAGATTAAGGCGTTTGATAATTTTACTGTCATGCTGGAATCTGAAGGAAAGCAGCAACTCGTTTATAAACACGCAATCTCAACATTTGTTCCTTCTAAAAATGTTGCCATTCAAACTGAAGCAGAGTAAAAAAGGCGCCCTGGGGCGTTCTTTTTTATTTGTGCTCCATTAATCATTGAAGTTCAACCTGTTCATATAATGAATCACTGAGTCATTCAGAAGAGGGTGAATTATGAACGGGCAGGTAAAATTTATCATAAGCCAGAAACATTCATCTCAGCAGCCTGAAAGTCAGGAAGGTGCACTCATTGAGCGGGCTTTTAAATCTTTTACTGGGCTCGATCAGGTGAAAGATGCCCTGAAATCGATAGCTGCCTGGTCTGTCATTAATCAAAAACGTGCAGAGTTTGGTTTGAAGACTAATATCCAGACGCACCATATGCTGTTTTACGGAAATCCGGGAACAGGCAAAACAACAGCAGCGAGAGTTATGGCAAAATGCCTGAAAGACCTGAAAATTATTGAAAAAGGTCATCTGGTGGAAGCTGAGCGTGCTGACCTTGTAGGGGAATACATTGGACATACTGCGCTAAAAACAAGGGACTTAATCAGAAAAGCGCAAGGTGGTGTCTTGTTTATTGATGAAGCGTATTCTCTTTCAAGAGGGGGAGAAAAGGACTTCGGAAGAGAAGCGATTGATACATTGGTTAAACATATGGAGGATCAAAATGAGCAGTTCATTTGTGTGCTGGCAGGTTACAAAAAGGAGATGACAGGTTTTCTTAAGATGAATACTGGCCTGAAAAGCAGATTTTCTCATATTCTTTATTTTCCTGATTACCGGCTTAATGAACTTAACAGGATTGCAAACAGTATGTTCAGTGAAAGAGATTATCAAATGTCAAAGATTGCAAATGAACGGCTGGTGCAGCTGATCAGAGAACAGGACAGCAGTGATGGTAATGCCAGATTCGTCAGGAATCTGACCGAGTGTATCATCAGAGCGCAGGCAGTCAGGCTATTAAAGTATGAGTCGCTTACTAAAAAGGATTGTATGCTGATTACTGAAGAAGACGTGATGGAAGGAATGGCTGAATATAAAAAGAATAAGCAGGAGATCTAGTGATGTCCTGCTTAGGATGGTGCTGTATGAATAGATTTAAATGGCAGACGCCATTTATATAGATATGAAAGGATTCTGAGGGCAGTCGTTATGACAAATAGTATATAAAGCTGCCATGGCTCTGAAGCGATACCAAGTCCCACGGCAAAACCTGCAAGTATTGCCCATGCTGCATATATTTCAGCACGCAAAACGAGAGGCTTTCTTCCGGCGAGAAGATCCCGTATGATGCCGCCTCCGCTACCGGTTAAAACAGCGGCAACAATGACTGCACTGAGAGGATGATTCATCTCAACAGCGTACAGTGCGCCCTGAATCGCAAAAGCTGCAAGGCCCATTGCATCAAAAATATTCCCCCATCGTCTCCAGTGTTTCAGCAGGTTATGAGGGAATAAAAAAACAGCTGTTATCGATAAAAGGGCCACCTGGAAAAACATCCCCTGTTCCCATAGTGCAGCTACAGGAACACCAATCAGCAGATTTCTGATTGCACCGCCGCCAAACGCAGTGACGATCCCCAGGATATATACCCCTAAAATATCATATTCCTCTTCCATAGCAATAATTGCCCCGGATATGGCAAATGCAATTGTGCCAATCATGCTGAGTACTTCCCATGTCACTGATGATCATCCTCCCTTCCTCTTGAATTGAACCAAAGTTGATTGTATCATGAATCGAACGCATTTCAATCTGCAGCATTCAAAACTTTTAACATAATTATAGAAAGCGGGTGTTTGATTGGATAAGCAATTGGAAAAAGCGATTTTAGTCGGTGTAAATACTGATAGAGAAGAATATGATTTTAATGAATCAATGAACGAATTACACGCATTAACTGAAACGGCAGGTGCTGTTTCAGTCTTAAATGTGACTCAAAATATGGACAAGGTTCACCCGGCTACATATATTGGAAAAGGAAAACTTGAAGAACTGACAGCGGCAGCTGAAGAGCTTCAGCCCGATCTGATTATATTTAACAGTGAACTTTCACCGAGTCAAAACAGAAATTTGTCTGAAGTTTTAGAGGCCAGAGTAATTGACAGAACACAGCTGATTCTGGACATTTTTGCCCAGCGTGCAAGATCCAAAGAAGGTAAATTGCAGGTAGAGCTCGCTCAGCTTGAATATATGCTGCCGAGGCTTGCAGGACAGGGAACCGAACTGTCAAGGCTAGGTGGAGGGATTGGTACCAGGGGACCTGGTGAAACAAAACTTGAAACTGACAGACGTCACATAAGAAGAGAAATCAGGGAAATAAAGAAGAGGCTGGAACAGGTTGTCCGGCATCGTGCGATCTATCGTGACCGGAGAAAGCAGAATCAGGCATTTCAAGTGGCTTTAATCGGTTATACGAATGCAGGGAAATCCACGCTGTTTAACCTGCTGACTAATGCAGATTCCTATGAAGAGGATCAGCTCTTTGCCACGCTCGATCCTTTATCAAGAAAATGTGTTCTGCCAAGCGGATTTGAAGTGATCATGACGGATACTGTAGGATTTATTAAAGATCTGCCTACCTCGTTAATTGCTTCGTTCAGATCCACATTAGAGGAAGTGAATGAAGCAGACTTACTGCTTCATATCGTCGATGCTTCTCATCAAAATCATGCTGAACACGAATCGACAGTAAAAAAGCTGCTCGCTGATCTTCACATGGAGCAGATTCCGAGAATGACTGTTTATAACAAAGAGGATTTACTGACAGAATCATTTGTAGCTGATACAAGTGATCCATTTGTGTTAATGAGCGCAGCAAAAAAAGAGCAGCATAAAGTATTGAAAAAGGTAGAACATGAAGTAAAACAGATACTGAAACCCTATCATATGATGATTGCTTCAGATGATGGTAAGATTCTGGCTCAATTAAAAAAGGAAAGTATGCTGGTCAGACTTGATTTTCTTGAAGATAAGGAATGTTATATCGCTGAAGGATTTATAGCTGAGAACCATCCGCTTGCAGGGAAAAGGTAAAGGGAGATTTCAATGAATGTAAACACATATTATACAGAAGAAATGATTGAATTAACAAATAAAGCTGAAGAGAAAATCTCAGATAAACACAAAGAAATTGAACGCATAGCTGAATATAATCAGCTGAAAGTGCTGCAGGCATTTAAAAACCAGAAAATAAGCGACAGTCATTTTAATCCGACAACAGGTTATGGCTACGATGATCAGGGAAGGGATGCGCTTGAAGCGGTTTATGCAGATACATTTAAAGCAGACGCTGCACTCGTCAGGCCCCAGATTATATCAGGTACCCATGCAATTAATATAGCGCTTTTTGGGGTATTAAGACCTGAAGATGAACTGCATTATATAACGGGTAAACCCTATGACACGCTGGAAGAAATTATCGGTCTAAGAGGTAACGGTAATGGGTCCCTGAAAGACTTTGGTATTTCATATCAGCAGACTGATCTTACTGATGGTGCGATTGATCTTGATGCTGTTATGAATAACATGACATCAAATACGAAAGTTGTGGGTATTCAGCGTTCTAAAGGGTATGCTGTAAGACCTTCAATTACGATTGAAGAAATCCGTCATGCAGTGAAGAAAATTAAAGCCAACTTTCCTGAAGTCGTGATCTTTGTGGATAATTGCTACGGGGAGTTTGTTGAAAAAGAGGAGCCGATTGAAGCAGGAGCAGATCTGATTGCAGGTTCTCTGATTAAAAATCCGGGTGGGGGGCTTGCTAAGACAGGCGGCTATATTGCAGGCAGAAAAGATCTGATTGAAAAATGTGCTTATCGAATGACGTCGCCCGGTATTGGAGCGGAAGCTGGTGCCAGTCTGAATGCATTACAGGAAATGTATCAGGGGTTCTTCCTTGCACCGCATGTGGTCAGTCAGGCTTTAAAAGGAGCCGTATTTACTGCCGCACTTCTAGAAGAAGCAGGTTTAAAGACTGCCCCTTCATGGGATGCTTACAGAACCGACTTAATCCAGGCAGTAGAATTTGCTGATAGAGATAAAATGATCGCTTTTTGTCAGGGTGTACAGGAATTTTCGCCGGTCAACTCACATTTCACACCGTATCCTGATTATATGCCCGGGTATGAAGACGATGTCATTATGGCTGCCGGCACATTTATTCAAGGTTCAAGTATTGAACTGTCAGCAGATGGTCCGCTCAGACCGCCCTACGCCGCTTATATCCAGGGCGGTTTAACTTATGAGCATATTAAAATTGCAATTTCTGCGGCGCTTCACAAAATGCTTCAGGAATAAAGATACATTTTTCGCAGCAGAACTATAGATAGTTCTGCTTTTTTTTGAATAAAAAATAAAATGTTTTTAAATTTATGCATATATCATTAGAAATCAGGGAAGAAAAAAATAGTGAATAAATTTCTATGTAATAAAACCTCACGTGTAGTTGACAGAAAATTTAACATGTTGTATAGTTAGGTTGTCGACGAGCAAGAAAGGGGTTGTATGATGGGCAGTGATATTAGACGCAGCATGCCGCTATTTCCTATTGGGACTGTCATGCAGCTGGCCGATTTAACCGCCCGTCAGATTCGCTATTATGAAGAGCATGGTTTAGTATCTCCAGCCAGAACAGAAGGTAACAGACGTCTATTTTCATTAAATGATATTGACAAGTTGCTTGAGATTAAAGATTTACTTGAGCAGGGAGTTAATATGGCTGGTATTAAGCGGATCCTGGGGGATGGCACAAAAGCCGAAGCAGAAAAACGTGCAAAAAAGCCTGACTTATCAGAAAGCGACCTGAAAAAACTGTTGAAACAGGAAATGATGGGTAATGGTAAGTACAGCAAAAACAATTTACGAGCGGGAGATCTATCAAGATTTTTCCGTTAAAAATTACATAAAACAGGAGGAATTATTAATGAGTAAGTATTCAAGAGAAGATGTTATGAAATTGGCTAAAGAGCAAAACGTAAACTTTATCAGACTGCAGTTTACTGATATTCTTGGTACCATTAAAAATGTTGAAATTCCTGTAAGCCAGCTTGAAAAGGCTTTAGACAATAAGATGATGTTTGATGGTTCTTCTATCGAAGGATTCGTACGTATCGAGGAATCAGATATGTATCTTTTCCCGGATCTTGATACATGGGTAGTATTCCCATGGACTGCTGGCGATGGTAAAGTTGCAAGATTGATTTGTGATATTTACAGCCCTGACGGAACTCCATTTGATGGGGACCCTCGTAATAACCTGAAGCGTGTTCTTAAAGAGATGGAAGAGCTCGGATTTACAGATTTTAACCTTGGACCTGAGCCGGAATTCTTCCTGTTCAAGCTTGATGTGAACGGTGAACCGACACTTGAATTAAACGATAAAGGCGGATACTTTGACCTAGCGCCAACAGATCTTGGTGAGAACTGCCGACGTGATATTGTAATCGAACTTGAAAAAATGGGCTTTGAAATCGAAGCATCACACCATGAAGTAGCACCAGGTCAGCACGAAATCGATTTTAAATATGCAGATGCTGTATCAGCGTGTGATGACATTCAGACATTTAAATTGGTTGTTAAAACGATTGCCAGAAAGCACGGTCTTCACGCAACGTTTATGCCTAAACCATTATTTGGTGTAAACGGATCTGGTATGCACTTTAATATGTCTCTATTTAAAGATGGTAAGAACTCTTTCTTTGATGAGAATGGTGAAAACCAGTTGAGTGAGACAATGAAGCAGTTTATGGCTGGAGTCCTTAAACATGCGTCAGGTTTTACGGCGGTAACTAATCCTACAGTTAACTCATATAAGCGTCTTGTTCCTGGCTATGAAGCTCCATGTTATATTGCATGGTCAGCTCAAAACCGTAGTCCGCTCGTTCGTATTCCGGCATCAAGAGGTATGAGTACACGAGTTGAAGTGCGCTCTGTCGATCCGTCCGCTAACCCATACCTTGCGATGGCTGTTATGCTTAAAGCGGGTCTTGACGGAATCAAAAACGGCTTAACGCCACCAGAATCTATCGACAGAAACATTTACGTGATGGATAAAGAGGAACGTGAAGAAGCAGGAATCAAAGATCTTCCTGGAACGCTTTATGCAGCACTTGAAGAGCTTAAAAAAGACCAGGTTATTATTGACGGACTTGGAGATCATATTTTTGAGCACTTCGTTGAAGCGAAGGAAATCGAATGGGATATGTTCCGCACACAGGTTCACCCATGGGAGAGAGAACAGTATCTAGAAATGTATTAATATTCAACCCCTTAGAGCATTCAATGCTTTAAGGGGTTTTTAATTAATTTTTTTGCGTTATAACATTTTTTTCGCTCAGATCTTGCACTTTTGGGTATACATAAATGCAAAGGGGGGAGAATTGTGGGAGACGCATATAAAGGATTTAAATCCAAAGAAGGATATGAAATCTATCAGACTGCTTATAATGAAATGACTAAATTATGGGATGTTCAATTTAAACGGGAGACAATTTCTACATCATTTGGTGATGTATCAATCATCGTTGCCGGTGATCAAAGCAAAGAACCGCTTGTATTTTTTCATGCTTTTGGATTCAGTTCTTTAGAATGGTATAAGTGTGCAGAGAGACTGGCTGATGATTTTGAACTTTACTTTATTGATGTTTTAGGGGAGTTTAACCAGAGTAACACAAAGGAGCATCTAAATGAGCGGGAAGACTATGATTCCTGGATAACAGAAGTATTTGACCAATTACAATTTGCCAGCGTATCAATTATCGGTCACTCAAATGGCGGATGGCATGCAATTAATTATGCCTGCCTAAAACCTGACAGAGTAAAATCACTCGTTATACTTTCACCCGCAGCATCAATTAAAAGAATGAATATTTCCTTCTATTTCAGACTTTTCTTTACTAATATGATTCCTTCAAGAACAATTGTCATCAAGCATTTTTGCGATTGGCTGACTAGTATTAAAAAACCTGAGAATCAAAAACTTTTTGAAGTATATTATAACGGACAAAAATTTGTGCAATGGGAATATGTAATGACACCGCCAAAACTGTTTAAGGATCAGGAGCTTGAAAAACTTACAATGCCGGTATTTCTCGCAGTGGGGAAAAATGAGGTGATCTATAATCCTTATAAGATGCTAGAACGGGCAAGTGAAAAGATTAAATCTTCCAATGACTACAGCCAAGGGATAGATCCAGTGTTGCCATCTTTTTGACCCACCAATGACATCCATTTGATCCACCGTTGCCATACGAGATCCACATAAA